>NZ_JAVQNP010000019.1:0-33692 GCF_031798995.1 Acinetobacter sp. V104_13 | reverse complement strand
GCGCTGATGGTAGTGTGGGGTTACCCATGTGAGAGTAAGTCATCGCCAGCTCATTATTCTAAACACCCCCATTCTAACGAATGGGGGTGTTTCTTTATGTGCTAAAAAATATATATGTCGGGAATAAATATAAAATAGTAAGCTATGAGTTGAAATCTTAAAATTTAATAGAAAAAAACTATACAATCGAAGAGTAATCAATTAGACAAAATTAAAAGAGGGCTAGTTCCTCCTAATTAACTTTTTATAACAAGATTTCGTGTCTGACTTTGTATGAGAACCATGTTTGATAGAATTAATTTAATAAGATTATTTTTATAATTGGAAAAATCTCTTTTTTCTTCTACAAATTTCAGTTGGATATGTATAACAAATGGAGACTATATGTTATAAATATTGAATAGGCATGATTTTTGCTTGTTTTATGGAAAATGAAATATATGAAATTATCTGTTGGATTGAAAGTAGCGAATTCTCTATCGTTAACACCTCAATTGCAGCAGGCGATTCGTTTGTTACAACTCTCTAGTTTAGAGCTTGAACAGGAAATTCAGATTCAACTAGATAGTAATCCTTTACTTGAAAAAATAGAAGAAGAATCACTAACGGAGAGTCTGGCTGCATTAGAAAATAAAGAATCAGATGACTTAACGACTGAGCTAAATGCAGACCATTTGCCTGATGATTTACCCGTTGATACTGAGTGGGATGATGTTTATACCCATCAATCAACAGCTTTGGCTACTCCAGAATTTGAAGAACGAGAGGATAATCGCCAAGTTCAATTATCGCTAAAGGAACATATTCTAGAACAAGTTAATCTTTTGCATTTTTCTAAAATAGATCAATTAATTGCTTATTGTATTGTTGATGCATTAGATGATAAAGGGTTTTTAGATGCTGAAATTGAAGAAATAATTTTAGCGGCACAACAATTATTGAATGAAATGGATATTGAGGAAGAGATCGAAGAAGATGAGGTTTTAGTTGTCTTAAAACACATTCAACGACTTGATCCTTTAGGGATCGGTTCGCGTAATTTAGCGGAATGTTTAAAAATACAGCTAGAGTTTCTGCCCAAAGATGTTGAATATCTAAATGAGGCAAAAAATCTATTACAGTATTATGAGCTTTTGATAGCCAATGATCTTAATAAATTACTCAAACAAACTGGTTTAACGAAAGACCAATTAAAGTTTGCAATCAATCTTTTAAAAACGTTAAAACCTTATCCTGGTATGGATTTTGATAAGCAAGAATCTGATTATCAAATTCCCGATGTAGTAGTTTCAAAAAAAGATTTACATTGGCAGGTTCAGCTAAACCCAGATGTACTTCCTAAATTAAGAATTAATTCTTTTTACTCTAGTATGATTCGTAGAGCAGATCAGAGTGAGGATAATTTATATTTACGTAACCAGATGCTTGAGGCGAAAAACTTTATTAAAAGTATTGATGAAAGGCATAAAACGTTATTAAAAGTAGCTTCTTGTATCGTAGAGCATCAAAAAGCTTTTTTGGAAATAGGCCCGGAAGCGATGAAGCCGCTAGTTCTTCGAGACGTGGCAGAAGAAGTCGAATTGCATGAATCTACAGTTTCTCGTGTAACTACAAATAAATATATGCTTACGCCTCGTGGTCTATTTGAGTTGAAATATTTTTTCTCTAGCCATGTAGGAACAACAGCAGGGGGAGAGGCATCTTCCACCGCAATTCGGGCAATGATTAAGAAACTAGTCGCCAACGAAAATCCACGTAAGCCTTTGTCAGATAATGTAATTGCTACATTGTTAAAGGATGAGGGAATTGAAGTGGCTCGAAGAACGGTCGCAAAATATCGAGAATCGTTACATATTCCTTCGTCGTCTGAAAGAAAAGTCTTGATCTGAATTTTGAAGTATGGCTATTCTAGAGATTCATTATGACGAAATAATGAAATTTCATTTTCACCAAGAGAGTAACTAAAATGGTTTAATTGTTCTAAGTTTTCTTTTTGATAGCATTAAATCGTTTTAGTTCTTCTTTAGATAACCTAAAAAGGTGAGGGATAGAATTATGCAAATAACGATTCGTGGACATCATTTAGCAATTACACCAGCTATAGAAGAAAATATTAAATCAAAATTTAATCAGTTAACAAAACACTTAGATCAGGTGAATAGTATGCAGATTAAATTAACAAAAGATCATCAAATTGATAAGCGCTCTCATAAAGGTAGTTCGAACCATGTTGCAGAGGCTATTGTAAGATTGCCGGGAATTGAGTTGTTTGCTCAGGCAACTGCTGATGATATGTATACTTCAATTAAAAAACTAACTGAAAAATTAAAAAAACAATTATTAAAATATCGGAAAATGCAGTGCACTTATTCGCAAGTTGCTGTTTCTATTTAATAAGTTTTATATAATTGAAAGAGGCTTGAAACATAGCCTCTTTTTTATTGATAAAATATAAACACGTACTGAATTCTTTGAAAAAGTTATAGTAAAATACTTCGTTTTACACCTTAGGTTGTGTCAGAGGTCTTTGCAATGAATAGTGAACAGCTCACTCAAATTTTAAAAGAAGCTTTCCCTGAAGCGGAAGTAGCGGTGAGCGGACAGGCCGGAAAATTTGACCTCCGTATTGTGGATGATCAATTTGACGGTAAGCGTACTGTTGCTCGCCAACAATTAGTTTATGCACCATTAAATACTTATATTGCAAGTGGCGAAGTTCACGCGGTAACAATTCGTGCAATGACCAAAGATGAATGGCGTAAAGCAAGCCTTTTCGGAGCTTAAATATTAATGGATAAATTTTTAATTACGGGTGGTGTTAAGCTCGACGGGGAAGTGCGCATTTCTGGTGCTAAAAATGCAGCTTTACCATTACTTGCTGCAACTATTCTTGCAGACTCTCCAATTACGATCACTAATGTTCCAAATCTTAAAGATGTAAATACTTTGGTCAAGTTGATTGGTGGTTTAGGGGTTACAATCGGCTATGAAAATGACACAGTAAAAGCTGATACCTCTACTTTAGATAATCAGTTTGCTCCTTATGAGCTAGTAAAAACAATGCGTGCCTCAATTTTGGTTTTAGGACCATTATTAGCGCGTTACGGTAATGCGAAAGTTTCTTTACCAGGTGGTTGTGCAATTGGATCACGTCCGGTTGATCAACATTTAAAAGCTTTAGAAGCTTTAGGTGCACATATTGAAGTTGAAAATGGTTATGTCCATGCTTCAGTTGAAGGTCGTTTAAAAGGTGGCGAAGTTGTTTTTGATATGGTTACCGTTGGCGGTACTGAAAACATCTTGATGGCTGCTGCACTAGCTGATGGTGTTACGACTATTCGTAATGCAGCTCGTGAGCCTGAGATCACTGACCTTGCTCAAATGCTCATTAAAATGGGCGCTAAGATTGAAGGACTTGATACTGATACTCTTGTTGTAACTGGAGTAGAAAGTTTGCATGGCTGTGAATATGCTGTGGTAGCTGATCGTATCGAAACGGGATCTTATTTGGCAGCTGCGGCAATTACGGGCGGTCGTGTCAAAACTACACATACCGACCCTGCATTACTTGAATCTGTTTTGGATAAGTTTGAAGAAATGGGTGCCGAAGTCACTCGTGGTGATGACTGGATCGAACTTGATATGTTAGGCAAACGCCCTAAAGCTGTAAGTTTTAGAACTTTGCCACATCCAGAGTTTCCAACAGATATGCAAGCTCAGCTTATGGCTGTAAATGCTATTGGTCGTGGATTTGCAACTATCTCTGAAACGATTTTTGAAAATCGTTTTATGCATGTTCCTGAATTGTCACGCATGGGTGCTAATATTCAGGTTGAAGGTCATGATGCTGTCGTGACTGGAGTAGAAACTTTACAGGCTGCACCTGTAATGGCAACAGATTTGCGTGCTTCGTTCTCTCTAGTTTTGGCAGCTTTAGTGGCAGAAGGAGATACCTTAATTGACCGTATCTACCATATTGACCGTGGTTATGAGCATGTCGAAGAGAAACTTCAAGGTTTAGGTGCCAAAATTAAGCGAGTAAGTTAATGAATGATGTAAGAAACGATGATCCTAATTTTGATGTGATGGGCAATTTTGATCATGGTTTGACCTTGGCACTCAGTAAAGGACGTATCTTAAAAGAGACGTTACCTTTACTAGCTACAGCGGGTATTAATTTGCTCGAAGATCCGGAAAAGTCCCGCAAACTGATTTTTCCTACTACGCATAAGCAAGTACGTATTTTGATTTTACGTGCATCTGATGTGCCTACCTATGTAGAAAATGGCGCAGCAGATTTAGGTGTAGCAGGCAAAGATGTGTTGATGGAACATGGCGCTCAGCATGTATATGAGCTACTTGACCTGAAAATCGCTAAGTGTAAATTAATGACTGCTGGTAAAGTGGGAATGGAACGTCCAAAAGGCCGTTTAAAAATTGCCACGAAATACGTCAATCTTACACGTCAGTATTATGCAAGCTTAGGTGAGCAAGTCGATGTGATCAAACTCTATGGTTCTATGGAGTTAGCGCCTTTGGTGGGTTTGGGTGATTACATTGTCGATGTGGTCGACACTGGTAATACGCTAAGAGCGAATGGTCTTGAGCCATTAGAGGAAATTTGCAAAGTTTCTTCACGTTTAATTGTAAATAAAGCTAGTTTTAAACGTAAGCAAACTCTATTAAATCCAATCATTTCACAGCTTGAGCAAGCTGTTCAATCACGTTAAAAGCAATTTCCCATCATGCTTTTGTGATAGTTGCTTCAGATGATGCCCACAAGCGCTTAGAAAAAGAGTAAACTTGGTTTTTCTTTTTCGCCTTGTGGGTAAATTGATGCGACGTTTATCGACTCAAGATCAGAACTTCAAACAGGTTTTTGCTGAGCTTTTAGCATTTGAAACTGTAAATGATCTTAATTTAGTGCAAACAGTAGATCAAATTATTGCTGATGTTCGTCAGCATGGTGATGATCATGTTTTAAAGCTTACTCAACAGTTCGATCGACATCCTGCGCATCAATTTTCAGATTTAGAATTATCTCAACAACAACTTAAAACTGCTTTTGATAATTTAAGCCCAGAAATTCGTGATGCTCTAGAGTTAGCAGCAAAGCGTATTCGTTCATTTCATGAAGCTCAGAAACAAGAGAGCTGGACTTATATAGATGATTTGGGTAATACATTAGGACAAAAAGTCACACCTCTAGACCGTGTGGGTATTTACGTACCAGGTGGTTTAGCCTCTTATCCGTCTTCAGTTTTAATGAATGCAGTGCCAGCCCATGTTGCTGGTGTACCTGAAATTATTATGGTTGTTCCTGCACCAAACGGTGAACTAAATCCATTGGTTCTAGCTGCGGCTTACCTTGCAGGAGTGAGTCGAGTATTCACTATTGGGGGAGCTCAAGCTGTAGCAGCGCTTGCTTATGGTACTCAGACCATTCCACCTGTAGATAAAATTACTGGCCCTGGAAATCGTTTTGTGGCAGCTGCCAAACGCGCTGTATTTGGTCAGGTCGGTATTGATATGATTGCTGGACCTTCTGAAATTTTAGTATATGCAGAAGGTGAAAATAATGCAGATTGGTTAGCTATGGATGTTTTATCTCAGGCTGAACATGACACAGTTGCTCAAGCTATTTTCATTACTCCTGATGAAGCTTTGCTTAATGCGGTAGAGTTGGCAATTGAAAAGCATTTAAATGAATTGCCAAAGGCAGACATTGCGAGAACTTCGATTGAAAACCGTGGTGCTTTGGTATTAGTCAAAGACCGTGTAGAAGCAATTGATTTGATTAATCAAGTTGCACCAGAACATTTGGAACTTTGCTTAGATGATGCCGAGGCTATGAGTGAAGATATTCGCCATGCTGGAGCAATTTTCATGGGGCGCTATACACCTGAAGCAATTGGTGACTATTGTGCAGGCCCAAACCATGTATTACCGACCTCTGGAACTGCTCGTTTTTCTTCTCCATTAGGTGTTTATGATTTCCAAAAACGTTCGAGCTTAATTATGTGTTCGAAAGATGGAGTCAAATCGTTAGCCAAAACAGCCGACATCTTAGCTGTCCAAGAGAACTTAGATGCCCATGCCCGCTCAGCTCGCTATCGTTATCAATAAGCTTATAAACCTTGTAGTTTTTTAATTATTACTCAGGGCTGATTTTCAGCCCTTTTTTGAGATAAGACCATGACTTTATCTACAGCACAAATGCGCTTTTGGAGTCCAGAAGTTCGTGAGTTAGAGCCGTACGTTCCTGGCGAACAGCCTAAAATTCAGAATTTATTGAAACTCAACACAAATGAAAATCCATATCCGCCATCACCCAAAGTAGTTGAAGCAGTTCAAGCTGTTTTAACTCATCAGGCTGATGCATTGCGTTTATATCCAGACCCAGATGCTACGGCATTAAAACATGCGATTGCTAAGCAACAAAATATTGAAGTTTCGCAAGTTTTTGTTGGTAATGGCTCAGATGAAGTACTTGCTCATATTTTTAAAGCATTTTTTCTTCAAGATGAACCAATTCTTTATCCAGATATCACTTATAGCTTTTATCCAGTTTATAGTCAGTTTTTTGGTACAAAGACTAAAGAAATCCCACTCAATGATAATTTTGAGATAGAAGTTAAAGATTATGTGCAACCAAATGGTGGGGTTATTATTACAAACCCTAATGCTCCAACAAGTATTGCACTAGGTTTACCAGAAATCGAACAAATTTTAAAAGCGAATCCAAATCGGGTGGTTGTCATTGATGAGGCTTATGTTGATTTCGGTGCAGAATCAGCAGTGAGTTTAGTAAATCGCTATGAGAATCTGGTTGTGTGCCAAACAACTTCAAAATCTCGCTCTCTTGCGGGTTTACGCGTTGGCTTCGCGATTGCTCAGTCTCATTTAATTGCTGCACTTGAAGCTGTCAAAAATAGCTTTAACTCATATCCTATTGATCGTTTTGCAATTGCAGCAGCGGTAGCCTCTTTTGAAGATCAAACTTATTTTGAAGAACAATGTCAAAAAGTTATTTCTACTCGTGAAAAGCTAGTAGATGAATTAACTGCTTTGGGCTTTAAAGTTTTACCTTCTAAAGCAAACTTTATTTTTGCTTCACATCCATCGCATGATGCAGGTCAGCTTGCACAGCAATTACGTGAGCAGGGCATTATTGTGCGCTATTTCAATAAGCCTCGTATTAATCAATTCTTACGAATTACTGTAGGAACTGATGAGCAAAATGAGCGTTTAGTACAAACATTAAAAGAAGATATTCTCTAAATTTTACTCTGCTGTGCTGTTCATCAAGTTCAGCATAGCAGAGACTTTATCAAGACTTTCTTGATATTCTGCTTCTGCATTTGATGCAATCGTAATACCACCACCTGCCCATAAAGAAAGCTGATTCTGATATTGTTGAAAACTACGGATGAGAATATTCCAGCGGCCAGTTCCATCAAAATTGAAATAACCCAATGTCCCGCAATATGCACCTCTTGCTGATTCCTCTAACTCTTCAATGATCTGCATTGCCCGAATTTTGGGAGCTCCTGTGATTGAACCTCCTGGTAAGGCAGAGAGCAGCATTTGCATAGGATTAATATCATCTTTAAGAGTCGCAACGATCTCGCTTACCATGTGATGTACTTGATTAAAACTTTCAATCTCGAATAATTTTGTTGTTTTTACAGATCCTGTATTGGCATAAATGCTCAAATCATTACGTAATAAATCGACAATCATCACGTTTTCTGCTTGGTCTTTTTGAGAGTTTTTTAAGGTTTGTTTAGAAATAAAATCTTTTTCTGCATTCTCATAGCGAGGCATTGTGCCTTTAATAGGTCTAGTTTTAATTTGTTTATTTTGATTGAATTCGATGAAAAGCTCGGGAGAGCAACTTAATAATTCAAAATCATCTAATTTTAAATAACCTGCATATGGAGCATTTGTAAGTTGCCATAGATCTTCAGCTTTATTTAATAAGGATCCTGAAAATTTAGCTTTAAACTCTTGGGTTAAATTAATTTGATAGCAATCTCCAGCCTTAATATATTCTTGTATTTTATAGAAAGCATCGAAATATTGTTTTTTAGACCATCTTGGTTGAATAGTGGTTTTTAATTCAAATGTATTTTTAGAGTTATTGGAACCAAAATTCTCTATTTTATTTTCAATATATGAGAATAGATCAACTGCATTTTCTTCATCACTAAAAAAATACCAATCATTATCTATATATTTTAAAAAAGATCGATATTTGCCTAGGAATAGAGAAGGTTGTATATGATTTTGTCCATTAATAAATTGATGTGCACTGAAATCATAGCTGATAAAACCAATATAACCACCCATAAAACTTATTGTTGATTCAATATCTTTATTCAAATTATTTTCTTTAAATTGAATGAAATTTAAAAGTTGATTTGATTTTGATCCATGTTTATATTCTTTGAAATTTTGGCGCTCAAATTCTAAATAATTTTCATTTTGAATAATAATATAATCTTGCGGAAGAAATCCGATAGTTGGATTGTTATTGTCATTTAAATAAATAAGCCCAGTTAAACCATCTAATTTTTTTAAAATATCGGCAGCATTTTTACTATATAAAGAGATTTTTTTCTTTAACTGAGACATTTTTAAATAAAAGAGTGTTTAATGAGAGAGTAGTTAGTTTACTATAAGTTGCACTTCATCAGGAGAAAGTCTTTTAAGTACTAAACTTTTTGCTGATAAAATGAACGAAATTTTAACTGAGAATTTATTGTTTTTAGCAAGGTTTGTGTAGAAAAACTTGAGTGTACCGTTTGTCGGGTAGTTGGCAAAAAATGCACAACACTAGTTGAACAAAAATTAACGTAGATGTAATTTAGTAATTGCTAAGCAAAACTACTCAAGGATTGGAAGTTTCGGTTGCCATATAAAGAAAAATGCAATTTGAGACAATGAGAGTGGTTAAGTCAAAAAATAAATGCTCTTGGGAGAGTGCTCAATGAAAATGTTTACTAAACTTGCTTTAGTTTCTTCTTTAGCTATCAGCGCAAATGCAATGGCAATGCAGTCAATGGATGATGCTGCACTTAGTGCTGCTACAGGTCAAGATGGTATTAATATCGGTATCGCTTTAGGTGCTGGCGGTATTTCTATCGATAAAGTATTTATTCATGATAATGATGGTTTAAACCCTACTACAGGTATTACTGGTGCTGCAGCAACTGCGGGTGCGATTGTAGTAAGTGGAGTGGAGCTTACACAGGTTGATCAAACTGCTAATTTGTTAGACCTTAAAATTGACAGCGTTGGTGCTTCGGGTACAAATGGCGCGTTTTTAAACGTTGCTGCAAACGTGGGTGCTGTTAATGTAAGTGTAGGTTCTATTGGTGTGGGTACTTCTGGTACTTTAAATACAACTACTGCTGTACGTGGTATCACTGAAACTGCTCCAACTGAAATTATCTCTGGTTTAGATTTGTCTCTAGGTGCAATTTCAGCCAACGTACAATTAGGTTCTACTCCACAAGGTGCAATGATTAAAGTGAACTCTGCTTTACAGGGCGGTTTAACACTATCTAACTTCGGTATCAAAGATGCTGCAGGTGGTGGTGAGATCTTCCTAGACAAAGTGATGGTTCGTGGTGCTGGTAACACAACTGGTAATTTAGATGTTGATGCTAATATTTCAGTTGTACCAACTGGCTTGAAAATTCAAAATAATAGTGCACAAGGTATGAACGTTTATGTACAGGGTGTACATTTAGGTGCTGCTGCTAATGCATCTATTGGTGATGTTGAAATTCAAGGTTTAAATGTAGGAACTTCTACAATTACAATTTCAGGTCACTAATCTGAGTTTTAATAAAAAAAGCGCGTTTATTACGCGCTTTTTTATTTATTAATTGTCTAATTTAACTATATAAAAATATATTTTTTATTGATAAAAATAACTGTTAAATTAAAAATCTATTTAAATTAATCACACAAGTCTCTCTATTTTTATAAAACTAAACGTTCATCAAAAAAAAGTAAAAAAAGGCTGTTTTTTTCAAAAAAAAAAGGTATCTTCAACACACAGGGATGTAGAGCTATTGCTCTAAGAATAAAATGAATAAGGCCAGTAGGCCACCATTTAGAACAAGTGCTTATGTTAGAGATTGCTTTAGGCTCAGCATTGATATATTACTTTGCGACAGAAGCCTTCGAAATAGAAAAAAAGCCACCGGGAACTGTTTATTATACAGAGACTGCCGATTCACGTAATTTATCTTTTCGCCGTAATCATATTGAACCAGTTCAGATTAAACCAGCTGTAGAAGATCAGTTCCGAGGTATTGTTCGACAAGCTTATGACTATAGTTGCGGTTCAGCTGCTCTTACTACACTTTTAAATGGTTATGTGGGAACAAGTTTGACTGAACAGCAGACTATGAGTGGTTTACTACAGTATGGTGAATATCAACGTATTATTGAACGCCGAAGCTTCTCATTACTTGATATGAAACGCTTTGTAACTGCTATTGGTTTGGATAGTGGTGGTTATCGAGGGGAGTTTTCTGATTTAGTCAATCTTGGACAACCTGCAATCGTTCCAATTTCTTATGCTGGTTTTAAACATTTTGTCGTATATAAAGCTTATAAAGATGGACGAGTCTATGTTGCTGATCCTGCATTAGGGAATATCAGCTTTGATGAAAATCGTTTTAAAGAGGTTTGGGATAATAATACATTATTCATTGTTTCTGTTCCTGAATCTCAACGTAAAGACCTATTGGCCTTAAAAGACTCAGATATGCGTCATGTGGAAGATGCAACTGTTAACCGTTATGCATTTGTGGATGTGCAATATCCAACATTCAATTATGACCGTTTAGCAAATAAAGCATCAACTATGCGTAGGGTACTGGATAAAGACCCAAATTCTGCAACCTATAATCAGCCAATTGAAACATATATGCGTCTTTACTATAAGCGTAAATAATCAAATATGAATTGAGTAAAATAAATACATTAGGTGGGAAGAAACATGAATAATCGATGGATGAAGATGAGTGTGTTGGCATTAAGTATGAGTGCTATTACGGGCACACTTTATGCAAATGACCAAGTCGCACAAACTGAAGCTGAAGTTCAAAACACCACAGTTGTTTCTGACGCGAGTACAGGATCAGTAGTAACATCAACAGATTCAGTTCAAGAAGCGAGTACAACTCCAGCTACAGACGTTGTAACTACTGAACCTGCTCCTGTTGAGGCAGCAAATACTGGAGCTAATCAAGCTGCTACTGCTTTACAGAAAAAAGAAGGTGATGCGACTCAAGAGACAAATTTGCAAGAAGTATTTACTTCAAATGAGCGCCAATATTCATTGATTAAAAGAGGCGTATTTTCAGCCTATTACGATCTCGATTATACCTATTATCGCGATACTCGAATTGATTTAGCTTTAGCTGATGACTCATCTCAACTTAACCGTTTACGTGTTGAAGAAGATGCGAACCATACTTTAACGAATAGTTTTACTGTTCAATATGGGATATTGGACAACTTAACATTATCTGCAACAGTTCCTTTCGTTGCAAAATCTGAAATTGTTAGAGATACAACTGCAGCGGGTTTAGGTGATATTTCTTTAGGGGCGCGCTGGGAACCTTTCCCGTTAAAGCAAGGCCGTTTGCCATTGGTATTATTTGGTAACCTATCAACAAAAACTGGGGATAGCCCTTACGAAATTGGTTTAGATGAGCTTTCAACAGGTAAAGGATATTACTCTGTTGGGGTAGGAGCAAGTACCCGTAAATATATTGATCCAGTGGTTTTATTTGCCTCTGCTTCTGCAAATTATGGATTTAAAGAAACAGGTTTAAATCAGGCACGTGGTGGTGGGGCGAATGGTCCTCGTTATCTAGAGAGTTTTGACCCTGGTATTAGTGGGGGGTTCTCTTTCGGTTTTGCTTACTCATTTAATTATGACGTTTCATTAACCATGTCATATCAACAAAGCTTTAACATGGATGCTGAGTTCCAGTTTAAGGATGGCGAGTCATATCAGTCGCCAGATCAAAGTAGCGCGATGTTGTCCTTTGCTTTAGGTGTACGTGTTTCACCTGAAACGATTGTTAATGGCACAGTGGGTATTGGTTTAACCGAAGATGCACCAGATGTTTCGCTTGGTCTATCTTTCCCGCTAGATTTTATAGGCTTTGGCAAAAAAACAAAATAAGGAGATAGGCAGGTGAAATATCCTAAATTATGTCCTTTAACGACGGCAATTGTGATCTCCGGTTTTTCTAGCTTTGCCAACGCTCAATTGGGACAAAACCTAGCTGTTGATATTCGTTCACTATCGATGGGGAATGCTGTAACTGCAGATCCGCCTGGTATTAGTGCAATTCACTTTAACCCTGCGGCTTTAGCAAAAATTGATGGGTTACAGACAGATGTGCAAGGAATTTTAGCGAACTTTGATATTCAGCGTGAGTTCTCGGCACCTCCTGGTTATAACGTTTTTGGCTACTCAGATGACCCTCTTGTTTGTAATGATGGTCCAGAAGTTACAGCTAATATTTGTACTGATTTTAAAGGCCCTGTGCGTGGTGATGTTGAATACGCTAGCTTATATATTCCAATTCTAAAAAAAATGGTTGATTTAGGGGAGGGTTATCCACTCGCTGCTCCTACCGCAGGGATTGCCTATAAACCACCAGGCTCAAAGCTGACTTATGCTACTGCAATTTATGCACCTTTAATTGCAGGTTTTGGCGCTGAAAATGGTAACGCAGGAAACTTTATGGGCCAGCAAGTTGCTGTTGAGCGGATTACTTATTTGTCTCCATCTTTTGGTTATCAAGTAAATGACCATTTGTCGATCGGTGCTTCGGTTGGTATGTCTTATAACGCTCTTGCCATGAAAACCGATTTGCGTTTTCCCAATGATATGATTGGGGTATTGCGTATGGTTGATGATGTAGTATGCGGGCCTTTTAAAGACAATAACGATATGATTACTAACCTATTGTTATTTGGCTTATGTAATACTCAAGAAGGTATGAATCCATTCAAGAAAATGGGATCACTTCAAGTTTCTATGGAGCAGTCTTTAAGCCCAAGCTATAACTTAGGATTAATGTGGGAACCGACGGACGATTTTGGCTTTGGTATGGTTTATCAAAGTGCCGCTAAAATGCGTATGAAAGGGAAATATCTAATTAATAATGCTAAGGCTCCTCAAGAATTAATTAAAGGCTTAAACTCATCAGCTACAGGTCAGGTCTTGGCTCGAATTCTCGGTTTACCAGGGAATGTACCAAGCTCTGAGGCTGGACTGGCGGCGATGGATCTAGAATATCCTGCACATTTCCAAGCCGGGATTAAATATAAAATATTCCCTGATTTGCAAGTTAACTTTGATGTGGGTTGGACCGATTATTCTGCATGGGATAAGTTTAAGTTTGAATTTGATAGACAGATTACCTTACTCAAAGTTGCCAAACTTTTATCAAATGATGTGACAGATGCTTCATTAGCTTTGCCTTTAAAGTTTACCTCACCTTGGAGCTGGGGTATTGGTTTAGAGTATTCCGCAACAGATCGTTTGAAGTTGCGTGCTGGTTATGAGCCTCGTGCTAGCGCTATTCCAAATGACAAACGTAATACCATGATTCCAATTAATAATGCGCAGTTATTTGGTTTGGGTATTGGGTACCGATTTGATGCAGATACAGATTTGGATCTTTCAGTTGGTTTCTTACGTAGCCGCGATAATATTCCAGCAGGGACTAGTACCTTATCTAATAAAACGGGAGTTGATAATATCCTGTTAAACCCTTATGCCGGTTTGGATGTTAAAACTAATACCAAAGTTACAGTACTCGGGTTAAATTATAGAACAAAATGGTAAAATTAAATTGCGAACGGATGTCTCGACCTAGATTTGCTATTGCAATTTTTTTTGTTGCAATAGCAAGTAACTCTGCTATTTATGCGGATGGTTTTTATACGATTATTGGTCCTGATGGTCGACCAATGATTGTTCCGAGTAAAAGGGTGGAACGAACCGTTACACCATCTAGGGTATTAACAAATCCAGAGATAAAGACAACTCGTCCAGAACAGCAAGTATTGCCAGAAGCATCTTTAAAATCAAAAGAATTACCTAAAGTAATTAAGAAATCGTCTAATACTGCACCAACTGCACCAACTGCACCAACTGCACCAACTGCACCAACTGCACCAACTGTCTCGATAAAGAAACAATCTACAGTTTCAAAACAGACAAAAATAAGCAAAGAAGAATCAAAAATTATTGATCAAGAGTCTAGTTTAGCGACTACTAAAGAAAAAACATTGATAAAGCATTCTGCTTCCCAACAAAAGATTGTAGAAAAAGTAGAACCGAATTCACTTCCCCCCTTGTCTAAGGATATCGTTACTTCATCAGCATCAGTAGCACCCAAAAAGGATGAGACGAAGTACACTACCATTGATGGTGTGGAATACGTTAATAATGAATATTTAGAAAATCAAGAGTTTAATCTAGAAGGGAAAAAACGTTTTTATATTATGCCTGACGGTTTAGGTCGTACTGAATCTATTGAGCGTAAAAAAGGTGTTGGTCAGTCTATCCTTGATAACGTATTGCATCGATCTCAAGAAGATCAAGTCTCTTCTGTGGTATTAGCTCCTACTTATGTGAGACTTTCGCACAAAGAGTTAGCAAGCACTTTTGAAAATGATTTGTGTTTTATTAATGGCTATAACAAATCAATTAAAAAGCTAAGCCAGAATAAAGAAGTTGGGTTATGGCCGAGACAACCTCTTAAAGAAAAATTTGAATACGAAGTCGTAAAAGTAGATTCTTCTATTAAGAATATACAAGTAGCTTCCTATGCTACAACCAATGATAAGCCTGTATATTATTGGCCCCTCGCTGTTTTCTTGGATGAAAAGGGGTGTGTTATAGAAGGTGCTAGTGGTTTTAAAAGTAAGTCGTATCCTGCGACGATTTTACAACATGCATCGATTTTAGGCGTTTTACAGGTGCCAGAACGTACACACTATATTATGTTAACGCCTTTATCGTCGGCTGTGGATATGCCAGATCAGGAACTATCTAATCAGGGACAAATTAAAATTTCGGTATTACGTTAAAAATAAATAGGAATGATGATGAGTAAAAAAATTTTATTACCTTTTGCATTATCTACATTGGCAATTGTATTAAATGGTTGCGGTGGTGGTGGCTCAACAATTAATGAAGATCCTACTCAAGGTGGTGGTACGATACCGACCACTAATTTGGATTGTAAAGCCACAGATGAAACCTGTCTGAATTTTGAATTAAATTATCCAATAGCAGGTTTGAATTTCGACTGTAGTTTATCTCCGAATCAGCGTTATATTACTAAATTGGTTGGTAACTCGGTTGGCGGTGCTTGTAGTATCAGTGGCAGTAAATCAGATGAAACAATTACGCTTTATCTACAAGGTAGCAATACTCACAAGATTGCGTTAGGTACGATAAAACTTGATACATTAGGAAAATACGGAACAACACATTTAACAGTTTTGGATATGGCTACAGCATTAACTGGTCAGCCTCCTGCTTCAATGAGTAACGCTGATCCAACTATTAAAGTAGCTATGGCTTTAGTTAAGTTATTCCAAAGTATTGGTGTTGAACGTGGCGATAATGTGGTAGGTGATTTACAACCAACCCAATTTACTCAAGATAAGAAAAATCTGTTGACTAGTTTGACACAAGATATAACTGCAACAGAATGGAAGAATGGGCAATATGCAACCCTTCTAAAACCTTGGTTAGATGTAAGTAAAGTGTCTGATGCACAAGCTTATGCACTCGTGGTTCAAGTCACAAACTTAGCAAATGCTGCATTATTTCAAGCAAATGAAGCGACTTATGCGGGTATTGTAGATCCTGTTAGTTCACCGTTACCGCTGGGTTTTTATGGCTGTAATCAGGCATTAGCAGATTGCTTTAATAAATCTACCACTAATTTACGTCATATGATGGCTAACATGTTCATGTTGACTGACCGTGAAGGTTATGCAATGGGTTACGGTCTGCAATGGCGTGGTGATGCTACTTTATATAAAGATAAGGACGGAAACGTGACTGGCGTTGCTCCACCAGTTTTATTGTGGACCAAAGCAAAACCAATGCAAATGCTTGTTGCTCCCCAACAAAATGGTTGGCTTAACCCAATTTCAAAAGATATTCAATCGACTCAACCCTTACGTTTAAGCGTTGATGGCAATGCAAATAATGATTTGCAAATCTATCAAGGTAAGTTTATGAACGATTATGCTGTTGCGGGAAGTGAAGGTTTTTATAAACAACTAACACGCTCGACCACAGGAAATATTCAGCATTATGGTTTATGGCGTCAAACAGTAGGCACAGAAAACTATAAGGGTTCACTTGATATTATTAAAGCCAACCCAATTAGTTATCTTGGAAAAGAAATTTTTAAAACAGCAGCTAACGTGAGTTCTGGTCAACGCTATGTCTTCCCATTATATGCGACTTTGACATTCCGATTTGATACTACTGGGATAGCTCCTATCGATTTAGGCATTGTCGTTGATGAAAAAGGAAATATTCGTACGGATATTAAACCAAATGCAACTGCAACCGATATGTCTGGTCAATGTGCAACAGTAACAGACAACAGCTTAATTGATAGTAATGGTGTGCAACAATACAGACTAGGTACTACTGGTGGAACAGAGTCATCGGATAATGATAGCTCTATTACTGTTCGTATGATTTTATCGAATCCTCAGCTAGGTAACCTTAATGGGATTTTGATGGGACTTAACTCTGTGGTGAGACAGGATACTAATCCAGATGATAATGTAAATGATTCAATTTCGGTAAATGGAGCCAAGATTAACCTCTATAACTTGTTAGCAGGTCAAAACAGCAGTAATAGTATTAATTTAAGTGATTATGAAAACAAGACTGCACGTTGGATTAATCTTTATGCTTTCTATCAAGCTGTTTATAATAATATTAAGGATATTAGCCCAGCACCAACAGATGCTGAGAAAGCCTTGGCTCAACGCCTGTCTGGCACGGTGTCTATTAAACTAGCTAATCAGTCTATTCCAGCTTGTAATGCGATTAAGACTAAACCTTAAAAATAAGAGACAAATAAAAAAGACCGCTTAGCGGTCTTTTTATTTGTCTAATTAATTAACCCGTATGGTCTAAGCGAGTCCCCAAAGTTTCAAGATGTGTTGGGAACACTTGTTTTTTACGGTCTTCAAAATAATGTCTTAAAGTGTGTTCAACACTAGGAAAGGCGAGTTCTCCCCATGGAATTTCATGCTCTTCAAATAGACGACTCTCGATGCTTTCTTCGCCTGCACCAAAAATGCCATCTTTCAGCTGTGCTTTGAAAAGAACATAAATTTGACCAATACGCGGAATATTGTACATGCAATAAAGTTGTTCTATTTCTATCTCGGCTTCTGCTTCTTCACGAGTTTCACGTGCTGCACCTTGTTCCATGGTTTCAAATAATTCCATATAACCAGCAGGTAATGTCCATAAGCCATAACGAGGTTCAATCGCACGACGACAAAGTAATACTTTGTCTTCCCATAACGCTAAGGCACCGCAGATTACTTTGGGGTTTTCATAATGAATATTTCCACAATGAGTACAAACACGGCGTACTTTATGATCACCTAAAGGAATTTTTTGTTCGGTTTTATGCCCACACGCTACACAGAAACTCATAATTATCATCGAGTATAGAGATGCCTCAGCATAACTGAATTTTTAGACTTACGCATCAACTCTATTCCCTAACTTTGATTTTCAGATATGATGCAAAGAGAGACAAAATAATAGGTGAATGGTATGGAAGAGCACTTGCTAACACAAAAGTTACAGCAAAGATTGCGCTTTTCCACCCGCATACAAGAAGCACAAGCTGCAGTACTCATTGCCATTACGAATGAGAATGATCCTAAGGTACTGCTTACACGCCGTTCAATACATATGAACAACCATGCGGGGGAAGTCTCTTTTCCTGGGGGAAAGCGTGATCCTAGTGATACCAGTAATATTGTTGTTGCATTAAGAGAAGCTCAAGAAGAGACAGCTTTAAATCCGTTTGATGTACAGTTGTTAGGTGATTTGCCGATGCAGCGAGCAAGAAGCGGTTTGTCTGTAAAACCGATCGTTGGGCTTATTCCTCCTGAGGTCACTTTAATACCTCAGCCTACCGAAATTGATCGAATTTTCTTTGTCCCGTTACAGCAACTGATCGAGACGCGTCCGACACCCTATGAAGTTCGATATGCTCATCAGTCTTTATATTTCCCAAGCTTACAGATTGATAATGAAATTATTTGGGGGTTAACTGCTCGTATGTTAGTTGCTCTGTTTAAATATGGACTAGGTTATCAAAAAGATTGGCCATTTTTACTTAACTCACCAACCTTTGGAATGCCAAAGTTTTCTCATAAAAAATAAAGATCAGGATTGATAAATTATGATGTATAGCTATCAAGGACAGCACCCAAAAGCATTACATGAGCCATGGGATGGTTGGGTTGCTCCAACTGCAACGCTAATTGGACAAGTAGAGTTAGGGCGTCAAGTCAGCATTTGGTTTGGTGCAGTAGTTCGTGCTGATAACTGTGTCGTTCGGATTGGTGATTTCTCTAATATTCAAGAAAATTCTGTCTTACATACCGATGCTGGACTTGAGTTAAATATTGGTGAATATGTCACAGTCGGTCATAAAGTCATGCTGCATGGTTGTACGATTGGTGATAATAGTTTGATTGGTATGAACGCCGTAATTTTAAATCGGGCGGTGATTGGTAAAAATTGTATTATCGGTGCTAATGCTTTAATTCCTGAAGGGAAGGTGATTCCAGATAATTCAGTGGTGATGGGTTCACCAGGCAAAATTGTCAAAACTTTAGATGAAGATGGGGCAGCGAAAATACGCTTGAGTGCATTACATTATGCTGAACACTTTAAGAGCTATGCAGATTTAAAAGAGTTTCACTTTTAAAATCTTTTAATAAGTTATTTTCTATGCCAAGCACAAGCTTGGCATTTTTATTTAGAGATAGAACAACTCGCCTATCAGAGCCGAGTGGGGTATCATAACCTTCGTTTTTAATCTGATTTAATACTAAGGTTGTGCATGAAATTGCTGGCGTTGGAAACTGCAAATGAGCAGTGTTCTATTTCATTAGTCGATGAAACCCAAGAACTGTTTTTTCAACTCGATACGCGGGCGAAAGCACAAACACAGACTATTTTGCCCATGATTGAGCAGGGGCTACAACAAACAGGTCTTGAAGTTGCTGGTTTAGATGCGATTGCCTTTAGCCGTGGGCCAGGTTCTTTTAGTGGTGTTCGAATTAATGCTGCTGTTGCCCAGGCTTTAGCTTGGTCACAAGATTTACCAGTAATTCCCGTTTCTACATTGCAAGCTTTAGCACAAGCGGCATACCGACTTGAAGGTTTGGAACAAGTGACTGCCGTGCTCGATGCGCGTATGAATGAAGTTTACATTGCAAGTTATGTTTTAGATGAACAAGGAATTATGCAGTGTATTGATGAAGAAAAATTAATGGGCTATGAGCCAGCAGCAGCTTATGCAAAACATTGCTTAATTGGTTCGGGCGCCAAGCTACTTCAAGTTGATGCAGAGCATCAAACAATCACTGCAACTGCACAGGATATTGCTTCTATTGCACGTGTCTATGCTGCACAAAAGCAATGGGTGGATGCCGAGCATGCTTTGCCAGTTTATTTACGTGATGATGCGTGGAAAAAGATAGCGGATCAGGGTAAAGCAAAGTAAAGGCAGTACTCATGCATATATATTTTGAACAAGATTTTCAAGAACAAGCACAGCACTACCAAGCTGTGCTTTGTTCTAGAGGTGTGACTGTCGATTTAAAGCCAATTGAAAAGCTGAATGCACGGTTTTTACGCTTCAATCCTGAAATTGCCCTTTGTGTAGATGAAAACGGACTTTGGTTATCTGCTAATGGCATGAAAATGCAACCCGACTGGAAAGCTGAAATTCCACGTTTAAAACGTGCAAGTCTTAAATCGGAAATGATTGCCCGTGCTTGTCAGTTAGGTGAAAAGCCAGTACTGGTTGATGCAACAGCGGGTTTAGGCCATGACAGCTTACTTATGGCTTATTTAGGTGCCCAAATCCAGCTTGTTGAGCGCCATCCGATTTTATTTACTTTACTTGAAGATTCAAAAGCTCAGGCGGAACGTGATCCATTTTTAAGTCAATTTATGGATCGTATTCAACTGATCTTTGCTGACTCTGGAAGCTATTTACAGCAATTACATCAAGAAGCAAAAACGGTTGATGTAGTCTATCTTGACCCGATGTTCCCACAGCGCGACCAGAATCAACAAGCAATTAAAAAACAAGCTCAAGTCAAAAAGCAGATGCAGCTTTTACATCTCCTTTTACCCGAAGATGGTGAGATGGATTTGGGGGATAATTTGCTAGTTTTGGCACAGAAAGTTGCGAAACGTGTCGTTGTTAAGCGGCCACGCCATGCTATTTTCTTGGCAAATCAAGAGCCAGCTCATCAATGGCAAGGGGATGCTTGTCGTTTTGATGCGTATTTTCAGTAGGCTTATGTAAGGTTAGGTTTTATTGCTTGAATAATGCACAAATATATGTGATATAGTTCAAAAGCATGATTGCTAAAATTCTTAGCAGGCATACACTTAAGATGCCTGTCAAAAACGAAATTTTTGAAAACCTTTTATGATTGATCTTAAACCCTCCATTAACTTTTGGCATGATTTTAAAAGCAACCAAATTGCCGGAATGTGGCTGTTTTTGGGGTCAAGACGTTCTTTACAGATTGTGCATCCATCTATTCTTCAGCTTATTGTCTGGGGAATTTTAGGAGGATGTACTAACTCTCTTTATAGTTGGCTTGTCGCTGGTCAAATCGGTGATTTTAATTCACAAGGTTTAATTGGTTATGCACTTTGGCCATTCATTGCCTTAATTGTTGGTATTTTCTTATCACAGCGAACTAATCAACCTCGTTTAATGCTAGTTCCTGCTTTACTTTGGCTAGTTCTAGATACAAATATCTTATTAATTCAATGTTTAATTCAGTATTTGGGGTCTAATGGTTATCTCAACTTTATTCCCGATGCTATTTATAACGGAATTTTACCGAGCTTATTTGTAGCTTTATTCGTGTGGCAAAGTTTAGCGGTAATTTGGGTTTTCTCACGTGAGCTTAAATGGCCATGGTGGGAACGTGCATTGGTTATGGTTGCGACTATTGCAACGATGGTGGTTTGGCAACTTTCTGTAAAAGATCAACCGATTTGGAAAGTAGAAGATACGGCTCCTACATTTGCTGAAGATGCTTTTTATTCGCAAAGTAAACTGTTAAATGATTCTTTAGAGCAAGTTCAATATGGTGAGCTCGCCAAAAGCCATTGGTACTTTTTAGGTGTTGCTGGCGATAGTTATCAAGACGTTTTTAAATCGGAAGTGGTCCGTATTAAAGAGCAGTTTGATACACGTTTCGGAACGATTGGTCGTTCGATGATGCTGGTCAATAATCCAGATACGCGAACAGAAATTCCGATTGCATCTAAAACCAGTATTGAACTGGCACTACGCCGTATGGGCCAGCAAATGAACCGTGATAGCGATGTCCTATTTCTATATATGACTTCACACGGTGAACAAAATCACTTCGAAATTGAAAATGCGCCATTAGATTTAGGGCAAGTAGACCCGAAATGGTTACGTGAAACACTGGATAAATCTGGTATTCGCTGGCGTGTGATTGTTATCTCAGCCTGTTATTCAGGAAGCTTTATTCCTGCTTTACAGTCTCCTGATACTTTAATTATTACCGCATCGGCTGCTGATAAAACTTCTTTTGGGTGTAATAACGAAGCCGACTATACCTATTTTGGACGAGCTTTCTTTGATTTGGCTATGCGAGAGCAATCCTCAATGAAAGATTCGTTTAACACCGCTAAGCAAACGGTAACCAAATGGGAAGTGGCTCAAGGCGTTGAACCTTCAGAACCTCAGTGGATGATCGGTAAAAATATGGAACTTATGCTACCTCAATTGGAAAAGTATCTATTTCCTCAGCAAAATACGGGTAGTGTAGATATTGCTCAAACAAAAACAGAGGCTAAAAACGATGCAACTCCTGCAAAAAAACCGCTGCTTTGAGGGTGAGCAGCGTATATATCAATTTGAATCTTCTTATTTAAAAGGGCCTGCTAAGTTTGGTGTTTATTTACCACCGGCAGCTTTAGAAGGTAAAGCTTGCTCAACTTTGTTTTACTTAGCGGGTTTAACGTGCACTGAAGAAACCTTTGCCATAAAAGCACATGCTCAGCATCTGGCAGCACAACTTAGTCTTATTTTGATTACACCTGATACTTCTCCACGTGGCGAACAGGTTGCGGCAGGGGATCATTGGGATATAGGTCAAGGCGCAGGCTTTTATATTAATGCCACAGAAGCACCTTGGTCTGAGCATTATCAAATGGAAAGTTATTTAATAGATGAGTTATATCCACTCATTTTAAAAAGCTTTTCTGTAAATGCTCAACAGGTTGGTATCTTTGGGCACTCAATGGGTGGCCATGGCGCATTGACTTTGGCTTTTAAATATCCTGACAAGTTTAAGTCGGTATCTGCATTTGCACCGATTTGCGCGCCAACTGAATGTGCATGGGGTGAAAAAGCTTTTAGCCATTATTTGGGTGCAGATCGTGATAGCTGGTTGGCTCATGATGCCACGGCTTTAGTCTCAAAAAATGGTGCGGTATTTAATGAAATTTTGGTGGATCAGGGGTTAGATGACCAATTTTATGAACAACTTCACCCTGAAAAATTTAAACAAGCATGTTTAAAGGCAGGACAGCCTTTAACTTTAAGACAACATGCTGGCTATGATCATGGCTATTACTTTATTCAAACCTTTATGGATGAGCATTTGCAGTTTCATGCAATCCAGTTAGAAAAAGTATCTGGCTAATTAGTTTAGTGTTGCCATTCAACTTGAAATTCTTGTTGAGCCATACGGTTTAGATGATCAAGAACAACTTTTTCTAAGTGGTTGTGGTCATCTAACTGACTATCAATAGCAACGTTTAACTGCTCTGTTTCTGGTGCAAGCGTAATTGTTGCTGTAGGCATTAAGATTTTAAAATTTTGTTCAGTTTCTTGTACTTCAAATTTGTGTTTCCAATGATTAACTAGACGTTTTGCAATGCGTTTTCCATCGTTTGTTAATAGATGAGTTGTGCTTTTCATTATCAATCCTCACATTGGTTTAATGTACCTTAACAAATTCGTTTCGCCGTTAGCATTCTATTGTTGCAACGTTACGTTGCAAGTTTGAAATGTTGTCATTTAAGCAAGGAAGGGCGGGCCAATTAGGTTCTTTTTTGTTATAATTTTTAGTCTCTCCTTAAACTTCTAGCCAGGTCATCCACCTATGTCCAAGCCTTATTTGATTGCTCCTTCTATTTTATCTGCCGATTTTGCTCGTTTAGGCGAAGATGTAGACAAAGTGTTAGCCGCAGGTGCAGATGTAGTGCATTTTGACGTGATGGATAACCACTATGTTCCAAATTTAACTTTTGGTGCAGGTGTATGTAAGGCTTTAAAAAACTATGGGATTACAGCTCCTGTTGATGTGCATTTAATGGTATCTCCAGTTGATCGAATTGTTGGCGATTTCCTAGAAGCAGGCGCAGATATTATTACCTTCCACCCAGAAGCATCTCACCATATTGATCGTTCATTACAGCTGATTAAATCTGGTGGTGCTAAAGCAGGTTTAGTTTTCAACCCAGCAACGCCATTGCATTATCTAGATTATGTACTTGATAAAGTTGACCAAATTTTATTAATGAGTGTAAACCCTGGTTTTGGTGGACAAAAGTTCATTCCAATGACTTTAGAAAAATTACGTGAAGCGCGCAAAATTATCGATGCAAGTGGTCGTGATATTCGTTTAGAAGTTGATGGTGGCGTTGGCCCTGCAAATATTCGTGAAATTGCAGAAGCGGGTGCAGATATGTTTGTTGCTGGTTCAGCTATTTTTGGTCAACCAGATTATAAAGTTGTGATTGATCAAATGCGTGCAGAGCTTGCGAAAGTAGGCAGTGTAGACGCTTAAAAAGTTTGTTGAACTGAGAATAAGCTTGTGGATAACTTTGTTTATAACTGTATGGATAACTGTGTTGATAACCGTATGGATAAGATGTTGGTAAAATAAACAAAATTAGATCAACCGTTTATTCTATAGACAAAAACGATGAAAAAAGAACGTTTTGGCGTTCTTTTTTTATGCGTGTTGAGTAATTTATTAGCTGGCTTTTTATTAAGCTTTGCTAAAAAATAACCTGTGCAAAAAACGATGCAGCTCTGTGTAAAACTTTTTATGCATACATACGTATAAAACTGTAAAAGTGTCATGAAAAATAAAGCTAAATTTGGTTTAATAAGTTTTTAGTAAGAGACCTTGATCATTAATGACAGTAAAAATTTTAGCGGTAGATATGGATGGGACTTTTCTTAATTCCAAAAAGCAGTACAACAAAGCACGTTTTTTAAAACAATACGAACAACTAAAACAAAATAATATTCATTTTGTGGTAGCTAGCGGTAATCAACTTGCAAAACTTGTTACCTATTTTCCAGAAATTAATCATGAGATTGCTTTTATTGCAGAAAATGGCGCACATGTTGTAGATGCGGGGCAAGAATTAGCTTTTGCTCATTTAAGTCAGCAACAATACGTTGAGATTTTAAAAGCGATTGGCCCAGCGTATACCTCAACCATGGTGATCTGTGGAAAACAAAGTGCTTACGTGCATAGAAGTATGAACGCAGAAGACTATGCCAAAGTTGCCCGATATTTTGAAAAACTGACAGTTGTAGATGACTTTTATGCACTAGATGACTTGGTGTGCAAAATTACTTTTACCGCTCAGGAAAACGAAAGCTTTGCGATTTTTGAGCATTTTCAGAAGCAAAGTTTTGTAGCAGATAAAGTTTTGGTACCTGTTTCAAGTGGTTTTAATTTTATCGATTTGATTCTTCCCGACCAGCATAAAGCACATGGTTTGAAGCTGTTACTACAAAAATGGCAGGTTGAACCTAATCAAGTGGTTGCGATTGGTGATAACAACAATGATATGCAGATGATTAAAGCTGTGGGTTATGGGTTTGCTGTTGAAAATGCAGTAGAAGCATTAAAAGCGGTGGCGCCTTATACCACTGTAAGTAATGAACAAGAAGGTGCATTAGAGGTGATTGATTTAGTCCTTCAGCATCAACCTCCATTTGCTTAATTGCTCTATAACAAGCATTTAAGATAGAAAATTGTATCTCTTTTAAAACTTCGTTATGCTAATGGCATTAAGATCACTCATCGGCTCTAGGCGATAAATCACAATGGCTCTACAACACTTACGCAAGTATGCTTGGTTTGTGTTCCTAATGGCTTTCGTCATTGGGTGGAGTGGTGTGTCTATTGCACAGACGCCTATGCAACATGATCTTCATACTATGCCGTGTCATAGTGAAAAATCTTCGCATAACAATATGCATACTCAAGCAAATGATCAGACCGTATGTCATCAAAAGATGACTCAGTCTCTTCATTCGCATGGTGAGCATTGTCAGGACTGTAACCCAGTCCATTGCCAAATGGTGAATTTGGCTCTGCAGCAAGCTGTACCTGACGTTCAATCCCCATTTATTCCTATTTCATATCAATTTAGCAGTATTTATCAGGCTCAACATTTAGCCGGATACTGGCAAGAGATTTTACGTCCTCCTAAAGCTTGATCCTTATTTACTTATTTTTTAATTAAAAAGGATTACAGCAATGTCTCATAAAACAATTAGCAGCCTAGTCGCTGTATTTGGGCTATTGGTTTCACCATGGTCACTCGCAGCAATTAAGGAATATCACCTTAATATTAATGAACAACAGGTCAATGTTACGGGCCAACCGTTAAAACGAATTACCGTAAATGGCAAGTTTACAGCACCACTCCTTGAGTTTGAGGAGGGGGATGAGGCTGTTATTCACGTCCATAACCAATTAAAGAATCAAGATACCTCTTTACACTGGCATGGTTTATTACTGCCAGGGTTAATGGATGGTGTACCTGGTTTTAATAATTTCAAAGGAATTGCGCCAAACGGAGATTTTGTTTACCGCTTTAAGGTGAAACAAAACGGCACCTATTGGTATCACGCCCATAGTAAAGGCCAAGAGCAAGATGGTTTATATGGCCCGCTCGTGATTTATCCAAAAGGAAAAATACCTGTTGCTGCTCATGAGAAAACTGATCGTGATTATGTGGTGATGCTTTCAGATTTTCATAATTCTTCTAGCGATAGCATTATGAAGAATTTGAAGAAATCTGCTGAGTATTATCAAAACCGCCGTGAAACGGTATCTGATGTTTTGAAGCAAGTTAAAACGCAAGGTTTAAAAGCAACTTGGCAAGATCGTTCGATGTGGAATCAGATGCGGATGTTAAAAACCGATATGTCTGATGTGACGGGCTATACGTTCTTGGTCAACGGCAAGACACCTCAGCAAAACTGGACAGCTAACTTTAAAGCTGGCGATAAGGTTCGATTACGATTTATTAATGCATCAGCGATGTCATTTTTTGATGTTAGAATTCCAAATTTGAAAATGACTGTTGTGGGTGCAGACGGGCAGCCAGTTAAGCCAGTTGCAATTGACGAGTTTCGTATTGGTACAGCTGAAACCTACGATGTCATTGTAGAGCCTACGCAATCAAATTATCAGATTGAAGCAGAGTCTATTGACCGCAGTGGTTTTGCCATTGGA
This sequence comes from Acinetobacter sp. V104_13, assembly GCF_031798995.1. Classification (NCBI taxonomy): domain Bacteria; kingdom Pseudomonadati; phylum Pseudomonadota; class Gammaproteobacteria; order Moraxellales; family Moraxellaceae; genus Acinetobacter; species Acinetobacter sp. V104_13. The sequence goes on along the minus strand of NZ_JAVQNP010000019.1, from coordinate 6,785 downwards.
ACTTTGCACAATGAAAATGCGCAGGCTGTAGGGCCAATTCAAATACCGCAGCCACGTCCACGCGCTTTGTTAACCATGGAAGATATGGGCATGAGTCATGGCAATGGGGCGAGTGATGAACATGCTGGCCATCAAATGAACATGCAACATGACATGTCGGCGATGCCCGAAATGAAAAAAGAGGCGAGCCATGCTAATCATGATTCTACAATGATGAATATGGATCATGACATGAAAAATATGGCATCTGGCGAACATGATCATTCCATGATGCAAATGAAGCATGACATGTCTGCGATGCCTGAAATGAAGCATGATATGCAGGCAATGTCAGCTAGCGAGCATGACCACGCTATGATGAATATGAATCATGAGATGCCTGCGCAATCTGAGAATAAGCCTAAAAAGGATGAACCCGTTTATGGCTGGGCAAATGCTTCGACACCAGCGGGTATGAAAGCACTGCAATATAGTGATTTGCAATCTTTAACACCTCAGCCAGACACGCGTGCACCAGAACGTGAATTAGTTATTCGTTTAGGTGGCAACATGGAGCGTTATATCTGGACCATTAATGGCAAAAAATTTAGCGAAGCTGAGCCATTACAAGTTAAGTATGGCGAACGTATTCGCTTGAAGTTTGTGAATGACAGCATGATGGCCCACCCAATGCATTTACATGGCATGTTTATGCAATTAGAAAATGGCCAACAAGCTGAAAACTTACCAAATAAACATACCCTTATTGTTCCACCTGGAAAGACAGTTACTGCGTTATTGACAGCCGATGCATTAGGAGAATGGGCGATTCATTGCCATTTGCTCTACCACATGAGTGCGGGAATGATGAATAAGTTGATTGTTGCTCAAGTGAATGATGGGCAACAACCTGCTCAAGCTCAACCATATGTTCAATCTGAAAATGAGAAAGGAGCTAGTCATGCGCATCACTAAGTTATTTTCTCAAATGATATATTGCGGTGCTTTCTCGAGCATATCAGTATTTACTTTTGCTCAAGAGCCTTTAACTCATGATCATTTACGTGAACATGGCGGACAGGTTTATCAAGCAGCAAAAATTGATACTAGCTGGACTCAAAACGAAGAGGGAGAAGGTAGTTTTTCTTCTGAATTAGAAACTTGGGTGGGAACGGATGAAAATAAATTGTTCATTAAAGCCCATGTGGATAAAGCAGAGTCAGAAGATGCTAATTATGGCGGTTCAGTACTTTATAGTCGAAATGTAGCTGACTATTGGGATGTACAGGCTGGGGTAAACTACGAGCGTTTGCAACGGGAAGATGAAAAGCAAGATCGTTGGGCAGGTGTAGTGGGCTTACATGGCATGGCGCCTTACTTTTTTGAAACCGATGCATATCTTTATGCAGGTGAAGACCAGCTATGGAAGTTAAGTTTAGAAACGGAAAGGGACTTGCTCTTTACCCAAAAGTTAATTGGTAAACCTTATTTAAAAGCAGATGTCGTTTTGCAAGATGAATCTCGCTATGCAAGTAAAACAGGTTTATCAAGTTTACAAGCTGGTTTTCAAACCCGTTATGAAATCAATAAAAAGGTGATGCCATTTGTTGATGTTGGTTACGGCTATGAAAAAGGTTTAAAACAAACTGCTTGGCAAACTGGAACCGACTCCGAACATGGTTGGTATTATGGAGCAGGGTTAACACTAAAATTCTAATTGCCGAACAAAAAGTAAGCTTAAACATATGCCATTGGTTTATACTAATGGCATTGTTTTTTGTGTCAGTTATGGTGCAAAGATGGCTTTAGAAAAACAAGAGAATCAAATACATTTAAGTAAAAATAGCTCTAACTGCGGATGCTCAAGCATATCGTCTCAGGAGTGTTTCACACCTAGTGAACCTGTGACTAAAAAGAGTCAATGGGTAAGTTATTATCATATTCCTCGCATGGACTGTGCAGCCGAAGAGCAAATGGTACGGATGGCTTTAGCCTCTTACACTGACGATATTCAAGAACTTCATTTTGATTTGCCTGCACGCCATTTAGCGATTTATCACAGTCTTCAAGCTGAAAGGATTACTCAAAGTTTACAGCGTTTGGGACTAGGGGCCGAGTTACAACAAACACAGCCACATTATGAACCTGTTGAAAAACCTAAAAAGGTTCGAGCTAGTTCTTCAACCAATGCAACACAAAAACAAGTTTTACAATGGTTATTGTTGATTAATGGAGTCATGTTTGTTATTGAGTTGATGGCAGGCATTATTGCTTCATCGACAGGATTAATCGCTGATTCGCTCGATATGTTTGCCGATGCTGCAATTTATGGCATTGCTTTATTTGTGGTGGGTAAAAATCTAAATGCGCAATTAAAGGCTGCGCATCTTTCGGGTTGGTTGCAGTTTGGCTTAGCCATGATTGTGTTAGGTGATGTATTGCGCCGTTTTATTTATGGCAGTGAACCTGTTTCAATTCTCATGATTTTAATTGGCGGATTAGCGCTTGCGGCCAACATTAGTTGTCTTTATTTAATGAGAGACCATAAGGAGAGCGGGGCACACATGAAGGCGAGTTATATCTTTTCTGCAAATGATGTCATCGTCAACTTGGGTGTCATTGTCGCGGGAATATTGGTTGCCATTACAGGTTCGCGTTATCCTGATTTAATGATTGGATTGATTATTGTTTTGTTTGTTTTAAATGGTGCACGAAAAATTTTACAGTTAAAAAATGAATAATATTTTCTGATAGAGGCAAGCCTGTGTCAGGGTTTGCCTTCATTTTTTATTTTAAAGTAAACTGAGTCCTCACATAAAGGAGGAACGACCTCCCCCATAATGGGACATCATGTCGGGACGACCTGACGCTATAAAAATTAGTGAATGTTATGGCTTGGGCTATTTTAATTTTAGCAGGTGTATTTGAAATCATTTGGGCATATTCTATGAAAATGTCTGAAGGTTTTACACGTTTAACACCTAGTGTTATTACCGTAGTTTTTATGATTTTGAGCGTAATTCTGCTTTCAATGTCAATGAAAACTTTACCGCTTGGTACTGCTTATACGGTTTGGACAGGCATTGGCGCAATTGGGTCATTTCTTGTAGGTATATTTTTTCTTCATGAACCTATTGGAGCTATGCGAATGATTGCCGCTGTATTAATTGTGTCAGGTTTGGTTTTAATGAAAATTTCATCGCCGTCTTAAGAGAATAAAACTATGTTGCTGTCTTATAAGTATATCAATTCGCCTGTTGGGCAATTAAAGCTAGTTGCGAATGAAAATGCTTTGGTGGCAGTACTCTGGGACAATGAAAATCCAAAACGTGTTCGACTGGCTGAGCTGGTCGAACAACTTGAGCATCCAGTTTTATTAAAGACCGAACAACAATTACAAGAATATTTTGAAGGTAAACGCCGAGAGTTTACATTGCCACTAGATTTCGAAGGAACTGCATTTCAAAAGCAGGTTTGGTCTGCCTTACTGACCATCCCTTATGGGGAAACAAGAAGTTATAAAGATATTGCACTCCAAATTGGCAATGAAAAAGCGGTGAGAGCAGTGGGCGCGGCAAATGGCAAAAACCCGATTTCAATTATTGCACCTTGTCACCGAGTCATTGGTTCGGGTGGTGCTTTAGTTGGTTTTGCTGGTGGGCTTGATAAGAAAGATATTTTATTAAAACTAGAGCAACAATGAGCCGTTTTTGCGCTCGATTTTTTTAGACTTTTCTACTAAGCTGTCCACTATGATATTTCATAAGGTCGGTGCTTTACTGCATCGCTTTTTTGAAATATTGATCTTATTCAACAAACTTTGGATGTTCTAAAAATGGCTGTCGGTGACGTAACAATGCCACAAATGCATGTGGTAAAAGGTGTAAAAATTGGCTCAACAGAAGCATATGTACGTTACCAAAACCGACGAGATTTAGTCATTTTTGAGTTTGCAGAAGGTTCAAATGTTGCTGGTGTATTTACTCAAAATGCATTTTGTGCAGCGCCTGTTCATGTCTCTAAAGCTCATCTTGCCAAAGGTAATCCTCGCTATTTAGTAATTAACACAGGTAATGCCAATGCAGGAACTGGACCTACGGGTTTGAAAAATGCTCAGGATACTTGTGCAAAGTTGGCGGAGATTGCTGGGGTCAACAGCTTTGAAGTCCTTCCGTTTTCTACGGGGGTGATTGGTGAGCAGCTTCCGATGGAGCGTTTACTTGCTGGTCTTCAGCCTGCATTAAATAGCGTACAAGACGAGGCTTGGAATGATGCTGCATCTGGCATTATGACCACAGACACAGTACCTAAAGGCGCATCTGAACAATTTGAGCTTGATGGCATTACTTATACCATGACAGGTATTAGTAAAGGCGCTGGAATGATCCGCCCGAACATGGCAACCATGTTAAGTTTTGTGGCAACAGATGCACCTATTAGCCGTGATCTAGTACAAAAGCTATTAAAGACCACGGTTGAGCATTCATTTAACCGTATTACGATTGATGGTGATACCTCAACAAATGACTCTTGTATTTTCGTAGCAACAGGTCAGGCAGGTGGTACTGAAATCACATTAGACAGCGATGCACGCTACGCTAAAGTGTTAGAAGTTCTTGCTCGTGTAATGAATCGTTTAGCACAGTTAATTGTCCGTGATGGTGAAGGTGCGACGAAATTTATTACTGTTGCTGTAGAAGGCGGCGCAAATACTCATGAATGTTGTGATATTGCTTATAGCATTGCGCATTCACCACTTGTCAAAACTGCACTTTTTGCATCGGACCCGAACTGGGGACGTATTTTAGCTGCGATTGGCTATGCAGGCGTTAAAGACTTAGACGTGTCTAAAATTCAAGTGTGGTTAGATGACGTGCAAATCTGTAAAGACGGTGGCGCAGCTGAGGACTATACCGAAGAAGCGGGTGCGCGCGTTATGGCACAAACCGAAATTACCATTCGTGTTGATTTAGGACGTGGTCAGGCCAAAGACACGGTATATACGTGTGACTTATCTTACGACTATGTCAAAATTAATGCTGATTACCGTTCTTAAATATCAGTTATAATCAAGCCTCGACAAAGAGGCTTTTTTATTAGCCCCATCTTTTGATATTAAATGATTCAATCCGTAAATCATTTAAGCAGTAACGTTATATGCGAGCAGTTATGCCAGCATGAAGGATAGAGAAGACGTTTTATGAGTGATGCGACTTTAATTGCCAACGATGCAAAAAACATTGTACAAGCGCATTTAGACCGTTTAGGTGAGCCAAAAGACAATCGCTTAAGTGAAGAAGCAAAACAACAAAAGTTTGCACAGATCGAAGCAGAGCTCAAAAAACGTGATGCTGTCCTTGTTGCTCATTACTATTGCGACCCTGAAGTGCAAGAACTTGCCGAAAAAACAGGTGGATGCGTTTCTGATTCTTTAGAAATGGCTCGATTTGGACGAGATCATGCAGCCTCTACACTGGTTGTGGCCGGTGTTAAGTTTATGGGAGAAACAGCAAAAATCCTGTCTCCTGAAAAAACAATTTTAATGCCGACACTTGAAGCAACCTGCTCACTCGACTTGGGTTGCCCAGTTGATGAGTTCACGGCATTTTGTGATCAGCACCCTGACCACACTGTAGTTGTTTATGCTAATACATCGGCTGCTGTTAAAGCACGTGCAGATTGGGTAGTGACTTCAAGCTGTGCGGTCGAAATTGTTGAACATCTAGACAGCTTAGGCGAAAAAATTATTTGGGCACCAGATCAGCACTTAGGTCGCTATATTCAGAAGAAAACTGGTGCAGATATGTTGCTTTGGGATGGCGCATGTATTGTGCATGAAGAATTCCGTGCGCGTGGTATTGCCAACATGAAAGCACTGTATCCAGACGCTGCTGTATTGGTACATCCTGAGTCACCAGAGTCAGTTGTAGAAATTGCAGACGCGGTAGGTAGTACGTCTCAACTCATTAAAGCTGCGCAGACTTTGCCAAACGAAAGACTCATTGTGGCAACAGACCGCGGTATTTTCTACAAAATGCAGCAAGCTGTACCGAATAAGATTTTAATTGAAGCGCCAACAGCGGGTGAGGGGGCAACTTGTCGTTCATGTGCCCACTGTCCTTGGATGGCAATGAATGAACTTGACGGAATTTTAGAAGTTTTACAAAAAGGTGATCAGGAAATACACGTTGATCCAGCGCTTGCTGAACGTGCCAAAATGCCTTTAGATCGAATGTTAGCCTTTAGTGCATCGTTAAAACGTTAAAAAACCTCAAAATGCTTGTTAAATATACATTTGATAAGGATTTTTAACTTTTTTTGAGAATAGGTGTTGACGTCTGAGGGCGTCGCGCCTAGAATGCACACCGTACCGCACGATGTGCGATACAGCAAAAGCTGAGATAGATCGGAGCATAGCACAGCCTGGTAGTGCACCTGGTTTGGGACCAGGGGGTCGTAGGTTCGAATCCTACTGCTCCGACCACTTAAAATAATATTTTAAGATCGGCGAAGTATCGCATGATAAGCATCATCGGTTAAGCGCCTGTAGCTCAGTTGGATAGAGCATCCGCCTTCTAAGCGGATGGTCACAGGTTCGAATCCTGTCAGGCGCGCCATTCGGTAGCTTGGTACATAGAACTTATTTGATGGTGGATGTAGCTCAGTTGGTAGAGCCCTGGATTGTGATTCCAGTTGTCGCGGGTTCGAATCCCGTCATTCACCCCAATTTCGGAGCATAGCACAGCCTGGTAGTGCACCTGGTTTGGGACCAGGGGGTCGTAGGTTCGAATCCTACTGCTCCGACC
>NZ_JAVQNP010000027.1:0-1164888 GCF_031798995.1 Acinetobacter sp. V104_13 | reverse complement strand
ACCCAGGTCTACGTTTTGCGATCCGTGAAGGTGGTCGTACTGTAGGTGCTGGTGTTGTTGCGAAAGTAACTGCATAATCACTTTCAGTGAAAAAAAGCGCTCTTTTTAGAGCGCTTTTTTTATACTTAATTGTCTAACAATCACTATAAAGGCTGGCCCTAACTGATATTTCAATGTCCTTATTTCCCCTTAATCCTTTTTATTAAATTTGTATGATAAGAATCAAGAAAACGAACAATAAAGTTTGAGTAACTAGGGTTACTTACTAAGGAGCTTTGGGTATGAATGCTAAAGTGAATATTACGAATCGTGCAGGCGCAAGTTTTCCAGTACGTCGTATGAATTTTGACTTTAATGATGTACCAGAATATTGGATGAATGGTTCTGCTGGACTCACACACTTTATGACTGCATTGTCAGCACTGTTTCCCGCTGGTGAGAAATTCTTTATAGATAGTGTAAGAGCAGTACGTTATCACCCAGCTATTAAAGATGATGAAGCGCTCCAAAAAGAAATTAGTGCTTTCATTGGGCAAGAAGCAATGCATACTCAAGAGCATGTAAACTTCAATGCTTCTGCTCAAAAGTTTGGTCATGATGTAGAAACGTTAGAGAAATTTACCGATACGGCAATTCAAACAGCCATTAAAACTTTTGTAAAAATTGTCAAACCTTTCGGTATGACAAAAGAAATGGTTGACTTGACTGCTACAACGGCTCTTGAGCATTTTACCGCTACTATTGCGTCGCAATTATTGGTCAATAAGCACATTCAAGAGCTTATGACAGATGAGACAATGTCAACAATGTGGTATTGGCATGCGATTGAAGAAAATGAGCATAAAGCCGTAGCTTATGACGTGTACGAAGGTGTGTTTGGTAAAGGCATAAAAGCTTATGCGTTACGAACCAGTTCTTTAGTGTTTGCTATGACTTTAATCTTTTTAATCCAGTCATCCTTTGTGCTTCGTTTATTAAAGCAAGATAACAAGTTGAATTTAGATGAACTATCAGTAATTTATAAATACGGATATAGCCCATCTAAAGGTATTATTAGTGGTATGGCTAAAGAAATGTTAGCTTACTTTAAACCTGGCTTTCATCCAAATGATCTAGATACTGTTGGTCTATTGAAAACATGGAAAGCAAAATTAGGTTTATAGATTTAATTCATGATTTATAAAGGGCCGATAGTGGCCCTTTTTTATTTTTATATAATTATTTTAAAGAGATCGTGGAGCAGATATTGCACCTTTATGTGTCTATGAATGACCTCATCTGATATTTCTCTGTCCTCATCTGCACTTAATTGGTACATTGAAAGACGTATGATTATAAATATTAAGAAAATAAATAAAGTTATATGTGAATTAGCTATTCACTTAAAAGGAGTCTGAGATGAATGCTAAGGTAAATATTTCCAATCGTGCTGGCGCTAGTTTCCCTGTGCGTCGTATGGATTTTGAATTTGCTCAGGTCCCACGTTATTGGGCAAATTATGATGCAGCATTAACACATTTTATGACAGCATTATCGGCCCTTTTTCCAGAAGGTGAGCAGTTCTTTGTAAATAGTACGCGTGCCGTTCGAAATGATCCAAAGCTCGCTGATCCAGATCTTCAAAAAGAAATTAGTGCTTTTATTGGTCAAGAAGCGATGCACTCCAAAGAGCATTTAGCATTTAATGCTTCAGCACAGGCTTATGGTTATGATGTGCGCCATATGGAAAAGCAAACAGGAAAAGTCATTAAGATGGGTACAGCTGTTGTAACCAAATTAATGAAACCTTTTGGCTATACCAAAGAAATGATTGATTTGACTGGAACCTGTGCTCTAGAGCATTTCACATCGACCATTGCAGCTGAACTTTTACAAAACCCTGAAATTCAGGCTATGTTCCAAGACGACACTATGTATCATTTGTGGATGTGGCACGCAGTTGAAGAAAATGAACATAAAGCTGTGGCATTTGATGTGTATACAAGTATGTACGGACAAGGTCCGAAAGCTTATTTTATGCGTTCAACAGCCTTGATTATTGCAATGGCATTAATCTTTGCAACTCAGTCTTATTTTACTGCTAAGTTACTCAAGACTGACGATAAATTAACTTGGAAAGATACGAAGTATATGCTTAAGTTCATGTATGGTCGTAAAGGTTTTATGACTCGTCAAATTCCAGAGTTACTTGATTTTTTAAGACCAAAATTTCATCCAAATGATTCGGATACCACAGCATTGCTAGCAACTTGGCGTGAAAAATTAGGTCTTTAAAAAATACTGAAAAAAGGACAATTCAATTGTCCTTTTTTTTGCTCGTTTTTTCTTGGGAAGTTTTTATAATACGCACTACTTTAGAATCTTCATTGCGTTGAAACTCATGATTCGTATTATGCAAAACACTGATGTGGATATTGTCGTTCAAATTGAAAAATCAGTTCAGACCCATCCGTGGTCAAGACAGCAATTTATTGAATCTTTGAACTCTTATCAATGTACAGTGATTGAGTCACAAAACAGAGTGGTTGGGTTTTGTATTTTACAGCCTGTTTTAGATGAAGCTAATTTGTTACTCATGGCAGTTGACCCTAAAATGCAAGGGCAGGGTTTAGGATATGAGTTATTAAGTGCATCAATTGAAAAATTAGAAAATCAACCAGTACAAATCTTTTTAGAAGTCCGTGAAAGTAATAAAGCCGCTATTGGTCTATATGAAAAAACAGGCTTTCACCAAATTGATCTGCGTCGCAATTATTATCCTACCCAAGATGGTGGGCGTGAACATGCGGTCATTATGGTAAAAACCTGTACAGATGATTTCGCATCTTTATTTAATGATTAAATTATTCCATTCAGAAGGTAACGTGGTCATAAGAGACGTACCTAGCTGTTGAATTTCCTCTGGTGATAATGACCTGTTTAAACGGCGCCATTGTCCATCGAGCAGAAGTTCTAAAGGTGTATATTGAGATTTATAGTTCATTTTAGCTGAATGTGGCACCCAATAGCCTAAGTAAAGATATTCTAAACCGAGCGATTTCACATATTCAATTTGGTTAAGAATAGAGTAAACACCAAGTGATCTACGATGCTCATCGGGATCAAAGAATGTATAGACAGCTGATAGTCCATCATCCATTAAATCACAAGTAGAAACGCTAATGAGCCGATTGTCTTTCCAAAGCTCAAGAAAAAAACTATCTGTGCAACTATGTACTAAAAACTTTTCAAACTGATCTAGACTTGGTGGAAACATATCACCATCTGCATGGCGTTCATTAATATAGCGTTCGTATAAATCATAATGAATTTGGGCTGCTTGTCGCGTAGGCAGAACAGTCATGGTGAGATCTTGATTTCGTTTCCATGCTTTTTTTTGCATGCTGTTCATTTGAAAATCGGCAACTGGAACACGACAAGACAGACATTGTCTACATAAGTGACATTCAGGGCGATAAACAAAGTCGCCACTACGGCGAAAGCCTAAACGAGAAAGTTCTGAAAGAGTGACCACATCAATTCGATGGATGGGATCTAAAAACACCATGCGTGCAGATTTATTTTCTAGATAGCTGCAATCATGAGGTGGAGTAATATAATACTGCAGATCATTTAAAAGGGACTTCGGGTGATATGATTTCATGATTGGTCCCTCCTGTTATCATTCCATTAATTTTGCATCTAATGCTATTGTTTTACTTGAAAATACACGTTCTTGATACTTTTTCCAATTGATAGAGGGGTGAATAATTACATCTTGTAACGATTTTAAGTAGTCTTGACGAGAAAGTGTACTGGCTCCCAGACTAATTAGATGACTATTGACGAGTTGGCAGTCTATCCATGGTAGCTGATTTTCTTGTCCTATGAGCATTAATGTATAAAAAGCCATTTTTGAAACATCGGTTTCGTTGCTAAACATTGACTCACCAAAACACCCTTTACCAATCGTAACACCATATAAACCTCCTACAAGCTCCTCTTGTTGCCATACTTCAATACTGTAACCATAACCAGCATTAAACATCTCACAGTAGCCTTGAATAATATCTTCACTAATCCAGGTTTCGTCTGCATAACTTCTTGGCAAAGAGCAAGAGCGAATAACTTGTTCAAAGGCATGATTAACCGTAATTGCATAGTCATGTTTTTTCATATTTCTCAGTAATGACTTGCTAGGCTTGTAGTTTTGAGGGTAGATCACGCAACGGGGTTCTGGACTCCACCAACAAATAGGCTCATCTTCATTAAACCAAGGAAAAAGACCATGGGTGTAAGCTTCAAATAGTGTAGAAGGGGAGAGGTCCGCTCCGATACAAATTAAACCATGCCCATCTGGATCAGCTTCAATGGGGTCAGGAAAAATAAATTGGGAAAGTGGAAGTGTATTCATAAAAATAAAATAAGATGAGCTTTAAGGTTATGCTATAAAAATTAATATATGTCAGCTAGTCATTATTCTAAAAAAACAGCCGTTATAAGAACGGCTGTTTTAAAACTCTAGAAATCTATTAATTAAAGATTATCTAGATATTTTTCAGCATCTAGAGCCGCCATACAGCCAGACCCAGCAGAAGTAATCGCTTGGCGATAAATGCTGTCAGCGACGTCACCAGCAGCAAAAACACCAGCTACAGAAGTCGCTGTTGCATTACCAGAAGTACCACTTTGCACTTGGATGTAGCCATCACGTAGGTTTAACTGGCCTTCAAACATTCCAGTGTTTGGCTTGTGACCAATTGCTATGAACAGACCATGAACCTCTACGTCTTGCTTAGAATCATCTTGAGTTGATTTAAGGCGAACACTGGTTACGCCAGTATTGTCACCCAATACTTCTTCAACTTCGTGGTTCCAGATAATGCTGATTTTGCCTTCTTTTTCTTTGGCAAATAAATGATCTTGCAAAATCTTTTCAGAACGTAAAGTATCACGGCGATGTACTAACGTTACATGTGAAGCAATATTTGATAAATAAAGTGCTTCTTCAACAGCAGTGTTACCACCACCAACAACCATTACTTTTTGGTTTTTGTAGAAGAAACCATCACATGTTGCACATGCGCTTACGCCTTGTCCCATAAAGTTTTGTTCAGACTCTAGGCCAAGATATTGAGCTGTAGCACCAGTTGCAATAATTAAAGCGTCACATGTGTACTCTTCCATATCACCTTTAAGAACAAAAGGACGTACATTTAAGTCCACTTCGTTAATATGGTCATAGACGAGTTCTGTACCAAAGCGTTCAGCATGTGCTTGCATACGATCCATTAATGCAGGACCTGTTAAACCTTCAGGATCGCCCGGCCAGTTGTCAACTTCGGTTGTTGTTGTAAGTTGCCCACCTAGTTGTAAACCTGCAATTAAAGTAGGTTTAAGGTTTGCACGCGCTGCATATACTGCTGCACTATAGCCCGCAGGGCCAGAACCGAGAATAATTAACCGAGAATGACGAGCACTCATTGAGGGTATCCTTATTTATTTCGAGAATTTTGAAAATTATACGTGAATTTGCCGATCAATAGCGTTAAATCAATGTGGATAATATTGATCAGGTCAATCGAATTAAGTTATATAACAATATAGAAGTGCCTTATGTTAACAACAACTGTAAAGAATCATGCACCTTTTTTGTAAGAACAGGTGCATAATATAAAGTTCATTCGTTGAAGATCTAAAATGTAGTTCTTCACATCTCTAAACCAATAATTAAATGGGTTACAGGACAGTATATGACTGCGGTGTCAAGTGTTTATGCACAGCGCTTATTGATGACATTATTCTTGGTTTCTTTTGGTATTTATATGTTTCTGGCAACAGTAACATATACACCATTTGATCCGGGCTGGATGCATATTTCCAGTGATACTCAGCAAGTATCCAATGCAAGTGGTATTGCTGGCGCATGGATTGCAGATTTGCTGTTTGGTTTTTTAGGATGGGCAAGTTTGCTTATTCCAATTTTCCTTTTCATTGAAGCAATTCAGGTTTGGTGGCCACGTAGTTTCCTAAACCGCCCATTTCGTTATGCTGCACAATTCTTCTTAATTTTAGTTGTATCTAGCTTACTTTATTTACACTGGAATGTGCCGGCAGATACTTTAGATAATGCAGCTGGGGGAATTATTGGTTATGAGTTAGGTCAAAGCCTATCTCAATTGTTAACAATTTACGGTGCAACCTTATTTTTACTGGTTTTCGGAGTAGTGTTATTTACTCTTGCATTTGGGGTGCAATGGAGTAAAACATGGGTTACGCTCAAAGCTACACCAAGTTATTTACAAGATTTATTTTATAAGAACGTATCTCCGAATGAATCGGATTATGACTTAACCACTCAACCTGCCAACAAAGCAGCCGCAGTTAAAGTTGCTGATAATGCAGAGACGAATGCGAATGCTTCAGATGAGAAAGAAACACCAGCTCAATCTGAAACAGCTCAACCGCAATCTACGACAACGCGACATGATGCGGTTGCTGAGCGCTTATTTGCAGATGTGCTAGCGAAAGAGAAGAGCCGGCCTGAACCTGTTGCAGATACACCAGTTGCAAATACTCAGAACTTTGAGCATACGCTTGAACAGGCCCATAAACTTGAACGAGATAGCCAACGTTTAGTTGCGACTGGCGAAGTATGGCGTGCTTTACAGCGTGATGATGCGAGTCATAAGCAAGAAATTGATGCGCTTTTAAGAGCTGCTGATGATTCGACAGAGACAGAGCAAGTTCCTACTCATGAGCAATTTCAGCAAACAATTTCTCAAGTAAATCAAAATCAACCATCATCTAAACAAGACTTACATAGTCTTGATTGGAGTGATGATGAGATTTTTGATGAGTTGCTTGCCGCGGTTCCAAACAGTAAAACTGCAACAGATGTGCATACACCATTTGTTCAAGATCACCATGTAGAAGCCGAACCAACTTCGCAATCTGTTAATATTGCGAATGAAACATCTTCAAATATTTCAAATTTAAATCAATCACCTAAAAATTTAGCAAACGAACAAGTCTTTGAAGATTTTGATGATTTATTAATAGATGAAGACATTGCCCCAACTGAACCTGTGAGAGCAAGTAGTTATGCGCAATCTTCAGCATTTGTAAAAGCTCCTATTCAAACGACTATTCAGGCCGACAAACTTTCAAAAGAAGAGTTTATTGAAGCTTGGCAGGAGACTGCTGGAAAACCGCAGGAAAATTCTGATTTTGATGAAGACGATTTCGATTTTGATGCACCGTTAACAGATGCATCAGGTCGCCCAATGTCTCGTGCAATGCAAGTTGCTAAGAAGCGTTTGGATTTGCCAACTTTACCAGGTCTTGATTTACTCGATAAGGTTGATCCAAATAAGAAAGTCAACTTTACTGAAGAGCAACTTTCACGTTTGTCTGAATTGCTTGAAATTAAATTGCAAGAATTTAACGTTAAAGCACAGGTGGTAGAGGCTCAACCAGGACCAGTTGTAACTCGCTTTGAGTTAGATTTGGCGCCGGGTGTTAAAGCTTCTAAGGTAACGAATATCTCACGTGACTTGGCACGTTCAATGTCGATGGCATCTGTACGTGTGGTCGAAGTTATTCCTGGTAAACCATACATTGGTATTGAAGTGCCAAACAGTGCCCGTGAAATGGTACGTTTGATTGAGTTATTGGAAACACCAACATATCGCGACCCAAGTGCATTAATTAGTATGGCGATGGGTAAAGATATTTCAGGTAATCCTGTACTCACTGATTTAGCGAAAGCACCACATATGTTGGTTGCTGGTACGACAGGTTCTGGTAAATCGGTTGCGGTCAACTCGATGATTTTATCGATGTTACTTAAATATACGCCTGACCAATTACGTTTAATTTTAATCGATCCAAAACAGCTCGAACTTGCAAACTATAATGATATTCCACATTTATTAACTCCAGTCGTTACTGACATGAAAGATGCGGTAAGTGCTTTGAACTGGTGTGTGAATGAAATGGAACGTCGTTATAAACTTATGTCGTTCTTAAAAATTCGTAAATTAAGTGACTACAACCGTAAAGTTGAAGAAGCGATTGCGAATGGTGAAGACTTAATTGATCCGACTTGGAAGCCAAGTGATTCAGCGACACAAGAACGTGCACCTCGTTTAACGCCATTACCATCTATTGTCATTGTTGCGGATGAGTTCGCCGACATGATTATGCAAGTGGGTAAAAAAGCAGAAGAAATGATTACCCGTTTGGCGCAAAAATCTCGTGCTGCTGGTATTCACCTATTGCTTGCAACTCAACGCCCATCTGTTGATGTTATTACCGGTTTGATTAAAGCCAATATTCCAACGCGCGTAGCACTACGTGTAAATAGTAAAATTGACTCACGTACTATTTTGGATGCTGGTGGTGCAGAAGACTTGTTAGGTCACGGTGATATGCTGTTCTTAGGACCAGGTAAAATTGAGCCAGAACGTGTACATGGTGCTTTCATTAGTGATGATGAAGTAAACCGTATTTGTGATGCTTGGCGTGAGCGTGGCGAGCCTGATTATATTGATGAAATCTTGACTCCATTTGATGAAGAGCCTGCATCACGTGGCTTTGAAGAGGGTGAGGGTGGTTCTGACCGAGATGCACTCTATGATCAATGTGTGTCATTCGTATTAGAAACTCGAAAAGCGTCTACATCTTCGCTACAGCGCAAATTTAGCCTTGGTTATAACCGTGCCGCTCGTATCATTGATCAAATGGAAGAGAACGGCATTGTGAGCTCAATGGGCCCTAATGGTAAGCGGGATATTCTAGTCTAAGACAATATAATTTAAGCCTCTTCGGAGGCTTTTTTATAACTTAAATAAAGTGAACCTATTTATAAATGACTTAAAGATTTTATCGTCTAGTAAAAAATGCTAATGTATTTTCCCTAAATAAATAACAATGAATTAAATCAGGAGAAAGACATGCTATTAGCTCTGATTACTTTAGCCTTTATTCACTTTTGTGCGCTTATTACTCCCGGGCCTGATTTTTTCCTTGTATCTCAAACCGCCATTAGTCGTTCTCGTAAAGACGCTATGCTAGTCGTTACTGGTATAACGGCGGGTGTTATGTTTTGGGCGTGCTTGGCGCTGATGGGGCTAAATCTTATATTTGAGAAAATGGCTTGGTTAAAGCAAGGATTGCTCATTGCTGGTGGCTTATATCTATGTTGGTTGGGTTATCAGATGCTACGTTCGGCTTTTTCAAAAAATCAGCAAGAGGGCAATGTTGCTGTTGAGCTCCCAAAAGCACCTTACTTATTTTTTATTAAAGGCTTGATAACCAATCTATCAAATCCGAAAGCTGTTATTTATTTTGGTAGTGTTTTCTCTTTATTTTTAGCTAATCCTCAACTTGATCAAGTTCACTGGCTACTCTTTATTATTGTCACAGTCGAAACAATTTTATGGTTCTGCTTTGTGACTTTTATTTTCTCGTTACCAAGTTTTAGAGCAGCTTATCGTAATTTTTCAAAATGGATTGATGGTATTTCGGGTGGTATTTTTACCGTATTTGGTATTTTCCTGATTGGTAATCGATAAGTCTAGATAAGAAAAAAGCCTCTTTTAGAGGCTTTTTTAATTGCTAAATTTTAGATCATTGATATAGGAATAATATAACAAAACTGAAAAGAATCAGCAGCCACATGATAGATCCTATAATAATTAAAATGATTTGAGGTGTATTGAATTTTTCTTGCTCAATTGTCGTATTTAGTTGTTTTTGTGCATAGTTCAACGCTTTAAAGGCTGGGATTAAAAATATAATGCTGCAGAGCGAGATAAGCCAGTAAGGATCAGGTAAGCCAACCAGTAAAGATGTAATGAGATATCCTAGATACATCCAACCTGAAGAGAAATCATTAGTATACCCTTGTTCTTTTGCGTATTTTTTTATGTGATTAAATAGTGAATATAAAAAGAATATAGAAAAAATTGCACGAGCAGCAGGCATAATATTTAACTTATCTTTGATTAGAAAAAATCGCCATGCTTTAAACATCCACCAAATTGGGTATAAGCCAAACGAAATTAAGGATAGAAAGATAAACTTATTAACACTAATAATTTTTAAATTTTCTATATGATTTGACTGGATGGATTGTGTTTGTTTTAAATTAATATGTTCTGGGTTCATAAATTTATATTTAGAATTAAATGGTATTGATGACTTTAAGATTATTTGTAATAAATGTAAATAATTTAGGTAATTGAATAAACCACATAA
Source organism: Acinetobacter sp. V104_13 (assembly GCF_031798995.1). Taxonomy (NCBI): domain Bacteria; kingdom Pseudomonadati; phylum Pseudomonadota; class Gammaproteobacteria; order Moraxellales; family Moraxellaceae; genus Acinetobacter; species Acinetobacter sp. V104_13. The sequence goes on along the minus strand of NZ_JAVQNP010000027.1, from coordinate 1,154,646 downwards.
TCTATCTCTTAAGTTTTACTAGGATAGATTATGCAGTGTTATTCAAATAGAAAAGCTAGGCAAACTTTGCTAGAACTTCTAAAAATGGTGCTGATTGACGCGGAAACTTAGCAATTACATCATGGATGCGTTGGCCTTCCGGGTCTTTGGCATTAATATCGCGTCCGTCCGCAATAAATTGCTTTAAAAGACGCTCATAGTCTGTTGGGCGCATATGTTTGAATGCATGGTAGAGCACATGAAAATCTGCATTCACACCACTTGGAGGAAGTTGGTTGAGGTAGGCAAAAACACGCTCATCGGACCATTCTTCATTGAAAGTTGCTGGCTGTGATAATGCCATGACAATCTCCTCATTTTAAAAAAGGCAAAATAACTTGCGTTATTTTGCCTTGATTCTGATTTATTGAATAGTCAGAAATAGAATTATCGTTCTTCAGGTAAATTGATATTCATTTCTAACATTTCGATATTAGCTTCAGAGCGAACTTGCATTTGGATATGCTGTTCACCTACACCGCTAACATAACGACTAACCACTTGCATGATTTCTTTTTTCATCTGATCAATCTTGTCTTGGCTTAAACGGCGGCCTAAACCTTGTTCAGAAGCAACAATAACTTTCAAACGATCTTTGGCAGTTTGAGCACTTGATGGTTTTTCTTCGCTGCTAAATAATTTACTCCAGAATCCTGCCATATCTACGCTCCAAATAGTCGTGCTAACCAGCCTTTAGGTTGAGCTGTGATGTGTCGATAAGGACGGTCTTCGCCAAGGAAGCGTGCAACCAAATCATCATACCCCTGACCAGCTTTAGTTTCTGAATACAGAATAACTGGCTTACCTTCGTTTGATGCTTGTAATACACTTGGACATTCTGGAATAACACCTAATGTCGGTACGCGTAAAATATCTTTAGAAATATCATCAATTGTCAGCATTTCCTGACGGTCAGCACGTTCCGGGTTAAAACGTGTAATACATAAATGTTTACGTATACGCCCTTCGTTGTGTTCAACTTTCTTGGTTTTGCTATCTAACATACCAATAATACGGTCAGAGTCACGTACTGAAGAGATTTCAGGGTTTGTTACAATGATTGCTTCATCTGCATGATACATGGCTAAAATCGCGCCACGCTCGATCCCAGCAGGTGAGTCACAAATGATGTAATCAAACTCTTGAGATAACTCATCAATAACTCGAGCAACACCTTCGTCGCTCAACGCATCTTTATCACGTGTTTGTGAAGCCGGTAAAATATAAAGGTTTTCGATATCTTTATCGCGAATAAGGGCTTGTTGCAGACGTGCTTCATTATTAATAACATTAACGAAATCATACACAACACGACGCTCACAACCCATAATCAAATCAAGGTTACGTAAGCCTACATCAAAATCAATCACAACAGTTTTATGACCACGAAGGGCTAAACCTGTTGCAAAAGATGCGCTCGTTGTAGTTTTACCTACACCACCTTTGCCTGATGTTACGACAACAATTTTGGCCACCGAATCCACTCCTATTATGGTCATACACCCTTAAAAGGGCTGTTTTTTGGTGATTTGCTTAATAAATTAAAGTTCTAGAGCTTCAAATTCAAGCTCTTGCTTTTCATTTAAATAAATATGTACTGGTTTTTTTACCACATGTTTAGGGATATCATCTGCGACACAATACGTTCCGGCAATGGAAACGAGCTCAGCCTCTAAAGATTGGCAAAAAATGCGTGCAGCTGCGTGCCCGCCCGCACCAGCAATGACTCTACCACGAACTGTGCCATAAATATGTATATTTCCTGAAGCGATCACCTCGGAACCACTATTCATGCCAGCCTTTAAAATAATATCGCCGTTATCTTGTACAAGGGATTGGCCTGTACGCAAAATTTCATCATGATAAGAGGTAATATGAGCGACCGCTATCTTGTTTAGTGGTTTTTTTGTTTCTGCTGAAGACGAGGCAGGAGCTGTAGCAGGTTTTTCCACAATAGCCACTTGTTCAGCTGTCGCTTTAATGCGTTGTAATGGTTGATCTGCCGGTAAAACAGGGAATTGAATAGCGCGAGCCTCATCTCCTAAAATACCGTCGATTACCGCCATTGGTTGTAAACCCAAGCTCACCAGAAGTTGAATCAATGCAATTAACTCTTGCTCAACTGTACTGTCAATAATCACTAAAGTTCCTTGATAGGAACCTTCATTTAAAATATTTGATAATTGCTGGCGGATCACATCATGATCATTGGTATCGAAGGTTATCCTGCTAAAGTTAACCATTCTGCCGGTAATCCGTATATCAGCCATAAGTCTTCCTTCAAGGCGTTAAACGAGCTGTAATATCGTTAAGTTTATTGTAAATAGGGCAAATGCTAGAACAATTCGTGCCAATTCTCTAGCGTGATTCATAAAAAATTAAATAAATGCTTATTCTTTGATTCGATCATACTCCGCAAGGGTTTGTTGCCATTGTTTGACCTTGACTTGTTTACGTACAGACTCCAGTGTCTCGAACACGACAGATTCAACCAATTGCTCAAGCTGACGATTATTAATATTGATTTCACTTACTCTTTGAGAAATTAATTGATAAGTAGGGTTCGGACTATTTGGTGAGCCCTCAATTAAAGGTTCAATTAAACCTGCACTAATATTTTCACCTAATCTTTGACCAATGCTTTGAATTTGCTGTTCAATGCGGCCCCCGACTAAAGGAATTAATCGTAATAATTGAGTTAGCTCAGGCGTATCAATAATGGCTTGATCTACAATTTTGCCCACCCCTTTTGTAATGGCAGGCTTTTGTTCTTTTAAAGCGGTGGCTAAAGATTCTTGTAATAATGCAGTTAGAGCAACAGTAAATTGCTCACGATGATGATTAACCAAGTCGTGAATAATCTGTTTATGGCTAGAACTGGTTTCAAGTTCATATCTAATACCATCAATCACGGTAATTACAACGCGGTCAGATAATTCTTCCATTACGACGCGATAATAAAATAGCCCAGTTTTCCGCCAGCTTTCCGGAACAACTGGATAACCCAACTCATGTAAACGGTAAGCAATAATTCCAGCACGGAATAAACGTAAAAAACGAAGTTGAGGAATAATGGCTAAAATTTCATACCAGTGAATAAAAGGGAAAAAGAACCAACGCTTATGGTGCTTGTTGATGATCGCAATAGCCCAGCGTACAAGCAGCTCAATAATTAAAAAACCAATAAACCAAGCTTCTGATGTAATCACCCAAGGATGTAGTGAAGTACGATAAAAGCTGAGTACTTGGGGCAAGTGAATATGTTCGAAGAACCATGCTCCAATACTGCTCATTAAAAAGAAATTAGTCGCAAGACAGAACAAGTTAAAAATGATAATAAACACCATAAAGATGTCGTAGACCAAAAACAGCTTAAATGAAAGGCTGTTTGGGTCTACATGATGGTATTTCGTTTTTTTCCCAGAACTGTTTTGCATAATAACGGGTGCTTTCTTAAATATTTGCAGTGGTATATTGAGACTTCATTTGCTCAATAAGTTGATCTTTTTCGGTCCAAATGTCATGAACCCATTGCTGAAAACGTTCACGATAAGCTGCGTCATCTTCATAGTTGCCGCCAAGCACCCAGTCTGGAATTTCAATTTTACGTAAGTTAACCGCAATTTTAGAAACATCCCCAAGCCAGAAATCGCTATATCCCGGTACGCCATCAGGATAGACGATGGTCATATCAACTAGGGCATCGATTTTGTCACCCAAGATATTTAATGCAAGCGCCAAGCCACCTGCTTTGGGTTTTAGCAAATGCTTATAAGGGGATTTTTGCTGGTCATGTTTTTCTTGAGTAAAACGAGTACCTTCCAAATAATTTAATAGGGTGAAGGGCTGACTTAAAAGCTGCTCACAAGCTTTACGTGCTTCCATCATGTCACGATCTTTAAGTTCAGGATTCTTAGCGATCTGTTCTTTAGTGTGACGCTTCATCATTGGGAAGCCTAAAATTTTAAATGCTTGCCCAACAAAAGGAATAAAGATGAGTTCCCATTTAGTAAAGAAACGGGTAAGGGGCATACGGGTTAAACCAAAATATTGATTTACAGTCGTGTCAACCCAACTTTGATGATTACAGGTCATTAAATAACGACCTTGCATATTCAGATCAAGCCCTTCATCAATGGTAATGTCCCATTTTAGATTGGGTAGAACATGGTCAATTAACCAGTTATTTACCCCTAACCAGCTATTTGTAATTTGAATATTAGTTTCATCTATTTTTGATGATTTTTTTAAAAGCTTGGTCAGACCTAATGCAAGAACAGGAGGACCATGAAAAAAAGTACTTCCTGTAATGACTGTACCTACAGTGAGTCCACGTGTAATTTTTTTTAGCGCAGATTGTTTATTGGGTGCAGTTGGCATATAAATGACCCCGAATGTCTCAAATCCATAGAAAAGTTGTTCAACTATAACTGTCATAATATGAAATACAACGTTATCTTAGACAACAATGAAGAAATTGTGATGAGCTAGCATCTTAAAGTGCATCAAAATATTACAAAAACATAACTAAACTGTTTATTATTAACAAAATATCAATGTTTTATACTTCCTTTTTGTTTCATTATTCATTCAGACAACAAAACACACAAAGTGAGGAGGCATGCAATGCGTGCATTAGTTATTTCAACAGTGGTAGGGGCAGCAGTAGTTCTTTCTGGTTGTCAAACAACTGGTAATAATCTTGGTGGCGTTGAATACGATAAAGCCGCATTAGGTACTTTAATTGGTGCAGCAGCTGGTTATGGTATTTCTAAATCAAATGCAAACTCTAGCCGTCAAAACAACCGTGCTGCGGCAATTGGTGCAGTTCTTGGTGCTGCTGGTGGTGTATATCTTGACCAGAAAGAGAAAAAACTTCGTCAACAAATGGCGGGTACTGGTGTAGACGTTGGCCGTAACCCAGATGGTTCTGTTCAATTGATCATGCCTGGTAGCATTACTTTTGATACAAACAAATCAAACATCAAGCCAAACTTCTATGCAACTTTGAACAAAGTGGCTCAAACTTTGGCTGAAGATAACAAGAGTGCAATTCTTGTAACTGGTTATACTGATAACACTGGTAATGACTCTATCAACATTCCATTATCACAAGCACGCGCTCAATCAGTACGTAGTTATTTAGCTAGCCAAGGCGTATCTGCTAGCCGTATCGACGCGCAAGGTTATGGTTCATCTAACCCGATCGCAGATAACTCAACTGCATCTGGCCGTGAACAAAACCGCCGTGTAGAAATCAGCATTTATGCTAAACAATAAGATCTAGTTTATTGTTTCAAAAACCACCTTCGGGTGGTTTTTTTATGGGGGCAGTACAAGAAATAATCACGACATTCTGCGGCGCATAAATTGCATTATTAGACATCATTTATACATATCCGTAGATTTACTATTGGGATTCTAAAAAAGAGATGACTATAATCATGCTCGAAAAATTAAGAGGTAATACACGATGTCATCTGCCAGTCAATTGAACAACAAGCAAGAAGAAGCCATGAAATATACTCAGGGCCCTTTATTGGTGCTTGCTGGCGCTGGTTCAGGTAAAACATCGGTAATTACGCGTAAAATTGCCTATTTAGTGCAACATTGCCGTATTCCTGCACATCGTATAACCGCGATGACCTTCACAAACAAAGCTGCGCGTGAAATGAAAGAGCGTGTGACCAAGCTTTTGTCGCGTGAAGAAGCAAAAGGTTTATCAGTTTCTACCTTCCATACTTTTGGTTTAAACCTTTTACGTTTAGAACTTAAAAATTTACCTTTAAAAGCTAATTTTTCGATTTTAGATGCAGACGACTGTAAACGTATTTTGATGGATTTGATGCATCGCGATAATTTATCGGGTGCAGAGAGTAAAGAATTAATTGCTAAAGCAATGAAGAAAATTTCAGATTGGAAAAACGATCTGATTTTGCCGGAACAAGCACATTCGACTTGTGAAACACCGGAAGATGTCCAGTTTGCACATCTCTATCAACTTTATGAACGTAATTTACGTGCCTACAATGCTGTCGATTTTGATGACTTGATTGTTATGCCAACACGCTTATTGCAAGAAAATGCAGAAGTACGTGACAAATGGCAAAACCGTGTCCGTTATTTATTAGTCGATGAATATCAAGATACCAACACGGCTCAGTATATTTTGGTCAAACTATTAGTTGGTGTAATGGGGCAGTTCACTGCAGTAGGTGACGATGACCAGTCAATCTATGCGTGGCGTGGTGCTAAGCCTGAAAACATGGCGTTGCTTAAACAAGATTTCCCAAATCTACATATTATTAAGCTTGAGCAAAATTACCGTTCGACCAGCCGTATTTTAAAAGCAGCGAACTGTGTGATTCAAAATAACCCACATATTTTTGATAAGAAATTGTGGAGTGATAAAGGGCATGGTGAAGTCATCCGAATCATTACATGTCGTAATGATGATGATGAAGCAGAACGCGTAGTCAAAGACTTACTGACTCATAAGCTAATGAACGGTAAGAACTGGAAAGATTATGCCGTTTTGTATCGCGGAAACTTTCAGGCACGTGTATTAGAAACCCAGCTTCGCCAAATGCAAATTCCGTATAAACTCTCTGGCGGTACATCGTTCTTCGCGCGTGCAGAAATTAAAGATGTAATGAGTTATTTGCGTCTTATTATTAACCCAGAAGATGACAGTGCTTTCTTACGAATTATTAATACGCCTAAACGTGCGATTGGCCCTGTTACTCTAGAGAAGCTCGGTTTATTTTCACAAGAAAATAATTTGTCTTTACTTGGTGCTTCTGCTGACCAGCGTTTAAGCATGGTGCTTCCTAAAAAGGCAGAAACACAGCTTCATGAATTTGCTGACTTTATCGCGACATTTACACGTGAATTGTTGGAAGATGATGAGCCTGTGCCTAAAGTTCGTCAAATGATGAATGAAGCGGGTTATATGGATTACGTTCGGGAACAGTCAGCAACTCCTGCACAAGAGAAAAGTAAACTCGATAACATCGAGAACTTATTTACCAGTATTCAAAATCTGATTAATCGTGCTGAAGATGTTGATGAAAAGAATATTGAAAGTGTCATCCGAAAACTAGTTTTGCTCGATCTGTTAGAACAGCAGCAGGAAGAAGAAGATACAGACAAAGTTAACCTTCTTACTTTGCATGCAGCAAAAGGTCTGGAATTCCCATATGTGTACATTATGGGACTTGAAGAAGAACTATTGCCTCACAAGAACTCGATTGCAGCAGAAACCATTGAGGAAGAGCGCCGTCTCATGTACGTGGGCATTACACGTGCACGCCAAGGTTTAACGTTAACTCTAGCGGAACAGCGTAAAAATGGTGGACAGATGAAACAAATGACGCCTAGCCGTTTCCTTGATGAGCTTCCGCAAGATGAGCTTGAGTGGTTAGGGCGTAAAAAGAAAATTGCGGCTAATGTTGACCCTAAAGAACAGGCTCAACAATATCTGGCAAATTTAAAAGCTTTATTAAAGCGTTAATTTTTTTAATTTTTAGGAAATCCCATGAAAGTTCAAGTGAAATTGCTCGATCCGCGTTTAGGTAAAGAATGGCCTTTACCTTCATATGCTACAGCAGGTTCAGCGGGTTTAGATTTACGTGCCTGTTTAGATGAAGCAATTGATATTGAACCAGGACAAACTGTTTTAGTTAAAACAGGTATGGCAATTTATATTCATGATGTAAATTTTGCTGGTTTAATTTTACCACGTTCAGGTTTAGGCCATAAACACGGGATCGTGCTTGGCAACTTAGTTGGTTTGATTGATTCGGATTACCAAGGTGAATTGATGGTTTCAGTTTGGAACCGTGGTCAAACCACATTCCGTTTAGAACCAGGTGAGCGCTTGGCACAGTACGTTTTAGTGCCAGTCGTACAAGCTGAATTTGAGCAAGTAGAAGAATTTGAAGAAACTTTACGTGGTGCTGGTGGCTTTGGTCATACAGGTAAACAGTAAGTTTTTCTAAAATATTAACGAAAATCAAACGCCTGTTGAACAGGCGTTTCTTTTTATATCTTGAATGTTACAATGGATTATATTACAACACGCTTTACTCATATTCTTTTAACTTTTTTAGCAAACAAACCTTTCAAAAATTTTGAATAATCTATGTTTTTGCGATAGATCGAATTGATCTTTAAATAGAAGATACGCTATGAATGTAAGACACTCATTTCCAAAAAGTATTTTTCGTGCTTACGATATTAGAGGCAAACTTTCTTACTTAACCACGGACGTTGTCCGTTCAATTGCCTACGGATTGGCACAACAATACAAACAAGCAAAACAAACTCAATTAGTGATTGGCTATGATGCCCGTCTCACAAGCCCAGCCTATGCACACTTAATTGAAGAAATTTTAATAGAACAAGGTTTAAAAGTAACCAATATTGGTTGCTGTTCATCACCAATGATGTACTACATTGCACGAGATTTTGGTGGCAATGGCATTATGGTGACAGCAAGCCATAACCCAAAATCTGATAATGGTATTAAGTGGATTTTAAAGGGTGAACCGCCGTCTCCAGAAATGATTCAGCAGGTGGGTGAAGAAGCCCAAACTTATGTACCAAACCATTCAATTTCTGTACTTGAGTTGACATTACCTCAATTTAAAGTTGAATTTTGCCAGCAATACCAACAAGCCATTTTTAAAGATATTCAGTTAAAACGTCCTTTAAAAGTTGTTTTAGATGGTTTGCATGGTTCAGCCGGGCATTGTTCAAAACTAATCTTAGAAAAAATGGGTTGTGAAGTCATAGCTTTACGCACTAATCCAAATGGAGAGTTTCCAGATCACGCACCAGATCCATCACATGCAGCTCATTTAATTAGCTTGCGAAAAGCCGTGGTCGAGCAGCAGGCGGATATTGGTATTGCTTTGGATGGTGATGGAGACCGTGTTGTTTTAGTCGATGAAAAAGCACAGATATTGACAGCAGATCGCTTATTGTCGCTTTTTGCGCAAATGTGCCTTGAGCAGCATCCAGAGCAAGAAATTGTTTTTGATGTGAAATGTTCACGTATGGTTCAAGAGACCGTCGAGAAACTCGGCGGAAAAGCAAAAATGATCCGCACGGGAAGTAGTTTCCTAAGGGCTTATTTATCTCAATCGAATGGACGGGCCATTTTTGGTGGTGAATATGCAGGTCATTATGTGTTTAATGATGGCCGTGGTTTTGGCTACGACGATGGTTTATATGCTGCATTACGAGTAATGGAGTATTTTACCCAATCTGATGCCGCTACAATTTCTGAATTATTTGCTCCATATCCAGAAAGATGTTGTACAGAAGATACCTATATTGGTACTTATCAGTCTGATCCAAAGTATGTATTACAAGATATTGAGATTTTAAGTCATCGCTTAGGGGCACGTATTAGTAAAATTGATGGCGTACGTCTTGATTTTGATGATGGTTTTGGCATTATTCGAGCATCAAATACTGGTGAATACTTTACAGTACGATTTGATGCGGATAATCCTTTACGATTAAAGGAAATCCAGCAAAAATTTGTAGATATGTTGCAAGAACACTATCCGCAAATTGCACAAGAACTTTCAGAGGCCTAAGTAAGGAGAGGCGTAATGCCACAACATCAGCATATCGGTGTCGACAAAGCAAAAATCTTGATTGAAGCTTTGCCGTATATTCAACGCTTTACTGGTAAAACGCTGGTGGTGAAATACGGTGGCAACGCAATGACTGATCCGGAGCTTGAAAGTTCATTTGCCCGAGACATCGTTTTACTTAAAACTGTAGGATTAAATCCGATTGTTGTTCACGGTGGTGGGCCGCAAGTGGATTCATTCTTAAAGCAGTTAGGCCGTGAATCTGACCGTATTGACGGTATGCGCGTAACTGATGCTGCAACCATGGAAGTGGTTGAAATGGTGTTGGGCGGCAGTGTAAATAAATCAATCGTTAATCTAATTAATAAACACGGTGGACGTGCGATTGGTTTAACAGGTAAAGACGGTAATTTACTTCGTGCCCGCAAATTGCTCATGGAAAAGCAAGAAGAAGATGGTTCTATCAAACATATCGACTTGGGTATGGTTGGTGAAGTCACTGGCGTTAAAACAGATGTATTGGAAATGTTCACCCAAAGTGACTTTATTCCAGTGATTGCACCGCTAGGTGTAGATGAAGAAGGCAATACTTATAATATTAACGCTGATTTAGTTGCAGGTAAGGTTGCAGAAGCTTTAGGCGCTGAGAAATTAATTTTGCTCACCAATATTAGCGGTGTGCTTGATGAAAATAAAAATCTGTTAACTGGCCTTACGACACAAGAAGTTGATCGCCTCATTGAAACAGGTGTGATCTATGGCGGTATGATTCCTAAGGTAGGCTGTGCACTTGATGCTGTTAAAGGTGGCGTTGTGAGTGCGCATATTGTTGACGGTCGTGTGCCACATGCCACATTACTTGAAATCTTCACTGATCATGGTGTTGGAACGCTGATTTCTAACCGTACTAAAACAGCTTAAGAAATCAGTTATTCTCAATAAAAAGATCACCCTAGGTGGTCTTTTTTTATACCATATTGATTTGGTCATTTTTTTGTCATGAGCTTTGACTAGTGTAGGGGGTGTCACTAGGAGCGTTCATTATGCTGGAAAAATTTAATCAATATCGCCAAACCTGGACTTTACCTTTAAATCGTCATAAAGCAATAAATCAGACGCAATTTCGTTTTGAGTGGGTTGATAATTTAAAAGAATTACAAGATGTACAACGGTTTCGTGCACAACAATTTAGCCAACAATTCGGAATCAAGTTTGAAGATAACTTAGACCAAGATATTTATGATTTTGGTTGCGAGCACGCAGTCTTACGTGAAAAGTGGACTGGAGAAATTGTAGCGTATACGCGTCTAAAACTATTTCAAGGCCACGAAATAGCACAGAGTTACAGCGCACATGAGTTTGATATAGTTCCTCAGTTATCGCATCTTCCAAATGTGTTAGAAATAGGCCGTACCTGTGTACATCCTCGCTTCCGTAATGGTAAAGCGTTATCTATGCTGTGGTTAAACCTTGCACCGAAAGTGCTATGGTCAATGCGTGCTAAATATTTAATGGGCTGTGTCAGTATTCATTTGCAAGATAATTTGGCTAGAGCGTACTACACGCATCGTCAGATTCAGCAGTTACCAGAAAGTAAAACGATTGATATCCGTTCGAAAAAAATCTATGAACCTGAATATCCTGAGTTTAGCTTCCCACAAGATGAACGTATGCCAAAGCTATTCCAAATGTATCTGAGCATGCAATCAAAACTATCGAAACAGGCTTTTTTTGATGAAGAGTTTAACTGTTTGGATTATTTTGTATTTCTTGAGGTGAATAAAGTCGCGACCTCATTTGTGATGAATAAAATGGTGCAGCGTTAATCATATTTTCTATTTTGTAATAGCCAGCACATATTGAGATTTGCAAGCACTTTTACTCTCATGCACAATAGAGCATATGGGGTAATTAGAAGTAGTTTAAAAAGCGATATGTGCCAGCTATTAGGAATGAATTGTGCAACACCAACGGATATCACTTTTTCCTTCCGTGGTTTTTCACAGCGTGCAGGAATTACCTCAGATCATAGTGATGGATTTGGTATTGCATTTTTCGAAGATAAGGCGTGCCGTTTATTCGTTGATAACCAATCAGCAGTTGAGTCTCCAATTGCCGATCTTATTCGTAATTATCCTATTAAATCACGCAACGTGATTGCACATATCCGCAAAGCTACTCAAGGTAAAATCACTTTAGAAAACTCTCATCCGTTTATTCGAGAATTGTGGGGGCGACACTGGATTTTTGCCCATAATGGTGATTTACATGACTTTAATCCGCCGTTAAGTGGACGTTTCACACCAGTAGGTAATACCGATAGTGAGCGTGCTTTTTGTTATTTGCTCGATCAACTCATTGAAGTATTTGGTTATGAAGAACCAAGTCTTGAACAGATATTTGAAGTATTAGAAAAGATTTCTCCGCAAATTGCGGAATACGGCACATTTAATTATTGTCTATCTAATGGCAAAGCATTATTTAGTTATGCCATTACTAAATTACATTGGCTCGTTCGTGAATATCCATTTAATCATGCTCATTTAATTGACTTAGATGTCGAAGTCGATTTTAGCCAGGTAACCACTCCAGAAGACCGTGTGGCAGTAATAACAACTGAACCTTTAACACATAACGAAAATTGGACAGCATACCAACCTGGTGAAATGATTTTATTTCAACATGGTAAACCAATTAAAAAAGCTATTACTTTTGTAGAAAGATTAAAGCGCGAACAGGAAAATCCTGAACTTAAACGTATTACGCGTGCAGATCAGTATTAATATAAAATACATTTAAAATATATGAATAAGGATGTTTATATATTTTTATCATTTAATAATAAAATAGTTTGTTCAAAAAATACTTTATTATTTTAGTTGGTTAATTTTAATTTAATATTTAAAAAACAATAACTTGAGTTAAATATAATTTTTATATGCTAAAGCCGACAAATTAGGTTTGTTTTTATTTATATTCTTTAAATATATCATGCAGTTTATGCAACGATCATTAATCATCATTGGGGAGATGTATGAAAATGAAATGGGCTTCAGAATATAATACGGGTATTGATGTTATTGATGAGCAACATAAACGAATACTTGATTATATTAATGAAATTGATGATGTAAAAGATGAAGAGGATAGACGTCGTATTAAAGATGTTCTAGACAATATTATCGATTATACGCAATCACATTTTACTTTCGAAGAAAGTTTGCAAGAGGAAGCTGATTATAAATATCGTGTACCTCATAAACGTGTACATGATTTATTTATTAAAAAAATAGAGCTATATCGTGAACGTTTTGAAATGGGACACACGATTGAAGCAGAATTACAAGAAATTTTGGCTAAATGGTTAATTAACCATATTCAACATGATGATGCCGATTATGTAGGAGCAGTAAAAGAAAATATGATGGGAATTATTAGAGAAAAAGAAAAGAAAAAAGGGAAAAACTGGTTTGCTCGGTTTTTCTCATAACCTGAAATAAAAATAACTCATAATTTCAGTTAGCGCGGCAAACTATCGATTCGGTAGTTTGCTTTTTTTATTGAGCAAACTTTGATTTTCAAGCATGACACGGGCAAAATATCTCTAGTCTTTTTCAAGGAATGCATAATGCAGGACATACCTATGTCACGATGGTTATCGCCCCTGATGGCGTTTTGCTTATCTTTCATCATTATGGCGACATTGGCACCCACAATGGGAATCCAGATTGATCGTCAACTCGATTTCTGGTTATTGTGGTTAGGCACGATGTTGTTATTGGCACTACCAGTTTGTTATTTGGAAATTGCTTTAGCAAAACGGTCGAAGACTACAGCCTTAAATGCTTTATCAAGTTTAACTCGTGAAGCAGATAGTTCCCCAAAATGGCGTTTGGTTGGCTGGCTTGCGGTTATTTTTATTCCATTTTTAGCTGGTAATGTATTAAGTACAGCTGGCAATTTACTGACTACACAACTTAATAATAGTGTTTCAGGGCAACTTGTTTTTGCTGGTCTTGCTGTTGTGGCCCTCATTTTATCCTTTATTCCACGTCAGATTTTAATTTTACTGATGACGGTTGGTGTAATTGCTTCTCTTGTTTTAGCTAACACGATGGGAACGACTTTACAGCCTTGGCATTGGACCAATGTTGAGTTTAAAGAGTGGGGTAATGCAACTGTACTTGCACTTGTTGCGAGTGGGCTAGGTTTAGGGCTTTACTGGCAAAATAGTGTAGGTGCGGTTCAGTCGCAAGAAGGTGCAACGAAAACTGTTCTTCCAATTTGGTTAGCTCAGTTAATTGCTGTGATTGCCTTTGGTTTCTTTTCTTTACAAGCACAGCTTCCTGTTTTTACTTGGATCTTTACCGCAGTAATGACAACAGCGTTATTTGTGCAATTGGCTAGAGAGCAGCTTGCTCAGCGTCAGCTTATGCCTATTTTACAGTGGGTGATTATTGTTGTAACGATTGCTGTTTGGGCTGTGCCTGAGCTTCATAACATCTTTACGCTGATTTTGATGCTTTGGGGATTACTCATTTGCTTGATCTATGCCATTTTTGCTGGCTGGATTATGAAAATTAGCCATTTGCGTAAATCTATGAATTTTAGCAATGAGTTGTTTTATAACTTATGGCGCATTGCGGTACGTATTGTATTGCCGCTTTCAATTGTGATTGCCATGATTGCGGTGATTGGACAAATTATCTGATGGAAAAAGCTCAGCAAGTGTGGGTTGCTTATGCAGCCCCAGAGCAACAGTTTTTAGTTGCTATTCCATTTGAAGCTGGTATGACTGCATTACAAGCAGTTGAGGTGAGTGGTTTGCAGACACAGATCAGTTTGCCTGAGCCATTACAACTTGGCATCTTTGGTGCAAAAGTTGAAGCACATGCGATTTTGCAAGCGGGTGATCGAGTTGAGGTTTATCGACCTTTAACCATTAATCCTAAAGATATACGTCGTAAACGCGCCGAGAAAAACCCTGTGGGGCGATATATTAAAAGTAATCGCTTTAAGCAATAAGCCCCATAAACAAAACCCCTCAAAGTATTTCACTTGAGGGGTTTATTTTTATTAGAAAAAACGATTATAGTGGTGGTGCAGTTAAAATCGCTTCTTTAGAAGCAGGTAAACCTGGTTGCGATTCTGGAATAGTTTCTAAACCTTCAATTTTAGTTACTGTGCCAGTGCCATCAAAGTAAATTTTTAAATGCTGACCATGTGCTGCGGGGATTTTTGCTTTTTTAGCATAAGTTCCCGGGATATAGTTGTAAATGTAGTCCCAACGTAGAGGATTGAGGGGATCAGTCACAGTTGGACTACCAAGCAAAAAACGCACTTGCTGGAAATTCATGCCGACTTGTACTTGAGAGGCTTGAGCTTTGGTCAATGGAGTCCCTTGAGGAATATCAACCTTATATACACCAAAGATTGAACAACCGGCAAGGAGTGAAGTGACTAATAACGTCAGCACGAGTTTTTGCATTTTGCTACACTATCCCAATAAATTATGATGCATTTGATCAAAGGATAGATCATACTTCATCTAAATTCTATTGCCTATTCCAACTTGAGATTTGTTGAGAGACCTTTTTTCATGCCTATTTCCAATCAAGATTTGCGCAAAGCTGGACTTAAAGTTACCCTTCCTCGAATTAAGATTTTGGAATTATTAGAAAATTCAAAACAACATCATCTTAGCGCTGAAGATATTTACAAGACTTTGTTAGAACAAGGGGAAGATGTCGGTCTTGCGACAGTTTACCGTGTGTTAACACAATTTGAAGCTGCAGGTATCATTCAGCGCCACCATTTCGAAAATAATCATTCTGTTTTCGAAATTATGCAAGAAGATCACCACGATCATTTGGTTTGCCATAATTGCAACAAAGTTATTGAATTTACTAATGATGTTATCGAGAAAGAACAGCATGCTGTAGCTGAGCAACATGGGTTTACCTTAACTGGTCACTCATTAAACCTCTACGGTTACTGTAACGAACCTGAATGTCAGGAAGTACTGCGCAAGAAATAATCGTTTTCACACAAAGAAAACAAATAAAAAAGGAAGGTTACGTTTAACCTTCCTTTTTTTATGAAGAAATTACTGTCTGTCGAAGGTTAAATGCTGATTTGTGCCTGCAATTTGCTCAGGACCTTCTTCGGCAAGCTTAATTGTTAAACGCAAATCGTTTGGTGAGTCGGCATGTTTTAATGCATCTTTGTAGGTAATTTGGCCCGACTTATAAAGATCAAACAGTGCTTGGTCAAAAGTTTGCATACCGAGTTCACGTGAGCGTTTCATTAAATCTTTAATTTCATGAATTTCGCCTTTACGAATATAGTCTGAAATTAATGGTGAGTTAATGAGAATCTCGATTGCGGCACGGCGCGAATTACCATCTGGAGTCGGAATAAGTTGCTGTGCAATCATGGCCTTTAAGTTAAGAGATAAGTCCATGTAGAGCTGACTGTGGCGGTCACTTTCAAAGAAGTGAATAATACGGTCAAGTGCTTGGTTGGCATTGTTCGCATGCATTGTGGCTAATACAAGGTGACCTGTTTCGGCGAAGCCAATCGCGTAGTCCATAACTTCACGAGAGCGAATCTCACCAATCAAGATTACATCGGGTGCTTGTCGCAACGTATTCTTTAAAGCAATTTCAAATGAGTCTGTATCGATCCCAACTTCACGTTGGGTAATGATGCAGCCAGCGTGTTCATGAATAAACTCGATAGGGTCTTCAATGGTAATGATATGACCTTTGGAGTTATGGTTACGATAGCTAATCATTGAAGCCAAAGATGTCGATTTACCTGTACCTGTTGCACCTACAAAAATAATGATGCCGCGTTTGGTCATCGATAAATCTTTAAGCACAGGTGGTAACTGCAAGTCATCAATTGAAGGAATTTTAGTTTCAATTCGACGTAGTACCATGCCGGGCATGTCACGCTGTTGAAAAGCACTCACACGAAAGCGGGCAGTTTTATCACGGTTCATAATGGCAAAGTTACATTCACGAGTCTCAGCAAATTCTTTGCGCTGTTTTTCACTCATGATGGAGTGTAATAGTTGTCCAATAATTTCGCCTGAAAGACTATTTTTTGAAATGGGAACAATTTGCCCGTTAATCTTCATCGATGGTGCAACGCCATCTGTAATAAAGAGGTCGGATGATTTTTTTTCAACCATGAGGTTGAGTAGGTCATTAAAATCCATATTTATTCTCTAGTTATTTTTATAGAAATGATTCTGGCTGTTTAGCAGCAGTACGAGCCGTTTGTGGGCTGATCACACCGCGAGACACCAGATTTTTTAAGCTTTGGTCGAGGGTGGTCATGCCATGATTTGCGCCAGTCTGAATAGCTGAGTACATTTGCGCGACTTTATTTTCACGAATTAAGTTACGAATGGCAGGAATACCAATCATGATTTCATGAGCTGCCACACGGCCGCCGCCATTCTTTTTAAGCAGGGTTTGTGAAATTACAGCCTGCAATGATTCAGAGAGCATGGCACGAACCATGTCTTTTTCTTCGGCTGGGAATACGTCAATTACACGGTCGATGGTTTTCGCAGCAGAAGTGGTATGCAGTGTGCCAAACACCAAATGACCTGTTTCGGCAGCAGTAAGTGCTAAACGAATAGTTTCGAGGTCACGCATCTCACCGACCAAAATAATATCTGGGTCTTCACGCAGTGCTGAACGTAGTGCCTCATTAAAGCCGTGTGTATCACGATGCACTTCACGTTGGTTAATCAGGCATTTCTTTGACTGATGTACAAATTCGATAGGGTCTTCAACCGTTAAAATATGGTCATAACGGTTTTCGTTGATGTAGTCCATCATCGCTGCAAGTGTGGTCGATTTACCAGAACCTGTTGGACCTGTTACCAGTACAATGCCGCGTGGATAGTCACAAATATCTTTAAAGATTTGACCTAAGCCTAAATCTTCCATGGTGAGTACTTTAGAGGGAATGGTACGAAAAACTGCACCCGCACCACGGTTTTGGTTAAATGCGTTTACACGGAAACGAGCAACGTTGGGTACTTCAAAAGAAAAGTCGGTTTCGAGTTTTTCTTCGTAGTCACGACGCTGTTTATCATTCATGATGTCGTAGACCAGACGATGAACATCTTTATGATCTAGAGCAGGTAAGTTAATGCGACGGACTTCACCATCCACGCGAATCATTGGTGGCATGCCAGCAGATAAGTGTAAATCGGACGCGCCATTTTTCACAGAGAAGGCGAGTAGCTCTGTAATATCCATAATTTCCCCAAGTAAATCAAAATATGTCATTATTTTGTAGAATAATATACGGCTTTCACCGAGGCTTACCAACACCTCGCTTTAGGTGAAAAGCAAAAAAGTTTTTTGAAAATGAGAACCTTGTCAATGAATTACCTGCAAGATGCGCGTCAGCACGTATTACAGAAAATCCAAAGTGCTTGTGAACATGCTCAACGTGCGCCTGAAACTGTGCAACTTTTAGCCGTATCAAAAACACATCCAAGTGAAAGTTTGCGTGAAATGTATGCAGCAGGACAAAGAGCATTTGGCGAAAACTATTTGCAAGAAGCTTTGGAAAAAATCGAAGCTTTACACGACTTAGACATTGAATGGCATTTTATTGGTCATGTTCAACGCAACAAGACGAAGCATTTGGCCGAGAAATTTGATTGGGTACATGGTGTAGATCGTTTAATTATTGCCGAGCGATTATCTAACCAACGTGGCGATGATCAATCTGCACTTAATATTTGTTTGCAAGTCAATATTGATGGGCAAGACAGTAAAGATGGTTGTGTACCAGATGAAGTTGCCGAGCTGGTTGCTCAAATCAGTCAATTACCAAAAATCAAGTTACGCGGTTTAATGGTCATTCCAGCACCTGACAATACTGCTGCATTTGCAGATGCTAAAGCCTTGTTTGATGCTGTGAAAGACCAACATGCCCACCCACAAGATTGGGATACTTTAAGTATGGGAATGTCGAGTGATTTAGAAGCTGCAATTGCTGCTGGTTCAACCATGGTTCGTGTAGGAACAGCCTTATTTGGTGCTAGAGACTATTCGCAAAAAGGCTGATGTAAGCTTTATCTTACAGAAATTGCGGCCTTTTGCGGCTATGGCAGACAACGTTTTTTTCGTACTATGAACTCATCAGGAAACAGGATGTTTCTAAGAATAACAATAAACAGTGATGAATGGATGCATACAGGTACGACAGGAGTTATACCAACGCAGAATCTAAAAAAGCCCCGACAGGATGTCGGGGCTTTTTAGTTTTAACCTACTACTTCAATGGTACTTGCACCCGCGCCGAGTGGTTTTACCTGAATTTGTACAGGAATACGTTCATGCATTTCTTGAATGTGTGAGATGAGAATGACTTGGCGTCCCTGATTTTGTAGTTGGTCTAGAGCATTCATGACCATATGTAAAGATGAGGCGTCTAAAGTACCAAATCCTTCATCAATAAACAGCGATTCAATTTTCATTGAGCCCGAGGCCATATTGGCAATCGCTAAAGACAAGGCAAGGGCTGTTAAGAACGACTCACCGCCAGACAAAGATGCAACAGAACGGGTTTCTCCATCCATGTCATGGTCAATAATCGCAAGGCTTAAAGACTGATCTAGGCGTTTTAGCGTATAGCGTTGAGACAGCATTGCCAGTTGCTGGTTGGCGTGTTCAACTAAAATATCTAAGTGATATTGCTGGGCATAGTCGCGGAACTCTTTTCCTTTGGCATCACCAATCAAGCCTGAAATTTTGCTCCAGCGATGTTCTTCTTGCTGAATATTTTGAATTTGCTCGGCATATTGTTGCTGTTTAGCCAGATTTTGCTGATGGACTTCGAGCTTAAGCTTCAGTTGATCACGTACTTCAAGCTGTGCTTTAAGCTCTGCAATATTGTCTTGAATGAGGCTAACAAGCTTTTCATGTTCAATATCTGGCTGAGTTTGTAAATGCTCACTTAATTGCTCTTGCATGGTCTTAAGGGCAGAAGAAGCTTCACTTAATAGACGCTCGGCATGATTAAGACGGTTACGAATGTCTTGCTCTTGGGCGGAATTAATCTGCATGAGCGCCGTAAGAGCAGATGCTTGAAAATCAGCATGGGCCTTTAACCAGTTTTGAATTTGCTCATCAACCTGCTGCTGATGTTGTGCAGTGTGTTGATGTTGATGCTTGAGCTGATCAAGTGCCTGTTTTTGCTGTTCAAAGTGTTGTCTGGTTTGTTCGAAACGCTGTTTAGCTTCGTGATATGCTGTTTGTTGCTGCTGACGTTTGGCATCGTGCTCAATTAACCATTCGTGCGGTTTAATGTCAGCGCGACCAGTCATTTGTTGAATGAGCGACACCGCTTTTTCATTATTCTGTTGGCCTTTAAGCGTAATGTCTTTGAGATTTTGATCGACCTCATCAATTTGCTTGGTCATTTGCTCAAGATTGGCAGCTAACATTTTAAGTTCTTGTTGCTGCTGTTCAAAACGCTGTGAAAGCTGTTCTTGTTGTTCAAGCTGCTTAGCGCGTGCGTCTAAAACTGACCAAGTCTGCTTAGCTGTTTGGCTACTTGCTTGCTGCCATGCATGCTGTTCGGCTTCAGATAAACACTCAACAATATGTTGAACTTGTTGTTGCCATTGCTGTGCTGTATTGAGCAAGCTTTCATTACGTTGAATCGTTTGAACGAGCTGATTATGCTGTTTAATTGCTTGGGCTAAACGCATGTTTTCTGAGTCAAATGAATTTATGGCAGTTTGCGTGGTTTGTCTGAGTTCGTTCAGCGTTAGCAAGATTTGTTCAGGAGCTTGATTAAGCTCAATATTTAACTGATTGAGGTTAAGCGCTTGCTCAAGTTCTTGCTGTAAGTTTGTTTGTTTTGCCTGAAGTTGAGCTAGATATTTCTGAACTTGCTCAAGCTCGGCACGACACTGGGTGAGGGCATGCTGTTGGGTTTGCCACGCATTAAATGTAGTTTGCTCTAGTGCTACTGCCTGTTGCTCTTGTTGTTGCTGCAAATCGAATAAAGCTTTAGAGACTGCACTGTCATCAACACGATAGGGATGATGTGTACTTCCACAAACTAAACACGCTTCACCTTCTTTAAGATTGGCCCGTAACTGCTCAATATTTTCGGTGTGTAGTAAACGCTGCTGTTGCAGGATGTACTGTAACTTTTCACGTTCAGTTTTTGCTGTTTGGTAGTCTTGTTCAGCTAACTGGCAAACAGTTTTAAGCTGCTGCTCTTGGGCTGAGACTTGAGTTTGTTTTTCAGAGAATTGCTGAAGCTCAGCGTATAGTTCATGATAAATTTTTATTTTCTGTTGAATCAGATCTAACTGCGTTATTTGAGCAAGTTTCTGATCTTTATCTTTACGTTGCTGTTCAAGCTTTAACTCAATTTGTTCAACTGTGCCGAGTGAAGCTGTGAGTTGTTCAACTTCACTTTTAGCTTCCGATAGCTTTTGGCGAGCAAGGGTAGGGTTACCGAGCTGTTGTTCAATCGTTTGGTAATTTTGAATAAATTGCCCGAGCTGATGTAGATGTGCTGAAAGGCCCTTGTCTAATACCGCATATTGCTGAGTTTGGGTAAGTTGTTGTTGTAGATAAACTTGGTTCTGCTCAAGCTGTACAATCTGCTGTTGCACAGTGTTTTGCTGTTGTTGCAATGGACTGAGTTTCTGCTCAAGTACATTTTTCTTTTCTTTGCACTTTTTATATTCATCGGCAATAAAGGCACGTTCTTGAATGGACTGTCGAACTTGATTTAAAGCTTGTTGATGCTGTTGCTCAAAATCGAGCGTTTGTTTGAGTTGTTGTTCTGCAAGTTGATATTGTTTTTGTTCCGTTTCAAAAAATTGCACCAACTCATTAAACTTGGTTTGCGCTTGCTGAATTTGCGGCTCAAGTTGTTGTAGCGTTTGTAAATTTTGAGATTGCTGAAAAACTTGTGGGCGTATTTCAGAGAAAACTTCGAGTCTTTTTAATTGCTCACGCTCACCAGCCAATTGTTGATGGTGATTTTGCTGGGTTTGAAACTGTTGTTGTTTCGCTTGAACTTCTTGTTCAAGTTTTGCTTTACGTTCAAACCATTGTTGCTGTTTGTCTAAGACATTTTTTTGTTGTTCTAACTGTTGATGATTTTGCTCGGCTTGCTGATATTGTTCGGTAAAAGCCGCAATATCTTCATCAGACAAAATTTCGATATGTCCTAAAAACTCTTCAAGCTGTTTACGCTGCTTTGCAATATCGGCTGTTTTACGAAAAGCCAATTCACCGATTTTGGCGAAAATGCTGGAGTTGGTCAGGTACTCAAGTAACTCACCACGCTCGCTGTCTCGTGCTTTTAAAAACGCGGTCACTTCTGACTGAGCAAGTAGTACAGCACGAGTAAACTGTTCAAAAGAAAGCTGGGTAATTTGTTTAACTTTTTCATCAACTGCTTTGGCTTTATCGGCAAGCACCACACCATCGGTTAGACATTTTAAATGGCGTTGCACGCTTTGTAATTTACCATTTGGGTTTTCACGTGCACGTTTAATTTCCCAGCGTGCCAAATAGCGTTTTTGATCTTGTGCGATAAAGCAAAGTTCCGCAAAACCATGTCCTGTACCACGGCGTAAGACAGTTAAAGGTGAGTTGGTCAATAACTCAGAACCATCAACATCTTTTAATTTGCCATCACTGTCTTTCAAGCGGGGTACCCGATTAAACAAAGCCAGACACATTGCATCTAAAATGGTTGACTTACCTGCGCCTGTTTTCCCTACAATTGCAATCAGACCTGCATGGGCGAGAGGCGCGCTTTCAAAATCAATAAAGTGTTCATCAGAAAGAGATGCCAGATTTTTTATTCGAATGGATAAAATTTTCATGACATATCCTTAAGGGGTTGCATCATTTTCAAGATGTTTTTGTGCTTCTTGTACCAAGCTTAGAAAATCTTTTAAGACCGCATCATCAGCGTTGTAACCTTGTTTTTCCCAAATATTTTGAAAGAGTTTTTCCGGTGTAGGCGGTTCAAGTGCAATGTGCTGAGTAGTATTTGAATCGGTCGCGTCTTTATTCACATATTGACGTGAAATACGCACTAAACGATAGCGGTCAGATGGCAGGGCTGCTTCAAACTGCTGACGTAAATTAGGCTGTGGCGGCGTTAAACTATAATATTCAATATCGACATATTCACGGTGGTCAATATTTTCAATCACGCCGTGAGGCAAGGCTTTAAGTTGTTGCAGTACCTCGTTTAGCTCACCACGAATGCGGTGCAATTGTATGCAACGTGGAATTTCGACAGCTTCAAATTGCAAACGGCTCTCTGTGTCTTGAGTCGGATCAACTTTGACCTCAACCACTTGGTGTTTATAGTTTATTTCACTAAAAGAAAGCGGAATTGGCGAGCCACTATAACGAATGTGTGGCTGACCTACTTTTTGTGGTTTATGTAGATGTCCTAAAGCGACATAGTCGACAGCATCTTCAAACAAAGTCGTTGAAAGCGCCTCTTCATTACCAATAATAATTGGGCGTTCAGAGTCTGATGTTTCCCCACCTTGCATGTGGGCATGCGACATCAAAATAAGCGCTTGGTCTGGTGTCTTGCGACGTTTGGCTTCAGCAATGAGTTGCTGGTGCAAATAGGCAATCGCATTTTTGCTGTTAGTGGTATGTTCATTAAAACCCGTAATTTCGGCCGAGCGTAAAAAAGGCAGGGCAAGGCACCACGCCACAATATCCTGATTTTGATTATAAATAGGTAAAAGTAGTCGATCGAGGTCTAAGGTTTTATCTTCATTCCAGCGAACCACGCCCACGGTTTTTGCGTTATATTTTTCTAAGAGTGGTTCGACCTGTTCAATACGGTAGCCTGAGTCATGGTTACCCGCAATCATGAGTGTTTGCATGTGCGGCGCAAGGCGATGAGCATCTGCTAAAAATTGGTAGAGTTGTTTTTGTGCTTGTGAACCGGGGTTAATCACATCAAAAATATCGCCGGCGATGAGTAGGGCATGTGGTTGTTTTTCTTGAATTTGAGTGAGTAACCAGCTTAAAAATTGTTGGTGTTCGTAGTGGCGTGAATGATTATAAAAAAACTGCCCCAAATGCCAGTCAGAAGTATGTAGAAAATGTACGGACATAGAAACAGACATCAAGCCAAAATAAACACAGATACGTTAGCATAAATTGGCAGGAGATTTTATCAAGACATTTTAAAGTGCTCGTTATTTAAGCCTACAGTAAAACTTAAATTAATTTTTTTACTTTAAACGCTGCTTTGTTACTATCAGGTCAAATCATAAACTCTGAGAACAAAATGACCATTCATAAATACGAAGTAAAAATACAGTGGGAAGGTAATACGGGTACAGGCACTTCATCTTATCGTTCATATAAACGAGACTTTAGCATTCAACATCCTCAGAAAACCACAATTCAAGGTTCATCAGATCCTGCCTATTTAGGCGATGTGACCAGATGGAACCCTGAAGATTTATTGGTGGCATCAGCTTCAGCTTGTCATAAGCTTTGGTATTTACACCTGTGTGCAGTCAATCATATTCATGTGCTGAGTTATGTCGATCATGCGCTTGGTTTTATGGAAGATGCAGATCCAGTTAAACGTGGTCACTTTACTCAAATTATTTTAAGACCCGAAGTTGTTTTAGAAAAAGGTGCAGACCAAGCGCTTGCAGCAAAACTGCACGAAGAAGCACATCACGAATGCATGATTGCCAATTCGGTGAATTTCCCAATTACATGTGAAGCTAGCTTTAGCTTTGCCGAATAATCAATATGAAATAGCCACCGATAAAAAGGCGGTGGCTATATATTAAAAATAAATAGAGTCGTTAAATAAGATCTTTAAGCTGCATTTTCATCGACTTGGAAAATACCAAAAACGTTGTGGTCTAAATCGACAAAGTAACCATGCCAAGCGCGGCCCGGAATAGCAAATTTATCCATTGCGACAATACCGCCTTGCGCTAAAATTTTTGCAGTCACTTCATCGAAGTTTTCGACTTGAACCGAACAGGTAAATGCATTGGTGCCATATTCCATTGGAGGTGTTTGAGCAGGGCGTTTTAATAGCCCACCCATAATTGAAGGTGTCTCTATGCGGTAATATTCAATTGGTAAGTTTGGATCTAATTTAAATTGCCAACCAAACACAGCTTGGTAAAACTGCGCATCGCGGGCAGGGTTTGAAGACTGGATTTCAAAATAGGCAATAGTGTTCATATTATTTAAATCATATTTTTATGGTGCAAAAAGTATAAGCATAGCCTTTATCGCCACGAAAGCACTATTGTGTATGGTGAGCGTAAAATAAATGAAAGTACCAGAAAATAAAAACCGACGATTCGAGTGATGAGAGAATCGTCGGTCAAAAACTTCATCAAGGGTTTCGGCTGCTAACAAAACCTAATCCGAAGGAAGGAAAGAGTCGTAATGAAAGGTCACCGAAACAATTTTGCGGATGCCGTGCAAAGGAAGTATTCGGTTGCTGCGACCTTGTTATCCTATATAACGTCAAGAGATCAGGATTGGTTGACAGAAAAATGAAAAAAAATCGAAAAAAATTTATAATTATTTTTTGAACCCATAAATTAGGCAAAAATATGACCAAATTACGTTCTTACTTTCTCTGGTTTTTTGGTTTATGCATCGTGCTCACCTTAATTGTAGGTGTTGTTGCAGCACTATTACCAGCGAGTGTAGGTGGTATTTTAACAGCCGTTCCATATTTAGGCGCAATGATTTTTGTCTTATTTAAATTTTTAAAGAAAGAACGCCGTGCCCCAACTGTACCAGAAAAAAAGAAATTTACTTTAGGTTTTACCCTGATTTTTTGGGGCTATAACTTGTGTGGTGTTTTATTTGGTCTGTTTTTATTTGCCAGAAAAGACCCTGAGATTTTGCAGAACTTTATGCTTTACCTCAAACAGCCTCAGTTTTTAAGCATTATGGTGATTATGCTTTTAATGTTAGCTATTCCGCTTTATTTAATTACCTACTGGTTTTATGGCAAGCAGGCACAGCGAATGGCTGACAAAATGTTTAACGTGTAATAGATCACTACGAAAACTCATACGATTAAATATAAATGA
This sequence comes from Acinetobacter sp. V104_13, assembly GCF_031798995.1. NCBI lineage: Bacteria > Pseudomonadati > Pseudomonadota > Gammaproteobacteria > Moraxellales > Moraxellaceae > Acinetobacter > Acinetobacter sp. V104_13. The sequence continues at coordinate 1,128,864 of NZ_JAVQNP010000027.1, read as the reverse complement.
GTCTTATACAATTAAATAAAACTTGAATCCTCAGCTTAGGAGGAAATATGAATAAGAATGTATTAATTACAGGTGCAAGTGGTTTTATCGGAACGCATTTAATTAAGTTCCTGCTACAAAAAAATTATAACGTGATTGCTGTGACACGGCAGGCTGGAAAGGCATCTGACCATCCTGCCTTGCAGTGGGTGCAAAAGTTTGAAGATATTTCGACCCGACAAATTGATTATGTGGTGAATTTGGCAGGTGCAAATATTGGCGAGAAACGCTGGACCGAGTCACGTAAAAAACAACTCATTGAAAGCCGTGTAAATACGACCCGAAAATTGTATGCATGGCTCAAACAATCTGAAATTTTTCCGGAAGTAATTGTGTCTGGTTCTGCAATTGGTTATTACGGAATAGATGATCAAGAAAAGTGGGCAGAAGTGTGTACTGAACAAAGCCCGCCACAGCCTATTTTTATGTCCGAGCTTTGCCAAGAGTGGGAGCGAGCAGCTTTAGCAGATTCTCAACAAAATACTAAAATTATTCGCTTAGGTGTGGTGTTTGGGCAGGGCGGTGGCATTTTGCCTAAAATGTTGCTTCCTATTCGACTCAATTTACTCGGTCAAATTGGTCATGGTCGTCAGCCTGTGGTTTGGGTACACATTGAAGATGTATTAAACGCAATTGAGTTTATATTTAAACATCCTCAATCTGCTCAAATTCACAATGTCGTGGCACCAGAAAATGTGACTCAAAAAGCTTTTGTTGAACAAGCAGCAGAGGTTTTAAATAAGAAACCATTGTTGTCAGCACCGAGCACGGTTTTCCGTTGTTTGTTAGGAGAACAATCGCAATTGATTTTGAATGGGCAATACGTCAAACCCGCAGCCTTACAAACTGAAGGATTTGAGTTTGCTTATCCTCAGTTAAAAATGGCTTTAGAGAATATACTCGCCTCAGGCTAAGATTTTATTTTGCAAACGCTCTGGAGAATATGCTTTGGCATCAACTAATGTCGGTTGACCCAGCATAAGTTGACGGAGCAATTGTGCAGAACCTGCGCCCATACATAAACCATTTCTAAAGTGACCAAAGTTTGCCCAGAGATTGACCATTTCAGGCATTTTGCCAATGTACGGAACGCCATTTGGTGAACTTGGTCTAAGTCCCGCCCAACGATGTACAATCGGGAAATCGGCCAGTTCAGGCACCATTTCTAAACATGCTTCTAAAATATTGTGCTGCGTAGTTTCATCGGTAGAGGTGTCAAAACCACGATGTGCCATGCTAGACCCGCATACAATATGACCATCCATACGAGGAATCAGATACATGACTCGATTCATACACATGGTCGGTAGCCAGTGAGCAGGGGTTTTAAATAACAGCATTTGACCTTGAACAGGTTCGACTGGAATTTCGAGTTGTAATTGTGAGTTCCAGTAATGGCTCCAAGCGCCCGAAGTTATTACAAAATGGTCTGCTGTATGTTTGCGACCATCTTCGGTTTGTAGCGCTTGTATGACATCACCTTGTTGAATCAGTTTTTTAACAGGAGTGTGCTCAAAAAATTCAACATTTGGGTGTTGTTTTAAATAGCGAATCAGGGACTGTAATACACGCGGGTTGCGGATATTAGATAGTTCAGGGAAATAAATGGCTTCTTGAAACTGATCGGAAATATGCGGGTTGACTTGTTCTAGCGCATCTCGCTGTAAATATTCACAGCGCTGCATCGGTTCTTGATGCTGCTCGGCGTAGGAAAGTCCGACGTCAAAATCTTCTTCATCAAAAATCAGCATGCCTGTGTCATGAATTTCAAAATCAATCCCTGTAATAGGGTAGAGTTTTTGGTTCCATGCTTGATAAGAGGCTTTGCCAAATTGAGCAAGTTGATTCACTGCATGCACATAGCGCCACGGGTACATCGGAGAGAGAATACCTCCGCCAGCCCAAGAGGCTGCTTGTCCCGCTTGTTGTTGATCAAAAATGCTGATCGTACAGCCTTGCTCAACCAACTCCAGCGCAGACATTAATCCACTTATGCCCGCGCCAATGATTGCAATATGCATGCAGTGTTATCCTTTCTCTGCGAACTTAGTTCATTTCCTTGAGTTTTTCAGCAGCGGTTTCTGCAAAGTAAGTCCAGATTCCGTCTGCACCAGCGCGGCGGCAGCACATGAGTGACTCTAAAATTACTGAGTCTGATAACCAGCCATTTTGAATTGCACCAGCTAACATTGCATATTCGCCACTCACTTGATAAATGAATGTCGGAACACCAAAGGTATCTTTCACTTCACGTACCACATCCAGATATGGCATGCCTGGTTTTACAATCACCATGTCAGCGCCTTCTTGAATATCAAGTGCGATTTCATGTAACGCTTCGGCACGGTTGGCAAAGTCCATCTGGTAGTTATATTTATTACCACCTTTGAGGTTGGATGCAGAGCCAACAGCATCACGGAACGGGCCATAGAAGCTAGATGCATATTTCGCAGAGTAGGCCATGATGTTGGTATAGATGTGACCATTGGCTTCTAAAGCTTGACGAATTGCGCCAATACGGCCATCCATCATGTCGCTTGGTGCAATCACTTCGGCACCTGCTTCTGCATGACTTAACGCTTGTTTAATCAAGCATTCTACAGTCTCGTCATTGAGCACATAGCCTGTTTCATCAATAATGCCGTCTTGACCATGAGTGGTATATGGGTCGAGGGCACCATCGGTAATTAACACCATTTCTGGTAATTCTTTTTTAAGCAGACGACATGTGGTTTGTACTAAACCATCTTCATGCCATGCAGCTTCTGCGGTGAGGCTTTTATCTTCTTGCGGGGTAACTGGAAAAAGAGCCAGTTTTGATACGCCCAATTCCAAAAGTCTTTCAGCTTTTTTCAGTAACAAATCTGCCGACAAACGCTGAATGTTCGGCATACTTGGAATATCTTGGGTCTGATTTTGTCCCGGTAATACAAATACTGGATAAATCAAGTGATTGGTAGTGAGCTGTGTTTCGCTGACCATCGCACGCAACTGGTCATTTTTACGGATACGGCGCATGCGAGTGGCTGGAAATGCAGGACGATTGAACGTATAAGTCATAACAATCTCGATGTTCGGTATTACACTAGGATAGGTTGGCGGATATTCCATTACTGTCAACCGACTGCTGTATTGTAGCCCCATAATGCTGTATTTGTACAAAATTATGGGCGTTTATCATGCTTTTAAATTTAGGCAACATATGAGTGAAGAAAAGAAAAATTGGACTGGGAACATCCATTTAGGTGCAAAAACAGACCTGACTGTGGTTCTCAACCAATTATGTAAGGCGTTTAATAGCTCTCCTTTTTTTAAGCATAGTGGAATGATTATGCGTGTGGTGGACGGGCACATTGAAGGCTATATTGAGATGCAACCCAACCTGATTGGCAATTTGGCATTTCAGATTTTACATGGCGGTGTTGCTGCAACTTTGCTCGATAGTATTGGTGGAATTGTGGCAATGGAACACCTCTATCGCCGTTCAACTCCCGAAACTTTAACTGAAACCATTAAGCAAGTGTCGCGTTTGGCAACAGTCGACATGCGTGTAGATTATTTAGCACCGGGGCGTGGTAAATATTTTATTGCACGTGCCGAAGTATTACGTTTAGGTCGTAAGGGCTGCACCATGCGCATGACCATGGTCAATGATGAAGATAAAGCGATTGCTGCCGGCATTGCTTCATATGCCTATTAAGCAATGAATTGAACCCTTTGAAAGCGCCAAGTGCGCTTTTTTTAGTGTATAAAAAGCAGAAATTTTTACAAAAACTTTGAGATAAACATTAATTTAATTAGAACGAACGCATTAGTTATAAATTTTTATTCTCATATTATGAGGTTTTAGCGTTAAAATTAGCTCCTTTGACAATGCGGTATGTCTTGTTTATAGAAAAATAAAAACTCTATAACAAGGTGTAGTGCGAGATTGATGGCAAAGCCAACTCATCTTTAGGAACATACCATGACTGATGCACAAAGCAATGTACAAGAAACAGTGCCAACAACATCTGCCTCGGATGAAAACAATCAAAACAAGCGCAAAAAATTTCTTGGTTTTTTTGCGCTGATTTTATTGATCGCCGCTATTTTGTATGCAATCTGGGCATTATTTTTAAATAATTCCGTGAGTACGGATAATGCCTATGTCGGTGCAGAAACCGCGCAAATTACTTCAATGGTGAGCGGACAGGTCGCTCAGGTTGTCGTAAAAGATACCCAAACGGTACATCGTGGTGACGTGCTGGTTCGTATTGATGACCGTGATGCCAAAATTGCATTGGCTCAAGCTGAGGCAGAACTTGCCAAAGCAAAACGCCAATACAAACAAACTGCGGCAAACAGTAGTTCTTTAAACTCTCAAGTTGTGGTGCGTGCTGACGAAATTAACAGTGCCAAAGCACAGGTTGCTCAAGCACAAGCAGACTATGACAAAGCTGCTTTAGAGTTAAACCGCCGTGCACAGCTTGCTGCCTCTGGTGCAGTGTCTAAAGAAGAACTGACTAAAGCACAAAGTGCAGTTGAAACAGCCAAAGCAGGGCTAGAGCTTGCTAAAGCTGGTTTAGCGCAAGCCTCTTCGAGCCGTAAAGCTGCCGAAAGTACTTTAGCTGCAAATGAAGCGTTAATTCAGGGTGTAAGCGAAACTTCGACACCTGATGTACAAGTTGCACAAGCACATGTTGAACAAGCTCAGCTTGATTTGGAACGTACCGTGATTCGTGCGCCAGTCGATGGTGTGGTTACGCGTCGTAATATTCAAGTCGGTCAACGTGTTGCACCGGGCACCAGCATGATGATGATTGTGCCGCTCAATGATTTATATGTAGATGCGAACTTCAAAGAAAGTCAGTTGAAAAAAGTCCGTCCGGGTCAGGAAGTCACGCTGACTTCAGATTTATATGGCGATGACGTTGAATATCACGGCAAAGTGATGGGCTTCTCTGGTGGTACAGGCTCTGCCTTTGCCTTAATTCCGGCTCAAAATGCAACGGGTAACTGGATTAAAGTAGTTCAACGCTTACCAGTTCGTATTGCACTTGACCCGAAAGAACTTGCTGAACACCCACTGCGTGTTGGCTTGTCGATGGAAGCAAAAGTCGACTTATCTGCGAAGTAAACGCTTATGAAAACGCAAACACCTTTTGCCGAACTAAGCGGTGGCCGTTTAATACTGGCAGCGTTTGTTATTGCCTTGTCGAACTTTATGGTTGTGCTCGATACGACCATTGCCAACGTATCTGTACCGCACATTACCGGTAACCTTGCCGTTTCAAGTACACAAGGAACATGGGTTGTTACGTCGTATGCTGTTGCAGAAGCGATTTGTGTACCTTTAACAGGTTGGCTTGCGGGTCGCTTTGGAACCGTTCGGGTTTTTATTTTTGGTCTGATTGGTTTTACCATTTTTTCTTTCTTGTGCGGCCTAGCAAACTCGTTAGGGATGCTGGTGTTTTTCCGTATTGGACAAGGTCTATGCGGTGGCCCGCTTATGCCACTCAGTCAAACCTTGCTCATGCGTATTTTCCCTCAAGAAAAGCATGCACAGGCGATGGGTCTATGGGCCATGACTACCGTTGTTGGACCAATTTTAGGACCAATTTTGGGTGGTCTGATTAGTGACAATTTGTCTTGGCACTGGATCTTCTTTATTAACTTACCGGTTGGGATTATTTGTGTTTTAGCGGCAATGCGTTTGTTAAGAGTGGCTGAAACAGAAACGATTTCTTTAAGAATCGATACGGTCGGTTTAGGCTTGTTAATTCTCTGGATTGGTGCACTACAGCTCATGCTCGATTTGGGGCACGAACGAGATTGGTTTAACAGCACCAGCATTATCGTTTTAGCTTTAACTGCCGCCATAGGCTTTGTGGTATTCCTCATATGGGAGCTGACCGACAAACATCCCGTCGTGGACGTCAAAGTCTTTAGGCATAGGGGCTTTGCAATTTCGGTACTGGCCTTATCGCTCGGCTTTGGCGCATTCTTTGGTAGTATTGTACTGATTCCACAGTGGCTGCAAATGAACCTTTCCTACACCGCCACGTGGGCCGGCTATTTAACCGCAACCATGGGCTTTGGTAGTTTGACCATGTCACCGATTGTGGCAAAGCTTTCGACCAAACATGACCCACGCGCACTGGCGAGTTTCGGTTTGATTTTGCTGGGTGGTGTGACCTTAATGCGGGCATTCTGGACCACAGATGCCGACTTTATGGCGCTCGCTTGGCCACAAATCTTGCAAGGTTTTGCTGTACCGTTCTTCTTTATTCCACTGTCGAATATTGCACTCGGTTCCGTACTCCAGCAAGAGATTGCATCTGCTGCGGGCCTCATGAACTTCTTAAGAACCATGGCAGGGGCGATTGGCGCTTCAATTGCAGTGACGGTATGGGATGACCATGCCAAAGTTGCCCGTAGTGAAATGGTGTCAAACCTACATACCACTGAAGTACAAAACACCCTTTTGCAAAATGGTTTTACGGCTGACTCGACATTAGGAATTATTTCAAACCTTGTCGATAAAGAAGCCATTACCATGTCGGCAAACCATGTATTTTTACTGTTTGCGATTGTGTTTGTCTTTGCAGGGCTGGTCATTTGGCTGTGTCCAAAACCCAAACAGGTCAGTGGTATGCCTTCTCACTAAACATCAAAAAGCATCTCTTCGGGGGTGCTTTTTTTAGGCCAACTACAAAATGAGTGTGTTTACAAATAGCAGATTTAGCCTGTATTTAAAGAAATAAAGCATGCCAGAATTGGGCAAATCAGTTATAAAAGAGTGTGATAACAAGCAAGGAGACATCACACAGAGCACAAAATAAACAGCCTTAATCATTTAATATTATTAAAACTTTATTTTTATCAAAGATTAAAAAACTGAAGACCTGAAAACAAAGAAGCTTGCATGGCAATTGCATGGATAGGCAGGCGTATATATTGGAGTTATCACGTGAATAAAAGATATTCATTTTTGTTCAGTAGTTTATTAGCAGTCGGTTTATTACAAGGATGTGGAGATGACTCCTCGTCAGATCAGCCCAAGGATGATTCAAATACAACCCCGCCCAATTTAATTGTAGATAATGACCCGACCAGTTGTAGCAAACTGGCCCAAGACGGTTCAAGCGTGGTGGTCGGTTCAAACCAAAATGGTGATCCAGCGGCACCAGAGGGTGCATCGGGTTATAGACTCGGTAACACGGTTAAATACGCAGATAAATATATGGTGGTGGCAAATACGCCACTTGCAGTAAAAGCAGGTTGCGATGTGTTAAAAGCAGGCGGTAGCGCAGTCGATGCAGCCGTAGCGGTACAAGCCGTGCTTGGTTTGGTCGAGCCACAGTCGAGTACCATTGCCGGTAGTGGTTTTATGATGTATTACGATGCCAAAACCAAACAGGTCACCGCTTATGATGGCCGTGAAACCGCACCAGCAGCAGCCAACGAATTTTATTTAATTCGTCAAAATATATATGACCCAAATTCACCTCCGCCTGTACCAAGTGCCCGCCGTAGCGGTCGCTCGATTGGTGTGCCGGGCGTGATGCGTTTGCTTGAACAAGCACAAAAAGAGCATGGCAAACTTAAGTGGAACCAACTTTTTGGTGAAGCGATTGGTTTGGCTGATAACGGTTTCCGTATTCCGGGCCGTTTGGCAGATGCCATTGCAAGTAATGCAAGCAATTTAGCACTTGATGCAAATGCAATGGCGACTTATTTCTACCCAGATGGATCACCACGTAAAGTCGGCGAGACCATGACCAATAAAGCCTATGCCAGGACACTTGAAGCACTCGCTTCACAAGGGGCAAACGCACTGCACACTGGTCCAATTGCGCAAGCCATTGTGGCAAAAGCAGGGCAAACCGTGGGTGATGACCCAGCACGGACTCCAATTACTCCAAGCTTAATGACCTTGCAGGATTTATCGAACTATCAGGTTAAAAAACGCGACCCAATTTGTACAACGTACCGTGACCGTTACTATGTATGTACTATGCCACCTCCATCTTCGGGAGGGATTGCGGTTGCACAGACGTTGGGTATTTTAGAAAACTTTGATATGTCGCTTTATCCACCTAAAAATCCTGAAAATGAAGGTGGTGTGCCCGATGTGATGGGCGTGCATTTAGTGTCTGAGGCAGAGCGTTTGGCCTATGCTGACCGTGACAAATATGTGGCAGATACCGACTTTGTTCGTTTACCGGCACAGGGCATTTCAAGTTTTATTGATAAAAACTACTTGAAGCAACGAGCAGCACTGATTAACCCGAACCAAAGTATGGGCGTAGCACCAGCAGGTAATTTCAATACAGCGGCAGGAGTGGATACCACTGTTGAACATGGCACAACTCAGTTCACGATAGTAGATGCCTATGGCAATGTGGTTTCAATGACATCGACTGTTGAATCGAGCATGGGTTCATTCCACATGGTGGATGGTTTCTTGCTGTCAAACCAGTTAACTGACTTTAGCGCGAACCCTTATGACAGCACTGGGGCACCAGTTGCCAACCGTGTAGAAGGCGGCAAACGCCCACGTAGTACTATGGCGCCAACCTTAGTATTTAAAGGCACCACGCCAGATGAGTTTTATATGGCAACAGGCTCACCAGGTGGCGGTACCATCATTCAATATGTAGTTAAAACTTTGGTGGGTGCATTGGACTGGAACTTAAATGCACAGCAGGCCACTTCGCTTGTTAACTTTGGCGCGACCAATAGCAAAAATACCAATGTGGATAGCTCGAATGTACAGCTTTCTTTAGTTGACCTGATTGAAGGCTTAAAAGCAAAAGGGCATGGCATTTCTAACACTGCGCAAACCAGCGGTATTTCAACGATTATGAAAGTAAATATTAATAATCAAAGTAAATACGCAGGTGGGGTAGACCCTCGCCGTGAAGGTATTGTGTTAGGCAATGGTGCTTTATAGACCCAACTTAAAAAAAGCTGTCATTTTTGGCAGCTTTTTTATGAGGGGCCTTGAAAAAAACAAAAGGCTCTCCATTATGTAAATATGTTCATCAGTAGCAGACTGTTGATAAATTGCACAGCATTTTATTTTAGTTATGCTATGATGTTCAGACATTCATGGGGATGTTATTGGCTTCGACGCCGGTGATGAAACTCATAGATGCATGCCGAGAGCGCATTTTCTCTCGTAAATAAAATTTGCATTTTAATAGTCGCAAACGACGAAACTTACGCTCTAGCTGCCTAAGGGCAGTTTGTCCGCTTCCTAGAATACTTGTGGTTTAGGAACCCGACCGTAGCGCACGCACACAAGTCCGTATAGAGTCAAGCCTCGGGGCTTTATACCAAACTTAGAGGATCGCACCTTGTACCCTGTTCGTCGGGTCACTTGGTGTTAAAACAATAGACGATATCTAAGCATGTAGTATTCTCGAGCGTAGTGCTGGCGGACGCGGGTTCAACTCCCGCCATCTCCACCAAAATTCGAAAAAGCCCCAAATTTAATTATTTGGGGCTTTTTTATTGATTATATTATTTAATACTTTTGATAAAAGTTCTTCTTTTATTTTTATTAGTTAAGGGTCTAATTTACTAAAACTAATTTGTGATTTTAGGTGTGTTTTTAAGACAAAATTTAGAAAACAAAAAATCACAAATTAATAGTAATAATGCTTATGACTAATAAAGCTACTTCAGTAATAGAATAGGCATTGGATTTTTTATGAACCTTATTGAGTTAAAACAGTTAGAAGATCAGTTGTGGTCCGCAGCAGATAGCTTGCGTGCTAACACGGACTTAAAACCTAATGAATATTCAACACCAGTATTAGGTTTAATCTTCTTAAAGTTTGCTGACAATAAATACGCTGCAGCTGAAGAAGCAATTCTAAAAGAATATAATGAACTTAAAGGTTCTCGCCGTGAAAAGTCGATTGCTGAAATTGCCATAAAACATTGTGGTTTTTACTTACCAGATAATGCTCGTTATAACTATTTGCTTGAACTACCTGATAATGAGAATTTAGCGAAAAAAATTAAAGAAGCTATGCAGCAAATTGAAGATCATCAAGGTCAAGATGATTTTAAAGATGTATTGCCTAAAGAAGAATATCAAGCCTTTAACCGTCGTCCAGAAAGTAAAGAAGCTTTACGTGGTTTAGTGCGTAGTTTCTCTAATATTCCTGTGGATGCTTCAGGTGACGTATTTGGTAAAATCTATGAATATTTCTTAGGTAAATTTGCACTATCTGAGGGACAAAAAGGTGGGGAGTTCTTCACACCTACTTCTGTTGTACGCTTAATGGTTGAGATGATTGAGCCTTTTAATGGCTCTGTATACGATCCAGCATGTGGTTCTGGTGGTATGTTTGTTCAGTCTTTACAGTTTGTTGAACGTCGTAAAGAGTTAAACAAAAAGTTCGGTGAAGCCGAAAATACAAATCATTTATTTGTATATGGTCAAGAAAAGACACTGGATACCGTCAAACTTGCCAAAATGAACTTGTTCGTAAATGGTCTTAAGGGTGAAATTCAGCAAGCAAACTCCTATTCAGAAGATCCCTTTAAAGGCTTTGAGAAGTTTGATTACATCATGGCGAATCCGCCATTTAACGTAGATGATGTGGCTGTTACAACAGTTGAAAATGATCCTCGTTTTAATAGCTATGGTTTGCCACGCAATAAGTCTAAAGCTAAAAAAACAGATGATAATGCCAAGAATGAAACAGTTCCAAATGCAAACTACCTATGGATTAATTTATTTGCAACTTCACTGAAAAATCCACAGCAAGCACAATTATCAAATAGTGGTCGTGCCGCTTTGGTTATGCCCAACTCTGCTTCAGATGCACGTAATTCTGAAGCAGAAGTACGCCAAAGATTGATTGAGAATAACTTAATTTATGGCATGCTTACTTTGCCATCAAATATGTTCTATACGGTAACTCTCCCTGCAACACTCTGGTTTTTTGATAAAAATAAAACTGATGACAAAATTTTGTTTATTGATGCTCGTAACATCTTTAGACAGACTAGCCGTGCGCACCGTGACTTTACTGATGAACAAATTCTTAATATTGCCATGATTAGTAAGCTTCATAAGAAGCGTAATCATGAATACATCAGTTTGATTGATGATTACTTTAGACAAGGTATGGCAAAGCTTGAGACAACTGTTCCTCATGTAGAACCTAGCTTTAAAAAACTCAAAGAAGCATTAAAAGACGATGCTGTGATTATTAAAAGTGTTGATGAGCTTAATCAACATTGGCATGCTTTAAAACCCTTAAAAGAGAGTTTTGATGCTTATGTAACCGTTTTCCCTCAAGTAGTGACTAAAAATTTAGTTGCTGATTTGAATGAGAAGCAAAAGAAGTTAAGAGCAAGCTTTACACCATTCTTTAAAGCGATTGCAGAGGAGGCAAAAGTTTTAGACAAAGCCATTCGTGAAAAAGAAAAAGCGCATAACGAGTTAGTCAAACTCACTCGTGCTGAAGTTGCTGAAGCTAAGGCAAATAATAAAAAAGATGTATTTAAAGTTAAAGAAGCCAAACTTAAAGAATTGAATGCTTTAACAGCAGATATTAAAGAATTTAAAGCCTTCCTTGCCGATATTAAGGCTGATCGTAGTGAAGCAGAGTATTTCTTTAATCATATTTTATGGTTACAAGAACGTTTTCCAAATGCCGAATATGAGGATGTAACGGGACTATGTAAGTTAGCAACACCCAAAGAAGTGAAAGAGCAAGATTATTCTTTAAATGCTGGTCGTTATGTTGGTGTGGTAATTGAGGAAGACGGACGTACAGAAGAAGAATTTTTAGACTATATCACTTCATTAAGTGAAGAATTTAAACAATTAAATGAACAAGCGGCAACTCTGGAAAAAGTTATTAGTCAGAACTTAAATTCAATCATTACAGGAGCTCTATAAATGCTTGAATGGCAGGTAAAGACTATAAAAGATTTAGGTAAAGTTGTAACAGGGAAAACTCCATCTAAAGAGAATAATGAATTTTACAATGATGGTGAGTTGCCATTTGTATCACCTAAAGATTTAGATTGGAACAGTTATTACGTTTATGATACCCAAACTAAAGTTACTGATAAAGCTTATGAGTCGCAAAAAAATCAAAGAGTTCCTAAGAATTCTGTATTTTATACTAGTTTAAGTTTTGCAATTGGTAAAATAGGGATAGCTTCAGGAGAGAGCTTAACAAATCAACAAATTCATTCAATTGTTGTGAATGATAAGCATGATTACAGGTTTGTTTATTATCTTCTACAACAATATAGACCATATATTTTCTGCTTTAATTCAGGGATTGATACACCTATTGTTCCCAAGTCCGTCTTTGAGAAAATTAATGTTGTAGTACCTGATTTAGATATTCAAAAGAAAATAGCTGCCATTCTTTCAGCTTATGATGACCTAATCGAAAATAATAAAAAACGTATACAAATTTTAGAAAGTATGGCTGAAGAGTTATATAAAGAATGGTTCGTACGTTTTCGTTTTCCAAATTATGAAAAAACTGAGTTTGAAAAAGGGATTCCTAAAGATTGGTCATATACTACTTTAGAACATTTAGGAAAAATACGTACAGGAAAGACTCCTTCAACCTCTAATAGTGAATTTTATGGTGGTGAATATCCATTTTATAAAACTCCAGATATGCATGACAAAGTATTTGTATTTGAGACAGATGAAACTTTAACTGAGCAAGGGTTAAATTCGCAAAAGTCTCAAATTATCGAAGCAAATGCAATTATGGTAACGTGTATTGGTAGTGGCGGTGTCACAGCTATTTCTACCAAGAAAGGTTGCACCAATCAACAGATTAATTCTTTATCCGTTGCAAATAGTAAATTTTTATATTGGGCTTATTATTCGATTAAATATTTAAAACCACAGATAGAGCTTTATGGTGCTACTGGCGCAACTATGACAAATTTAAGTAAAGGTAAATTTAGCAATTTAGAAGTTGTTAAACCTACGGATGAGCTCATTGAAAAATATTTTAATTTGGTTACTCCAAAATTCGAAATGATTAAAAAATTATTCCAGATGAATCAAATATTAGAAGAGCAAAAAGGTAGTCTTCTGCCTAGATTAATTTCAGGAAAACTTTCGGTAGAAAACTTGGATATTCAGTTTTCACCATCGATGCAAGAATCGTAAGTTATAAAAAAATAAGTTATTTAGAGGGATATAGGGGATAAATTGTGGCAAAAGTAACTCGTAATTTTATTAGTGAAGATGATATTGAACAAGCAACAATTGTACTTTTGAGCACAGAATTTGGTTATAAGCATCTAAATTGCTATACCGTAGATTCAAGTGACTTAAATGATCGTTCAGGTCGTACAGACAAAAAAGACGTTATTTTCAAAGATCGTGTTATTGAAAAATGTGCAGAATTCAATCCCCGAGTCCCTCCAGATGTTATTGAAACTGCTATATCTAAACTGATGGATCGCCGTGGTTCTATGTCAGCTATTAAAGCCAATATGGAACTCTATACTGCTATTCGTGATGGTGCTTCTATCACCTATGAAGATAAAAACGGTGAGAAACATGAAAATGAATCTTTAAAACTGATTGATTTTGAAAACCCTGAAAGTAATGAGTTTTTGGTGGTTTCTCAATTATGGATTCAATCTACAGGACGTACGCCATATTGCGCTTATCGCCGTCCTGATCTAATTCTCTATGTAAATGGTTTGCCATTGGTATTTATTGAGCTGAAAAACTCCAATGTAAAGCTTAAGAATGCTTTTAACGATAACTTAAAAAACTACAAAAATGATATTCCTCAGCTTTTCTTAACTAATGCTTTCTGTGTACTTTCAAATGCGACAGATACAAAACTTGGGAGTTTTACTGCTGAATGGGAGCATTTCTTTAACTGGCTACGTGTGGATCAGGAAAAAGAGAAAGTAAATAAAGAAGATATTGAAGAGAAAGGTACAAGTATTGAATACTTGTTACGTGGTTTATGCCGTCCAGAACGTCTTTTAGACTATGTCGAAAACTTTATTCTATTCCAAAAGGAAAAATATAAAATTATCGCTCAGAATCACCAGTTTTTAGGGGTAAACCATGCTTTTCAAAACTTCTTAAAGCGTGATGAATTGAAAGGTCGTCTTGGCGTGTTTTGGCACACACAAGGTTCTGGTAAAAGCTTTTCCATGATTTTTTATGTCAGGAAAATTTATCGTAAAGTCACAGGTAATTTTAGCTTTGTTGTCATTACTGATCGTGAAGACTTAGATGACCAGATTTACAAAAACTTTATTCATACGCAAGCCGTTATAGAAGCTGAGGCAGCAAAGCCTAAAAATAGTACCCATCTTCGTACATTATTAAGCCAAAATACTAAGATAGTCTTTACCTTGATTCAAAAATTTAGATACCAAAAAGGTCAAGAATATCCTCAGTTGTTTGATCCTACTAAGCGTGAAGTCATCGTGATAGTTGATGAGGCACATCGTACCCAGTATGAATCACTTGCTGAGAATATGCGAAAAGGCTTAGATGGTGCACATTTTCTTGCATTTACAGGAACACCTATTCTTAAGCAGAAAAAAACAAAACAGTGGTTTGGTGAATATGTATCAGAATACACATTTCAGCAAGCTATTGAAGATAAAGCCACGCTGCCACTTTTCTATGAAAAGCGAGTGCCAGAGGTTTTATTGCAGAATGATGATCTAAATGATGAACTCGCTGAAATTTTAGAAGATGAAGAGCTCAATGATGCTCAGAAAGAAAAGCTTGAGCGTAAGTTTTCTACTGAAATGGAAGTCATTAAACGAGATGATCGTTTGGATCGTATTGCAGAGGATATTGTGTACCATTTTCCGCGCCGTGGATATCTAGGTAAAGGAATGATGGTTGCTGTGGATCAATTCACAGCAGTACGAATGTATGACAAGGTTTCAAAACTTTGGAAAGAAGAGCAAAAGAATTTACAAACTCGTATTCATAATTCTAAAAATGATATTGAAAAACACCGCCTAAAGCAGCGTCAAAAGTATATGAGTGCTGTACAAATGGCGGTAGTGATTAGTGATCCTAGTGCTGAAAAAGAGCGTTTTGATAAGCAAGGTCTAGATATCCAGCCACATATTGATCGTTTAAATAAACTTGATGCAAATGGAGCGGATATTGAGGACAACTTTAAAGACCCTGAACATCCATTACAACTTGTTTTCGTGTGTGCAATGTGGCTCACAGGCTTTGATGTACCAACAGTTTCAACGCTGTATTTAGATAAACCTATGAAAGGTCATACGTTGATGCAAACGATTGCTCGTGCAAACCGTGTGACTTCTTATCGTATCAAGAATACAGAGGGTGAACTGGTAGAAAAAAGAAATGGTGAAGTGATTGATTACTATAATGTATTTAGAAATCTAAAAACCGCTTTGAAAGATTATGGTCAAGGTACGGGAGAAGGTGGCGAAACAGATGCACCCGTGCAAGAGAAAGCTATACTTTTTCAAATGCTAGATGAAGCAATTATAAAGACTCTAGAATATTGCGAATCTAAAAATATCGATTTGAATAAAATATTGGAAACTCGTGATGAGAGTGGCGGCACGTTTAAAGAGAATGCTTTGTTTGAGCAATACGCCGATCAACTATTAGAAAAAGATGAATACCGAAAAACATTCAATGTTTATTTCAATACGGTCGCTGCTTTATATCAAGCATGTAAACCAAATATTTTGGTACAACCTAGACCCATTGTTTCGGTTATCCAATTTTTACATGGCTTCATTGAAGCAATGATTGAGCCTCAAGATTTAGAAAAATCAGGAGTTTCAGTTGCTGGCTTACTGGATAGAAGTGTAGTCGTTAATCAAGATACAGTGAAAACTGTTAAAGATTTTAAAGAAAATTATAGTTTAATTCATGGTCAAAAATGGGATTTAAGTACAGTAGATTTTGACAAGCTTAAAGAACAATTTAAAGAAATGAAGCTTAAAAATATTGCAATTGCAGATATGCGTGCTTTTCTTGAAAAAAAAATCATTCAAATGCTCAAGCGAAATGGTGGTCGTATTAACTTTGCTGAACGTTATCAGCAGATGATAGATCGTTATAACTCTGGCGCTACGGCAACTGAACAGTTATTTGATGAGCTTCGGAAATTTACAAAAGATCTTAAAGAGGAAGATCAACGTCATATCAAAGAAGGGCTGACTGAAGATGAATTGGAAATCTATGATCTTCTCTTAAAGGATAAGTTAACTAAAAGTGAGCAACAACAAGTTAAATTGGCAGCTAAAGACTTAATCACTGCTCTGTTAAACAGTACACCTAAAATTTTGGTTCAAGATTGGTGGAAAGACATTCAGACTCAAGCAGTGGTCAAAGATGAAATTGAAAAGGTTTTAGATAAGGACTTACCAATAAGTTATGACCCGATTCAATTTAAAGAAAAGGTTTCTTCTGTATTTGAGTTGGTAAAAACTTTGGCTATGAATGATGACAAATGGGTAAGTTAATAATATTCCTCCCAAGGCCCCCATGCCACAACAGAACTTTAATTTTTTGCGCTGATTTAAAGTCATCTACCATTGCGACACAGAGATAAGGGAGCTAAGCCAAACGCTTAGCCCATGTCTTCTTTATCGCACCGCCGCATCACACTAAAAAAAGTAGGGGCAAAGTCCTGTGGGAGAGCAGGACTTTGCAAACTGACATGTTCTAGACGTTGCATGAGTTTAGGCGAATACACTTGTTCAAGTCGTTGGTAAATACAGTCGCAACTGGCTTGGCTGTGCCCACCAGACAGGCAAATTTTTTCAAAATCCTGCTGAGTGTGGAGGTCACAACCCGAAACGCTGTAATCGCCGACGATAAGGGCTAAAACCAAAATAGTTTTATAAAATTTCATATTATTCTCGTAATGATTGGGGATATATCAATGAGAAAAAATAAACCGCTATATTTTAAGTTTTAAAATCATTTTTAAAGGCAATAGTTAACCCGCCTATAAAAGCAATAAAATAAAATGACTTAAATTTTAAAATAAAAATAATTTATAAATTTGAAAATTTAGATAATGGAAAACCTAAATTTTAAATAAATAAAAAGTTTATAAGGGAGAGGGGATTAATATAAAAAAGGTCATGGTCAACTCCTAGAATGTATGGAGCTCTACCACCAAAGATCACCGTCAATTGATTATGGTGGTAGAACGAAAGGGGGTTAGCAGACTGGGATCCAAGGAACCAGCACGCGCGAGCGCGTCCCCCTCCCGTCCTACCGCAAAGAAAAGGGACGCAAGGGTCTAACGACTTATAGTGGAACTATAACCCGCCATGGATCTACGGTCTGCTAAAACCGACTGGCAATGTAGGCCAGCGGGACCATAATAATCATAAGTTTTTAACAGGTCAATTCAATTTAAATAAAATATTATAAAAATTTTAAATATAAATTTATATTTTAATTAAACTCAAAAGTTAATCTATTTAAAGCCATAAATTAATAAAAATAATAAAGCTAAACTAAACGTTTAGCTTACTCTTAAAATGTATAACGGTAATTAATAAATACACGGTGCTGGTCCCAATCTTTACGAGACATACCATTTATTTTTTCACCTAGGTTTGCATTTTCAAACTTCGATTCATAATGCAAAAATGAATAACGCACATCTAAGTTTTTCACCCACGGCAAGACATAACTTACCGTAAAGTCAAAGTAACGCTCTTTACCCTCAATATCACTGCTAATGTTACTTTGGTGAGCACCAAAGCCATAAATATACTTCGCTTCGGTTTTTAAACCTTTCACGTAGTCTTTCCAGTTATATTTCAGGCGAAGGGCAACAGCGGTTTCATCGTTATTGGTAAAGTCAGGGCCAATGGTCGCCGAGGTTGGAAAAGGGTTGGTGCCGTGGTCTTGCATTAAAGCCGAGTTGCGGGCGGAGTGCACAGCAAAGTTATCTTCTATCCAAAAACCATCAAACTTTGAAACGGCAATGCCACCTTCGAGGTTATTCTTGGCCACATTTACATCGACAAAATAGCCATTGCCACGGTTGTTAATGTCTTGGCCTTTGACACAGTCCAGCTCGGTTTCGGCACCGCATTTAAACAGCTTGCCATCATCACGCGAGAAAAAAGCACCTGTGTTAAATGTCCACACCAAGCCATGCAAGGGCAATTTATATTGAGCAATCACCCCGTACTTTTTTAAATAATCTTTGCTATTTAAATATTCGGCATTTACGCTCCAGTTTTTGTATTGGTACTTGGCACCAAGCAAACCGACATAATCAATTCGCTCGTCATTTTCAGTCACCATTTTTTCAAATGAGTCCATGCTGCGCGGTTTCCAGCGGTCATAGTAGGCCATATAGGTTTGTAGCTGATCATTCAATTGAAACTGACCACTTGCGCCCGAAAACGTGTCGGGCACCGCGCGGTTATTGGTGCTTTTAAGCAACAGTGAGTCTTGCAACTGGCGGCCTAATTTAATTTCGCCTTTGTCGCCGATTTTTGCTTTGATGTAGAGCTGGCCTAAAGTTGCAAAGTTTTGATCGAGCTTGCCGTTATTTTCAACCTCTAAAAGCTGAGCGCTCGGCTTGCCTGAGTCAAATAACTTGGTGACTGCATAGAGTGAGCCATCTACCCCAAGCCAGTCCCACAAGTAAGGTGACTGATAATTTAACTCAAGCCCTAAAGCGCTTTGTTCATATTCACTCGACGAAGGTGAAAGGTTAGCAAGCGTGGGGTGGGCAGTGCCTTCATCGTTCCAGTAACGGGTGTTGAGTTTTAATTCTAACTTGCCAAATTCTTGAGGAAGCTCTGCATACGCATTGCTCACACTGCCTAAACCAATACAGCCCCATAGCAAATATTTATTCATTTTAAATTCCTTTTTTAAGCATGAATAAGCCCTTTGCCTAACGCTGAGGTTAGGCAAGCTTTTTTATGAAATGGATGAGTTAAGGAGAGAGTTTTTCGAGCACTTGGCCTTTGGTTTCAATGGCAAACAAGAAAGTCACTAGACCACCAATGAGCGCTACAACGGCAAGCACACTAAATACATATTGAATGCCATAGCCACCAACCACCAGACCCACCATAACAGGCCCAATTGCAGAGCCGGCACGGAGCCAAGCGGTACTAAAACCAATGCCCATCGCACGTAGGCGAGTAGGGTAAAGTTCGGCAGCGTAAAGGTATAAAGAGAATGAAATGGTCTGCAAAATGGCATAGCTCAGCGTCGCTAAAATCACAACTTCCATCGCCGATTTTGCGCCTAAAATCGAAAGGCTCATGAGTGGAATAATTGCCAAGAAAAATGCTGCACTGTACCAAGGACGGCGGCCGACTTTATCAATCATTAACGCACAGATAATAGAGGCAATCACACCCACGCCCGAGGTAATCCAGCCATAACCTAAACTGGTTTGAAGCGACAGACCAAAGTGTTGTTTGTAGAGAGATGGCAGCCAAGTCACCATGGCATTGTTCACCATATACACGCAAAACCACATGCCCCACAGGGTAAAGGTCCGTTTGCGGTAAATGCCACGGAACAGCTCACGCCAGTCGGTTTTTGCCATGCCTTGCGGGTTAATTTCTTTAACCACAGGTTCAGCCAAAGTTTTACCGCTTTTGATGGCACCGTCTTCAAAGCTTTTAACCACTTGATCGGCTTCTTTAAAACGGCCTTTTGAAGCCAACCAGCGTGGTGACTCAGGCAAGAAAAACCGTAAAGGAATGACCAGTAAAGATGGAATTAAGCCCACAATAAACATGACTTTCCAGCCGTAAATTGGCATCAGGAAAAATGCCGCCATGCCTGCAAACATAAGACCGAGTGGGAACAAAACTTCATAGAGCAAGAAAAACTTACCGCGCTTTTCTGCACCAATAAACTCGTTAATATAGGCACTCGCAACAGGCACTTCGCCACCTGTTCCAACACCTTGTAAGAAACGGAAAACTAACAGCGACATTCCACTCCACGCAAACAGACAAGAAATATCCATTGCCACAAACAGTAAAATGGTAAAAGACAGCACTTTTAAACGACCGACTTTTTCGGCAAGAGAACCAAAGAAGATTGCACCGACCAGTTGCCCGACATAACCCGCGGCAATGATCGCACCGACGTAGGCGGGCGTGAGGTGCCATTCGGTAATGAGTTGGGGTAAAGCAAAGGCAATCGCAAGAACAGTATAAGCGTCAAAAAAGGTCGCGATACCGATGGTAATTCGCATAAATTGCAATCGACCAGTGACGGGTAGCCGTTCGAGTCTTGCAATAATTTCCGCATTTTTTTGATGATGACTAATTTGTTCTACATCCGCTAGATTTGTCATCTTCTATCTCCTTATTACTACATTCCTCGTAGTTTTGTTGTTCTATTTCGCACTACCTGTTCACCACAGTTTGCATGCTTTTTATTATTGTTTTTAAGAGACATGCCCGATGTTTGGCCTCAGGCAGCGTACAGGAAAAAAAGGCTAGCGTACATGCTAGCCCGAATAGAATTTAAGCAACGGCTTGGGTTAAATCGACCTTGCCAATTCCGGCTTGACGCATCGCATCATGAATTTCTTGCTCAGCACCATCTGCCAGTGGAAGCAGAGGCGAACGCACAGTGGCATGGTCCAAAATGCCGCGAGCAACCAATGCATGTTTAAGCGCGACTGTGCCTTCCATGTGTGAACCACGGTGATAGACATTGCGAGTCACTGGTAATAATTGGTCGTGAATCGCACGCGCTTTGGCATAATCTTTGGCTTTACCTGCTTTAATCATTTCAATTAACAGTTCAGGGGCAATGTTGCCGTAGCCCACCAAAGCGCCGTCTACATCAAACATGGTGTGAAGCAAATATTCATCGTGGCACGTCAACACCTGTAAATCTGGACGTTCACGGCGAATAATCGGAATTTCGACATCCCAGCGGCGCATGTTACGCACACCATTTTTCATGGCAAATACGCCTGGCTGTGCAGAAATATCGAGTAGAGTCTCTAGGTCATAAGTGGCCTTCGTTGCATCTGGATATTGGAATAAAATAGATGGCAAACCACTTTCTTCATAAATCGCTTTATAGCGGTCTTGTGGTGCGCCTTTTTGATAGCCAAAACGCAACCAGCCATGTGAAGGGTAAATCAAACCTGCCGAAGCACCCGCACTCACTGCACGTTTTGCTTCTTCTGCTGCAACCGAAGTACCTTCGAGTGTAATCCCTGCGATTACCGGAATTTTGTCATCTACCGATTTAACAAAGCTTTCGATGACCTGCATTTGTTCTTTTTGCGACAAGAATGTTCCTTCACCTGCATGCCCAAGAACAACCAAGCCTTTCACGCCATCAATACTGCCTAACCATGAACCTAAACGTTGAATTGCATTATGGTCTACTTGTCCGTCACGGGTAAAAGGAGTCACAGGTGCTGGGGTTAATCCACGTAAATCTAAACTCATAATCGTACTTCCTATACAGTGTAATTAAATATTCTCTGGTTCTTAATCTGACTTAAATCGTGTTGTAGAGAACATGATTGGAGTATAGGAATAGGTGAGTTATGTAGGAATTACCAATTCTTGAATTTCAGTTATACTGAAAATGTATAGCTCAAAATGCTGCCTATTTACGATTTGGGAAGAATCGATGAATTATGAATTATGGAAAATATTTTTAGACGCGGTGGAACTTGGTAGCTTAAGCAAAGTCGCGATGTTGCATAACACCAACCAGCCGCAAATCAGTCGGCAAATGAACGAGCTTGAGGCGCAATGTGGCGGTCGTTTGTTTAACCGAACTGGACGCGGTGTCGAACTCACCGATTTAGGCCAGCATTTACTTCCTAAAATTCGTTCATGGCTGAACGTGACCGACCAACTCAATAATGAAATTTTACACTCGACCGATACCCCAATTGGTACGGTGCGCATTGCCAGTTTGCCGTCTACTGCACATCCCTTGTTATCGACTTTGTATAAAGTGCTTCAAGAGAAATATCCCTTAATTAAACTGTCGGTGCGTGAAGGGCAAGGGGTGCATTTAGAAAAATGGCTCGAAGATGGCAGCGTCGATTTAGCCATACTCTATCGGTTTAACCCAACGCCTAAACAGGGCGATGTTTACCTTACCGAAGCCGATACCTATTTGGTCGGCTGCGAAGATGATGCGCTTACTCAGGCAAAAGAAGTCGAATTTAAAGAAGTAAGTCAGTTACCGTTGGTCACCTTTTGCAGGCCAAGTAACTGGCGCAATTTTTTAGACCACATGGCTTATGAAAATGGGGTAGAGCTAAATATTGTGTTTGAAGCCGACTCGATTAGTTTACAAACGCATTTGGTTTCCGAATCTCGCATGTACACCATGTTGGGGCCGCAAGCTTTAAAAAAAGCCAGCCAATACACCTCAATTCAAGCCGCAAAAATTATTAACCCCGCACTCAAGCGCTACATTTCTTTGTCTATTTCTAAGCACGGCTATTTAACACCTGCGTGTAAGGCGGTAATGGAAGAAATTAGAAATCTTGCCGATTTGCTTTAAGAAAAGTGCAGCAAAGCGAGCGGATAATTAATTCAATTTATTAAACAGTGATTTAAGTTTTACTTGAATTATTGCTTGACTTGTTTAAATGATAATTATTATCATTTGTGGGTTCCTTGTTTTGAGTCCAATTGCTGTGAACAAAACTTCTTTGCTTGTAGATCAGTTATATAGAAATCACCAAAGCTGGCTTCACCAATGGTTGAGACAAAAATTAGGTAATACTGATCAGGCCGCAGATCTGGTTCAGGACACATTTATTAAACTGCTACAAACCCGAGACGAGCTATTCGGCATTAAGGAACCGCGTGCTTATTTAACCTCGATTGCTAAAAACCTGCTGATTGACCAAGTGCGCCGTAAACGCATTGAACAGGCCTATTTAGATGGCTTGAGTCAAATGGAATATATGCTTGATGCAGTGGCTTCACCCGAAGACCAAATGCAAATTATTCAAGCAATTAACCAGCTTTGCAAAGCACTCGAAGGGGTTTCTGAAAAAGCACAACAAGCTTTTATTTTGCATTACCTTGAAGGCTATACCCATAAAGAAATTGCTGAGCGTTTAAGTGTGTCGACCAAAATGATTCAAAAATATTTGGCGAGCTGTTTAATTCAGTGCTACCAAAACCGACAAGACATGGACGCTTGCATTTAAATGGCCATGGATAAAAACAAACATCACCAACTGGTTGAAGAAGCCGCACATTGGATTGTTCAACTGAGCTCGGATGATGAAAGCTCACGAAAAACCGCCAAACAAAAATTTGAAGAGTGGAAAAACAACAGTGAGCAACATCGCCAAGTGGCTGCCGATATTGAACAGTGCATTGGGTCAATTCAAAAACTTTCCCAAACCAGCGGACATAAAAAAGTTACCAAGGTTGCCCTTAAAGCTGGCCTAAGCTCAGGCAAAGCCTATAAACATTTGCGCGCAGGAACAGCGTTTGCAGTCGTATTTGTTGCCATGAGTGGGGCATTATTTTATTTAACTGATACCACAGTGGCCTATGTGACTGCCGATATTCAAGGGCAATCGGGGCAGTGGACCACGCAAACCTTACCAGATGGTTCACGTTTAATTTTACGTGGTAAAAGCGCAGTCAATCTTGATTTTAAAACCAACCAGCGAGTGGTTGAGTTGGTGCAGGGGCAAATTTATGTCGATGTTGCTAAAGATAAGACCAGACCGTTTTTAGTCAAAACCAGTCATGGGCAAATTCAGGCACTCGGCACAGCTTTTAGTGTCAGTTATGATCCTTCAGCAACCGAGCTCAACATGTTGCACTCAAAGGTAAAAGTAGAAGCCACGCAAGTTAAAACCACTCAATTGCACGCTACTCGTCAGGCTATTGTCGAGGCAGGTCAAGCCATTAAAATGGACAAAAATGGCGTACAAAAACTGCCTGCACTGAATGTTTATAATGAACAACAAAAATGGCAAAAGCATCAGCTTATGGTAGAAAACCTGCCGCTGAATCAAGTGCTACAAGAGTTAGACCGCAACTACAAAGGCAAAATTATTTTTAATGATGCGGCGCTGCAACATGTGCGGGTCAATGCGGTGTTGCCTTTAGACCAAACCACAGAGTCGCTTAAGCTTTTAGCTACGGTTTTTCCAGACCTGAAAATTAAGCAAATCACCCCGTTTGTGGTTATGGTTTCTTTAAAATAATAAAAAATTAAATTTATTTTCAATTTTAGGTTCCACTTTTTTGAAAGTCGTTCGTCATAGTAAGTAGAAGCAATAAGTATGGATCATTTTAATTTATTGTATTGAATGATTCTTATTATGATTTACTGGGGCGGGCAAATGAAAAAAGCGGGAATGGGGCAAAAGTGGAATCGATCGATTTTTCGATTCTCAACACTGGCGTTTGCCATGCATGTTGTGTCGATGGGTGGGCTTGTTGTATTTCCTATGCAGCAGGCCTATGCAGAAACAGCCGGAGTTAAAAGCTATAACATTCCCGCCGGCCGTCTTGCTAACGTACTCAACCAGTTTGCCGAACAATCGGGTACTTCAATTGCAATGGATGCCCAACAACTCCAAGGGCTACATAGCCTAGGCTTAAAAGGTAACTTTGCAGTCGAACAAGGTTTTGAGCAGCTTTTAAAAGCAACCGAATTTAATGCTGTAAAAGTTGGGCAGGGCTACACACTCACCAAAAAATCTATGCCGCGAGTCACTCCCGCTAAGGTCCAGACCGCTAGTCTGCCGCCAAGTAGCACCATAATTGAAGAAGATGTATCGGTACGACTCACGCCAATTGTGGTGTACGGCAAAGAAGACCGTGACACAGAAGGCTATAACAAAGTTTATGACGCAAACCGCTCTTCGGTCTATGCGGGCAAAGATTACGTTGAACGATTTAAAGGAACCAACCCAGCCGATGTTTTACAAGGCATGGTGGGAGTCTATAGCGGCGATGCCCGTAACAGTGGCGCACTCGACCCAAGTGTACGTGGTGTGCAGGGTGTTGGTCGTGTGCCTTTAACCATTGATGGCACTGAACAGTCGATTGCCGTGTGGCGTGGCTACAACGGGGTAAACAACCGAAACTATATCGACCCCAATCTGATTGCAGGCATTGAAGTCATTAAAGGCCCATCTTTAGAGCGCAATACCACAACTTCTGTTGGCGGCGGTGTAGTGGTTAAAACGCTAGAGGCCGATGACATTGTTCGTCCGGGTAAGTCTTTTGGTGCAGAGTTAAAAGTAGAAGGCTCAACCAACTCAATCGATCCGTCTTTGCCAGACATGAGTAAAGTAGGCCAAAACTACGATAACACAACGCCTTGGATCGATATGAATGGGGCAAAATATGACCCCGATATTTATAAAAAGAACCGGACCAGAAGTGATAACTCTCATTTTTCGGGCGATGACTTAGCGGGCCGACTGGCAGTTGCCACTAAGCAAGATAAATTTGATTTACTGGCTGTCTATGCAGTACGTGAGCGCGGCAATTATTTTTCGGGGACACATGGCGCGGGCTACTATAAACGAGCGACGCCAGACAGTAGCCTCGATTTTATTCCTTACTTTGCCTATGCCTATCAACCGGGCGATGAAGTTCCTAACACTTCAAGTCATATGGAGTCGTGGTTGTTAAAAGGGACCTATCGCCCAACTGATAGCCAGACTCTTAAACTGACTTACCGAGATACCAAAAATATTTTTGGTGAAATTATGCCATCTCGAATTGTTTGGGGTATTACGCCTGACTTGGGTGTTCCGCAGTGGCCTTTAAGCAATATTCACTCTAAAGCTTATAGCCTCGAATATAAGTTTAAGCCTGAGAATAATCGCTGGATTGATTTTTATGCCAACATTTGGCAAACCGACACCGAAAGCCAGACATACACACGTGGTGGGTGGCCAACCACAATCGACTTTCGAGATAACACCATTATTAACACGGCAATAAGCCATTCTGACAATACGCGTAAAGGCATTACGGTCAGTAATAAAACTCGTTTGTTAGACCAGCTTGATTTGACGCTCGGTGGAAGTTTCTTAAAAGAAAAACTAACGTCTGACGATATATATGGCGAATTTGGACCAAGTTATTCGCTCTATCAGGCGCTGCCACGAGCAGGACGCCGTGAGGAAAAAACGTTCGACTTTAATTTTAATTATCGACCGCTGTCTTGGTTAAGTTTTGATGCGGGCATGCGTTATCGTTCATATTGGGCTGTTGATGACTTTTTAAATAAGTCTTTGCAGAGCGAGATTGACCCGAGTTTAAATCCGCTGTTTACCAAAAAAAGTAGGCTTAAAGAATATACCTTTGAATATCAGACCATGCCTGAGAGTTACACCTCGACTCAGCAGCGTTTAATCAATGTTTTAAAACAGCGTTATGCCACAAAAAATCCTGATTGGGATGGGCAGCTCGATACTGTGCCTGCATCAGAGAGCACGTTGTATAACATGATCTGGTCACAGAAAAATACGCTGAGCTGGAAAGCCGATGCAAATGGACAATTGTCGCTTGCCGATAATCCTTTAAACCAGCTCAATGCCTCTGGACAAAAGTACGTCGTAACTGGCGGGAACTTTATGTCGGTGGTAGACCAAGTTCCAGTTGAGTCTGCCGACAAAGTTAAAGATAGCGGCTGGGCACCGCAGTTAGGCGCCTCAATTCACCTCACGCCAAACAGCAGAATCTATGCACGCTATGCAGAGGAATATCGCTTACCAAGTTTGTTTGAAAGCACTGTCGGTTTTTCTGCGATGTTGCCATATCAAGCAATCAAACCTGAACACGCTTTTAATTACGAAGTGGGTTATGTCTATGACATGCGTGATTGGTTCAGCACAGCGCGCAATGCTGACATTAAGCTCGCCTATTACTACAACAAAACCAAAAATGTGATTGAGCGTGACCAGAACCTTATTTTTACCAATATGGATGAGCAAAAATTATCAGGTCTAGAGTTACAAAGCCGTTTTGATAATGGTGGTTTCTTCACAGACTTGAGCGTGGCCTATAGCTTAAAAAATGAAGTGTGTGACACCAATAGTGCCATTAACAAAATGATTTTAGGCGGCACGGTTCAAACCGAGCAGGGCCTTGAGTTCCGCGAACCGTATCAGCGTTGTGTCGATGATGGTTTCCCAAATGGCTACTTGGTAACAATGGCTACACCTGAACTGAGTTTTCACGGTTTGCTTGGCGCACGCTTTTTTGATGAAAAGTTAGAGCTCGGTGCACGTGCAACATTCTATAAAGCTTATGAAAGCCCGCTACGCAAAAACAATGATGCTAGCGTCAATAAAGGCTATTACCTCAATGTGCCTTTGGCTTGGGATGATACGTGGATTTTTGATGCCTATGCGCGTTATCAGGTCGATAACTACAACACGGTTGAGTTTGTCGGCAGTAATCTTTCTAACCAGTTTTATATCGATCCTTTAACTCGTAGTGCCATGGCTGCACCCGGCCGAACGATGAAAATTAGTTGGACCACTAAATTTTAAACAGAATTTGATTCCCTCTATACATACATAAAAGAGGAGTCAGGTAACGGTAAATAATAAGATTGAATGATTATTATTTACAAAAAACCGAGTAGGTTTGCAGCTGGGCCTACTCAATAAACTAAAAATAGCGAAATCGTTATTTTAAATTAAACAATAACTTAGTTTTAAAAAAGATGGAGTAACAACAAATGAAAATCTCTCAATTGTTCTTGGGTCTCGTTGCTTGTTCAACTGCATTTGCTTATGCAGGAATTGATGGTATTTCGAGTAATGAAAGTAACATCAAAATCGGTGCTGCTGCCAATGCAAGCCATCCGGGTGGTGTAGCAGCGGTATCGGTTCAAGCTGCGGGTGCACCATATAACGCTTTTACAGGTTTTAGTTCGTTAAAAGGTTTGGCTCAGGCTTTTGCCGCGCAGGGAACGAGTAACACCAATGTAACGGTTGGCAGCAAAACCTTTAATATTTCGCATATTCCAGTGTCTGCAATGCCACCTTCACACAGTGCATTAGGTAATTTTAATTTTGGTCAGGTGGGCACACAGGAAGTCTATTTTGGTGAATGGTGGAAAGCGGGTGACACGCCGGCAAGCGCGAGCCATACCGTTTACTACGCGGGTGATAACACCAATACCACTGTTCCAACCGCGGGTACTGCAACATATACCGTTGCAGGGATTAATGGTTCTGGAAGCAATCTGTTAAGTGGTACGTTCACGGCAAATTATGGCGCGGGTACACTTGAAGGAACGCTTACCGGAACAGGTACGGCTGTTTCATCATTAAGCCTAGATGGTGTGGCATTTAACCCGGGTACTGCTGCGTTTGCAGGTTTGGCAACGGCTAACGGTACGGCTGGTGTCGACAACTCTGGTGTGGTGCAAGGTCAATTCTTTGGTGCAAATGCTTCGGCTTTAGCGGGTATTGCCCAGTTTGATAACGTGTCTTACAACACTGCATTTGGCGGTGCTAAAAATTAATGAATGCAAAAGGAATCTACACACGTAGGTTCCTTTTGTTTTTTGGGCTTTTGCTTGGTTGCTTCAGGTTTATTGTTTTATGAAACGAACGCTTTTGTGCTGTCTGACATTGTTGAGTTGTCCATTTTTATATGCCGACGAAGACACACAGCTTCGTCTCAATCAAAGCTTGGACCAAACGCTTTTACAAGAACAGCGCCAGTTTCACGAGCAGGGAACCATTCGCAGTACCGAGCAATTACCTAAACTTCAAATTAATGGACAAGAATACAGTGTTGAGCAAAATCAGAATGATCTTGCCAAGGCGTTATATCTGGCAGTCATGCAAAAACAGTGGCTCAAAGCCACGGTTTATTTAGAACATTATAAGAAATATGTTGGCTACGATCGGGCTTTAACCGACTTTGCCGAAGGGGCAGTTGCACGTTCTCAGGGTCAACTGAAATTGGCTGAACAAAAATTTCAAAGCAGCCTAAAACAACAACCTCATAATTTAATTTGTGAACTTGAGTTAGCGCGCGTGCTGTTTGAACAACAGAAAAATAAGGAAGCAGCACGCCTTTTTATTTCCATTCAAGACAAACTGAAACAAAGTGACCCTGCTGTAATCCCGTCTGGAGTTTTAACAACAGTAAATACTTTTGTTCAAGCACTAAAAAAACGAGACTCTTGGCAAGGCTCGGTTTCAGCCGGTTATACCTATGTCAGTAATTTAAATAGTTCGTCTGAACAGAGTAAAACATGGACGCTTTATGGCAAAGACAGTGACGGTAATATTATCCCAATTGAGCAAGTTACCCGTGGGACCCCTAAAGCTGAGTCGGCAACGGGTTTAGATTACGAAGCCAGTCTGATTAAACGCTATGCGATTAAGGGGCATCATGGCGTGGCTTTACGTGCGCTGGCGTTTGGACAGTCCTATAACGACCACGCGGCATTTAATGAATCTACCATCAACATTAATGCAGGCTACAGCTACTTTGACTTAAAAAATCAAATTGGGGTGAGTCCGCTTTTTGAACATAAACGTTATGGCAACGATGGTCTTTACAATGCATGGGGCGCGCGTGCTGAGTGGATGCATTTTATCTCGGCAGATAAAGCCTTTAAGCTTGAGGTTGAGAGTAAAGATTTAAATTATCAGAAATATAAAACCCTAGATGGGGTAGAAAGCTCAGCGTTTGCTACTTTCTGGAAAATTTTTCCAGACCAGTGGACTTTTTTTGGTGGTCTAGATGTGCTCGACCATTCGACCCAAGAAAAATACATGGCTGCCTACCAACAGCAAGGTGTGCGATTGGGCTTAAGCAAATCTTGGAGTACAGGATTTAATACCACTTTGCTGAGTTCTTATCGTTGGCGCCTGTTTGATAAATACGCAGAAACTTTCTTAGCTCGTCGTCATGATTTTGAACAGAACTATACCTTTGTTGTGCAAATGCCGCGCTTTGAGTTTTATGGCATGACACCCAATTTAACCTATCGCTATAACCATAATAAAAGCAATGTCGATTGGCTGTATTCCTACGATAAACACAACATTAGCCTCAAGCTTGAGCATCGTTTTTAGGGAATAAGTCATGAAATCAAAATCTTTATTCCCTACGCATAAGCCGATAGTTATGTTGCCTTTACCACAAGGACCGAAGCATTTTTATAAGTGCTTAATCGTAGTCGTGGTGATTGGTCTGCATGTGTTTGTTGTCTGGATGCTGAGTCATTTAATTGAACCTTATACTTTTAAAGCAACACCCAAAGTAGATGCATTAAAAGTAAGTTTTGTGTCATTGGTACCTGCTAAAAAGCCATCGGTTGAAAAGACTGAAAGCCAACCTAAAAACAGTGTAACGCCTCAATCTACTTTAAACAGTTCGGTATCTCATGCACCCGATCAGCCAAAAAACTCGCTTACAAATGTTCAAACATTAGCGTCAAAAACTGCCTCTAAAGAGGTCGTGCAAAATAATTTAAATGACAAACAACAAGCACAACCAAAAACGACTTTAAACAATTTAGCTTCGTCTCAAGCAGCGCAGCCTACAGAAAGGCGAGCGGCTCATAATTATAAAAAACTGAGTTCGACAGGCCTTGAACAAACGCAAACGGAGCATTTGCCACAAAACACCAATAGCGAAACTAAAAGTGGTGGGGTCAAAACACCCGCAATGCAGCAAGAGTATTCGAAAGCCCCTAGCACTCAAGTTGAACATGATGACATTGTTCAGGTGAGTAGTGTGGATGTGCTGAGTTTTGGCGGGCTTGACTACGATGACCGCGAGTTAAAACAACAAAATCGTTTGGTTGAGCTTCGGATTCACATTAATGAAAAAGGGCAGCCGATTGACATCCAATTACGTCAAAGTTCGGGTATTCAAAGCCTTGATGAACGGGTCATGCAAGCTACACGTAAATCCAGATTTAAACCCCACAAAATTAACGGTCGAGCCGTGACTATTGTTGTGGATTTTCCAGTCCAACTCAAACTCAATCGGGGCCGCTAACCGATGAGTAATATCTATTTTGCAGGAGAAAGATGATGAATTCATCTACAGAACAAATCATTAGCAACAGTTTGTCTTTACGTTTGAAACAAGAAACTGCTGCTGAACACGAACGTATGCATCAATTAATGTCAGAGGCAAAGGTGTTTTCAAGTAAAGAAAAATACGCGCAATTTACTTTGTCTCAATATTACTTTCAGCGTGAAATTGAACATCTTTTTGAAAAAGAGGGTGTAGCTGGACTGATTCCGGACTTAGACATTCGTGGCCGCTCAAAACAAGCACTTGCCGATTTAAATGATTTAGGTATTCAACCCAACGGGCAGCAATTACAGAGTGAAAACGTACAGCTACCCGAAGCTTTAGGCTGGATTTATGTGTCTGAAGGTTCAACTTTAGGGGCCGCATTTTTATTTAAAGAAGCTCAAAAGCATTTAGGTTTTTCTGAAACGTTTGCTGCACGTAATTTAGCGGCATATCCCGAAGGGCGCGCGAAAGTCTGGAAACGTTTTGTACAAGCACTGGATGAAGCAGGCTTTGACCAAACCCAGCAAGACCGAGTCGTTCAAGGAGCTTTAGATGCCTTTGGATATTTTGGTCAAGCGCTTGATCAGCTTGATGAATTGAAGTAGTAAAAAGTGGATAAAGGGAATACCCAATATGGATAAACTCAATCAAGTAAATACCATGGTAAAACATGAGCAGTCGTTAGCGCCTGCTCAACCAGTCAGTAAACTTGCCCGTTCTATGTGGGCACGCTGGGTGTTTATTGGTTTGGCTTGGTTGTGTATTGCACTTGGTATATTGGGTATTTTTATTCCGGGTTTACCCACCGTCGACTTTATGATTTTGGCGGTTTTCTTTGCGGCCCGAGGTTCTGAAAAACTTCATCAATGGTTTCGAAATCATCGCTATATCGGCCCACTCATTCGTGAGTGGCAAGAACATCGTCGTATTCCTAAAAAGGCAAAATACATCTCGACCTTAAGTATGAGTCTGGCCGCGGGACTGATGATTTGGACCATTCCGCATCCGTGGTTTGTCTATCCAGCAATTTTATGTATGGCAGGGGTATTGGCGTGGATGTGGCTTAAAAAATAAAATTATGACTGGCATTTTTGCATGGTACGCATCATGGATTTTACAAAATCACGCGGTATTTCAGGGCTTTGTAAACTTAAACTTCCAAGTTTATGCATGAGCTTAGGGGAGTATTGGCGTTCTAAACGATGATAAATGCATGTACAGCTTGCACGGCTATGACCAGCCGCAATACATTTCAGATAGAAATCACGATGAGGACTGTTTTTTTGACCCGCGAAGGCAACAGATACAAATAATAATCCCCCTAAAAAAACTGAAAAATTATAAAGTGACATATATCTACTCGTGATTGTTGTTATTGATTATCCATATTTTGGCATAACTTTTTCAGGTCCAAAACCAGTTGATGTCAACTAGCGGCTTCATCATAGTTAGAACAGTTTTGGAGGTCAAATTGATTTAAGGAGGAGAACAGTTTAGTGTTTTAAAAATAGTCAATTTTGATTGTTGCCATTTTAAAGACAGTGTTACGACATTACGCACCCTATTTTTTTACATAGTTTTTTGCTTTCATAAACGCTTTAGTATTATTCATTTTTAAATCATTTATATACAACTTGCTTACTTTAAAGTTTTAATTTAACAGGATATTTTATATGACAGATACCCCAATTAAAAAAGACACAGAAAGTACCTGGGCGATATGTCGAGATCCTGTTTTACTCACCATGGTAGGTGGGGCAATTGATACTATTGGCTTTATTGCATTGTTTGGTTTTTTCACCGCGCATGTGACGGGAAACTTAGTGTTGGCAGGGGCAGCATGGGTTAAAGGTGGCTCGGGTTTATGGATTAAGCTCGCAGCAATCCCACTATTTATTTTGACTGTTGTCATTACCAAACTGTTGATTGACCGCAGTCAGGTCAAGCACAAGACGCTGTCTTATTTATTTTTATTTGAAGCTATTTTTCTATGTGCCTTTATGGTGGCAGGGCTTTACTTTGAGCCGTTTAAAGATCCGGATGCGCTAACAGTTGCAGTAACAGGAGGACTGGGTTTAATTGCTTTGGCTATTCGTAATACTTCAAACAAAACCCTTATTAAAAATATTAGCCCAAGCACCATGATGACAGGTAATACTACCCAGCTCGGGATTGATATTGCCAACTTACTTAAAAACAATAATGCAGCCAATCGGGCAAGTTTTCTAAAAAGTGCCAGTATTGTAATTGGTTTTGTGATTGGTGCTTTCTTGGGAGCGATCCTCTATGTCTATTTTGATTTCTGGAGTGTAGCGCCGTTTATCTTACCAATTTTGTATTTCTCTTATTTAGCTTCACAGCAAAAGTTCAACCAAGCTTGATTTTAAAAAAATAACAAATTAGCCTGAATTAAAATGAGTTCAGGCTTTTTTTCGTAATAAGGGAAAACGGAAGCGGACTCGAAATTGTTCGTTCACTGCTTTACAGGCATAATGACCAGATGGGGAATACATTCGATTAAGGAAGGCAGAATGACAAAGTCTTACCATTATTCAATCATAACAATAATGGCTTTGCTCAGTGGCTGTCAGGTCATTCATTTAAAAGAAAGTAATTTAAGCAATGCTTTAAAAAGTAAGAATGAAAGTATTCTGACTGACGGCACCTTAAGTCATCAAACCCAAAACTTACTGTATTTGGTCAAAGAAGATGAAAAAACTTGCCTACAAAATTTTGATGATTGTTTAAATAAGGTTCAGAGCCTGTCCGAAAATAGCAGCCGAGAAGAACGCTATGCTGCGCTGAGTGAAATTTACTTGGCAAAAGCTTTAGATGTCGGGCGTAGTAGTCAGTGTAATGTCATTAATAAAAGTAACTGTTGCGTTGAGCAAGAGTTAGCGCTGTTCGATAAAAGCTTACGCTATAGTTATGTCTATTTATTTGACTCTGAAGAGTCGCCTTTCGATCGGGTGTTTGACCATCGCCAAAATCAGGTACGTATTTTTTATAACGTCGCCTTGTCAAAGCTCATGACCACGTATTTTAATCATTTAAATACGCATCGCTTTCCACCATTGCTGAAAGCAGATGGGCATGAGTACCACGTCAATTTTGACCACGCGTTAGATGTACAAAAAATTGAAGTCGATACTTTTCGCTCCAGCTATAACATGAACTTTTCTGGTTTTAATACTGTCAACCGTAAGGATGGTTTGGGGGCAGAGTTTATTGTTGGGCGTAAAGAAAATGATGTGAATCACGGCTTCATTTTAGACCCCGATAATTTTTATGCTCACCAAGCCAACCCTAATATTCATTTACCACGCTTCTTTCCAGCCACTGCTATTGCATACCCAAAACAAAAAGCCACAGCCGATCAGGTCATTGCTGGGGCAGAGTTAGAAATTTCAATGTTCGATCCATATCGACAAGACCGTGTAAAAATTGAAGGTGTGGACTATCCACTGACTGCAAACTATTCGGCTCCTTATGGGCTTTGGTTGTCGAAATATAATTTAGGTGCGGCAGGTTATTGGTCTTTAATTAATAAAGAAGCCAATTTAATCATGCCGCATTTATATATGCTGGAACCTTTTAACCCAAATAAGAAAATTATTGTGTTTGTTCATGGTTTAGCAAGTAGCCCAGAGGCATGGGTGAGCCTAACCAATGACATTATGGGCGATGCTGAATTAAGGAAAAACTATCAGGTTTGGCAGGTGTTTTATTCAACCAATATGCCGATTTTTGAAAGTCGTTTTCAGATTTATTCATTGTTGAATCAGGCTTTCCAAAACATTGCCAAAGACAGTTATGCTGCACATGATGCAGTGTTAGTTGGGCATAGTATGGGCGGCGTGATTAGCCGTTTACTGGTGAGTAATACTGATGTTTCAGAGCAAGCCATACAAAAAATGAATGAAGCTCAGCTAAACCGTTTAAAAGAAAATCCGGTGATTCAAGAGCGTTTTCAGTTCAAGGCTTTGCCATATTTTAATCGAGTTGTTTTTGTTTCGGCACCGCATCATGGTACAGACTACGCCGACCGATGGTTTACCCAAATTGCCCGCCGTATCATTCGTTTGCCCGCTGATTTTTTTATTGCAGTTGAAATGCGAGATGAGAAAAATACAAAACTCAGAAAAGGCTTAATTGAAAATGGGGCGAGTAATTTAAGTCGCTCTTCTAACTTTATGCAGTTGACTCAAGCCATTCAACCATCGCCACAAGTGGTCTATCACTCAATTATGGGTAATATTAATGGGACAACTGACAAGTTAAAAAGCAGTGATGGGATTGTGCCGTATCAAAGTTCGCATTTAGGTGGGGAGCAGTCGGAGTTGATCATTAAAGGTGGGCATTCAATTCAAACTAGCCCTGAGGCAATTTTAGAATTACGCCGTATTTTACGATTACATTTAAAGCAGTCACAGCCTTCAAAATAGAAATTTTTGTTTTTAGAAAACCACTGCTGAACTAGGTCAACAGTGGTTGAAATGATTAATTTAGCTGATTTTGTTTGAGCGATTTTTTATGCTCAAAGTAGCTGATTGAAAAAATAACCAAGCCGACCAAATACAACACACCAGACAACAGAAGTAAGTCTAAACCTGCTGCATAGAGTAACCAAAGCGCATAGATTGAAGCGACACTTGCAATCGCAATATGCGGCATGCGTTTATGGCGAATGGATTCTTTAAGGTAAAAAGCTGACACCAGAAAATAAGGCAGCAAAATCATCACCGATGAAATTAATAAAAGCTGAGTGTAGTTTTTATTGAAAAAATACACGGCAATTAAAGAACCTTGTACGACCAGTGTCGTCAACCAAAGTGATGAAATGGGTACATTATTTTGATTATTCTTTAAAAATAATTTCGGGAAAGCACCATTTTTTGCAGCCAAAAATGGAATTTCAGTGGCAAATAAAGTCCAACTTAAATAAGAGGATGCAACTGAAATAATGAGTCCAATGGTAATAATGATGGTACCCGGCAAGCCGATCAGTTGCTGTAAAATGGTCGCCATAGATGGGTTATGCATGCCTGCAAGGGCTTCACGACTCGCCACACCATAAGCCAATACGGTCACCATCACGTAAAAACTTAATGCCAGCAAAACACCTAAAATAGTTGCTTTACCAATATCATGACGTTTTTTTGCACGCGATGATAAAACTACAGCACCTTCAATACCAGTAAATACCCAAAGGGTAATCAACATCAGGTCTTTCACTTGCTGCCAAAGTGGAACTTGCAAAGAAAAGTCATGTAAGTTGAGTTTGAATAAATCAAACTTAAAGGCAATGAAGGTAAAGAAGATGAAAACCACCATTGGAATAATTTTGGCAATGGTTGCCAGTAAATTCACAATCGCAGCTTCTTTAATGCCTCGACTCACTAACCAGTGTACCAGCCATACAAAAATGCTTGAGCCAATCAGTGAATAGAGCGTATTACCTTCACCAAAAATAATATGGTCTTTGCTGTCGGTAAACATGCCGACGCCTGAAAAGGCAATCACCACATAACCAACAATACCAATGGTAGTACACAACCAATAACCCCACGCCGAGCAAAACCCGATCAGGTCCCCAAAGCCTTCGCGTGCATAGTTATAAATACCGCCGTCAAGGTCTGGTCGTTGACGCGTTAAATGTAATAGCGAGAGGGCCAAGAAAATAATGCCGACTCCGGTAATGAGCCATGCAACAAGAAGGGCAGAGCCGTTGGCAACTTGAGCCATATTTTGGGGAAGACTAAATACGCCTGACCCCACCATAGAACTAAATACCAGCGCTGTAAGAGACAATAATCCGATTTTGGCAGCAGACATGGTATTTATTCTTTAAAAAATTGAGAAAGTTCAGCAATGTGTTCTGGTCCGATACCACAACAACCGCC
Organism: Acinetobacter sp. V104_13; assembly: GCF_031798995.1. Lineage (NCBI taxonomy): Bacteria > Pseudomonadati > Pseudomonadota > Gammaproteobacteria > Moraxellales > Moraxellaceae > Acinetobacter > Acinetobacter sp. V104_13. Next base: position 1,091,896 of record NZ_JAVQNP010000027.1, on the reverse strand, counting down.
CACTAAACTTGCACCTGCTTGCTGCCATTGCTTGGCAAAACCTAAATAAGCTGGAGCATCTAAGTCTTTACGAATTTCATCCAGACCATCGTTGGCAGTAGCGCTTTCATCTTGCGGTGGGAACGCGTTGGCATAAGCACCAATTTGCACAGACTCTGGAATAAGGCCTTTAATTTCATTAATTGCTTGCAAGATCACTTCAGGTTGGCAGCAGTTAAACAATACTGCTTTGGCATTTGATTGTTTGATGAAATCAGCCACTTGTTGCATATTTTCGCCTGAACGAAGTAATGCTTGTTCTTGTTTAATCTCATCTTGCAGCGTAAATGACACCCAATAGTCTTTACCATCTTGTGGTAATAACGCATGGACTGTTTCAACTTCTTTTAAGCATGATTGGGTTTCTGCTAGCCAAAAATCTACTTCCGGTGCCAATGTTTTAATGATGGGCTCAGCAAGGCTTTTAGCCTGTTCAGGTTGGAACAGGTCGGCACGGTAAGAACCAAATAATGGTGGTAAGCAGCCTGCGATTTTGACATTTTTGCCGCTTTCTTGAACTGCATTTTTTGCTTGTTCAATAGCAACTTTAATTAAACGCACACCGTCAGTTTCAAAGCGTTCTTGACCAATATGAAATGGCACAACAGCATAGTTGTTAGTCGTAATAACTTCTGAACCAGCGTTAATAAAATCGAGATGTACTTCTTTTACTGTTTCTGGTGCTTCAATGAGTGCAAGCGCAGACCATTCTGGTTGACGAAATGGAGCGCCACGACGGGCCAATTCACGGCCTAAACCGCCATCTAAAATTTTCATAAATTACAACATAAAGGGAGAAAAATAATTCAGCTAATCTAGCGTGTAGATGGATTGTGTTCAATCGCTAATATGCTCGATATATTTCTAAATAAATTAGATTGTTATGAATATTTTTTCTTAAAAGGAATTCTGTAGATCATGTTCAGTTTTACTGATGAACTTCATGTGAAAAAGATTACGTATTTATTTGAAAATATAGACTAAAAAATAATCTTATAACGCGCCATATTGTTGCCAACTTTCGCCAGTGTGCTGCGTTCTATAATACGCTTTAAGCTGTTCAAGCTGCATAAAGTGTATGCCTGACCAAATTAATAAACTGATGAATATTAAAACTTTAGACAAGCGACGAACTTTTTCTAGGCGAGCAAAAGCTAACAGTACAAAAAATAAGGCAGGTAAAAATATAAAGAATTGAACAGGGGAGAAAAATAAATGAGCAGTACTGAAATATAACGCCGCTGCACTGATGAGCAGATTTAAAACAGAACATAGCTTTTGATATTTACCGAGCTTAAATGCATACGCGGTGATGGCAAGTAGTACGGCTGAGCTGATGTAAATTGCTGTACCACCAATCATCCATATATAAAAACCGCTTACCAAAAGATAAGCCAGCAGCAAAACAAGCACGAGCTTAAAACCAAATGATAAGAGGTGAGAAGATGAGTTTAAATGGGTCATAGCGAATCTAAATATCTCAGCTGAGGTCTTAAAAAACAAAAGGACGAATCGAAATTCATCCTTTTGGAATTTTATTTATACATCGTCAAACTTAGTTTGCTTTTGCAACTGGGGCAGCAGCAGTTTCATCGTTTGCAGCTTTGAACGGAGATGTATAGTTCAAGCCAAGCGTAGAACTTGTGTACTGGCGAACTTTATCGAGTAACACAGGATCTTTGCTTAAGTCTTGTTTATAAGACACTACAATTTCATGAAGCTTCTGGTTCCACTTACCTTCAGTTTGCTGAGGGAAAGCTTTTTCAAGCAAGTTAAGCATGATGTATGGAGAAGTCGAAGCACCCGGAGACGCACCTAACAATGCAGTTACAGCACCATCTTTAGACGCAAAGATTTCTGTACCGAATTGAAGCGTTGCTGGTTTACCCGGTTCTTTCTTGATGATCTGAACACGTTGACCACCTTGGCTTAAACGCCAGTCTTCAGCTTTCGCATCTGGGTAGTACTTACGAAGTTCATTGAGACGGTCTTCATCTGACATCATAACTTGGCTGACCAAGTATTTAACAAGATCAAGGTTTTCTAAGCCAACAGTCGTCATTGGTAAAACGTTGTTTTTGTTGGTTGATGCAAGTAAATCAAGCTGAGAACCATTTTTCAGGAACTTGTTTGAATACGTTGCAAATGGGCCAAACAATACATATTTTTTACCGTCGATATAACGTGTATCAATATGTGGTACAGACATTGGAGGCGCACCAAGTTCAGCACGGCCATATACTTTCGCTGTGTGTTCAGCAGTAATTTTTGGATTGTCAGTAATTAAGAACTCACCACCAACAGGGAAGCCAGCATATTGTTTCGCCTCTGGTAAACCAGTAAGTTGCAATAATTTAACTGCTGCACCACCTGCACCGATAAATACAAAACGTGTTTTAACGTGATCTACTTTACCAGTTTTCAAATTTTTGAAAGACACAGTCCAAGTTTTGTCATCATTTTGGCTGATGCCAGTCACTTCAGTTGATGTCTGTAATTTGAAATTCGGGTTTTGATTTAAATGACCCACTAATTGTTTAGTGATTGAACCATAGTTCACGTCAGAGCCAACATCCATACGGGTTGCTGCAACTTTTTGACTAGGGTCACGGTCATTCATGACTAAAGGTGCCCATTGTTTAATAACAGCAGGGTCTTCAGTAAATTTCATACCTTTGAACAACGGGCTTTGAATCATGGCAGCATAACGTTTTTCTAAGAACTGAACGTTATCGCCCCAAACAAAAGCAATATGCGGAACTGGATTAATGAATGATTTCGGTTCAGCTAAAACGCCTTGTTTTACCTGATATGACCAGAACTGTTTAGCAACTTCAAATTGAGAAGCAACTTTTTCAGCTTTGGCAATTTCCATCTTACCGTTTTTCTCTTCGGTATAGTTCATTTCCATAAAGCCTGAGTGGCCTGTTCCGGCATTGTTAAAGCCGTTTGAACTTTCTTGAGCAACTTGGTCAAGACGTTCGTACATACGAATTTGCCAGTTTGGTTCAAGCTCAGTTAAATAAGTACCAAGAGTAGCACTCATGATGCCGCCGCCAACAAGAACAGCATCAACTACTTGCTCATCTTTTGCAGTTTCAACTTGTTTTGACGTTGTAGGTCTAAACAAGAACGCAATACCTGCAATTAAAATAAGAATGATTAATACCAGAAGGTATTTCAAAAACTTTTTCATGTAAGGGGGACCTTAAAATAAGTTATTTGAGTCACTTAAGGTGTGAGGAAACCTAGACAGCGTATCCAGACAAAAAGGATATAAATGCGAAAGTAAACTCTCTAAAACAGAGAGTCTTGAAAAAAATAAAAATTACTTGGGATTATCGCAAACACTCTATATTTTAGACTAATTTTGCATTGACAAGACAATTTTTATAATAAATGGGGTTCATCAAAATCATAAATATGATTTATATTTAACCAAATTGAGCATTGATAAGATAATTTAACTTAATTGTTATTGTGTAAATATTTGAAATTAAAATAATAATTTTGATTTGATTAAAGTTGAATCATTTGAAGAATATTTGCCTATAAAAATCGATTAATTTTTATTTCATATCATAATTATGTAAATAAGCTCTTCGTAGACGCTTATTTTTTGTCATACATGGTTCTTATTAATATTGGTTCTATAAAGATTAAATTAAGGGCATATTTCTGCATAAGAAATATGCCCTTTCAGATTTTATGATGCTACATAGAACGGTGCAGTTGAACGTGGTAACGCTTCGCGTCCACGAATTTGGTCTGCAATTTTCTCGGCAATCATAATAGTAGTTGCGTTTAAGTTACCGGTAATAATGAGCGGCATGATAGAGGCATCGACAACACGTAAACCACGCATACCGTGTACACGGCCTTGACCATCTACAACAGCCATTTCATCTTCACCCATCTTGCAGCTACAAGATGGATGGTAAGCTGTTTCTGCATGGTTACGAACAAAGTCATCAAGCTCTGCATCGGTTTGCAAATGTTTGCCTGGACTAATTTCTTCACCACGATATGGGTCAAGTGCAGGTTGCTGCATGATTTCACGAGTGATACGAATTGCATCACGGAACTCGCGCCAGTCTTGCTCAGTCGACATGTAGTTAAACAAGATACTTGGATGCTCAAACGGATCCTTCGATTTAAGTTTGATTCGACCACGTGAAGGCGAACGCATTGAACCGACGTGTGCTTGGAAACCATGTTCTTTCACTGCATTACTACCGTTGTAGTTAATGGCAACTGGCAAGAAATGGTACTGGATATTTGGCCATGTAAACTCATCCGAACTACGGATAAATCCGCCTGCTTCAAACTGGTTACTTGCACCAATACCTGTACCGTTAAATAACCACTCGGCACCAATCGCAGGTTGGTTATACCATTTCAAGGCAGGGTATAAAGAAACAGGTTGCTTACATTTATATTGTAAGTACATTTCCAAGTGGTCTTGCAGGTTTTCACCTACGCCCGGCAAATCATGAACCACATCAATGTCCATTGATTTTAAGAAAGTGCTTTGACCCACACCTGAGCGCTGTAAAATTTGCGGTGACGCAATTGCACCTGCGCACAGTAATACTTCGCGTTTAACCAAGGCACGTTGTAAGTTGTTTTGGTCAGCGCCAATAATATATTCAACACCAATTGCTTGTTTTTGATTAAACAAGATTTTGTTGGTCGTCGCATGAGTCAAAATAGTCAGGTTTGGACGACCTTTTGCCATATCTAAATAGCCACGTGCAGTGCTTGAACGCCGACCTTTAGGGGTTACCGTACGGTCCATTGGACCAAATCCTTCTTGTTGGTAACCGTTTAGGTCATCAGTACGCGGATAACCTGCTTGTACACCAGCTTCAACCATGGCATGGAACAACACATTGTTGCCATTTTTAGGGGTAGCAACGGACACAGGACCATTGCCGCCATGGTAATCATTTTCACCAATGTCACGAGTTTCGGCTTTTTTGTAGTATGGCAAACAGTCGGCATAAGACCAGTTTTCAAGGCCTTTATGTGTTGCCCATTGTTCTAAATCCATTGCATTACCGCGGATATAGCACATGCCGTTAATTAAAGATGAACCACCTAAACCTTTACCACGACCACATTCCATACGGCGGTTATTCATGTGTGGCTCAGGATCGGTTAAATAAGCCCAGTTATAGCGACGGCCTTGAAGAGGGTAGGCCAAAGCTGCCGGCATTTGTGTACGGAAATCCAAGCGATAATCTGGTCCACCCGCTTCTAATAATAAAACGGTGGTATCTTTGTCTTCAGTAAGACGCGCAGCGAGTACATTTCCGGCAGATCCTGCGCCAATAATAATGTAATCATATTCTTTAATATTCATAACTATCCTTTTTTTACTAACAGTTTGCCTGAGCAATCTATAAAGACTGCTCGGCATATGTGATTTAGGTTGAAGTGTTTAAAGCGATGGAGGCATTAAAAAATGCTTTGATAATCGCCAAGTTCAACTTGAATAGATTTGATACGGGTATAGTGCCCAAGCGTGGTCAAGCCATTTTCGCGGCCCACACCAGATTGTTTATAGCCACCGACTGGCATCTCGGCAGGCGATTCGCCCCAAGTGTTAATCCAGCAAATACCAGCTTCAATTTGGTGAATAATGCGATGAGCGCGGCTAATATCTTGAGTGACCACACCGGCAGCTAAACCAAAGGTCGTGTCGTTAGCACGTTGAATCACTTCTTCTTCAGTTTCATAGCTTAAGATGCTCATGACAGGCCCAAAAATTTCTTCTTGAACAATAGCCATCTGGTCAGTACAGTCGCTAAATACAGTCGGTAGTACATAAGCGCCTTTGGCAAGTTCGCCTTCTGTAGCACGACCACCACCAATTAACACTTTAGCGCCTTGTTGTTTGCCTGACTCAATGAAAGACAACACTTTTTCCATGTGAGGGAAGCTAGTGAGTGGACCGAAGTTTGTGTCTTCAGCCATTGGGTCACCAATGCGAATACGTTTTACACGCTCTACAACCGCTTTTTCAAAGTCGGCTAGAAGTGATTTTGGAACAAATACACGCGTACCGTTGGTACATACCTGACCTGAGCTAAAGAAGTTCGCCATGACTGCAATATCTGCTGCACGGTTCAGGTCGGCATCTTCACAAATAATCAGTGGAGATTTACCACCGAGTTCCATGGTTACTTCTTTTAGCGTAGAACCAGCAGCACTTGCCATGACTTTTTTGCCAGTTTCCACACCACCAGTAAATGAGATTTTTTCAATCACAGGATGTTCAGTGAGCCACTGACCGATTTCACGACCAGCACCTTGCACCACGTTAAATACGCCGTCTGGTACGCCAGCTTCTGTATAGATTTCTGCAAGTTTAAATGCAGTGAGTGGAGTGGTTTCACTTGGTTTGAAAATCATGGCATTACCCGCAGCAAGGGCAGGGGCAGATTTCCATAAAGCAATTTGAATTGGATAGTTCCAAGCACCAATACCGGCAACTACGCCTAAAGGTTCACGGCGTGTATAAAAGAAACTTGATTCGCGAAGTGGAACTTGTTCACCTTGAATGGCTGTTGCAAGTCCTGCGTAGTATTCGAGTACATCTGCGCCAGTCACAATATCGACTGTAGATGTTTCGCTAAAAGCTTTACCTGTGTCGAGTGTTTCAAGACGGGCAAGCTCATCATTACGTTCACGAAGAATGTCGACAGCACGACGTAAAATACGTGAACGTTCCATGGCAGTCATGGCAGCCCAGATTTTTTGTCCTTGTTGGGCACTTTGTACAGCAGCTTCAATATCTTGTTCAGAAGCTTGTTGAAGAGTCGCGATTGTCTCGCCGTTGGCAGGGTTAATACTATTAAATGTTTTACCACTGGTTGCTTTAACGTAGCGTCCATGGATATACAATTGATGAACTTGTACATCACTCATTTTGTCTCTCCTGCAAAGGCTTGTTCGCAAATTGCAATTGCGTTTGTACATAATCGTAAGCAATGGAACGAGCAAGGTTGCTGTCAAATTCGTTATGACGGCTTAAACTGCCTCGTAACCATAATCCATCAATCAATGCTGCCAAACCTCTAGCGGCAACACTGGCCTGTTGTTCATCCATTAACTTAAGAAAATAAAATTTCAAGTTGGAGTACAGGCGTTGATCATTAATCTTTTGTAAGCGGCTTAAGTCTGGTACATGCATACTTGCTGACCAAAAGTCCAACCAGACCCGCATTGCTTTTTCATTGACCTGACTAATGTCAAAGTTAGAGTCGATAATGGCCTTAATCTGGCTCTCTGGATGCGAATCTGCTTCTGCTCTGTACTGTTCGGTTTTACGACGCAGAACATTTAACATTTCTTGCATACAGGTATTTATCAACCCTTGTTTGTCGCCAAAATAATGGCTAACAATGCCGGTCGACAGCTCGGCTTTTTTTGCAATTTGTGCAATGGTGGTATTGGATAACCCCACTTCATAAATTACGTCGAGTGCAGCGTTCATGATTTCTTCACGTCGCACATGTTCTGGTTTTACTCTGCGTTTTGTCATGGTTGTCCACATCAGCACTTTTAGTGGTGCTTAAAATTCAACATGTTAACTTGCAGAGCATCATAGCACTTTTTTATCATACTTGTTATTGATTGAACGTTCAATCAATAACAAGTATGATATGTAAAAATCAATGAATTTTTGAAGATAACTTCTAGAATAAAGAGGTGAAATCAAAGGTTCTTAAGGATAGGATGATGCGCATAAGTACATTACTTATCACGTTATTTTGAGAAAAATACACCGATTGCAAGGAGCAATAAGATGGTGTTGAAAAGTGATGGATATTCTTCAGACCATATTCGGTTAAATCGTTTCGTATTTTGGAGTTCAGCCATCAGTATTGGCATTTTTGGCCTACTTTTTGTGCTGTTTCCAGAAAAAAGTCAGTTTTGGCTGACTTATGTACAAGAGCAAGTAAATCACTTTTTTGGGTGGTATTACATGCTGGTTATTGTGCTGTGTCTGGGTTTTGTTGGTTGGCTCGCTTTTTCAAAAGTAGGGCAGATTCCTTTGGGAAAAGATGACGACAAACCAGAGTTTAGTTATTTGGCTTGGACTTCAATGCTGTTTTCGGCAGGGATTGGTATTGCGCTACTTTATTATGGTGTGGCCGAACCGGTTGACCATTTTTTAAGACCGCCAGAAGGTGAGGCAGGAACGATTCAGGCAGCCCGTAATGCGATGACTTATAGCTTTTTGCATTGGGGGATTCATGGCTGGGTGCTGTATGCATTGCTCGGAGTTACTTTAGGGTACTTCGCTTTCAGACAAAACTTGCCATTAGCACTGCGTTCAGCACTTTACCCAATTTTTGGAGAGCGAGTGCATGGCTTGGTGGGCGATTTTGTCGATGGCTTTGGGATTTTAGCGACAGTTATTTCCTTGGTTACCAACTTGGGAATCGGAGCGTTAGTGCTTGTATCGGGCATTTGTTATTTACTTCCGCAAATTCCGGATAACTCTGCGACTTTAATTACTGCCGTGCTCATCATGATGTTCGTTGCCACGATTACGACAGTGGTGGGTATTGAAAAAGGTTTGGCGTGGTTGTCGCGTATTAATTTACGTCTGCTATATGCCTTACTTTTATTTGTATTTTTAACGGGTCCGACTAACCATTTATTAAATGGTCTGGTACAAAATACTGGCGATTATCTCAATAATTTTATTGGTAAAAGTTTTGATATGTATTTGTACAATCAAAAAGCCAGTGGCTGGTTGGGTTCGTGGACTGTATTTTATTGGGCTTGGTGGATTGCATGGGCGCCTTTTGTCGGTATGTTTATTGCCCGCATTTCAAAAGGACGTACCATTCGTGAAGTAGTATTGGGTGTATGCCTGATTCCACTCGGCTTTACACTGGCTTGGATTTCGGTTTTTGGAAACACTGCAATTTATTTTATCTTGCAGCAAAAACAGAAAGTATTAGGTGATATGGTCTTAACTGATCCAGCATTATCTTTATTTAAATTACTCGAATATCTGCCGTTTAATCCTTACGTTGCAGGTATTGTTGTTGTAATTTGTTTCGTTTTATTTTTGACACCAGTTGGCTCTGGTACACTAATGATCGCTAATTTGTCCTCAAAAGGGGGCACCAATGATAGTGATTCACCGATCTGGTTACGCGTCTTTTGGTCTGTGGTAATTACCATTGTAAGTATTGGCTTGCTTTTAGCCGGTAGTTTTAACTCCATGCAAAGTGCTGTGGTGTTATGTGGTTTACCATTTTCAGTCATTATTTTGCTTTATATGTTTGGTTTAGCCAAAGCGTTAAAGCAAGATGATTTTGACCCTCAATTAGTGAAAAAACAGTTAGCTGTTTCAAAAGACATTTCAGTCCCATCGAATTGTGACCAGAATAAAGTGACCGAGGTTTTATAACCTCAATCGATCACATCTATATATTATTTTTTTGCGTTTAAAGTCGTCTTTTCATTGTTTTAAATAAGAGTGAAAAGACGAAATTAAATATTTTGTTTTTATTTTATTCCTTGAGGATTGTATGGCAACAGATAATCCAAGAGCAGTTGATGATTTAACATTATCTAAATCTAAAAAAGACCCGCTCAACCGTGTGGTTTTTTATTTTTCAGCTGTACTTATTTTAATTTTTTCTCTCGTCACGTTTTTGTTCAACGATTTTGCAAATCGAGTCATGAATGCCGTGCTTCAGTGGGTAACTTCAACTTTTGGTTGGTATTATCTGCTTGCCGCAACATTATATATGGCCTTTGTGATTTTTATTGCCTGCTCAAGATATGGCAGTATCAAATTAGGACCTAAGCATTCAAAGCCTGAGTTTAGTTTGCTCAGTTGGTCTGCCATGCTGTTCTCGGCGGGTATTGGTATCGACCTCATGTTCTTCTCGGTCGCTGAACCACTATCTCATTACATGCAACCTCCGGTCGGAGTAGGTCAAACCTATGAAGCAGCACGCCAAAGTATGGTTTGGACATTGTTTCACTATGGCTTAACCGGTTGGTGTATGTATGCCTTGATCGGTATGTCATTGGGATATTTCAGCTATCGTTATAATTTGCCGCTTACCATTCGTTCTGCACTTTATCCAATCTTTGGACAAAGAATTAATGGTGCGATTGGACATAGTGTAGATACGGCTGCCGTGATCGGGACAATTTTTGGTATTGCGACGACCTGCGGGATTGGAGTAGTACAGCTGAATTATGGCTTACATGTGTTATTGGGGTTACCAGAAAATATCTGGATGCAATTTATCCTGATTGCTGTTGCAGTGGGTATTAGTATTATTTCGGTGACATCTGGGGTCAATAAAGGCCTGCGGATTTTATCTGAAATCAATATTTATGTTTCGGTCGGGTTATTGCTGTTTATTTTATTCTTGGGAAATACCGAGTTTTTACTTAATGCCCTGGTCCAAAATATTGGTGACTATTTAACTCGTTTCCCTGCTTTAGCATTACAAAGTTTTGCTTTTGAACAGCCTAAAGAGTGGATGAGTAGTTGGACTTTCTTCTTCTGGGCGTGGTGGATTGCTTGGTCTCCATTTGTAGGACTCTTTTTGGCACGTATCTCAAGAGGACGTACCATTCGTGAGTTTGTATGCGGTACCTTAATTATTCCACTTCTATTTACACTTACGTGGTTATCTATTTTTGGTAATAGTGCTCTGCACAGCGTTATTTTTGAAGGCAATCAAACCTTAGCAGCGACTGTGTTAGCAAATCCGGCTCATGGTTTTTATGACCTGTTAGCGCAATATCCAGGTTTTACCTTTATTGCTTCAATTGCCACTGTAACAGGGCTTTTATTCTACGTGACTTCTGCCGATTCGGGAGCTCTGGTTTTAGGTAACTTCACCACTAAACTCACTAATATCGATAATGATGCTCCACGTTGGTTAAGCGTGTTTTGGGCAGTGGCGATTGGTTTACTCACATTAGCCATGCTCATGACCAACGGCATTACCGCCTTGCAAAACGCAACTATTATTATGGGTTTGCCGTTTAGTTTTGTGATGTTCCTTGTGATGGCAGGGCTTTATAAGTCACTCAGACTTGAAGATTACAGGCATGCTAGTCGCAGTATGAATGCGGCACCAGTGGTAGGGAACGTTGATATTCTGAACTGGAAACAGCGTTTAACTCGAGTCATGCATCATCCGGGAACCACTGAAACACAGCGCATGCTAGATACGGTGTGTTTGCCAGCTGTTCAGGCTGTTGCTGATGAGTTGATTAAGCAGGGTATGAATGTGGACGTGCAGCAAACCCCGCTTGAAGATGAAGATACGCTTTACCATTTAGATCTGACTATCCATTTGGAAGAAGAGCAAAACTTTGTTTATCAGATCTGGCCTGTACGCTATAGCGCGCCGAACTTCAGTCAGCGTGTAAAACGAGGCAAACAGTTCTATTTCCGACTTGAAACCTATCTTTATGACGGCTCGCAAGATAACGATCTGGTTGGCTACAGTAAAGAACAGGTCATTAACGATATTTTAGATAAATATGAAAGACATATGACGTTCTTACATATTAATCGTATTAGCCCCGGGAATCGTCCATTGTTCCCAGATCCACAAGCTTAAGAGGAAAATGCATGGCTTCTCCTTATCTACATTCTTTTGCTTTATTTTTCTCGTTGCTCAATCCATTTTTAATGAGCATTTATATGATTGGCCTGATCCGCCATTCAGAAGCCAAGGTGTTTAATAAAGCACTGATTCAGGGAAGTTTGATTGCTTTTGTCGTATTCATGCTATTTGCATGGGGCGGCGAAACAATTTTTAGTAAATATCTGAATGTACGTTTTGAAGCCTTTCAGATTTTTGGAGGCCTTATCTTTTTGGTGATTGGCTACCGCTATGTGTTTCAGGGTGCCGACACCATTGGAGAAATGCGTGGTGCTCCAGAACATCTGGCTGGCACCATTGCCATGCCGTTTATGATCGGTCCAGGGACTATTAGCGCTGCGGTAGTCACAGGAATTGAAATGTCAATTGGTGAGGCAGCGCTAGTGATTGCTTTCACCTTGTTTTTAACTTGCAGTATTTTGATTTTGATGAAATTTTCACATGATCATTTACGCTATAAACATGCCAAACATATTGACCGTTATTTTGATATTGTCGGGCGTTTATCTGCTTTATTAATTGGTACGATCGCCATTGATATGATCATTAATGGTGTGACAGGCGTCATTAATAAAGTTTAGCAAGTCACTCATAAGAACCTGCTATGCCATTGAACATGGAATAAAATGGCATAGCATCTTCTAAAAAATTCTAAGATAAATAAAACAGCTTTAAAAAATAACTTTAAAAATAGTGTCTTAAAAAATTAAATTTTAAAAAACAATCAAAGATATTAAAAAATACAATGCTATGTTGTGGATTTAAGCATGTTTTTTTTGTGAATTATCAACCATAATGTTGACTGAGCTTGTTTTAAGACAGAGTTGAGCTATGCCTACATTAGATGAAATGACCACAGCAACTGATGATCAGTCTGAATTGACGATGTCAGTTTTGATGACGCCTGATATGGCAAATTTTTCAGGTAATGTTCATGGTGGTACGATTCTAAAACTACTAGACCAAGTCGCTTATGCTTGCGCAAGTCGTTATTCGGGTGGCTACGTGGTGACTTTATCTGTAGATAAAGTAAATTTTAAAGAACCTATTTATGTAGGTGAGCTGGTGACCTTCTTGGCAAGTGTTAACCATGTAGGTCGTACTTCAATGGAAGTCGGAATCCGTGTTGAAGCGCAAAATATCCAGAAGAGGACAGTGCGCCATACCAATAGCTGTTATTTCACGATGGTTGCTGTTGATGAACAGGGCAAGCCATGTGAAGTACCTCAATTAAATCTCAATACAGAATGGAAGCGTTGCCGCTTTGAAGCTGCTGAGCATCGTAAGGTTTTACGTCTTCAAGAAAACCACAATCCATCTTGTAGCATGTATAAGAAAACTTCTTAAAAAAATACATCGAATTAAAAAAGGATCGAACCGCAGCATGGTTCGATCCTTTTTCTTCTTTACCAAAATTCAGCGTCCATTTTTCATTTCAGTAAAATTATCTCTGAGCTTGGAGGAGAATGCTGAGAGAATTAACGAGTTGCAGGAGCAGCTTCAGAAGCAGAACCTACAGCATCAGATGCAGCATTTGCAGTGTTTGCTTGTTCTTGAGTTGAAACAACAACTTTTTCTTCACCAGCAGTGTTATGTGCTTGGTCGTGCTTAGAAGCAGCAAAAGTTGAAGCAGCAGTTAAAGCAAGTGTAGTAGCGAGTAAAGTTTTAGCTAATTTCATTTTATGGCATCCTTAAATTTCATTTAAAAATAAATTAAACCTAATCGTTCATACCTACCTGAAACCTGTATGGCTGAATGACTAAGCTAGGACACATGCTAAGCCGAGCTTGGTATTACATCAATTAACTTAACAATCTATTACGGCTATCTTAACAATATGAAATATACGGGTCATTTATGTGAGCAATCTGTAAAATAAAAGGGCTTAAATACACCTTAAAATGTGAAAAAATATTTCTTATCGAGTAAAAAAAAGCCAACTGTGTTACGTAAACCTAACACTCTGGCATGAATTGTGAATGCGCCTAAATAGAATATTCCGTTTGAATTATAATTATCCAGAGTTAATATAGATTTTAAATGAGATGTATGTCACATATTAACTATTTTGGCCCGATATATTGAAAAGTATATCTTCAAAGTGAAAAATCATTTTCATGCGACTTAAACAGTGATATATCTTTCTTAGTTTTTTGAACCTTGTTGATTTGAGCCGCTTGTGAAACTGATAGCTCCAAAAACTGTTCCCACCCATATTATTTCCGGTTTTTTAGGGGCAGGAAAAACCACATTATTACAGCATTTATTAAGCCAAAAGCCTAAAGATGAGGTGTGGGCTGTATTAATGAATGAGTTTGGGCAAATTGGAGTAGACCAACAGCTCTTACCCCAAGATGAAGGGTATGCAGTCAAAGAGCTATTAGGGGGCTGTCTATGTTGTAGCAGTCAATTGCCGATGCATATTGCTTTAGCACGGCTATTGAGTGAACAAAAGCCAGATCGACTCTTTATTGAGCCGACTGGACTTGGGCATCCTTCTCAGTTATTTGACCAACTGACTGAGCCTCATTGGCAAAGTAGTTTAGCCATGCGGGCACTGATTACGGTGATCGATGGTAGTCGTTTGCATGATACCAATTGGGTTAAACAAAACCTTTATGAAGATCAGTTAAAAGCTGCCCAAATTGTAGTGGTGTCACATACAGATGTGATGAATTTTGAAGATGATCAGGCGCTTGAGCTATTAAAAGACGAATACCAACCTTATCACCAAGAGTGGATTAAGATTGAACATGGTCAGTTAGCTTTAAATAAAATTGATATAGCTGCTCGTTTAACTGAGCGATCTATACAACCTTTACTTAAAATTCAAAAGCAAATGACTGAAACCGAAGTCGCAAAGGAAATTAATCAATTACCTTATCATTATGTCGAGTCGGCACAAGGTTATATTGTGGCAGGTTGGAAATTACCTAAGCGCTGGAAATTCGAGTTTTATGCTTTGCTAGATTTATTATGTGCACAGCAAGACTGGCTCCGAATTAAGGGAATTTTTAACACAGATCAAGGATGGAAGGTTTTTAACTTTAATCCTGATCAGTTTAATTATAAGTCAGGTGAAGAGGGTATTGATAACCGGATTGAAATCATTAGCGAACATAACCATGATTGGTTGGCTTTTGAAACAGCATTACTTGCCTGTCAGCTTGAAGAGTAGAGAACATTAAACCAAAAGTAATTCAATGTTCTCTGAAGAGTGGGATTAAGGTTTGCTATCTAACACAGCTTTAGCTTGCGCATGGTCAATATCTTTTTCCCAGTGAGCAATCACTACGGTTGCGACACAGTTACCAATTAAGTTGGTACAGGCACGAATAATTCCAATAAACCAGTCCACTGAAAGTAGAAGCACTAAGCCAATTGCAGGGAGACTTGGTATCACTGAAAGCGTGGCTGCAAGAATAACTAAAGCCGAGCCGGGAATGCCGTGCGCCCCTTTAGATGTGATGAGTGAAACCAGCAAAATAGCCAGTAAGTCATGCATAGACAAATTAATATTGCAGGCCTGTGCAATAAAGATCACGCCTAAAGTTAAGTAAATTGAAAAGCCATCTAAATTAAATGAATAACCAGTTGGAATAACCAAACCGACAGTTGAATCTTTAATTCCCAAATTTTTGAGTTTTTTCATAATTTGAGGAAGAACAGAGTCAGAAGAAGCGGTACCTAAAACAATAGCGAGTTCATCTTTAAAATAACCCACAAATTTAAAAATGTTGAAACCAGCAAGTTTTAAAATCGAACCTAAAACAATAACGACAAATAAAATGCAGGTTGCATAAAACAGTAAAACCAAATAACCCAATTGTAAGAGTGAATCTAAACCAAATTTAGCAGTGGTATAGGCGACTGAACCGAATACACCAATTGGAGCTAAACGAATAATAAGTCCCATAATTTTAAAGAAGACTTCTGAAAAAGCTTCAAGTGCTTGACGTACCAGCTCTGCTAAATGTTTTGGAATTAAAAGTAGGGAAACACCAAATAAAATAGCGATCAATAAAACCTGTAAAATATCGCCGTTTGCAAAAGCGGCAGTGAAGGTTTTTGGAATAATATTGAGTAGAAATTCCGAACCCGTATGCATTTCGTGGGCACGTTCGGTATAGGTACTTAAATCTTTTGCATCTAAATGGCTAATATCGATATTCATACCGACGCCCGGTTTAAATACATAGGCCACAATAATGCCTAAAATTAAAGCAATACTGGTCACCACTTCAAAATAGAGAATCGTTTTTGCACCGACTTTGCCCATTTTTTTAATGTCGTTTGCACCATAGATTCCCAGTACAACAACACAAAACACAATTGGTGCAATCAGCATCTTAATTAAAGAAATAAAACCATCACCTAATGGCTTTAAAGATAGGGAGAAATCATGAAAGCCGATTCCAACTGCAACCCCAAGAAAGAGAGCACAAAGAACCTGTAAAAATAAACTACGCTTGAGCTTTAGCCACATAAGTCATCAATTTTAGCAAGAGGAAAATATCTCTCTCTAAAGCAAAAAGCCGGCCAACTATAAAATAAGCTGAGCGTTTTGGAAGAATATGCAAATTTCACATGACTATGCTTTGCATTGTTCAGTTTTTTTATAATTTTTTACCTAAAATCGAGTATCCTTAGCGCCAAATTTTTGGACATATTAATCATGGCGCTTAAAGCAACAATTTATAAGGCAGACTTGAATATTGCCAATATGGATGACCATATTTATGGTGATTATCAACTGACGCTTGCCTTGCATCCTTCGGAAACTTTAGAACGCTTAATGGTTCGTTTGATGGCTTTTGCCCGTTTCGCAAGTGATGAGCTTGAGTTTACTAAAGACCTTTTTGAAACTGACGAGCCAGCATTATGGCAAAAAGATTTAACGGGTCAGTTAGAAACATGGATTGAAGTTGGCTTACCGTCTGAAGATAAAGTCAAAAAAGCCAGTGCGCGCTGTAAAACAGTTGCGCTTGTTGTGTATGGCACACAAGTCGAAGACTGGTGGAAACGAAACAGTAAAATTAAAACGTTAAGTAACGTTCAGGTGTGGCAAATTGCTCCTCAAAGTACAGCAGAGCTTGAACAACTTTGTGAACGTACAATGCAGCTTCAATTAAATGTCATGGACAACGAGTGGACGCTTTTAGGTGAAAAGGGCCAGGCAAGTGTTGTGTGGACACAGTTACAGTAACATAGAAAAGCGCAACAAATTCTACAGATTCAGTTGGTACACTAAGTACCAGTTGCGATTTTAAAGATTCAGATTAAGGGGTAAACCATGTCAAATGAATTAGAAATTATCGATTTAAAAGTAGGTGAAGGCAAAGAAGCGGTTAAAGGTGCTTTGATTACAACTCACTACACAGGTTGGTTAGAAGACGGCACAAAATTTGATTCTTCAATTGATCGCGGTAATTATTTTGAATGTGTGATTGGAACAGGCCGTGTAATTAAAGGTTGGGACCAAGGCATTATGGGAATGAAAGTTGGCGGCAAGCGTAAATTAATCGTACCTGCTCATTTAGCTTATGGTGAGCGTAAAATGGGTAAGATTATTCCCGCTAATTCTAATTTAATTTTTGAAATTGAATTATTCGATGTCAAAACTCGTGACTAGTGAAAATTTAAAGCCCTTTAGGGGGCTTTCTTGTTTATATGAGCTTTAAATATAAATACATTATTAATTTATATTTTAGCTTTTTAAATATTTAAGATTATTTTCAGATTATTTGATTATAAATGCTGACTGAAAAACTGTTCATTTATAGGCAGTGTGATATTAAGACCAAATTTCAAAAAGTTTGTGGCTTAACATCAAATTTCACATAAATAATCTATATTGATATCGAGACGCTATTTCATGACTATCCGCTTTGCATCTCCTTTGTTGAACATATCACTTGGCTTGGCTTTGGCTGGCTTGTCGGGTATGGCATTAGCCAAACCACCTAAACTGGACGCATCAACACTTACAGTTATTGGTTATCATGAAATTACCGATACTAAAAATGCATTAATTCCTCAATATGCAGTAACGACGCAACAATTTACACAGCATGTTGAATGGCTGCAAAAAAATGGATTCCATTTTATTACGGTTGATCAGTTGATCCGTGCTCATCAAGGTAAATTTCAACTACCTACAAAACCTGTTCTATTAACTGTAGACGATGGTTATCAATCTTTTTATCAAAATGCTTATCCTGTTATTAAAGCTAAAAAAATCCCTGTGGTACTCGCAGTGGTTGGTTCATGGTTAGAGCCAAAAGCAGGGCAGAAAGTCGATTTTTCAGGGGAAGAAATTCCTCGCGATAAAATCTTAAGCTGGGGTGAGCTTAAAGAGATGCAAGATAGTGGCTTTGTAGAGATTGCAAGCCATAGCTACCATTTGCATCGCGGTATTACAGGCAACCCACAAGGCAACTCTGAACCTGCTGCAACAACCCGTTTTTATGACGCAAAAACTCAAACTTATGAAAGCGATGAACAGTATCAATCACGTATCTATAACGACTTAAAGAAAAATAATGAGCTACTCAAAGCTCATGGCTTACGTTCACCACGTATTATGGTCTGGCCTTATGGTCGCTATAATATGCAAACAGTTCAAATTGCTAAAAAGCTTGGTATGCCAATTACCATTACACTTGATGATGGGGCTGATCACGCAAAACAATCTCTACAAAATATGAGCCGTATTTTGGTAGAAGGCGATATGACGACTGATGATTTGGCTCAAGAAATTAAAAATCGTGAATTGAATTTAACGGATAACAATCGTCCGCAAAAAATTATGCATATCGATCTGGACTATATTTATGATCCAGACCCGAAACAGCAAGAACGTAATTTAGGTCACTTGTTAGACCGAATTAATGCGATGGGTGTAAATACTGTCTATTTACAAGCATTTTCAGATCCAGATGCGAATGGCTCTGCTGATATGGTGTATTTCCCAAACCGCCATATTCCAATGCGTGCTGACTTGTTTAACCGTGTTGCATGGCAAATTCAAACGCGTACGCCTGTAAGTCGTATTTATGCGTGGATGCCTTTATTGGCATGGGAACTACCAAAAACTGATCCAGTTTCTAAAGACTTAGTTGTGACAGAACAGGCAAAATCTGGTGAACACCTCAACATGGGGTATATCCGTTTAAGTCCGTTCTCAGCAGACGCACGCCAAACTATTCGTGAGATTTATCAAGATTTGGCTAAGTCATCTTCATTTAACGGAATTTTATTCCATGATGATGTCACCTTATCTGACTATGAAGATGCAAGCCCAGAAGCATTAAAAGCCTATGCAAAACAAGGCTTGCCAACAGATTTGGCAAAAATCCGTGATAACGATCAAGATTTGCAAAAATGGACTGCATATAAGACAAAATATCTAGATGATTTTGCAATGCAACTCGTTGATGACGTGCGACAATATGAACCGTTCTTGCTCACCGCACGTAACTTATACGCGCAAGTTGCTTTAAAACCATACGCAGAAAACTGGTATTCACAATCGCTTGAAGAGTCATTAAAACGTTATGACTTTACGGCTATTATGGCAATGCCTTATATGGAACAGGTAGATAATGCCGATCAGTTCTATAAAGATATGGTTGATCGCGTGAAACAATATCCAAATGGCATTAAGAAAACCGTTTTTGAATTACAGGCAACTGACTGGCGTAAAAACGAAAAGGTACCTTCAACTGAAATGGCTGCAACAATTCATTCTCTTTATCAGCAAGGTGTAATGCATGTCGGATATTACCCAGATGACCCAATTAAAGATCATCCGGATGTGGACACTATGCATAAAGCATTTGCTGAAAAATCATCTCGTCTTGTGCCGTAGTTGAGGCTAAAACATGACAATCTTTGCTGCAATATGGTCGCATGCCTTAAAATTCGTTTTCTATTATCCATTATTCATGTCGTATTTATGGATGATTGGCGCGATCATTTTCTATTGGAAAGAACGTCAGGCCCCGCCTTACGATCAACCAGCTCCATTAGAGAGTTATCCAAAAGTCGCTGTATTAATTCCTTGTTTTAATGAAGGGGATAATGCAGAAGAAACCATTAGCCATGCATTAAAACTGGACTATCCTCATTTTGAAGTGATTGCAATTAATGATGGTAGCTCGGACAATACAGGCGAGGTACTCGACCGTTTAGCAGCACAACATGAAAAACTCCGTGTTGTTCATTTGGCGCAAAACCAAGGTAAAGCTATGGGGTTGCAAGCTGGAAGCTTAATGACCGATGCCGAGTTTTTAATTGGTATTGATGGCGATGCTTTACTTGATCCTCATGCAGCAAAGTGGATGATTCGTCATTTTCAGGAAAATCCAACAGTTGCAGCTGTGACGGGTAACCCGCGTATCCGTACTCGCTCAACTTTGCTAGGGCGTATTCAGGTCGGTGAGTTTTCTTCGATTGTCGGCATGATTAAACGTGCACAACGTACCTTTGGACGCTTATTTACCGTATCGGGTGTAATTACCGCTTTTCGTAAGAGCGCTGTTCACCAAGTCGATTATTGGTCACCCAATATGTTGACTGAAGATATCGATATTACTTGGAAATTGCAGCGAGCAGGTTGGGACATTCGTTTTGAGCCGAATGCCTTGGTCTGGATTTTAATGCCTGAAACTTTAAACGGTTTGTGGAAACAACGTTTACGTTGGGCTATGGGTGGGGCACAGGTATTAATTAAAAATATTGATGTGTTCACCAAACCAAAATTAAATTTTTTATGGCCTTTAATGTTTGAGCTTTGCTTAACCTTAGTTTGGTCATATTTAATGCTCGCGATGGCTTTGTTATGGTTGGTACATTTTATTTTACCGGTCCCTGCTTTAGCCGTTGTGAGCTCTCCATTTTTACCGTATGGTAGCGGTATTTTATTGGGGGCAACCTGTCTTATTCAGTTTGCTTTAAGCAAATGGATGGATAGTCGTTATGAACCACATCTGGGAAAAAACTATTTCTGGATGATCTGGTATCCATTGGTCTTTTGGCTAATCACCATCTCGGCAACTATTGTGGCATTTCCAAAAGTTTTAAAACGTGGAGATGAGAAACGTGCGCGTTGGGTGAGCCCGGATCGGGGCATTCGTGGATGAAATGCAAGAGTCATGAGATTTTAAAGATCGTGCTGTATTGATGTCTGGGGAAAACCACAGCACTTCGTTAGGTAAAGAGAGAAATGAAGACAAATTCGTTGATTATTGATTTACGCCGTCAATTACCATGGCATAAGCGCTATGCTTCTACAACAAGCACAGCCATGATGTGGGCGGTTTGGTTGTTGCTGTGGCGTCCGTTTGTACTGATCTGGGTTTTGGCTGAGCTCCAAAAAACACATTTAGTTCACCGTTTGTTTAGTGCCTTTGGTTTAGGCATTGAACATGGTATTACTGCGTTAATTGCTTGTGCAATTTGCTTATTGTTGTGGAGTCATGTGCTGCCTGAGCATCGTGTTGGCGGTAATGCGCTTAAAGCAAAACAGACTGATGATTATGCGCGCTATTTTGATTTACCTGAACATGAAATTGAACAGGGACGTAGTCAGAAAATTACAGTCGTTCACCATGATGAGCTAGGTAAAATCATTAGAGTTGAATAAAGCCAATTAATAAAAAAGCCCGCATCGTGTGGGCTTTTTTTTTACGCTAATTTCTGTATATCCATAGGTTTTAAACTGTAGAGCGCAGTGCTTGTGCAGGTATTATTTACCTTTAAAAACAGGCGGTCTTTTTTGTAACATGGCAAATACACCTTCTTGAACATCTTCTGTGGTGAGCAATGGTTGAAGATAGCTTTGCAATTGCTTAAAGGCAACCTCGTACCCTTCGTTAATAGCTTCACGAGCAGAGGCGAGGGTCGCTTTTACAGCAAGAGGAGCAGCTTGCGCAACATGTTCAGCAAGTTCTATTGCACGGTTGAGCTGAGAACCATCTGGGCATATTTCGGTAATCAGGTTCATGTCAAATGCTGCTTGGGCATCGAAAGAGTCACCAGTGAGTAAATAACGCATGGCTTTGGCCCAACCCGCGGCTTGAGCAAAGCGTGCAGTTGCCCCACCAAAAGGTAAGATGCCACGCTGGACTTCCATTTGAGCAAATTGTGTATTTTCACATGCTAAAGCAATGTCTGCATTCAGAAATAGTTCTATACCAGCTGTATAACAATAACCTTGTACTGCCACAATCAAAGGTTTACTGAGCTTTCGGCCTACAGTGCCCCAAGGGTTAATTTCATTTTCACTAAAATCAAAAACACCTGTAGCGAGTTTAGGTTGTAACTCAACTAAATCTAAACCAGCTGTGAAATGATCGCCATGAGCAAAAATAACCGCGCAGCGCAGGGCATCATTATTTTCATATTCGGTGAGCGCTAGTGATAAGTCTTTGATCATGTGACTATCAAAAGCATTACGTTTTGCTGCCCGATCTAGACCAATTAAAAAAATATGTCCACGAGTTTCACGGCTGACTTTTCCTTCTTGATTTGACATATTGTCACGCTCTTTATTTGTCTTTAATCATGTTTTAAACAATCGTTTAAAAACTAGCAAATAGAAATTGTTAGTAACTTGATCAGTATTTCTTTTGTCTATCTATTGAAAATAAATCGACAGCATTAGAAAAGAGTAAAACCTCAGCCAACGTCAATTTGCATCATTTATTTAAATTAGCAGTTTGCTTCGCTCTATATTTTTCTCATAATACCTCGTCAAATTGATCTCAATAAGCAGCTGTTTTTATGTCACCTCTAGAAATCTTTGCAGTCTTGATTAGCCTGATTGGAGTCGGATTAACGGTAATCCGTAATATGTGGTGTTGGCTGTTTAATTTCTTTGCCTTTGTTTTATATGCCTATTTGTTTTACGAATTTAAGCTATATGGAGAAACGATTTTGCAGTTCTTTTTTATGGTCGTAAATTTTTATGGCTTTTACTACTGGCTCAAAGGAAAGCAGCAAGATCATGACATTCGTATAGAGCCAATAACTCCTAAAGTTGCAATTTTTCAAATGATCATTGCCGCGGTAGGTGGCTTGCTTTTTGGTTTGATACTTAAAAACTTTACCGATGCAGCGGTGCCTATGCTCGACTCACAGCTTGCCGCCTTTAGTTTACTTGCAACTTATTGGACCAGCCGAAAACATATTGCGACTTGGATACTCTGGGTATTTGTCGATATTATTTATGTCGGTATGTTCATCTATAAAGATTTATTCTTAACAGCCGCTTTGTATGCAGCATTTGTTTTGATGGCAGCTTATGGTTGGTATCAATGGGAAAAGGTTAAAAAGAAACAGCTTTTAGCCTCAAACCAGCTTTAATTTGGAGGGTGATCATGTTGTTGAGCTTAGAGGTTTATAAACAACAACAGTTTGATCAAATGGCTGCAAAAATAATGGCTAAGCCAAAACAGTATTGTGAATTTAATTCTGTATCTGATTTTTATAATGCCGCATGGCTCAACGGTTTTCCACAAGGTACTCAGGTCTCTGCGACAGGTTTAGATGATGGTGCTGAAGAGTTTTATGCAGTTATTCAGTTTAAACAACAGTATTTGAAATTTGATATTAAAGAAAATAATTCGACAATTATCTTTCAGGATATGAATGGGAATGTTTTAAAAAGTAATTTTTGATTTATAAAATAAAATCTAAAAAAAAGCGACTTAACGTCGCTTTTTTTTAATAAATAAATTTGGAAATTTTATTCGCTGTTTCAACAACTAGGTTTGCGATATCTTCTTTAAATGTTCTTTCATCGTAAGTGGTAATTGGACAACTTACAGAGATAACAGCGACCATTTTACCGTTTGATTGTTTAAAAATAGGCGCTGCACAGGCTGCCATATCATGATTGTAATGACCCCAGCTCACCATGGTTTTTTGAGTTTTTACGTAAGAGAGTCTTTGCAATAAAGCTTTTAAATTAGTTGGCGTCAGTTCAGAGAAACTGTCCCAATCGCTAAAATTGCGGTAACGCTGACGTACTTCCGTTTCAGGTAAATCAGATAAAAGCATTTGACCAATGACGGTTGCATGGGCAGGCCAGCGAGTTCCTAAACTAATGTTGCTCGTAAAGGTTCCCATCGACTGGATATTATTTACAAAGACAATATGAGTGCCTTCTAAAATTGAAAGATGTACTGCGAGTTTGGTCTGGTCACGTAGTTCTTTCATTAAAGGTGTCGATAAATCAAGTAATGAAAGTTTAGATAAACTGTTAAAACCAAGTTCCATGACTTTGGAATCGAGAGCATAAGTTTTTTGAGATGCTTTTCTTAAATAGCCACAAGATTCGAGTGTATAGATCAGGCGAAATGCACTAGAACGGTTCACTTCTAAAATTTCAGCAATTTCTGTAATGGTCATTTCTTGCGCTTGTTGATTAAATGCTTGCAAGATAGCTAAACCCCGTACAAGTCCGGGAACTAAATATCGGTCATCATTTTTTGTTGTTTCCGATTCTTGCGAATCTTCATCAATTGCTATGCTCATTCGTGTCATTTTCCTATAAATAAAACATGATTCAATTTGGGGCATGCTGCTTTATTTTATAACTATTGTAATTGTTAAAAATGCATAAAACAATTTTTATATTTAAAACTTTGTTTCCTTCTTGAAACGTAACAAAATATTTAAAAATTAATAACACAATGAATTTTATATTTATTTTTACTTTGACAAAAAATGATCAAGGGGATTATGCTTAGCTTGTGTTTTGAAAATCAAATTATGTTTTGTATATAAAACAAAATGAGGACGCAAGGTATGAGTTGGATCTCAGTTTGTCAGCAGGGTGACGTTAGCGAAGATGAGCCGAAAGCCATCGAAATTGAAGGGAAAAAAATAGGCGTATTTTTCGTCGATGAAAATTACTTTGCTATCGAAAATGTTTGCCCTCATGCGTATGCCTTATTAACCGAAGGATTTATCGAAGATCAGACTGTTGAATGTCCATTGCACGAAGCAATTTTTGACATTCAAACAGGTGAGCTAAAAAGTGGGCCAGGGTGTAGAAACCTATGTACGTACCCAGTTCGTGTTGAAGGACAGGATATTCAAATTCAACTCTAGTCCTCACATGTACAAGGAAGCAGAACAATGAAGACATTTAATGAAAAGTTGGCAAGCTGGATTCATGCAACGCCGGCAACCGAAGCAGGTATCAACAATATTCAAATTCCAGGTCAATCTGAATTGTTGGTTTGGCAGACACGTTATAAAGAGCCAACGCTCTATGAACAGGATTTTGTAAAAAACTTGATTCAGGCATTTTCTGCGGGCGCAACAGAGTTAGATGACGTTGTTTCTGCACTTAATCAACAGGGTTTCCGCTGTGAATCTGGTGATGAATGGACTTCTGCAAGCTTTACAGAAGAAATGCAACGTTTAGGTTATTGATTCAGGGAAGAATAAAATGAACGCAATCGTATCAACTTCACAAAACGCTGAAGAATATTTAGAACTTGGTTTACGTGACCAATGGCATCCGGTTTTGGCAAGTTGGGAAGTCGCTGCTAATCCAGTTGGAATTACTCGTTTAGGCGAAAACATTGTGGTTTGGCGTGATGCCGAAGGTCAGGTTCATGCACTTGAAGACCGCTGTCCACACCGCGGTGCTCGTCTTTCCCTTGGTTGGAACTTAGGCGACCGAGTGGCTTGCTGGTATCACGGTGTTGAAGTTCGTGCTGATGGTGTAGTTGCTGATGTGCCAGCGGTTCATGAATGTCCAATGACTGGAACTAAATGTTTAAAGAACTACCCAGTAATTGAGCAACATGGCGCAATCTTCATCTGGTTTGGCATCGATGCAAATGAACAACCAGCGCCGCTTGAGTTTCCAGAGCAACTTGCAAGCGAAGAGTGGAGTGCATTCCTTTGCCAAGCAGACTGGAAAGTAAACCATCAGTATGCAATTGATAACGTGATGGATCCAATGCATGGTAGTTATTTACATGCGACATCGCACTCGATGGCAGATGGTGATCGTACTGCAGAGATGAAACACCGCACGACCGATAATGGCTTTGTTTTTGAAAAAGAAGGTCAATTAGGTGTGAACTTCGACTGGGTTGAATATGGTTCAACAGGTGCAAGCTGGTTACGTCTTTCAATTCCATACCGCAAACAATTTGGCCCAGGTGGCGAATTCTGGATTGTCGGCTATGCAACGCCAATTGATGCCAACAATACCCGCGTATTTTTCTGGCGCTGCCGTAAGGTGGGTGGTTGGCAACGTAATGTATGGCGCTTCTTATATCGCAATCATTTAGAACAATTGCATTGGGATGTATTGGAACAAGACCGCATTATTTTAGAAAATCTTGCGCCAAATGCGCGTGAAAAAGAGTTCCTCTATCAACACGATGTGGGTCTTGCACGTTTACGCCGTTTAATGAAAAAAGAAGCTGAGAAGCAATTAAAGAAAATTGCTGCACTAAATGCATCAAACCGTATCGAGATGCAGGAAGAAGCTCATGGCTAATGTAGCGTTGTTGCAAGGTAAAAAAGTTTTAGTGACTGGTGCTGCGCGTGGTTTAGGTAGAGATTTCGCTCAAGCGATTGCCGAGGCAGGTGCTGAAGTTGTGATGGCAGATATTTTGTCTGACTTGGTGCAACAAGAAGCACAAGCGTTACAACAACAAGGACTAAACGTTCATGCTGTCACCGTTGACCTTGCCAATGCAGACTCTATTGAAAATGCGGTTGCAAAAAGCATTGAAGTATTACAGGGACTAGATGGCCTTGTGAATTGCGCGGCACTGGCGACCAATGTCGGTGGAAAAAATATGATTGATTACGATCCTGAACTTTGGGATCGGGTCATGAATATTAATGTGAAAGGCACATGGCTCATCAGTAAGGCATGTGTTCCCCATTTAAAGCAATCGGCTGCAGGCAAGATCATTAATGTTGCTTCCGATACAGCACTTTGGGGCGCACCGAATCTAATGGCTTATGTTGCAAGTAAAGGTGCAATTGTTGCCATGACGCGTTCAATGGCAAGAGAGTTGGGGCAGTCCAATATCTGCGTTAACACATTGTCACCGGGCCTTACTCTGGTTGAAGCAACCGAGTATGTGCCTCAAGAACGTCACGATTTATATGTCAATGGAAGAGCGATTCAACGTCAGCAACTTCCACAAGATTTAAATGGAACAGCATTGTATCTACTGTCGGATTTGTCCTCTTTTGTGACAGGTCAAAATATTCCGGTCAATGGCGGTTTTGTCTTTAACTAAGGAGTAGTCAAATGATTACAGGGATCGAGATTTTAAAGTTTGGAGTTGAAGATAGAGCCGCTTCAAACAAGTTTTTGGCAGATTTTGGTTTAAGCCAAAGTAGTTCGGATATTGAAGGCACTGATCTTTACCAAACCCAAAATGGTAGCAAGATTTATTTATTTAATTGTGATGATGATCGTTTGCCAGTTGCTATTGAGCAAGGTTCAACTTTACGTGAAGTTACGTGGGGTGTTGAAAGTGCTCAAGACCTTGAAGACTTGGCAGCTCGTTTAGCCGATGTAGAGGGTTTTAAACGTACTGAAACGACAGTTCAGTGTCTTGACCCAAATGGCATGACCATTCGTTTTGAACAAAGTTTTGTTAAAGAAGTACCTGAACTTAAAACGGAAGGTATTAACCAATACGGCAACATTCAACGTGTTAATGCAGCAAGTCCTGTCTATGAAAAAGGTCAACCTGTTGCGATTGGACATGTGGTGTTCTTCACACCGGATTTGGCAACAACTGAAAACTTCTATATTGAAAAAGTAGGTTTTCATTTATCTGATGCTTACAAAAATCGCGGTGCTTTCTTACGTTGCCGCGGTGAAGGTTATCACCATGATTTATTCTTGCTCAGTGTTCCAAATAAACCTGCTGGCTTAAATCACGTTGCATTTGTCGTTCGTGATATCCATGAAGTGATTGGGGGCGGTTTAAATATGAATCGTTCGGAGTGGTCAACCTTTATTGGACCAGGACGTCACCCAATTTCTTCTGCGTATTTCTGGTACGTCAACTCACCATTAGGTGGTGCATTTGAATACTACACCAACGATGATTATTTGACAGAAGAATGGCAACCACGTGTAGAAGAACATCGTCTAGAGCTTTTCACTGAATGGGCGATTGAAGGTGGTCTTGATGACACAACCCGCCGTCAGGTGAAGCCTGTTTAACAGGTATTGCTTTACAAGGAAGATGGCTATGGAAAAGATCGTAATTGTAGGTGCCGGACAGGCAGCGGGTTGGGCAGTAAGTACCTTGCGTCAAAATGGGTATGTGGGCGAAATTCACGTGGTTTCAAATGAAGATCAAGTGTTTTATGAGCGTCCGCCACTGTCTAAGCAAGTACTTTCAAAAGAAGCAACGTATGAAAGTTTGAATCTGTTCTCACCTGAACAGGTTCAAGAGTTCAACGTTCAATGGCATAAACCAGAAATTGCAACAAAAGTCGATCGTGAGCAAAAACAGGTTCATTTAGAAAGTGGTCAGATTTTGCCGTATGACAAATTGCTGATTGCAACTGGAAGCCGTGCCCGTGTACCCGTTAATACATGGCAGTTCATTCCTAATGTTGTGACTTTACGCAATGTGCATGACTGTGAACGTTTGGCTGAAATTTTAAAGAATGCAAAAAATGTCGCTGTGATTGGCGGTGGTTGGATTGGTTTAGAAATTGCTGCAACTGCACGTAAGCAAGGTAAAGATGTTCATATTTTTGAATATGGCGATCGTTTATGTGCAAGAAGCGTGAGTCCGGAAGTTTCTGTATTTTTAAAAAATATGCATGAAGCCCAAGGTACAAAAATTCATTTAGACAGCAAGAGCCTTCATTTGGTTGAAGCGCCAAATCAAAAAGTTGAAGTGGTGAACCATCCTCAAAATAGTCAGTTATTTGACTGTGTGGTGGTAGGTGCAGGCGCTGAGATTGCCAAAGAGTTAGGTGTACATGCTGGTCTCGATGTGAAAGATGGCATTGTGGTGAATTGTTTTGGGCAAACTTCAGATCAAAACATTTATGCCGCAGGTGATGTCGCGATTCATCCGGGCTTGGGTTATTGCATTCAGTCTTGGGCAAATGCACAAAATCAGGCGATTGCAGCAGCAAAGTCGATGCTCGGAATTGAAACTGAATATAGCGATATTCCATGGCTTTGGTCAGATCAATATCACTTTAATATCCAGATTTTAGGTACTTATCAGCCTGAAAAAACGAAGGAAGTGGTCATTCGCCAAGGCGGGGAAGATCAGGTGAGCTATTTATATCTGGACCATGAAAATCGTTTGCTCAACATGATTGCCATTAATGATTCTAAACTGGTCAAACTGGCAAAACGTTGGATGCAAGCCAACACCGTTTTAGATCCAAAACTATTAGCAGATGCTGAATTTAATGTCATGAAGTTAAAACCGTAAACATTAAATCTGGTTCTCATTACCAAATCGAAGGAATGACACATGAGTAATGAAGAAAAAAGTGGATTGAAGCATTGGGTACCTGCTTTTGTCCTTATGGTGTGTGTGGTACTGGCATTTTTCGACAAGATTAGTATTGCGGTTTTATTTTCAGATCCTCATTTTCAAAGTGCAATGGGAATTGCTGAAGATAAGGCCAAGCTCGGATGGCTCATGACAAGTTTCTTACTTGCTTATGGTTTTTCATCAGTCTTTCTAAGCTTTTTGGGTGACATTTTTAACCCAAAGAAAATGCTGTTCTGGAGCGTAACATCGTGGGGCGTACTCATGTTTTGCATGGGGTTCACCACCAGTTATTCAGGCATGTTGATTTTACGTGTACTGCTTGGTTTAGCAGAAGGCCCATTATTTGCCTTGGCATATACCATTGTTAAGCAGACTTATACGGACCGTCAGCAGGCACGTGCTTCTACTATGTTCTTACTTGGAACGCCAATAGGTGCATTCCTTGGATTCCCGATCACTGCAAATGTTTTAGCTCACCACGACTGGCACACCACTTTTTTTGTGATGGCTGCGCTAACCCTGATTGCGATTTTTAGCATTGTTTTTGGTCTGCGTAACTTGCAGCTTAAGAAAACTGTCGAAATTGAGGGCGAGAGTAAACGCACTAATTTCAAAGGTCACATTACCAATACTAAATTGCTGCTCAGCAACAGCGCATTCTGGTTGGTTTGTCTCTTTAACATTGCGTTGATGACGTATTTGTGGGGTTTAAACAGCTGGGTTCCTTCTTACTTAATGCAAGACAAAGGATTCAATCTCAAAGAGTTTGGGATGTATTCAAGCTTTCCGTTCATTGCCATGTTAATTGGCGAAATTATCGGTGCGTTTTTATCTGACAAGTTAGGCCGCCGTGCAATTCAAGTATTTAGCGGTTTACTACTCGCGGGCATCTTCATGTATGTGATGGTCATTATGACTGAGCCACTATTGATTATTGCTGCCATGTCTTTAAGTGCTATGGCGTGGGGTTTTGGAGTAGCAGCTGTATTTGCTCTGCTTGCAAGAGTGACGACCTCAAATGTAGGTGCGACTGCGGGTGGAATATTTAACGGTTTAGGTAATTTTGCAAGTGCAATTGCGCCTGTTCTTATCGGTTACATCGTGATGCAAACACATAGTTTTAATTTAGGAATTACCTTCTTGGCTGCTGTCGCTGTCATTGGGTCGTTGTTCTTGGTTCCTCTTTTAAAACGTTATTAATTCACTGTATAGGAGTTTAAAAAATGACTACACAACAATTCGAATCGTGGGCACAACCAGAGGGTGCTTCTTTAGAAGATTGGTTAAACACACGTATTGCTCGCTTTGAGACACGTAAATACGACTTCGATGCTTTGAAGTTTCAAGCAGATTACGACCCGAAATATCGCCGTGCACAAATGCGTTACATGGGTACGGGTGCAACAGGTGTTGCAAATGACGGTAACACTGTACCAGCAGAAAACTTCACGTTTTCAACCATGGTTCTGCCACCACAGTGTGAAGGCCCTTTGCACATTCACCATGATGTTGAAGAAGTTTTCTTTATGCTCCGCGGCGAAATTGATTTGTTCATTGAGCACAACGGCGAAAAATTTGAGACCCGTTTAAAAGAGCGTGACCTGATTTCAATTCCACCGGGTATTTACCGTGGTTTGTTTAACCCAGGACAAGAAGATGCCTTGATGTGTGTGATGTTGGGAACAGGTAAACCAACCATTCCGAACTATCCACCAGAGCATCCATTGTCTCAAATCAAACGTTAATTGTTTGATGAAGTGAATGAAAGGAAAGAATTGAAAATGATGACACTCATTGAAAAGTTAGCAGAATTTCCGGTGAAAACGGTCAATGTTCAAGGCCAGCAGCAAGCCTATCGGGAAGCCGGTCAGGGCGAGTACCTTGTGCTATTGCACGGCATTAGTTCAGGTTCTGCTTCATGGGTAAACCAACTTGAAGTGCTGTCTCATCATTTTCATGTCATTGCCTGGGACGCACCGGGCTATGGCAAATCAGATGAACTTTTAACTGATCAGCCCAATGCTACTGACTACGCAAAGCGTTTGGCAGGGTTGTTCAATGCTTTAAAAATTGAAAAAGCGATTGTGGTCGGACACTCATTAGGTGCCTTACAGGCGAGTGCATTTGCTGCACTGTACCCAGAGCGAGTGGAACACTTGGTTGTTGCTAACTTAGCTCAAGGTTACCAACGCCACGATGAACAGACACAGATTCAGGTTTTTGAAAAAAGACCAAAAATGTTGAAAGAACTCGGTGCTAAAGGAATGGCCCAAAGCCGTGGACCTCATTTGATTTATAAACAAGAGCCACAGGCCTTAGCTTTAGTTTCAGAGGTGATGCAGCAATTGACCCTACAAGGTTTCACCCATGCATCGTACTTACTGGCATATGACGAAATACGTAATTATTTAACCCATTTAAAAGTCCCATGCACAGTCATTGCAGGGCAGCAAGATCAAATCACTCCTGCGTTAGGTATACAAGAGCTTGCTCAGGAATTGCAGTTGGAACAGCGCTTCGTCATAGAAGATGCAGGACATTTAAGTTATGTCGACCAACCGCAAGCATTTAACCAAATTATGTTGACGATTCAGGAACAATCGTAAGAGAGATTAAGGATTATGAGCTTCCAAGTTGAAGGAAAAGTTGCAGTTGTTACCGGTGGCTCATCTGGGATTGGGCTGGCTGCTGTTGAAATACTGGTTGCAGAGGGGGCAAAAGTTGCTTGGTGTGGTCGCGATGAAGAACGTTTAAATGCTTCTAAGCACTATATTTTAGAAAAATTTCCACATGCCAGTATTTTTACCAAAGCATGTAATGTGTTGAAAAAAGAAGAAGTTCAGCAATTTGCCAAAGACGTCAAACTCAATTTGGGCAATGTGGACATGCTCATTAACAATGCTGGGCAAGGCCGTGTTTCAAATTTTGAAAACACACAAGATGAAGACTGGATGAAAGAAATTGAGCTGAAATATTTCAGTGTTTTACATCCGGTACGGGCTTTTCTCGACGACTTAAAACAGTCGGCAAATGCCTCAATTACCAATGTGAACTCGTTACTGGCATTGCAACCAGAACCGCACATGATTGCGACTTCATCTGCACGCGCTGCACTGTTGAATTTAACCCATTCATTAGCGCATGAGTTTACTCAATATGGCGTTCGTGTGAACTCGATTTTACTTGGAATGGTCGAATCTGCGCAGTGGAAACGCCGTTATGAAACCCGTTCAGATTTAAATCTGTCATGGGAAGAGTGGACAGGCAATATCGCAAAAAATCGTGGCATTCCTATGCAGCGCTTAGGCCGTCCAGAAGAGCCTGCACGTGCTTTAGTTTTCTTGGCATCACCATTGGCATCTTACACCACAGGTTCGGCAATAGATGTCTCGGGTGGTTTTAACAAACATTTATAAATATCAGGTGCTGTCATGAAAAAGTTGATGATGATTGGTTTTGGCGCAATGGCAGCAGAAGTGTATGCCCACTTGCCTCAAGATCTGCAACTCAAATGGATTGTCGTGCCATCTCGCAGCATTGAAAAAGTGCAGTCACAAGTCTCTTCCGAGATTCAGGTGATTTCAGATATTGAGCAGTGTGATGGTACGCCAGACTATGTCATTGAGGTGGCAGGTCAAGCAGCAGTGAAAGAGCATGCTCAAAAAGTTTTAGCGAAAGGCTGGACTATTGGTCTGATCTCGGTGGGTACGTTGGCTGATAGCGAATTTTTGGTTCAGCTTAAGCAAACTGCCGAAAAAAATGATGCCCATCTGCATTTACTGGCAGGGGCTATCGCAGGCATTGACGGTATTTCTGCGGCTAAAGAAGGTGGTTTGCAAAAAGTCACTTACAAAGGCTGCAAAAGTCCAAAAAGCTGGAAGGGCAGTTATGCAGAGCAATTGGTCGATTTAGACCATGTTGCTGAACCTACTGTCTTTTTCACTGGAACTGCCCGTGAAGCTGCGACCAAATTTCCAGCCAATGCCAATGTTGCAGCAACTATTGCACTTGCAGGACTTGGTATGGATGAAACCATGGTTGAGTTAACTGTTGATCCAACCATCAACAAAAACAAACACACCATTGTGGCAGAAGGTGGCTTTGGGCAAATGACTATTGAACTGGTGGGCGTGCCATTACCAAGTAACCCAAAAACATCAACTTTGGCTGCGCTTAGCGTGATTCGTGCTTGTCGCAACAGTGTAGAAGCAATACAGATTTAAGAAGGATTTGATCATGGCAAAGGAAATTTATATTGCAGGTGAATGGCGATTAGGCCGTGGTGCAGTCATTCAAAGCCTGTTTCCGGCAGATCAGTCGGTGAATGCAGAGCTTTCAACAGCAACGCTTGAAGATGTAAATGAAGCAATTGAAAAAGCAGATCAGGCTTGGCGTCAACCAAATTGGAGAAACAGCTTGCCGCATGAGCGCGCACGTATTCTCTATAAAGTTGCAGATATTATTGAAGCGCGTGTAGATGAATTAGCAAAATTACAAACACGTGATAATGGTAAGCCTTTAACCGAAACTCGTGGCTTGGTGATGAGCGCGGCGGCAACTGCACGTTATGTTGCTGCGGCATGTGAAACGTTGAACGATGAGCTCACCACTCAACGTGCTCCAGACTTTATGACCATGAGCGTGCATGAACCTGTAGGAGTTGTAGCAGCCATTACCCCTTGGAACTCTCCAATTGCGAGTGAGGTTCAAAAACTTGCTCCAGCTTTGGCAGCAGGAAATGCCGTGGTGTTAAAACCAGCAGAAGCAACTTCACTGATTGCTTTAGAGCTTGCTAAAATTTTTGAAGAGGCTGGTTTACCAAAAGGCTTACTCAGTGTGTTAGTGGGGCGCGGTTCTGTGATTGGTGATGCAATTGCTCAGCACCCATTGGTTCGTAAAATTTCTTTTACAGGTGGAACAACTACGGGTCGTCATCTGGCACACATTGCCGCAGATAAACTGATTACCACTTCGCTTGAGTTAGGTGGTAAGTCACCAACCATCGTTTTGCCAGATGCAGATGTCGAACTGGCGGCTAAAGGTGTGGCGTACGGTATTTTTAGCTCGGCAGGCCAAGCGTGTATCGCAGGTTCTCGCTTGTTTATTCATAGCAGTCTTTACGATCAGTTTTTAACGCGTTTGGTTGAAATCACCAAAGGCTTACGTGTGGGCCATCCAGAACAGGGGGGTGTGCAT
Source organism: Acinetobacter sp. V104_13 (assembly GCF_031798995.1). Taxonomy (NCBI): domain Bacteria; kingdom Pseudomonadati; phylum Pseudomonadota; class Gammaproteobacteria; order Moraxellales; family Moraxellaceae; genus Acinetobacter; species Acinetobacter sp. V104_13. The sequence continues at coordinate 1,057,457 of NZ_JAVQNP010000027.1, read as the reverse complement.
TTAGGGCCATTGGTCAATGACAAACATTTGCAGTCCGTCGACCGCTATGTGCAGCTTGCTAAAAGCGAAGGTGGTCAAGTTCTGATTGGTGGTGAGGCACTTACTACTGGTGACTATGCCAAAGGAAGCTATTACTTACCAACGATTATTACGGGCTTAAATAACAGTGCTCAAACCTGTCAGGAAGAAATTTTTGGCCCTGTTTTAGTGGTTATGAAATATGACAACGAGCAAGATTTAATTGCCCAAGCCAATGACAGTTGTTTTGGTCTTGCCGCAGGCATCTGGACTGAAAGCTATCGTAAAGCTTGGCGTATTGCACGTGCATTAGAAGTTGGAACGGTATGGATTAATACCTATAAAAAATTCTCGATTAGTGCGCCTTTTGGTGGCTTTAAAGACAGTGGAATCGGACGCGAAAAAGGCCGGTTGGGCATTTTATCGTACATGCAACAAAAGAGTATTTATATGGGGCTGAATGAACAGCCGAACCCTTGGTGCGATTAATAAATTCAAGGACTGAAAATAAATTTTGAGGAACAGACATGACTGAACGTGTAAATGTAGGCGAAGCAATCGCAAGAGTTTTAGAAGCGCACCAAGTTGAGAGTATTTATGGTGTTATTTCTATCCACAATTTACCTATTGCTGATGCAGTAGGGCGCCGTGAAAAAATGCGCTTTGTCGCAGCCCGTGGTGAAGCGGGTGCAGTCACCATGGCAGATGCACACTCACGCTTTAAAGGCCTAGGTGTAGCGTTGACCAGTACAGGTGCTGGGGCAGGTAATGCGGTGGGTTCACTCATTGAAGCAATGAATGCGGGTAGCCCTGTATTGCATTTAACAGGTCAAGTTGAGCGTGAATATCTCGACCGTGATGCAAGCTTCATCCATGAAACTAAAGACCAACTTACATTCTTGCGCGCATCAAGTAAAGCGGCGTTCCGTATTACCAGCCCAGACAATGCTGTTGGTGTGATTCGTGAAGCAATTCGTGTAGCAACCACAGTTCCAATGGGTCCGGTTAGTGTTGAGCTGCCGATTGATGTGCAGGCAGCAGAAATTGATTTGCCACTTAACTTAGGACCAGTCAAAGCACTTGAGTTACCACAGGCAGAGCAAGCAGAAATTGATCTTCTTGTAAGCGAAATCAAAAAAGCAAAACGTCCAATTTTCTGGATTGGCGGTGGAACTTTAAATAGCGTTGCCGAAGTTAAAGCAATTGCAGATTTAGGTATTCCTGTTGTGTCATCTACACATGGTCGTGGGGTGTTGGCAGATGATCATCCACGTAGTTTAGGTGCTTTTCATAACTCTGCAGGTGTTGAGCAGTTATTAAAAGATGCCGACTTGATGGTTGTAGTGGGTTCTCGCTTACGTAGTAATGAAACTAAAACTTATTCGGTTGAGTTCCCTGAAAACATTATTCAGGTAGATGCCAACCCAGTGGCTCAGCAACGTAATTACAAAATTCGAAACTTCATTTGTGGCGATGCCAAAGATGTCTTAACACGTGTGTTAGAGCAACTTCAAGGGACTTCAAAAATCGATGCCGATTACGATGCTGCTGTTGTGGCTGCTAAACAGGCTGCAATTGATGCACTGCGTAAACAAATCGATCAGTACGCATTAATTTGTGATCACTTGCGTGCAGCTTTACCTCAAGACGGTATTTTTGTACGTGACATCACCATGTCGGGTAGTACATGGGGCAGTCGTTTATTCCCAGTACAAGCACCAAACCAAAACATCCACTCACTCGCGGGTGCAATTGGTTTAGGCCTTGCAACAGCAATCGGTGCTTCAGTTGCTAACCCTGATAAAAAAGTAATTGGTTTAGTCGGTGATGGCGGCTTAATGCTGGGTATTGGTGAAATTGCAACTATGGTGCAAGAAAACACCAACATGGTCTTAATGATTATGAATGACGGTGGTTATGGCGTAATGCGTGGCATTCAAAATAACTACTTTGGTGGTCGTCAGTATTTCAATGAATTGCATACACCTGACTACAAACTCCTTGGCGAATCAATGGGTGTGAAAAGCTGGAAAGTCGGTAGTGCAGATGAGTTTAAAACGGTTATTCAAGAGGCTGTTGCTTTTGAAGGGCCAACCGTGATTGAGCTCGATATGAACTCGATTGGACCATTAAACTTCGCGGGTCCACCGCAAAAGAAACTGTATTAACCAGTTTGGATGGTTTAGTACATATGCGATGGGAGCTGCTAAGCCATCCTTTTTTTAGATAAATTTTTTTGTCTAAAAAACAATAAAAACGAAGTTTTACAGGTAAAACAAATAAAGTTCCAGCAGGACGCTGGAACTCAATCAAGGATGTAGAGATGAAAAAGACTTCATTGATCATGGCATTCATTGCACCGCTTACGCTGGGGGTAAGCGTCAATGCATTTGCAAAAGACTCATTGCTTGAATGGAAAAGTGATGACGGCACCGACTCATTAAAGTTAGGTGGGGTGGTTCGGTTAAATCAACGCTATGAAGATTGGGAAGGGCCAAACCGTGGTTTTGGTAAGCTCCATTTTGATATTTTCAGGGTTGATCTCAAAGGTAAATTTGATGATGCCTATATCAATGCCAGCTATATGGTTCAAGACCAACAGAAAACGTCCATTGAAAAAGCATATGTTGGCTATAACTTAGATGCCAATAACAGCATTGAAGCAGGTCTAGTTTATAAACCTTTTACGATTTATCCTTATCCGCAAAATGGCTGGACCTATCACATTCCATTCTTTTTAGGTTATGGCAATAACATTGCACCGGGGATCAACTGGAATTATCACAACAAAGATTGGGATGTAAAACTCGGTTATTATCCTCAAATGCTAGAGACGAACCTGCGTTATTCCCCTGAAAGTGCAACTTATGATGACTTGGCAGGAAATGCATTTCCATCTCAAAAAGCTTATCAAAATGAAAAGCGCAATCAGGTGAATACCCGCATTGTTCGCAAGTTAGAAACTGATTTCGGTAAGCAAGAGTTTGGCGTGTCGGGTGCAATTGCCCAGTTGCATAATGACATTACTGACAAAGACGGCAAATATTATGCAGTCGGTTTGCATACTGAAAATAACTATAAGCGCTTTAACTTACAAAGTTCGGTCATTCATTATCAGTACGATGCTAAAAATCCGGATGGTGTAAACAGTGATATGACTTTGATGGGAGCGAATGGCCTTACACCTGCTTATTTCATTGCTTCGGAAGGTACGATTGCCAGTTTAAACCTTGCCTATACGTTGCCTGTGACCAATATGGGCAAGCTAAAAGCCATTAAGTTTTATAATGACTATAGTTATCTCGATAAAAAACGTGATGATTGGTCAGACTCGCAAATGAACACTACAGGGATGATGTTTATTGCTTCACCATTTATGGTTTGGGCAGATTATACCTGGGGTAAAAACTCTAACATTATTGGTGGGGCAACCAACTCAACAGGGTATACCTCTGCAACTTCACCAAATAGTGATAAATGGCTATATCGTATTAACTTTAATATCGGGTTTACTTTCTAAAATAAGCAGCATTAAAAAACCACGCAATCGGCGTGGTTTTTTTATTTAATAAGTGAAAATTTTTAATACCTGTTTTTTTCAAACTTATTCCAAAACACAAAGGCAGTTACAAAGGCCAAAATGGTTAGCGCGAAAATATAATACATCGCACCAATATCACTATATTGACTGAGCCAATGCACTAAAGGCAGCGTCATACCACCAACAATTGCATACGATAAATTATAAGAAAATGAAATGCCCGAGAAGCGAACAGGCGCGGGGAACATTTTGACCATACTGCTCGACACCATGCCGACAGTACCAGAGCATAAACCCAACAACATATATAAACCAAAAATGGTTGAATGTGCCGCGTGCTCCAAACTGTTATAAAAAACTGCCGCTGTAAGTGCCACAGCAAGTGCACCGACCATCATGACTTTGCCACAGCCAAAACGGTCAGCAAAATAGCCTGCCAAAATACAGCCGACCATTTGCATAACAATGGCTGCACTTTGCATTTCAAAAGTTTGAGCACGCTCAAAGCCAAACGTACCAGTTAATAAATTTGGCATGGCTAAAATCACCACCACCACACAACCTGTTAAAAACCACGTAAATAACATGCCAATCGCAACGGCTGTTTTATGCGTTTTTAAGACTTGCTTCACTGGCATTTCTTTAGAAATTTCTTTACGTGCCTGCATGGCTTTAAACACAGGGGTTTCTTTCAAATACGTTCTTAAATAAAGTGCAACGAGTCCAAAAATACCACCCACAATGAAAGGAATACGCCATGCCCAGTCATGGATTTGTCCTTCACTAAAATTAAGTGAAATCCATAAAGACATCAGTGCACCTAGTAAAATTCCTAAAGACAGCCCAGCGGTGAGTAAACCATTGGCCAGTCCGATTTTTCTTTCAGGCACGTGTTCAGATACAAAGGTCCATGCAGCTGGAATTTCACCCCCAATCGCAATCCCTTGTACCACACGCATAAGTAACAAAAGTAGCGGTGCCAAATATCCGATATTTTCAAAAGTGGGCAAAATCCCGATAAACAGGGTAGGCAGCGCCATGAGTAAAATAGAAAGCGAAAATAGTTTTTTACGCCCGACCAAATCACCAAAATGGGCCATAACAACCCCGCCCAAAGGTCTGAAAAAGTAACCTGCTGCAAAAATACCGTAAGTGTTGAGCATGGCCCAAAACGGACTAAGTGTGCTGGGGAAAAAGAGGTCGGAAATGATTTTGGCGTAGAACACATAAATCACAAAATCATAAAACTCTAAAGCTCCACCCAATGAAGAAAGGGCGAGGGTTCGTTTATCTTCTTTATTAAGATAGTTCGCATCCTGCAAAGTTAATTCCTGATCCATTTTTTACTTAATTGTTGTAATTGAAGTTTGGATATTAATGGAAAAGTGAAGTAAAAGTAAATGGAGGAAATTTGTTCTATATAGCAACGTCGATTGGACTTACTCAGAACAAAAAGCTTTAAAACAAAAAACGCTTTAGATGAAACAAAAACAGATGTAGGAATGACTTTTCTTTTGGCTTGTTCAGCGACACAATAAAACTTGTTATAGCCAGTTTAATGAGAGAGTCAAAGGATGAGTGTAGTTTTACCTGTCGCGAAGCGTGGCGAAGATATTTTAAAACTAATTGCTGCTCCCGTCTCGGCAAATGAGTTAAACAGTAATTGGCTTTATCAGCTTGCTGACGCTATGCATGCGACAATGCTCGAACGTAATGGAGTAGGGATTGCTGCACCGCAAGTTTATATCTCTAAACGCGTCATTATTGTGGCATCTCGACCAAACCCACGCTATCCCGATGCACCTGAAATGGAAGCAGTGGTCATGGTGAATCCTGAAATTTTAGAGTTCTCAGATGAAGTTTGTTTAGGCGAAGAAGGCTGCTTAAGTGTGCCAGACGAACGTGGACAAGTTGAACGCGCAGAAATGGTTAAGGTGAAATATTTAACACTTCAGGGCGAGACGGTGGAAACAATTTTTCATGGTTTTCCTGCTCGTATTGTTCAACATGAGGTCGATCATTTAAATGGGATATTGTTTGTAGAAAGAATAAGCTAATCTTCAGTTTAAAGTTTTGAAAAACCTATAATGAGCTTGAAAAGGATAAGTCATCGGAATTACAATACTTATAGCGTGATATTTAAATCATTACAAAAGATATAATTTTAATATTATCAGCAGGTTGTGCTGAAATTTTACGCGATGTTGTAAATCTCCTCATTTAAGGTTACTGACCATGCAAACCCCTCTCCCAGATTATTTGGCAAATGTTATAGAAGCCTGTGACATCGATAACAGCGGTCATCTCGCCGATTATATTCCTGAGTTGGCAAATGCAAACCCAAATCGATTAGCTTTAGCAATGTCTACGGTAGATGGTGAAATTTATTCGGTCGGCGATGATGATGTTGAATTCACCATACAATCAATTTCTAAACCTTTTGTATATGCCTATGTTTTACAACAGCTTGGCATTGATGCAGTACTTGCGAAAGTAGGGGTAGAGCCTTCTGGTGAAGCCTTCAATGAAATTTCATTGGGTAAAGATGGTCGTCCAAAAAATCCGATGATCAACTCTGGCGCAATTACTGTACATTCCTTGATTCAGGTCAAGCATGGTTTACATAGCGCAGAAATTCTACGCCGTTTTATGAGCGAGCTTGCTGGTCGTGAATTAAGTTTTGATGAGTCTGTTTATGATTCGGAAGTCAAAACAGCCTACCGTAATCTTTCGATCGGTTATATGTTGCGAACAGTGGGAATTTTAGAAACTGACCCTGTTGATATTGTGAATGGTTACATTCGTCAATGTGCGATCATGGTTACAGTTAAAGACTTGGTACGTATGGGCAGTGTACTTGCCAATGGCGGAGTCGATCCTAGAACTGGAAAACGCCTATTGAATCGATCTGTGGTTAGACAAGTGCTCAGTGTCATGATGAGCTGTGGTATGTACGATGCAGCGGGTGACTGGCTTTCAACTGTAGGTATTCCGGCTAAAAGCGGTGTAGCAGGCGGTATCTTGGGTGTGCTACCGGGGCAGGTCAGTATCGCTGCTTTTTCACCTCGACTAGATGAGCATGGTCATAGTGTTCGAGGTATCGATATTTTAGAACGATTATCTCGTGACATGGGATTACATCTCATGGAAGGTACACCTTCTGCCCAGACCATTGTACAAAGTCATTACCGTACAGGAAAAGATGCATCGTTAAGTGTGTATGTGCTTCGGGGTGTATTGAAATTTACCGAAGCTGAAATGTTGTTGCGTATTTTACAAGACGAGACAACTGACCAAAGCACGATCGTTATTGATTTAACCCAGATTTCACTTATCCACGATGTGGGTAAACGTATGTTTTTAGAAGGCGTAGATCGTCTGATTGATGATGGCCATACTCTTGTTTTAGTCGACCCTGAACAGCGCTTAGATCATGCCAGAACTGGTAAAGATCGAGAACTGCATGTCTATCATGATTTCGATGATTTGCTCGAAAAGCATGACCTACCTGCAAAAAAAAAGACTTATAGCGACATCGCGGCACTTCTAAATTGTTGAGGTGTTTTTCCTAGATGTCGCTTAAACATTGCACTGAACGCGCTGGGGTTTGTATACCCCAGTGATTCAGAAATTCGAGCAATAGATTCACCATTCGCAATTTTACTTAAGGCAAGTGCAATATGCATTTGCTGGACCCATGCTCGATAAGACAGTCCAGTTTCTTTTTGGAACATACGCATTAGGGTTCTAGAACTCGCACCAATCTCATCAGCCCAATCTGTTAAGTCTTTTGAATGGTCAGGAGTATGTAATAACTCTTGGCAAATTTTTAATAGTCGCTTGTCTTTCGGCCAAGGAATCTGGATAGGCAACAAATTGGCCCGATGAATTTCTTCAAAAATCAAAATTTGTAAAGAACGGGAAAGCTCTTGAGACGTCGCCGTATTTGGCGTGTCTTCTCGTTCAATTTCATTTAAACGAATCAAAAGTTCATGTAACAGGTTACTGACTCGAATAATAAAGCAATGTTGTCCCATTAAAGCTGCTGCATTTACTTCAACCAATGCCGTATTTAACTTAACGTGACTCAGTGAAATCACGCTGTGCTCTACATGTGCTGGAATCCATAATGCACACATGGGTGGCACAATCCACACATGATTAGGCGTAAAAACTTGAATGTTGCCAGTGGACGCATATAAAAACTGCGCACGTGTATGCGTATGGGTAGGAGTGATTTCTCGGTAAGAATGCTCGGAAGATAGCCCAATCACCAGTTCAGATAAATCAGACTGAATAAGAGAATCGGACATAAACTATCCTAAAAATTGTCACTTATACAATGATTATTGGAAGATAACTTTATAAGCGACAATTTACAATAAGCATCTCATTTAAAAATATTGGAGTTTTTCAGGTATGACGTCTTCAATACAATTGAAAGATGGTATTGCCGATACCGTTGCAAATGATCAGTCTCAAGGAATGATTATTAAAATTGTAGGCGCCGTGGCAGTCGCACATTTACTAAATGATTTAATTCAGGCGGTGCTACCAGCTATCTATCCAATGCTAAAGGCAAACTTTTCACTGAGTTTTGCCCAAGTCGGCCTAATCTCGTTTGTATATCAAATTACAGGTTCACTGCTACAGCCTTGGATTGGACTTTATACCGATAAACATCCAAAACCGTATCTTCTCCCACTCGGAATGGTCGTCACATTCTGCGGCATTATCTTGTTAGCATTTTCACCAAGTTTTGCTGTGTTGTTATGTGCATCTGCACTGATTGGGGTTGGGTCTGCAACCTTTCATCCAGAGGCTTCACGGGTGGCGCGAATGGCATCGGGCGGGCGCTTTGGTACGGCTCAGTCGACTTTCCAAGTAGGCGGAAACACAGGTACTGCCATTGGTCCATTATTAGCAGCTTTACTCATTGTCCCATTTGGACAGCATGCAGTTGCCGGCTTAGTGATATTTGCACTTTTGGCGATTTGGGTTTTATTTGGTGTAAGCCGTTGGACTGTGAGCCATGCTAAAAATCAGGTAGCTGCACGTGCAACTCAAGCACATACTAAATTGCATGGTCGTAAGCTCATTATTGCTTTGAGCACAATTAGTGTATTGATGTTTGCCAAATTCACCTACATTGCCAGCATTAGTAACTACTTTACTTTTTACTTAATTCAAAAGTTCCATATCAGTATTCAAACAGCTCAATTGCATTTGTTTGCCTTCTTGGCAGCCGTTGCTTTAGGTACATTTGCAGGTGGCCCAATTGGTGACAAAATTGGCCGTAAAGCGGTGATCTGGGTTTCATTTGTTGGTATGGCGCCGTTTGCATTAATGATGCCGTATGCAAACTTATTTTGGACAACAGTTTTCTCAATTATTGCAGGTTTGGTGTTGTCATCTGCTTTTGCTGCAATGGTGGTTTACGCACAAGAAGCTGTTCCGGGCCGTGTGGGTATGATTGCAGGTTTAATGTTTGGTCTCATGTTTGGGGTAAGTGGTATTGCCGCAGCTGGGTTAGGACATTTAGCTGATATTAACGGCATTGAATGGGTATTTGGTTTATGTTCATTCTTGCCATTACTTGGATTTGCAACTGCATTTTTACCAAACACAAAAGTTAAATAAAAACCATCACTCCGTTGTTTTAAATCCTCCAGTCTTAAAAGGGTTGGGGGATTTTCTATTAGAAAAGAGAACTATATATTAGGGTGATAAATTTATTTTAATTAAAATAATAAAGTTAATTCAATAGGCTATCTTGTCCTATGAAAAAAATTGTTTAAAATCGCAAGGCAATATATCAAGACATAAATTGATAATATTATAGAAACAGTAATAATTTCTTAATTTATTGAATTTATTATATAAAATAAAATTTGTTATAGGTGGTATGAAGTGTTCGCTATTAAGCAATTATCATTAAGTGTTTTTCTCGTTTCTACATTAACTTTAGTTGCATGTGGTGGGGGTGGTGGAGGAAGTTCCACGGACGGTTCTTCTACATCTTCAAAATCAAATCCTAATGAAATCCCGACTTTATCATCTACTCCTTTGATTAATTACACTACAACTTTTGAGCAAAATCTCACTATAATTAATGAAAAAAATAATGGCATATCAACCCAGCTTGTTCCAAGTAATGGATCTAGTAACAGTGTGATTGAACCTAGTTATAGTGTAAGAACTTATGGAAATTCAGGGCTTTCATTTTACTATAAATTAGATAAAAATCAATTTATTAGGGTGGAGTACGATAAGCTTTCTGGCAAAGTAATAAATGCAAGAATTGATACGGAGAAATCTTCTTTAACTTGTAGGAATGATAAGTGGACTCCTGAAGGTTGTGAAGGAATTAGTATGATTTATGATGACCGTACTGGTGATTCAACACTATTATTTAATAATAAAAAATTTGAAGATTCATATTATACAGATTCCTCTTCGACTAATGAAAAGATAACGTATTTAGTTACATTGAATGGTACGGTAAAAGGGAGTATTAGCAGTAAACCTTTAGTATTTACAGATTTTGAAAAGACCCATAATGGTGAAATTACTGTTAATGGTAAGAAAATGGATATTCTTCGAGCCTATATGAGGGATACTCAGCTTGTTGTTCAATTTACGAATGGTGAGAGCTTATATTTGCTTACAGGTAAATCATCAGGGTTGGTTAACTCTTATTATACAGGAGAAGAGATTCTCTCTAGTGCGGCGGCTATGGGGACATTAAAAAAACTAGATAACGATCGAGTAAATGTAGAATTTAATAACGTTTACTTTAATTCAAAAACTGGATCTAACTCTAAAATAGCCTCAGGAAATATTACTTTAATCAATAGTTACGCCAAAATTGATATCTCAAATGTAGGAAAAATTGATACAAACGAGGTTTATGCTTATGAACTCTCTAATAAAGAAATAACTTACTTTATTACATCTACTACTGGGCATGGTTATATCACTGTTCAAGGACAAAATCCTGTGAATATTCAGATAAATGGCTATTCTTGTACCTTAAGTGATTGTAAAAATGTATTGATCTCTAAAGATGGTTCTTATATCCAATTGAAGGGTACAAAGCTGGGTGATGTGAGTGTGACTGGTTCAATTCGAACAAATATTCATTAAGTCATTCATTTCACCTTGGACTAATTGGATAGGAGTGAGGTGACGGTTAATATTCGGTATTTTATGAATACAAAAGTTAAATAAATGAAAAGACTCTCAGCCATATTTAGCTGAGAGTCTTTTTAATATGAACATAGCCTCATTGAAAAGATTATTTTTGAACACCAAACTTAAATACGGTGACACTGTTATAAGTTTGATTTGGGTTTAAACGTGTAGAAGGGAAAGCTGATTGATTCGGGCTATCTGGAAAATGCTGTGTTTCTAATGCTAGCGCATCTGCTTGTCGATAGAGTACGCCATTTGCACCAGTAACATTTCCGAGTAAATGATTGGCTGTATACATTTGAACGCTTGGTTCAGTGGTTAAAACCTGCATGGTTCGTTTAGATTTTGGGTCAACCACAATAGCTGCAAGATTGAGTTTCCCTTGAGACTTTTGATTAATTACCCAAGTTTGGTCATAGCCATATCCATAGGCCAATTGCTGATTATTCGCTCGAATATCTTTCACAATAGCCTTAGGCGTCCGAAAATCAAAAGGTGTACCTGCAACCGAAGCTATTTCACCTGTGGGTAAAGAGTTTTGATCGGTTACTAATATACGGTCTGCATTGAGTTGTACCACATGATCTAGCACGCCATAAGGGTTATTGCCAGCGCCTGATAAGTTGAAATAACTGTGGTTGGTGAGATTGACGACTGTCGGTTGATCAGTTTTGGCTTTATATTCGATCTGGAATTCATTTTGATCTGAAAGACTGTAGATCACTTCTACATCTAATTTTCCGGGAAAACCTTGATCACCATTTGGACTGGTTAACTTAAGAGAAGCTTTAACGGTTTCACCTTTAGAAACGAGGGGCTTAACTTGCCAAACACGTTTATCAAAACCGGGATTACCGCTATGTAATGAATTCGGCCCATTATTTTTTTCAAGGTTATACGTTTTTCCATCTAAGTTAAATTTAGCATTGCCAATACGGTTCGCATAACGACCAATTAATCCGCCAAAATGAATGCCTTCCTTGGTATCAGTGACTTCATAACCTTTTAGATCATCAAAGCCCAAAACAATATTATTTTGTTTGCCTTGTGCATCGGGAGTCAAAATCTGTGTAATTACGCCACCGAAGCTAATAAAAGATACCGAGACTCCTTTGTTATTGCTCATGGTGTATAAATCAACTTTTTGACCGTCTTGAGTCGTACCATATGGTTTTACATTTAATGTGGCTGCATTGGTAAGTTGTGCAAAGCTATAAATCGTAATACCTAAAATTACTATTTTTTTCATGTTTATACTCTATTTTTTAATCGTAAGACTGGATGAATATAAGATTGATTTTTCATCTTTTTAAAGAGGTTTTTATTATAGATAGTGTTAATGATGCTTAGTGCCATTAACTCTAAATATTGAACAAACTTGCACAATTTAAGGTTATAAAGAAATTAATCTTATGAGCAAAACTCAACGGTAAGCTATTTTTATGATTCATCCCGACTCGGTTTTAAAATTCTCACTTGGTCTTAATGGTTTGTTATTTGACATAAACAACCAACATATTCGACTTGAACAGGGCTTGGGTTTTGTTGATTCGAAAAGTATTAGCAATGGTGTTATTGATGAGCTTGCGATTGAAAAGATGATTTATTTCATTGAAGAAATCATAGAGTCTCAGCCCCTCAGAAATTTAAATATAAGTGGTTTAGCTGTTACGTCTGATGCTGTTATGACACAACTGAGTCAGTTATTTTTTTATGCTAAAAAGCAAATCAGCCGTACTGAGCTTGAGCATGGTTTTAATAGTTTTATTGAACGTTTGAGCTACTACACAAACCAAGTAGCTCCAGATCAGCTTTATATTTTTACCTACTTTGTATTTGTTCGAGAGATGATGCATCACTTAAGAGTTGAGGAAATTCAAATCATTTAATAATTACTTTCTCAATCCGCTAACTCATCATGAATCCAGTTTAAAAACAGCTCAATTTTAGGAATAAATTGGTGGGTTCGTGGATATACCAAATGATGAGCCGAGATAGGAATCGATAGTTCATTTGCAAAAACTCTAACTAATTTTCCAGATTCTAAGTAATTTTGAGTGAGTAAATTACTTTCCAAAACAAAACCTAGTCCATGTGTGGCTGCTTCAAGTGACATATAAGAGCGGTCAAAACTCAAAGTATAGGGAAACTCAGGAATGCTTAAACCCTGATGGGCAAACCATTGGGGCCAAGTGACTAAGGTCGAGCGCGATAAAATCAGTTCTTTCTTTAATAAATCTTGAGGCTTTTGTACCGGACTACGTTCAAGTAGCTTAGGAGATGCAAGCACTTCTAGCTTTTCATTACGAATCGTTCTGATTTCTACGCCTGTCCAGTTGGGTAATCCATGACGAATATCAATGTCGATCTTATCGCGGGTAAAGTGCAAGTTTTCATAGGAACACGAAAGATTGACCTGAATCATTGGGAACTTTTCTTTAAATGACTCGAGGCGAGGGAGCAACCAAAGCAAACCAAAACTTGGGGATGAATGAATATATAAACTGTCTTTAGGGCTTTTATCGGCAGCTTTTTCAGTGGCTAACATTAGATTATGCAAAATGGTGGTGACATCTTGAAAATAGCGCTCGCCAGAAGGGGTAAGCGTCACACCACGGGCACCACGAATAAATAAACTCTGCCCAATCATTTCTTCAAGCTTAGCAATTTGATGACTTACTGCTGAAGGGGTGAGATTCAAATGCTCGGCTGCCTTGGCAACATTGCCGAAACGGGCGGTTTGTTCAAAAGCCTGTAATGTTTTAATTGAGGGCATGTGGTTGAAATTGTTTTCACTACTATCCATGAAATGATCCGTTTTTATCCCTAAAACTTATTTGAAAATAGCATAGGCATGAATTTTTTTCATGCCTTGTTGAATTCGACATGATTGCTGGGCTTTGTGAAAAAAGAGATTCTAAGTCAGAACTCAGGAAATAAAGCGTAAAAGAGGATTGAACATGTTACTACAAGGAAAAGTGGCATTAATTACCGGTGCAGCATCAGAACGTGGAATTGGGCGAGCAACCGCCGAAATCTTTGCACAACAGGGTGCCAAAGTCATTATTGTTGATTTAGATCTTGCTCAAAGCCAAAACGCTGCAAAGGCGCTTGGTGAAGGACATTTAGGCCTTGCTGCAAACGTTGCGAACGAAGAACAGGTCAGAGTAGCTGTTGAACAAGCATTACAGCACTATGGCAAGATTGATATTTTAATTAACAATGCTGGTATTACTCAGCCAGTTAAAACACTCGAAATCCAGCGCAATGACTATGACCGCATTTTAGATGTTAGCCTACGCGGAACATTGATTATGTCGCAAGCTGTTATTCCATCCATGAAGGCAAATGGTGGTGGAAGCATTGTATGCCTATCTTCAGTTTCAGCGCAGCGCGGTGGTGGTATTTTTGGCGGGCCACACTATAGCGCTGCGAAAGCAGGTGTGTTAGGTCTGGCAAAAGCGATGGCTCGTGAGTTTGGTGGCGATCAGATCCGTATAAATTCTCTTACTCCCGGTCTAATCCAGACTGATATTACTGGCGGTTTAATGAATGATGACCGTCGTCATGACATTTTGGCAGGTATTCCTCTCGGCCGCTTAGGTAAAGCGCAAGATGTTGCAAATGCAGCATTATTTTTGGCAAGTGATCTGTCAGCTTACTTAACTGGTGTCACACTCGATGTAAATGGTGGCATGCTGATTCATTAATCGCTCACTATTTCAAAACTAAAAATAGAATGATGGTCACAAGAGGATACTGTGGCCAAATGTAAAGGGATTCGCATGATGGATACAGTATTTTCATCTGAAGTAGATACGGCGGTTCGTAAATCTGCCTATCGAAAAATTGCATTTCGGCTCATGCCATTTTTAATGCTTTGTTATTTTTGTGCCTATTTAGATCGAGTAAACGTGGGTTTCGCCAAGCTCCAAATGATGAGCGATTTACAGTTTAGTGAAGCTGTATATGGTCTAGGCGCAGGGATTTTCTTTATTGGTTATTTCCTATGTGAAGTACCAAGTAACATTGTACTTCACAAAGTAGGTGCACGGCGTTGGATTGCCCGAATCATGATTACATGGGGCATCTTGTCAGGCTGTTTTGCGTTTGTTCAAACCGAATGGCAATTTTACACCTTACGTTTTCTATTGGGTGTCGCCGAAGCTGGACTAGCTCCGGGCTTGTTGCTCTACCTTACTTATTGGTTCCCGTCTTATCGCCGCGCACGCATGACAGTTCTTTGGTTTATCGCGATTCCAATTTCAGGAATGATTGGTGGACCACTTTCAGGCTTAATCATGGACCGAATGAGCGGTGTACATGGTTGGTTTGGCTGGCAATGGATGTTTGTAATTGAAGCCATTCCCACAGTGATTGTTGGCCTGCTTGTACTTGCTGTTTTAAAAGATTCAGTTCAAGACGCCAACTGGTTAACCCAAGACGAAAAGAACTTGGTGAAGCAAGAGCTTGCTCAAGATAACCAGCACAAAGAAGGTCATGCTAGCGTCAAAGAGTTCATCGCAGATAAACGCTTATGGCTACTGGCAGGTATTTACTTTTGTGTCGTGATGGGGCAATACGCCATTACATTTTGGCTACCAACTCTCATTCGTAACTCGGGCATTAGTGATAACTGGCATATCGGTTTGCTCACAAGCCTGCCTTATATGTGTGCCATTGTGGTCATGATTTTGGCAGGGCGTAGCGGTGACCATTTCCAAGAACGCCGCTGGCACTTAATTATTCCGATGTGTGCAGGCGCTATAGCACTCACATTTGCGACTTTATTCGCTTCAAATCTAACACTCTCTTTAATTTGCCTTTGCATCGCAGCCTCAGGTGTGCTGACGGCATCCTCTTTATTCTGGATGTTACCGACCAACTTTTTGGGTGGTGTTTCCGCAGCGGCAGGTATTGCAGCAGTGAATAGCTTCGCCAATCTTGCAGGATTTTGCTCACCTTATTTAATCGGTTGGGTCACCACCAACACAGGTTCAAATGCAATCGGCATGTTCTTAATCACAGCAGTATTAATTTTCGGTGCCAGTCTGGTTCTGCGTGTTCCGGCAAAACTGGTCAATCGTTAATAAGGAATAGTAAATGACAATGTTAAATGTTGATAAAGCAGGCCAAATTGCCGAGTTGCAACAACGTGCCTACCACATTCGCCAACATGCTTTACGTATGGGGCAAGTACAAGGCCAAGGCTATGTTGGACAAGCCTTGGGTGCAGCAGATTTGCTCGCAGTATCTTATTTCCATGCCATGAAATATCAGCCAGGAAACCCTGAATGGGAAGGCCGTGACCGTTTTTATCTTTCTATTGGACACTATGCAATTGCACTCTATGCAGCCTTAATCGAAGCAAAAATTATCCCGCTTGAAGAGCTTGAAACCTACGGTGCAGATGACAGTCGTCTACCGATGTCGGGTATGGCTTCTTACACACCGGGTATGGAAATTACCGGTGGCTCATTGGGTCATGGTCTTGGAATTGCAGTTGGTGCATGTCTAGGTCTGAAACAGAAAAAGTCGGATGCTTTTGTTTATAACTTACTGTCCGATGGAGAGCTAAATGAAGGCTCAACATGGGAGGCAGTGATGTCTGCTTCGCATTGGAAACTAGATAACTTGATTGCCATCATTGATGTGAATAATCAGCAGGCAGATGGACACTCCAGCGAAATTTTAGCGTTTGAGCCGATTGTTGATCGTTGGCAGTCATTTGGATGGTACACCCAACGCGTAGATGGCAACAACATGGAAGCTTTACTTGAGGCATTCGATCAAGCACGAAACCACAAAGGAGTATGCCCACGCGTCATTATTTGTGACACCAAAATGGGTAAAGGCGTGTCGTTCTTGGAAAGCCGCGAAAAAACACACTTCATTCGTGTTGATGAACATGAATGGGACGACGCTTTAAATATTTTGACCCACTACGGACAGTAAGGAGTACACCATGAGCCAGTTAGCTAATCCTCCTAAGAAAAAACTAACCACTTCGGCAATGATTGCTTCTATTGCTGCTGAGGGTCAACCGACCAAACCAGCACCATTTGGACATGCGCTGAATGCCTTGGCAAAAGAGCGTGACGATATCGTAGGTTTGTCAGCAGATTTATCAAAATATACAGACCTACATATTTTTGCCAAAGAAAACCCCGACAAGTTTTTCCAAATGGGCATGGCAGAACAACTTTTGATGAGCGCAGCAGCAGGACTCGCCCGTGAAGGGTTTGTTCCCTTTGCGACGACCTATGCCGTGTTTGCATCACGCCGCGCCTATGACTTTATTTGTATGGCAATTGCAGAAGATAACCTGAATGTTAAAATTGTGGCAGCACTTCCAGGGCTAACCACGGGTTATGGCCCAAGTCATCAGGCAACGGATGATATTGCAATTTTCCGTGCTATGCCAAACTTGATGGTCATCGATCCATGTGACGCTTTAGAAATTGAACAGGCGATTCCTCAGATTGCTGCGCATAATGGCCCGGTATATATGCGTTTATTACGCGGTCAGGTTCCGTTAGTGCTCGATAAATACAACTATCAGTTTAAATTGGGTAAGGCACAGGTGATTAAACCGGGTAAAGATTTACTCATTATTTCCACTGGTTTATTGACCATGCGTGCGCTTGAGGCAGCCGAAGAACTTGAAAAAGAGGGCATTGAGGTTTCAGTGCTACATGTACCGACCATTAAGCCTCTAGATGAACAAACTATTTTAGATGAAGTCGCAAAAGGTGGCCGACCTGTTTTAACTGCCGAAAATCATTCAGTGATTGGTGGGTTAGGCGAAGCAGTTGGCTCACTACTTCTAAAAAATGGGCAACATCCTCGTTTTGACATGATTGGTTTGCCAGATGCATTTTTAGATGCAGGGGCATTGCCCACTTTGCATGATCGCTATGGTATTTCAACTGAAGCAGTTAAAGAGAAGATTAAGGCACATTTGAAGTAAAAAGATTAAATTTTCAAATTGAAAAGGGCGTGATGGATTTCCTTCACGCCCTATTTTTTAATCAGGTTTATTTATATGAACTTAAGCAATCGAATCATCTAAATTCGGAGCTAACCAACGCTTCGCTTCATCAAGTGTCCAACCTTTACGTTTTGCGTAATCTTCAAGTTGGTCTTGAGAGATTTTACCCACGTTAAAGTATTCACTTTGTGGATGAGAATAATAAAAACCACTCACCGAAGATGGTGGCATCATTGCAAAGTGTTCAGTCAGTTTAGTACCGATTTTGTCGGTCGAATCTAACCAGTCGAACAACACCGCTTTTTCAGAGTGTTCTGGGCAAGCAGGGTAACCCGGTGCAGGGCGAATACCGACATATTTCTCTTTAATCAGTTCTTCATTGCTGAGCTGTTCGTCAGCTTTATAACCCCAGAACTCTTTACGAATGCGTTCATGCAAGTGTTCTGCAAAAGCTTCAGCAAAACGGTCAGCCAGTGATTGAACTAAAATTGCAGAGTAGTCATCACCTTTAGCTTTGTATTCATTTGCCAGTTCTTCTGCACCAAAAATAGATACAGTGAATCCGCCTAAGTAGTCTTGTTGCTCACGGTCCTTACGAATGTAATCTGCCAAAGACAAGTTTGGTTTACCTGTCACTTTGTCAGATTGCTGACGTAAGTGCTCAAAAGTATGCGTAACATTTTGACCAGCTTCATCAAATACACTCACTGTGTCTGCGTCAGTGCGCTGTGCAGGGAACATACCGAATACAGCACGAGCATCAAAACGGTTGTTGTCGATAATATCTTTCAACATTGCTTGAGCTTGGTTGTACAAATCTGTTGCAGCTTCACCAACCACTTCATCTTCTAAAATTTTCGGGAATTTACCTGCCAAGCTCCAAGAAATGAAGAATGGTGTCCAGTCAAAATACTCTACAAGCGTTGCAAGAGGGTAGTTAGTGAGGACTTGTGTTCCCAAAAGATTTGGTTTTGGTGGTACATAGCTTTCGTCAATTTTAAAACCGTTTTCAACTGACTCAGCATAGGTCAATTTTGCAGCTTTTGGTTGTTTGTTAGCTAAGCGCTCGCGAATCTTGGCATATTCAGCACGGTGTTCTGCAATAAAGTTTCCACGCATTTCTTTAGAAAGCAGGGTCGTTGCAACACCCACAGCACGTGAAGCATCAGCCACATAAATCACAGCATCGTTTTGGTACTGAGGATCAATTTTTACTGCTGTGTGTGCTTTAGAAGTAGTCGCGCCACCAATCAATAAAGGAATGTTAAAGCCTTTGCGTTGCATTTCTTTCGCAACAAAGACCATCTCATCTAAAGATGGGGTAATCAGACCTGACAAGCCGATGATGTCACATTTTTCATCAATTGCAGTTTGCAGGATTTTCTCACAAGGGACCATCACGCCAAGGTCAACAATGTCGTAACCATTACAGCCAAGTACAACACCTACAATATTCTTACCAATATCGTGTACGTCACCTTTAACAGTTGCCATCAGGACTTTACCTTTAGATTGGCTACCTGTTTTTTCAGCTTCAATGTACGGGTTGAGCCAAGCCACTGCTTGTTTCATGACTCGGGCAGATTTTACAACTTGTGGTAAGAACATTTTGCCTGACCCGAACAAGTCACCAACCACGTTCATCCCGTCCATCAAAGCGCCTTCGATTACATCTAAAGGACGTTTGGCTTTGAGGCGAGCTTCTTCGGTATCTTCATCAATGTAAGTGGTAATACCTTTAACTAAAGCGTATTCAAGACGTTTTTCTACAGATTCATTACGCCATTCAAGGTTCTCGGCTTCTTTGGTAGCACCGCCTTGTCCGCGGTATTTTTCCGCCACTTCAAGTAGTTTCTCGGTTGCAGCCTGACCAGACTCACCTTGGTTTTGGTTTAAGATGACATCTTCAACTGCTTCTTTTAGCTCGGCTGGAATATCATCATAAATTGCCATTTGGCCGGCATTCACAATACCCATGGTCATGCCTTGCTTGATCGCATGGTATAAGAACACAGAATGAATCGCTTCACGAACGGGCTCGTTACCACGGAATGAGAATGAAACGTTCGATACACCACCAGAAATCATGGCATGAGGTAAGTTCTGTTTAATCCAACCTGTGGCCTCAATAAAATCGACGCCATAGTTATTGTGCTCTTCAATACCAGTTGCTACTGCAAACACGTTCGGGTCAAAAATAATATCTTCAGCAGGGAAGCCTACATCGTTAACCAAAATGTCATATGAGCGTTTACAGATTTCACGCTTACGTGCAGCAGTGTCGGCCTGACCTGTTTCGTCAAATGCCATGACAATAATCGCAGCGCCATATTGACGGCACAGGCGAGCTTTTTCTACAAACTCGTCATAACCTTCTTTTAAAGAAATCGAGTTAACTACAGGTTTACCTTGTACACATTTTAAGCCAGCTTCAATGATTTCCCATTTTGATGAGTCGATCATGATTGGCACACGTGAAATATCTGGCTCAGAAGCCACAAGGTTTAAGAAATGCACCATCGCATTTTGCGAATCGAGCATCCCTTCATCCATATTAATGTCGATAATCTGTGCGCCAGCTTCCACTTGTTGCTGTGCAACTTCTAAAGCTTCAGCAAAGTTTTCTTCACGGATTAAGCGTAAGAATTTTTTCGAACCTGTAACGTTAGTACGTTCACCCACGTTAACGAACAATGAGTCATCATAAATATTAAATGGTTCTAAACCACTCAAACGGCATGCAGGTACAGTTTCAGGAACTTGACGAGGGGAAATATCTTTTACCGCATTGGCAATCGCACGGATATGATCAGGTGTTGTACCACAGCAACCACCAGTAATATTAATTAAGCCACTTTCTGCAAATTCTTTTAAGAATGCTGCAGTTTGCTCTGGTGTTTCATCATATTCACCAAAAGCGTTTGGTAAGCCCGCATTTGGGTGCGCTGAAACAAAGGTATCTGCTACATCGGAAATAGTTTTTACGTGAGGGCGCATTGCATCTGCACCAAGCGCACAGTTAAAACCAATCGATAGTAAGTCACCATGACGTACAGAGTTCCAGAATGCTTCTGCAGTTTGACCTGTTAAGGTACGACCCGATGCATCGGTAATGGTCCCTGAAATCATAATTGGTAATTCGCGACCAATTTGTTTAAAGACTTCTTTAACCGCAAAAATCGCAGCTTTACAGTTTAATGTGTCAAATACGGTTTCAATCAAAATGATATCTGCACCGCCTTCAATCAGCGCATGAGTCGCTTCAATATAGTTTTCTTTTAGCTCATCAAAGGTAATGTTACGAAAGGCAGGGTCATTTACATTAGGTGAAATTGAACAAGTACGTGATGTTGGCCCAAGCACGCCTGCAACAAAACGCGGTTTATCTGGAGTCGAATACTTCTCACACGCTGCTTTGGCCAAACGTGCTGCTTCACGGTTAATCTCTGGAACAAGATCTTCCATGTGGTAATCCGACATAGAAACACGTGTGCCGTTAAAGCTGTTGGTTTCAATAATGTCTGCACCAGCATCAAGATAAGCTTCATGAATACCTTGAATGATTTGAGGTTGTGTCAGAACTAGAAGGTCATTGTTACCTTTTAAGTCATGTGCCCAATCGGCAAAACGCTCACCACGGTAGTCAGCTTCTTCCAATTTATGGCGCTGGATCATAGTTCCCATTGCACCATCAATAATCAGAATGCGTTTAGCAAGAAGCGCTTTTAGGGTGGCAAGCGTAGACATAGAAAACCCCGATCTTTTATATGAATTTAAAAATGCGGCGCTATTGTAACAGAATAGTTGCGCAATTGATGACCTATAACGATCCATCATTCACTGTAATAGATTCATTAAAAAACGGCTTTTATGACAAATGAAGACTGTTTTTTCATCAAATATTCATAAAATGATCATGATATTGAAATATTTCATCTCCAATATTCGGTTTTATGACAGTTGTGGTGTTTAAAAAGTAGTCGTTCAGGTAATTTTTTAGATATTTTTGCTTCAAAAATCGTCATAAAATAGATGGGTGGGGATTTATGTAAATTATTGTATTTAAATAAAAAAATAAAAATCATAGAGGAAAGGTGCATCAAATGAGGTCAAAATGTGAAAAATTGACTTCATCAGGCGCCGCTTTGTCATATAATTGTCATAATTTAATTTAAGAATACAGAGGATTTTTTTATCCTCTTACCGTCTGCATGAATTCTAATCTACCCCCTGTTTCGGATTCAAAACTTGCGGCAAACCTGCAAGTCAAATCGACGAATGTACATGTCCCGACACCTAAATTTTTTATGCCGGTGTTTCTGACGATTATTGTTGCAACACTTATTTATATTGGATTTCAGGTGAGTGCGGATTTAGCGCATGTACCACCTTTGAGTCTTTATTCAGTTATTCTTTTATCAACTGCACTCTTGATTGCTTTAGGCTTTGAGTTTGTAAATGGCTTCCACGATACTGCAAATGCAGTGGCAACAGTGATTTACACCAATGCTTTACCAGCACCAGTTGCAGTCATGTGGGCTGGTTTTTGTAATTTCCTTGGGGTAATGGTTGCAAGCGGCGCAGTCGCTTACGGCATTATTGCATTGCTGCCTGTTGAACTGATCATGAATATGGGTAGCGGTGCAGGTTTCGCAATGGTTTTTGCATTGTTGCTCGCTGCAATTCTTTGGAATCTTGGTACATGGTTCTTAGGAATTCCTGCGTCTAGCTCTCATACTTTGATTGGTTCAATCTTGGGTGTGGGCATTATGAACCATCTATTGAGTGCATCGACTGGCGTAACGACCAGTGGTGTTGATATGGATCAGGTGATTAAAGTCGGTAAAGCATTATTATTTTCACCTTTAATTGGTTTCGCTTTTGCAGCGATTGTATTCTTGTTGGTTAAAACTATTTTTAAACGCCAAGTAGAATTATTCCAACCACCGGAAGGTAATAAACCACCACCAGCAATCATTCGTGCAATTTTGATCTTTACCTGTACAGGTGTAAGTTTTGCACATGGTTCTAATGACGGTCAAAAGGGTATGGGACTCATCATGCTGATTTTGGTTGGTCTGGTGCCATTGGCTTATTCATTAAATAAAAATCTTGATACACAACAAGTTCAATCATTTCATCAGCTTTCTTCTCAAACTGCCGTATTGTTGAAGCAAAATCAGCCAGAATTAACTGATGAAAAAGCACGTGTTATTCTGACTAAATATATTCAAACTAAACAGCAAACTCCAGAAGTCGTGCCTGCATTGGCAAGTATGACTGACCACTTGGGTGAGCGAGTTTCTAGCTATAACAACTTAAAAGATATTCCTGAAGCTGCAATTAGTGAAATTCGTAATGATATGTATTTAAGCACCACGACGTTTAAGCGTTTGGATAAAGCGGATGCTTTACCAAAAATGGATCAATCACAAGAAAAACTTGTGAAAGAATATCGTAGTAGCTTAGATTCATTCTTACAATACATTCCGACTTGGGTAAAAGTAGCTGTTGCTTTAGCACTTGGCCTAGGCACAATGGTTGGTTGGAAACGTATCGTTGTGACTGTAGGTGAGCGTATTGGTAAGCATCACATGACTTATGGTCAAGGGATGTCTGCTGAACTTGTTGCAATGAGTACAATTGCAGCTGCTGATGGTTTAGGTATGCCGGTTTCAACAACGCATGTTTTAAACAGTGCTGTTGCGGGTACGATGGTTGCGAATAAATCAGGTTTAAACTTTAATACAGTTAAAACAATTTTATCTGCATGGGTATTTACTCTTCCTGCAACAATCTGTTTGTCAGGTGGTTTGTACTGGTTATTCTTGCAGTTTGTATAAAAGCATTTAAAAAAATTAAAGCCACTGTTCACAGTGGCTTTTTTATTTGTTTAGTTTTTAAAGTTGAGGCTATTTTTCATATATATTCATCTATAAATTAATAAGTTGTTATAGGCCATTAAGCAGCTTTATAGGCTGGGCTTAAACTTTTATATCAGGATATATTATGAATGCGGTTCAAATAGATCAGTTAAAACAACAATTTCCACTTATTGAAACACTTCAAGCCTATCAAGAGACATTTTGGTTTACACCTCATCGATATCCTTTAAAACAAGCTTTAGAAAAAGTTGGACTAACTGCTAAGGACGTAAGTGAAGCAGAAGCAAGACTAGTGCGTTTCGCACCTTATTTGGCGAAAGTATTTCCTGAAACTCAAGCACAACATGGAAAAATTGAATCAGATATTGTTGAAATTGCTCATATACAACAAGCGCTTTCTTCAGCAAAACAAGTACAACTTAATGGAAAATTCTGGCTGAAAAAAGATAGTCATTTACCTATTTCAGGCTCTATCAAAGCACGTGGTGGCATTTATGAAGTGCTCACACATGCAGAAAAACTTGCCATGCAGGCGGGGCTACTCAAATCAGAAGACGATTACAGTAAACTCGACCAAGACGCATTTCGAACATTTTTTTCTAAGTATCAAATTGCGGTAGGTTCTACAGGCAACCTTGGGCTTTCGATTGGTATTATGAGTGCCAAACTCGGTTTTAGAGTCACTGTTCATATGTCGGCTGATGCTAGACAGTGGAAAAAAGACAAACTACGTTCCCTCGGCGTTAACGTTGTAGAATATGCCAGTGATTACGGAGTAGCTGTTGAAGAGGGACGAAAAGCCGCAGAGCAAGATCCTCACTGCTTTTTCATTGATGATGAAAACTCAACCACATTATTTTTAGGTTATGCCGTTGCAGGAATACGCCTAAAACAGCAATTTGAGCAAAAACAAATTAAAGTCGATGCTGAACACCCCTTATTTGTTTATTTGCCGTGTGGCGTCGGTGGTGGGCCGGGTGGGGTGAGTTTTGGATTAAAACTGGCTTTTGGTGAGCATGTACATTGTATCTTTGCCGAACCCACACATTCGCCGTGCATGTTACTTGGTGTCCACACAGGTTTGCATGATCAGATTTCAGTTAATGACATTGGCATTGATAACGTTACTGCGGCAGACGGGCTTGCGGTAGGGCGTGCTTCAGGTTTTGTTGGACGTGCTATGCAACAGTTAATTGATGGCTATTACACCATTCATGATGAACGTTTATATGAGCTTATTGCGCTTTTAA
The DNA here is from genome assembly GCF_031798995.1 of Acinetobacter sp. V104_13. Taxonomy (NCBI): domain Bacteria; kingdom Pseudomonadati; phylum Pseudomonadota; class Gammaproteobacteria; order Moraxellales; family Moraxellaceae; genus Acinetobacter; species Acinetobacter sp. V104_13. The sequence continues at coordinate 1,032,578 of NZ_JAVQNP010000027.1, read as the reverse complement.
ATCAAACTGAGAATATTCAGCTTGAGCCTTCTGCGGCAGCAGGTATGATGGGGCCGTATTATGTTCAGACGACTCCTGCTTACTTGGCTTTACACCAGTTAACAGCTGAGCAGTTGCAGCAGGCAAATCATGTGATATGGGCTACCGGGGGAGGTATGGTGCCGCCTGATGAAATGCAAAAATATCTATCACACTTTCAACGTAAATAAAGACATATTAGAAAAAAGCCCAATTCTAGGATTGGGCTTTAATCAAATTATTTTTTAGATGATTTTCTAAAAGGGAGTTTTTCTGTAGCAAAACCATAAATTGCAGCGAAAGGTAGGGCAGTCCGTGCTAAATAAGCGACACGCCATAATCCACCGTGGTTGGCACCTTCCATCATAAGTTCAAGCGGATGATCCAGTACAGTTTCAGGATTCGCTACTGAAGACTCATTTCTTAAGTCATGAATCCAGAGTGCTGCCATAATGGCATTAGTGGTTTCAGGACTAAATGCTTCTACGTCAAAAAGCTCTGCGCCATTAAAAGCAGCTTTCAATAGTGGATTTTTAGTTACTGAGTGAGTCGTTGTCGATGGAGCAATATTAATGCTAACGCGTTGGCCTTGATGGCGAGCCAAAATAGCACGCCATTGTTGAATACGTTTTGCCAAAGCATAGTTTGGACCTTGTTCAACCACTAAACAGTCTGCAATACCATAAGTTTTGCCATTCTCACACTTAATCAAGTCTTGGTATGGTGCTTGAAAAAAACGATTGAGCGAAAGCGTAGAAACACCTTTCACTGCCAATTTTTGCATTTTTGTGCGGGATTTAAATTTTTGTTGTGCGGCCTCGGCAACTTCTTTAGGTACTGCATAAACATCAGTTGGCGTGCACATAAACATAAGGCTGGTATCGGACTTATGCTCGCTCACGAATTGCATGATGCTATCCATCGCCATGGAAACACGTACATGCTTTTCACCATCTAAATAGGCGATTGCAGCTAAATCTAATTTTTGTGGAAACTGAACCAACCACTGTGCAATTTCAGGTAGTTGGGTGAGTAAATTTGCTCCCAACTTATCTTTTAATTCAGAGGCTTTTGCCGATGCATTCACTTGTTCTACAGTTGGTGCAATGAGAGTAGCATTCCCTTGTTGAATCGTATTTAAAATTTTGCCCCAGACTCGTGAGTTTGGTAAATCTACGGCAACAATATTCGCTTTCCATTTTGCTAACCAAGGCAGTGGTCCTGCTTCTGAGGCTGCACCAAATAACACCATTGTACGGTCAGATAAATCGAACCATTCAGGATGAGCAATAGCTTCACGAAGTGCTTTTGCATGACTTGGCTCAACAATACCAGTCTCTTCCCAGCGTTGAATTTGGTCCAGTAAGCTTTGTCCACTCAGCTTTTGTCCTTTATAAGGAACATACCACTCCGGTGCTGCATCACTTTCACCTTTAAGTTTTACTGTATAAAGCGGCTTGGATGAAGCAATATGAACGGCATCTTTTAAAAGGTAATGTTTACCATCACGATAATAATCAAAAATATGGTGAGCTTTATGCAATCCTTGCTTCGCGATAGTAATGGGGTTGTTGATATTAGAAATCCCTTGTTTAACAAGTGCTTTAAAATATAAAGGATAGTTTTTTCGCCAGTTTTTTTCATTCAACACTTGTTGTGCGGTTTTATTATCTACAATAGATAAGGCCTCTGACAAAATCTCTTGGCCTGTAAGAGATGTACTTTGTTTTTTTGTTGAGGCGTGTACCGGAAATTGTAGACCTTCGACTTGACTTGTGCTGGACATAAAATATCTCGTTTATACGACTGGGTTAATATACATGTGTATACATTATCTATGCCAATGAAAGGAAACGAGTGGCAATAACTGACAAAATAATATTGATTATTTATGTGATGAAACGTGAAAGAGAAAGTTATTATGATAAATTCATCTCATTTTGGCCTTAATTTTTTTCACATTTTTAGAACATTTTTATAGACTTACGTTACATAAATGTTTATTTTGTATTAAGCAAATACATCAGTATTAACCTGAAGGTAAAATGTTCAAAATGTATCAATAATAGAGATACAGAAATGATCAAAAACTAGACTTTTTTCTTAAGCGGTAAGAAAAGTCAAACGGAATAAGAAAGAATTGGGGTGAAACTAGATAGAAGACAACGTAAGATTGTCTTTTAAAAATCTTGGGGATATGGTGATTTTTTTACACCATAATTTTCTAGTTTCATCCCATCTATTTTTGGGCTGGAACCCTCCATTTAGTATTCAATTCATCACTTGATTGAAGCCTATTTCTTTAGAGTAACTTCAAAATTACTTTAAAAGAGGGTATTTCTAACAACGTCCTTTTTTAGCTTGTCCTGGTGGGCAAAAGCCTCCTGGATGTCCGTAATATGGTGAATCAGGGTCAATCACAATACTACCTTCAGGCGTATGGACCGCACAGGCTGATAGTGACATTGTGAAAATTGCTGCGGCACAAAGAAGTAAAGTTTTCATCTTGTTCTCACTTTTTTATCATTCTCACTTGTACTATAAAAATATTTTGATCATTTTTCGATCTAATTTTGGTTAAAAAATATCTTTAATCAGTCGAATTAAGAAGAAATTAAGGAGACCGTAAAATAGTTCGAAATCCAATATGTGTTGCAGCTAAATCAAAATCTTGTGGATAACGACTACTGCTACGATAACGTGAACAATAATTTTGTGCGCAAAGAAAAGATCCGCCCTTAATTACATATTGTGTGCTCGCAATTTGTTGTTGTCGTAAATCAGAATAATTTCCCATATGCTGGTCATGAGCACCTTGATACGGAGATGATGTCCATTCCCATACATTTCCAATCATATCAAATAGTTTGAAATTATTTGGCGTAAAACATCCAACAGGTGCCACATCTTTAAAGTGGTCTTGATTTAGATTTTGAAAAGGGAATTCACCTTGCCAGTAATTGGCTTGTGGATGTTGATGTTCATCCGTAGGGGCTTGATGTAAAGGTGTATCAGTTTTTGAATTGGCTTTAGCTGCATATTCCCATTCTAGTTCTGTTGGTAAATCACGTCCTAGCCACACTGCATAGTGTTCAGCATCATTTTTACTCACATACCTTACAGGCTCATTAGGGGTTGCTACAGCACCCGTACTGCCGTTTGGAGTTTTCCAAGTATATCCAGATTTTAGTTGCCACCATTGCTGTGGATGATCAGAATCTGGTGAAAAAACAGCAGCCTGTTTTTGTTTTTCGGCATCGGTAATATAGCCAGTTGCTTTTACAAAACTTGCAAACTGAGCGACCGTAACTTCAGTTTGGTCAATCCAAAATCCTTTGACTTCGCGCTGCTTTTTTCCAAAATTAAGTTCATCGGGATAGGCCTTTTCGGAACCAAAGTTAAAATCTCCATCGGCAATTAAAACCATTCCTGCTGTAGGCTGTTTGAGCCAACCCTGAGGCAGACCAGTATAGTTTTGACATTTTTCAATAGACCCTAAATCAGCTAAAGAAGTTTGCTGTTGCGTCGAAGACCTAGATTCAGAAACTTTTGAAGATTGGCTACAGCCCGTCATGATAGACAGGCCGATTGTGGTGACTAAAAAAGGTTTCAATTTCATTTGGCGTTATATTCCTGCACACCATTTTTTTCAGTATATTTTTGATAGACCGATAAAAGTTCTTGAACTTTTGCAGGATAAAGCTGAGCAACGTTTTGTCTTTCACCGCGATCTAATTTAATGTTGTATAGCTCCCAAGTCCCTGTGCCTAATTCAGGTCGTCCTTGAAGTGCGATTTTCCATTCACCTTGTTTTGCATATTTGCTGCCATGTAACTCATCGGCAAAGCTAAAATTTGCAGGACGAATAGTATCGGTTTTGTTTTCAAGCAAAGGTTTCCATGAAATTCCAGATGGCGTATTAATGGCTCGGCCATTATATTGATCCTGTGGTACTGGAATATGAGCATATTCTAGTAAGGTAGGGAAAACATCGAGTACAGATGCAAAGCTATGATTTGTCTCTTCCGCTTTTTTCTGATTTGGTAATTTCACAATAGCAGGGGCAGTCGTTGCACCTTCGCCCGCCGTATCTTTCCATAAGTGGAAAGGTGCCGCACTGACTTCGGCCCAACGTGGCCCAATATAGTGATATGAAGTAGGTGTCCCCACATTTGCTACTGAGTTATCAAAACCAGATTCACTGCCATATCCGCCACGTACAAAACCTTCTGCACCATTGTCTGAAACAAAGAAAATTAAAGTATTGTCATAAAGATTATTTTGTTTGAGATATTGAATAATGCGGCCGACATTGGCATCAAGATTTTCTACCATACCCGCATAGATTTCCATCTTACGAGCTTCTAGTGCCTTTTGTTCGGCTGTTAACTCATCCCATTTCCCATATTTTTGTGGAGCATTTTGAGTTGCAATTGGTTCTGCTGCATCAAAGTTTGCAGGAATAATTCCAAGCTGTTTTTGTCTAGCAATGCGGGCATTACGAATTGCATCGTAACCTACATCATAAACTCCGCGATATTTTTCACGATATTCGGCTGGGGCTTGAATTGGCCAGTGAGGTGCCGTGTAGGCAGCATAAGCAAAGAATGGTTTGCCACTATTTTTGCCTGAATCTAAGTAGCTCAGTAATTTGTCGGTAAAATAGTTGGTAGAGAAAAAGTCATCAGGCAATGCTGAAATAGGAATAGTTTGCCCATCTTCTGTATAAGTTGAATTTCGTTTAAAGGCACTTGGAGCTTGTTTAAAATGATGGTCTAAACCTTGTAATAAGGTAAATGAATGATCAAAACCTTTAGCATGTGCATTGCTTTCAGGGGTTAAGCCTAAATGCCATTTACCACTAATATACGTGCGATAACCATTGTCTTTAAGTACTTGGGCAATCGATAAAGAACGTTCGTTTAAATAGCCCTCATAACCTGGTTGTCCTTTCAAATGCTCTGGTGTGAGTTCAGCCATTGCCCCAATACCAGCTAAATGATGATCAGTACCGGAAATAAGTTGAGAACGTGTTGGCGAACAGGTTGGGGCAGTATGATAATCCGTTAAAAGGCGACCTTCTTGAGCCAGACTATCAATATTAGGGGTGTGAATTTCGCCACCAAAAGCCCCTAAATCTGAATAGCCTAAGTCATCAGCCATAATAAATAAGATATTGGGTTGCTTAGGCGTGCTTACGACATTTTCTTGATTATCGTTGTCATTACATCCAGCCAGAGATAAGCTAAATAAGGCAATAGAAAGGCTAGATAAAATTGCTCTGTACTTCATTGTATCATCTGAATTATTAAAAGAATTGGCATGAGTTTAATCAGATGGTTTTTGCAAACAAAACAACGAATTGATCAAAGAAAATCAGAAAAAAGACTGAGAATTTATGCAGATAAATAAATCAGAAAAAAAGAAAAGCCCATAACGGGCTTTTCTTTGATTTATATCGTTTAGAAAGGAAGACGGGTAAGCTGGTCTAAGAAATGTGGAATAACTTTAGGTTCAAGTAAAATGGTTACGATGATTCCGTAAGCTGCACCCCATAAATGAGCACTATGGTTAATATGACTATTACCACGTTTACCAGCCCAAATACTGTACGCTACATATAAAATAGCAAAAATAATAGCGGGTACAGGAATGAAGAATACAAAAATCAGCTTCCATGGCTGAAACAGAATATAAGCAAATAAAACCGCTGAAACAGCACCTGAAGCACCTAGGCTGGCCCAATTCGCATCATTTTTATGTTGTAAATAGCTTGGCAAAATCGCAAAGATTAAGCCACCTAAATAGAACAACACAAAACCCATGTCATAGAAATATTGGCGGTAAAAACTTTCAATGATACTGCCAAAGAAAAACAGGGTAATCATGTTGAACAGTAAATGTGTTCCGTCGGCATGGATAAAGCCATGAGTAATGAATCGATCAATTTGTCCACGTTGCATTGCAGGCGGCCAAAAAATCAATCGGTTCATTACATTTTGATTGCTAAAAGCAAGTAAAGAGATAATGACCGTAATAATAATAAGAGTAACTGTATGGTTAAACGGCAAATGCAACATAAGAAATATTTAAAAAATGATCAATACTGAGCTCAATAATGCCATTAAAAACTTAAGTTGAAACCCTGTTGTGTATAAATCCGACAAATTTAGTTGATTTTTTTTAAATCCACCTCATCTTCGGTTAATATAAAGGCATCAGCTTGAGGAATATTGTTATGTCGACTGAGAACACCAACACTGCTGTTGCAGAAGAAATTCCAAACCTTTTGATTACACCATCTGCACAAGAGTATTTGCACGATTTACTAACGAAGCAAAATACTCCGGGAATTGGCGTTCGAATTTTTGTTGAGCATCCGGGTACGCCACGTGCGGAATGCTGTATGGCATATAGTGCGCCAGAAGAAGTGATCCCAACGGATTATAAGCAGGACTATCCTGATTTTCCTGCGTATATCGATGCGCCATCTATTCCTTACCTTTTAGATGCCGTAATTGATTACAACAAGGATCGTTTTGGTGGTCAGCTCACTTTCCGTGCTCCAAATTCTAAAGTTCCACGTGTTGGTCCAGATGCTTCGATTGAAGAACGTATTACTTACATTCTTCAAGCAGAAATTAACCCAGGTCTTGCAGGGCATGGCGGAAATTGTAGCTTGGTAGAAGTACAAGATGATCCAGAACACGGTTTAACTGCTGTATTGAAATTTGGTGGTGGTTGCCAAGGTTGTTCTGCAATTGATGTTACCTTGAAACAAGGTGTAGAAACTACTTTAAGAGAGAACATTCCTGAGCTTCAACGTGTGGTTGACCAAACAGACCATACGCAAGCTGAAGGTGCTTATTTCAAATAATCAAATTATTTGAAAAGTGAAATAAAAAAGCCTCGTAATGAGGTTTTTTTGTTATTCAATATAAATAATGATAATTATTATCAATATCATTTGTAATTTTATTTATCTTTGTTACAATGCGGAACTGAAAATGAGAGATGTTTAATAAATCAATATATTGGGAATACTTATGTCGAAACGTATTATCCAGTCAGTGCTTTCTGTTTCAGTACTGGCAAGTATGATGTCTATGGCTTATGCTGCACAAAATGAGCAAGAACAAGCTGAAAAAGCATTAGAAAAGCCTGCTGAACCTGTGAAATTGGAAACAATTTTTGTAACAGCTGAAGAGCAGGTGAAGCAGTCGCTCGGCGTATCAGTTATCACCCAAGAAGATTTAGAAAAACTACCAGTTCGTAATGATATTTCTGATTATGTGCGCCGTATGCCCGGTGTCAATTTAACAGGTAACAGTGCAACAGGGCAGCGAGGCAATAATAGACAAATTGATATTCGTGGAATGGGGCCCGAAAACACGCTTATTTTAGTGGATGGAAAACCAATCAATTCTCGTAATTCAGTCCGTTATGGCTGGAAAGGAGAGCGTGATACACGAGGTGACTCAAACTGGGTGCCAGCAGAAGCAATCGAGTCGATTGAGGTTTTACGTGGACCGGCAGCGGCTCGTTATGGCTCTGGTGCGGCAGGTGGTGTGGTTAACATCATTACTAAAAAAGTGACTAATGAAACCCATGGCTCAGTAGAGTTTTATACATCGCAACCTGAAGACTCTAAAGAAGGTGCATCAAATCGTGTTGGTTTTAACGTAAGTGGGCCACTGATTAAAGATGTTTTGTCTTATCGTTTATATGGTAATTATAATAAAACAGAAGCTGACGATGTTGATATTAATAAATCAATTGGTAGTACCGCAGCTGGGCGTGAAGGCGTTAAAAATAAAGATATTTCAGGCCGTTTAGCTTGGCAGGCAACAGACCAGCAAACTGTTTTGCTTGATGTTTCTTCTAGCAAACAAGGTAATATTTATTCTGGTGACTCTCAGTTAAATGCAAATGCGGAAGCTGATGCGATTCTTTCGGAACTTATTGGTAAAGAAACCAATACTATGTACCGTGATAGCTACGCATTAACCCATGAAGGCGATTGGTCTTGGGGTAAGAGTAAGCTCGTTGCTCAATACGATAAAACGCATAATAAACGTCTTCCAGAAGGCCTTGGTGGCAGCACAGAAGGAAAAATTAATAATCTTGATGATAAAGCCACTTCACGTTTAGAAACTCTTCGATTTAATGGTGAAGCCAATATTCCTTTTGAATACTATGTACCGCATGTATTAACACTTGGTACCGAATGGGTTGAAGACAGATTTAAAGATAATGTGTCGACAAATCAAGGGAAAGACAGCAGTGGTTCAGGTTATGGCGATCAATTGGCTAAAGGCGATCGTAGTAAAATGGAATCACGTATTGCTTCTGCATATATTGAAGATAACTTGAAACTCACAGACAGTACAGATGTCGTATTAGGCCTGCGTTTTGATGACCATAGTAAATCTGGTTCTAACTGGAGCCCAAGCTTAAATATTACCCAAAGACTTAACGATTATTTCACTTTAAAAGGTGGGGTAGCAAAAGCTTATAAAGCACCGAATATGTATCAAAATGCTGAAGGGTATTTATTAAGTACAAATGGCAATGGTTGTCCGGCCAATATTGAGTCACGTTGCTTGTTACAAGGTAATGGTGATTTAAAACCAGAAACTTCGGTAAACAAAGAGCTTGGTATCCAGTTCCAAAAAGATATCGTGAATGCAAGCTTAACTTGGTTCCGCAATGACTATAAAGATAAAATTGTGGCTGGTACAAATGTGGTTGGAACAGTTGATGGTTCAAGTACCAATGCAAATACAGGAGCTGTGACCAATACCAAGTGGAATATCTTACGTTGGGAAAATACGCCTAAAGCATTAATTCAAGGTTTTGAAGGAAGCTTAGGATTAGACTTCGGTGATATCCGCTGGACTAATAACTTTACGTATATGATGGATTCAAAAGATAAACAAACAGGTAATCCATTATCTTTAGTTCCAATCTATACAATTAACTCAATTTTTGATTATGACATCACAGATCAGTTAGATGTAAATTTTGTATTTACTCAATATGGTCGTCAAAAATCACGTCAGTTTGCAGAAAGTAGAATCGAATCAGGGATTGGTTCAGGTGGAGTAAATTCTGCGCTTAAGCCAAGTACTGTAAAAAGCTATAGTACCGCTGGAATCAATGTCGGTTATAAATTTTCAGACAATATAAGTACGCGTGTTGGTGTGAGCAACTTGTTTGATAAACAAATTTTACGAGACAGTAATTCAATCAGCCAAACTTATAATGAACCAGGTCGAGCTTATTACGCTTCTTTAAAATATTCTTTTTAATCAATACAAAAAACAAAGGCGCTTTAAGCGCCTTTATTTTTTAAAATATCTAATGTTTTTTCAGAATAATAAAACTTTTCTAAGTAAACACGGGCACGGCGTCTTAAATGTCCTGTTGTAATTAAATGCTGTAATACAGGCACAAGTAACGTGTTCAGCTCATGTTGCACTAAGCTTTCATCGATATTGAGGTCACGAAGTAACAAGTCAAAACTACGCTCTTGATTACGTGCATACCAAGTATAAATACCATCATGTACTTGTTGTTTTAAATAATCAGTTTGGCGAATGTGGTCCCAGATTTCATGCCCTAAACCAACCGTTTTTGATAAATCTTGAGTTTCTATATAATTTTTTAAAACAGAAAGTGGCATAGTTTTAACTTTATGCCAAACATTTGCCTGAAAATGGTAGAGCTTATCATTGTCAAAATGTTGGTTTAAAACACGCTCACTCATTTGGCTGAGTTTTAAAATATTCTTTTGCAAATAATGATTAATCGTATCGTCCAGATTGGAATCGGTTACTGTTTCTAAAACAGATTTCCCCATTTTCATAAAACGACCTACACCTGGTACACGCTTTGACATTGATTCATCTAAATAATCATGCATTGTTTGCTGAATCAGTTGCGTGAGCAGGGCCGAAAAAGCAGGATTATTCACAATCGTTTTAATCAGTTTTTTACGGTGCTCTTCTTTACTTGCAACGTATTGTGCAATTCGGTCAATCGTTAGAACAGGAATAACATCTTCAACAGTTGCGGTTTCATTTGCAGGATGAATCAATGCAAAGCGAATATGCTCAGCAATTTGTTCAATCAGGAAATCAGAAGCAGGCGTATCTAAAATCTGCTTTTGAATGAGCTGTTGAATTTGTTCAAAAGTCCACAGATGTTGTAATTGCCGACTCCCCAACCAATGATAAAATTGCTCAAACTCTTGCTGGATCACCTGAGTCTGAGCAAATTGCTCATCTAAAAAATCTAGATGAGCTTCAATAAGTTTTTCAATAAGTGGTTGGGTAGACATAAGGTCTCACAAGTCCGAAGTTTTATTTAAGGTGTGGTCGTTTTTGACGACTGATTTGTTTCTACTTTCAGTAAAAACGGTAGATATTGTTGCATAACCAACTGTTCAGCTTCCAATATTGGCATATGGCCTACATTTTCTAAAATAACTGGAGGCTGAGCATTCTTTAAAAGTCGTTTTAGTTCACTTGCTACTTCGACATTAATAATCTTATCTTGTTTGCCCCATAGAATGAGCGTCGGTGCATCGATCGTTTTGGTAAGTACCGCAAATGAGTCTGGTGTATAGACTTTATTAAGTGCAATCAATTGATCAACCAGTTTTTGTGTTTGAGGTGCCTGATCAATCATCAACTTTTCTTGAGCTTGAAGAAACTCTTTAGGAATAAACGGAGGATTAAACATGGTTTGTTTTAATAAATAATTAAAGTCACCTTTTTTAGACACTAAAAGTTGTTTTAGGTAAGCAGGATCTTTTAAATAAATTGTATTGGCTGAGCGAAAAATACCGCCGCTATCCACCAAGAATAGACTTTTGGTTTCAAATGGATATTGTCCAGCATAGAGTAGGGCAATAGATCCGCCGAGTGAGTGCCCAGCAATATGAATTGGACCTTTTAAATTTGCAGCCTCAACAAAGCGACGTAATTTTTCAGCAAGATTTGGTACCGAATAATCGAAGTCTTGGGAAACGATAGTTTCGCCACTACCCGGCAAATCAGGAATAATGACATGATAATTTGTGGTGAGATAACGAGCCACTCGGTTCCAGTTATCACGGCTACCCGCTAAACCATGAATAAGGAGTAAAGTCGGTTTTGTTGTAGAGCCGCCTTCGCTATATGACCAAGTCACATCACCGACTTTTAAGCTTTTGCTTTGTAGGCCTGCCCAGCTACGTTCTTGCTGTAATACATTCTGGAAGGTCACATCAATATTATCGGCTGCCTGTGTTTGAGAAATACTCATCACTGACAATACGCTACAAGCCAAAGTCAGTGCGGTAGCAGTTTTTTTCATAGAGGCCTTAATTGATGTGGACAGCCTTGTCATAGATTTCATCCTTGAAGCTTAAGCGAGTTTGAAAAATTATTGAAAAACTTTGCCAATGAGTCATTTGCCAAATGTTTGGAATGAAGAAAATTATAGTCAATCCGAGAACCAAAGTATGTCTATTTTTTCACTAAACAGTAGCGAATATGCAGTGAGCTCTACATTAAAGCAGGTTAAGTATTTTTAAATTTTTTCATAGAAAAGGATTTATTTTTTGTCAGTGACATTCAAATTTTGACACATTAAAATGATTTCCAACCTTGAAAAAACAATGGAAATATAAAATGCCTACTGCGCAAGAAGTTTTAGATCGTCTGAAAGCCGGTAATCAACGATTTGTAAATGGAAATACTTCCCTTGCAAAAACCTTATCTCATCAAGAACGCGCTGAAATGGCAAAGGATCAAAATCCGTTTGCAATTGTACTTGGCTGCTCAGATTCTCGTGTTCCAGCAGAGATGGTATTTGACCAAGGTCTTGGTGACTTATTCGTAATTCGTGTAGCTGGTAATGTGGTTGCACCTTCACAAGTCGGTAGTGTTGAGTTCGCAGCAGAGCGTTATGACTGCCCAGTTGTAGTTGTATTAGGACACAGCCATTGTGGTGCGATTCAAGCAACAATTGATACGTTAATGAATCCTGATCACCCGCCATCATCTAACCTAATGTCGATTGTGAACCGCGTTCGTCCATCAGTTGAAATTTTAATGCAGACTGATTTAAAAAATGATTTGAAAAAACTTTCATGTCATGCGGTACGTTCAAACGTTTTTGCTTCTGTAAATCAATTACGCCATGGTTCAGCGGTGTTAGAGAGCCTGATTGCAAAAGGTGAATTAATTGTTGTCGGTGCAGAATATTCACTAGAAACTGGTGAAGTTACTTTTTTTGATTTCTGATCATATTAAAAAGAATACTTAAAGATAAAAGGTGCCTATAGGGCACCTTTTATATATGGGTAAGCTAAATTAAGTAGTTTTGACTGCGCTTGAGCATTGGGATGAATTAAATCATTTTGCATAAGCTGTTTTTGACCAGCAACACCATCTAGAAAAAACGGTAGTAGTTTCACCTGATATTTTTGGCTTACAACTTTATAATTATTTTCAAAAGCTTTGCTATACGCAGCCCCATAATTTGGCGGAATCTTCATGCCAAAAAGAATAACTTTGGCTTTTTGTTTCTGGCTTAATTGAATGAGCTGATCCAGATTTTTTTGAATCGTTTGAGGTGGTTGACCACGCAAGCCATCATTCCCGCCTAATTCAATCACGACCACATTGGGCTTATAGGTCTGCAATAACTTAGGTAATCGGGCTAAAGCGCCGCTTGTTGTTTCTCCACTAACACTTGCATTGACCACTTTGTGTTGTTTGGGATACTGTTGGTCTAAGCGTTTTTGCAGTAATTGTACCCAACCTTGTTTGGGATCAATTCCGTAACCGGCACTAATACTATCTCCTAAAATTAAAATAGTTTTCGCCGATACAAGCATAGGCAACATACTTAATGAGATGAGCATGATGCTTTTAGAACCAATCAAAAAAGATTTAGACATTTGTACTTCGACCCTGATTCTGAATACATAGGACTTTTCACATCATGCCACAACCCATCATTGCTGCCCATCAAGTTACACAAACTATTCAGATTAACCAAAATCAGTTTACGATTTTAAAAGGTATTGATTTAGAGATTTTTGAAGGGGAACAGGTAGCAATTACGGGACGTTCCGGCTCAGGTAAATCAACCTTACTAGGAATTTTGGCGACTTTAGATCAACCGTCTGAAGGAGAAGTCTGGTTGTGTGGTCAAGCTGTTCATCAGTTAACAGAGGAACAACGTGCCCAAATCAGAATGCAGCATATTGGTTTTGTATTTCAGTCTTTTCAACTTCTGCCTCAGTTGAGTGCGCTTGAAAATGTGATGTTACCTTTACGATTACGTAAAGACTTTGATTATAAAACAGCTGAGAAAAAAGCTTTAGATTGGTTGCATCGAGTAGGGCTGAGTCGTCAAGTTGAACAAACGCCTAAAGTTTTATCTGGTGGCGAGCAACAACGTGTGGCAATTGCACGCGCTCTTATCGCAGAACCACAAATTATTTTTGCAGATGAACCGACTGGAAATCTAGATGGTCAGACAGCACAAGAAATTGAAAGTTTGCTTTTTGATTTAAACCGAGAGTTAGGTACGACTCTGATTTTAGTCACCCATGATCGTAATTTAGCAACCCTTTGTCAGCGCCATGTTGAATTGGATGACGGCAGACTAAAGACAGTACAGGGTGGTTAAACTATGCGTAATCTTCTCAAACCACTTTTGCTACAAAGTTTTCGTACGGGTGGATTATATCTACTCATTATTGCTCTATCGCTTGCGATCAGTGCGACAACTGCCCTGAAATTTAGTAACGATCAAGTTAAAAATGCAGTAAGTCTGCAAGCTTCACAAATGCTGGGTGCGGATTTGGTTCTGTCGAATAACGAGCCTATCGAACAGTCGTGGAAAAAAAGGGCAGAGCAGCTAGGTCTGAAACAAACCAATGTCACTATATTTAGCTCTATGGCACATACCGAAGATCAGTTTGTCATGGTGAATGTAAAAGCGATAGAACCTGCGTTTCCACTCAGAGGACAGCTTGAAATTTCGCCAAAAACTCAAGCGATTCAATCTGGTGAGGTTTGGCTAAGTCAAAGAGCAGCCGATTTACTTAAAGTAAAGCGAGGAGATACTGTTTCTATTGCTGATGGTACCTTCCGTTTTAGTGGCGTGATTGTGCGTGATTCAAATCAGGAACTCGGTTTTTCAGGCTTTTCTCCAACCGTTATTATTCATCAAGTCGATATTGCTAAGACTCATGCGATTCAGACAGGGAGTAGAATTGACTATCGTTTATTAATGGCAGGTAACCCTGAACAGGCTCAGTCATTTTCAAAGCAATTTAAGCAACAGCATCAACCTTCTAAAGATGTAGATGAAACGGCTGGCTTACGTTTACGTGATGCAAGTGAATCGAATAGTAGGTTATTACGTCCGCTTGAAAATTTAGATACCTTTTTGCAATTGGCCAATATTTTAACGATTTTGTTGTGTGGTATTGCCATCGCTTTAACGAGTCAAAGATATGTTCAACAAAACCAAGATCACATTGCACTTATTAGATGTTTAGGTGCCAGTAAGTTCCAAATCTTGTGGGCATATATTGGATTGCTTTGTATTGTCAGTGCGATTTCAATTGTGCTAGGAAGCCTATTAGGTTTAATCATGGGGTTTGGTCTGCTGCAACTTATGCTGCAATTGATTCCTCAATTAGAGTTAAGTTTTTCGGTTGTACCTCTTTTAATCGGGCCTTTACCAATTGCGATTTTTACCAGCGTGATTGTGCTGATTGGTTTTATTTTGCCAAGCATTTGGGAGCTTTTGAATACACCTCCAATTCGGGTGATTCGCGAAGAAGCCAAATCTCGAAAATCATTATTCTTTATGTTCTTTGCTGGCATTAGCAGCCTGATTGTTTTTAGTTTGGTGTTGAGTGAAAACTTGATGCTCAGCATTCTGGTTTTGGCGGCAATTATTGTTCTTTGTATTTTGCTTTACACCGTTGTTTGGCTATTGCTTCGTAGCTTAAAAAAGCTGAAAAATCGTTTGTCTTTTTATATTCGTTCGCCATCACAAAGCGCCTTACAAATTACCGCATTGGCTTTAGGCTTAAGCCTCATTACGGTACTCAGTGTATTAAGAACAGATTTATTAGAGCGTTGGCAGCAACAACTTCCAGAAGGGACACCGAATCAATTTGTTTATGGATTACCTCCATTTGATTTAAAAGCATTTGAGCAACAATTAAAGCAGAATGGCTGGCAAAGCACGCCGCTCTATCCAAATATTCGTGGCCGATTGTTAGCTAAGAATGATATGCCTTTTTCAGAAGAGGCTATAAAGCAAAATAATTCTTTGCGCCGTGAACTGAATTTGACTCAATCAAATCTACTACCAAATGACAATGTCATTACAAATGGTCAAGCCCAGTTTAATGGCGTAGGGCAAGTTTCAGTCGAAAGTAAAACTGCCGAAAGTTTGGGAATCCAAATTGGAGATAAGCTTACTTTTAGTTTGCCCGAAGGCAACTTACAGGCCAAAGTTGTGAATTTTCGGAGTGTCGAGTGGGAAAGCTTTAGCCCTAACTTTTTCTTTATTTTTTCACCTAAAACGTTAGACGAAAATGCTGGAAGCTATTTAGGTAGTTTCTATGTACCTAAGCAAGATCAACCAAAAATGATCACTATTATTCAGCAGTTCTCAAATACAGTATTTATTGATGTTGATCGAATATTAGATGAAGTAAAGCGCTTAATGAATGTTTTGGTCAAAATAGTAACTGTTCTAGCGGCATTAGTTGGTTTTTCTGGAATACTCGTTTTAATTGCTTGTCTAAATTTATTAATGGATGAGCGACGCCGTGAAGTTGCTTTGTTACGTTCATTTGGTTTATCTAAAAATAAAATGAAGCAAATGCTCAGTTTTGAGATTGGGTTTTTAGGTCTGTTAGCAGGCATAGTTGCCTGCTGTTTTGCAGAAGTGATTAGTGCGATCGCAAGCTATAAAATGAATATGGCAATACAGTGGCATATTGAAATCTGGCTGATTTTACCTTTTGGCATGATGCTGGTTTGTGCTCTGATTGGTCGTTATCGACTAGGCTATCTCTGTAATTTACCACCTTTACAAAGTTTAAGAGAATTAAACCAATTGTAGTTTAAGGAATAATGTCAGGGTTCTGGATGATGATTTCATGCCAGAGTGGAAGTAACGGTGAATTGATTTGTACACAGTACATATAAAAAACACCCGTAATGATTACTGCGCCTAATAAGCCTAAAATTTTAAGTATAGTTTTTAACTTGCTGACATAGCTTAAGTACCACATCAGTGCAAGGAATGCTCCAATAATCATGCCGCCAATATGCGCGGCATTATTAATACCCGTTGCTACAAAGCCAAAAACAAGGTTGATGGCCATAATCATTAATAATGCTTTTTTATCGAGTATGTAGGCTTGATGAGGCAGCGGGGGAAATAGAGAAAGTACTGTTAACGCAGCACCTAATCCCATCACGGCACCCGAAGCACCTGCACTGACATGAGGAAGTAAACTTTGATCGAAATGTTGCAGTAATTCATGCCCATTTTGAATGGTCATATAGCTACTGAGAAGGCTACCAAATAAGCCAGCAAGTAAATACAGGCTTATAAAATAAAAGCGACCAAATAGAGACTCTGCAACATTACCGAAAATATAGAGGGCCCACATGTTAAGCATGAGGTGAACAAGACCAAAATGAAAAAACATACTGGTAAATAAGCGTTCAGGCTGCCCAGTAAAAGTAAGTGGTGTAAAATCTGCACCCCAATGAATAGCATCTTTCATGGCTGGGTCGCTAATATCGACACCAGTTGCAATTTGCCAAACAAACAAACCTACGTTAATCAAGATCAATAAGGCGGTCAGCCACCAAGTTTGTACATTGAGTTTACGATTAATGTGCGGAGGCTGATATTGAGTCATGCTATGCTTTTGTTATATATGAACATGCTTAACAGCTTAACATGAAAAAAGTTGAATACAGGAGATCAGGACGAACATGAAAGCTTTTATTGTTCGCGTGTTGTTAATTTTTATTGGGGCAATTCTCCTTATTCAACTTTGGATTTTCTCAAGTTTGGTTTGGTGGCGTACACATGAGGTTGATACCACCATGTTTATGCGAATTGATTATTGGTCAGATACCTCAGAGCCGATCATTCATGAATGGCTTGACTATGATGATATTAGCGACAATTTCAAGCATGCGATTTTAGCTGGGGAAGATGCAAAATTTATTCATCACCATGGTTTTGACTGGGATGGCATTCGTTTTGCTCTAGAGCGGAATAATGAAGAAGGAGTGGTTGTTGCTGGTGGTTCTACGGTGTCTCAACAACTGGCAAAGAACTTGTTTTTATACAATAAGCGTTCGTTTATTCGAAAAGGCCAAGAAACTATCGCAACTTGGATGATGGAGCGGATGTGGTCAAAACGCCGAATTCTTGAGGTATATATGAACTCTGTTGAATTTGGCAAAAATCGATATGGTGTAGAAGCAGCCGCGCAATATTATTATGGTAAAAGTGCGAGAAGCTTAACGCGCGAACAAGCTGCTTTTTTGGCCGCATTATTGCCTGATCCGAAATATTATCAAGATCACCGCAACGATCGTAAACTACAATATAGAAAACGCGTTATTCTACGTTATATGAATAGCACCCAGATTCCTGAATAATGATGTTTTAAAGATGTGTAAATTTTTTAGTTTTTACCAAATTGTCATATTTTTGCAGCATACTGTTTTATAGAGATTTTGGCTGGATAGAGAATTGAGTTAGACATGAATACAGCGATTACACCAACGACCCCAACAGAATATAGTTATAATGACCGTTATATAAATCGTGAATTGTCTATTCTTGACTTCCATTTGCGTGTATTGGAGCAAGCGGTAGACCCTTTACATCCATTACTTGAGCGAATGAATTTCTTGCTCATTTTTTCTCGTAATCTAGACGAGTTTTTCGAAATTCGTGTTGCGGGGGTGATGGAGCAATTTTCTCTGGGCAATGAGAGTCGTAGCCCTGATGGTTTGACGCCAAGACAAGTCTTACAAAAAATCTCTGAAACTGCTCACGCTGCGATTGAACGTCAATATCGTATTTTAAATGAAGAAATCTTACCTAAGTTACGTGAAGAAGATATTTGCTTCCTCCGTCGTGGTGAACTAACGCCAGCACAGTCAGCTTGGATTAAGAAGTATTTTCAAGAACAAGTTGCACCTGTATTAACCCCAATTAGCTTAGATCCAGCGCATCCGTTCCCACGTCTCGTCAATAAGAGCTTAAACTTTATTATTACCTTAGAAGGTAAAGATGCTTTTGGCCGTCAAATTGATTTAGCTGTGGTTCCAGCCCCACGTTCATTACCTCGCGTTGTCCGCCTGCCAGATGAGTTAACAGGTGGTAAAGAACATCACGTCATGCTATCTGCAATTATCCATGAACATGTGTCCGATTTGTTCCCTGGCATGACAGCAACTGGATGTTATCAATTCCGTGTTACACGTAATGCAGACTTGGCATTAAATGAAGATGTTGAAGATTTAGCAAAAGCTTTAAAAGGTGAATTAAGTTCTCGACGTTTTGGCCGTGCTGTTCGCTTAGAAGTAACTCATAACTGTCCGCAGCATATTTATGAGTACTTATTAGAAGAATTTGATTTAACCGATGAGCAATTATACAAAGTTGATGGCCCTGTAAACTTGGCTCGTCTGGTTTCAAATTTTAAACGCCCTCATTTGCGTTATGACTCACATACGCCGGTTGTACCTAAAGTGTTTAAAAAGACCGAGAGCATTTTCTCTGCAATGCAGAAGCAAGATATTTTGCTTCATCATCCGTTTGAATCTTTCGCTCCCGTGATTCAGCTACTTCGTGAAGCTGCTCGCGATCCACAAGTATTGGCAA
This sequence comes from Acinetobacter sp. V104_13, assembly GCF_031798995.1. Taxonomy (NCBI): domain Bacteria; kingdom Pseudomonadati; phylum Pseudomonadota; class Gammaproteobacteria; order Moraxellales; family Moraxellaceae; genus Acinetobacter; species Acinetobacter sp. V104_13. The sequence goes on along the minus strand of NZ_JAVQNP010000027.1, from coordinate 1,013,609 downwards.
TCAAGCAGACACTTTACCGTAGTGGTGCTGACTCTGAAATTGTACAGATTTTGGCGGAAGCTGCGCGTAATGGAAAAGAAGTGACCGCGGTTATTGAATTGCGTGCCCGCTTTGATGAAGAATCAAATATTGAAGTAGCTAACGTTTTACAAGAAGCGGGGGCTGTCGTTGTTTACGGTATTGTTGGTTATAAAACTCACGCCAAAATGATTATGGTGGTGCGCCGTGAAAATAATAAACTGGTTCGCTATGTACATTTAGGCACAGGGAACTACCATGCCACCAATGCGCGTATCTATACCGACTATGGTTTGATGACCACGGATAAAGACCTTTGTGAAGATGTGCATCGCATTTTCCAAGAGTTAACCGGTATGGGTAAAATGGCAAAATTGAAAAAGCTATTACATGCACCATTTACCTTACATGCTCAGCTCATCAACTTTATTGATGAAGAAATTGCCAATGCTAAGGCAGGACGTAAAGCTCAAATTATTGTGAAAGTGAATGCCTTAACGGAAGTTCAATTGATCAATAAATTATATGAAGCATCTCAAGCGGGTGTTCAGATTGATTTGATTATTCGTTCTATTTGCTGTTTACGTCCAGGTTTGCCTAACTTATCAGAAAATATTCGTGTACGTTCAATTGTAGGGCGCTTCCTTGAACATACCCGTGTTTATTACTTCAGCAATAATGGCGATGCGCGTATTTACTGCTCAAGCGCAGACTGGATGGATCGTAATTTATTTAACCGTGTTGAAGCATGTTTCCCTGTGGAAGATCCTGCATTGAAAAAACGTATTTATCAACAAGGCCTAGTGAACTATTTGCAAGATAACCAGCAAGCTTGGTTGTTACAGTCAGATGGTACTTGGGTACGTGCTGAGCCAGCAGAGGGTGAAAAATTGCATAATGCTCAAAGAGCACTATTAGAAATGATTAAATAATAAGTTTTAAATTTAATTAAAAAAGCCGACAAAATGTCGGCTTTTTTAATTCACTGAAATTCAAAATAATTTAATTAGTTTTTCTAAATGGTTGTTGGGTAAACGATAATAATTTGAAGCACAGCAAGATGTTTTTAAAATATGTGATTCTTTCCATAAAACATTGAATTTTAAAAATATACAAATCATGTGAAATCTACTTTAATACGCCGCATTAAATATACTTAACTTCGGTAAATGAATAAGATGCAATGCTTTATTAGAAATTTACTTATTAGAATACTTTTGGGGATAATGCCAGTGACCGCCTACGCAGATCAGAAGTGTTATGGGGATATCATCGTATTTCAAAGATTTGATGATCAAGCGATATATCCTTATTTTGCGCCCGTTTCCAATGATAAAACTAAAAAGAGTGAGGTAAGGAATAAAACAATAATCATCCAAAAAAGAAAACAAAAGCAAGATGAGTTTTTAGCGCAAAAGAAAAATGAGGAAGTTCACACAAAAGAAGAAAAGAAAAATTCTGAAAATAAAAAACAACTTGATGCTGCGATCGCTAAAGAAATTTTAGAAAATGGCGAAAAAAAATGGATGGTACAAGTTACGCTAGCTTCTAATCAAAATAAAGCAAATAAGATTCAGTCACAGCTTGAAGCAAAGGGCTATAAGGTCGTAACCAGCTCAACCACTAAAGGAATACGAGTCATGATAGATCCAGCCAACGACTATGCTATAGCACAGATTATTAGAGAAAAAATTATTGCTGATAATAGTTTGAATATGCAATCTGCTTGGGTGTTTAAGTGGGCATCCCTTACACCTCAATAAAATAAAAAGGAGTCCGAAGACTCCTTTTTTATTCATGTAGGTTTGTCGTGATTTTCTGCATAATTTGCAGTAACACATCGAATTCACTTTGTAGCGGCGTACTTTTACGAGTGACTAGCGCTAAAGTGCGACTCGGGGCATCTTCAATTGGTTTTGCAGTAATTTGATCATTAAACTTGATCATACTGTTATCAATTGCAATTTCTGGTAAAAGGGTAAAACCTAAATCAGAAGAAACCATTTCAACTAAAGTTGGTAAAGAGCTTGCTTTTAAACGGTTGTCGTTTTTACGTTCACCGATAGGGCATGCACTTAAAACGTGGTCACGTAAACAGTGGCCTTCTTCAAGCAAAATTAATCTCGATAAATCAAGATCATCTAGTGAGTTTGCTTGCAAAGCATTTGTATCTTGCTTACTACATACAAGGTACAAATTTTCTTTCGAGATTTCAGCGACTTTTAGACCTCTAGTATCAAACGGTAGAGCAAGAACAATCATGTCTAGATTACCATGTTCTAGACGCTCTACAATTTTTTCACTTTGAGCTTCATGTAGATGCAACTGAATTTTAGGTAACTGCTGATGCACTTCATCAAGTAACCGTGTCAGGATAAAAGGTGCAATGGTTGGGATAACTCCCAAATGCAAATCACCTGTTAACGGTTCACTCATTTCACGGCTCAATCGCATTAAATCTTGAGCATCTGCTAGTAATACACGGGCACGAGCAACAACTTGTTCACCCAATGGTGTTAAACGCACATTCTGACGGTCACGCTCTACCAGAACGCCACCTAATAATCGTTCAAGCTCCATGATGCCGCCTGATAACGTCGATTGCGTGACAAAAGAGCGGCGTGCTGCTTCAGTAAAATGCAAAGTTTCCGACAACGTAACTAAATATGATAGCTGTCTTAGTGAGGGTAATGCAGCCATAGTGTCCTAGTATGATGATTTAAAATGATGCGCAAATAAACCGCTAAGCTGAGGAATAAAATGTGCAGGGATATCATGCCCCATTCCATCAATTAATTCAAACTTAGCACCGGAAATTGCTTTTGCTACAGCCTTACCGTGACTAGGTGGAAGTAAGCGATCACGAGAGCCATGTAAGACTAACGCGGGTTGCTTAATTTCACGGTCCAGTTGAAGTAAGGAGCCTGTACATAATATTGCTAAAAACTGTTGAAGTACACCAGCAGGATAATAGCTACGTTGATAAAGTTTGCGTGCAGTTTGCATTGCTTCAATCTGGTTGACGTAACCAGGTGAACCAATCAATTGAAATAATTTTAAACTGTGATTAACAATACCTTCTTCGTCACGTGACTCGGGTTTGCCAATTAAACTCAAAAGCTGTTTCGGAAAAGGAGGGGGTAAAAAAGGCTGATTATTACTTGTAAACATGAGCCCCAATTTCTCAACCTTTTCAGGATATTTTGCTGCAAGAATTTGAGCGATCATCCCGCCCATTGATGCACCAATGACATGTGTTTTATTCACGCCTAAGCGGTCAATAAGCATTGATACATCATCTGCCATATCATGCAGAGTATAAGGGGCGCCTTGATTACTTAGTCCGAGCGCAAAGCGACCCATCAATTTAACCGTATTTAACCGTTTACCTTCATGACGTACTTTTGAAGAAAGGCCAATATCGCGGTTATCAAAACGAATAACACGAAAACCTTGATCAATGAGTGATTTACAGAAGAAATCCGGCCAGAAAAGCATTTGAGCGCCAAGACCCATAATCAGCAAAATGGTTGGATGTTCCGGTTTTCCACCTACTTCTACATGTAGCTCAATACCATTGCCTAAGTTGACCTTGGTTTCTTGCATGAAAGATGTGTACGGCGAAATGTTAAACTGTAAGGCACTATTCATGTTATTCATTCCTTAAAGGAATACTCACAAAAGAGTATTCCTGATTCAAACCTTATGCTTGGGCTGGAATAAGATCTGGAACAAGCTTTGTTAAAGTTAAGCGTTGTTTACCTGCTGTTGCACCTAACAATACGAAACCACGCAATGTTCCTTCATTGTCAATTGCTTTAGCAAGCATACCATCGTCGAACTCTTCTGTTTCCCAGTTCACTTCTACATCCATTGGAGCTGGTAACACTGTAAGTGGAGCTGCAGGAGTTTTTACTGCAACTGGCATAGCAGGGTAGTGCACGGCAGTTTGTTGTCCGCTGAGGGTTTTTGCAAGAGCACGAGCTTGCTGCATAATCGGCATTACATACGGAAGTAGCGTGCCATTTACTTCAGCGCAATCGCCAATCGCATAAATATCGGCTTGATTTGTTTCAAGTAAACTATTGGTAATAATTCCACGGCTTGTTTGAATATCTGCACTTTTAGCAAGTGAAATATTTGGCTGTAAACCAATGGCTGAAAGAACAATATCGGCTACCAAAGTTTGGCCGTTTGCGAGTGTAATCGCATAATCTTCGCCATTATTAATTTTGCTGACTTTTTCAACGGTTGTGCCTAATGCAAATTTAACACCAGCCTCTTCGAGATTTTGCTGGAATGCAGAAGCAATATGACCTGGCAATAAGCGACCTAATGGTTGAGGTGCCAAATCAATGACAGTGATGTCATATTCACTGTGAAGTAAGTCATTGGCAAATTCACAACCAATTAAACCAGCACCTAAAATAACAACACGCTTGTCTTTACGTTGAGCTAGATTTTCACGGAAAGCACGGTAATCAATCAGCGAGTTCACTACATGAATGTCATCGCTGCCATCGCCTGCAATTGCAAGACGAATTGGGTTAGCACCAACCGCTAAAATCAGTTTTGAATAAGGCTGATTCGAAGTTACCCCATCTTTCTCAAGTACAAGCTCATGACGTTCAGCTAAAATTTCTTTTACAAAAGTGAAAGGCTCAATACGCATATTGAGTTGGGTACCCATTTTAGCAGCATCACCTAAAGCAATCTGTTCAGGTGCTTTTTTACCTGCAAATGCATTTGATAATGTTGGTTTTGCATAATTCACTGCATCATCCGCACAAATCATCACAAGTTCTTGCTCTGGGCTAAGTTTACGAAACTCACGTGCTAAGGTATAACCCGCCATGCCTGATCCGATAATGACGATAGGATGCATTTTTCTCTCCAGAGTTAGAATTGTTTAATTAATACGGTAATGGGTAATATTCGTAAAAAAGACCATGTCAATCATGGCCTTTTGCTTTAAATCATTAGATTTCGATCATTTCGAAGTCAGCTTTTGAAACGCCGCAATCAGGGCAAGTCCAGTCATCAGGGATATCTTCCCATTTTGTTCCAGCTGCAATGCCGTCTTGTGGCCAACCTTCTGCTTCATCGTAAATCCATCCACAAACGATACATTGATATTTTTTCATGAGACTCTCCGCACTGATAAGTTTGCTCAAAGCTGCCTTTCAGTAAAACTATTCCATCTATTAATAATGTAACCACGATCCGGTCAATAATAACCAATGTGCCTTTGATCGGATATCAAATTTTTACGCAGTTCTACATTTAATGTAAAGCAAATAACGGAGTTTAATCATTCGTAAGCAAAGATGAATGGCAGGTTAGGACAAATAAGTGGTTTTTTAGGCAAAACTTGAGCATAAACTAATAATAACTAATACATTCTTAACGTTAATTTTAAACTTAATGTTGTTTGTGAAATTATTGAGAAATAAAAAGTGTCTGCTCATTTAAAAGATTTATATAATAAGAAAGCTAAATAACAACAAATAAAGATTCAACAGATGTCATTATTAAACGCGAAAATTAAAATTCGACAGTATAAGAACGGAATAAATCAGGGAACTTAAGTATGGAAAATTTAGTATACGAAGTAGAAATTGAGGCGCCTATAGAAAAAGTATGGGAATTACTTTGGAATAACGAGACATATAATGCTTGGACAAAATTCTTTGCCCCAGACTCTTCAATGCGTACCGATTGGCAAATCGGTGGTAAAACTTATTTTCTAGATGGTGAAGGCAATGGCATGGTCTCCACCATTGAAGAATTGAAAAAGCCGGAAATATTGATTTTTAAACATTTAGGAATGATTAAGGACGGTAAGGAAGATTTAGAAAGTGAAGAAGTTAAAGGCTGGAGTGGTTCCCAAGAAAAATATTTTTTGAGCCAGCACGATAGTGTAACTACTTTAAAAGTCGAATTAGCCACCTTACCTGAATACATGGGCATGTTGAAAAGTGGCTTCGTTCAAGGATTTGACGTAATCAAGAAATTAGCAGAAGAAAAATAGGCAATCTGCATTAATTTAAGCCAAATATTTTTTATAAATTTTCATAATCAAATCATTGATACGAGAAGGGTAGGCCAAACGATGATGTCCGCCTTCAAAGGTTTCAATATTCATGTAGGGCGCAAGTGTTTCTTGAACCTGATACATATCAAGTTGCTCATCTCCTAATTCTAAATAAGCCATTTTAGGATTAGAGAGCGTAAGTTCCTCTTCGGAAAGCTGAGGATAATCAGGTCGAAAACTAGGCGTAAGACTTGGATTTGCCACAATCACAGCTAATTTATGTTGAGCGGCAGTTTTTAAGGCCCAATATCCTCCAAGGCTGTGACCAACCAGTAAATCTGGTTTAATCGTCTGAATAGCCTGATGATAGAAGTACTCAACAGACGCATAACTTAGGTTACGATAATCAACGTCAATACAAAATTTTTCAGGATGTAAAATGGCGTGGAACTTTGTCGATTCACGAGAAGAATCCAAGCCATGTAAAAATAGAATTTTCATTATTTACGACACAATCTCATTGATAAAATAAAAGGCAAAAAGGGCCTTTGAATATCGAGGTTATTTGGATTTTTTTATATTTTACTAAAAGCTTTAAAAAATGATCTTAGCGATTGGTCTAAGTCATTTTGCCTTTAAAAAGTACGGCTCGTTTCCATAAATTGTCTTTTTTCATTTTTGTTTGATTGAAATCATTCGAAAAACTCCTGCAATCTGTTAAGCTATGCCACTTCATTTTTACTTAATCGAGGCAGAGATGACGCAACAAAACGCTCAATCGACTTCTGAACCAACTATTTCCGAAAACGATTTAATTGCACAGCGTCATGCCAAATTAAAGCAAATCCAAGATGTTGCGAAGGAAACTGGAAAGAGTCCTTGGCCAAATACTTTTAAGCGTGAACATTACGCAGCTGATCTACAAGAACAATTTAAAGATCAGTCGAAAGAACAAATTGAAAGCGCTGAGCATGTCTATGTAAAAGTGGCTGGCCGTGTCATGTTAAACCGTGGTTCTTTCATGGTGATTCAAGACATGACTGGTCGTATTCAGTTATATGTTGACCGTAAAGGCTTACCAAAAGATATTCTTGAAACCATTAAAGGTTTAGATCTTGGTGACATTATTGCTGCCGAAGGTTATATCGGACGTTCAGGCAAAGGTGACTTATATGTTCATCTTGAAGGTTTTGAACTTCTTACAAAATCGCTTCGTCCGTTACCAGATAAATTTCATGGCTTAAATGACACAGAAGTTAAGTACCGTAAACGTTACCTTGACTTAATCGTGAATGAAGAAACACGTAAAACTTTTGAAATCCGTGCCAAAGTTGTTGCAGGTATTCGAACATTTTTAAACAATGAACGTTTCATGGAAGTTGAAACGCCAATGATGCATGTGATTCCAGGTGGTGCTTCTGCACGTCCATTCGAAACACATCACAATGCTTTGGATATGCCTTTATTCTTACGTATTGCACCTGAACTTTATTTGAAGCGTTTAGTGGTTGGTGGTTTTGAGCGTGTGTTCGAAATTAACCGTAACTTCCGTAATGAAGGGGTGTCAACACGTCACAACCCTGAATTCACGATGATCGAGTTTTATCAGGCATATGCTGATTATAAAGACTTAATGGCATTAACTGAAAATATGCTTGAAAAGTTGGCTTTGGATATTCTAGGTACAACTGATGTTCCTTACCAAGGTGAAGTATTTAGCTTCAAAGGACCATTCAAGAAAATCTCTATGTTCGATGCAATTTTAGAGAATAACCCGCAGTTCACACCTGGAAATGTAGGTGATCGCGAGTTTCTTGCAAAATTTATTCGTGAAGAGTTGAAAGAAGAGGTTAAGCCAGGTTTTGGTTTAGGTAAGCTTCAAACGATCGTATTTGAAGAAACTGTTGAAACTAAACTTCGTCAGCCAACATTTATTACTGATTACCCAGCGGAAACTTCTCCACTCGCTCGTCGTAATGATGAGAATCCACACGTTACAGATCGTTTTGAATTCTTTATCGGTGGTCGTGAGTTAGCAAATGGCTTCAGCGAGTTAAATGACCCGATTGATCAGGCTGAACGTTTCCAAGCGCAAGTTGCTGAAAAAGACGCTGGTGATGATGAAGCAATGCATTACGATGCAGAGTTTGTTGAAGCACTTGAATATGGTTTACCTCCAACAGCAGGTGAAGGTATCGGTATCGACCGTTTAGTAATGTTATTTGCTGACGCACCAAGTATCCGCGATGTAATTTTATTCCCGCATATGCGTCGTAAAGAAGGTTAATCTTCTAAGATGCAAAAAGGCAGTATTTATACTGCCTTTTTTATTACTTTTTATATCTAGAAACTTACCTACTTATACTAATCTTAAGATAGCGTTAAAAAATGTAATTGCACAGTTTAACAATTGCAAAGTTGTGATAAAAAATTTAAGGTGTTGCTCATAAATAACTTTGAGAATTGTGCTGGCATGTTTCTAAGAAAAACACTTTCGATTGCAATATTGGCAACTGCATCATCCGCTATTTTTGCACAAGGTTTAGTGCTAAATAATGAAGACTTACGTACAGATTTAAATTGGTTGAATCAACAAGGTGTTATTAATATTAGCACTTCTACTTGGCCGTTAAGTGGTGATGAAATTCAGCGTGCGCTCTCTCAGGCAAAAGTGTCTCATCCAGCTCAACAAAAAGTTATTAACTCAGTTCTTAATGCATTAAAAGCAGATAATAATACAGTTAAAGTGGGTGCTTTTGCTGAAACTGATATCAAAAATATTCCTCAAGCATTCGGTGATAGCCAAAAAGCTCAATATCAAGGTTCATTAGAGTTTAATGCTGGCGGTGAAAACTGGGATGCTAAAATCCGAGTAAATGCAGAAAAAGATCCTCAAATTGATAATGGACAAGACGTTAATGTTGAAGGTTCATATGTCGCTGGTAAACTTTGGAATCAATGGGTAGTTGCAGGACAAATTCCAACATGGTGGGGACCTGGACACGATGGTAGCTTAATTCGTGGTGATGCTAGTCGACCAGTTTATGGGGTAACTGCACAACGTGCTGTGCAAAATGCTTTTGAGACAAAATGGTTGTCTTGGATTGGACCTTGGCAATACCAAGCATTTGCTGGTCAATTAGATGATTATAAAGCAATACCAGATGCTAAATTATTAGGCTTACGTGTAACTGCAAGACCGTTACCTTATTTAGAACTAGGTGCTTCCCGAACTTTACAATGGGGTGGTGAGGGACGTTCTGAAAGTTGGGATTCTTTATGGAATGCGATTAAAGGTAATGATAATGTTTATGATGCGTCTGAAGACAGGTCTAACCAAATTGCTGGATTTGATGCTCGTTTGAATCTGCAATCTCTTTTAAATGCTCCTGTTGGTATTTATGGACAATACGTGGGTGAAGATGAGGCTGGGTTACTTCCATCTAAAAAGATGTATTTAGCTGGGGTTGATTATTCGTCAAGCTACAATGATATGCCATATCAACTTTATGCAGAATGGGCTGATACTCGCACCAATGGTGATGTAAAAGGTATTTCTTATAACCATTATATTTATAAAGATGGTTATTACCAACATGGTTTCTCATTAGGTCACGCGATGGGTGGTGATGGGCAAATGTACTCAGTGGGGGGCGATATCCGCTTTGATGTCATGAACCGTTTAAGCGGTCGCGCTATGGTGGTTAAAGTTAACCAATCTAACTTGGCAATCAATAAAGCATTCCCTAAAGATGATGAAATTAAAGCACTTGATTTAACTTGGACACATTTCATCAAACCTGATCTTCCATTAAAAATTAATGGATGGGTAAGTGATTCGGATCTTGAGGGTAATGATGCAGGTGCATCTATTGGTATTGAAATTCCATTAGAGCGTAAAATGTTTGGTTTCTAAGAATAGATCATGTTTTAGAAAAGAGAAGCGATTAATGCTTCTCTTTTTTTATGGCTTTTAAAGAAAACTAAAGACTAGAACATGATTTGCTTAAGTTGATTACACAAGCTAGGATTACAAAGTTATACAAGTGAATCAGCATATTACATGTATATGATTAAATCGAATATCAATATGAAAAAACAAGCAAAAGGAATCGGTTTTAAATCACTATAATGCATAACTAATGCTATAAGCCATATAAAGGCTTGTGGTTGGATTATCTATCACGAAAAATTGGAGTTGTTATGGCACTCGTTCCTCCACATGGTCTTCTAGGTGGTGGTTTAATACTACTTCTAGATTTTATGAGCAAAATGGATAGAGAAGGACGTGTTCATGACTGAATCAAGACTCACACATCTCAAACAGCTTGAAGCGGAAAGCATTCATATCATCCGTGAAGTTGCTGCAGAATTCGAAAACCCAGTCATGCTTTACTCAATTGGTAAAGACTCGGCTGTTATGCTTCATCTTGCGTTAAAAGCATTTTATCCAGCTAAACTTCCATTCCCATTATTACATGTAGATACGGGTTGGAAATTTAAAGACATGATCGCGTTTCGCGATAACATGGCAAAAACTCATGGTTTTGACTTAATTGTTCATCAGAACAAAGAAGGCCGTGAAGCTGGGATCAACCCATTTGATCATGGTAGTTCAAAATATACCGATATTATGAAAACCCAAGCTTTAAAACAGGCTTTGGATAAATATCAATTTGATGCTGCTTTTGGTGGTGCACGTCGTGATGAAGAAAAATCACGTGCAAAAGAGCGTGTTTACTCATTCCGCGATAGCAAACACCGTTGGGACCCGAAAAACCAACGCCCTGAACTTTGGAATCTTTACAATGGTAAAGTGAACAAAGGTGAAAGTATTCGTGTATTCCCTTTATCTAACTGGACTGAGTTAGATATCTGGCAATATATCTATTTAGAAAATATTCAAATCGTTCCTCTTTATTTCTCTGCTGTTCGTCCCGTAGTAGAGCGTAGCGGTACGTTAATCATGGTTGATGATGAGCGTATGCGTCTAAAAGAGGGTGAAGTTCCACAGATGAAGTCTGTACGTTTCCGTACGCTTGGCTGTTACCCGTTAACTGGTGCAGTTGAGTCTGAAGCAGATACGTTACCTGAAATTATCCAAGAGATGCTTTTAGCCACGAGTTCTGAGCGTCAAGGTCGTATGATTGACCATGATGAAGCGGGCTCAATGGAAAAGAAAAAGCAAGAAGGCTATTTCTAAGACAATTTCTAAATTTGTGGAGTTTGAGCAATGTCTCATCAATCAGAATTAATCAGTCAAGATATCTTGGCCTATTTAAAGCAACATGAACAAAAAGACCTTCTACGCTTTTTGACTTGCGGTAATGTAGACGATGGTAAAAGTACGCTTATTGGACGTTTACTCTACGATTCAAAATTGATTTATGAAGATCAATTGCAAGCAGTAACGCGTGACAGTAAAAAAGTAGGAACTACTGGTGATGCACCAGACTTGGCATTACTAGTAGATGGCCTTCAAGCAGAACGTGAACAAGGTATTACCATTGACGTAGCTTACCGTTATTTCTCAACAGAAAAGCGTAAGTTTATTATTGCGGATACTCCAGGGCATGAGCAATATACTCGTAACATGGCAACAGGTGCGTCAACTGCTGATTTGGCAATCATCCTGATCGATGCGCGTTATGGTGTACAAACTCAAACTCGTCGCCATACGTTTATTGCAAGTTTGCTTGGTATTAAAAATATCGTTGTTGCAATCAATAAGATGGACTTGGTTGAATATTCACCTGAGCGTTTCACTGAAATTCAGATTGAATATGATGCTTTCGTAAGCCAATTAGGTGATCGCCGTCCTGCCAATATTCAGTTTGTACCAATTTCGGCTTTAAATGGCGATAACGTTGTGAATCCGTCAGCTCATACGCCGTGGTACAAGGGTCAAACCTTGATGAGCATTCTTGAGTCGGTGGAAATTAGTCGTGAATCAAACAAACACGAATTCCGTTTCCCTGTTCAGTATGTAAATCGTCCAAACCTTGATTTCCGTGGTTTTGCGGGTACTGTTGCTTTAGGTGAAATCAATGTTGGTGATGAGATTGTTGCACTGCCATCAGGTAAGCGTTCAACAGTTAAAGAAATCGTTACTTTTGATGGAAACCTTGAGCAGGCTGTAGCGGGTCAAGCGGTTACATTGACCCTGAATGATGAAATTGATATTAGCCGTGGTAACGTTTTGGTACGTGCTGGCGAGCAACCGTTAATTTCACGTAGTGTTCGTGCTTCAGTGGTGTGGATGAATGAACATCCGCTCGTGAAAGGTAAGTTATATAACGTTAAGATTGGTACCCAGACTGTTCCTGCTAAAGTCACTAATATTCACTATCGAGTGAATGTGAATACACTTGAACATACTCATGTGGAAGAGCTTGAGTTAAATGCAATTGCAGATGTTGTAGTTGAGTTCGATGCGCCAGTTGTGTTTGATCAATATCAAGATTCTCGTTATACAGGTTCATTCATCTTCATTGACCGCTTAAGCAACGTAACTGTTGGTGCGGGTATGGTTGAGGCTGCTGTTGAATGGACTGCACATAGCAATCCTGTAACAGCTGAAGATCGTGCTGCACGTTTGGGCCAAAAGCCAGCGGTGATTGGGATTTCTGCACAGTTAATCGAGAAAGCTCAAGTTTTAGAAAGTTTATTGATCCAACAAGGTGTAGTTGCGATTGCAAAAGCCAACTTAACTGCTGATCAAATTACTTTATTGCGTGAGACAGGTGTTATAGTTATTACTACGGCTGTGGATGGTACAGATACAGAAGTTACTGCTGAAACCGTTGAAGAGGCAGCTGAAAAAGTTGTGGAATTAGTTCGTCTTTAATAGACTGAATTGATTTTGAAAAAACCCGCGTAAGCGGGTTTTTTATTGGGTTTAGAAAATACTTTGAGTTTTTAAAGTTAAATATTCTCTTAAATCTTTGGGATAGCTCTGAATCATCTTTAAAAATATATCTCGATCACCTTGATATAAGGCACGTGTTGCTTCTTCGTAATTTGGCATATTGCCCAACATGGCAGACATAAAACGGTCGATGGCTTGTTTAGCGAGCATAATATTGCCTTCAGAGTTTGGGTTATTTAACTCTTTATCAATTAACTTGCGAATCACTGCTGAGGCACTCGCGCTTTGTTGATCTAACCAATCCCAATGTTTTTTTTGTAAAGTGATTTCACGAGAAATTACTCCGAGTTTAGGTCGTCCAACTTTTTTAATTTCTTCCGGTTCAGCATAACGTTGTTGAATTTCTTGTTCCGAATCAGAAAGATCAAGATCAATTTGTTGACCTGTTTGATCATTAAAAATCAGAATATTTTCTGTTGTTTTAGGAAGGGTTTTTAGTTTTTTTGCAAGTTCAATGAGGGAGTTACTCGCAATAAGCGTGCTTCCAGTGAAGGCAGTATAGGTGATTTTAGTATTCATTTTAGCCGCATATTTTTATCAGGGTAAAATAATATTACCAGGGTAAAATAAATTTGGCAAATAGTAAAAATCATAACCAAAGAATTATCTGATTTTATGAGTGTAGTCTATGAAGTTAGGACTATAAAAATAGTCAAGATAATGAGCTATTTAAAATTTTACTCTGCTTTAGTATCGCTTTTATGAGAGAATACGCCTTTAGTTGTATGTATAGAGACTCTTATGTTTGAGCAATCTCCTGAATCTTTAAGCGATATCGAAATTTTAGACATTTTACAGTCTATGAAAAAAGATAAGCTAGATACGGAAGCAAATGAGATCATCCGTAACGGGGGAAAAGCAGGACGTCAGGAGGCACATAAACTGGCTTTAGTGGCACTAAATACAAATTTTGAAGAGAAGTTTGTAGAGGCAGTTACTCTTGCACTAGGTTTAAATGCAGCTCAAGCTAAAAAAATTCGCTATAAAAAAGATCGAATTCGTATTTTAAAAGCGCGTGGTATTGATTATTTAGCTATTGATGGTGCAGAAACAGCGCAAGTTTTGGCACAAATTTCACAAGCGATTGTTCGAGAAGATGCAATAGTTACTCATGACTTACATGACATCTTCCCATTTTGGAAAGAAGGTTGGCCAATGGTGCAATTTGATAATGCCTATAAAATTTTAGAAGAAGATATTAGCTTGCACTTTCATGCGTTCTTAGACGCCATGATTGAATATATAAATAAATAAAAATAAAAGCCCCGTTTGGGGCTTTTATTTATAGGGGAATAATTAAAGTGTACTAAAGAGCGGGAAAACGCCAATCACTAATGCAGTGCCCATCAAAACCATACATGTTATAAATGCCCATTTAAATGTGAACTTTTGATGATCTGCAAAGTCAACTTTAGCAAGACCGCATAACAAGTAAGTTGATGGAACAAGAGGCGATAGTAAGTGTACTGGTTGACCTACAATTGATGCACGAGCAATAGCTTCTGGGCTAATACCGTAATGTGAAGCCGCTTCAGCAAGAATTGGTAAAACACCATAGAAGAATGCATCATTTGACATAAAGAATGTCAAAGGCATACTGACTAAAGCGGTAATCGGTGCAAGATATGGACCCATGCTTGGAGGAATCATTGCGACGAATTCTTTAGACATCGCCTCAACCATACCTGTACCAGATAGAATACCTGTGAAAATACCTGCTGCGAAAATTAAACCTACAACAGCTAAAATACTATCTGCATGCATTGCGATACGCTTTTTCTGCATATCAACATCTGGATAGTTAATCAGCATTGCAATACAGAACGCTAGCATGAATAGCACTGACATTGGCAAAATGCCTTTGATTAATGCAATCATGAGAATAATAGTAAGTACCATATTTACTTTGCGTAAATGTGGACGCGTCGCTTCAGGATCTTTCGACACGGTAATATTGTCACCATGATGACTTTCAAGCTCAATCACGCCTAAACGTTTTTGCTCATAGCGGCCATATAAATATGCCAAGAAGAATAACCAACCAATACTAATGATCATTGGAAGGATCATTGGTACGAAAATATGGCTTGGATCAACTTGTAACGCACTTGCAGCACGAGCAGTAGGACCACCCCATGGCGTTAGGTTCATTACACCACTACATAAAAGCATAAGCGCAGTCATGATGAGTGTGTTCATTCCTAGACGTTGATAAAGTGGCAACATTGCAGCCACACAGATCATATAAGTGGTTGAGCCATCACCATCTAAAGAAACGAGAGTGGTTAAAAAGACAGTTCCTAGAGTAATTTTTAAAGGATCGCCTTTAACTTTTTTCAAAATCCATTTAACCGGTGGGTCGAAAAGACCTGCATCGATCATTAAGGCAAAATACAAAATTGCGAATAAAAGCATTACGCCAGTTGGCGCTAATTTTTTGATGCCATCCAGCATCATCTCACTGAGACCTTTAAGTTCAATGTGACTTAAACTTTCAAAGTAATGACCTAGGCCCCAAGCAATGAGAGAAAAAATAAACGGGATGAGAATTAAAGCAATAATAGGGCTTAAACGTTTGGACATGATTAAGTACATGAAGCACAAAATCATGCCAACACCAAGTAATGTCAGCATACAATCAATCCTTTGCCTATAGTTTTACTGAACAAGTTTATTCAAAACTCTGACCTTGGTTATTCTTATTAATTTTTATTAAAAAGACAAATAATATATTTAGTTTATTTGGTTAATATATATTCGTTTGGATAGGTATATTTAGATGAAATACTGAACATATATATTAAGGTTATAATGGTTTTATAATAAATGAATGCTATTATAAAATAATATAAAGGTATTATAAAAATAAAAATTATATGGCATTTTTTTTAATTATATATATTTTGATGAGTGAAATGAGAAGAAGAAGCATTTAGGGGCTTACTTTGAGCTAAGCTACATAAGTTTGTTTGCAATTTAAATGGGGCTTAATCACTTTATAGGCAGTTAAGAGATATAGATTATTTTATTAATTTTCAGTATTTAAGCTTTAATAGAGTTGTTAAATAAAATAATAATACTTTTAGATTAAAAGAGCAAATTGAATAAATGAATCTAAAATAATTATTACATATATTTAAAAAAGTTATTTAGTTTTAAAAAAATACCCCAGCTAAATTGTGGGGCATTTAAATTAATAACGATTAGTTTTCATCAATTGATGAGTGTGTTTCGGTTTGTTCTAAAATTCGAGTTACAAGAAGTTGGTCAATTTTAAAATGGTCGACATCGACAACTTCAAATTTATATCCACCAAATTCCACAAAATCTGCTGGACGTGGAATTTTGCGTAAACGGTACATCATGAAACCTGCAAGCGTCTCATAGTTTTCTTCATCAGGCATTTCATCAATTTCAAGAGCATGTCTTAGGTCATCAATTGGTGTGCTGCCATCAATTAACCATGAGTTATTATCACGTTTAATGATTTGCTGTTCTTCTTCAATAGGAGTAACCCAATCACCCATAACTGTAATCATGATATCGCTTAATGTAATCACTCCGACAACGAGTGCATATTCATTGATAACGACAGCAAATTTTTCTTTTGTAGAACGAAAACGGTCAAGTAGTTCAGAGAGTGTGAGGGTGTCGGGAATCATGAGTACAGTACGAATGGTAGACTCATTTAATTGAGTTGGTGATTGATTATTTAAAATACGTACTAAGAAATCTTTAGCATCAACATAACCAATAACCTGATCAATATTTTCATTACACACTAAAAATTTTGAGTAAGGATATTCTGCTAATTTTTGACGAATACTATCTTCATGTTCGTTTAAGGTGAAATAAACGACGTTCTCGCGTGTCGTCATGCTTGAAGGTACGGTACGTTCTTCTAGTTCAAAAACATTCTCAATAAAGTGGTGTTCTTGTTTTTGAAGTACGCCAGCTTGAGCGCCTGCATCCATGACCGCTGAAATATCATCAAAAGTAATGTTATCTTCGCGTGTTGTATTGACTTTAAACAAGCGAAATAACAGATTCGCAATAGCATTAATTCCCCAAGCTAAGGGTTTACACACCTTAATAAAAACTTGAATCGGGTTAATAACGCTAATTGCAATTTTTTCAGGTGCAATCATTGCCAAGCGCTTTGGCATAAGATCGGCAAATAAAATAAATAGAGAAGTTACTAAAGTGAAGGAGAGGGCAAAACCGATAGTTTGTGTCCATGGACCTTCATAAAAGCGGTCAACTAAAGTGACAAAAAAGGGACGAAAAGCAGCTTCCCCCAAAATACCGCCTAAAATTGCAACTGCATTTAGGCCAATTTGAGAAGCTGCAAAAAAATCGGCAGATTGTTCTTGTAGATCAAGTACTTGTTGGGCACGTTCTTCGCCAGCTTCGGCTAAAATTTTTAACTTTACTTTTCTGGCACCAGCCAATGCAATTTCAGTTAAAGATAAAAAGCCTGCTGCGATGATGAGCAGTACGATGATAATGATATTTTGAAAGAGACTCACAAATCACCCGAGGTTCATCATTATTATGACTATGTTTTAACACAAAAAAGCGCTGAGGTAATCAGATTGATTGCTCAGCGCTTGAAGATAATGTCTAAAATCGACAATTGAATCAAAATTTACTTAATAGTGAGAAAATTGCGAATTGTTGGTTAGAAATTCACGATTTTCTTCTTCAATCATTTGACGAGCAACAAATAAAATAAGTTGGCGCAACCAGCGATGAGCTGGATGATGATGTAATAACGGGCACCAAGCCATTTTAAGTTCAAATTCTGGAATATAAAAAGGAGGATCCTTTATAACCAGTTTTGGATTTTGAGTTTGTAGGCGTGCCATTCGAGTTGGAAGGGTGGCAATCAAGTCAACATTTTGAGCAAGTAATGCTGGCATTTGGTAGTGGCGGGTAAATACAGAAATTTTACGACGTTGACCAATACGTTCTAATGCCTGATCGATCCAGCCTAAACCACCTTGTTTATCTGGATTTACACCAAAGCCTACACCCATACCTGTTTTAGAAACCCAGATATGCTGTGCATCTAGATAACTTTTGAGATTCAAATGGGTTACAGCAGGGTGTTTGTCATTAAGAATACAGCTGAAACTATCACGCCAAACTAACACTTGGTGGAAACTTTGCGGTATTTCATTAAATCTATTAATCGCAAGATCAACTTTACCTTGTTCCATGTCTCTATAAGACACATCACTTGGTGTAAGAAAGTCGAGTACAACATTTGGAGCTTCAGAGCGTAGAGCTTTGACAAGACGAGGGACTAAAGTTGCCTCGGCATAGTCAGATGTCATAATGCGGAAAACGCGATTACTTGTATAAGGGCGGAATTCGGTACGGGGTTCCAAAATCATGGAAAGATCAGAAAGGGCATCACGAATACGAGGTTGTAATTCAAGTGCACGTTCTGTTGGGGTCATCCCTTCGGAAGAACGGATAAGAAGCGGATCATTAAATAAATTACGTAAGCGACGTAAAATATTACTCATTGCAGGCTGAGTTACCCCAAGCTGTTCGGCTGCGCGCGTAACATTTTTTTCACGAAGAAGTACATCAAGATATATTAATAGATTAAGATCTACTCGCTCCAGATTCATAAAAAAAATACCGAAAATAAAACCCTGAAATTGTTTCAAATTATGCCATATTTAATGATCATTGTGTGAAAAAATGATGAGAAAAGCGACATTTTTTGTAGGAATTAAGTAGGGTGGAAAGGCGTTTCAAAGGCACGATTTTACTGTCTTTGCTCAGTTTTGAATGAAAGAAATCTAAATAGAATATATTTATGAATAACTTCTCAATTTCTAGCATATCAATTGACTTTTTGCATTGGCAAAAATAGCCTAATTTACAATTGACTTTTAGATTTAAAAATGAGTGGAAAATCTCCAAAAATTGTATAAAAATAAGACTTAGTGAGTTTTTAAAATAAAACTCTATACTCCTTTAGGATAATTTTATTTTTATAAACAAAGTGTTAAAGTTTTTGGTTTTATCTATAATATCGATTTATTGGTATATTTTTTAAATAAATACTGAAGATTAACAAAGGATATTGGATTAATTGATTGGCTAAGTCTAAGCTGTGTTCATGAGGAAGCAGCTGGTGTCATAAGAAATTTAAGTAACGTGACTCTAGGCTTCAATCGATGAAATCCTAAAATGAATACAGGACAATATCATGACTACATATCAAACAGCGATTGATGCAGTACGTCAATTAAAAGCAAAATTCGGCAATACTTGGGCAGACATTAGCCCAGAAGATGCTGCTCGTATGCAACTTCAAAACCGTTTCAAAACTGGTTTAGATATTGCTAAGTATACAGCTGCGATTATGCGTCGTGATATGGCTGAATACGATGCTGACTCAAGCAAATATACTCAATCATTAGGTTGCTGGCATGGTTTCATCGCACAACAAAAAATGATTGCGAACAAAAAATATTTCGGTACTACAAGCAAACGTTATATCTACCTTTCTGGTTGGATGGTTGCTGCTCTTCGTTCTGAATTTGGTCCACTTCCTGACCAATCTATGCACGAAAAAACTTCTGTTCCTGCATTGATCGAAGAAATCTATACTTTCTTACGTCAAGCTGACGCAAAAGAATTAAACGATTTATTCCGTGCGCTTAAAAAAGCACAAGAAGCTGGTGATACTGCTAAAGCAGCTGAAATCACAGCTCAAATCGACAACTTTGAAACTCACGTTGTGCCAATTATTGCGGACATCGATGCTGGTTTCGGTAACGAAGAAGCAACTTACTTACTTGCTAAGAAAATGATCGAAGCTGGTGCTTGTGCGCTTCAAATCGAAAACCAAGTATCTGATGCTAAACAATGTGGTCACCAAGCTGGTAAAGTAACTGTTCCACACGAAGACTTCATCGCTAAGATCCATGCATTACGTTATGCATTCTTAGAAATGGGTCTTGAAGAAGGTATCATTGTTGCGCGTACTGACTCTGAAGGCGCTGACTTGACTCAAAAAATCCCAGTGGTTAAAGAGCCAGGTGACATCGCTTCTCAATACATCAGCTACTTAGATACTCAAGAAATTGACATTGCTGATGCTCAAGAAGATGAAATCTTAATCAAGCGTGATGGTAAATTACACCGTCCTAAGCGTTTACCTTCTGGCTTATATCAGTTCCGTGCTGACACTCAAATTGACCGTGTTGTACTTGACTGTGTGTCTAGCTTACAAAATGGTGCTGACCTTCTTTGGATCGAAACTGCGACTCCAAACGTAGAAGAAATCGCACACATGGTTAACCGTGTTAAAGAAGTTGTTCCAAATGCTAAGCTTGTTTATAACAACAGCCCATCATTCAACTGGACTTTAAACTTCCGTCAACAAGCTTACGATCGTTGGGTTGCTGAAGGTAAAGACGTTTCTGCATATGACCGCGCTAAATTAATGAGTGCTGAATATGACAACACTGAATTAGCTGCTGATGCTGATGACAAGATCCGTACTTTCCAAGCAGATGCTTCTCGTGAAGCGGGTGTGTTCCATCACTTGATCACACTTCCGACTTACCACACTGCTGCTCTTTCTACTCATGAGCTTGCACAAGGTTACTTCGGTTCTGAAGGTATGTTGGCTTATGTCGCTGGCGTACAACGTAAAGAAATCCGCGGCGGTATCGCTTGTGTTAAACACCAAGCAATGGCGGGTTCTGATATCGGTGATGATCACAAAGAAATCTTCTCTGGTGATAACGCTCTTAAAGCACATGACGATGCTAAAAACACAATGAACCAATTCGCAGCTCACTAAGAATTGATTCATAAAAAAACCCGCTCAAATGAGCGGGTTTTTTAATTATTAAAAATTATTTTTTCAAAACATAGTGTTCAGCTAAAGAGCCTTCAACTTTTTTACCTTCCATATCTAAAGCAGTTGCAGTATTTTCACCAATAAAGAATTTACGGTTTTGGCCTTTATCATCTAACGTAATAACTGAAGTATTATCTTTGTCGAAAGTAAAGGTACCATGGGTTTCAAATGGGTTGGTGTCACCTTTACCAAGATAAGTTTCGGTTAGCTCGTAGGTTTTATCATCTTTAAGTTCTAATTCGGTTTTAATACCTTCACAGTCCGCACATGGGAGAGTGCCTTTATATGTGCCGTCCCAATCGAGTGAGTTTTCAGCTGTGTGTGCGGTATCTACAGCATTATTATTTGCTTCAGTGGTTTGCGCTGGAGCAGGTGCTTGAGTTGTCGTCTCGGCTTTATTTTCATTTTTGCTACAAGCGGCAAGAAGGATACTTAAGAGTGCTACTGATAATAATGTTTTTTTCATGATGATCTAAACCTCGGAAAATAAATAAAAAACAAGTAAACAGGCTATGAAATATAAGAGCCTAATAAAAGTTTAAGTATGTAATTTAATTTTAACAAAAGGTAAAGTGAGTGAAATTTAATCAAAAAGAAAGATATAAAATTAAAAAAAGGTATCCACTAAAAAATTAAGTGAATACCTTTATATATTAAGGTTGAGAAGAAACCCCACCTAAAGAATCACAAGCTGATTTATAAAGTTGATATTGTTGCTTTAAAACTTCATCTAGCGGCATGTCAAATAACTCTTCACCATTTTTATAGCTCTCTACATATGAAGTCGCTTTTTCTTTGCTTACGGCTAAAGACTGTTGGTAGTAAGAATTAATTGAGCTTGTTGCAATCTGACTTGTCTCAACATTTTTACATTCAAAATTATGGAGAATTTTTTCTGCACGTTTGACCTCACTAGATTGGCCAAAAATACACCCAGTTAAAAAGACAAGTGGCGTTAACACGAAAAAAAGTTTCATGGAGAGCAAGTATGGAAGCAACGGTGGGCGCTATTGTATAAATAATTCCATGAGTTACTGTGGTTTTATGTTAGACATTGATTGTTTTTTAACTCATTAAAATCAAAAAATTGTATCTAATTTTATCATTTTGCTTATTTTTATATTTGGTGCGTATTTTGCTTATAACTTTAAGCACTTATTTTGAACATATGAACCAGAATGAATCAGGTACAAACGTTTTCAAAAAACTCTTTAGCACCATTTTGGTATGCGCAATTAGAACTCGGATTCTGTTTTGAAAATTCGCGCACCATAATGAGTCATAGAAAGCATCATGGCCCTGTAAGGGTGCAAAAAATGCTCTGGCCTGAAAAAACAGGTGTATGTCATGTCATTATTGTACATCCTCCAGCAGGAATTGCAGGAGGAGATCATCTTACTTTTCAAATTGAAACCAAAGATCAAGCTCATGCGGTTGTAACGACTCCTGGTGCTGGAAAGTGGTACAAAACTAATGAGAAACAGGCCTTTCAGCATATTCATCTTCATGTGCGAGATCGGTCTATTTTGGAGTGGGTTCCACAAGAAACGATGCTGTTTGATGGAGCTCTAGCACACTCAGAAACTCATATTCATCTTGACCATGCTGCCAGTTTTATTGGCTGGGATATGTTGGTACTCGGGCGGCAGGCACGTGCTGAACGTTTTGTGCGGGGAAGTTACCACAACCAGTTTAAGTTGTGGCGAGAACAAAAATTATTGGTTGCAGATACATTGTTTTTTGAAGGTGAAGATCGTTGGCTTAGTTCGTGTTTAGGTATGAATAATCAAGCAGTAATGGGAAGCTTTTGGGCGGTTGCTCCTGAGAAATATCGGTCTTCATTTTATTTAGTACAACAGCTCGAACTCATTCGCGAATTGATGATGCGTATGCAAGCACCTGTAACTTTAACATTATTAGATGATGTAGTTTGTGCGCGTTTCTTGGGAAATGATGTCCGACATTGCCATGATACTTTTGCGGCAATAAGAGCAAGATTAAGACGTTATTGGTTTGATTTAGATGAAGAATTGCCAAGAATCTGGAGAACCTAAGTTACGTTAAATTGCGTATTTAAAAAACGATTAAAACAAGTATGCTGCTTTTGAGCACGTATTTTGCTTAAAGAAAATTAGATGCTATTTAGGAAAGAGATATGGAACTCAATCCAACAGAAAAAGATAAATTACTTATTTTTACCGCAGGGCTAGTCGCTGAGCGCCGTAAAGCACGTGGTTTGAAACTAAATTATCCGGAAGCTATCGCTTTTATTTCTGCTGCTTTGCTTGAAGGAGCGCGGGACGGTATGACGGTGAGTGACTTGATGCATTACGGAACAACTTTATTAAAGCGCGAAGATGTGATGGATGGTGTGCCAGAAATGATTGCTGAGGTTCAGGTCGAAGCAACTTTTCCTGATGGCTCGAAATTAGTCACTGTCCATCAACCAATCGTATAAAAGGAGCGTTTATGATCCCTGGTGAAATCATTACTCCAGATGCAGACATTGAGCTGAATGTTGGGCGACAAACTTTAAAAATTGTAGTTGCTAATATTGGCGATCGACCTATTCAGGTGGGTTCTCATTTTCATTTTTATGAAGCAAATGATGCACTACAGTTTGATCGTGAAACAGCGAAAGGCTTTCGGTTAAATATTGCAGCAGGCACGGCAATACGTTTTGAACCGGGACAAAGTCGAGAAGTAGAGCTTGTTGCTTTGGTTGGTAAACGAGAAGTTTATGGTTTTGCAGGCCGCGTCATGGGCAAGTTGGACTAGACATAAGAACGATAATGAAAGAGATGAGTAATAAGTTATGAAAATGTCACGTCGTGCATATGCAGAAATGTTTGGTCCAACGGTTGGTGACCGTATTCGCTTGGCTGATACAGAGCTTTTTATTGAGGTTGAGCAAGATTTAACGACTTATGGTGAAGAAGTTAAGTTTGGCGGTGGCAAAGTCATTCGTGATGGAATGGGGCAATCTCAACTTTTAGCCGATGAAGTTGCCGACACTGTGATTACCAATACTTTGATTGTAGATTGGTGGGGGATTGTAAAGGCGGATGTTGGCTTAAAAAATGGTCGAATCTGGAAAATAGGGAAAGCAGGAAATCCTGATATTCAACCTGACATTACCATTCCTTTGGGTGCTGCAACAGAAGTGATTGCGGGTGAAGGGCAAATTTTAACGGCAGGTGGTATTGATACTCACATTCACTGGATTTGCCCACAGCAAGTTGAAACTGCACTTATGTCGGGTACAACAACAATGGTGGGTGGCGGAACAGGACCTGCGGCAGGTACTTCGGCAACGACAGTGACTCCGGGGCCTTGGCATATTGCAACCATGTTGCAAGCCATTGATGATTTACCTATGAATATTGGCCTGTTAGGCAAGGGTAATTTGAGTTTGCCAGAACCAATTCGGGAGCAAATTAAAGCTGGGGTAATTGGGTTAAAACTACATGAAGACTGGGGCTCAACACCAGCAGCCATTGATAACTGCTTGAGTGTGGCAGACGAGTTTGATGTACAGGTCGCTATTCATACAGATACCTTAAATGAAGGTGGGTTTTTAGAAGAAACTCTAGCAGCTTTTAAAGATCGTACGATTCATACGTACCATACCGAAGGTGCGGGTGGTGGGCATGCTCCCGACATTTTAAAGGCAATTGGACAAAGTAATGTCTTGCCGTCTTCAACTAATCCAACACGTCCTTATACCATCAATACTATTGATGAGCATTTAGATATGCTCATGGTTTGCCACCATTTAGACCCAGCAATTGCTGAAGATATTGCTTTTGCAGAAAGTCGTATTCGCCGTGAAACTATTGCCGCTGAAGATATTTTGCAAGACTTAGGTGCAATTGCCATGATGTCCTCTGACTCTCAGGCGATGGGTCGTGTGGGTGAAGTAATTATACGTACTTGGCAAACTGCTCATAAAATGAAAATTCAACGTGGTCCTTTAGAGGGTGATAATGAGTTTCATGATAACAATCGCGTTAAACGCTACATTGCCAAATATACAATTAACCCAGCCATTACCCATGGTTTAAGTCATGAAATCGGTTCGGTTGAAGTTGGAAAACTTGCTGATTTAGTGTTATGGAAGCCTGCATTTTTTGGTGTGAAACCTTCCATGATTATTAAAGGTGGCATGATTGCAGCGGCACCGATGGGTGACATTAATGCTTCAATTCCGACACCTCAACCCGTGCATTATCGCCCAATGTTTGGGGCTTATCCGCGTGGTGTACATAACACCTGTATTACCTTTTTATCTCAAGCAGCAATCGATGAAAAAGTTGCTGAGAAGCTAAATCTTAAAAAGTTAATTAGTCCATGTAAAAACACTCGTTCAATTACCAAAGCCGATATGAAGCACAACACATATTGTCCAGTTATGCATGTTCATCCTGAAACTTATGAGGTGCGGGCTGATGGTGAATTATTAACGTGTGAACCTGCAGACGTATTACCCATGGCACAGCGTTATTTCTTATTTTGATGAATTTTATAGAGATGATATGTCTCATTACTCTAGATATGAAAGAAATAAATAAGGAGAGAAAAGCTAAATGAAAATCTATACCCAACGACTTGAAGATATTTCTCCTGATCAGGCATTTGAAACGGTTGAACTGACTTTTGATACCCGCCAAAAATCCCGCTTTCGAGCAGCTTTAGCGAGTGGCATCGATATTGGTGCTGATTTACCGCGTACTGGTATTTTGCGTAGTGGTTCATATATTGCAACTCAAGAGGGTGATGTATTACGTGTTGACGCGAAACCTGAGCGATTAATGCAAGTCACTGCTCAAACCGATTTTGATTTGCTTAAAGCTGCCTATCACTTAGGTAATAGACATGTACCGTTAATGTTGACCCCTACAGCTTTGTATTTTGAGCCTGATCATGTGCTTGCAGAAATGGTAGAAGGTTTAGGACTTACGGTGACTGAAACCGATCATCCGTTTGAACCTGAAAGCGGTGCCTATGCACAGCATAGCCATGACCATCGTTTAAGCCCAATCAAAGCTTTACATCATGTCCATTCATAGTGCCGCGCAATTACTGCAATTACTGACATTGTCTTCTACGGCATTGCCAGTTGGAGCGTATTGTTATTCGCAAGGTGTAGAAACAGCAATTGATATTGGCCTAATACATGATGAAACCTCGGCAATTGCTTACTTTGAAGAAGTGCTTGAGATGTTGTTGGTGAGGTTTGAGTTGCCCGTACTAAAGCGTCTTATGCAGCATCATGATGACTCAGAAGAGTTCTTGGTTTGGGCAAATTTGTATAAGGCCAGCCGAGAAAGTAAAGAACTTTTGGCAGAATCTCAACAGCTGGCATTTTCTTTAAATGCATGGATTAAAGATGTTTTAAGAGAAGCAGTTGAGGTTAAAAAGCAGTTTGGTTTTGTGCCTGTCTATGCGCAGCTCTGTGGTCGTTTAGAACTTAAAGAAGAGGATGTGCTTACGGCATATACCTTTACCGTTTTGGAAAATCAGGTTTTAGCCGCAGTAAAAACTGTTCCTTTAGGACAAATGGCAGGACAAAGAATTTTATGGCACTTACATGGTTTAGTACCACAAGCGGTAGAGAAAGCTTTGAAGCTTAATGACGAGCAATTGAGCAGCGCTTTACCTCGTTATGCCATGCTGAGCATGAAACACGAAACACAATATTCACGGTTATTCAGATCTTAAGTTTAGGAAAAAGGATAAAAATCATGACAGAGCGTAGTCCATTACGAGTTGGAATTGGCGGACCAGTGGGTTCGGGTAAAACAGCACTTACACTTAATTTATGTTTAGCCTTGCGTAATAAATACAATATGGCTGTGGTGACAAATGATATTTACACCAAAGAAGATTCAAACTTCTTAACCCGTAATGAGGCGATGTCACCAGATCGTATTGTGGGGGTAGAAACTGGTGGTTGCCCGCATACAGCTATTCGTGAAGATGCTTCAATTAACTTGGCTGCAATTGATGATTTGTGTGAAAAATTCGAAGGCTTAGAACTTATTATCATTGAAAGCGGTGGGGATAATTTGGCAGCGACATTTAGTCCTGAACTCTCTGATTTAACTTTATATGTCATTGATGTGGCTGGTGGTGAAAAAATTCCTCGTAAAGGTGGCCCGGGTATTACCAAGTCAGATTTACTCATTATTAATAAAACTGACCTTGCGCCAATGGTAGGTGCAAACCTTGATGTAATGGACCAAGATGCGAAACGCATGCGCGGAGAAAAGCCATTCTTATTTTCAAACATGAAAACACAAGATGGTCTTGAAGAAATTATTCAGTTTATTGAGAAACAAGGGCTGTTTAAAGCTTAAGGAGAGATTATGGACTTCATGAAAAAATGGAGTGTAGTGCTCCTTTCATTATTGCCAGCACTTGCAATGGCTCATCCGGGACATGACCATGCACATTCTGGTTTTATGGCGGGCTTTATTCATCCCTTTACTGGGTTAGACCATTTAGTGATGGCTTTAGGTTTTGGTGTCTTGTTGTGGTCAGCTGCTAAACAGTGGAAAATTGCTGGAGTTATTGCCTTAAGTATTACCTTAATTATAGGCTTTTTAGTAGGTGCTCAAGGTTTGGTACCAGTTAATATGGCTGAATACGGCATTGTTGCTTCTTTAGTTATTACAGCAATTGCCCTATGGACAAAATCCAATAAAGTTTTACCAATTGCCGCGGCATTACTTGCAAGCTTCCATGGTATGGCTCATGGTGTTGAGTTAGCACATGCGGGGCATATTGTTGCATTAGTAACTGGTATGGTTGCTAGTATGGCGCTCATCTATTTGGGGGGATTGGTGTTGGGTGCTGTGCTTACCCGATATGTGCCATATGGCAAAAAAATTGTTGGCGCCTGTGCAGCAGTTGTTGCAGTGATTGGCTTAAGCTAACTAAAACTTTGCAAAGGAAAAGGTAGCTTTAAGTTACCTTTTTTATTCGTTTACTTTCTGGTAAAGCCCCGCGTGAACTGTACCCGCTTTAGTGGTTTTAACTTGTTGCCATGTTGCTGGAAGATGAAGCTGGGATAAATCTCGGTCAGCTTCAACATAAATATATCCATTTTTTTTAATATGAGGCTCGGCCAAGTTCGAGAGTTCTTGCCATAAATCAAGACTATAAGGTGGATCTAAAAAAACCACATCGAACTGTTCTTTTAAGCGGGGTAGGGCTTGTTGAGCCGTTGTATTAATTAGATGACAGTTTTGGGCTTTTAATAGTTCAATATTATCTTTTAAAAATCGTGCCTGAGCTTTGTCAGGCTCAATCATATAAACAGATGCAGCACCACGTGACAGAGCCTCAAAACCTAATGCACCAGAGCCTGTACAGATGTCGAGAACTTGAGCATTTTGAATATCCCACATGAGCCAGTTAAATAGAGTTTCGCGTACTCTATCTGGGGTTGGGCGTAAGCCATCAATGCTAGCGAAAGGCAGTACTCGTCTTTTCCATTCGCCGCCAATTATACGTAATTGATTTTTCATTATTCATCGGCCTCATTGGTAGCAGGACGAGCAGGAGCAGCTTGCGGTGTTGATGCTGCTGGTTTGTTGGTGGTAGCTGTAGCCGATGCTGGACCAGAACTTTCACCGCCGCTTGGAAGTTCACCCGGTTTAATACCTGCTGTCATTAACCCGCCATTGACTTGGTGATTTGCTGGACGAATCGGGTTTTTCTTACGAGTTAATAGCCAGTAATCAAAGACAGGTCTTGCAAGTTGAGCAGCTGAACCACCATGACGACCATTTTCCCAAATGACTGCAATCGCAATTTCAGGTTTTTCAGCAGGGGCAAATCCAACGAATAAACCATGGTCAAGTTGACGTTCACTCAAGGCTGCTTCGTTATAGCGTTTACCCTGTGCAATACTCTTAACCTGTGCTGTACCTGTTTTCCCTGCAATTTGGTAGAGGGGAGTACGAATACCGCGGCCAGTACCTGATTGAATTACATCAATCATGGCATCACGCATTTGAATCCAGTCTTCATCAGTGCCGTTGAATTTGATTTTGCCATCAGGTGCATTACGTACTGTAAATGGTTTTGCACCATGCGTTGCGCGTAAAACATGAGGCGTTACATGAGAACCATGATTTGCCGTAATTGCTGTTGCCATCGCAAGCTGTAATGGAGTGGCTGTAAACGCGCCTTGACCAATACTGACAGAAATAGTTTCACCCTTCATCCATTTCGCTTTACGCGTACGCATTTTCCATTCAGGACTTGGATAAAGGCCTTCACTTTCACTTGGTAAATCGACACCTGTTTTTTGACCAAATCCAAATTGGCGCATCCATTGGTTCATTTGATCAATACCCATTTGATGGGCAAGAATATAAAAATAGGTATCACATGACATAATGATGGCTTTATGCATGTTCACGATGCCATGACCAGATTTTTTCCAGTCACGGAATTTATGTGAATCACCTGGTAGATGGAAATAACCAGGGTCAGAAATTGCCGTTGACCAGTCTACGATACCGTAGTGTAGGCCACCCATTGCTTCCATTGGTTTAATGGTAGAACCAGGGGGATATACACCCTGCACAGCACGGTTATAAAGAGGTTGGTCTAAATTGTCACGTAGTGAACTGTAGTCAGTATGACTAATGCCTGTCACAAACAAATTAGGGTTAAAACTTGGACTAGACACTAAAGCTAGAATTTCACCTGTACGAGGATCAATAGCGACAATAGCTCCACGACGACCTGCGAGCTGCTGAGATGCAACTACCTGTAAACCGTAATCTAAAGATAAATAGAGGTCGTTACCGCGAGTAGGGTCTTTACGACCTAAATGACGTAATACATTACTATGTGCATCTGCTTCAACAGATTCATAACCGGGTGTTCCGTGCAATAGGTCTTCATAGCTTTTCTCAACACCAATTTTTCCAATTAGGTTGGTCCCAGCATATAAGTCTTTATCAATACTTTTTAATTCTTTATCGTTGATACGCCCGACATAGCCAATCACATGAGCAAATAACTCACCGTGTGGATAGTAGCGAGTCATTTGTGTCTCGATTCTAACACCCGGAAACTTATATTTGGCTTCACTAAATTTAGCAATATTAGCTTCAGTTAGATTAAGTTTAATCGCGACGCGTTCAGTTTTACGGGCAGTTTTTATACGGCTTTTAAAACGGTCAATATCTTCTTGTGTTAAATCTAAAATAGGTTGTAATTGCTCAATGACACTATCAACATCTTCTACATCTGTTTTACTTAAAGTTGCTGTAAAAACAGGATAGTTATCTGCTAGTAATACACCGTTTCTGTCATAGATATAACCACGAGCAGGCGGAAGTGGCTGCAAGCGAATTCGGTTTTTGTCAGATGCAGTCGAGAATTCGTCGTAGTGAAAAATTTGTAGATAAGCGTATCGGCTAATTAAGACTAATAAGCAGATGGTCACGATCCCTACGGCAAAAAAGATACGACCTCGATAAATGCGCTTTTCTTGCTGGATATCTTTTAAAGGAAAGTGCTGTTTCATAAGGATCGACTTAATGACATAGGGTAGAAAAATAGCTGCTTATTCTAACGCAAGAGCGCTTAAAATATTGCACAAATTTCAAAGTTTCATTGCATTTTAATAAGATACTTTTTGACTTTGCAGACAACAAAATTGTAGATACTTGTATATAAGAAGCAAAATAATTCTGTTAAAGTCTCTCATTCAATAGAATAGGGTTGTTCTCACCATACGATTAGGGAAAATGGAGAAAATAATGAGAAAAATTTATCCCTTACTTGCAGTTTTGACAGTAAGTAGTTGGGCCCATGCTCAAGACTACTCGTTTCTTCCGGAAGCAAAATTAGCAGGACATAATGCATCTACCTGGAATGTGGGTGCAGGCGTTACTCAAAAATTATTACATCTTAACGGTGAGTGGGTAAATCCGTATGGTATTGCCTATGCCAAAGCCGGTGCATTTTTGAATGGTGACAAAACCGCTGGTGGTCAAGTTGGCTTCCGATACCCTTATTATCTTACTGGCACAGACAAAAATGGTTACTATATCGGTTTCTATGCTGGTCATCTTGATAGTAAAGAGGTTGATGGTGATTTTAAATCCCGTTTAGGTGCGGGTGTTGATTTGGCCTATGTGTGGTTAAATTCAGAAAGAATTAGCACTTTTAGTGTGGGTATCGGTGCGGCTGAAAAATTAACTGACCAGAACGGAAATGTTGCTGCAGATACTAAACCACAAATTCAATTTTCTTATTCTCTAAGTTTTGGTTTATAAAACAAAGCAGTTTATCGTTAACTCGCCATAAGCAGAGCACAAATAAATACGAGAGTCTTACATGTTAGAGTACGTCAGTGGATTGTGGCAGACCTTTTTACACAGACCTGATTTTTGGGCCGTTTTGAGTATTATTCCCGTAACGGCTTTTGTCACATGGGCACATGTGTGGATGGCTTTAAAAATGGTATTTTACCCAATTAAATTTTGGGGATTCCATTTAGGACCATTGCCAGTAGGTTGGCAAGGTATCGTGCCACGTAAAGCAGGACGTATCTCTGGAATTATTACCGATAACACTTTATCTAAATTAGGCTCATTGCGTGAATTTTTAGAAGCAATGGATCCTGAAGATATGGCCCGTATTATTGGTGAACAAGTCGGTTTTGAACTTGAACATCTTATTGATGAAGTAATGATCGATCGTAATGCCGTACTTTGGGAAAATCTACCTTATTCAATTAAACGCCGTATTTATGCTCAAGCACATAAGCAATTGCCGGGTGTGCTAAAAGAATTAGTGACTGAGCTGACCATGAATGTAGAGTCACTGGTTAACATGCGTGAAATGGTCGTGAGCCAGATGGAAGGTGATCGCCGTTTAATGGTACGTATGTTCTTAAAGGTGGGTCAAAAAGAAATTAACTTTATTTGGCATATTAGTGCACTGATTGGGATGTTCTTTGGTATTTTCCAAATGGTGGTTTGGTTTGTAGTACCATGGCACTGGACAGTACCATTTTGGGCTGCAATTTGGGGCTTTTTAACTAACTGGATCGCAATCTGGATGGTATTTAACCCAATTGAGCCGCATTATATTCGTTATCCACAGATTTTTAGATTAACAAAAGATCGTAAGTTTCCATGGATTGTACCAGTTCTCCGAATTGGGACCTATAATGTCCAAGGCGCTTTCATGAAGCGTCAAGAGGAAGTCTCTGATGTGTTTTCGAGCGTAGTCACAGAAGATCTGATCACGTTAAAATCGATTATGACCGAAATGATGTACGGGCCGCGTAAAGATAAAACGCGCCGCATTGTTAAGCGTCATATTAACGAAATCATGGAAACCCCGTTAGTTCGCACCTCTTTACAGCTTTCTTTAGGACCAAGAGAGTACGCAAGATTAAAGACGGACTTGATTGATCGTTCAATTGAAATTACGATGGGACCCGTATGTGACCCAGCACTGAACGCAAGCCGGGCACAGAAGATTTTTCAAATGTTTAAAGAGCGTATTCGTGAACTAACACCAAAAGAATTTCAGAATTTATTACGTCCTGCATTTCAGGAGGATGAGTGGATTCTTATTGTACTAGGTGGGGTAACCGGATTTATTGCTGGTACAATACATTTGTTTGTGGCTTTCTTATAATTCGATGTCAGGCAGGATCTATTGAAGATTAACGAGACTTTTTCTGCCGGACTTCATATTCATTGTTTTAAATGAGGATGTTTTTTATGCGCATTATTTTACTCGGACCACCTGGAGCAGGCAAAGGGACTCAGGCTCAGTTGATCTGTAAGCGCTACAATGTCCCACAAATTTCAACCGGTGATATGCTCCGTGCTGCGATTCGTGAAGGTACTGAATTAGGTCTAAAAGCTAAAAGTGTAATGGAATCTGGTGGTTTGGTTTCAGATGAACTTATTATCGGTTTAGTAAAAGAACGTATTGCTCAACCTGACTGTGCAAATGGCTGCATTTTCGATGGTTTCCCACGTACTATTCCACAAGCTGAAGCTTTGGAAAAAGAAGGGATTAGCATCGATCACGTGATTGAAATTGATGTTCCTGATGAAGAAATCGTAAAACGTCTTTCTGGTCGTCGTCAGCATCCAGCTTCTGGCCGTGTTTATCACACTGTATACAATCCACCTAAAGTGGAAGGTAAAGATGATGAAACTGGTGAAGATCTTGTTCAACGTCCAGATGACCAAGAAGAAACAATCCGTAAGCGTTTAGCGTCTTATCACACTGAAACAGAGCAACTGGTTGGTTTCTACCAAGGCCGTGCTGCTTCTGGTGAAAATGCTCCAACTTATGACAAGCTTGATGGCTTGCGTACAATTGAAGATGTACAAAAAGATTTGTTCAACATCTTAGACAAATAATTTAATATTGTTTGTGATAATGAGCCCTCTTTGTGAGGGCTCATTTCTTTGATTAGGTGCAGGAGAACAATATGAAAATCATATTGATTTTGGTGGTATTGCTGAGTCTGGCACTAGTAATATTTTTGGCTTTTCAAAGCTACAAAATGCTAAGACAGGTTCAAAAACAAGCAAAAGAAGAGCGTAATGAAAAAAAGCGACTAAAGTAAGTTTGATTGGGTATGATCCCTATACCCAACCATATTTTTAAGCTTCAATATTTTTAATGGCAATTTGCTTTTGTGCGCCAAATTCAAAGCGATCAGGCCAGTTACAGACATCTGCAACCACACATTCTGCACATTTCGGTTTACGGGCGATACAACAATAACGACCGTGTAATATGAGCCAATGATGTGAATCTAAAATAAATTCTTTAGGAATGACCTTAATTAAGCGGTGCTCAACCTCAAGAACATTTTTACCTACTGCTAAACCAGTTCGATTTCCTACTCGGAAAATATGAGTATCGACAGCCATGGTGGGTTGTCCGAAAGCCGTATTTAAAACCACGTTAGCTGTTTTACGTCCGACGCCTGGTAAAGCTTCTAAGTCTTTTCTGTTGCTTGGCACTTCGCCGTTAAATTGTTCCATTAAAATCTTACAGGTCTTAATGACATTTTCGGCTTTTGCGTTATAGAGACCAATTGTCTTGATATATTCCTTTAACCCATCTACGCCCAAGTTATAGATTTTTTCAGCTGTATTCGCCACAGGGTAGAGTTTATCAGTTGCTTTATTAACACTTACGTCGGTCGCTTGAGCTGACAACATAACTGCAATAAGTAGCTCAAATGGAGAGGAATATTTTAACTCGGTTTGAGGTGAAGGTCGTTGTTCGCGAAGGCGTTCAAAGAAAATTTGAATCTGCTTTTTCGTCATATTCTTGACGGCCATTCAGACCTCCTGTAATTGCATGAGTTGCTGTTGAAGTTCTTCAAGTTGAAGACGTTTTTTAGCATCTTCACGTACACTGAGTTGTTTTTCCAGTTTCTTAATTTGCGTACGAATTTTCGCTAACTCAATTGTAGTTTTTGCATCAGTTGACACAACTTCTTTAGGTTTCTCGATGAGCTCGATTGAAGGTACTTCATCAAGTGCCTGAGAGAACTGGGCAAACAGTTGGGTATCAATTTCAGCACGTACTACAGGCCCCTTACGGTGAGTACGACGTTTTTCTTCGCGCTGAATGTGAGCGTAATAACGTTGTCTTAAATCATTTTGTTCAGCGATACGCTGTTGCTCATTTGGTAATACTTGCGTGTCTTCGACCAAATCAATGCAATCTACCGGACAAGGTGGAATACATAACTCACAACCTGTACATAAGTCAGTCAAGATGGTATGCATGAGCTTACCACTTCCAATAATAGCATCTACAGGGCAAGCACTAATACATTTGGTGCAACCAATACATTCATCTTCTCGAATGATCGCTTTCATTCGCTGAGGGCGCCCATCGGCTTGTACAGGCCATACGCTAGTTTCAGCGGTTAACACAGGACGATTTAATAGATTTGCGAGTGCATCGGCTACAGGCTGACCACCTGGAACGCATTTATTCGCTTCTTCACCTTCAGCAATCGACTTTGCGTAGGGTAGACATCCATCACGATGTCCACATAAACCACACTGAGTCTGTGGTAATAACGCATCGATCTCGCGTATGAGAGAAATAGATGAATTCATAGTGGGCAAATAGCTTGGTTAAAACGATGCGATAATGAAGAAAAACCTAAGTAAGGTCAATGGATTTTAACGAATTTATTGGCTTTTTGATTGACCTAAAATGTAGCTAATATTGCACAATAATAGATCAATAAAAATGAAAAGATAAATGACTATTTCTTATTTTTAAGTAGTTTTTCTAAAAATAAGTTTTTGATAATTAAGATAAATAAAATAATTTAAAATAAGTATTGTTAAAATTGATGGAAAGGGATTTAATATTTTGCTGCTAAATGATGCATTTAAAAATGTATTGCACCAATTTAATTCATTACTATGCTGAGGACCGTGCATTGAAATACAACAACCTGAATGAATTCCTGAATTACGTGCAAGCGCGTGATCCGCATCAACCTGAGTTCTTACAAGCTGTCGAAGAAGTCATGACGAGTTTGTGGCCATTTATTGAAAAAAATCCGGAATATGCAGAGCAGGGATTGCTAGAACGTTTGGTTGAACCAGAGCGTGTGATTCAATTCCGTGTTTCATGGATGGATGATCAAGGCCAGACTCAAGTTAACCGTGCTTTCCGCGTTCAATACAATTCAGCAATTGGTCCATTTAAAGGTGGAATGCGTTTCCATCCATCGGTCAATCTATCAATTTTAAAATTTTTAGGTTTTGAGCAGACTTTTAAAAACTCACTGACGACTTTGCCAATGGGTGGTGGGAAAGGTGGTTCAGATTTTGATCCTAAAGGTAAATCTGATGCTGAAATTATGCGCTTCTGTCAGGCACTCATGATTGAGCTTTATCGCCATTTAGGACCAAATACGGATATTCCTGCGGGTGATATTGGCGTGGGTGCGCGTGAAGTTGGTTATATGGCAGGCATGATGAAAAAGCTGAGTAACGACACCGCTTGTGTCTTTACCGGTAAGGGAATTTCATTTGGTGGTAGCTTAATGCGTCCTGAAGCAACTGGTTATGGTACGGTTTATTTTGCAGAAGAAATGCTAAAAGCCCGTGGACAATCTTTTGCTGGTAAAACTGTTTCTGTTTCAGGTTCTGGTAACGTCGCACAATATGCTGCGGAAAAGGCGATGTTCTTAGGGGCAAAAGTTGTTACTTTGTCGGACTCAAACGGCACAGTTTATTTAAAAAATGGTTTTACAGATGAGTTACTTGCTGAAGTTTTAGAACTAAAAAACGTTAAACGTGGTCGTATTTCCGAGTTTGCTTCTAAACATGGTTTTGAATATTTTGAAGGAAAAACGCCTTGGCATATTCCTGTTGATATTGCTTTGCCATGTGCTACACAAAATGAATTAACAGGTGAGGATGCTAAAACACTTATTTCTAACGGTATCATTTGTGTAGCTGAAGGCGCTAATATGCCATCTACACTTGAAGCAGTTGAATGCTTTATCGAAGCTAAAATTTTGTATGCGCCAGGTAAAGCATCTAATGCGGGTGGTGTGGCAACTTCTGGTTTAGAAATGTCTCAAAATGCAATTCGTTTAGGCTGGACCCATGCTGAAGTCGATGAACGCTTACATGCAATCATGAAAGACATTCATGCCAACTGTGTAAGATATGGTACTAAAGAAGACGGTACTGTGAACTATGTAGATGGTGCCAATATTGCAGGTTTTGTAAAAGTTGCTGATGCAATGCTTGCTCAAGGTATTTTCTAAGATAGAAATAAAAAATCCGATGCATAAGCATCGGATTTTTTTAGTCTAAAAACTTATTTTTTAGGTTTTTTAACTAACTCTTGTTCTACAACCATATCTAATACATCTGCTTGACTAGATTGGTCTGCAGCTGGGTTTTTCACTTCAAAACGTTTTACACGCAAAATTACGCGTTGGTCTGGTTTATGTTCAAACCCTTCGATTTGACCGTAATATAATGACCAGTTTTTGTCAGCGTAAGTTTTAACGCCTTTGTCATCATATTTAATTTCACGAACTTGCATACAAGTTTGTGGCGCAACACCAGTACAAGATTTAGTTTCCGGAGCTACTTCAAGGAAAACTGTTTTTCCTTCAGATTGATATTTTGCTTCAGGTGTCATTTTACCAGTGAAAGTATATTTCTGACCTTGAGCATCAGATACTGTCAATGTTGGTTGATCAACATTTGTAGTATTGAGTTCAAACGGAACTGCACGTTTTTGGAAGAGGCTGCTAGAGAACTGTTCCTGTTTCATTAAAGCAGGTTCACACGCCATCATCGTCGACATTACGTCAGCTGTTACAATCGTATTATTTTCAACTTTCCAAGTTGTTCCTTGGCGGTTACAACCTGTTGCGATAGATAAACGATCATTTGTAAAGTTAAGAACGATTGGCTTTTTAGTATTTTCAGGCTGATATGACCAAGAGTAATCTGTTAAAGCTTGAGTATTAACTGCTTTTTGACCTTGGAAAATGTGTTTTTGACCAGCTTTATCTGTCACCGTTAAAATCACCTGACCATTAGTGTTGCTAATTTCAATTGGTAATTTTGCTTCATTAAAGATGCTAGTAGAAAGTTGTTCTTGTTTCATTAAATCATCTTGGCAAGCCATCATCGTTGAAACAAGATTAGAAGTAACAAGTTGGTTGCCTTCAACTTTCCAAGTACCGCCTTGGCCATTACAGCCCGTATTAATGGCTAATTTACCATCTGCATTAAAGTTAAGAATAAGTGGTTTAGAAGCTTTTACATTTTGATAAGTCCATGCATATTCACCTAAAGTGGTTGCAAGGTTTTGTTGTTGCTCAGAAACAATTGGAGCAGGAGTATTAGTAACTGTTTGACACGCCATCAAAGAAAAAGGTAATAACGCAAGAATTAAATATTTAATTTTCATTTAAAAACTTCAAGTAAAAAAACAACAGTAATAAGCTTAAAACATTCTTAAAAAAAGAAAATGTAAACATTTGATTGTTTCGGTTTTTAAAATGTATAAGTTTGTAAATTATTCTAATTTTCAACAAAAATAATGGTATACCCCGCAAAACGGGGTATTTCTTAATAATTAATCAAAACGATAGATGTCCATTCCTAATGAGCCCATTGTGAAGCTACTATGAACAATCGTAAAGCGATTGCCTGTACCCATAGCAAAAAACAAAGGTGCAAAATGTTCAAGCGTAGGGTGGTTGCGTTTCACAAACGGCAGTGATTGCCAGTCTAAAACTCCATCATAATCTTGATGGGAAAGCTTATTAACGACAGTATTTCTAAAAGTTGAAGCCCATTCAGGAACTTTAGAGTTGTCGCCTTGCCAAGATAATTCTGCAAGATTATGAGTAATACTTCCCGAACCAATGAGTAAAATTTGTTTGTCACGTAAAGGGGCGAGCGTTTGTCCTATACGATAAATTTCTTGTGCACTTAAATTTGATGGCAAAGAAATTTCAACTACTGGAATGTCTGCATCTGGGTACATATGCAATAAAGGCATCCATACGCCATGATCACGAGGACGTGTACTATTGGCATGTGCAAGAAAGTGAGCATCTGCCAATAATTTTAAGATTTCTTCTGCTAATGCTGGTTCCCCAGGCGCACTGTAGCGAATTTCATATAACTCTTTAGGAAATCCACGGAAGTCATGCCATGTTTCAGGACGAGTCGAAATACTTACTTCAAGTGCTTTACTTTCCCAGTGCGCAGACATCACAATGATTGCCTTAGGTATAGGAAGATTTGTACCTAAACGATGTAGAGCAGGTCCCACTTGTTCCGGATCAAGTGCAAGCATGGGCGAGCCATGAGAAATAAACAGTCCAGGAAGCGTTTGTAGTTCCATTTCATTACACCTGATTTGAAAAGCAGAATAATAGGTATTATGCCAAAATCAGGACATGATAAAAGTATCCAGATTTCAACGGATTGTTCTTAAAATGAAACGTTTGTTCCTTTTATGCACGGTGGTAAGGATGATTGTGGTTAATACTCATCGCTCGGTAAAGCTGCTCAATTAATAAAACACGTACTAAAGGATGGGGCATGGTAAGTTTTGAAAGTGACCAATGCCAAGCGGCAGCTTTACGTACCTGATCTGACAAACCATCTGGACCGCCAATCGCAAG
Organism: Acinetobacter sp. V104_13; assembly: GCF_031798995.1. Lineage (NCBI taxonomy): Bacteria > Pseudomonadati > Pseudomonadota > Gammaproteobacteria > Moraxellales > Moraxellaceae > Acinetobacter > Acinetobacter sp. V104_13. The sequence continues at coordinate 974,521 of NZ_JAVQNP010000027.1, read as the reverse complement.
TGCTACATCATTACCCTCAAGCATCCATTGTTTCATTGTATCAGCTAATTTTTCTGTACTTAGTTCCCGACCACCAACTTCAAGAGCAATTAAGGTTTCATTAGGTTTTAAAGCATTTAAAATACTTTCGCCTTCAATTTGGCAATACTTTAAAATATCCGCTTCTGAATCATTCTTACCACGTTTGGCCATAGGTAGTTCAATAACTTGGGTTTGAACAAAAGGTTGGATACGTTTGAAATAATCTTCAAAACCAGTAAGAACCCAAGTAGGCATTTTTTGACCAATGGTCAGAATACGAATTTTCATGTTATCTATTCATTCACATACAGCTGGCGCATTATACCTGATGAATGAAAGTATCTGACGATCTTAACAGACAGGCATAAAAAACGCAGTCCAAAAAACAGTGTTGGACTGCGATCAAATGATCATCTGTCTGGAGTTCAGATGATCATAGAGAATAAAAACAAGGCTATCTAAGAATTAGATAGTTAAGAGTACTTATTTATTTAAATACTCTTATTACCTATTATGAGGATGGTTGGATATTTTTCAATCAAATTGTGTAACAAAAAAAAGAGAGCCGAAGCTCTCTTTTTTATATTTTTAATTAGTGACGTGCTGCTTTTGAGCCTTCCACCGGTTTTACAATCGGTGTTTTAGGTAAAGGCTTTGGCAGCGAAACTAATGCTAAAGGTAAGATGTCATCAATACTTTTCACAGCTTTGATTTCCAAACCTTCTTTAACATTCGCAGGAATTTCTGCTAAGTCTCGAACGTTGTCTTGAGGAATAAAGACAAGCTTGATTCCACCGCGGTGTGCTGCAAGAAGTTTTTCTTTTAAGCCACCAATACGCATTGCACGACCACCTAAGCTTGTTTCACCAGTCATTGCAATATCAGGACGAATTGCAATACCTGTAAATGCCGATACAAGCGCAGTTGTTAATGCTAAACCAGCAGATGGACCATCTTTTGGTGTTGCACCTTCAGGTAAGTGAACGTGTACATCAGTTTCTTCAAAACGAGAAGCTTCAATACCTAATTCATCGGCACGTGTACGTACTAAAGTCATTGCTGTAGTAATAGATTCTTTCATTACGTCACCGAGTGAACCAGTCGTAATGAATTTACCTTTACCTTTAACAGCTGCAACTTCAATAGTAAGTAACTCACCACCTACAGATGTCCAAGCTAGACCATTTACGCGTCCTACTTGTGCTTCATCTTCTGCGATACCAAAGTCAAACTTATGTGGACCTAAGTATTCTGGAAGATTGGCAGAAGTCACATCAAGTTGTAAGTTTTTAGACTTTTTACTTACTGCTTCTTTTACCACTTTACGTGCAATTTTAGACACTTCACGCTCTAAACTACGTACACCAGCTTCACGTGTATAACGTTGAACAATGTCACGGATCGCTTCTTCATGAATTGTTAATTCTTTTGGACGTAGACCATTGTTCTTAATTGCTTTTGGAACAAGGTAACGTTCAGCAATGTTAACTTTCTCATCTTCGGTATAACCCGGTAGACGAATAACTTCCATACGGTCAAGCAAGGCTTCTGGAATATTCATACTGTTTGCAGTACAGATGAACATCACTTCAGATAGGTCAAGATCAAGATCTAAATAGTGATCGTTGAACTTACTGTTTTGTGATGGATCTAATACTTCAAGCAATGCAGAAGCAGGATCGCCACGGTAGTCTTGCGCCATCTTGTCAATTTCGTCGAGTAAGAACAACGGGTTCTTCACGCCAACTTTTGTTAAAGATTGCACAATTTTACCTGGCATCGCACCAATATAAGTACGACGGTGACCACGAATTTCAGCTTCGTCACGTACACCACCAAGTGCCATACGAACAAATTCACGACCTGTTGCTTTCGCGACAGACTCACCAAGTGAAGTTTTACCTACACCAGGAGGGCCTACTAAACATAGAATCGGACCTTTAAGCTTTTTAACACGCGACTGAACAGCTAAGTATTCAACAATACGGTCTTTTACGTCATCTAAACCGTAGTGATCTGTATCGAGAATTTCCTGTGCTTTCGCAAGGTTGATACTCACTTTGCTCGCTTTATTCCACGGCGTATCTAAAATTACTTCTAGATAGTTACGTACAACAGCTGCTTCACTAGACGCTGGTTGCATTGCTTTAAGCTTACGGAACTCAGCTTCAGCTTTTTTACGTACGTGTTCAGGTAAATCAGCTTCAGCAAGACGTTTCTCTATTTCAGCAACGTCATCTTCAGCACCGCCATTCATGTCAGAAAGTTCACGCTGAATGACTTTCATTTTTTCATTTAGAAAGTATTCACGTTGGTTTTTTTCCATTTGGCGTTTTACGCTATCATGCAAAGTTTGTTCAATTTGCTGTTCAGCAGATTGATTTACCAAGTAGCTCATAAGCTCTTGCAAATGTGCTTCAAACTCATCGTGCTCTAAAAACTTCTGTTTAATTTCAATATTTAGAGGCACACGTGTTGCTACGAAGAACATGAGTTGTAGCAAGTCTTCAATTTTATTAGCCGCAGCAACAAGTTCGCGTGCATTACGTAATTTTGCTTCAGCATATTGAGCAAATAAAGTACGTAACTCTTGCAAACGAGTTTCTTGAGTAGCTTTATCTACGTTAATTGTCATTGGACTTAAGCTGTGTTCAGCAGTCAAATGGCTATCTTCATCGATAATCTTTTCAAGTTTAGAGCGATGTAAACCTTCAATAAGTACTTTAATGCAGTTTTCATCATTCTCATGATTTACGACTTGAACAATCTTAGCGACAGTTCCGTACTGATAAAGGTTATCGTGATCAATTTCTTCTGTAAGCGAATCTTTTTGCGCAACTACAAATACTAAATTGTCACTGTTACGAGCCACATCAACTGCATTGATCGATTTTTCACGACCCACGAATAACGCAATTTGCATGTGTGGGTAGACCACTACATCACGTAACGCTAAAAGTGGTAATACACTTGGAACCTGAGGCTCTAAGTCAGTTTTTTCATTCATAATAAGTTCAGACATGGGCACTCCTAATGAGTGACAACGAGGTTGCCATGTTTTTTATAGTGATGTGTATTTCAAAAATTACAAGGGCCTCTCTATAGAAAATGTGGAAAAAATGACTAATTTAGTCAACTTTTTTATTAAAATATTATGAATCAATGGATTAATTCTTAAGAAGAATAAAATTTTGTAGAAAGGATAGGTAATTTAGCTTAATAATTATGAAATACTCATATAGTAAAAAAGACGTTTGGATGGAAAATAACCATTTTCTTATGTCATTTGTCGGCATTGTATAATTAACAATAATGCAAAACTTATTTAATATTGAACATTAAATAGCCGTGTTACTATAAGTTGGTAAATCGGTCTGTCACGTAGAAGTAACCATCCTTAGGGTGGTTACTTTTATGATTTTAGGGGCATTAAAAACTTAAGACTAATTTTAATTTTCTATAAATATTATCTTTTAAAATAATAAATATGTTGAGGGGTGAGTAAAGCATCTAAGGGTTGATCCCAACTTTGACGTTTTAAAGTATGTCCAATAAATTGAAATTGATGAGCCATTCCCAAACGATAAGGCTTATGTTTTGCACTAGCCAATGTACGGTCATAATAGCCGCCTCCCATACCAATACGCGTACCGTATTGATCACAAGCTAAAAGTGGCATTAACAGTAAATCAAGTTTTGATACATGTTTTCCTCTTGTTGCCATGGGTTCTTTCATACCCAATGGATGATGAGAAAAACGTCGATTTACATATTGGTTTTTAGATATTCTTACCCAGACTAAACGTTGGTTCATAGAACAAATCATAGGTAAATAAACTTGTTTATTTTTTTGAAAACATAACTTTATGATCAGATCTGTATGAACTTCTCCGAAGGCATGTAAATATAAACCAATTTTTTTTGATGAATGAAAAATAGCAAGACTGTTTAAATGATGGAGAACATTAAGCTGAGCTTTTTTTTGCTCCAATGGGGACAAAGAGCGTCTTTTAGATCTTAAATTTTTTCTAATAAAACTAAGTTCATTCATGCGTAAATCTAACAAAGATTTGAGATCAGTCGAGCAAAATTATACCTATTTTTCTTAAGATTTATGGAAATAGAGAACTAATTAAGAAATAACTTTAAATTTACTTGATACAAGGTATTTTCTTTAGTGATAAAAAATTCTATTTCTTTACGTATTACCAGTATTTATTTACATTTAATCAGATAAGAATATTTAAAAGGATGAATGTGAAATTGTTAAGCCTATGAAGTTAAAAATTTTAACCATTACAATAAGCGCTAGTCTGCTACTTGGTGGGTGTACAAAACAAACAGAACCTGAAGCTGCTGAAGTTGACTATAAAGCTCAATTTGAAGAATCTGACCGTAAAATAGGAGAGTTTCTAGATCAACTAGATAACCCGAATACACCTCAAGAAGTTAGAGTCAAAATCTTATGTCATGACTATCCAGAAGTTTATAAGACCCAATATACGCCTGCCTTAATAAAAATTTCGCCTAAACCTTATACCGAAGACAAATTATTAGCGGATTTGAAAAGTGCGACTGACTACTATAAGGATGCTTTTGCAATTAGATGTACTCAATAATTTTGAATTGAATTTAATCTCAAAAAATCCGATAAATGTGAATTGATTGGCATTATTGGGTTGTGGTAAATTTTCTTCTATCTATATAAGTGAAAGTTTAGGGGATTTAGATATGGAAATCTTAAAGTTCTTACAGAGTTTTAATACAGTTGGTACATACTTAACGATCGCTTCAACCGTTTTAGTAGGTCTAATTATTTATTTTTATGTGATTAATCCAGCATAAACACATTTAAAAGAAATAGGGATCAATTTCCTATTTCTTTATTAATAATAAAACTCTGTAATTAATTTAAAGCTATAAAAATAAGGTAGGTATATGAAGTTTAAATTATTTTTTCTTAGTTTTTTAACTTTTGGCTGTTATGCCGATGAAAGTGTAAATGACCCCGAAATTTGTAATGTGGTGAAGAAAGTTTCTTATACTGTCATGGAAGCGCGTCAACAAAAAGTCCCATCTGAAGACTTGCAGCATATAGCGAATAGTCTTGAAGATCCAAAGGCAAAACAACTTTATCAAGATTTAATTACTTCTGCTTATTCAACCAAAGTATTCAAGACCAGCTTCTTTAAACGAAAAGCGATAGAAGATTTTCAAACAGCTTGGTATCAAGAATGCCTGAGTAGAAAAGAAAAGTAATTTTGAATGCAGAGACTCGTTCATCTCTAAAATAATAATGTGATGCTTATTGAATGCTTGAGAAAATATCGTACCGACAGGTCTGTATTAAAAGGCAAATTAAAATAAATATTTGAAATTTTATTATTTAATTAAAAGTAAATGCTCCGAAGATGCCGCTGCATGTGTCGTTACCCTGAACCCGATGAGTTCAAGGTGGACGCGACGTATACTTGCTGGGTTTCCTACTCGAAGGTAGGCATACACTCTAAATATACAGAACGCAATCCATAAGTTTAAGTATCGGCAGGGGAATAGACCCGCTGGCGAACATCCCAGAGATAGCTTAAGTATAACCGATCTAACTATGTTGGCAATCACTTGAGCCTAGGGAACTGTAAACTTAGTTTGCGTTTGATGAAGCTTTGTACATTGAAAGTAGATAAAACGATATTCAACTGTAGTTGATAGTCAAAAATAAAAAAGCCTTGCATCTATGATTTATAGAGCAAGGCATTTTGTCGTAATCAAAGCTTATTTAAATAACTTGTTCCACATCTTCTAAAATCGCTTGCAGTAGGCGTTCACAGTGAGTGTATTCCTGCAAAGATTTATTAAGATTCAGCACTTCTTGAGTTAACTGTAGAGCGACCATAATGACTAGTTTGTTGTGCTCAACACGTGGGGCACTACGGCGCATGTCATTAAATTTCTCATTGAGAAGTTGTGCAGCGCGTTCAAGTTCATCTTTTTTATCTGAGGTAGTCGCGAGTCTAAAAGTCTGCTCAATCAGCCTAAGCTCTACCATGACTTGTTCACTCATGATTGGATCTCCTCACCAGTTTCAGCATTAGGATGGGCAAGTTGCTGGATTTCTTGAGCGTGTTGATCTTGAGCAGTGCCTAAAATTCCTAAACGCTGAATAATGGCTTCAACTTTTGATTTGGCAAGCTCATTTTTTTGTAACAAACGGTCACGATCTTGTTGTAAATCATGCAGCTCTTGTTGGGTTTGACGCTGGTGGGCTTGTAACTTCTCTTTTGCAACACGTAATTCATTTCGTTCTGCAAGAATTTCTTGAAAACGATTTTTTAAATCAGTCGTACTTTTTTCTAATCGGCTATAACGTTCGGCAAGTGTGTTAGCATCTTGATTCAATTGTTGAAATTGGCCTTTTAACTGAGAAAGTTGCTCAGTTACCGACTCAATTTCCTCTTGTTTTTTAGTGATAATACTATTTTTTTGCACAACTTGTGCGTGATGCTCTGTTTCAGCCAGTTCTTTAGCTTCCGAGAGTGCCGCATGTTCACTCTCTAAATGATGTAAGCGTGTTTTTAAAACGCTAATATGCGCTTGTAGCCGCTGTAATTGTTCTAACATAACGAGGTCGCACAGAATTGCAATCAAAGGTAATATATACAAAGTATAGAGATTGGATAAACGAATGCAAGACGATATTTCAGGCTGGACAGATTGGAACGCTCATTTTGAAGGAATTGAAGAAATTTCAAGCCCTAGTGAGTTACATGGTCTGTTAACAGGTATTGTTTGTGTGACAGAAGCGCCTACGCGTGAAGAATGGTCACAAATTTTAACAACCCTTAATGTGCCAGAGTTAAGTGAAGATGCTTTAGCGCTTTTGACTGACGAAGCAGAAGATGTGGTTCATGCTTTATCTGAAGATGAATTAGACTATCTACCAATGCTTCCAGATGATGAACATCTACTTCAAGAGCGTGTGCAAGCATTATCTGATTGGTGTGCGGGTGTTGTGTTAGGTTTTGGTTTGGCATCGGGTCATGTTCGTAGTGATGAGCGTGAATTGATTGAACACCTTCAAGATGTTGCAGCAGTTGAATTTGAAGATTCTGACAATGATGAGGAAGGTGAAAGCAGTTACGAAGAATTGTATGAATTTGTACGCTTAATCCCTGTGAGCTTGTCTATTGGCAGAAAAAAAATCACTGTAGCTGAAAGTTCATTATTGAAAAACTTTCATGCAAAAAGTAAAACTGCGGCTCTAGGTACAGATCAGAATATTGTAGAAATGTTCACACCACATCGTCCAAGCTAATTGAGGCGATGTGTTATTGGTTGTATTTTATTTTTTGACTTTAAAATTCTAAATCAAGTAGATCATTATGAAATTGCCTCAAGCTGATTTTCAACATCGTAGAGACCGTTTAGCAGAAAAAATGGGTCCTAACAGTATTGCAATTATTGCAACGCGTGAGGAGATGTACCGTAATCGTGATGCGGATTATAAATTCCGCGCCGATAGTAGTTTTTTCTATTTGACGGGCTTTGCTGAGCCTGAGGCAGTTGCAGTTATTGAAACTTTTGAGGATGTAACTGATTATAGCTATAGTCTTTTTTGCCGTGAACGTAACCGCGAGATGGAAATCTGGAATGGTTACCGTGCCGGAATTGACGGTGCAATCGAAGACTATGATGCAGATGAAGCCTATGCAATTGATCTGCTTGATGAAGAAATTATTGAAAAGTTATTAAATAAAGAACGTCTTTATTATCGGATTGGGCAAAATGCTGCGTTTGATGCACGAGTGAGTCAGTGGATTAAAAAAGCAGATGCTGAGCATCGACATCAGGGTGCTCCGGCTCAACTGATTCAGCTCGACCGTATTGTTGATGAAATGCGTTTAATCAAGTCACCACAAGAACTTGAGCTGATGCAAGTTGCTTCAAAAATTAGTGCTCAGGCACATACCCGCGCGATGCAAACTGTTCGCCCTGGCATGATGGAATATGCACTAGAAGCCGAGCTCAATTATATATTTGGGCAAAACGGCTGTGTCCCATCTTATAACAGTATTGTTGGTGGTGGGGCTAATGCCTGTATTTTGCACTATGTTGAAAATAACCAACCTCTTAAAGACGGTGATTTAGTTTTAATTGACGCTGCATGCGAATATGAGTTCTATGCGTCAGATATTACCCGTACTTTTCCAGTAAATGGTAAGTTTAGTGCTGAACAAAAAGCATTATATGAAGTTGTATTGGCTTCTCAATATGCGGCGATTGATGCAGTACGCATTGGTAATTCGTACCGTGAGCCTCATGAAGTAGCCGTTAAAATTTTAACCGAAGGCCTAATTGAGTTAGGTTTGCTCAAAGGTGATATTAACGAACTTATCGAAACTGAAGCATACCGTCAGTTTTATATGCATGGTACAGGCCATTGGTTAGGAATGGATGTACATGATGTCGGGTCTTACAAAAAAGGTGAAGACTGGCGTCAATATGAAGAAGGTATGGTCGTTACCGTTGAACCAGGCCTATACATTGCACCAGATGATGAAACTGTAGATAAAAAATGGCGTGGTATTGGTATTCGTATTGAAGATGATGTGGTCGCAACATCAAAAGGTCCGCGAGTTTTAACTGCTGATGTAGTTAAAAATATTGCAGATATTGAACATTTAATGGCGCAAGCTAAATCATAATTAAACGTACTCGCCAAAGGAGCACAACTCGATGCAACAACAAGTGATTATTGTAGGTGGGGGAATGGTTGGACTTAGCCTTTCACTCATGCTGGCGAAGGCTAATATTGCAGTAAAGCTGTTAGAAGCTGTGAAATACCCAAACTATGATGATCAAAATGTTGCCCCTTATCATTCCAGTTTCGATGCGCGTAATACGGCTTTATCGCGTCGTAGCGTCCAGATTTATCAGAAGCTGGGGTTATGGGATGCATTACAGCAGCACGCGACTCCAATTCTACAAGTTCACATTACTGAACAAGGTAGTTTTGGTAAGGCACGATTAATTGCAGAACAAGAAAAAGTCGAAAGCTTTGGGCAGGTGATTGAAAATGCTTGGTTGGGTCGTGTTTTATTGACTCAAGTACGTCAGCAGCCTTTGATTGAGCTGATTGATGGCGTTCAAGTGACTGCTTTAACTCAAGATGCTGAGCAAGTACATATTGAGGCCAAGCGTGGTGATGAAGTTTTAAAACTTGAGTCAAAGCTATTAATTGCCGCAGATGGACGTGACTCTTTCTGTCGTCAGGCAATTGGCGTCGGTGTTGATGTTCATGATTATGATCAGGTTGCAATTGTCACTACTGTTCAGACTTCAAAACCCCATGAACAAGTCGGTTTTGAGCGTTTTAGTGCATTAGGTCCTTTAGCTTTATTGCCTTTACCGGGCGAATATCGCCGTTCGGTTGTATGGCCTGTTAAAAAAGGCACTGAAGGTGAGTGGTTAGGTGAAGAAAACGACCAACACTTTTTAGATGCTTTGCAAAAAACTTATGGTGACAGAGCGGGTAAATTTGAAAAGACGGGTAAACGCTTTAGTTATCCGCTTTCACAAGTGCTTGCACATAAACAAGCAGTCGGACGCGTTATTTTAATGGGGAATGCGGCGCATACAATCCATCCTGTTGCAGGACAGGGCTTTAACCTATGTCTACGTGATGCGGATGTTTTAGTGCGTTATTTAGTGAACCAGCTAACTACTTCTGATGATATTGGTAACCCAGATAATTTACTGGCTTATGAACAAGCCCGTTTGTCAGATCAACAGCGAGTGATTAAGTTCTGTGACACCGTGGTTCGTGGTTTTAGTAACCAAAATCCATTATTAAAATTAATTCGTAATACGGGATTAATTGCATTCGATGTCATTCCGGGAGTTAAACCACTGGTAGCGAACTATGCAATGGGGTTAAAAGCATGAGTGAAGTACTAGATGTTGTCATTGTTGGTGGTGGACTGGTTGGTGGTTTAACAGCTTTATTACTTGCACAAGGTGGTGTACAGCCTACTGTGCTTGATGCTGCTCCTGTACTGGATGTTGAAAAAACACTAAGTGTGATGAACCCGCGTGTTTTAGCACTGAGCCAAGCGACCATTCATTTACTTAAAACTGTCAATGTTTGGAATGATCTAGCACGTCAAATGCCATATACAGGAATGCAGGTATGGAATCTGAATGGCTATGGTGAAATTAATTTTGGCCATGAGTCCGTACAAAGACCAATGCCAGAACAGTCCTTGGGTTCTATGGTTGAGCCAAGTGTATTGAATGTTGCCATTCAGCAAAAAATGCTTGAGCAACTAAAAGATTATCGTACTCAGGTTCGTGTGACTCGCATTGAGCAGGGTGTTGGTTGTTGGCATATTCAATTGGCAGATGGTTCGACACTTAAAACAAAACTACTGATTGGGGCAGATGGTGCCAATTCATTTGTACGAGAACAGGCCTTTATTGACCTAGATGTCTTAGATTACAAGCAAGCAGCGATTAGTTGTGCCATTAAAACATCTAAACCCCACAATCATGTTGCTCGTCAAATTTTCTTACCTACAGGGCCTTTAGCCTATTTACCGATGGCTAGTCTTGAAGAAAGTGAAAATGGCTACTGGCAATCAATTGTCTGGACACTACCTGATGATTATGCCGATGAATATTCTGCTTTAACCGATCATGAGTTTATGCAGCTTTTAACTCGAGAAAGCCAACATATGTTGGGTGAAGTGTTAGATGTACGTTCAAGAGCACAATTCCCGCTCAAAGCGCGCGCCGCAAAACAGTATGTGAAAGCTGGTTTAGCTTTAATTGGGGATGCAGCACATGTGATTCATCCACTTGCTGGACAAGGGGTAAATATTGGTTGTTTAGATGCGGCTGTACTCTGTGATGCATTACTACATGACTTGGCGCGTGGAGTATGGGCAAATGAACAGACATTGTTGCGTTATGAGCATCACCGTAAAGGCCAAAATGATGCAATGATGCATAGCATGTCGGCAATTGGCTGGTTGGAAAGTAGTGAGCTATTTCCATTTATCTGGGCTCGGAATGTGGGACTCAAGCAAGTTGAACAAATTTCCTTCTTAAAAGAGCGTTTTATGCAACAAGCAAACGGTTTAGGGTCTTTACAAAACACCCAGTATAGTCGTTAAAATAATTACGAAGTTTATGCTCTACTGGTCTAAATAAATATCAGTAGATATTTTTTAAACAATCATTTATATATCATTACCAATTGGGTTGAAAAAGATACACATTTGACCAATTTGGCTCTTTGCTAAATGCAAAGAGATTGCTAAATTTCTGAGGTCTTAGGACCATAGCGATGATGCAATAGAAATCATTCTGGGGAGTGAAAAATGTCAGATATCAATGATTATGAAGATGCAGAAGATTCTGCTGTAGATGAAGATGAAGCGAAAGCAGCTGAAAGCGGTGCAGCTGATGAAGAAGCAAGCAGTATTAATGATACTGATATTGCTGAGGCAGAAACACTGACTGTGACTGCTAAGCAAAAACAGCGCCAAGCGCTGGAAGATGAAGTTGCCGCATTTTTAGCTCGAGGGGGGAGAATTACCGAAGTTCCTCCAGATGAACATAGCGACCATTAATCCTAAAAAGCATCACATGAGTGATGCTTTTTTTATTTTTAAGGCGCATTTTGAAGTTCTTTCAAAATCCCGCATTCATCTACTGTTCGATTGGTAGAGCAATGCTGTTTTAAATCAATTAAAGATTCTTTTAAAAGTAATAATCGTTCGATTTTTTCTGATACTTCTTTTAAGTATTTATCGACTAAATTATCAATTTCTGTGCAGGCCTGTTTAGGCTGAGTTTTCATTTCTTTTAACGTTTTAATATCACTCAGTGAAATATCTAATTCACGGCAATGCTTAATAAATAAAAGGTCTGCAAGTGTTTGTTCGGTGTAAACACGATAATTATTTTCTGAGCGCTGAATACGGTCCAGCACACCTACTTTTTCGTAATAACGGATCGTATCAATTGGAATATCCGCTTTTTTTGATAATTGACCAATAGAAAAACTCATAAGACTTGACTCTGGAGCTACTCGAGGGTTTTTAATCACTATAAAAGAGTTTTTGAGGAAATAAAATGGCTGGATGTGGTTGTGCTTCAACATGTTCTCCTTCAAAGAAAGTGAGTCCGCGTTTTAGAAAAGCTTTATGGATTGCACTTGTAATCAATGCTTTAATGTTTGTTGTAGAAATATTGGGAGGTTATAAGGCCCAATCTGTTTCACTTTGGGCAGATGCATTGGACTTCGCCGGAGATGCAGCAAACTATGCATTATCTTTAGTCGTTCTTTCGATGAGTTTATATTGGCGTGCGACAGCGGCATTAGTTAAAGGAATAACGATGGCGGCTTTCGGCGTTTTTGTCATTGCGAAAGTGATCTGGTCGTATTTTTATGGTGTTTCACCCGAACCAATGGTGATGGGGGCAATTGGTGTAATGGCTCTAATTGCTAACGTTTCTGTGGCGCTTATGCTTTATGCATTTCGTGATGGGGATGCCAACATGCGCTCTGTTTGGTTGTGCAGTAGAAATGACTCAATTGCCAATATTGCTGTAATTTTAGCGGCGGTTGGGGTATTTGGAACAGGCAGTGTATTTCCCGATTTATTTGTTGCCTTTGTCATTGCATACTTGGGTGTATCTTCTGGCTATGCTGTTATAAAACAGTCACAACAAGAAAGAAAACAGGCAAGAGTTATAGTTGCCAGTGAAGCGTAATACTAAAGAGTAATAAAAAAGGATCTTTTTATGATCCTTTTTTAATTTTAAGCCGTTAAAACAAGAGGGTTATAGCGATACTCCACATAACGCAACCAATAATGAAATCTAAAATTTTCCAAGCTTTGGGATTGGTAAATAGTGGCTTTAATAATCTTGCACCATAGCCCAAACTAAAAAAGAAAACCCAAGAGGCAAGAATGCTGCCCAAAGCAAAACTCACTTTGTCTTCAAGCTGAGTTGCAACTGAACCAATCAGAACAATAGTGTCTAAATAGACATGAGGATTAAGCCAAGTAAAGGCAAGACAGGTCACTAATGCTTGAGTTAATGTTTGTTTTTGACTGCTATCAAGGTCCATACTTTGGGTAGTCTTAAATGCAGCATAAAATGCTTTGGCACCGTAAACTAATAAAAACGTTGCCCCTAAATATTTAGCTACGGTAATTAAGATAGGTGATGCCGTCATGATTTCGGCAAAGCCTAATACACCACAGGCAATTAAAATTGAGTCGGACAGAGCGCAGATTAAACACAACCAAAATACATATTGCTGTTTAAGTCCTTGTTTGAGGACAAAAGCATTTTGAGCTCCAATTGCTACGATAAGCCCACTGCCAATACCGAAACCTTTAAAAAATATACTAAGAGAGAACATAACAATAAGGTGAAAAAATCAGATATGGGAATTATCTGACTTTTTATCAAGAAATAAGTAAAATTAAGAATATTTAGGTTTGGCTAAAAAAAATTTAGGTTTGATATGTTAGATAGCAAACAATGTGAAGCCTTTCTTGCAGTCGCAGAATTGGGAAGTTTTGATGCGGCAGGGGAGCATTTATATATTACGCCATCAGCAGTGTCCTTACGCGTACAGGCTTTAGAAAAGTATTTAGGACAAATACTCATTATCCGGGGCCGCCCTTGTGTGCTCACTCAAGCGGGGCAAACTTTATTGCAACATTTACGTCATACGAGATTAATGGAGCAAAATTTATTACAAGGTTTGATGGGAAAATCATCTGAATCTGAATTTTATAAAATTGCTCTAGCTTCAAATGCAGATTCATTAGCTACTTGGCTTTTACCAAATATTCAGCAAACACTTTTTAAAGAAAAAATCGTGTTAGAACTAAAAATTGATGATCAATCTCACACGCACACTTTATTGGAGACAGGACAAGTCAATGCCTGTATTTCGGCAGAAGAGCAGGTCATGTCAGGTTGTTTAGCTCAACCACTAGGAAAAATGCGTTATAAAATGTTGGCCTCTGCTGAATTTGTAAATAAATGGTTTAGTGCCGGAGTGAATAGAGACACATTAAGAAAAGCACCAGCAGTTATTTTTAATCATAAAGACTTAATGCATTCAGAGGTCTTACTAAAAGGATACGGTTTACCGATGCAAAGTTATCCTTATAGTTTTATTCCAGCAACAGATGCTTTCGTCAAAGCAATTCAATTAGGTTTAGGCTATGGCATGGTGCCCGAGTTGCAGGTTCAGCCACTACTCGGAAATGGAACACTTGTTGATATTATGCCTGAAGCCGAACTTGATGTTCCTTTATATTGGCACCACTGGAAAAGACAGTCACAGCAACTTGATGTATTAACTGAAACAATTGTTCAGTCAGCAAAAAAGATATTGAGATAAATTTAAGTCCCTGAGCGGGCATAAAAATTTGAAACATGCTGAATATAAAACTCTATATCTTGTGTTGAGTAACCTAAAAGTTGTCCGATTCTACGGTCAAGTTCTAAGCGATCTTCGAGTTGAGTCTCCTTTAGTGATTTTTCAATACATAACACAAGTTCATTTAAATCTGCTAAAGGAGCATTTTTATAGATCAGCATAATTGAAAATGGTAAAGGTAAAGAGGTTTCAATATCTTTACTCAGCATAGATAAAGTACCTTGCTCGAGATGCTCTAAAAACTCGGTAGGTAATAGATCATAAAACAAAGCGATGGGTTTCTCGCCTGAAAGTAGTAATTCTAGTTCACACTCTTCATGCGGCCCAAGTTTTCCAAGCTGTACATTCATGTAAATACTCTTATTTTTATCTTTAATATTATTATGCAAAATTCATGCACAGTGATGATGAAGGCTATTTATTGTTCATCACTGTGCTTAATCAAAAGATTAAGATTGTGTTAACTCAAGCGCACGTTGATAAGCGACTTTTTTCTTAACTCCTGTTAAATCAGCAGCCAGTTGAGATGCCGCTTTAACAGATAAATCTTGAAGTAAGCGCTTTAAAAGCTCATCTAGTTTTTCTTGTTCCAGATCTGTTTTTTCTGGTGCACCGCCTACTACAAGAACAATTTCGCCTTTTTCTTGGTTGTGATCATTTTCTATAAAACTGACCAAATCTTTTAAAGTCATTTTTTTGATGGTTTCAAAGGTTTTGGTAATTTCACGTGCGAAACCTACAGGGCGGTTTTCACCAAATACCTCAGCCATATTTTTTACACATTCTAAAATACGGTGTGGTGCTTCATAGAAAATTAAGGTCTGAGTTTCATTTTTGAGTTTTTCTAATTGAGAAATACGTTGAGAAGCTTTTGATGGCAAAAATCCTTCAAAACTAAAACGATCGCTCGGTAGACCTACTGCACTTAGAGCGGCAATTGCAGCACATGCGCCAGGCACAGGAACAACTT
The DNA here is from genome assembly GCF_031798995.1 of Acinetobacter sp. V104_13. Classification (NCBI taxonomy): domain Bacteria; kingdom Pseudomonadati; phylum Pseudomonadota; class Gammaproteobacteria; order Moraxellales; family Moraxellaceae; genus Acinetobacter; species Acinetobacter sp. V104_13. Next base: position 959,060 of record NZ_JAVQNP010000027.1, on the reverse strand, counting down.
TAATGCCATGTTCTTGAGCAGCTCGAACTAACTTAAAACCAGGGTCACTAATAAGTGGTGTACCGGCATCACTAATTAAAGCAATGTTATCGCCTGCAAGTAATTTTTGAACTAACTGCTCAATTTTATTACTTTCATTGTGATCATGACATGCAGTAAGTTGGGTCGATATATTATAGTGCTTAAATAATTGTGCTGATTGACGAGTATCTTCGGCAGCTACGATAGAAACTGATTTTAAAATATCAATTGCACGGAAAGTCATATCATCTAAGTGCCCGATTGGGGTGGCTACAACGAATAACTGAGCACTCATTTGGTTTTACTCCGTACAGATAAACAATTTTAATGGGGTAGTTTACCCGAAATTATGATTTGGGCGTGAACAATGTCTGCCAACCTTTGCTTTTCCAAAATGATCTGATTTTCATTTGTTCAATTTAAATCAAAAAGTACGGGTGGATTTAACGAAATAATTTAAGCATCAAAATATGTGGTGCTACTTTTAATTTGGGGAAGATAAAAATGTTAATAGCGCAGCAGTTGGGGAAATGGGCAGAGCAAACAGCTTTAAACCTATTGCAAAAGCAAAACTATGTATGGGTAACCAGTAATTACCATTCACGCCGTGGTGAAGTGGATTTGATTGTTAAAAGAGGGCAAGAGCTGGTTTTTGTTGAGGTAAAGGCACGTACTATAGGAAATTATGGGCAGGCTTGCGAAATGGTGACAAGAACAAAGCAGAAGAAAATTATTAAAACCGCGATGCGTTTTTTACAGCGCTACCCATCTTATCAGGATTTTTATTGTCGTTTTGATGTGATTTGTTTTGATTTTCCACAGAAAATTGCAAAAACAGTACAGCAAGACTTTTCAAATTTCCATTATGATCTGCAATGGATCGAAAATGCATTTACTTTGGATTAAGAGTTCATTACTCTTTTGAGCAAATTAAAACCGATGTTTTATGATCAAGCCAAGAAGAGATTGATAGGAGTCTGGTGGAGTGTTGAAACGTATTGCTGTAACAGCGCTTTGTGTCGCAAGTTTGTCAGGTTGCGCAAGTTTTATTTCTGGTGGAACAGGTACAGCTCCAGTCGGAACAGATAGTGGTGTACGTAGCTTAGGTCAGGTATTCATTGATTCTTCAATTAAACGTACAGCGAATATTAACCTCTATAAGCTTGATCAGCGTTTTAAACAATCACGTATTAATATCGAAAGTTTCCATAGTACTGTTTTATTAACAGGACAAGTGCCAGACCCATACTTGAAACAATTGGCAGAAGACAATCTTAAAGCCATGAGTGATGTAAAAGCTGTACATAACTACATTACCGTGGGTAATAAGGTCAGCTATAACACGATCATGCAAGATGCTGGTGTAACTGCAAATACACGTGCTCTTTTAATGAAAGCGCCAGTTGTATCGGACAGTAAAGTACTTGTCCATACCGAAGATGGTGTTTTATATGTAATGGGCCGTTTAAATACAGCTGAAATTAATGATTTAAATAATGTGCTTCAAAATGTTGGTAACGTGACCAAAATTGTGACACTCATTGATAACGTTGATTTAGCACCTGCGCCAGCGGCGAGTACTGCTAGTGCAACAACTACACCAATTATTAATAACGTCATTGCTCAACCAACAGTTCAAACTCCTGTTGCAATTGATCCTGACCAAACAGATCCAGCTTCGAATGCACAGTAATATATGAATCTGATTGAACAACTACAAAGTAAAATTGAACAGGCGCGAACTCTTTATAAAGAGTTCCGCCTTTATGATTTGGGGAGTTTTGCTTTAAACCGTTTTACGCCAAAAGATGGTTTTGAACAGGTCGCAAATGTACGTTATGGTCTAAAGCCGCGTCACCGTTTGGATATTTACCGATCTGTTAAAAGACTAGCACATCAGCCCCTTATTGTTTTTGTACATGGTGGTGCTTGGCAACATGGTAATAAGCGGGATTATCTTTTTATTGGTGAGACGTTTGCTAAAGAAGGTTATGACGTTGCAGTTATTAACTATCAATTAGCGCCTAAAAATATTTTTCCGAGTTTTGTTGATGACCTGACACAGGCATTGAATTATTTACATCAAAACCAAGACAAGCTAGAAATTTCTACAGAAAATGTTGTGCTTATGGGACATTCGGCAGGAGCATTTAATGTAATGTCTGCTGTTTATCACCCAACGCCAAATCCTATTCAATGTTTAGGAAATATTAAGGCGATTTTCGGTTTAGCTGGACCTTATCATTTTGATTATAAGGGTGATCCACTTGCCGAAGATGCTTTTGATCAAAGTATTTCTTATCAAGAAGTGATGCCATACTATTTCGTCAATCAAAATAGTATTAAACATTACTTGCTCATGGCTGAAAATGATCAGCTTGTCGGCAAAGAGAATACGTTTGATTTGGATCGGGCTTTAAGACAGAGTGGAAATCACAGCCATATCGCTGTGATTCCTAAAACTGGACATATTACAATTTTGGCCAGTCTTTCTAGCTTTATTAGCCACTATTTCAGAACGAAAAGAACGATCTTACATTTTCTCGAAGAAGTGTTTTAAACGAGAGTCTCGTTTAAAACACGGCAGATTACCCAGCTTGGGTAATCTGCATAATCATTGAATGAGCAATACTTCCTTTAAACGGAATCTCAGGTAATTGATCAATTTTGAAGAATTGTGCATCTGCAATTTCTTCTTCTTGAAGCTTAATTTCACCGGACTCATATTCTGCCCGAAATGCCACCATAAGGTTACTCGGGAATGGCCAAGGCTGGCTGGACATATACTGAATATTTTTAAGTTTTAAACCGACTTCTTCAAAGGCTTCACGTTGTACTGCCTCTTCAAGTGTTTCGCCTACCTCAACAAAACCTGCAATCAAACCATACATATTGGTTTTGTTATGAACTGACTTAGCCAGCAAGATTTCATCATCACCACGAGTGATGACGGTAATAATGCAAGGGTTTACACGAGGATATTGGTGGTAGCGACAAGAAGGGCATACCATTGCATATTCGGTCGGATGAACTTCTGTCGGATGTCCACAGTGGCTACAAAACTTATGGTTACGTCGCCATTCAAGTAATTGAACCGCTCGGCTCGCTTGTAAAAACTGTTCTTTCGACCAGCTGGTAATAAGCTGGCGAATTGGAACAAGTTGTAAGCCTTCGGGGATAGGTTCCTCAGCAAGCAAGTCACGTGCAATGACCTGCTCATCATGAGTGAAAAGTAAATCACTTGCTAACTTTTCGACTTTGGGTAGCTGGAGATTCTGGTCAACCAGTAATTGTTGATGATGGAAAATATAAGCAAGTGATAATTCAGACATTAAGCTGCCTTTTTTTGAAGTTGTTGACTACTCGACAATGCTACATTAAACATGGATTGTAGAACAGGTTGTTTATTTTTTAAATTGTCAACTAACATGTCAATGCCTGCCAATACGTTAAAAATACAGTGAATTTGGTCTGTATTAAAAGGCTGGCTTTGTTCAAGTTGCTCTTGAACAAATTGGGCAGTTTGGAGTAAAGCATGTTGTTGAGTCGTGCTTCCTAAAAATTCGGCTGCACCTGCTAACTCTTTTAATGAACCTGCAATCGCTTCAATATTTTGTGTCTGATCATTGGCATACAACGTAAGACTTTGGCAGATAAAATCAATTAAATTTTTTGTCTCAGTAAGCAAAGCTTGGTGAGCTTCATCAAGACGATCTAAAGAAATAGCCGTATTATTTACGCTAAGTTGTAGACGATTTGACGTGTAATTGCGTACCAAAATACCAATTGAGTTCATAGCAGATAAAATGCTGTTCATCAGCTGCTGAGCATAGTTTTCATCACTTAAAATGTTAAGTTGACTTAAACTGCTGGCTTGTTGAGAAAGAGCAGAGGCGGCTTCATCAAGGTTTAGTAGTCTAAAGGTATGAGCCAGTTGTAAAAGGTTCGCTTGTAGTTGCTGTGCTTTTTCAGGCGACATATTTTGGTAGTTGTATTCAATATCGTTCCGCACCTTATTCATTTCATCCAAGATTAATTGGCTGACTGTGTGCATCGTGTCAAAGTCAGGACCAAAGAGATGGCGACTTAAAACGAGTAATTGAGTATCAGTCGGTGTTTCATCACCAATATGAAGTTGGTTACGAATATGGTGAGCAATCTCATCTTCTTGAGCGATGACAATACTTAAAATATCTGCGAATGCCGCTAAATTAGGTTCAAAACTTTCGGGCGCTGCTAAAAATAGAGCAATATGACTTTCAATATTAATCAGTACACGTAGGCGTGAATCATTTAAAAGTAGGTCATCAATATGGTTAAAAGCGTAATTGACGAGCTGCCAATATTTTTGGCTTGGCTGAGTGTTCGCCATGCTGACCAAATAGGTTGCAATAAGTTTAAAGGCTTGAAAATTCTGAGCTGAGGCTGTCTTTTTTAAAAATTGGTGTAGAGATAGTTTGTATAGTTGATGGATGAACTGAGTTTTTTCACTAATTAATATTTCAGGCAAGGGTAGTTCAAGCGAAGTATTTGCAAGTAAAGGAGCAATAGCTTGTCCCGATGTAGTCAGTGGTTTATTTAAAGCTAATTCTAAATTATTTAAGGTCGTAAGAAGAAACTGTGGAACTTGTATTTCGCGCAAACAGATAAATTCAATATAACGCTTTACCATGGTCGTGCCTTCGCTTAGGGCAACAACATCATCCGTATTGATTTGGGCTGGATTCGCAATAATTTTTTGCATCAACTCAGTCGAATATTGAGTGATTTTTGCAAGATAAGGAACATCAATTAAGCGTAGAACTTGAGTGCATTGCTTAAACTGTTCTAATGCATCATCAATACCAAAAGGGAGGGTTTGTTCTTCAATTAAGGTACTTACTGCACCTTCAACCAGTTTTATTGAACGATCAATTTCATGTTTAATGATGAGTAAAGCTGTTGGATCGAAATGAATCGACGTATGCTCAGACATAAACGTTCCCCTTTGCAAAAAAATCAATTGTTATATTCGTAGTGCTCAATAATTTGAGCTAAAAATCTATGCGACTAATATAACTTAACTTACAAAGGGGAAAAGCTAAAAACACTAAAGAATCAAAAATTTATTTTGCAAAAAGGCAAGGTTCTCCGTGTTTTTCCTCATATTCTTTGACCCAAGTCTCATGTGTATTTAACTCTTCATCTGAAGGGTAAATTACAGGGAGGTCAATTTGAACTCTGCTTCTATTGGTTGTTTGCTGGCTATTTTCACTCTGAGATAAGGCATCTATATCAAAAGAAACCTGACCACCAGTCATTGCCAAGTAAACATCAGCAAGAATTTCAGCATCGAGTAATGCGCCGTGGAAAGTACGGTCACGTGCTGGAATTTCATAACGTCTTACAAGCGCATCAAGGGAGTTTTTTTGTCCAGGATGTTTGTTTTTCGCTAAAGCTAAAGTATCTGTTACCTCACATACTTCAGAAAGTGCAGGAAGCCCTACGCGTTTAAACTCCATATCAAGGAAGTTCATATCGAAGGTCGCGTTATGGGCAATAATCTCTGCACCTTTGAGATAGTCAAATAAGGTGTCAGCAATGTCCGCATAGAGCGGTTTATCTTTTAAGAAATCATCACTGATACCGTGGACGTTTTCTGAGTCTCCCACTGGTTTTTGTGGGTTAATATAAATATGAATCGAGCTACCCGTAAGCTTACGGTTAATCATCTCAATCGCGCCCACCTCAATAATGCGGTCGCCATCTTGGAAATAAAAACCAGTAGTTTCCGTATCGAGAATCAGTTGTCGAGGACCTTGTAATTTTAACTTGGCTTCGGTCACAACGATTTGAGGATGAATGTTATTGGTTGGCTGCTTACTTTCTTGTTCGACAGTTTCAACTTCATTAATTTCTTCTTCCACAATAATCATCTCAACTTCTTCAGATGCTTCAAGATGGATATTTTCTTCTTCTGTTGCGTCAGCCAGATCAAACCCGAAAGGGTCATCTAGTAACCAGTCCTGTTCAGGCTTTTTTATATCTTGCGATACAGTGGCAGACTGTGGTTGCTTGAGTTCTTTCGCAGTTTTGTCTGCACCTAAATTAGCAAGCTGGTCTGCCATTTCATTACCTGGATGTCCTGCATGGCCTTTAATCCAGTTCCACTCAATATTTCTACCTGCACAGACAGCATCTAATTTCTGCCAAAGGTCAGGATTTTTTACATCTTTCCAGTTTTTCTTTTTCCAGCCATGAATCCACTCAGTAATACCTTGCTTCACATAATTTGAATCTGTCCAGATAATCAAATGTGCATCGGCTGGGCAAAATGAAACACCTTCAATAGCAGCAGTAAGTTCCATACGGTTATTGGTCGTATCAGGTTCACCGCCAAATAATTTATGTTCACCCTGCTCAGTAATGACATATGCGCCCCAACCACCTAAACCCGGATTGCCACGACATGCACCATCAACATACAGTGTGATTGTTTGAGACATAAATCGAAACCTAAACTAAAAGAAAAAGAACTGAATATGGTGTATTGTATACGCAAAAAGTTCGGTTCCATCGTATCAAAGCAAGGTTTTTTTAATTTCTTGTAACATTTCCATGCAAATGACATTAAATTATTGCCTTGTCTATCTTGCATGCTTTACTACAATGGCATCGAAGACCTAGGGTTTGTGGGCAGACCCCAAAAAAATATTACGCGAGTTGTTTGGAAGTTTTTATGTATAAACCAACCACATTTGTGTGGCAGCCATCTGCAGCATCATTGTTTAAAATTACCGTACTTAGCTCTGCGTTAGCTGCGTTGGGTATTACAACAGGCTGTTCATCGACTCCGCAATCTGCAAAAACCTCAAAATCGAAACAGGTCAGTGGTGCAGGTTATTTAGATGCGAGTAGTCTTGATTCATTAGAAGACTTACTTTCAGCAACTGATATGCGTGCTGTAGAGGGTGACCGTCTGCTTATTTTAAAGCATGGCGATGTCTGGAAACGTATGTCTGTGGGTTTCAAAATGGATTTGAACCATTGGGATTCGCGTATTGAAGCTCAGCGTAGTTGGTTTATTTCTCGTCAGCCATATCTTGATCGTTTAAGTGCCCGCGCAAGTCGTTATTTGTACCATACAGTTAAAGAAGCTGAACGCCGTGGTTTGCCGACAGAACTTGCACTCTTACCTGTAATTGAAAGTTCATATGACCCAGCTGCAACAAGTAGCGCAGCCGCAGCAGGTTTATGGCAGTTTATTCCGAGTACTGGCCGTATTTATGGCTTAAAGCAAACAGGCATGTATGATGGCCGTCGAGATGTTGTTGAGTCGACTCGTGCCGCCTATGAGTTTTTAGGAAGCTTATATAACCAATTCGGTTCTTGGGAGCTTGCTTTAGCAGCTTATAACGCTGGACCTGGACGTATTCAACAAGCAATTAACCGAAATCAGGCAGCAGGTTTACCAACTGATTATTGGTCTTTAAAATTACCTCAAGAAACCATGAACTATGTTCCTCGTTTCTTGGCTGTTGCCCAAATTATTAAAAATCCAAAAGCTTACGGTATTTCTTTACCACCAATTGCAAATAGACCCCATTTCCGTGAAGTGACTTTATCTGCACCTTTATCTTTAAATGAAATTGCTTCTGTAGCTGGATTAAGTCGTTCGGAACTCTATGCATTAAACCCGGGATATCGTGGTGAAATGGTAGACCCAGCGAGTCCAATGCGTATCTTGATTCCAGCCGATTTAAGTCCTTCAATTGATAATAAATTAAAAGGTATGAAGTCAGGCGGTGGTTCAGGTTGGTGGGCAAATGTGACCTCACCATCTAAGCCAGATGTAAGTGCTTCAACATCTGTGACAATTAAAACCACGCCTGCAAATCAGGTTCAACCGGTTAAACCGTCTACACCTACTAAAACAACGAGTAGCTCTACCACGGTAAAAACTTCAACTCCTCGTGGGTCTGATGCTTTAGCCGCGTTTGCAGCTTCGGCTGATGTACCAAGTGCTCCACGTATTCCTGTTGCTGTGACACCTGCGGCAAATATTAAGCAAGTGAAGACAGAGCCACCAATCTCGGCTGCAGAACGTGAAAAGATTTTAGCGGCAGTTCGAGCTGAAGGTGAGAAAGAAACAGTTCAACAAGCTTTAGAGCCACAACCAACGCAGGCTGAAAAAGATCAAGTAGTTGCTGAGTTAAAAGCTATTGCACCACAAGGAACAGAAATTGTTGATCCTTATGATGGCAAAATTAAGTTAACTGCGATTCAAACAAGCCAATCAGTTGCAGAGCAACAAGGTAAAGAAGTAAGTAAAGGTTTTGCATATCCAAAAACTTTAGCTGAAGATGTGACTGTAGCTAACTCTGAAGATGGGCAGCGCAATAAAGACAAGCCTTACATTAAAACTGATACAGATGTAGTGGTTGTACAGCCAAAAGGCAAACGTAGTACCTATACAGTTTTACCGGGTGATACTTTAGCCGTTATTGCGATGAAAAACGGCGTAAACTGGCGCGATGTTGCTAAGTGGAACCAGATTGATCCTGAAAAGACGTTATATGTTGGTTCAACGCTTTACCTTTATGATGCTAAGCCACAAGAAACTCAAACGACTTCAAAAAGCACAGCTAAACCAGATGTATATGTCGTTCAGGCTAACGATAGCTTAAGCGGTGTGGCTAACCAGTTTAATTTGTCATTAAGACAATTGGCTGAATATAACGATTTATCAGTGACTGATGGCTTATTTGTTGGGCAAAAACTACAGTTAAAAGAACCAAAAAATAGTCGCTCAAGTGCTAAAGTAGAACCGAAAGCTATTCAGGCAAGTGCAAAACGTATAGCAACTAAAAGCTATACTGTGAAGCGCGGTGAATATCTTAAATTGATTGCAGATCGTTATGCGCTCTCTAATCAGGAACTTGCTGAATTAACTCCAGGGTTAACTGCCGGTAGCAACTTGATGGTAGGCCAAAAAATTAATGTGCCTACACAAGATATTTCTGTAGATGAAGTTGCTGAAACTAAGGCTTCTAGTAAATCTGAGAAAGCATCAGCAAGTGTTTCTTATAAAACAGAAGGCTATAAAGTACAACGTGGTGATACTTTATCGAGTATTGCAACTAAATCAAAAATTAGCTTGGCTGAGTTAGCCGAGTTAAATAACTTAAAAGCAAATAGCCATGTACAGCTTGGTCAAACTTTAAAAGTACCGGCAGGCTTAAGTGTTCCAGAACAATACGTTGTACAGTCTGGCGATAGCTTAAATGCGATTGCGAGTAAATATAATTTGCAAACAAGCTATTTGGCTGACCTAAACGGTTTGTCTCGTACTGCTGGTTTGCGTGCTGGTCAACGCTTAAAACTAACAGGTACGGTTGAAGAAGCGCCAACTAAATCTTCTAAAAACGCCAAAGAAGAAACACCGGAAACTTATACAGTTAAATCTGGTGATAGCTTAGGTAATATCGCTAATCGCTACCACTTACAGTTGGACTACCTTGCTTCATTAAATGGTCTTTCACGCAACAGTAGCGTTCGTGTGGGGCAGCGTTTAAAGCTAACGGGTGATGTGCCTACAGTTGAAACAGCTAAAGTAGATACTAAGTCTTCAACTAAAATGGTTGCTGCTGGTAAAAACACTGAAAGATATACGGTTAAATCTGGTGAGTCTTTAAATAGTATTGCGAGCCGTGCTGGTATTTCAGTGCGTGAACTGGCTGAAATGAATGCATTAAAAGCAAATGCTAACTTACAGCGCGGTCAGAATATTGTGATTCCAAAAACTGTTGTGGAATACAAAGTGAAGCGTGGCGATACCTTGATCGGCCTTGCGAGTAAATATGGTTTAGAAACCAATTTCTTGGCTGAGCTGAATAATTTGACACCTTCTACTCAGCTTCGCATTGGTGATGTGATTAAAGTGCCTAATTTGTAAAATAATTAGTCATTTATGCATAAATTCAATTTTCAACTGAGCCTGCTAGTCGGGCTCAGTGTCATTTCCCATAGTGTTTTTTCTGCACAACAAACCACCTCATATATAGCGATTCATTCTAAGCCTAAATATTTAGAAATGATGGCTATGCCATATGCAAACCCAAATGCCCCTAAAGGTGGCCTATTAAGTCAGGCAGCTCAAGGAACTTTTGATAACCTCAATAGTATGAATGGTAAGGGGAATGCTACAGAAGGCGTGAATTATCTTTTTGATACCTTAATGACTCAATCACTTGATGAGGTTGGAGTTTTATATCCGCTTTTGGCTCAGAAAGTGAGTTATGACCCAGAAAAAACGCAATCAGTGACTTTCTATTTAAACCCTAAAGCGCGTTTTAGTAATGGGCAGCCAGTCACTGCGGCAGATGTTAAATTTAGTTTTGATGCCTATCAGACTAAATCTAATTTAGGTTTGCAAATGTACCTTGCTGATTTAGCAAAAACAGAAGTAATAAATGCTCATCAAGTAAAGTTTATTTTTAAGTCTACACATAATCCTAAAATGCCATTCATTTTGGCAACCTTACCCATTTATTCAAAAGTAGATTGGCAAAAAAGAGATTTTAGCCGAATTACCCTACAACCGATTATTGGTTCGGGGCCATATGTAGTTGAACGAGTTGATCCGGGTAGAAGCATTAGCTATAAAAGAAATCCAAATTATTGGGCAAAAGATTTGCCTATTAACAAAGGGCGTTATAACTTTGACCGCTTGAGATATGTTTATTATCGAAATTGGGATATTGCTTTTGAAGGATTTAAATCTGGGCAATACACTTTGCATGAAGAAACTAATCCTAAAAAATGGGTAACTGATTACCGGTTTCCAGCCGTAAAAGCAGGGTTGGTTACTCAATATAAGTTTCGTCACCATAATCCTATTGCCACTGAAAGCTATGTTTTTAATACACGACGAAAACCTTTGAATGATATTCGTTTTAGACAAGCTTTAACCTATGCTTATGACTTTGAATGGCAGAATAAAGCTTTGTTTTATGGACAATATCAGCGCCTACAAAGTTATTTTGAAAATAGTGAATTAGCAGCAACAGGTCGACCTTCAAAAACTGAATTAGAGTTGTTAAAACCGTTATTACCTAAGTTATCTTCACTCATGCAGCAAGGTGTGTTAGCAGATTGGAAATATCCAGTGTCGGATGCGAGTGGTTTCAATCGTCAGAATTTATTAACGGCACGGCAATTACTGATACAAGCTGGCTATAAAGTTAAAGAAGGACAGCTATTTACACCTGAAGGAAAAAAAGTTCAGCTTGAGTTTTTAATTCAGCAAGATGGTAAACAACGAACACTTTTACCTTTTATTCGTAACTTAAAAAAGTTAGGTATTGCAGTTAATTTGCGTCAGGTTGATGCTCCGCAATATTTAGAACGAACTCGCCGTTACGATTTTGATATGACCACAATGAATTTGCCGCAATCTCTCAATCCGGGAAATGAACAAACTCAGTTCTGGGGGAGTATCGCCGCAGCTCAGGATGGAAATTACAATTATGCGGGAATCCGCAACCCAGTAATTGATCAAGTGATTTCAAAACTCGTTGCGAGTAAAAATCGTGAACAGCAGGTTATTTATACTCGCATTCTCGATCGATTGCTTAGAGCTGGTTATTATCAAATTCCGACCTATGGTAAAGGTGAAAACTGGTATGCTTATTGGAATATGTATCAACAACCTAAAATTAAACCAGCACTTTCTTCTGGGATAGAATATTGGTGGAGTGATGCAAACAAAGCCAAAAAAGTTGCCAAATATCTACATCAACAATAAAAAGCACCTGCCATAAAGGAAATCCTGTTATATGGGTTCATATATTCTCAAGCGACTTCTTTTAATGATTCCCACATTATTCGTCATTCTATTGATTAATTTTGTGGTTGTGCAAATTGCACCGGGTGGACCAGTTGAGCAAGCAATACATCAGGCACAAAGCGATTTGGGAATTGGTCGTGCATTAAGTGCAGAAACTTATTATCAAGGTGCTCAAGGTTTAAGCCCTGAAATGGTTGAACAAATTAAGGCACAGTATGGCTTTGATCGTTCTGCACCTGAACGGTTTTTCTTGATGTTAAAAGGCTATTTAACTTTAGATTTCGGACAAAGTTTCTTTAAAGATAAACCTGTTGTGCAATTGTTGTGGGAAAAAATGCCTGTTTCCATTTCACTTGGGCTGGTGAGTACTTTACTCATTTATCTCATTTCTATTCCGCTGGGAATTAAAAAGGCAAAACAGCAGGGCTCTTGGTTTGATCGATCAACTTCTTTAGTGCTTGTGGTGGGGTACGCTGTACCAAGTTTTGTATTTGCGATTTTGTTAGTTGTTTTTTTTGCAGGCGGGTCTTATTTTCAATGGTTTCCATTACAAAATTTAGTCTCAGATAATTTTCATCAATTTAGTCTTTGGGGCAAAGTTACTGATTATTTATGGCATATGACTTTACCACTGATTACCATGGTATTAGGCGGTTTTGCCAGTTTAACTTATTTAACTAAATACTCATTTTTAGAAGAACTCAATAAACCCTACGTTTTGGCAGCCTATGCAAAAGGGTTGAACAGCCAACAGGTCTTATATAAGCATGTCTTGCGTAATGCCATTTTAGTTGTGCTCGCAGGATTGCCAGAAGCGTTAGCAGGTATTTTCTTTGTAGGTAACCTATTTGTAGAAATTATCTTTCATCTAGATGGGGTGGGTTTGTTGGGCTTTGAAGCTATTGTCCAACGTGATTATCCTGTTATTTTTGGTGTTTTATTTTTCTTTACTTTATTTAGCCTAATTTTACGTCTCATTTGTGATGTGTTGTACCAATGGATTGATCCACGAATTCACTTTGATGCGCAAGGAGGCAAATAATGTCTTTGATTGTGCGAACACGATTACAGCGTTTTAGACAGCATAAATTGGGCTGGGCCAGCTTTATTTTATTTAGTCTAATTTTGTTTTTGTCATTAGCCGCGGAGTTGATTGCTAACGATAAACCGCTGTTAGTGAAGTATGAAGATTCTTACTATTTGCCTGTGTTGAAAACTTATCCTGAAACTGTGTTTGGTGGAGTGTTTGAAACAGAAGCTGATTATAAAGACCCTGCTGTACAAGCGCTTATTAATACTAAGGGATGGACGGTTTGGCCTCTCATCCAATTTTCATATCAAACGCCCAATTTAGATTTGGCAGTTCCTGTGCCATCACCACCTTCCAAGCAAAACTGGTTGGGAACAGATGATCAAGGAAGGGATGTTCTTGCGCGTATTCTTTATGGCTTAAGAGTATCGTTGCTTTTTGGCTTAGCCTTAACCTTTTGTTCTGCTTTATTTGGAATTACGGTAGGCGCTATTCAAGGCTATTATGGCGGCTGGGTCGATTTATTGGGGCAACGTTTAGTTGAAGTCTGGAATGGCTTACCCATGCTTTTTATGGTCATGATTTTAGTCAGTATGTTTGTTCCAAATGTATATTGGCTATTTTTCATTATGTTGTTTTTCGGCTGGACTGTTTTGGTGGGCATCGTTAGAGCAGAATTTTTGAAAGCTCGCCAGCTTGATTATGTTCGTGCAGCCCAAGTTTTGGGAGTGACTGATCGCGCGATTATTTTTAGGCATATTTTGCCAAATGCGATCAGTTCGAGTTTGTCTCAGTTACCTTTTATTTTAACAACTAATATTAGCGCTTTAACTGCTCTTGATTTTTTAGGATATGGACTGCCACCTGATGCTGCCTCTTTAGGTGAATTATTGCTTCAAGGTAAAAATAATTTAGATGCGCCATGGCTAGCAATTTCAGGCTTTTTTAGTCTAGCGATTGTTCTTTCACTTTTAATCTATATTGGGGAGGCGGCTCGCGATGCTTTTGACCCAAGAAAATAATTTAAATCCCACTTCAACATTATTAAAAGTAGAGCATCTTTCGGTTCAAACCAAAAATCAAAGAGTTTTATTAGATGACCTGAATTTTTACTTAAGTGAAGGGGAAACACTGGCTGTTGTGGGCGAAAGTGGTTCAGGTAAATCGATGAGCTGCTTAGCAATAATGGGGTTGCTACAAGATAAATTAGAAATAACGGGACAGGTCTGGATTGGTCCACAAAATATGCTTGAGCTAGATGAAAGAGCTCAATCAAATTTACGTAGTCGACAAATCGCTATGATTTTTCAAGAGCCTGCTGCTGCATTAAATCCGCTCCATCGGGTTGAAAAAATTATAGGGGAAAATCTTCTTTTATCTGGTTTTTCAAAACTTGAAGTTCGACAGCAAATAGTTGAATTACTAAAAGATGTTGGAATTGTTGAACCAGAACAAATATTAAAACGTTATCCTCATGAGCTTTCTGGTGGGCAAAGACAACGTGTCATGATCGCGATGACATTGGCGCTTCGGCCTAAAATTTTGATTGCTGATGAACCTACTACTGCGTTGGATGTGGTTTTACAGATACAGATTTTAGAGCTATTAAAATCTTTGCAAGCAAAATATGGAATGGCACTTATTTTAATTAGCCATGACCTCAATTTAGTGCACCGCTATGCTGAGAAACTTATTGTATTGCAAAGAGGGCGTGTAGTAGAGCAAGGTGAACTGAGCCAAATCTTTGCAAATCCTAAAACAAGTTATACAGCAGAATTATTAGATCATGATTTTGGAAAAGTAGAATTTAGACCGGCTCAACAGAATGTTTTATCAGTTCGACAGCTCAGCGTGCAGTTTCCTATAAGAAAAGGAATTTTAAATCGCATTCAAGGGTATTTCACCGCAATAGAAGATTTGAGTTTTGATCTTGCTCAAGGTGAATCGCTTGGGGTAGTTGGTGAAAGTGGTGCTGGTAAGTCATCTTTAGCCCTCGCTTTGGTCCGACTTATTAAAAGTGAAGGGCAGATTGTTTTTTTAGGGCAAGATTTGAATCAGCTACAGCTCAAAGCCCTACGTTTGATGAGATCAGATTTTCAACTTGTATTCCAAGACCCAGTTGGAAGTTTAAACTCGCGTATGACAGTAGGGCAGATTATTGCTGAAGGATTGAAAGTGAAAGCAGTAGCTGATAACGAGATCAAAAAGCAAGTAGAATCTGTATTGGTAAAAGTTGAATTGGCTGAAGATTTTCAACATCGTTACCCTCATGAACTTTCAGGCGGACAACGTCAACGTGTCGCCTTAGCCAGAGCTTTAGTGGTTCGGCCTAAACTTTTAATTCTGGATGAACCTACGGCGGCCTTAGATAGGACCACGCAAAAAGCCATGATCAAGCTGTTGAGACAATTACAGCAAACTGAGCAGTTAAATTATATTTTCATTAGTCATGATCTCAATATAGTAAAAGCACTATGCCATAAAGTGATGGTATTACGTCATGCAAAAGTTGTTGAATATCAGGAAACTGAACTCTTATTTTCTAAGCCTAACAGTGAATATACGAAACAGTTAATTAAAGCATCCTTTTAAAGATATTTATTAATTGATTGTTTTATATAAATAAATTTTGGTTAAACTTCTAATGCAAAAAGTTGCATATTTTTATATTTTTTAAAATTGACATGTGCTATTGTCAGTTATCGATTATGACTTGACATGCCCAATAACTCATTTAAATTAGAGTAATTGCTCTAAAATTCAAAGAACAGAGGTTAACCATGAACCAGATTGCTGAACCCATCACAATTCGCAATACCACCTTTAAAAACCGAATTATTAAAGGTGCAATGAGTGAGGCACTTGCAAATTATGAAGGCCAACCAAATGACTTACATTTGGGTTTATATGGTGCATGGGCAAAAGGTGAGCTTGGCTGTGCCATTACTGGCAACGTCATGGTAAATGCCGGCGCAAAAAATGAACCAGGTGTTGTTGTTATTGAAACTGAACGCGACCTAGAGCGCTTAAAAGAATGGGCGGCATTAGGTAAAAAATATGGCATGGTTCAGTTGATTCAATTATCGCATCCAGGTCGTCAGTGTCCAAAAGGTTTAAATAAAGAAACTGTAGCGCCTTCAGCCGTACCTTTTAGCCCAGCTTTAGCAACCATGTTTGGAACGCCACGTGAACTTACTCATGACGAAATTCTAGATATTATTAAACGTTTTGCGACAGCAGCTCACATTTGTGAAAAAGCAGGTTTTGAGGGAGTACAATTACATGGCGCACATGGTTATTTAATTAGCCAGTTTTTATCGCCATTAACCAATAAGCGTACAGATCAGTGGGGCGGTTCAGTTGAGAATCGTACTCGTTTTTTACTAGAAGTTTATAAAGCGGTACGTGAGGCAACTTCAGATAATTTTATCATTTCAGTGAAGCTTAACTCGGCTGATTTCCAGCGTGGTGGTATTAGCGAAGAAGACGTTATTTCAGTGTTTAAAGCAGTGGATGAAGCTGGTATCGATTTAATTGAAATTTCAGGCGGTACTTACGAGGCACCAGCAATGGCTGGAGCTAAGGCCGACAAACGTAAAGCAAGTACGATTGCGCGCGAAGCATACTTTTTAGATTTTGCAGAGAAAATCCGCCAGCATGTTAATTGTAAACTCATGGTGACAGGCGGTTTCCGTACTGTAGAAGGCATGAATGCCGCACTTGAAAGTGGTGCATGTGACTTTATTGGTATTGCTCGTCCATTTGCAGTTGAAACCGATTTAACAGAACGTTTAATTGCAGGGCAAGATGTTCGCTATGCTGTAAAACCGATTAAAACAGGCTTACCATTTGTCGATAAGATGGCAATTATGGAAATTATTTGGTATGCCGCTCAGTTTAAAACGATTGGCAAGGGTAAAAAGCCAAATCCAAAACTTTCACCACTGGTAGTGTTTTTAAATTACGCCAAAGGCAATATTAAAGCGGTGATTCAAGGACAAGTTAATTCACGTAAGTCTGCATAATTTCATTACCATGCAGTCGTCCAATAAGCGTTAAATGTAGAAGCAGACCATTGGCCTTTAATTAAAGCATTGTTAAAGGCGGGTCTGTTTTCTATTTGGGCAAGATAACAGTGTATATGTTTAAAGTGGCTATAATTTTGTGAGCAAGCTAATAATGGGAACCACATCAAAATATCAGCAATAGTAAACTGATCTCCAGCAAACCATAAGTGTTGCTCTAAATGTTCATCAATCATTTTCATTTGTCGTTGTAACGATTGATTGAGATAGCCTTGATCGAATCCATATTTTAAAAACTTTGGAACGAAACGGACCGGGAAAGGCGTACGCTTTACAATTTGGTGAAAGATTTGTTTGAGTACTAAATCGGGAATAAATGTTGCCTCGCAATAATTTTTCCAATAATAAAAATTTAGGAGTTGTTGGCTTGATAGGCTGTTTGGTCCCAATTGTGGGTGTAAATGAGATAGGTACTCTAAAATTGCTGAGGTTTCAGCTAAGACTGAAGTCTTTTCTTGTTTAATAATTTCGATAGTTGGAAATTTTGATAATTGATGAGGTGAGTTTTTATCTTTGCCTATCACTGAATGATCTTTAATAGTGAGCTGATAGTTGAGTTCTAATTCTTCTAAAAACCAAATGATGCGTTGAGAGCGCGAATTTTTTAGGTGAAATAATCGAATTTGCATGTCATGTTCAAATTATAGTTTTGATCTATGTTGAGTATAGAACATAATTTAATTATAAAAATATTAATAAATCAATAAATTATGTTTCTATATAAGAGCAGCTTAATAAAAAACCACTACCTTAAAAAAGCAGTGGCTTTTTAGTATTTGATATCCCTAGTAAGATTTTAAGCTAGGTTATCGCTGTGAAACGGCTGTCTATTAAGTGTCTTTAGAGTTTAGAACGTATAGCTCATACCTAATTGAACAGTACGTGATTCACCCGGATATGCATATAGATTGAAAGCGCTTTCATCATAAACTTTGTCAAAAAGATTTTTCAGATCTAAGTTAATACGAAGTTTTGGTGTTGCCTGATAATAAGAAACTAAATCTGTAACAGCATAACCTTTCATTGTATAAGTGCTATTGGCTGTTTGACCTGCACGCTTATCAATATATTTTTGATTAATGCCTAGACCTAAGCCTTGTAAAGGGCCATCTTGAAATTCATAGATATTTAACAGATTAAAACTATTCTTTGGAATATTGGCTAAAGTGGTTCCTTTTTTCAAAGTATTATCTTTGCTGACTTCTGCATCTGTATAGGTATATCCACCAATAATTTTCCAAGCTGGAGTGATTTGTCCTGCAACGTTTAGCTCAATGCCTTGGCTACGAACTTCACCAGCAGCAACTTTATAGGCTGAATCTACAGGATCGAGAGTTAAGACATTTTCTTTTTCTGCATAGAAAATCGCAGAGTCAACCGACAACATATTGTCGAGTGCCAGCCATTTAAAGCCTAACTCATAAGCCATACCTTCTTCTGGGTCAAAACTTTCTCCATTACGGCTAGCACCAGTGTTAGGTTTAAAAGATTTCGCAGCATTGCTATAGATTGAAAGGTCATCACGGGCTTTAAAAACTAAACCTAAACGCGGAATAAATGCGTCATGACTGGTATTCCAGTTTGCAGTATTCGGTAAAAGATTTTTGTAATCATGTTCGTAGTGCTCAAAACGCAAGCCCAGCAGTGCACTTAAACGCTCATTTAAATCGATTTGATCTTGTACAAAAAGAGCAGTTGTTTTTAAATTTTCACGGTCATGGGTCGTAATGTTTTTAAGCTCAGGTAGAGGTTGACCTAAAACTGGATCATAAATATTGATCGGGTAGTTATTTGACTTAGCATCTGAACGAATAATATATGATTTATAATCATAGTTTTCATATTCAAGCCCAGTCACTAAAGTATGAGCTAGACCTAAAAGCTGGAAATTGCCTGTAAGGTTAATTTGGGCATCGGTATCTTGCCATTTTAATTCGCGGTAGTTGTAATTTCGGTTTAAAGTTTCTCCGTCATCTTGAATGCCATTTGCCTCTACCGCATAGCCATGCAATTTGCCATTTAAATATTGCACACCAGCATTTAGCTTCCAGTCATTCCCAAGGTCGTGCTCGACTCGTAATTGAGTCATATTGTTATCATTGTAGAGTCGGTTGTTGTATTTACCTGTTTCCCACAAATAGGTTTCGGGTGAACTATTAAAAGACTTCTGGCCTGCATAACGTGTTTGGCCACGATCAAGTGGATGCTGATTTCGTAAAATATCCGCTTCAAAAGTAACTTTGGTTGCGTCAGAAGCTTGCCATTGAATGACTGGTGCAATTCCATATCGTTTGGACTCGACATGATCGCGATAACTATCACCGCCTTCTGCAATCACATTTAGGCGATAACCTATATTTTCTGTATTAGGGATAGTACCTGTGGTATCTACCGTAGTGCGATATAAACCTTCACTACTGAGCTGAGCACCTAAAGTGGTTTGTTGCTCAGACTTCGGTGTTTTAGAAATTAAGTTAAACGTACCACCTGGGTCACCACGGCCATATAAGCTAGAAGAGGGGCCACGTAAAACGTCTACACGTTCAATAGTGTTACTATCTGGAGCATTTGGATAACCACGGTTAATTGGGAATCCATTACGATAGAATTCACCGCTAGTGAAACCACGAAGGTTAAAGCCTGTTAACCCTTGACCACCAAAGTTATTAGCACGAGTAACACCGCCAGCTAAATCAAGCGCTTCAATCAAACGTGTCGCGCCAATATCTTCAATTACTTTTTGAGTCACTACACTGACAGATTGAGGTGTATCTTTTAATGCGACTTCACTACGTGTTGCACTATTTGAACTATCGACTTTATAAGCTTGGTCGGCAGCTTGTTGGGCTTTAATCTTAATGGTAGCGAGCGTTGTTGAGGAGTTATGGGTTTCTGCGAAAGCACTTGAGATACAGCAGAGTTGAGCGATGCTCAGGGAGAGGAGGCGAAGCTTAAGATCCATTTAAAACCTTGTTGATAATAAATATCAGTATAAAAATAAGAATTATTATATTGTAAATCTATGTAAAGGAAATACTGGATCGGTGATATATATGTACAAGTGTATTTTATTTGGAAATACAAATGGCAAAAAATTAAACAAAAAGAATTGATTAGTTTAAATAATTATAAATTACAGACTAAAATAGAGTATGAAGTACATAGAATAATAGCTTTTAAAATCAAATAAATAATTTATAGCTAGCCGTTTCTAATTGTATTTTTGAAAATCAAAATAGTTTTTATATTTATTTAGGGGAAATTCGATGTTTGCGATTGTTGGTATATTTTTAATAGCCATGATGATATTGGCAATTTTAAATGTTTTAAAGAAAGGGGAAAGCAAAAATAGAAATGCAAAACGTAACCCAATTAAGGGAAAGCGTATCATTACTATGAATGAACAACCTACTTTTATGAAACTAAAGGAAGCTTTGCCCGAACATATTATTTTGGCGCAAGTTGCTTTCAGTGCTTTTATGACAGCACAAGGATACGCGACGCGTAATTTATTTAATCGCAAAGTTGCTGATTTTGTTGTGTTGGATAAAGCATTTAATATAGTTGCTATTGTTGAACTGGATGATTCTAGCCATAAGGGGAAAGAAAACCTTGATGCAGAGCGAGATGCTTTAATTCAAGAAGCTGGTTTTAAAGTCATACGCTATAAACGAACACCAGAATTGGCACAAATACATAGTGATTTTAATATTGCATCGAGTTCATTAGCTCAAGTTTCAATAGAACCAGATTTAACAAAAACAAAGTTAGTTGCTGATGCAATAATTATTGAGAGAGATGATCCAAGTGTACAACCGACTCAACATATTGATGAAGCAAAGCTGAATTCTTGATTTTGAAAATAAGAAGTTTATCTCATGGATGATATTTGAAGTGAGATAAAATAATTTGGAGATAGGATTCTTTATAGATAGAAAAAATATGGCGTCCCTACGGGGATTCGAACCCCGGTTACCGCCGTGAAAGGGCGATGTCCTAGGCCTCTAGACGATAGGGACGTTGAGGATGGCGGTATCTTAAGAAGCCGCCACCAAACTGTCAAGGAGGTAAGGTGACAGTTTGTTCAAAATATAGCAAAACAGTTCAGCAGTCTTCTGAGTATCGTACAAAGCAGAGTGTGCTTCTTTGCCATCGAACTCAATTCCAGCTTGAATACATGCTTTCGCAAGCACAGTTTGTCCAAACATAACAGCACTCAAAGTAACCGTATCCATCACAGAAAAGCTATGAAATGGGTTTTGGTTTTTTGTACTTGTACGCGCAATTGCTGCTTGTACAAAACCAAGGTCAAAATGCGCATTGTGGCCCACTAAGACTGCATGTGTACAGTGTTGCTGTTTACGGACTTCATTCACCGATTTAAAAATACGGCGTAATGCAGTGCGCTCATCTTCAGCCATTGCAATACGCATTGGATTGAATGGATCAATACCAATAAAGTCCAGCGAACGACGATCGAGATTAGCCCCTTCAAACGGGTTAATATGTGCATGAAATGCTGGACCAGGGACAAATTGTCCCTGAGCATCATACACAATTGGAATGCACGCAATTTCTAGCAATGCATCTGTCTGGGCATTAAAACCTGCCGTTTCAACGTCAACAACAACAGGTAAGAAGCCACGAAAACGTTGGCCAATGACCGGGACAGAGGTTTCTTGTGTCACACTTTTCTCCATTGCAGCGTTTTCCCGGCATGCAGCGGGATAATTTTTTGATCATCTAAATAATCAAAAGATTCTGGAACGAGGTTATCTTCTTTTACCAAAGTAATGGTAGAAGTATTACGTGGTAGGCCGTAGAAGTCTGCACCAAAGTGGCTAGCAAAACCTTCTAAACGTTCTAGTTTACCTACTTGATCAAATGCTTGAGCATAAAGTTCAATTGCATTAGGCGCACTATAACAGCCCGCACAGCCACACGCATTTTCTTTTGCATTTTGCGAGTGAGGAGCACTATCTGTACCCAAGAAAAATTTAGGGTTACCGCTCGTTGCAACTTCAAGCAAAGTAGTCTGGTGAGTTTGACGTTTTAAAATTGGTAAGCAATAGAAATGCGGTTTAATACCACCAACCAACATATCATTACGGTTAAATAATAAATGCTGAGGTGTAATCGTTGCAGCCACATTGCGATCTTGTTCTAAAACAAAGTGTGCAGCATCGCTTGTTGTGATGTGTTCAAGTACCACTTTAAGCTTTGGAAACTGTTTTAATAACGGTGATAAAACTTCATCTAAGAAGCGTTTTTCACGGTCAAAAATATCAACGTGGTTATGAGTCACTTCACCATGAAGTAATAACGGAACTTGATGCTCTTCTAGTTGCTCAATGACTGCATAAACTTTACGAATGTCACTTACACCGTTATCAGAATTGGTGGTCGCACCTGCTGGGTAAAGTTTAATAGCATTTACATGTCCAGATTCTTTAATTTTACGAACTTCATCTGGTGAGGTGAAATCAGTAAAATAAAGCACCATACGTGGGTCAAAGTTAAGACCCTCTGGAACATGAGCAAGAATACGTTCACGGTAAGCCAGTGCTTCTTCCACAGTTTTTACAGGCGGAACAAGGTTTGGCATACAGATCGCACGAGCAAATTGTTTGGCCAAATCAGGTACAGTACGTTTTAATGCTAAACCATCACGTAAATGTGCATGCCAGTCATCTGGCTGGAGCAGGGTAATAGAGTCCAAGGCAGTTCAAACTTCGAAATAAAACAAATGATAATCGATAAAGTGTGAAAATGGTAACGAGAATTACGGACAAATGGCAAAATAAAGCACCAGAGGCCTTAAAAAATAATGTTATATTTTGTTAATGTGTGAGAGGCAGGAATCAAGTAGTGGCAAATAGGGGGAATGTACATGAATTACTCAAAGCAAAAGAAGAAATAGAATATTTAGTAACTCTACATACCCATCGTTATGCCAATATTCCTCTGCCACATCAATTAGAAAAAAAATTCTGGTGTCTAAATCTTGAGCGAACTAAACAGAATATCTCAAAGTTCTTAGCAAGTGGCGTTTTAACCTATCTCATTTTCATATTGCTGGCTCTACCTACAGACTATTTGGTTATAGGGGTGCCTTATATTACTTGGGACTTCATCTATTGCTTACTGAGTGCAATTAATATTGCTTGTGCGCTACTGTTATTTTGGGTTTTTGCAAAGTTTAAAAAACTCACTGAATATTTTTATATCGCTGCATGTGGCATTGTATTTTTGACCATCATTATCAATGCAATGTTGCTCCTTAGCGTAGGAAATGTCGCTCTTAAAAACCAGTCGATGTTACTACTTTCCTTCTTATATATGCTGGGGTTTATTTTAAGCGGAATAAAGCCTCTACATATGCTGTATGTAGGTTTAACAGCAGCCTTTTGTGTTTTTTCCCTACTGATTCTATGGCAAGCGAATTGTGATTTTATTGCTTTGGGAAGAGCGCTGTTTGGAAGTTGTATTTTAGGTTTTTCAATTAGCACGATGCTTACCTCTAGAGAAAGAAGTCTCTTTTTAAATAATCAGCTTGCTGAGCTTAACGAACAGATTTTACGTATTGAGGCATCTGAATTGCTTCATTTAAGCCAGCAAGATGCACTGACTAATATCTCAAATCGACGTACTTTTGATGAAATGTTCGACTTTTTTTACTATCGTGCAAAGCAAGAAAAGCGTCCATTGGCTGTTTTATTTATTGATATCGATTTTTTTAAAAATTATAACGATTTTTATGGACACCAAATGGGGGATAAAGTCATCTCATCTATTGCCGCTGCAATTAAAAATTCGATTCGGCATGTTGATTTTGTTGCCCGTTATGGTGGAGAAGAGTTTGTCGTACTGTTACCGAAAACACCTGCTCAAGGCGCCTATGCCGTCGCTGCAAATATTTATAAAGCGATTGAGCGACAAGCGATTCCTCATGCAGCATCTTTAGTCTCTAAGCATGTCACGATTAGTTTAGGTTTTACTGTTTATACAGAAGGTTTTAAAGTAAATCAGGAAAAATTAATTCATGCTGCGGATCAAGCTTTGTATCGGGCTAAGCAGCTTGGACGTAACCAGATTTATTATCAACCTTTGGAAGTGACAGAACTTGTTTAAGAGCAAATATTTGAAATAAAAAAGCCACCTGTGTCGGTGGCCTTTTTATTAAGTAAGAAAATTATTTTTTCTTGCTATCAAGTTGTGGTACAGCAGAACCTTGGCCGATTGAAAGCAAACCAGCATCTGTATAGATACCAAGTTTTGCACGTGTATCGGTAATGTCGAGGTTACGCATAGTCAACTGACCAATACGGTCCATTGGCGTAAACATTGAATCGCCTTTTTCCATTGTTAAACGTTCAGCTTCGTACGTTAAGTTTGGAGACTCAGTGTTCATGATGGTGTAGTCATTACCACGACGAAGTTCAAGAGTCACTTCACCAGTAATCGCTTTAGCAACCCAACGCTGTGCAGTTTCACGCAACATAAGTGCTTGAGAGTCGAACCAGCGGCCTTGGTAAAGTAAACGACCTAAACGTAAACCGTTAATGCGGTATTGTTCGATCGTATCTTCGTTATGAATACCAGTAACCAAACGCTCATAAGCAATATGAAGAAGAGCCATACCCGGTGCTTCATAAATACCACGAGATTTTGCTTCGATAATACGGTTTTCGATTTGGTCAGACATACCTAAACCATGACGGCCACCAATACGGTTTGCTTCAAGAATAAGCTCAACCGGATTGTCAAAAGTTTGACCGTTTAAGGCAACAGGTACACCTTCTTCAAAACGTACAGTCACTTCTTCTGGAGTAATTTCAACTTCATCTTTCCAGAAAGCAACGCCCATAATTGGGTCAACGATTTTGATACCAGCATTTAAGTATTCAAGATCTTTTGCTTCGTGAGTTGCACCCAACATGTTTGAGTCAGTTGAGTACGCCTTTTCTTTTGACATTTTGTAGTCAAAACCGTTGTCGATCAGGAACTGTGACATTTCTGCACGGCCACCGAGCTCATCAATGAAGTTTTGATCTAACCAAGGCTTATAAATTTTAAGATTCGGATTAGTCAACAAACCATAACGATAGAAACGTTCAATATCGTTACCTTTATAAGTTGAACCGTCACCCCAAATGTTTACGTCATCTTCTTTCATTGCGGTAACTAGCATTGTACCTGTTACTGCACGACCGAGTGGAGTCGTATTGAAATAAGGAACACCACCTGTACTGATATGGAATGCACCACACTGAATCGCAGCAATACCTTCAAGCGCAAGTTGTAAGCGGCAGTCAATTAAGCGAGCTTTTACAGCGCCGTATTGTTCTGCTTTCTTTGGAATTGCATCGTAGTCATCTTCATCAGGCTGACCTAAGTTTGCAGTATATGCATAAGGTTCTGCGCCTTTTTGTTTCATCCACAATAAGGCAGCTGAAGTGTCTAGGCCTCCGGAGAAGGCAATCCCAACTTTTTTGCCTACTGGTACATGCTGCAAGATAGTTGCATTATCAGTCATTGCTAATCCTAACATTTATGAAAAAGACCCCATATAGGCGGTCTTGAGAATTCTGAATGGCGGCTATTGTAGCACTATTCATGGTGCTTTTTTTCGCAAAAAAAGCATTAATTCACTTGTTCTGATTCGAAGTTTTAATTTGATAAAAAATATAAGGCTATTTATAGAATAAGAAGAAGTGAATGAAGTATTGTTCTTAAATAAATGGATTGACCATAAGCTCCGATAAATTTCTTTGTATGGTCATCCAAAATTATCAAAAAAGTATTAAAGTACTATGCAACAAGTTGCAAAAAATATTGGGACGCAGCATGACAAGTTACGCCAATTTATTAAAACCATTACATTTGGGCTTCACTACCATTAAAAACCGTGTGGTCATGGGATCTATGCATACGGGGCTTGAAGACCGTTTTTACAATTACCCAAAGCTGGCAGCTTATTTTGAAGAGCGTGCAAAAGGTGGGGTGGGCCTGATTGTGACAGGTGGTATTTCACCGAACCGTCAAGGATGGTTAGCACCTGCTGGCGGAACCATGAATAGCTTATTTGATATTCCACAGCATCGTCTGGTTACACATGCTGTGCATAAACATGGTTCAAAAATCTTAATGCAAATTTTGCATGCAGGTCGCTATGGTTACCAGCCGTTTGTTGTGTCTTCAACTGCAATTAAATCTCCAATTTCACCTTTTAAACCACGCCAGCTTTCTGAAAAAAATATTCTGAGCACAATAGAAGATTACGCACAGTGCGCCGATATTGCCAAAAAAGCAGGTTATGACGGTGTCGAAATTATGGGTTCGGAAGGTTATTTAATTAACCAGTTTTTAAGTCGCCACGTGAACCAGCGTACTGACCGTTGGGGTGGTGAAATTGAAAACCGTATGCGCTTTCCAGTCGAGATTGTTAAAGCGATCCGTGCCAAAGTTGGTGAGAAATTTATTATTTGTTTCCGCTTGTCTTTACTCGATTTAGTCCATGACGGTAACACCATGCAAGAAGTGGTGACTGTTGCAAAAGCTTTAGAAAAAGCAGGGGTGACTTTATTAAATACCGGCATTGGCTGGCATGAAGCTCGTGTTCCGACCATTGTAACCTCTGTGCCTCGTGCAGCTTTTGTTGACTACACTGCTCATGTAAAACAGCATATTTCTATTCCGATTATTGCTTCAAACCGTATTAACATGCCTGAAACTGCCGAAGAAATTTTGGCAACTGGTAAAGCAGATATGGTTCAAATGGCGCGTCCTTTATTGGCCGATGCATTTTGGGTAAATAAAACTGCGACTAACCGTGTTGATGAAATTAATACCTGTATTGCCTGTAACCAAGCTTGTTTAGACCATGCTTTTAAAAATAAGCGTGTATCTTGTTTGGTTAACCCACGTGCAGGCCATGAAACTGAACTGGTCTATTTAAAGACTAAACAGCCTAAGCGAATTGCAGTTGTGGGCGGTGGAGTAGCGGGTATGTCGGCGGCAACTGTTGCGGCAAGCCGTGGCCATGCGGTCACTTTGTTCGAAGCAACTTCGGATGTAGGTGGTCAGTTTAACTTTGCCAAGGTCGTGCCAGGTAAAGAAGAATTCCATGAAACGATTCGTTATTTCAAAGTCCAACTGGAAAAAACTGGAGTGGACGTACGTTTAAATACTCGCGTGAACCGTGAACAACTTGAACGTGAAGGTTTTGATGAAGTGATTGTTGCAACAGGTGTAATCCCTCGCGCATTAAAAATTGAAGGAAGTGACGCACCACAAGTCCTTTCCTATGCTCAAGTTCTAAAAGGGGCAGAAGTCGGGCAAAAAGTTGCAGTGATTGGTGCGGGTGGTATTGGTTTTGACGTGTCAGAGTTTTTACTTAAACCGCCACATCAACCACAGCCTCAACCTTTGGCAGATTGGCAACGTGAATGGGGTGTAGACCCAGATCCGAACTATGTTTCTGAAGGTGGTATGCAGCCGCCAGAAGTTGAACCAGCAATCCGTGAAATTTATTTACTACAACGTAAAACCACACCACTCGGTATTGGCCTTGGCAAGACTTCGGGTTGGGTACACCGTGCACAGCTTAAAAAGCATGGTGTACGTATGCTGCGTGGTGTGCAATATAAAGCAGTCACTGATGAAGGACTTTGGATTGAGCACAATGGTCAAGACCAGCTTTTACGTGTAGATACTGTGGTGGTGTGTGCAGGTCAAGAGTCGGTAAAAGACTTGATGCCAAAAGAAGGTGAGTCGACTATAGCGAACTACTATATTATTGGTGGTGCAAAGCTTGCAGCAGAGCTAGATGCGAAGCGTGCGATCAAAGAAGGAGCAGAATTGGCTGCTCAACTGTAAAATTGATGAAACAATATGCACTTGAACACAAAGCGATGATATTTTTCTTGAATAAAATGAATAAGCTTTGTATTCTTACGCACATGGAAGCGTGGCAGAGCGGTTTAATGCACCGGTCTTGAAAACCGACGAGGGTGTGAGTCCTCCGTGAGTTCGAATCTCACCGCTTCCGCCAAATTCGAAAAGCCCCTGTTAAAAGCAGGGGCTTTTTTTATATCTATTATTTTACCCCCTCATTCTAACCTACATAAAAATTTGGATTGAGTTAGACAGATTTTGATTTCAGTTTAATTTTATATTGTGTAGTTAATGCACCATCATAATGGTCAATATCTTGTAATTGTTTGATGAATTCTTTCGGGACGACTATTGCTGCTATATGTATAATTATGGGTAGAATAGCTCCTTATAATACTAAGCCCTTTGCATCACTAACTTGCAAATTAAAATCGCCTGATATGTACCGAATTTCAATTAATAGGTATGGATAGTTCATGAATCTAATAAATCACTGTAGTAAGTTATTTCTTGCAATTTTTCTTATGATAAATCTTTCAAATACGTATGCAGCAAAGATACAAGCTGTAGATGCTGAAGTACAGGAGAGTGCTGTAGATGTAATGGAAGCTGCTGGAGCAGAAGCTGTAGGTGGGCAAGAGGATATATGCCGTGCTGACGAGGCTTGTGACGTTGCATCTCCTGTTTCTGAGGATGAAATGTACGGTGGTATTCAACAGGAATATGTCGTAAAAGGCTGTAAGGTAACAATCTACAATGATGGGCCTGTGAAAATGGTCAACGTAAAGACAGATCAACCATGTGATGCTCCACTTCCTAAAGACCATAAATTTTCTAGATAGACTTTGTGAGCCTATAAATTATTTTGTGCGCCTTTCTGTTTTTTCTCATAATCATGAACCATTCGAATACGCTCTTCGGTTGCAGGATGAGAGGATAAAGTATCAAGAACAGCTGTAGATAGTTTATTAGCTGAAGATTCTTCTTGAGAAGTTGGTGGGTTGGCCTGATTCTTTTTATCGATACCTTCTTCTGTTGTATCACTTAAACGTTGTAAGAAATTTGCGAATTGCGAGACTTCTATATGCTTCCTATCCATCAGCTGTAAAGCATATAGATCGGCTTCGGACTCAAATTTACGTGAGTAATTTGCGCCAATCATAGCGGCAGGTAATGACGTAAATAAGTCTGAATTATCTCCTGTCATTGCAATGTATAATATACTTAAGCCTAAACTCGTTAACCCTTGTTGCAAACTATGGCGATAAACCAAATGACCTTGTTCATGGGCTAATACGCCTATGATTTCCTGATTCGTATGTGCCAATTTGATCAGTTCATCTGTGATAATAATCGTATTATTGGGTAGCGCTACAGCATTTGCCCCTAACTGATCACCTTTACGGAAGACTAATTTGGCTGGTTTGTTTTCAGCAACAGTATTCAAATATTGTTTAGTAATTTGATCTTTTTGAGTTTGTGCTAATTGGCTGGGTGCAGTCCAATTATTTAATACATAATTCTCGGCTTCATCACCTAGTTTCTTTAAAGTATTCTCAGGCAATTGAAAAGCAAGATAGTGGGACGTTGCTGGAACCCCCCATTTGACTAGACTGATCGCAAAAGTAATCACAAAAATTACACTAAAAAGAATAAGACCCGGAGAGCGTTCAAATTTCCAGATCGAATGTTGAACCTTTTTAGTTGAGTAATTAAACCATTCAGGTAATGCACTATGAAATTCAATCCGTGCATCATCAGATAATTCAATTACTGGGTGTAACTGTCCCAGCGCACCAATCAATTTCATATCAGTATATTGATAATGGCGCTGAAGTTCTAATTGCTCACCATACCGAATTAGAACTTCAGATTCAGATTGAGCTGAAATCTGAGCACGGTATGGTTTAGACACTAGGCCATCATAGAAAGTGATATCTACTGCGTGGGACATAAATTATTAAACTCAGATTATTATAAAGAGATGTCGATATCAAAAATATCACTGATTTCTTCAGCTAAAGCACTTTGCTCTTGTTGAGCTAGATTCATCATTTGATCTGGATCATCTAATAAAATTAAACTCATCGATTCAATTTTGTATTTGTGAATACGAACTGCAGCCCAAGCAGACATTAAACCTAAGGATAAGATTTTTACAATCCAGTTCGAGGCTACAATCCATGCGAAACGCCATTGGTTACAGTCTGTTTTAAATTGACTGTTTCCAACTGTAGTATTGTTCCATGTCGTAATAAAAATACGTGCAGCAATTAATGGATAAATAAATAATCCAATAAATGCATATACCGTAAATATTCCGAAGAATATAGCGTTCGGTGAGAACCCAGAAATTGTTCCTGCCATAGCAAAGTAAATGATTGAAAAAATAGCAATTATACCAATTGCAATAAAAACTGGTATATAAACTGCAGCCATATATGCAGACCATTTCGCGTTTAATTTAAAATTTAATTGTCCAGCATATAAGTTGTTAAGATAATATTTTTTATATAGCCAAATAGCTACAGGTGTAAAAATTCCTAAAGTGAAAATATATACCAATATACTCAAAAGAAAGACTTTATAAGATTCTTTTATCGTTCCACCAAAGTAAAAACGTGCATTGCCGAACTTACTATTTCTTGCAGTAAAACGTAAAGTAGCGCGAATTAGCCAAGGTACTGCTGCATATAGCGCAACTAGTCCAACCACAGTCGCAATCATTGAATACTGTGATGAAATTGCAAATACGACGTAAATTCCTAATGCAATTAAACGTCCAATCAAAATCTTGGTTGGAATCCCTGTAAAATCAAAGCGGCGTTCAAAAAATTCTGTATTGCCATAGAAATAGCGTAAGCGACGAACTTTAGCCCAAGGTGCATATAAGCTCAAAGTAATAATAGTCAAAAGAATATTAACGATCCAGATTCCAAAATATTCTGAGGCATTCCCATGAAATTTAAAATGATGAATTCCTGAATGTGAAATTGGTGGGGTTGTAATATTTTGATCCTCATTTACATCTTGAGGAAGAGAGGTTAAAGCTTGGTCTTGCATTTTATTCTCTTTATTGAAAATATATGATCTTGATTGAATGTAATAGATAATTAGAAAACTATTGAGAATATTATATATTTTTTATAAATTGAAATAAATAGAATGAAAAGCAAACAACTATTTTTACCATTATATTCTTATTGAGTTGTTTCGAGCAGAAAGCTTATCTCGAGAAGTATAAATAATAGGTTTAAAGGCATCGGTGACTTATTGTGATTGTAAATTTAGTAGTAATTCTAAGAAAAACTTTCTACATCATTAATTTCATCATTTACCATTTTTTTATATTCTAATCTTACCTGTTGAAACTAATATATCTATATAAATTTCAATCCCGTTATAAACCCCACTTTAACAATAACTCATTCATTATTTATCCTTACTTTTTAATGGTCTAATTTAAAACAAATGTCATTTTGTGTGCTTGACTGTAAGAGAGTTGAATACTATTCTTCGCATGCTGGCCACATTGCCAGTCGGTTGTCGCAGACCGTCTCATAGAAGCATTAAAGGTTTTATACCTTTAGTGTCTAGCCCCTCGTGCCCCCTCTACGGTGGAACGGGAGGGGGACACCCACGGGTGTGCTGGATCTATGACCAGTCTGCGAACCCCCTTTCGTTCTGCCACCATAATTTTAATGATTTGGCAGAACTCCCAATAAAAAGGAGTTGGCTTTGCACATTCATTATTTCTTGGCAGCGGCTGCCAAAGTCTATATCGACACAACTTAAAAATTTAAAGCAGCTTGAACGCCATAAGGTTTTCTGGCTTTAAGTCATTTTTACTTAAAACTTAGCAACTACAAAACTTGAGATGTGCCAAGCACCGTCTTACGGCTTTGCTGTGCCTTTTTTCTCCCAGAAAGGGCACAGGCTTTTTATCTCATTTAGAAACAACAAGAATTTATAACGGTAAAACGATGCCAACTTTAGAAATATCTTCCAAAAAATTACAGGTTATTCAAACCGCCATCCAACTTTTTACCACGCATGGATTTCATAATGCAGGCGTAGACCTGATTATCAAAAAATCCAAAATTCAAAAAGCGACGTTTTATAACTACTTTCACTCGAAAGAACGACTTGTTGAAATGTGCCTAATCTTTCAAAAAAGCCGACTCAAAGAAGAAGTTCTGGCAATTGTCTACTCACACCGCTACCCAACCGCAGCCGATAAACTCAAAGAAATTGTCCGCTTACATGTTGATGTAAATAGCCATTACCATCTTTTGTTTAAAGCCATTTTTGAATTAAAACCGCTTTATCCTCGAGCTTACCGCATGGCGATTGAATATAGAAAATGGGTACTTAAAGAGCTTTTTGATTTGATATTTAGTCTAGAAAGTCGTGGCTTAAAACCTGATGCCGATATGGTTTTAAATCTAATAGATGGTTTGATGTTTGGGTTTTTAAGTACCAATAGTTTGAGTGAGAGGGATGAGGTGTTGGAGCGGTTTTTTTAAATAACTTGAGGAATAGTGCTTTGGAACAAGATGCTTTTGAAAAGGTAGTTCAAAAGCATCTTGCTCACTTAGTTTATATGGGGCTGATATTTTAAGCTAAACAGGAATATTGGCTCTTATTTTCAGAGTTTAATTTTGACTTATTGAGACTCATCTAAATCACGTTCGCGGCAGGATAATTCATAGTAATTACCTTTTGGTAGAGAACTAATTTTAAACCCATAGTAAGTGCTATCGGTTTCTATCGGAGCGATATTACATTGATTCTTTTTTGCAAATTTTTCAATTAATATTAAATTGGTGGTTTGCTTAAATACAGCTCCCCAACCTTCACTCACACAACAGCCCACATATTCAGACATATATTCATCTGAAATAAGCACAACGTTTTGTCCCATAAATTCATAAGGTTTTTTGAGTTTGTATATATCGTTATAGTCTGCTCTTGAAATATTAGGTTTTTTGGCTAGGAAACCTTTTTGTTTAAGAATTTGAAACTTTAAAAAATCTTCAGGACCAGTACCAAGTCCCCGATAAATCGAGCTATTGTCCTCTGCAAAACTATATGAGCTGAAAATGCTAACTAAGCTTAAAAGTAATAATTTTTTCATTTGTAATTTCAGAAGTTGTATTAGGGCATAATTGTTTCATATCTTCTTTAAAGCGTAAAGTAAGTGGCTGATTTTTATATCATAGATAGATTTTTCTATACCACGGCAAACCATGATTAATTTACTAATAATAGGTTTCATATAATTAACTATCTATAGAATAAATTTTTTGCTTCTTTAAAAATTATTTAAACGAATTAAATAAATTTTTTATTAGAGTCCTAATTTATTCGCTTATTTGATAGTCTTTTTGTATATAATATGTATTCTTTGTATTTATTTATCTTTATAGAGTAAACATGAAAAAAATATTAATCATTACTACTTTGAGTTCTTTCGGTTTAATTGCTTGTTCAACTACTGAAACTTCAAGAACGATACAAAGCCCGCAAGTAACTGTAGCTACATCACAAATTAAATATACGGGAGTAAAGGCTCCTGTTTCTATCGGTAAGTTTGATAACCGCTCTAGTTATATGAGAGGTGTTTTCTCTGACAATGTAGACCGTCTAGGCGGACAGGCGAAAACTATTCTTGAGACACATTTACAGCAAACTGGTTATTTTACAGTTTTAAATCGAGACAATTTATCTGAGATTAAACAAGAAGTTGGGTATAGTAATACAAGCCAATCTATTAAAGGTGCTCGTTATGTTCTCACAGGTGACGTATCTGAGTTTGGTCGCAAAGAAGTAGGTGATCAGCAATTATTTGGTATTTTAGGTCGCGGTAAACAGCAAGTTGCTTATGCAAAAGTTAATCTAAATGTCGTTGATGTAAAAACATCTGAAGTCGTGCATTCCGTACAAGGTGCGGGTGAATATGCCTTAGGTGCTCGTGAAGTATTAGGTTTTGGCTCTACAGCTTCTTATGATTCGACTTTAAATGGCAAAGTACTTGATTTAGCTGTTCGTGAAGCAGTTAATAATCTTGTAACAGATATTCAAAATAACCGTTGGTCAATTCAATAATTTTGGATATGTGTTAAATGAAAAAAATTCTTTTAAGCAGTTTTCTTGCTATGGGATTGGTTGGGTGTGCCGCTGGTCCTCAACCTTTATATAATTGGGGAACTTATACTCATCAAACCTATTTGATGTATAACTCACCTGAGAAAGCGACACCAAGTACGCAAATCACAAAATTAGAAGCTGAAATTGAGAAAACTAAAGGCAAGGGCTTAGCCGTTCCGCCAGGTTTATATGCGCATTTAGGATTATTGTATTTACAAGAGAATAATTCTCAAAAAGCAATTGAGTATTTCCAGCTTGAACGACAAGTATATCCAGAATCTACAGTTTTAATGGATCGCTTATTGCAAAAAATGAATGCTAATGGTGGGAATGCAAAATCATGATGAAGAAATTTCTAATTGCTGGTTTGGTTATCTCTAGCCTTGCATTTACTGGATGTGCCGTTACTCCACAACCTAATAAAGATATTACAGCTTATAAAGCTCATATGCCAAAATCGATTTTGGTATTGCCTCCAGTCAATGATTCGCCTGATGTAAAAGCGACTTATAGTTATTGGCCTACTGTGGTGGCACCTGTGGCAGAAGCTGGTTATTACGTTTTCCCAATCTCTGTCGTAGACAATATGTTTAAAGAGAATGGGGTTACTAATGGTAGTGATGCTCAGTCTATTGCACCCCAGAAATTACAAGAGATTTTTGGTGCAGACGCAGCTTTATATATTCGAATTAAAGAATATGGTTCTAAATACCAAGTGATTCAGAGTGTCGCGACAGTAAGTGCTGATGCAAAGCTTGTTGATTTAAAAACTGGAGATGTGATTTGGACAGGTGAGAAAAAACTTGTTCAAGCAAGTAATGATGGTAATGCGGGTTTAATCGGAATGGTCGTCGGTGCTTTAGTTGAACAGATTGCTGGCAGCTTTACTGATCGGGCTTATCCATTAGCGAGTATGGTAAATACTCAACTTTTTACCCCGACGACTTATAATCCGGGTATGGGGTTGTTATATGGTCCACGTTCACCAAAATATCAACAAGATGGAGTAGTAGCTAAGTAAATTAAAGTCTTAACTAAAGTTTTACTTTATTAAAAATAGGCTGCTATCTAGATTAATTATATGAAATGCTAGATAAAAATTTATTATTCCAGATAGTTTATAAATTTTTTGATTAGGTAGGAGAGCTAGAGCAACTAGTTCTCCTATTTAATTTAAATTACTTCTTTTGCTTAAAGCGGTATTTACATTTTAAACAGCGATAATCTTGAAAAATATTCTTGTCGATTATTACGCCAGCTTTCTTACCAAAAATATTGCCAACTACACCACCAGTAATTCCTGCACTAATGGCACCGACAAAAGTCCCTACAGTTCCGCCAACAATTACACCTAAAGGACCAGCAACAGTACCAATAGCTGCTCCAACAGTAGCACCAGTCGCAGCACCACCTACAGTGCCTGCCGTTGTACCGGCAGCTGTGAGTAAAACACCGCCAGTTGTTCTAAGTAATTTGTCATGGTCACGTGCTTCAATTTCTGTAGAACCACACTTAGGACATTGCAGAGCTTTTTCCATAAAATTTCCTGTCTTTCATCATTGAGTGACACAGTTGACGGCTAAATCAGTGCAGTGGGTAAAGAACCTGTCTTGCGATGCAGTATCTTTTGCCTATTGAGTGATCGTAACGATAACTGGTCTGTTTTGATTTTAGCTGAACATTGACACAAATATTTATAGATCATGTAAACACTTGTACTTTAATAATTATCTCATTAAATACCAATGTTTAGAATGACTAACGCTTACATATCCATGTGTCTAGCAGAGAGCAATTCAATAATAATGAATAAAATGTGAATGGTTTTTTGAGTAGATTTTCTGAAGTTACTTAGGGTAACAAGCTGTTAAATGATAAAAGGCTTATCCTGTTTGAATAAGCCTTTTTTGAATATTAGATTGATTTTTTCCAACTCAAAAATTTATATAATCCAAACATGAATGTAATCCAGATTGGAATTAAAATCACCGATTTTTCAAACCCTTGAGTCCACATGATGTATAAAATCATGCCAATAAAAATCAAAACGATATAGTTACTTAAAGGTGAAAATAGAGCAGGGAACTTGGCAACTTTATTCTCAAGTTTCATGGCACGTTTAAACTTTAAATGCGTAAAGCTAATAATTGCCCAGTTTAAAACCAGCGCAGCCACGGCCATGTACATGAGATAGCTTAAAGCTTCTTCTGGGATAAAATAATTCAGTAATACACAACCAAAAATTAGGATAGAAGAAAAGATAACAGCAGGTGTTGGAACCCCTTGTTTGCTGACTTTTGTAAAAATTTTGGATGCATGGCCTTGTACTGCTAGGCCATATAACATGCGACTGTTTGCATACATGCCGCTGTTATAAACTGACAATGCAGCAGTCAAAATAATAAAGTTCAGTAAATGTGCTGCCCAGCCAATCCCAAGTTGGCTAAAAATCATCACAAATGGACTTTTATCTAAACCACCGAGGTCAAGCTGATTCCACGGAATGAGTGACATGATGATAGCAAGCGAAGCCACATAGAAAACCAAGATTCGAAAGATGACTTGGTTAATGGCTTGTGGAATACTTTTTTCTGGATTTTCAGCTTCAGCAGCAGTCATTCCAATTAGTTCAATACCGCCAAAAGCAAACATTAAAAAGGCGAGCATATAAAATAGGCCCGAGAACCCATGCGGGAAAAATCCGCCATGCTGCCATAAGTTTGCAAAGCTAGCGATAGAATCACTACCCGCGGTAAGCAATAAATATAAGCCAAACACGATCATGGCAATGACCGCCGCAACTTTAATAATAGCTAACCAAAACTCAGATTCGCCATAAAATTTAACGTTGCCTAAGTTCAAACATGTGACCAAAACAAAGAAAAATAAGGCTGATATCCAAGCAGGAATGTGGGGCCACCAGTAATGCACATATTTAGCAACTGCTGTCAGTTCGGTCATCGCGACCAGAATATAAACCACCCAATAGTTCCAGCCCGATAAAAAACCGGGGAATTTCCCCCAATATTTTTGTGCAAAGTAACTAAAGGAACCAACCACAGGTTCTTCTACGATCATTTCACCCATTTGGCGCATAATTAAAAATGCGACCAAACCGACAATGGCATAACCTAAAATAATAGAAGGACCAGCAGACTGGATGACTTGTGCAGAGCCTAAAAATAAACCTGTCCCGACAGCACCACCCATAGCGATTAACTGGATATGGCGATTTTTAAGTCCGCGTTTTAATTGGGAAGATGAATTGCTCAAAATATATGCGCTGAATAAAAAAGCTGGCGCTATTGTAATAGATTGGTTAGGGATAACCTAGTTTGAAAAGGATTTTACTCAGCTAAATAAAAAGGATCCGTACAAAGCTATACGAATCCTTTTTATAAAATGATGTTTTTATAAATTAGAAAGATACCATTTTGCCCGGATTAATCATTGCACCAATACCATACATACTTTTTGCGAGTGGAATAACAACGGGAGCAAGGGTACGACCAAAAATAATATTTTGATGATCAATTTTAGATAACATTTCGAAGTCGTTAGATTGCTCAACAAAGTCATTTGCAATCGCTTTACCAATACGTACCGTCTGAGCAACGCCGTGACCACTCCAACCATGAACAGCATAAATTGGGAATTTATGACCAAACTTACGGCTATCTACTGCACCATTTACGGTTAAATCGGTCGTGCCACTCCAGACAAAATCCATCTCTAAATTTTTAATTTGAGGGAAAACCGTATGAATTCGATGTTCTAGATAATTTAAAGTTTTCTCTGGACCCCAGCAGGTTCCTGTACCTTGGCCACCAAATAATAAGCGGTTGTTAAACACGGGACGGTAGTAATCAATCTGGAACTGAGTGTCATAGACCGGATGCC
Organism: Acinetobacter sp. V104_13; assembly: GCF_031798995.1. Lineage (NCBI taxonomy): Bacteria > Pseudomonadati > Pseudomonadota > Gammaproteobacteria > Moraxellales > Moraxellaceae > Acinetobacter > Acinetobacter sp. V104_13. Next base: position 921,151 of record NZ_JAVQNP010000027.1, on the reverse strand, counting down.
CAAATGGGAGTAGCTCTTTTGTATCAAGCTCTAGCGGGGCAGTCGTCGCAACATAGGTATAAAACGGAATTGTGGTATTGTTTTGCTCTGATAAAAGTTTAAACGAAGCATGGTGCACGGCTAACACCACAGACTTTTTAGCTTTTACGACAGCATTTGCTGTTTGAACATAAATACCATCTGCTTTTTCTTCTATTGAAATAACTTCTGTTTGCTCATAAACAGTACCGCCATTTTGGCAAAAGCCATAAATTAAACCACGGTTCAAAGCTAAAGGATGAATTTGTCCACCTAACTCATCAATTAAGCCACCTGTATAGTAGTCAGATTTAATATAGTCCATGAGTTCGTGTTTACCCACAATGCGGGTATGGTCTTCACCTAAATATTTTCGTGCATCGGCGCCTTGTGTTAAACCAACTAAATGCCCTTCATGAACGGCGGCGGTAATGTGGCCGTATTTGCGGTCAAAGTTGAGTTGGTATTTTTCCGAGATGTCATCAATGAGTTGCATCGCTTCTGTAGAGGTAAAATGCCAGAGTTTTTTGGCATCTTCATAACTCAAGCGATCGGCCATTTCTTGAGCTTCCCAGCGAGCTAAACCAGGGGTAAGTTGTCCGCCATTGCGTCCAGAAGCTGCGCTACCAATGCGATTTTTTTCTAATAAAACAGTCTCTACGCCTTGTTCAGCTAAATGTAAGGCTGTAGATGAACCTAATAAACCACCACCAATAACCACGACATCACATTCAATATCAGCTTTTAAACTGTCAAAAGTATGCCAATCAGAAATTGAGCTTTCATAGTAGTTCGCTGGGTTATCTACCGATGTGCCTTCTATAGTGGTAGCCTCAAATTTTGCATGTTTCGGATTTAACCAGCTCCACTCTTTGCCTACCTGTAGAGATTTACTTGGTTTATATTCCACGTCTTTTAAAAGTTGAGGTTTAGAAATAATTTTCATGACAAATTTCCTTAAATATTAATAAGCATTACTAATAGCAATGCTTTGTTTTTTAATCGTTTTATAGATAAATAGGAGAATACCCAAAGCTAACCAGAAACATCCAAAAATCAGTGAAGATGAGTCAAGATTAAGCCAGAGGCAAATAATGCTGATTACAGAGATAAGCGGTAAAAATAGGTTTAGAAATTTGTTTTTAAAACCTGCGCGCTGTTTATCTTTAATATAAAACTTCATAAAAACAGAGAAATTTACGGCTGTAAAAGCGGCTAGGGCACCAAAGCTGATGAGGCTTACGACTTGGGCTAAATCTAGAAAAACCGCGGACATTGAAATAAGACCAACAAACAAAACCGAAAAAAATGGTGTACCTAATGAGATATGAATTGTCCCAAAATACTTTTTAGGGAAAATATTATCGGTACCCATTATATACAGTAAACGTGAAGCACTGGCATGAGAGGCAAGGCCAGAGGCGACTGTGTTCATAATTTGTCCGCATAAGAATACGGATTGGAAAAAAGCACCACCCACGTAAAGCACAATTTCAGGTAATGCTTCTGAAGGGTGTTGAAAGCGTAGATTATTTGGAAAATATAGCTGAATAAACCAAGCGGCTGTGAAAAAAATAAGCCCGCCAGCGAGAGTTGTTAACATGACTGCACGAGGAATATTTTTGGTGGGTTGTTTGGTTTCATTAGAAAGCGTGGTAACCGCATCAAAGCCCAAAAATGAAAAGCACAAAACTGAGGCACCCGCAACGAGTGGGAGTAAAGATTGGTGCTCATGCCAGAGTGGCGCCAAAGTAAGCACATGCTCATAACCTTGAGTCGAGCCAATACCCTTAATCACTAAATAAACAAAAATGACCATGAGTATGATCGGTGCAAACACAAACAACAGGCTTAAATTGGCGAGTAATCGAATGCGGAAACAATTCACTAAAGTGACTAGGCTTGCCGATACAAGCACCCAGAACCAGTAAGGCAGGCTTGGGATAAGGGCTGTGAGATAAATCGCAGCTAGCAAAACATTAATGAGGGGTAATAACAAATAGTCGAGTAGTGAACACCAACCGACAAAAAAACCACTTTTAGGCCCTAAACTTTCAGCGGTATAGCTATATGCTGAACCTGATTTTTCTGAATTTTGACTAAATCTTGCATAGCTCCAAGCGGTGAGTAGCATGGCGCCAAGTGCGAGTAAATATGCCAGTGGTACGTGTCCATTGGTAATTCCAGAGACAATACCGAAGGTATCAAATACCGTCATAGGGGTCATGTAGGCAATACCAATAATCGTGACTTGCCAAAGAGACAGTTTTTTTAAGGAAGACGTTTTATTTTCCATGTCATTTCAACCTCAAATTCGTTGTTTTGCTTTTCATCCGGAAAAGCGATGCTATTTTTGAGCCAAAACTTCCCCTAGACCTGAATAAACAAGTCTGTTTGGAGAAACTTTGAACAAAAGCTAGGGGCTGTTTCGCTTTAGTGATGCCCTAAAGCAAGATCAGATATTTATATTTTCGGCTTCACTCTAGATCACGACCAGTTGTAAAGATTGACACGGTCGTGCCAGAAACTGCTCGGGGCTTTGGCCTTTAAATAATGTGCCTGTTCTGATGGTGATATCATTTGAAGTAATCACTCGAGAAGAGTCGTTAATCACAATTGCTTTTTGTTTAATATTTTTAAGCTTCGGCATAAGAATTTTTTCCAGTGCGGAAACTAAGATATCGGTAGCAATCACACCGATAAATTGATCATGAATCATGACTGGATGGGCAAGGGTGATGGTGTATGCACCATTGCAAATATAGTCGACATAGGGTCCATGAATGCACGGACTCTTATTTTGAGCAGGTTTATGGAACCATTCAAAAGAGCGAAAATCTAAAAATCGCTGAGCATTTTGATAGTTTTCAAGTTTAGCTTGTTGTAACTGATCTTCTTTTTTATACCACCATTCGAGTGTCCAATAATCTTGCTCTTCTTGCGTTGCAGGGCTATAACTTGCAAAACCAATACCCTGACTGTAATGGCTTTCCTGTAAGGCCTTTTTAATTTCCTTTTGTAAAGCTGAGCGTTCTGAACCTGAAAGCTTAATGTCTTTTGTTTTTTCAGGTTCATGTTTTGAAAGAATTTTGCTCGCTTTAGTTGCCAGCTTTTCTGTAATGGCTGTCGTTTCTTCAACCACCGTCTTTAACAAATTTTGAAGCTCTTCTATATCTAAATGTTGGGTCATTCCTATAACTCCTAAAATTCCGTATTTCTCACTCGATATTTTATAAGTGCTCTACTTTATTGTTTTTATTCGATAGATAACTTATATCGAAGCATTTGGTCTGTTAGCATCGAAATGATTTTTCGCGCTTGAATAACAGCATCATCTTCATTGCCTTGAACAAAAGATGATAAAAGTTGGTGGTATTGTGCGACGACCAATTGATGAAATTGATCCTCTTGATAAAGCACAGCAATGAGCGGTGCCCATTCGGCTTGTATGGTTAACTCTTGATTTGCCAGTCGAGCTGATTGAGCAAAAGAGGTAAGTGTTAACAAACAACGTAAATCAAGTTGGGCACGCGTGTCTGGTTCAACTGCTTGTTCAAATTGATCAATAAGCTCTTTGATTTTACCCAGTTCATATTCAGTAGTTCTTTGTGCTGCCAAATATGCACCATGGCTTAAAATTGCACTATGAAACTCGCCTAAATCAGCTAGATATTCATTGGAAGCCTGACGCAGAGGGTGCTTGTTTAAGAGTAAATCGGAAGGCAACTCACAAACAAAGCTTCCGCCGTTTCGCCCGCGTCGTGTATCAATCAGACCTTTTACGCGTAAAGTATTTAAAGCTTCACGGACCGTAATGGGTGACACTCCCATTAAGCGAGCTAGATCCGCCTCGTTAGGAAGCTGTTCATTGCTTTTGAGCAATCCAGAGATAATTGCATTTTCCAAGCGTTCTACAACTTGTTCCGATCGAGTTGCCTGAGCGATAGGTGCAAAAATTATCGTATATGCTGACATGGCGAATTCTCTAAAAGCTAAGTCAGAGACTTAGCTTAATGAAACGGATAAATGATTAAAACACGCCATATTGATGGACTGCCTGTTCATCTTCAGGCACAGCTGGTATTGCATCCCAAAGTTCAACAATTTTGCCATTATCTACACGCCATAATTCAAAATAGGCATGTCGATTTCCAGCAATGCTTCCCTCAGAATGTGTCAAGACAAATTGACCATCAGCAATGGAGCGGTGAGTTTTGGAGTATACCAAACCTTGTCCTTCATTACGGATATTGTTCAAAAAATCAATGACTGCTTTAACACCATCGCCAATGTCTGGACTATGTTGAATGAACTGATCGTTGTGAGTGTATTCTTTAAATGCTTCGTAATTGCCATCAATTAATGACTTCTTAAAGAAAGAGGTCACAATCTCACGATTTTCCTCTGGGTCATGGTGAGTGACGATTTCAGTCGGACCATCTAATTGAGTTCTACCACTCACATTTGGCGCGGCTTCTGCCACCAGACCATCCCAGTGTTCCACAATTTTGCCGTCTTTTACTCGGTAAATATCAAAGCCAACTAACGGGTTTTCATCTAATCCTTGAAAGCGGCCATGAATTGCAACCAAGTCACCATCTGCTAGTACACGTACAGCTTCGTGTTGCATGTCAGGACAGTCTTCTACCAATTGGCGAAGGCCCGAAATGCCATTTGCAACCAGTGGTGAGTGCTCTATAAAGTCTTCAGAAAAATAACGGTCCAGAGCAGTGGTGTCGTGCAAATTAAATAGCTCGTGATGGGCTTTAGTCACCAAGTCTTTCATTTCTTGTTTATTCATTTTGATCTCCTTTCAAAACTCATTGTTATTATTCATTTGAACTCATCACATGTTTAACGCGAGTATATTCTTCAAAACCGTAGCCAGATAAATCTTTACCATAGCCTGACTTTTTGAAACCGCCGTGTGGCATCTCTGCGGTTAAAGGAATATGGGTGTTAATCCAAACTGTACCGAAATCGAGTTCACGAGACAGACGAGTGGCGCGGGCATGGTCTTTGGTCCAAACACTTGAAGCTAGGCCATACTCAACATCGTTGGCTTTTTCAATCGCATCATTTTCATCTGTAAATTTTTGAACGGTAATCACAGGTCCAAAAATTTCATTTTGAATGGCTTCGTCGTGTTGTTTTAAGCCACTAATAACAGTTGGTTCAAAATAGAAACCTGGGCGGTCTGCCTGTTTTCCACCTGTTTCAACTTTGGCGTGAGCAGGTAAGTTGTCGATAAACGCTTTAACGTTTTTCAATTGGTTGGCATTGTTAAGTGGACCATAAAGCGCGTCTTGATCATCGGGTTCACCAAAACGGGTATTTTTTGCAGCTTCAACTAACTTACTTAAAAATTCATCATGAACAGATTCAGCCACAATTACACGTGTTGCTGCAGTACAGTCTTGGCCTGCGTTGAAATAGCCTGTTAAAGCAATCATTTCAACTGCTTTGTCGAGGTCGGCATCTTCAAAAACCACTACAGGTGCTTTACCACCAAGCTCAAGATGCGCTTTCGCTAGATTTGCTGCGGCAGAAGCTGCAACTTGTAATCCGGCACGAACTGAGCCTGTAATAGAAACGAGTGCAGGGGTCTTATGTGATACAACTTTTGAACCGACCTGAGCTTGGCCTAACACCACGTTAAATGCACCTTTAGGGAAAAATGGTGCAGCAATTTCTGCCAGTAAAAGCGTACTTTCAGGCGTAGTATCACTTGGTTTAAGCACTACTGTGTTACCTGCGGCTAAAGCTGGAGCAATTTTCCAAACAGCCATCATGAGTGGATAGTTCCAAGGTGTAACTTGCCCAACTACACCGACAGGTTCGCGGCGAATAGAAGAGGTTAAACCTTCTAAATATTCACCTGAAGCAGTGCCATTGAGTAGGCGAGCAGCACCTGCAAAGAAACGAACCTGATCTGCTGATGCACCCACTTCTTCAGATGCAATTAAGTGTTTTAACTGACCCGTATTACGACTTTGAGCCTCAATTAAACGCTCCGCATTTGCTTCAATAGCATCTGCTAAATTCAGTAATGCTTTTTGACGAGTCGATGGTGTACTACGTCCCCAAATTTTAAATGCTTCTTTTGCAGCAGTATAAGCAGCATCAACTTCTGCCTCGGTTGCATTCGGTGATTGTGCATAAACTTCACCAGTCACTGGGCTTACCAAGTCGAAATAATCATTTCCTTTGCTAGCAACATATTCGCCGTTAATAAAGTGTTTTAGTTGAGTTTTAGCCATTTTTTATACCTTGTCCTTAGGTTTTAACATATAACATATAACATATAACATATAATACTATATGTATTATGTTTTAAATTTTCTGTCAAATGCTTTGATGAGAGGATTGAGTGAAAAAAGTTGGGATTTAAATCAAATTAAAATTTAAGTTTTTGATTTGATTATTTAAAAAAATTAAAAAATTTATTGAAGATTTTTAGGAAAGATTCATTGTCGTAATAGTTCAATAGATTTGATAAAAAATCATAGAATAATTTTTCTCATCGAAAGCAGTTTGATGAGCCAAACATTGTGCTTAGCTCATCAATTTCGAGTTCTTATTTATTGAAATTAAAGTGAATGATTAGGTCTTATGACTCGCAAGAAGAATGCTGGTTTCACTGTTATAAATACCTGAAATGTTCCTGATTCTTTCTAAAACTTTATCGAAGTTTTCTAACGTGTCAGAACGTAGCTCGACCAAAATATCCCATTTGCCATTGGTTTTATGCAAACATTCCACGGCACTTTCTAGGCGTAATTCTTTAATCACGGATTGTGCTTTAGTGCCTTCAACCATAATGCTCATCCATGCACGGATGACGTTGCGTTCTGCATTGGGTTTAAACCGTACCGTATATCCGGTAATGATGCCCGAAGACTCTAAATATTCGATTCTCTTTTTGACCGTTGCCCGTGAAACGTGAACTTTTTCGGCTAACTCGGTAACAGACATCCGTGCGTTATCTTTAAGTAAACCTAAAATAATTTGATCAATGTTATCCATATTGTAATTGTCAATTATCAAATTGGTAAAAAATAATTCATTTTTTGCTGAATTACAAATTTTGTGAATCAATTTGATTTTGAATAATAGGGTCATCAGCTAACCCTCATAATTTTAATTTAATGGACTAGATAAAATGAATAATTTTGCAGTTTCACGTAGTGACTTTAACGAGTGGATGGTTCCAGTTTTTGCACCGGCAAATTTCATTCCGGTACGTGGTGAAGGTTCACGTATTTGGGATCAAGAAAATAAAGAATATATCGATTTTGCAGGCGGGATTGCAGTAAACGCATTAGGTCATACACATCCAGTGGCAGTGAATGCTTTAACAGAACAAGCAAAAAAACTTTGGCATGTAGGTAACGGTTATACAAATGAACCCGTTCTACGCCTTGCAAAACAACTCACCGATAATACATTTGCAGACAAGGTTTTCTTCTGCAACTCAGGTGCAGAAGCCAACGAAGCTGCTTTAAAACTGGCTCGTAAAGTTGGTTTAGATAGCGGCGTTGCTGGCAAAAGTGGCATTGTGGCATTTAATAATGCTTTCCATGGCCGTACCTTATTTACCGTTTCAGCGGGTGGTCAACCTAAATATTCACAAGACTTTGCACCACTTCCAAATGGTATTAACCACGTTGCCTTTAATGATTTAGAAGCTGCAAAAGCGGCCATTAATGAGCAAACTTGTGCAGTTATTGTTGAGCCGATCCAAGGTGAAGGCGGCGTTATTCCTGCTGACATCGAATTTTTAAAAGGCTTAAGAGCACTGTGTGATCAGTTCGGTGCCTTACTTATTTTTGATGAAGTGCAAACGGGTGTAGGCCGTACAGGTGCACTTTATGCCTATATGAACTCTGGTGTTATTCCAGATGTGTTAACGACTGCAAAAGCACTAGGTGGCGGTTTCCCAGTCGGTGCAATGTTAACAACCGATAAGTTTGCTCCGCATTTTTCTGTCGGTACACATGGTACGACTTATGGTGGTAACCCGCTAGCAAGTGCGGTTGCTGGTGCAGTATTTGAGTTTATTAATACACCTGAAGTTCTGAAAGGCATTAAAGAGCGTCATGATTATTATAAAAAAGCTTTAAATCAATTAAATGAAAAGTATGAAATCTTTGAGACGATTCGCGGTGAAGGTTTATTGATTGGTTGTGCTTTAAAAGACAAATTTGCTGGTAAAGCAAAAGATATTAATAACCTTGCGGGCGAAGAAGGTTTACTGAGTCTTATTGCTGGTCCAAATGTTGTACGTTTTACGCCATCTTTAATTATTCCATTTGCTGATATTGATGAAGGTCTAAAACGCTTTGAACGTGCGCTTGCTCGCTTTGTAGAAATTCAAAAGGATGAACAAGCAGCATGATGATTATCCGTTACATCGAACCTAAAGATGTTAATGACCTTTACCTGTTGGCTCAAAAAGCGGGTTTTGGTTTGACATCTTTGCAGCCAAATATGGAAAAACTTGCTGCTCGTATTGAACGGGCGTGTAAGACAGTCGCAGGCGAACTTCCAAAGGCAGATCAGGTTTACTTATTTGTTTTAGAAGATACTGAACTCAATAAAATTGTCGGTGTTTGCGGTATTGAAGTCGCACTTGGCTTAAAAGAGCCTTGGTATAACTTCCATGTAGGAACACAAGTTCATGCATCTGAACCCTTAAGTGTTTATAACGCTTTACCTACTTTATATTTGAGTAATGACCATACCAACTGTAGTGAGCTTTGTACTTTATTTTTAGACCCTGACTATCGCTTAAATAAAAATGGCAAATTTTTATCTAAAGTCCGTTTCTTATTTCTCTCAGCATTCCGTCAATATTTTGAAGAAACGATTGTTGCTGAAATGCGTGGATACTCTGATGCAAATGGACAGTCACCATTTTGGAATGCGGTAGGTCACAAGTTTTTTAATATCGAATTTACCAAGGCCGATTATTTAAGTGGTGTAGGGCAGAAGGCTTTTATTGCTGAGCTGATGCCAAGACATCCCCTCTATGTCGATATGTTACCTGACGATGCTAAAGCTGCGATTGGCATTGTGCACCCAAATACTCGACCAGCCTACAACCTCTTGCTTGAAGAGGGGCTACGCTATAAAGGCTATATCGATATTTTTGATGGTGGTGCAACGCTGCAAGCGGATATCGAAAATTTACGGGCGATTAAAGAAAGCCAGTCTGTAACGGTTCAAATCGAACAGCCTCAAAATATCGCTGTAGGGGATGAGTCTTACATTGTGGCCAATGATGATTATGAAAATTATCGCGCCATTCTTGTGTATAGCCAGCCTCATCAGAACATATTGCAGTTAACAAAAGAACAGGCAAAACAATTGAATGTCGAAAATGGCTCTTTAGTTCGCGTGCTAAGTGTTCATGTTAAACAAGTTTCGAGTCCAGAAGTGGTCAATAAACTCAAAGCCACTGAATATTTGCGAATGGCTGTTAATTAAGCGGAAATTACTATACATTTCACCAAATTTAAGAAGGAATAATATATTATCGCTAGCGCAAGATGGGTATATGGATAAATACAATCTTGCTCGCTGAGCTGGAATTAATTAGCCTGTTTTCCTATATAAAAGGTAAATCAATAAAATATTTAATTAGTTTATATATTTTAAAGGTTTATTGAAATTATATTTTGGAGAGCAGGTTAATATAATAATGAAGGAAAGGATTTATGATTAATTTTTATTGTTATAGGTGATAGCTTTTAAAAAGGAATTTATAAGGTCTTAAGTGATTTAATAATATTTTTAGAATGGTTTAATGGACTAAATTAATAATCATATAATTTGTTTATTATTAAAGCATTTACGACGGTTGCTATAAATTGGAGTAAATATTACATGAGTAAGAATAACGGAAAGCAGTTCCTGGAAGGAGATCTTCTTGGTAGTCAACATATGACTGAGCAAGAAGAAGAGAAATTGCAGCGCTCATTGACAAATCGTCATATTCAAATGATCGCAATTGGTGGTGCAATTGGTACTGGGTTATTTATGGGTTCCGGGAAAACATTAAGTGTTTCGGGTACTTCAATTGTTTTAACCTATTTAATTATTGGTTTCTTCTTTTTCTTCGTGATGCGGGCAATGGGTGAATTGTTGCTTGCGAACACTAATTTTAAAACGTTCGCCGATTTTGCAACGGCTTATCTTGGTCCGTGGGCGGGGTTTTTCCTTGGTTGGTCCTACTGGTGTAACTGGATTATTACTGCGATTGCAGATGTGATTGTAATCGGGGGGTACATGCAGTTTTGGTATCCTGATTTACCCGTTTGGATTCCTGCATTTACTTCATTGGCCGTCTTAACCATACTCAACTTTGTGGCCGTTCGATTGTTCGGTGAACTTGAGTTTTGGTTCTCACTCATCAAAATTACTGCAATTATTCTATTTATTCTGGCTGGTATTTATTTAATAGGTACTGGGTTCACTTCTCCAAATGGGGTTAAGGCCTCAATGAGCCATTTGTTTGAAACAGAGTCGATGTTTCCTTATGGCGTAACTGGTTTCTTGGCAGGTTTTCAAATTGCCATATTTGCGTTTGTGGGTATTGAGCTTGTCGGGACGACTGCTGCTGAAACTAAAGATCCGCATAAATCACTTCCGAAAGCAATTAATTCTATTCCTTTACGCATTTTATTATTCTACGTCGGCGCGTTGGTTTGTATTATTGCGGTCACATCTTGGGCAAAGGTTTCACCAGAAAAGAGCCCATTTGTAGAAATGTTTACTTTGGTTGGATTACCAATTGCGGCAGGTTTAATCAACTTTGTTGTTGCGACTTCAGCTTTATCTTCTGCAAATAGTGGGATCTTTGCGACTAGCCGTATGTTATACGGTTTAGCTTTAGACAACGACGCACCTAAAAGCTTTAGTAAACTCTCAAAAAGAAAAGTTCCAATTAGAGGACTCGTATTTTCAATGGCGTGTGTAACGGTTGGAACATCTATTTTATTTATTGTTCCAAATGTCATGACAGCATTTACGATTATCTCAGCGCTGACTTCAATTTTATGTATTTTTACGTTTATGTTGATTGTGCTTTCTTATATTTATTATCGTAAGAAAAGTCCTGAGCTACATATCCAGTCAAAATATAAAATGCCGGGTGGGTTATTTATGGCTTGGATGACCATGTTGTTTTTAGTGTTTACTATCGTAATTTTGGCTTTAGACCATGATACTTTAATTGCACTTGAGTGTTCACCAATCTGGTTTATTGGTTTATTTATTGCCTATAAATATAAAAAGAAAAAGATGTTGCAGCTTGATATCTTGAAAGCTCAAAAGGTTGATTATATTTAATCTAGAAGATGAAATGCTTTTAAAGCTAGGCGTGTGTCTAGCTTTTTTTATGCTCTTAAATATTGAGATATATATTGTGTTTATGTAAAATAATGTGATTATACGTACAATTCTGTATATGAGATGTTAACTAAGAACTTTATAACTTCTTCTATTATTCTTTTTGCGGGTTTCCACCAATATGTCTATGCCATCGAAGACGTTTCTTTGCCCAGTCAGGTGCTTCAAGATCAACGTTTAAAAGAGCTTAACCAGCAATTACAAGACCAAATTGCTCAGCAAACTCCTTACCAAAACACCAAGCCATTACAGGATTTTAAGCATTTAGTTGTTAAAGAAAGCCCATGCGTAGTGGTTAAAAAAATTAGTTTTATCCCTTTAAATGATCAGTCTGAGTCTGAACTACAGCAATTTAACTTTGTGGTTAAAGCTATAAAAAAACACCCACAGAATGTTTTGGGTAAATGTATTGGAACCCAAAGTTTACATAACATCGTGAACTATGCCCAAAATGAACTTTTAAAAAAGGGTTTTATTACCAGTCAAATTGTCGTGAGTCCGCAAGACTTAAATCAGGGGAATTTAAACCTGAGTGTGCAAATCGGACGCTTGAATAAGATTGTTATACAAGAAGGAAAAATTTCATCATTACAGCTTAAGACTGGGGTGCCATTTAAAACGGGCGATATTGTGAATCTAAAAAGGCTCGATCAGGGGCTGGAAAATCTAAAGCGTGTCTACGCAGTAGATATGCAAATTACTCCCGCAAGTGTTCAAGATAAAGAATTAACGGGCTATAGCGATTTAATACTCAAACTTCAACCCCTACAAAAAGTTAATTTCAATTTAAGTGTAGATGACTCGGGTAATCAGGACACTGGTACCTATATGGGGAATATTGGGCTAGGTATCAATAACCCGTTTCATTTAAATGATATTTTATCGTTAAACGTGAGTCACTCATTAGATGACTTTCATGAAGACTTAAACCGAAGTTATTTCATTAGTTATCAGTTGCCTGTTGGTTATTATGATTTAGGTCTTAGCTATAATGACTATCAATACAAGCAAACAGTCTTAGGGGGGAATGGTCCACTGCTTTACCATGGTAACAGCCAACAAACCAACCTGAATTTATCTCGTGTGATTAGCCGTAGCGGGCAGCATAAAACCAGCGTGTATGGAAAGCTTTATCATAAAGAAAGCCAAAGTTTTATTGACGATATTGAAATTAATGTTTTACACCGAAGAACCTCAGGCTGGAATTTAGGAGTTCAACACCGTCAATATTTAGGAAATGCGGTATTAGACGGCAGCATCGATTACCGTCGTGGGATGGGGGTAGGTGCCCGAACTGCACCAGAAGAAAATATTACCAATATTGAAGGAAAACATCTTCCTGTTGAAGGTTACTCCCGTGCTCCACTTTTAAGTGCTGATTTACGTTTTAACACACCATTCCTTTTGCTCGATAAACCTGCCCAGTACCGCCTTAACTGGCGTGGGCAATATGCACCTAAAATTTTAGTACCCAATGACCGCTTTTATATTGGTGGTCGCTATAGCGTGCGTGGCTTCGATGGTGAGCTCATGCTATCCGGAGATAACGGGCAGTATGTACAGCAAGAAATCAGCTTGAATGCACCAATTCCGAATACCCAGTTTTACATGGCGGTCGATCAGGGCTGGGTAAATGGCCGTAATAGCATACCGGGTCAGCGTTATTTACTCGGAAGTGTTTTAGGGTTACGCACCTATCAAAATAGTTTTTATCTGGATGCCTTTACAGGTCGGGGGCTGATTGCACCTGACAGCATAAAAAAAGACTGGGTTACCGGTTTTAGTATCAACCTTTCTTATTAATTTACTTTAGAAAAGACTTCATTCATGAACAAGAATAGTTATCGCATTATTTATAGCAAAGCACGTCAAATGTTTGTGGCGGTGGCCGAAAATGTACGAAGCCAAACCAAGGCATCAGGCCAAAGTGAAGCAAGTAGCCAGAGCAATATTGATAACACTGAATCTCAGGCATTTCATGAACTCTGGCAAGTGAAAGCATTGGTTGCCAGTATAAGTTTGTGGATGCCTTTAGCACCTGTCTATGCGGGTATTGTGGCGGATAGTGCCGCAAATGCTGCGAATAGAGCAGTGATTGGTGCTGGTAAGAACTCGGCTGGTACAGTTGTTCCTGTCGTTAATATTCAAACTCCCAAAAATGGGATATCCCATAATATTTATAAACAGTTTGATGTACTGGCTGAAGGTGCCGTCCTGAATAACAGCCGCCAAGGGGCTACGACACAAACAGTAGGAAACGTTGCAGCCAACCCGTTTTTAGCCACAGGTGAAGCGCGAGTTATTTTAAATGAAGTAAATTCATCAGCCGCTTCACGCTTTGAAGGGAACTTGGAAGTTGCAGGGCAAATGGCAGATGTGATTATTGCCAACCCGTCTGGTATTAATATTAAAGGTGGTGGCTTTATTAATGCCAATAAGGCAATTTTTACCACAGGTAAACCTCAGCTAAATGCTGATGGCAGTATCAAGCAATTTACGGTTGACCAGGGAAAAATTACGGTTTCAGCAAACCCTAATTCTAAATTTGGACTAGGCGGAAATAATAACGATGCAAATTATGTAGATCTCTATGCCCGTGCATTAGAGCTTAGTGCTGAACTACGTGCCAAAAATGATATTCAGGTCATTGCCGGGGCGAATAATGTCAGTGCAGATTTACAGGATGTTACTGCTAAAACTGGTACTGGAACCGCACCGACATTGGCGGTAGATGTTAAAGCACTGGGTGGAATGTATGCCAATAATATTTACTTGATGGGAACTGAAAAAGGTTTGGGCGTGACGAACGCAGGTACTATTCAGGCAGTTAACAATCTGGTGATTACCAGTGCCGGAAAAATTGAGCACAGCGGCACAATCAGTTCGACCAGTAAAACCCAAGGTTTAGTGAATATACAAACAACGGGTACTGGTGCAGCTGCCGACATCAACTCATCAGGCAGTATTAATAGTAATAGCATGTTAAATATCGATTCGGGTAATAACCTGAATGTAAATGCTAAAGAAATTATTATTAATAACGGCAGCCTAGCATCTTCACCTTTAATCGTTAATGCCAAAGGTAATATCAATCTGGCTGCTGATACCCGCATTATGGATGACTCACAAGGTGGAGATGTCTATATTGATGCAGCGAATATCAATCTTGCCGCTGGGTCAGAACTCAAAAGTAACCGTGGTACAGCAACCATACAAGTACAAAAAGACTTGGTTGCAGCCAAAGGCGCAAAACTGATTGCTGCCAAAGATTTAAATGTTTTAAGTAATGGTAAGTTATCACTTACTGAGAACCATATACAGGCATCATTAGGTTCAATCAACCTACAAGCCAATTCGGCTAATACCCAAAACCTGATTGATCTCCAAGGTGGGACGATTTATGCAGGTAAAGATCTCAACCTGTATAGTTCCGGAGATTTAAATCTAAAGAATCTTGGATTTTCACTTGAAAATGCTGCAACACGTGTTAAAAACATTAAAGCCTACAGTGGACGTGATCTGGTCTGGAACAATGCTGACAAGGCACTTCCGCTGATTACAGGCATGGTTCAGCTGGATGCAGCCAATAATTTAACCGTTACAGCAAAAGAAATCTCGAATAAAGACAGCATTCAACTCCATGCCAATCAAATAACACTCAATAGTGCACTGACTTCACAAAAGAATATTGATGTCAGTTCTGAAATTGCTGATCTTGTTTTAAGTCAGGCACTCAAGGCTCAAGGTGATATTAATCTAACCGCACTTGCTGGTGGAGTTACTGCAAATAGCTTAAAGGCCACATCTTCGGCTGGAAAGATTTCTATACTCGCGAATAAAAATCTGAATTTAAACTCGACCCAAACAACCAAGGCGATGCCTTCGGCTGATAAAGATGAATTAACAACTGATCAATCCGTTATTAGTGGTTTAAAAGGTGTAACACTTGGCTCGATTGGTGATGGCACCGTTAACTTACAGTCAGTACAAGTTAATGCGAATCAGGGCGATATATTAGTTTCGAGTAATAATGGAATCAATCTAAAGGCTAATACCGATGTAGTTGTTACTGGGGATACGGGCCGATTTAAAACGGTAAATAATGTTCTAAAGGGACAAACAGTTTCGATAGAAAATAGCAAATCTGATATTAAAATCCAAAATACAGACCTCAGCTCAACGGTTGGTAAACTTGCGATCAATAGTAGAGCAGGCATGAGTACAATTATCGATAGCGTATTAACGTCAAAAGGTAATACTGAACTCTATGCAAAAGATTTACTGACTTTACAGGGTGTAAATGCTACATCAGACCAGCATCTGGCGGTAAGCTCTGGCCGTACGGTTTATAGCAATGCTGAGTATACGCCAGCGACCAAATGGATTGCGGATAAAGTAACAAACTTAACGTCTAAAGGGGTAACCTCTGTAACGGCTACAGGAAACCAAGTATTACAAAATACAAATTTAACAGGTGGAGCTGTTTTATTAGAAGCGGGCGGATTTATTTTAGGCCAAACTGGATTGAACTTAAATGCAGTCGGAAGTGATTTACTCAAGAATGATACAAAGTTAAACAGCCTGAATGGTGACCTAACTATCCAGACCAATTCTAATTTAACGATTGATCCTAAAGTTTATAGTTTAAAAGCAGTGGGTGATATTGAACTTGTTTCTAAAACTGGCACTTTAACTTTAAAAGGCTATGGAGGAACAACTGGTAATGGATCGGAACAATTTGTTAAGTTGGATACAGCAAATGGCGGTATCAATTTAGAAGGTGCTAAAGTTGATATTCAAGGTTCACAGTTAACTGCACAAAAAGATATTAAGATCGTTTCTAGTAAAGATGATGTACTAATTGATGGATTGAAAAATAATATTACAAATAAAATAAGTATTAGTAAGTTAGAGTATTCAAAGAAGGAATTGGAGAATATTAATAATATAATACAAAAATTTAAAGATACTGAAAACTTTAAGTTGTATAAAAATAGTATTGATAATATTAATAATTCAATTAATAGTAAAAGAAAAGAATGGGAAAGAGCCGTAAGTGACGATCTTCATTCAAAAAAAAGGGCGCTTTCTGATCAACTAAAAAAATTGGAAGAAGAAAGAGAAGATATAAGAAATAAATTTAAAGATATTATTGATCAAGAAAATAAGTTAAATAATTTATTGGATGAGAGGAATAATTATTTTATTTATTTTGATTCTAATGTTAGTGGTTCTGAGCACTCTGAAACTAAATTAAATTCAAAATCAGGAAATATAAATGTTACTTCTGCTAAAGGCTTATCTATTAGTGGAGGAAATATTTCGGCTCAATCGGGACAAGTTAATTTAGAAGCAAATGGTGTTTTAGCCGAACAGTATAAATCTTCAATTAATAGTGGGGCTAATCAGCCACCAAAATCATTAAATGCAAGTATCATTATTGATGGTCATACAGATTTTTATGAGAAAGGTACTGAAAGTGAAGGGAATTATAGCTTTAGAACATTAGTTAGCCCTACCATTATTAATGGTGATAAAGGGGTTAACATAAGAACAGTAGGTAAAACTAAAGATGATAATTTAGTTTTACAAGCTACCGGTATTACTTCAAAAAATGGTGACGTGAAAATAGAATCAAATAAAAGTATTTTATTTGATGCAGCTATTGAGCAAAGCTATGATCTGACCACTACGACTGAAAAGAAAAAATCATGGGGTGGTTTAAAGAAAAAGTATATTACGACTGTTTCTGAAAATAATGACACAAATGCAGCTTCAGTTGATATTTCTGCAAAGAATATTTCTATTGAAACGAAAAAACTAGATCCATCAGTAGCTGCTCAAACTCCAGATAATAATATTGATATTTATTCTGGGCGCTTTACTGCTGATGGTGGAACAATTTCGATTAAATCTGGGGGAAATCTTAACTTTTACACTGTGGAAGAATCTTCTAGCAGTACAGTGGATGTTACAAAGAAAACCTCATATTCTAAACTTATCTCACTTTTGGGCTCATCAAAAACTACTACTAATACAACAAGAACTCAAATTAGTGAATTACCTGCAACTTTAAAAGCAGATTATATTAATACGCAAGCGGTTGATAAGACGAAGCTTGTTGGAACAGAGTTTGATTATTTAAAAGGTGCAACGATTGAAACTGGAGGAACACTTGAGTTAATAGCCGCTAAGACATCTATTACAGATCTTGTAAAAAAAGAAAAAAGCTCATTAGCTTGGCAGGCTATGCAGGATAAAGGCTCAATTACTGAAACTGCTCAGTTACCAAGTTTTAACGGTCCAGTTTTACCTACTTTTAAAGCTGCAGGTGGTTTAAGTGTACAAGTTCCAATTAGTGAAAAAGATACTAATAAGGTAGAGCTACGTGATGCGATTCTTAATTTAGCTAAGCAACCAGGAAATGAATATTTAAAAGAGTTTGTTAATCGAAAAGATGTAGATTGGCAAATAGTATTATTAACACAAAAAGATTGGGACTATAAATCACAAGGTTTAACAGGTGCAGGGGCTGCAATTATTGCAATTGTAGTAACAATGGTTACTGCAGGAGCTGGAGCGGCAGTAGTAGGTGCTTTAGGTGGATCTGCGGCTACTTTAGGTGGATCTGCTATTGCTATGACACAAGCGGCATTAACATCTTTAGCTACTCAAGCAAGTGTGAGTTTAATCAATAATGGTGGTAATATAGGAAAAACACTTAAAGAGTTAGGAAGTAAAGACTCAGTTAAGAATTTGGCGGCTTCAGTTGTGACCGCTGGTTTATTAAGTCAAGTTAGTACAGCTCTAAATTTAAAGCCAGATAGTACTGTTTTATCAGATAGATTAATAAATAATTTTACAACCTCAGTAGGATCAACTCTTGTACAAACAGCTATTAAAGGAGGTGATTTAGAAGAAAATCTTAAAGTTGCTTTACTTGCAGGACTTGCGGGAGCTTTACAAGGTGAGTTAGCAAGTCAAATTGGAGATAGTTTATATAAGGCGGATCCAACAGTATTACAATATACAATTCATAAGATTGCTCATGCAGCCGCTGGATGTGCTGTAGCTGCAGCAACTAAACAAAGCTGTGAAGCTGGCGCAATTGGAGCAGGTGTAGGTGAAATTATCGCTGAACTTATGATCCCCTATGGGAAAACTGCATTAGATTTAGATGATAATGAAATTAATAGAATAAAAGGAGTAAGTAAGATAGTTGCTGGTTCGATATCTGCTTATGCTGGTTATGATGTTAATACAGCTGCAAATAGTGCAGATACTGCTATTTCCAATAACTCATTACCTAAATTAGCAACTTCTGGTGCTAAGATTGCTAAAAAAGTATTAGATCAAATAAAAAAATGGCCTAGCAATAAGCCTTTAGAGCCAAATGATGTTACAAAAATGTTTAAAGATGCTGGCGTGCAGGAAATAGTAGATGTTGCTAATAATATAAAAACTTTGGTTAGTCCGACTTCCACATGGTTTGAGAAAATATCTGCTGCTGTAGATTTGGCTGTAGGTATTGATATTAAAGCTGGTAAAGATGTTGCTTTAGCAATGAAAGATAAGCACATAATCCAACTTAAAGATCCTGGCCCTATACATCATATTTGTACGAACAAAAATTGTTTGAGTACAGCGAGAGGGGGACCTTGGACACCACAATTTCAAAAATATTTCGACGGTGCTAGCTTGGATATTAATAAATCTGTTGAAAATTTAGTGGCATTAGCTGACCATAAAGGTCCTCATCCGAAAGAATATCATGCTTATGTTGAGAAAGAATTAAGATTAGCTGTAAGTGGAAAACAAGCTAATACAGCAGAATACCGAAATGCAGTGATAGCAACATTATCCAGAATAAAATCAGAAGCTTTAGTATCTGGATCACAAGTTAATAAATGGCTAACTAAAAAATAGGATGATGTAATGACTTACTATGAAATGAAAGCTGATTTCTATGAGTTTCCTCATCAATATTTTATTACTGAGATTGTAGGATTCGATAATCCTAGAGCTCAGATAGATTGGGATGAGTTTTTGTTAGAAAATAGTGTCAATAAGGGAAAGAAATATATTGCTATTATTGATAGTGGAAACCAAGAGGTCGATTTTACTACAACCTTTTATGGTTTTTGTGTCATTAGCCATAGATTCAAGCTTTTATTAGAGGAATATAGGCTTACTGATTGTATGGTTGTTCCATTAGAGTTTAATAAGCAATTATCTCAGCAGTTTTATCTCTTAATAGATCCCTTGCGATATGATTGTGTAGATGAAACTAATTCTGATTTCCAAAAGTTTATTGAAAACGATCCTGTAAGGCCCGATCTTGCGGGGCACTATAGGGCATTCTTTAAGTTAATTATTGATGCCGAAAAAACTGAGAATGCTGATTTTTTTCGAATTGATAAAGAAAATGCTACTATCATTGTAAGTCAGAATATAAAGGATATTTATGAGACAAATCATCTTACAGGGGCATGTTTTACTAAGGTGACTGTAGGCCAGTAATTTTAGATAGTAAATTTTTATTATTTTTTAGAATAAATTAGTTCAATATATGAATGACTTGATATATAAATAGTGTGATAAATATTTATATTAATTGTTGATCAATGAAAATCTACTAAAAAAAGCCTCATTACGAGGCTTTCTTTTATATTCTTTATTTAATACTTGGATCGCCTTTTTTCAAGAAAAAGCGAATCGCTAATTTTTGAAGGAATGTTCCATAAGGAGGGTGGAAAAGCTGAGTCGGGAAAAACCGATGACGAATAAAAACTGTTTTAGCATGTGAAAGTTCGCGGAAACCTTCCTCACCATGATATGACCCCATGCCTGAGTTGCCGATACCACCGAAAGGAGCATCATGGTTAACTACATGCCAACCCCAATCATTGATGGTCACACCACCCGAATGAGTCTCACGCAAAATACGATCACGTTCTATTGAACTATGCGTAAAGCAATAAAGGGCTAAAGGCCGTTCGTCCGATTTCACATAGGTAATCGCATCATCTAAAGAATCATAAGCCACCACAGGTAAAATAGGGCCAAAGAGTTCTTCTTTCATAATTCGCATGTCTGGCGTGCAATTCAGCACAATGTGCACAGGCATCCTGCGACCTTGTTGGTCAAAGCTATAAGTATCGCAAGGAATAATAAGGGCACCTTTTTCTTGCGCATCGGTCAAAATATCTTGAATACGTTTTAAATGGCGGCCGTTCACAATGGATGTGTAATTCTCATTATTTTCAATGTTTTGACCAAACATTTTTATAAAGCTTGATTTCGCAGCTTCAACAAATTCATCAATACTTTCTTTGGGAACCAACGCGTAGTCAGGCGCTACACAGATTTGACCACTATTAGTTGCTTTGCCATGGGTAATACGTTTTGCCGCATCGGCAAGTGGGTAATTACGGCTCACAATGGCCGGTGATTTGCCACCTAACTCAAGTGTAACAGGTGTTAGATTTTCAGCAGCAGCTCGCATGACGACTTTGCCAATGGCAGGAGAACCTGTAAATACAATATGGTTAAATGGCAAAGAGGTAAATCTTGCTGGGTCTGTAATTTCTTCACCAAACACGGCTACTTCATCTTCGTTAAAGACTTCGGCAAGCATGCGTCTTAGCATGGCATTGGTATTTGGTGTAATTTCAGGGAGTTTAATCATGACTCGGTTGCCTGCAGCTAATGCGGCAATGAGTGGGCCAAGTGCTAAATAAACTGGGAAATTCCAAGGTACAATCACACCAACCACACCTTTAGGTTGGTATTGCACACTTAAACGGTTTGATAAAAATAAAAGCTCGGTACGGCGTTTACTTGGACGCATCCAGCGGCGTAAATGATGAATCGCATGATCAGCCTCTAACACAGAACCAAGCAAATCTAGTAGTTTAGATTCATCTACCGATCTAGAACTAAAATCGGAATTAATCGCAGCAGCTAAAGCATCTTGATAACGGATAATTTGTTTTTTAAGTTGATGCAGTTTTGTGCGGCGTGCTTCAAGACTTGGATAGGGGTCTGCCTCAAAATTGGCATGTTGTTTGGAAAAAATAAGTTCCATATGTTCAGTGGCAGAGCCGCTATATTCTTTTAAAGTGGAGCTTTCCATTATTGTTCCTTCCATACTTTTGCTTATCATACTTTATGCTTGAAGTGTCGTATGGTCGATGTTAAATTGAGACAACAAGAGGTAGTTTAGTGCCATTATGCACGTCACTCTAGGGATGGTGTGATTTAAATGCCTAAAAATCTTTATAAAAATGCGAATAGTGTTATCGAAGGAAATTATGATAATACACTCTTAGGTGCCAATACATATTTGCTGGGTTTAACCAGTTTATTTGATGAAGTGGGGTCGCAAGGCCATTCAATATCCGATGTTTTATCTGGCACAAATATTTCGCCAGATGCTATGAATCAATCCTCTTTATATATTTCCCAAGTCCAAAAAATTCAGCTATTTCAAAATATTCAAAAACTATCTCACGATCCTTTAATTGGACTACGCGCAGGACAAAAGCAGCGGTTGTCAGATTTTGGGGTGTATGGCTACGCACTATATTCTTCGCGTAATTTTAGACAAGCGGTAGAGCTTGGTATTCGACACATTAAGCTTGCAGGGCCTATTTTAAAGAAGTCATTTTATATTCGAGATGATGTTGCCGTTTTTGAAGGGCAGGACATTATTGCACTTGGTAAGCTTTTACCTTTAGTGTGCGAGTTTTGGTTTAGCTCTATGCAAACTTTAATTGAACGAGTGCTTGAAGGACCATTTCAAGCGAAGAAGCTTTTATTACCATACCCAGCGCCTGACTATGCAGAAGAATATGAAAAAGTTTTTCATTGTCCCGTTCAGTTTAATGCTGGGGTGATGCAATGGCACTTTGATTTAAAGTGGCTCGATGTACCTTGCCCAAATGCCAACCCGATTACCGCTGATATGTGTAAATCGTTTTGTGAGCGGATGCTAGGTGCTGCTGAACTTGAGGAGCCTGAGTTGGTGAAAACAATCCGTCTAATATTATTGGATGGAACAGGGCTTTTTCCATCGGCTCAAGAAATGGCCGAACGCTTACATATGTCAAAGAGGACCTTACATCGACGCTTGGCAGGGTTTAATTTGACTTACCAAGAGTTGTTAGATGAGACTCGGCGCCGTCTTGCGGATGAATATTTGCGAGAAACAACTTTAACCGTAGATGAAATTGCCGAAAGAATTGGCTTTTCAGATACTTCTAATTTTAGAAAAGCCTATCGCCATTGGACAGGCATTTCACCAAATGAGTATCGAATACAGTACCTAAATTAGGTTAAAGTTTGTCTGTTATTTAAATCGAGAAAGTAGCTTTTTCTGCAAAAATGGATTACAGAGCAAAATCGCAAATAAAATAATAAATATGCCGATAATACTGAATAGATCCGGTAATTCATGCCAAAAAACAAATCCCCAAATTCCTGCAAAAATAATAGCAATGTAATTCATTGGGCCAATTTGTCCTGCCGGCGCTAAGCTGTAGGCATAAGACATAAACAGTTGACTAATATTAGCTAAAAGTCCTGCGGCAATGAGTAATGCTAATTCATGCCAAGTGAAAATACGCCAATGCCAAAACATCGGAATAGAGGAAATTAAACTACCAAAAACACAGAAGTAAAAAACGATACGTTCAGGTGGCTCTGTACTGGTTAAAGCTCTTACGGTGACAAAGGCCATTGCTGATAAAAAGCATGCACCCAAGCCAATAAAAGATAATGCGTTAAATAGACCTTGATCGGGTTTAGCGACAAATAAAACTCCAATGAGCCCAATCACAGCGGCAAAAATCATAGACTTGGTAATTTTTTCTTTTAAGAAAAGCCATGCAATCAGTGGAATAAAGATAGGAGATGAATAACTAAAAACCATGGCGTTCGATAGTTTTAAGTTCGCAATGGCATAGAAAAAACCATACATAGCGGCTAGCCCGACAATGCTTCGCCAAGTATGCATCCAGAGTTTATCGGTTTTAATAAAATCTAGCCCCTGTTTAAAGAGCATCGGAATAAAAATAAATAAACCTACTGCATTTCTAAAAAACACGACGGTCGCATTGTCCACCGTTTGTGAAGCAAAACGAATGCACACTCCCATAATGGAAAACAATAATGCCGACGTCATAAGACAAAGCAGTGCTTTTCCAAGTTGTGTAGAGGGGAGGTTTGAAGCAGTTTGATTTTGCATAGAGAAATACAGTTCTTAATTTTCGATGTTATTTTAGCAGCGCTGTTAAGTTTTAGTGAAATGTGTCGTAATTAATAGGGGAAATAAGAAAGATGAGGTGATATAACCTCATCTTCTAAACCTTATTAGGTCACTGGTGCAGGGTTAAATACAGCGAGTGAGTTATGAATACCCCAACGGTCCGACCACGTTTGCTGCTCACCACTAGCCACGCGTAAAATCATTTCAAAAAGTTCCCAGCCCACTCCTTCAATAGTTTTCTTCCCAATCGCAATATCGCCAGCACTGATATCAATTAGGTCATACCAACGGTTTGCAATATTGTTTCGGCTTGCCATTTTAATGACAGGTACGGCTGCCAACCCATAGGGTGTACCGCGGCCTGTGGTAAATACTTGAACGGTAATACCCGATGCCATTTGCTGCGTACCACAGATAAAGTCACTTGATGGCGTTGCCGCAAAAATTAATCCTTTTTTAGTTGGTCTTTGACCCGGTGCGAGAACTTCTACAATAGGTGAGCGGCCCGATTTGGCGATCGATCCCATCGCTTTTTCTACAATGTTATTCAGTCCACCTTTTTTATTGCCGGGTGTGGTATTGGCACTTCGGTCCACTTGGCCTGCTGCTAAGTAGTCATCGTACCATTTCATTTCTCGAATTAAATCTTTGGCAACTTGTTCATTTGCTGCACGTGGAGTAAGTAGGTGAATGCCATCGCGGACTTCTGTAACTTCCGAAAACATGACTGTACCGCCACATTGCACAATCAGGTCAGCTGCGAAACCAACGGCAGGGTTAGAGGTAACTCCCGAAAATGCATCACTCCCACCACATTGCATGCCTACAACTAAATGAGAAGCTGGGACTTCTTCTCGAGTACGTTGATTAAGCTTTTCAAGGTGTTGTTCCGCCACGGATAAAATATGGTTGACCATACTTTCAAAACCGTTGTGGCGTTCATCTTGCAATTGAATAATATCTTCGTTTGCTAGGGGAATATATTTGTTTTCTTTAGGAATGTTTAGAAGACGTTCGGGTTGCATTTTTTCACAGCCCAGACTCACAACCATAATTTCTCCACCAAAATTAGGGTTGAGTGCAAGATTATGAATTGTACGAATAGGAACAATTGCAGCGGGTGCATCGATTGCCACGCCACAACCATATAAATGATTTAATCCGACTACACCATCTACATTTGAATATTTAGGAAGTAAATCACGTTCAATAATTTTAACGACATAATCGACAATACCTTCAACACAGTTAACACTGGTTGTAATACCTAAAATATTCTTTGTGCCGACACTGCCATCTTTATTTTTATAACCTTTAAATGTATATCCGCTCAAGGTTGGAAGCTTTGGATCAGGACGAGTTGCTAACTCAAGATCATCTAGCTCAGGTGCCTTAGGCATTTGGGTAACGGCTTCATTTACCCATGAACCTGCGGATAAATCTTTATTTGCATAACCAATAATTTCCCCATAACGAACAATTGCTTCACCTTGCTTTAATGACTTTAATAAAACTTTATGTCCCTGCGGCACATGATCAACCAAGGTGAGTTGGTATTCTTCAATATGTGTAGAAGGTGGTAAACCGCCGTCATTCACTACAATGGCTACATTATCAAGAGGACTAATTCTTATGAGGAGAGGCTTCAGCATGATCATTCCTTGTATACATTTGAAGAGAGGTCATAACGCTTAAGTTAGTTAAGCGTTATGACTTAAAGTTTTAAGAGGTAGGTTTTAACTCGAAGCGCTGGATTTTGCCGACAATAGCGGTATAGCAAATCACTGCTGCAATCGCATGCACACCGACATAAGTCAATGCAAGGTTGAAAGAACCAGTACTTGCTAAGATATAGCCGATCACAATTGGGGTCACGATTCCTGCCGTATTACCAAACGCATTCATCATTCCTCCTGATAAGCCCACCATTTCTTTTGGTGCAACATCAGACATGACTGCCCAACCTAAAGAGCCGATGCCTTTCCCAAAGAAAGATAAGGACATAAAGAATACAATTGCTGCTTGAGAGTCGACGTAATTACACATAATGATTGAGGTTGAAACCAAGAATCCGACTACGATAGGTAGCTTTCTTGAAAAGCTTAAGCTGTAATTCATTCGAATTAACTTATCTGAAATCAAGCCACCTAAAATTCCACCTACAAAGCCGCAGAGTGCAGGTGCAACTGCTGCAAAACCAGCCTCTAAAATGCTGAGATGTCTTTCTTTGACAAGGTAAACAGGGAACCAAGTCAAGAAAAAATAGGTCAGTGTATTTACACAATATTGCCCAATAAAAATACCGAGCATCATACGTGAAGCAAGCAATTGTTTAACTTTACTCCAAGTAATTTTCTCTTTTTTACTATTTTGGCTATTTTCACCCATGTCGAGTAAAGCACCTTCTGAAGCAATATATTTTACTTCTTCGGGATTTACTGTTGGATGATTGGTTGGGCTATAAATGACCTTAAGCCAGATAAAGGAAAGAATGATTCCAAGACCACCCATGACCCAGAAAATAGACTGCCAGTGGACGGTTGCAACAAGCCAACCCATTAGGGGAGCAAAAAGTACGGTTGAGAAATAAGAGGATGAGTTAAAAATGGCAGCGGCAGTTCCACGTTCTTTGGTTGGAAACCATGCGGCAGCAATTTTACTGTTACCCGGAAAAGCAGGCGACTCAGACAAACCAACTAAAAATCTGAGTACAAAGAGTGAAGTAATGATGGTCGCAGTATCACCTAAAATGTCGGTAAAACCGATTAAAACCGTGAATAAAGACCATAAAAACAGACTCCAGAAATATACACGGCGAGCACCAAACTTATCGAGTAGCCAACCACCTGGAATTTGACCAATTACATAGGCCCATGCAAAGGCCGAGAAAATATAACCCATGGTGACTGAGTCGATTCCCAGCTCATGAGACATTGGCGTTGCAGCCATTGAAAGGGTTGCACGATCACCGTAATTAAAAGCCGTGACCAAAAAAATCATCGCAAGAATGTAGTAGCGAGTTTTTGTATGTTTGGCTCTTTGCTGAGTCACTACAGCAATATTTGTTTGCAGATTATCCATATACAAACTCTTTTTAATAATCGACCTATTTGCATATCCGTGAAATAGGTGACGTCATGTCAAATTCATCGATAGAATAGATGAGAAAACGGAATTTTGTATCTACTCTATAGTCCTAGTTCTAAAACCGCGTCTTTAGATGTATGACATCATATGATTAAAAATATTATTTTGGCAAGTAGGGTCGAAAAATAATTTTTATGCGGGTTTATATTGACAAGTTGTCTGATGTCTTATAAGTTTTGGTAATGAAAAAATAGTATCAGAATGCCAAGGAGTATTTTAATGGCGACCTCTACACCTATCGTTAAATCAATTCGAGTAATTCCTGTTGCTGGACATGACAGCATGCTGCTCAATTTGAGTGGTGCTCATGGACCTTATTTCACTCGTAACATACTTATTATCGAAGATAACTCTGGAAATATTGGTGTAGGTGAAATTCCGGGTGGAGAAAAAATTTTAGCGACATTAAATGATGCTAAAGCCTTGGTAGAAGGGCAGCCGATTGGCGAATATAAAAATCTACTTAAAAAAATTCAGCAAACTTTTGCTGATCGTGACAGTGGTGGTCGAGGCAATCAAACCTTTGATTTACGTACCACAATTCATGTTGTAACGGCTTATGAGTCAGCATTACTGGATTTGCTTGGCAAGCATTTAAATGTGAATGTCGCAAGCTTACTAGGTGAAGGCCAGCAACGTAGTGAAGTTGAAGTTTTAGGATATTTATTCTTTATCGGTGACCGAAAACAGACTTCATTAGACTATGCGACTACACCTAAGCATAACCATGACTGGTATAAAGTCCGTCATGAAAAAGCGTTAACACCCGAGGCAGTACAGCGTTTAGCAGAAGCATCTTATGACCGTTATGGTTTTAAAGACTTTAAGTTAAAAGGTGGTGTATTACAGGGCGAACAAGAAGCTGAAGCTGTTACAGCAATCGCGCGCCGTTTCCCGGATGCGCGTGTGACACTTGATCCAAACGGAGCATGGTTTTTAGATGAAGCAATTGCTTTAGGTAAACATTTAAAAGGTGTGCTGGCCTATGCGGAAGACCCGTGTGGTGCAGAACAAGGTTATTCAAGCCGTGAAATTATGGCCGAGTTTAAACGTGCAACAGGCTTACCCACTGCGACCAATATGATTGCTACGGACTGGCGAGAAATGTCGCATAGTATTCAATTGCAAGCTGTTGATATTCCTTTGGCTGATCCACATTTTTGGACATTGGAAGGTTCGGTTCGAGTTTCACAGCTCTGCAATATGTATAACTTAACGTGGGGTTCGCATTCTAATAATCACTTTGATATTTCACTTGCCATGTTTACCCATGTTGCTGCCGCTGCGGTAGGTAAGGTAACGGCAATTGATACGCACTGGATTTGGCAAGAAGGTACAGATCAGCTCACTAAAGCACCGCTTGAAATTAAAGACGGTAAAATTCAGGTGCCAACAGCACCGGGACTTGGGGTTGAGCTGGACTGGGATAGAATTAATCAAGCCCATGAACTGTATAAATTAAAAGGTTTAGGGGCTCGTAATGATGCCGATGCGATGCAATTTTTAATACCAAATTGGTCATTTAATAATAAAAAGCCGTGTTTGGTTCGTTAATGTTTTACCGATATCTTTGAAAAATTCGCTTTTTGAGTTTTCTTAATGCTTTGCTGTCCATATGGGCAGCTTTTTTTATGTCTAACGATTAGTCCTAATATTGAGAGTTTTTAAAGATGTTTTATAAAACAATAGGTTAAATTATTTTAGATAATGAACTTTGATCTTTTTAAAAAATTTAATTTTTCAGAGGAAAAATATATTGATTAAAATAAAATTTATGATGTAAGATGTCTGACAACATAAACATGTATGGATATTTTCTAATGGATGCTCTTGAGTTAAAAAACATTGTTTCTGATGGCCTTCTTTCTTTTCCGGTTACTGACTTTGACCAAAATGGGGACTTTAACAAATCTTCTTATGCAAAACGTCTTGAATGGTTAGCGCCTTATGGTGCAAGTGCATTATTTGCTGCGGGTGGTACAGGCGAGTTTTTCTCGTTAACTGGAAGTGAATACTCTGACGTGATTAAAACAGCTGTCGATACTTGTAAAGGTAGTGTACCGATTATTGCTGGGGCAGGTGGTCCGACACGTCAGGCGATTGAACAGGCAAAAGAAGCAGAGCGCTTAGGTGCACACGGTATTTTGTTAATGCCGCATTACTTAACTGAAGCAAGCCAGGAAGGTTTGATCGAACATGTCAAACAAGTATGTAACTCAGTAGATTTTGGCGTAATTTTTTATAATCGTAGCGTTTCAAGATTAAATCTCGATTCAATCCAAAAATTAGCCGAGATGTGCCCGAACTTAATCGGATTTAAAGACAGCTCTGGTCAAATCGATATGATGACAGCAGTGACTCAGACTATGGGTGATCGTTTGTCATATTTAGGTGGTTTACCAACAGCAGAAGTTTTTGCAGCGCCATATAAAGCCTTAGGTTGTCCAGTTTATTCATCAGCTGTATTTAACTTTATTCCAAAGACTGCAATGGAGTTTTATAACGCGCTTCGCAGTAATGACTTTGAAACAACTAATCGTTTAATTAAAGATTTCTTCTTGCCATTGATAAAAATTCGCGACCGTAAATCTGGTTATGCTGTAAGCATGATTAAAGCAGGTGCCAAAATTGTTGGGCACGACGCAGGTCCTGTGCGTCCACCATTAAGTGATTTAACTCAAGCAGACTATGAAGATTTGGCTGCTCTCATTGTGACACTTGGTCCGCAATAATTCTAACTGTTTAGGTATTGGAGCTTTAAAATGAGTAAAAATAACGGTCGGCAGTTTATTAATGGCGAACGCGTTGCTGCAAATGCACCAGCTTTAGAAAGTATAGCTGCAAAAGACTATCAGCCAACAGGTTATGTATTTAGTCAGGCAACACTTGAAGAAGTAGATCAGGCTGCTCAAGCTGCGCATAACGCTTTTTTAGTTTATAGCCAAACGACTCAAGAACAACGTGCATCTTTTCTTGAAGAAATTGCTCGCCAAATTGAAGCATTGGGTGCGAACTTGCAAGAGGTTGCTTCACTTGAAACAGGTTTGCCACTTGCTCGTCTTCAAGGGGAGACAGGGCGGGTTACTGGCCAGCTAAGACTATTTGCTGAACTTTTACGCCGCGGCGATTTTTATGGTGCCCGTATTGATGTGGCATTGCCAGAACGTAAGCCTTTACCGCGTGTCGATCTACGTCAGTATAAAGTTGGGGTAGGGCCAGTTGCCGTGTTTGGCGCGAGTAATTTCCCACTTGCATTTTCAACTGCAGGCGGTGATACCGTAGCTGCTTTAGCAGCAGGGTGTCCGGTTGTCTTTAAAGCACACTCTGGCCATATGGCAACTGCTGAGCTTGTTGCAGAAGCCATTGAAAAAGCAATTGAAGTTTGCGATATGCCTAAAGGCACATTCAATATGATTTTTGGTGGCCGTATTGGCGCAAACTTGGTAGAACATCCACTGATTCAGGCAGCTGGTTTTACGGGTTCTCTTGAAGGCGGAATGGCACTTTATAACCTTGCGCAGAGCCGTCCTCAGCCAATTCCTTTCTTTGCTGAAATGTCGAGTGTGAACCCTGTGGTGGTTTTACCTGAAGCACTTCATTCACGTGGTGAACAAATTGCTCAGGATACGGTTGCCTCATTCAATATGGGATGTGGTCAGTTCTGTACAAAGCCAGGTCTAATTTTAGGTGTAAAAGGCCCCGAGTTTGATCGCTTTATTACGGCTTTAGTTGAAAGCACGCAAAAAGCTGTGCCTCAGGTTATGTTGAATGAAGGTACTTTAAAAAGCTATCGAACTGGTATTGATGCATTAATAAATGAAGCTGGTTTTGAAGTTATTGCGACAGGACAAGAGGCCGAGCTAGTTTCTCAAGCAAAAGCACATCTGTTTAAAGCGGACCAATCTGTTTTATTGTCAGGCAATCCGAAGCTTCAACATGAAGTTTTCGGGCCAATGTCGATTGTGATTGCAGTCGAAGATGAAGCCACTCTGTTGAAGGGGATTGAAGCTTTAGGTGGACAGCTTACAGCAACCATTATTGGTGATGAAAACGAGTTGTCTAAGGCAGGCGAGCTTCTTGATTTGTTAACCCGTAAAGCTGGCCGTGTATTGTTTAATGGTTTCCCAACAGGGGTTGAAGTGTCTGATGCGATGGTGCATGGTGGGCCTTTCCCTGCAACAAGTGATGCACGCGGAACTTCGGTAGGTACGGGAGCAATTGAGCGCTTCTTGCGTCCGGTATGTTTCCAAAATACGCCACAAGTTTTATTACCCGATGTATTAAAAGATAGTAATCCACTACAGATTACTCGTCTGGTCAATGGACAGTTAACTCAGGCTCAAATTTAAAAGTTGTGCAGCTCAATTAAAGCTATTGGGCTGCATATTTTTTAACTTATTCAACGTATTATTAAATATCATCAGAAGCATAAGTTGCTTACTTTTTAAATATGTGTGAGGGTTTGATAAGAGAGATAAAATATTTTGATTTTAATAACTTAGAGGTATAAAAACCGAATATGACTATCGTCTAAGTTTATAGTAAAATGAATTTTCTAATTTTTTCAACATTTCATGAGTTCTTCAAATTATGTCTAGTGCAATTAAACCTAGATCAACAAAAAAACTAAGCCAGATTATTGTAGAACAACTGATCGAAAAAATTCAGTCTGGAGACTTCCAAGTCGGAGAGAAAATTCCGACCGAACTTGAATTAATTGAAACTTTTGAAGTAAGCCGTTCTGTTATTCGCGAAGCAATTACTGAGTTGCGTTCATTAGGGTTTGTCGAGACTCGTCACGGGATTGGTACTTTTGTAAAAGAACAGACAGTTGAGCAAAATTTTTTGCTGTCTAATGCCAGTTTAGAAACCATTAACGATATTGTTTCTTTACTTGAGCTTAGGATTAGTCTTGAGTCGGAAGCTGTCTTTTTAGCATCTGAGCGCCGTAAGCAAATCCATATTGATAAAATGAAAGCTGCGCTTCAAGACTTTGAGCGTCATATTTCATCAGATGCCAATGATGGTACGGTAAAAGCTGACTATGATTTCCATATTGCCATTGCTGAAGCTTCTGAAAACCAATATTTCGTTGATTTTCTAAAGTATCTTGGCGAAAAAATTATTCCACGTGCACGTTTAAAATCTATTGAGCAAAGTCCTGAAAACCGCGAAGAATATTTAAAAGCGGTTCACCATGATCATGTCAATATTTATAACGCAATTGTCGATCAGGATGGTTTATTGGCCCGACAAATGATGCGAGCTCATTTGTCTAAAAGTATTAAAAAGTTTAAGCAGTGAGCTTGAGCTAAGATTGGGCAGAGTAAGATAAAAAGAGAGCTTAAGTAAGCTCTCTTTTTATCTTATTGGATGTTATTTACAGCTAAAGTTTTCAGCTTTTTCGCTATCACCTTGACCATTGTAACGGGCGATCAGTGGGTAAGGGCAAAGTGGACGGGTGCGGTCTGGCGCCCAGTCTTGTGGAAGCTCAGTATTGATTTGACCACTTGGGTTACCTGCGCCGCGTGCGGTTGCAATGATTTTGTCAGGTGCTTGTCCATATTCCACCCAGTTAACTAAAGCAGTCAATGCATCAAACTGGTCGGTCGCAATACCATCACGGGTATGGTTCATACCCGGAACTCTAAAGAAACGCGCAAATTCAGGCGCTGTACCTTTCGCATCATTTTTATAGTGTTGTAGCAGTTGATCGTACCAATTTTGGGTGTCATCTACAGAGAAAACGCCATCTGCTGTGCCTTGTACCACAATCATTTTTCCACCGTGATTACGGAGTTTATCTAGATTAAGTTCATCAGGTGGCATCATGAAAGACATCGAACTTTCAGTATAAACATCATTGGTTGCCGAGAGTTTTGGATAGTCGGTATCGAAGTTAAAATTAAAGGCAAATTGTCTAGAATTTTGAGTCACAGTTGGGTCTGGTGGAACCTGAAAAAGAATTCCAACTGCAACGGGGTCACGTGCTGTTCCCACAGAAGATTCAAATTTCCAGCTTGCCCAGTTACTACCGACTAAACCGGGGTCGAAAGGTTGGGTTGCATAGAGGGCTTGTCCAGCAGAGTTTACAGGACCACGGTAAATGTTGGCTAATACATCAATTTGTTCGGTGCTTAAACAAGTCCCATCTCTTGTGCTTGAGCAAACGGGTACATGCTTATGAATATCAAAAGCTGTACGGCAAGCTTCGACATCTTGAACCAGCCCATCTGCAACACCGTCTAAGGCATCGCATCGATCTAAAATAGCTTTTGCTAATACTTTGCGCTCTGGAAGAGTTAGAGCAGTACTTAGGTCATTTTCATCTGTTGCGACACGACGAAGCTGTTGTGCTGTGTAGAGTTGAGCTGCGGCTGCACGAGGTAGGTGAAAACCTGGTGTACTCGCTAGAATTCCGTCATATTGGTCGCCCAAACGAGTTGCGGCAACCATGGCATGACGGCCACCGTTCGATGTGCCGCCTGCATAGGAGCGATCTGGTAATTTTCCATATGCGGCTTTAATTAGGTTTTTTGCCATAGGCGTGAGTTTGGTAATTGCACCATAGCCGTAGTTAATTCTGGCTTGAGGGTCTAAACCAAACATTGGATTTTGTGAAGCGTTATGTCCGGCATCGGAGGAAATAACAGCAAAACCATCATGCAGGGCATTGGTGAGTGGGCCACCGCTGCCGACCTGACCTGTTGCAGGAACTAAATTACCATCGGTTCCGCCATTACCTTGATAGAGGAAACGGCCGTTCCAGTCTATTGGTAAGCGCATTTCAAAACCAATTTGATAAGTTTGTCCATCGACAGGGCTTACCCGTTGATCCATATAACCTTTGACCAAACAATGTGCGCCAATCGGTTTGTTGGCGACAGTCAATGTACCTGCTTCTTGAAGGGTAGCTGAGCTAATAACGGTATTGTTGTACTGAAATCCGAGTAAGTCTGAACAGCTTCCTGTCATTTTTACGCCAACAGCAGGAGATAACTGCGGTGGTTTGGTTGTTGAGGGAATCGTTGTGTCATCACTATCACTTCCACAGCCTGCCAAAGAACCAAGCATGGCAAGTACTAAAGCGGAGTGGGTCAAAATTCGTTTATTGTTGGTGTAATTCATTTATTCATATCCTTATTGAATGAATGGTCGCAATTAATCTAAAACCAGAAAATTAGCTGTGCTTCGTGCAATCATTTTGTTGTTTTGCCAAGCTTCACTTTCGAGATTTAGTACAGTTTTGCCTTGTTTAATGAATCGGCATTTTGTAATGACTTCACCCACAGCACAGGGCCTTAAAAAATCCATTGTTAAGTTGATGGTGGTAGCGGGTTTATGGTTATTGGCCAGATATGCAAAAAGTCCCATCACGTCGTCAAGCATGGCGCAGATCATGCCACCTTCAACGGTGCCGCGTGGATTGGTAAAGCTTTCTAGCGCCGTGTAGTGGATGGTGAGTTCAGTGTTTTGTTCATTCCAATGGATATTGTGTCCACCTAAATGGTGATGGATGGGTGGTAAGTGTTCTAAAGTTTTTTGATTCATAATGAAGGCTCCATCCTTTTTGTAAGTGTTATAAAAATTATTATTTCAGCGTATAGGCATCATAAATAACCGCTTTGCCCAAACGCATTGCACTACCTACCGCAACGGTCTGGTTAAGCCATGAATATTGAGGTGAGCTGGTTTCAAACTGCATGGTAATTTTGAAATAGTAATTTTTCGGGTCGACATCTTTGCCTTGGGCAAGCTGTTTTAGTGTTTCTGCCGAGCCATGTCGGTAACCTTTGGTTTGAAGGTAAATAAGCGCACCATCATTGGTTTCTAATAGATATCGCGTATCAATAATGGCTAGCCCTTTACTGTCGACAATTTGCCAATCTGCGCCATTATTTAAAATGCGGCCCTTAAAGGATTTGCCTTCGAATGTCCCACCTGTAATGGGAATAATTCGGCGTTTACCAGCATCACTGGTCGTGCCTAATTCCCAAACAGGTGCATTTAGATCAACACTAAATTTTGCTAAAGGCTCAAGCTGAATGGGTGGTGGGTTATATTGCGTTTCGGCATGAGACAGGGCAATGAGACAAATTCCGCAGAGTAGTGTTACAACTTTCTTCATGATGAATTTCCCGAAATAAAAAGAGGTTCTATGTGTGACAGAACCTCTGGTTTTAATTATTTAAATTTCCATGTGTAGTCGATGTTGATACGGGTTTCGTTTACAGGTTTGATGTTGGCTGTAGAGAGCATGTTGTTGTCATAAATGGCGTAGCGCGCGCGTAGCCCTAGATTTTTTAACCAGCCACTTTGAACGGTGTAGCCTAAATCAAAGTCTGTTTCGCGTTCTTTTAGATTGGTTCCACCTAAGTTGGGTGCATAAATATTGTGACCTGTGGTGTAACGGGTCATAAACCGTAAACCCGGAACATAATCTTTAAAGTCATATTCATAACGGAAGCTATAGGCTTTTTCTTTTGGGTTTAAAAACTCGCCCGGCCATGTATCAATGAGTAGACCAGTTTCACCTCCGGTCAAATACGGAAAAGCGGTGTCGCCATGATGTTGGAAGGTGCCAAAAATAAATTTATGGTTTTGATGTTTAAGTTCGAAATGCGCATGATAAAGGTCATTATCGACTAAACCTGCTTTTGCTTGTCCATCATCGCGGCTGCGGTAGTATCGTAATTGTGAACTAAAGTTGGTGGTGTCATTAATTTTGTGTTGATGTAGTGTGCCGACCATGGTTTGGTTATAAAGGTCATCAACATCCATGTAAAAAGCGGTGAGTTTGAGTGCAGGATTAAACTGATAGTTTCCACCTAAATAATAGAGTCCATCAGTTTCGGCACTTTTAAATCGTCCATTCACCCCAGAAATTTTAATTTTTTCATAGTTGGTCGAATCCCGATGATTTACTTTATCAAGATAGGCTGCCTGTAAATCAAAATCTTTAATATCTTTACTGGTCAGTGAAATTCCTCGATAGGTTTGAGGAAGCAAACGAGCAGGTGAAGCCACTAAAACAGGGTTCATTGGCATGAGCGTACCAATGCGTAACTCGGTCTGACTCATTTTCGCTTTTGCTGTGACCCCAATTTCGCCATAAGAGTCAGCAGGTTCATTGGTGCGCGTGTCTCTAGGTAAGTTACCTGTACCTCCATGCTCTGCATCGGCATCAAGTTTAAAACCCGCCGTTGCAAGCACATCCAGCCCAAAACCGACAGTCCCTTCGGTATAACCTGAATTGGCTTTAAGAATAAACCCTTGTGTCCAGTCCTTGGCAGCAGGGTAAGCAGATTGCTCTTGATAGTCGCGGTCAAAATAGAAATTTCGCGTGGTGAGTTCTACTGAACTGTTGTCAATAAAATTGCCAGCCCACACTGAACCTGAGAGCATAAGGGTAGAGTACATCCATAATTTCGACATAGCATTTCTTCCTGAAATATCATTTCTTGTTTTCAACAAGGCATAGTTGTTGTGTCTGCCTTGTTTGGTTTTTAAATCGAATTATTTTCCGAGCAGTTCTCGGGCCACGATTTCTTTCATAATTTCATTGGTTCCCCCATAAATTTTTTGTACCCTTGCATCCACAAAAAAACGCGAGATTGGGTATTCCTGCATGTAACCGTAACCACCAAAAAGCTGAAGTAATTGATCAATCACTTCACATTGGACATCGGTGATAAAGCATTTCAGTGCGGCAACTTGAGTGACGCTTAACTGGTGTTGTTGATACAGCGCTGCACATTGGTCTACAAAAGCTTGAGCGGCTTTTGCTTTAATTTGCGCGTTTGCGAGTACAAACCGCGTGTTTTGCATTTGACTTAAAGGTTGTCCGAAAGCTTTACGCTCTAATACATAGTCTTGGGTCAGTTCGATGGCGCCTAAAATTGACCCCAAAGCCATCATGGAAATACTCAAACGTTCGCGAGGTAACTCTTGCATTAAATAAGCAAAGCCTTGTCCTTCTTCCCCCAAACGCTGAGTTGCCGGCACACAAACATCATCAAAAAATAGTTCGGCTGTATCTTGGGCATGCAGCCCGATTTTTTGTAAAGAGCGACCTTTTTTAACGCCGTCTAAAGCAGCATCAACTAATAATATTGAAATGCCTTTTGCTTTAGCTTGAGGGTCAGTTTTTGCCACCAAAACAATCAGGTCGGCATGTAATCCATTTGAAATAAACGTTTTTGAACCATTCACACGATAGTGGTCATTTTCTAAAATGGCTTGAGTGCGTATAGCCTGTAAGTCTGAACCTGCATTTGCTTCGGTCATGGCAATTGCAGTGACGACTTCACCTGTCACCATTTTCGGTAACCAATAGCGTTTTTGCTCTTCAGTTCCGATATTTTGCAGGTAAGGAGAAACCAATTCATTTTGCCCGCCAATGGCGACAGCTAAAGATGCAAAGCCAGCTTGAGCAGTTTCTTGAACCAACATGAGTGAGTAGTGCACAGGAGCGCCATAGCCGCCATATTCCTCAGGCACATCGACGCACAAAAAACCATTCTCCCCAAGACGAAGCCATAGATCACGTGGGATAAGGCCATCGTGTTCCCACTGTTCATAATACGGGGCAACCTGTTCTTTTAAGAACCTGCGATAGCTGTCCCGAAATAGTTCAAATTCTGTATCGTGTGGCATGTTGAACCTTTTTTAGGCAAAAGTGAGGCTGTAGCTCAAACCGAAATTTGAGCTTCCTTTTTTATTTCAATTGCTTATTGTTTTAAGGTGGGCACCCGAATAATCAGTGGGTTATCAGTCTGCTTTTGATAAAGCTCATCAATTAAAGCTGCACGACGTTTAGTAATACTGCTTTGATTGAGATTGCCTTTATCAGTCACTTCGCCTGCATCGAGTTGAGGTGGCTCGGTCATTAAATAAAGCATTGAGACTGTATTTGAACTGCCAGTCGCATCTTTATTAAAGGTGGTTAAAAATTGGCGGAACCATTGTTGGACTTTAGGATGCTGTAATATCTCTGTTGCAGAATGTTCACCAAGCTTAAGACCTGCATATTGAGCACACGCTTCTAATTTTGGAAAAATCAGAAAACCCACAGCATTCAGGTTTGAACCAGTAATACAAACATCTTGAACCAGTAAATTACCTTGAATCAGTACTTTGTTGCGTAGTGTGCCCACATTCACAAAAGTACCCGTATTGAGTTTAAAGTCTTCGGCAATTCGTCCGTCGTACATCAGACCTTTAGTTGGATCATTGATGTCGACTAAACGCACAGCATCACCCGTATGGAAAAAGCCTTCATCGTCAAACACAGTGCTTTGCTGGTCTGCCTTAAGACGCCAATAGCCTTTCATGACATGCTTGCCACGAACACAAAACTCTAGTTTGTCGCCACATGGCACTAGCTTAATTTCGCATCCCGGAGCAGGGTATCCAATAAAACCAGCCATCACACGTGGGCCAGTGGTAAAAGCACAAGAGGGAGCAGTTTCAGTCATGCCCAATCCACTCATTATGCGAATTTTTTCTCCGCAATGTTGCTGAGCAATTTTATCGAGTCTGTTCCAGCCCGCTTCTGAAAGCGCTGCACCTGCAAAGAATAGAATTTTAACTTTGGCAAAAAAGCGGTCTCTTAATTCTTCATCTTTTTCTAAAGCGTCGGTAAGTTCTTCCCAACCTTTTGGCACATTTAAATAAACGGTTGGAGAAATTTCTTTGAGATTACGAATAGTTTCGTCAAATTTTCCTGCAACGGGTTTGCCATCATCAATGTAAATCGTACCGCCGTTATAGAGTGCGATGCCGACATTGTGACTGCCGCCAAATGTGTGGTGCCAAGACAGCCAGTCGAGTAGGACAGGCGGCGTTTCTTCAAACTCAGGGAAAGTTTGTAATAACATTTGCTGATTAACACACAACATTAAATGCGTGGTCGGCACAGCTTTAGGGAGTTTGGTTGAACCTGACGTAAATAAGAACTTGGCAATTTGGTTTTCATCAAGGGTTTGATAAAACTCTTGGACATTTGAAACAGGCGTATCTAAAAGCGATTGAAAAGATGTGCAGATCTGATCGCCCACAATGCCTTTATTGGTCACCACTTCAATATCAGGCGTAATACATGCCTGAATCGCTTTGGCAAAAGCTTGTCCATCGCTGGCATAAACCATACCAGGTGTGAGCACTTCAAACACATGTTTGAGTTTGCCAAAGTCTTGAGAAATCAGAGAGTAGGCAGGGGAAATAGCCGAGAAAGGCACACCCGCCAGCATGGCACCCATAGAGAGTGTTAAATGTTCGAGATCATTGCCACTTAAAATGACCAGAGGTCTTTCTTGGCTTAAATTACGGTCATGCAAAGCTTGAGCAATGTGCCATGCACGTTGTAAAACTTCTGCATAACTCAGTTTGACCCATTCGCCTTGAGCATTGCGTTTTGCTGCAAAAATATGGTCGGGTTTGGTTTGTGCAAAATGAATTAACCGATCTGTCAGTTTTTGTGGATACGGTTTTAATTGCTCTTTTGGGCTGATATAGAGCGTGTCATCTTTGTGGTGATAATGAATATCATGTTGCCCTAATTTTACGAACCGTTCGCGGTCTTGTGATTGAGTGGCATTCATTTGCATTTCTTTCACTCCATGGAAAGCGCATCACTGCGCTTTATTTTTTTGCATCATGCAATTTTTATTTAATATGTTGTTGTCCGCATTAGCCTGACTAAATCGGGTAATGACGTGATTGGGTTTGAATGGTAATCCAGCGTAGTTCGGTAAATTCGGCAACAGAGACTTTACTACCAAAACGTCCGTAACCACTCGATTTTGTTCCGCCAAATGGCATTTGTGCTTCGTCATGTACGGTTGCGCCGTTAATATGACAAATACCCGAATCAATCTGTTGAGCGACTTCTAATGCCTGTGAAATATTTTGGCTAAACACTGCCGAAGAAAGACCGAACTCGCTGTCATTTGCCAGTGCTACGCCTTCTTCAATGCTTGAAAAACGTTGAACTGTGCATACAGGTCCAAATGATTCTTCACGGTAAAGCAGCATGTCAGGTTTAATATTGAGCACCAGCGTCGGTTGCATGGTGGTGTCTTCAATATGAATGCCTAAAGGTAAGTCAGCCCCTTTGTTTTGGGCATCTTCCAACAAATGCTGAATACGGCTTGCAGCGCGGCGACTTTCTAAAACACCCAGCACATTGTCTTTTGAGGTTGGATTACCTGCCTGAATAGAGCGGGTTTTTTCAATCAGTTTTTCAATAAACTGATCGGCAATATTGTCTTGAACCAAAACACGTTCGGTTGACATACAGATTTGACCCTGATTAAAGAACGCTCCAAAAGCGACTGCATTTACGGCTTCATTAATATCAGCTTCATTTAAAACCAAAACAGGGGCTTTGCCACCGAGTTCGAGTAAAACTGGTTTTAAATATTTGGCAGCAGTCTCGGCAATAATTTTTCCGACTTTGGTTGAACCCGTAAAATTAATACGCTTCACTGCTGGATGAGAAACTAAACGCTCCACGATTTGTGGGGCATCTTCGGCGGCATGCGTAATCACATTGACCACACCTTCACCAAGCCCCGCTTCATGTAACACTTCACCAATGAGACGATGTGTTGCTGGACAAGCTTCAGATGCTTTTAATACAACGGTGTTGCCACAAGCCAAAGGCATAGCAAGCGCACGTGTTGCCAAAATCACAGGGGCGTTCCAAGGCGCAATACCAACAATGACACCGCAAGGAACCCGTACACCCATTGCAAG
Organism: Acinetobacter sp. V104_13; assembly: GCF_031798995.1. NCBI lineage: Bacteria > Pseudomonadati > Pseudomonadota > Gammaproteobacteria > Moraxellales > Moraxellaceae > Acinetobacter > Acinetobacter sp. V104_13. The sequence goes on along the minus strand of NZ_JAVQNP010000027.1, from coordinate 880,548 downwards.
ATTGCCCGGCACATCTGACGGAATCAGGCTTCCATCAATTTGTGTGGTCATTGCTGCTGCTTCACGTAACATGTTGGCAGCAAGGTGAACGTTAAACCCATACCATGTTGCAGTTGAACCTGTTTCTTGCATTCCAGTTTCAATGAATTGCTCGGTTTTTTGGTCCATTAAATCGGCTGCTTTTAATAAACGTAAGCGACGTTCGGTAGGCGAGAGTTTCGACCATACTTTAAAAGCTTGTTGTGCCGATTCGATTGCACGGTCAACATCTTCCAGTGTTGCGGCAGCAGCTTTACTGGCTACTGATCCATCAATTGGGCTAATACGCTCAAAAGTTGCCTGATTTGATGCATCAACAGATCGACCGTGAATAAGTAACTGTACATTTTGCATGGGTTGCGTCCTTACATTGCCATTAAAGTATCAAAAGTTAACCAGTACGTTTATAACTCTGTAAACCCGGTTTAATTGATTTTTCATCTAAGAATTGTTTCAAACCTTCTTGGCGGCCATTTTCTGTATCGCGGTGGATACATTGATCAAGTTTGGCATATAAGTAGTCTTCGTTTTGGTCCCATGTCAGTTCGCGGCAACGCTTAAATCCATTTTTAGCGGTACGAAGAACCACAGGGTTTTTCTCAAGTAAGCAATTTGCAAGTTCAGTCACTTCTGCTTTTAATTGGGCAAGCGGTACGCTTTTGTTCACAAGGCCCATGGTTTCAGCTTCTTTACCACTAAAGGTTTTACCCGTCATGATGTAGTACAAAGATGCACGGTGACCTACGGTATCTGCCATTGCTTTGCTTACAAGGTTACCTGGCGGGATTCCCCAGTTAATTTCAGATAAACCGAAAGTTGCTTCATCTGCTGCAATTGCGAGGTCACAAGCCACTAAAGGTGAGAAACCGCCTCCAAAACACCAGCCGTTGACCATAGCAATAGTTGGTTTTGAATACATACGAAGAAGTTGCCACTGCCAGCGACAAGAGTCACGGCGAATACGTTCTTGGAAAATTTCAGGCTGAGTGTCGACTTCACGGAAATATTCCTTCAAATCCATACCCGCTGTCCAAGAGTCACCAGCACCAGTCAAAACTAAAACACGCGCATCTTGATCAAGCTCAAGAGTTTCGAGCACATCAATCATTTCACGATTGAGTGTTGGGCTCATGGCATTTTTCTTTTCTGGGCGGTTTAGTGTTACCCATGCAATTCCATCTTCAACTTTGACATCTACTGTTTCCCAGCGGTTTTCATAACTCATCTTCATGCTCCTTGAATGATTTTTTGCTGTTCTGGGATTTAATCTAATATCAGTTAAACTTACATTCAAGTCTTTTTCATAAAATTTCATAAATATTTTTTAATTCATTGTATTTTAAATGTTAATTATTTTTTAAATTAATTTAATATAAAAATATGTTGATTTTTTAGTAAGTTTAACTGATATTTCTGGTGTGTTTAAACAACAATACACAAAGGGCTAAATGGAACGACTAGTCAATAAAGGACAACACAATGGAAAAAATATCAGGACAGCCTTCAAGGGCAAAAATCACGTTGCTACTGTGCTTTGCCATAGCAATTTTTGAAGGGTTTGATCTTCAATCAATGGGGGTAGCCGCTCCACGCATGCGGGCTGAGTTCATGTTAGACAATGCCCAGATGGCGTGGGCGTTTAGTGCTGCAATTTTAGGGACGTTACCAGGTGCAATATTAGGCGGTCGGTTTGCTGATATTGTCGGGCGTAAGAAAATTCTGATTTTTAGTATTTTACTTTTTGGAATTATGTCTTTGCTAACGGCTTATGCTGCTAACTTCAGTTTGCTATTACTCATTCGTTTTTGTACAGGTTTAGGAATGGGTGGAGCACTTCCGATGATGATTACACTTGCCTCTGAAGCTGTACCTGACCAGCACAAAGGCACCGCAGTGAGTATTATGTATAGCGGCATTCCTTTTGGCGGATTACTCACTTCTGTGGTTGCGATGTCGTTGGCAGGCGATGCAGAGTGGCGTCATATTTTCTATATTGGTGGGATTGCACCTATTTTACTCATTCCACTGATTATGCGCTTTTTACCTGAGTCAAATGATTACCTGCAACGTAAAGTTCAAGCGCAAAAAACGACACCATTCTTGGAAGTTTTATTTGCCAAAGAACGTCGTATGTCAACCATTCAGCTTTGGGTCAGTTTTTTCTGTACGCTAGTCGTACTGTATTTCTTGTTGAACTGGTTACCGTTGCTGATGGGTGCGCAAGGCCTATCAAAACTACAGGCAAACTATGTACAGATGGGCTACAACGTTGGCGGAATTTTAGGTTCAATCCTCATGGGCGTATTGCTTGATAAATTACGCATGAGCTTTGTGATTAAGCTGATTTATCTCGGCATTTTATTTTCGCTTTGTTGTTTAGCAATTTCTCCGACCGTTGCTTTACTTGCACTTTCGGCAGTGGGCTGTGGCTTATTTATTGTAGGTGGACAATCCGCTTTGTATGGTCTGGCAGCAATGTATTATCCAACTGAAATGCGGGGAACTGGTGTAGGTTCAGCAGTTGCAATTGGCCGTATAGGTTCTTTTGCTGGGCCTTTAATGGCTGGCTTTTTACTCTCACTTGGACAAAGCTCGACCATCGTGATTGGTTCAAGCATTCCAGTGATTTTAATTGCAGCGATCTCTGCATTACTTCTTGTCAAAAAACCTAAACAGCCTGTACATTTAGTACAAAGCTCAGGTGCTCGCTAAGTTTTAACGAAAGTATGGGGGTTAGAACCTCATACTTTCACTACAGATTTTCTTATGATGATTGAAAGGTTATGGTACGTTCGAATTTAGTTCCAAAAAAAGTAGAAGATGAGCCTAAGTTAAGTTATATGATTGCTCGTGTTGACCGAATTATTAGTAAACATTTAACAGAACATTTAAAAGAGCTTGAAATTACCTTGCCGCAATTTACTGCACTTTCTGTTTTAGCTTCAAAAAGTAATTTATCCAATGCCAAGCTTGCTGAGCGCTCTTTCATTAAGCCGCAATCAGCCAACAAAATTTTGCAAGATTTACTGGTGAATGGCTGGATTGAGAAAAAACCGGACCCAACACATGGCCGCCGTATTTTAATTACGCTGACTGAAAGCGGTATTGAAAAGTTAAACAAATGCAATGAAGTGGTTTTAAAAGTTGAAGAAAAAATGCTTGAAGGCATTGATATTAACCTGGCTTATTTAATCCGTAATAATCTCGATATTATGGTCAATAATCTTAAAAATCTTTGATTGAATGTAGTTTGCGATTTAATTTATTAAACGTAGTACACATGCTTAAGCACTGATTCACACAGAAAATTTATTTCATTTTACAAATGAACTTGCTAGCATCGAAGTGACGTTTTTGGTGATGTGTGGCAGCGAATGTCTTCAGGACAACAAGTTTTACTTAAACTAAGAAAAATGATTATTTCAGGGGAACTTGAAGGCGGTGCCAGAATTGCCGAAATTCCGACTGCCGAGTTACTTGGTGTTTCAAGGCAGCCTGTTCGTATTGCCTTTCGGTTGCTCGAGCAAGAAGGCCTCCTCATTAAAAACCCAACTCGTGGTTACACGGTTCGTGAAATTTCAGAGCAACTTGTTCATGATGCGCTCGAAGTACGCGGTGTGTTGGAAGGGTTGGCTGCGAAAACTTTGGCAGAACAAGGCTTAAGCGAAGAGCAGAAAAAGACGCTGCAACATTGCATTCAAGAAACTGAAAAACTATTTAATGAAACAGACGAGTTTGGTGATGCTGAACTGGAACGTTATCACCATTTCAACGTCATTTTTCATGACACGATTATTGAAGGCGCGCAAAACGTCGCACTCATCCAAGCCTTAGCGAAAAACAATCAATTGCCGATGGCGTCTGCTCAAGCCATTACCTATGACCAGAATCAAGCTTTGTCTGAATATCGTCGTTTGCACTATGCGCATTTACAGCATTGTTCGATTTTCGATGCATTGGTACATCGTCAGGCAGGGCGTGCTGAAACTTTAATGCGTGAGCACAGTAGTGTGGTGATTTTGGGTGAAACGCTAAGAAATGTTCTCAGCGCTTAAGGTGAAAGAAGTTCCTTTATTTTCGAATAAAGGAACTTGAATATTAAAGCTCAATCACAAGATTTTTAGTTTTTGCACGAGAACAGCAGGGCGTAAACTGGTTATTTAGTGCATGTTCCTCATCGGTCATAAACATATCTCGATGATCTGGAGTGCCTTCTACAACGCGTGTAATGCACGTACCACAAATACCTTGTTCACACGAAACAGGAATATCAAAACCATTTGCAATTAATGCTTCTGTTGCTGTCTGCTCTGGTAATACTTCAATTCGGCGGCCCGTACCTTTCACTTCAATGGTGAAAGCTTCATCGTTGGACGTATCTACCTTTTGAGCAACAAAATGCTCTTGATGTAACTGTTCGCTATGCCAACCCGCTTGTTCGGCCGAGCTCATGACAAACTGCATAAACCCTGTAGGTCCACATACATATAAGTGTTTATCAGGTGAAGATTGGCCCAAAGCTTCTGCTATATTACATTCGGTGTCTGGTTGGTCTTGAATGTGAAAATGAACTTGCTTACCAAAGTGCTCGGTTAAATTGCCATAGAAGGCAATCATTTCATGACTACGAACGAAGTAATGTAATTCAAAAGGAATATTGGCCGACTTAAGCCGATATGCCATCGACAAAATAGGGGTAATACCGATACCACCCGCAAATAAAACCGCTTGTTTGGTTTGAGGATGAATTTCAAATAAATTACGCGGCTCACCAATTTTTAAATGATCGCCTTCACGATATTCAGTGTGGATGCAACGTGAGCCACCGCGTGAATTGGCATCATGTAAAACGCCAATCACATAACGATGCTTTTCAGTGCAGCAGTTTGAAAGTGAATATTGACGGGTGAGGCCGTTTTTTAGGTGCACATCAATATGCGCACCTGCTTCAAAACTCGGTAGCTCTGTACCATTTGCTGCAACCAATTCAAACGCACGAATGGTCGGGGTAAGCTGGTGAATTTTTTGAATGATAACGTCCATGTTCATGCTCCTTTAAATAATCCGAATGTTTGGAAACTTCTGTGCGGACGTTTCAGGAGGTGTTTTATTTTCTTCGGCAAGTAGTCGGTCAATGACCTTACGGGACTGGACACCGCCTGCGTCGATGTTGAGCATTAGTAACTTGCGATGTGGGTTGTTTAAAATATTTTGTTGTTGTTGCTCCAGCATTTCTAAATCTTCAGTAAAGATTTTGCCTTGACCTTCACGAATTTGATCGGTGAGTTCAGTATTGTCTGGCTGGAAGTTACGTGCCATTCCCCAGAAATACCAGTGAGAGGTTTCAGTTTCTGGTGTAATAAAATCAACCACAATTGAGGAAACTTTTTTGTCACTTGGTGCGTGATAACCACCATGTCCGGCATGCGCTACACCCACTTCAATATGAACATTACTTGGCGCAAAGAAGTGACAACGTTGCCAACGGTCAACTGGTACAACGTCTGCCAAGTGATTACCGCGAAGGGCCATTTGCCAAAATGGAGGTGCGATCACATTTTCCATATAGCGTTCGGTAATCACATGATCACCGTCAACTTTAGTGACTGGCAGGGCTTCATCAATTTCTTTTTGTCCAATACTGCTGGAGTGAACATAGGTTTCGTGTGTTAAATCCATCAGATTATCGACCATCAAGCGATAGTCACACTGAATGTGAAACAGGCCTCCGCCATAGCTCCATTCAGGATGATCTGCCCATTCTAAAGTTGGCAGTTTTGCTTCATCTGCTAAAGCTTTCTCGCCTGGCCATATCCAAATAAAACCGAACTTTTCGACAACTGCATATGATTTGTTGCAAGGGAAACCGTTTACACGTTGGGATGGCATTGAAACCGTCTTTCCGTCACAACCCATAACTAGTCCATGATAACCACATACAAGGTTGCCATCTTCGACATAGCCAAGTGAAAGTGGGGCACCGCGATGGGGACAAAAATCTTCAACGGCTGCAACTTGGTTTTCTTTACCACGATAAAAAACAATTTTTTCACCACAAATAGTGCGACCTAGTGGTTTGTCTTGGATTTCTTCTGGGCGGCAGGCAACATACCAAGCATTTTTAATAAACATTGTGACGACTCCTTATCACTTATTGGATCCAATTTATAACAAATAAAAATATTGGTCAATTGATAAGCAGTATATTTATTCAAAAGTATTGTTCTTTAAAGTTGGTTAATTTGTATATTTTTAAATATTATTAAGGACTTTTGCTATTCTTTGGAATTTTAGAGTGAAATTTTTATTAGTTTTTATTTGGATCCATAATGACTTCAGTTAAGCCATTATGGGAGTGTAGAGATTTAGAAATTAACCGTGTAGTGAAGCATCATGCGCTGTTCATCCAGACTGTTGCCGTGTTTGGTGTCGTAATTTATATTTAAGAAAAGAAACTTAAGATTTTTAACCCAAGCATTTAGGTCGTATTGAATCAACACGTCACTTTCTTGCTCAAAATTATTTTGGTTTATGGTCTGAAATGAATCGCCATAAATGTATTTATAGGTGATTTTTAAACCCTTGATATAGTCTTTAAAGTCATACGAGGCAACGAAATGATAAGACTTTTCATCTGCTTTGGTAAACGCGCCTAAGGTCCAGTTCATCATATGGGGGATGGGCATATTGTCGAGTTTTGGAATTCCATCTTTGCCAAAGTTTTCTTGGTAGCCAATTCCAGTTGTAAAGTTGCCATGTTTGATGAAATGCATAGCGCCTACAGATGTATTATCATATTCACCAAGCTTTGATTTGCCAACATCGTCGTGGCGAAACACACGTAATTTTGTGGTGTGCTGCTTTGTCCATTGGTAATCAAAAGCAAAGTAACTTTGATTGATGAGATCTGTTAAGTAACCATTGTAAAATTTCCAATGATATCTAGGTGTTTTGCCATCCCATTGAAAGAAATAGAGTCCGTCAGATTCATGTTTTGATATGGCGAGTTTGTGATAGTCCTCCTCATTTTTTGGTGAATAACGGTTAATCAAACCCAGCTCGAAATTTTGTTGTGGTGTCTTATATTTTAATTCCAAGCCTTTATAGTTAACTCGTAATTGATGTGTATCCACTTGTGGCGTAAGTGGTGAGTCGGGAATAATTTCCCCTATATTTATCCGAAATTTTTGATATTCAACTCCAGCACCTAAGCCATATTTAACTTGATCTTGTGCTTGTTTTTTAGTGTTAGGGTCAAAGGGTATGGCCATATCATTGGTGTGTTGGTCGCTACTTAGGCGATAAGCATATTGAATGCTTGGATTGAGGTGGAGCTGTACATCATTAAGCTTGGTTGACCAGTCACCACGATAAATCAGACCTTGGCTCAAGCTATGAGTATCGGGACTAGTACCATTTTCATATTGTCTGTCGAAGTTGAATGTTTTTAGTGTGAGTGTATTTTGAAAATTAACATCGACTGCACTATGAGCTAAACAGCAGGCAAGGGTTGTCCCTGAGAAGAAAATCCCATAAATAAAAATATGCTTCATTTTTAAATCCGTTTAAAAGCGTTTTACTGTTCTAAATCCGACATGGCTGGTGGCAAGGTCGAGTTCTTGTGGATGCCTCGCGGCAGCACGATAACGCGCGCAATAGTTGGTTGCACATAAATAAGACCCACCTTTAATCGTGTATTGCAAAATCTGTTCGTGACTTTGCCGATATTTCGATGGATCTCCCATATGATGATCTCTTGGACCTGTATAGGGTGTTTGCGTCCATTCCCATACATTGCCAATCAAGTCATATAAACCAAATGGGTTTTTACTAAAACAACCAACAGGGGCAACATCCTTAAAACCATCTTCCTGAACATTTTTGTATGGAAATTCACCTTGCCAGAAGTTGGCTACAATATGGCCTTCGTGGGTCGGGCCAATATCGGAGTTTTGCTGAAAACCTTTGGCTGCATATTCCCACTCAAGCTCAGTCGGTAAGTCATGACCTAGCCAGTTCGCATAAGCGTAGGCATCATTCCATGTCACCATACGAACAGGCTCGTGAGGCGCGGATTGTTTAGGGTTATTTAAGCCCCATGGATGTTTCCAATTGGCCCCTTTTTCAAATTTCCACCACTGTAATTCTTCAACTGGATGATCAGGTTGTACAAACATAGCTGCGCCGCCTTGCTTCTCTGCATCGGTGACATAACCCGTTTGTTTAACAAACTCTTGAAATTGAGCATTGGTGACTTCAGTCGCATCAATTAAAAAAGCGGGAACTGAGGTTGCCTGTAAGTTTAATGGGCGTTCATCTTCATAACCTTGTGTGGTGCCTAAAACAATTTTTCCTTGCGGAAGCTTGACCATGCCTGCTTCTTTATTGTTAGGCCATCCCGAAGGAAGGCCTGAATAAGAAGTACATTTAGCTTTAGTGCCTAGGTCGGGCAAGGTGGTCTGTTCTAGTTGAGGTGTGGTTTTTTGGCACGCACAAAGTAAGAGAAACGATGAAAGCATCATGATCTGTTTCATCTGGTTTTCTCTACTTTTTGTTGTATTGCTCAAAATCCACAACACCATTTTCATCGGCATATCTTAAATATTTATCATTTAAGACTTTGACGATCTCAGGATGTTCTGCATAAACATTATGTTGCTCATTAAAATCTGTTTTTAAATTGTAGAGCTCCCAGCCATGGCTCTTAAATTTAGAAGGTGAGTTTTCAATAAGTTTCCATTGGTCAGTTTTGGCGTAGCGGCTGCCATGCAATTCTTTAAAGTCATAATAATTAACAGGTCGAATACGGGCTGTATTGTCTTTAAAAGCAGGGATCAGACTAAAACCAGATGGTTTAATTTTGGTGCTTGAAGTTGGATAAACCTGATTATTTTGAATACCAGCTAGCTCCATCACAGTTGGGAATATATCTCTGACTGTCGCAAAGTTATTGTTAATTCCATGTTGTTTAGAAATCTGAACAGGTGATTTAACAATAAATGGGACTCGTACTCCGCCTTCTGAAGCAGCTGACTTCCAGTGGGTAAATGGTGTGCTGCTCACTTCGGCCCAGCGTGGTCCCATATAAACATATGAGCTGGCGTTGCCTATATTTTCATAGCGATTGTCGGCATCACCCATTGGGAAATTATGATCACCACCTTCAGCACCGTTATCTGACATAAACACAATCAAAGTATTGTCATATAAATGATGCTTTTTAAGATATTGAATGACATCACCCACACGGTCGTCTAACTGGGTAACCATGCCCGCATAAACTTCCATTTTACGCGCTTCGTATTTGCGCTCTTGTGGGGTGAGTTCATTCCAGCTTTTTGTGCCTAAAGCTTGGTTGCCACGCTCGACTGGGTATTCTGCATTTGCAGGAATTAATCCTAATTTCTTTTGTCTTTCAAAGCGCTGTTTACGAATCGCATCGTAGCCTTGATCGTATTTACCTTTGTATAAGTCTCTATAATGAGCAGGTGCTTGTAGGGGCCAGTGTGGAGCGGTATAGGCTAGATAGGCAAAAAATGGTTTTTGCGCTTTATTTTTGTCTAAGTACTCAAACGCTTTTTGTGTAAAAAAGTCGGTCGAGTAGTAGTTGTCAGGCAAAGTGGTCTTTTGACCATTTTCAGTGTATTGGGTGTTGCGCGGATAGTTCTTAGGTTGGTCTTTAAAGTGTAAATCGAAGCCATCGAGTAGAGCAAAAGATTGATCAAAACCACGAGCTTTAGGGTTTTGGTCGGGAGCATAGCCTAAGTGCCATTTACCGACCATGAAAGTGTAATAATCTTTAGTCTTTAAAATCTCTGCGAGTGTATACGCATTTTGAGTTAAGTGACCTGAATAGCCATCAATTTTGAGTAGTGCACGCGGACTATCGGCGCCAACCAATTTTTCTTGTCGTTTTGAAGTTTCATACATGGCACCTAAACCCACCAAGTGATTATCTGCACCTGTCATAAGTTGTGCACGAGTAGGTGAACACATTGATGAAGCATGAAAATTAAAAAGCATTTTTCCTTGTTTTAATAGGCTATCAATATGAGGGGTTTTAATTTCGCCACCATAAGCGCCAATATCTGAAAAGCCAAGATCATCGGCCAAAATAATCATGATGTTAGGTGGTTGTTGATTTTTTGGAGGTGCTGCTTGCGCCGTGTAAAACAATTGGCTGGCAAAAAAAAGTCCCAATGTAAGCTGGCTTACTCTTTTGAGTTTCATAACAACAATCCTTTGATGTTTTAAAAATGCATCTTGCATTTCCTGGAAATAAACTGAGCTTTTTTTGGCTAAAAAATGCTCTGGAATCGATCATAATAGATTTTTTAATATGGATCCATAAAAATATTCAAGCATTCTAATTTTATGTTTTTAATAATTTTATACTTATATAATTTATGTGTTTATATACTTTTTAATAATCCGTTTATAATTTTAGTTGATTTTTTGGATCCAAATATTCAGTATAGAAAAAGAGCAGGATGCTCAAAAAACAAATATTCCTCTAGGTCATTATGGATACGGATATGCATAACCACCCAATCGCTCATCTAGCAATGTCGTGTGTATGTCTTATCCAAGGGAGATACACAAATGGAAAGAGACGTTCTAAGTGAGATCAATCAAAACAATATGAGCCGCTATCAATGGTTCGTTATTTTGATCTGTATTTGTCTCAATATTATTGATGGCTTTGACGTGATGGTAATGGCATTTACTGCTCCATCCGTGTCAGCAGAGTGGTCACTTTCAGGCGCACAAATTGGCTTGTTGTTAAGTGCTGGCCTTTTCGGCATGGCTGCCGGTTCCATTTTTCTTGCACCTTTAGCCGATAAAATTGGCCGCCGTTTACTCATCTTAGTTTGTCTTGTAATTGCAGGTCTTAGCATGCTGGGCTGTGCTTTTGTACAAAGCCATGGCATGTTGGCAGCACTTCGATTTATTACAGGAATTGGGGTGGGTGGCATCCTTGCGAGTAGTAATGTCTTGGCAAGTGAATATGCCAATGCACGTTGGCGCAGTCTTGCTGTGAGCTTAATGTCTACCGGTTACGGAATTGGTGCGACACTTGGCGGGGTACTATCACTGGCATTGATTGAGCATTTAGGTTGGCGCTCAATCTTTTTAGCAGGCGGCATTACTACTATTGCAATGTTGCTGATCAGCGCATGGTTATTACCTGAATCTTTAGATTACTTACTCGCGAAACGACCAAAACAGGCACTAGAACGAATTAATGCAACTGTAAATCGTATGGGGCTTAACGAATTACCAGTTATGCCGCGTTATGAAAAAATCAGCACGCAAAATGGCAGTGAGCTGGGCAAATTATTTGCTGGTCAACTTGGATTTCAAACACTTTGTTTGTGGTTTGCATTCTTTTTAGTGATGTTTGGCTTTTACTTTGTCATGAGCTGGACACCAAAAATTCTTATTTCAATGGGGATGTCGCCACACCAAGGCGTAAGTACCGGTATTTTAATTAGTATTGGTGGGATTTTCGGGGCAGCCATCATTGGTTTATTGGCATCACGTATGAAAATCTTCTATGCCTTAAGCCTGTTTTTAGGACTAACCTCGGCATGTGTTTTCCTATTTGTCGCTGTCTCATCTCAAGTCAGCATTGCACTCATGGTGGGGTTATTACTTGGCACACTCATTAATGGCTGTGTGGCAGGTTTATATTCTATTTCTCCAACAATTTATGATGCTGAAATTCGTAGTCGCGGCGTGGGCTATGCAATTGGTTTTGGACGAATTGGGGCAATTTTATCGCCAACGGTTGCAGGCATCTTCCTGGATAAAGGTATAGCACCCGCAACGCTTTATGCCTATTACGGTGTGGTGTTTATTTTGGCTATTTTCCTGATTTTAAGTTTGGGTAGTGCTTTTTACCGCAGTCAAAAAGAGCAAAACTACTCTCTTAAAACAGCACCTTAATCCATTAAAAATTAAATAGTTGAGATAAAAAATGAAAAAGACGCCATTGTGGGTGGGGGTATGCTTGTGCCCATTATTTAGTCAGGTTGTGCATGCTGAGTTTATTGCAGACAGTAAAGCTGAGCTGACACTACGTAATTTTTACTTTGACCGAGACTATAAAAAAGACCCATATCCCTATACAGCAGCCAGAGATTGGGCGCAGGGTTTAATTTTTAAAGGACAGTCTGGTTATACTGAAGGTGCGGTTGGGTTTGGTGTTGATGTACTGGCAATGGCAGGTTTTAACCTGATGGGAAGCCGTGCTGATGACTATGCGCGTAGTGGCTTATTACCAGTGAATACCGATAACTCGCGTGATGATTATTATGGAAAAATAGGCATTACAGGAAAGGCTAAATTTAGGAAAAATGAACTTTTTGTGGGGGACTTAGTTCCACAATTACCGACCATTTTTTCATCGCCAGCGCGTTTGTTCCCTCAGACTTACCGTGGTATCCGTTTTGTTTCAAATGAAATTCCAAATCTTCAACTCGAAGGCTTTTATGTCGATGAAGTACGTCAACGTAATTCGATTCGTTATACCGATGTTGGAACAGACAATATCAACCATCGTTTTGACAAAGCGGCAACCACCGATTCTTTTTATACGTTGGGAGGAAGTTATCAGTTAAAGGATTACCGTTTGCGTGCTTATCATGCTGAACTCAAAGACATTTACCAGCAACAATTTTTAGGTTTTAACGGCAAACAACCTTTAAATGATCAACTTAATTTTTTAAGCGACGTGCGTTTTTTTAATAGTGAGGAAACTGGAAGCAAAAAAATAGGAGAGGTCGATAACCGCCATATTAGTGGCTTATTTGGTTTGAACTATCAAAACCATACAGTTTCTTTGGGCTACATGCAGTCATTTGGCTCGACTGGTTTACCATTTTTGTCGGGAACCGAAAGTCCGGTTGTGCTTGATTTTATGAGCTCTGACTATTCAAATAAAGACGAAAAAGTCTATTCGATTCGTTATGAATATGACTTTAAAAATGCGCGGGTAGGTGATGTTTCATTAAACGGACTGCGTTTTATGACTCGCTACGCAAAAGGTGAAGACATTGATTTGTTGCAATATGGCGATCAGCGTTTTAAAGAAGAGTCGATGGAATTTGATTTGGGCTATAAAATTCCTGAAGGTAAGTTCAAAGGCTTAGGTATGCGAGCTCGTTTTTCTCACTACCGCAACGATATGCCAAGTAATATGACATTTCATTCGACCAATGAAACGCGGTTGAATGTTGATTACACCTTTAAATTTTAACGTTCAATATTTAACTAAATTCAAGACAAGTTAAAACATTGTGAGCAGCAATGTTTTAACTTTAGTTATCAACTGCACAAAATCCCTCTATAATACCGCCAATCTTATTAAAGCCAATTGAGTCTCTCATTAAACACATGGCTTTAATCTCTCTTTTTTTAAGTCAATTTCTTCGCTGTGATTCGGCTTATTTTTCAATATTTAGAATTTTATGTGTCTGCGCTGACACATAAAAATATTTAGGTGCCAGCATGGAAATCAAGGTTAATTATCTCGACAATCTTCGACAGGAAGCTAAGTTCGATGACTTTACGGTAATTGCCGATCAACCAATTCGCTACAAGGGTGACGGTTCGGCACCGGGCCCATTTGACTACTTTTTAGCATCATCAGCATTGTGTGCAGCGTACTTTGTAAAAGTGTATTGTGCCGCTCGAGATATCCCAACCGATAATATTCGTTTATCGCAAAATAATATTGTTGATCCTGAAAACCGTTATAAGCAAACCTTTAAAATTCAAATTGAATTACCAGCTGATATTTCAGAGAAAGATCGCCAAGGTATTTTACGTTCGATTGACCGTTGTACTGTTAAAAAAGTGATTCAGACTGGTCCCGAATTTATTATTGAAGAAGTTGAAAGCATCGATGCAGATGCGCAAGCATTGTTATTGCCAAGCTTAACTTCAGAAAGCCATACTTTTATTCAAGGTAAAGACCTGCCATTAGAAGAAACCATTGCCAATATGTCTGCTATTTTGGCAAATTTGGGCATGAAGATCGAAATTGCATCTTGGCGTAATATTGTTCCAAATGTATGGTCGTTACATATTCGTGATGCCCAGTCTCCGATGTGCTTTACCAATGGTAAAGGTGCAACTAAAGAAAGTGCTTTAGCGTCTGCATTAGGCGAGTTTATTGAGCGTTTAAACTGTAACTTCTTCTATAACGATCAGTTCTGGGGTGAAGATATTGCAAATGCTGAATTTGTGCATTATCCAGATGAAAAATGGTTTAAACCGGGTCCAAATGGTGAATTACCTAAAGAAATCTTAGATGAATATTGTCTTGAGATTTATAACCCAGATGATGAGTTGCTTGGCACACATTTATATGACACCAACTCAGGTAATGTAGAGCGCGGTATTTGCTCGTTACCTTTTGTGCGCCAGTCTGACGGTGAAGTTGTCTATTTCCCATCAAATTTAATTGAAAACTTGTACTTAAGTAATGGTATGAGTGCTGGGAACACTTTGGCAGAAGCCCAAGTTCAATGCTTGTCAGAAATTTTTGAACGTGCTGTAAAACGTGAAATTTTAGAAGGTGAAATTGCACTTCCAGATGTTCCTGAAGACGTATTAGCAAAATACCCAAGTATTGTTGCTGGTATTAAAGGTCTAGAAGAGCAAGGCTTCCCAGTATTAGTTAAAGATGCATCGCTAGGTGGTCAGTTCCCAGTAATGTGTGTGACTTTAATGAACCCGCGTACGGGTGGGGTGTTTGCATCTTTCGGTGCGCATCCAAATTTTGAAGTTGCGTTAGAACGTAGTCTGACTGAATTACTTCAAGGCCGTAGTTTTGAAGGCTTAAATGATTTGCCTCAACCGACTTTCCAAAGTAATGCGGTCACTGAGCCGAACAACTTTGTTGAGCACTTTATTGACTCAAGCGGTTTGGTATCTTGGCGCTTCTTTAGCTCTAAATCTGACTATGACTTTGTTGAATGGGATTTTTCTGGCGAAGGCGAAGAGTCGAATGCAGAAGAAGCTGCAACATTGTTCGGTATTCTCGAAGAGATGGGCAAAGAAGTATATATGGCAGTATACGAGCACTTAGGTGCGACAGCTTGCCGTATTTTAGTACCGGATTATTCAGAAATTTATCTTGTTGAAGATTTGATTTGGGACAATACAAATAAGGCACTTTCATTCCGTGAAGATATTCTAAATCTCCATCGTTTGGATGATGAGCAGCTTGAGGCATTGGTTGAGCGCTTAGAGGAATGCGAGTTAGACGATTACACTGAAATCACCACACTCATTGGTATTGAATTTGATGACAATACAGTTTGGGGTCAACTCACTATCTTAGAATTGAAATTGCTAATTTATGTTGCTTTACAACAATTTGAAGAGGCAAAAGAGCTTGTCGAAACTTACTTGCAATATAACACCAACACCGTTGAGCGTGGCTTGTTCTATCAGTGCATGAACGTGGTGCTTGAAGTGATGTTAGATGAAGAACTAGAGCTTGAAGACTACCTGACTAATTTCTGCCGTATGTTTGGTGACACACGAATGGACGCAGTATTAGGTTCTGTCGATGGTAGCGTTCGTTTCTATGGTTTAACACCAACAAGCATGAAACTAGAAGGACTTGATCGCCATTTACGTCTGATCGAGAGCTATAAAAAATTGCATGCAGCTCGTGCTAAAGCCGTAGCGATGTAATTTAAAAAGCGAAGGAAAAAAGCCTATTTTTAAATAGGCTTTTTTTATAAAACAACTCGCAGTTTAAGCAGAAGCTTTGGTGATCTCTATGGTTTTTGCATCTGCTCTATAACCTTGTTGCTCATCCAAAGTATGTTTAGCGGGAATATACGACATTGCACGTTCCGCAAGAGCTGTAATAGTGAGACTTGGGTTAACCCCCAAATTTGCACCTAACATTGAACCATCCACAACATATAAGTTTTTATAGTTAAAGACACGGTTTTGTCCATCTACCACGCCACGCTCTGGGCTTGAAGCAATTGCGCAACCACCCATACAGTGGGCTGTAAAAGGTACATTAAACAAAATTTCGGTAATAGTCGTCATTGGATGACCATTAAACATTTTGGCGACTTTTTCGGTAAATGCATTGGCCTGTGGAATATACACAGGTAGCTTTTTACCTTCGCTCGATAATACTTTGCCAAAAGGCCAGAACCAATTACGTTTCAAGCGCATATTAATGGAGGCATCAGCTGTTTGCATCACCAAGAAGATTAAAGTTTGACGTGCAAAACTGACAGGATTACTCATGCGAAGGAAAATAAATGGATGGCAAATAAGTGCCCATAACCAAAAGAATATACGTGTCCAACCCGGTTTACCTTTAGCCATGTAAGTACACATGAGGCCCATGGCATCTGAACCAGTTTGGTAACGCGTCGCTTCAATGTGAGTGTCATGGTCAATGTAAATACTTGAACCAATGGCAACACCTTTACTCATGTCGACATCTTTACCAAAAAAGCGAACGCCTAAAATCGACTCGGCATTAGTACGAACCCGATTACCCAAATCATCAGAGATATTTGGCAGTGAACCAGACTGTTTTAAACGGAATAACATCTCTTGCGTACCCAAAGAAGATGCAGAGAAAATCACGTTACGAACACGCCATGTACGGCGTTGTTTGTTAAACCATGAGCTCGAACATTCAGTCGTAACTTCATAGCCATCGCTGCCATCGGCTTTACCATTGAGTGGTTTCACATCAACAACTTTGGTTTCTTCGTAAACCTTGGCGCCATTTTTTTCGGCAAAGTACAAATAGTTTTTATCTAAGGTATTTTTTGCGTTGTGTTTACAACCTGTCATACAACCGCCACATGCGGTACAGGTTCCGCGGTCTGGACCTTCGCCTTTAAAATATGGGTCAGGGTAGGTCTTGCCGCCTTGTTCACCTTCGGGTGGAAAGAAAGTGGCAACACGAGTGGGTTTAAATGTATGACCAACACCGACTGCTTCCCCCATTTTTTTGAGCATGTGGTCGGCAGGACCGAAAATTTTATTATCCGTCACCCCAAGCATACGTTCGGCTTCAGCATAGTGCTGTGGCATTTCATTTTTCCAGTCCGCTGCATCTGCCCACGTGCCTTCATCCCAAATATGTTCAGGTGGAACCAGTAGGGTATTGGCATAGGTAATTGAACCGCCACCTACGGCATTCCCGCAAATAATGGTGACATGGCGAAAAAAACGCATGTTGAAATAACCAAAAAGTTTCATACCTGGGCGCCAAATCCAGCGACGGGTATTCCAGTTATTTTTAGCAAAATCTTTAGCTTCCCAGCGTCGCCCCATTTCCATTACAGCAACAGAGTAGCCTTTTTCGGTTAGACGGCAAGCAGAAACACTACCACCAAAGCCTGAACCAATAATGAGGTAATCATAGTCATAATTGTTTGTTGTCATGCCGAGGACTCCTCTCTGGCGATATTTTTATATTGACTGTGTATGTTTATCAATGAATTGCCCAATGCGCTCAATCGAGTCATTAGATTCATTTAGTATACCCGCATGGAACTGAAAAACATGTCCGACTCGGTCATAAACCCTTAAGTTCGTCGGAATACCATACTTTTCGGTTTGTTTAGCGAGCCGTTTTGCATCATCTAATAAGACTTCTTCGGTACCGACATGAATTAAAACAGATGGTAATCCCGTTAAGTCGGCATAGAGTGGGGAGCAGGTTAGATCGGTTGCCGATTTTTGTCCGCAATAGTTTTTTGCACACCAAGCTAACCAGTCCTCTGATAGCATCGCATCTTGAGCAGCATGAGTTTTCATCGTGCTTCCAGAGAGGCTTAAGTCAACCCAAGGTGAAAGTAAAACTAATGCCGCTGGTAACGGTAACCCTGCATTTCGTATCGCAATTGCAGCACTTAAACTCAGTCCACCGCCCGCAGAATCGCCAGCAATCACGAGTTTTTTCGGGTCTTGTCCTTGAGCAAGTAAAGCTTTATAAACTGCAATGACATCTTCAATCGCAGCAGGGCTTGTGTGCTCTGGGGCTAGGCGATATTCAGGTAACCAGACTTGTGCTTGAGCTGCATGTCCGATTTGAGCAGCAAGCTTAGTGTGACTTTTTGAGCTACCCACCACATAGCCTCCGCCATGTAAATATAAGATGCCGAGTCCTGATTGAGTCGTTTTGGGCTGAATATGAACTGTCGGTACTTGAGCAATTGTTTGCTTTTTTGTTTTATAGCCACGTGGCCCAAGCACAATTGCACTGGCTGCATCGCTACAAAAACGTTGTAGCTTTAGTGGTGTTTTAGGGGATAAGGCTGGACGTAGTGTGGTACGAATAGTCCATGCAAGAAGCTGCTTCATAATAAGGACTCATACTAAGCATTTAATATCAGTCAGCATCTCTTAAAATGAAGAGTATGCTGACCACTGTTTTTATTTTGCTGATTTGTTGAGTAGACGGGTTTGCAAGGCAGTGGCAGTTGCAAAAATCTTTTGGTAGCCTTGTGGCAGAATACGTTGAATTACATCAACGGCTTTCGCATCGGCTCCAATAAGTAAACGGCGGCGGTCCTTACGAACAGCCTCTAAAATTTGTTGAGCTGCATCATCAGCAGGGGTGCGAAGTAATTTATCGAAAGCATCCTGACTTTTTAAAGGATCCATTCCTAAAGACTGGACGCTATTATTCATACGCGCAGCTTTGGCAATATTGGTACGGATACCACCCGGATGCACACAGGTCGCACTCACTCCAGCATTTTGTAGATCGAGTTCTTGGCGCAATGATTCAGTAAAGCCACGAACGGCAAATTTACTGGCGTTATAAGCACTTTGAGTTGGTTGAGCTGTTAAGCCAAACATACTAGAAATATTAATAATATGCCCATCACCACTTTGCTTTAAGTAAGGCAAAAATTCTTTGGTGCCATAAACCACGCCCCAAAAATTAATCCCAATGAGCCATTCAAGATCTTCATAGCTCACACCTTCAGCCGTACTACCAATTGCGACACCAGCGTTATTAAAAATCAGGTTAACTTGGCCATGTTCATCTACTACTGCCTTTGCCCAAGTTGCAACTTCATCACGCTTAGCCACATCGACTTTTTGTGTGGTTACTTTGACTGAATAAGGCGTTAACAGCTCGACTGTTTTAGCTAATCCCGCTTCACTAATATCGGAAAGTGCCAGATGGCAACCTTGTTTTGCCAATGCAATAGCAATTGCTTGTCCAATACCAGAACCCGCACCTGTCACAGCTGCGACTTTATTTTTAAAAGACTTCATAAAATTCTCCGTTTATTTTTCTCATTTCCTATGGTCAAGCTTGTTTAAGAAATAGCCGCAACCTGAGTGTAGTTTTCAACATCGAAGCGACGAGTACGTTGTCGATATTCAAGGGTAAAACCTGGCCAGTTATTGGTATTTTTGCCATCAGCAGTCTGATACCAACTGGTACAACCTTGTGCCCATACGGTTTTTTTCATTTTTTCTTGAATGCTTTGATTAAACTCATGTTGAACTTCTGCACGAACATTGGTGAACAGAAGTTTGTTTTGTAGGGTTGTTTGAATGGCATCTAAAATATAATTTACTTGGCTTTCAATCATATAAACAATTGAGTTGTGCCCAAGATTAGTGTTTGGACCATAGAGCATAAAGAAATTTGGAAAGCCGCTAACAGTTAAACCGAGATAAGCTTCTGCACCATCTTTCCATGTGTCTTTTAAGGTGCGACCATCAAGACCTGTAATCTGCATGGGCGCCATAAATTCCGTTGCGGCAAACCCTGTACCATAAATAATGGTATCGACTTCACGCAGATTTCCTTCAGTATCTAAAATGCCGTTTTCAGTAATTTCTTGAATGCCCGTATTAATCACATCGACATGAGGCTGGGTCAGTGCTTCATACCAATGATTTGAAATTAAAATACGTTTACAACCAATTGGGTAATCTGGCATTAAACGATGGCGTAACTTCCCATCTTTAACGACTTTACGGATGTGACGCTGGAATAAATATTCCACCAACGGCATTTCATTAAGTGAAGTTGTAAAAGCAAGTAGGCGAATTTCATGGTGACCATATTGCAAGGCACGGTCCAGACTTTGCAAAATAGGTAATTTACGGAAAGCCTTTTTCTCTAAAGGTTGGTAAACCCGATCTGGTTTTGGAATCACGTAAGGTGCTGAACGTTGATAAACGTCTAGATGTGCTACCTGTTTAGCAATTTCAGGTACAAATTGAATTGCGCTTGCACCTGTGCCAATGACTGCAACACGTTTGCCAGTTAAGTCATAGTCATGATCCCAACGTGCTGAGTGAAATGCCTTACCTTTGAAGTTTTCAATACCTTTAAGTTTTGGATAGGCTGGGCGGTTAAGTTGGCCTACCGCGCCCACTAAAAATTCAGCTTCAAATTGTTCGCCAGTCGTGCTTTGAATGTGCCATACACCTTGTAGGGCATCAAATTCGGCACTGGCTATTTCAGTGTTAAATTGAACATGTGGACGAATGTCATATTTATCGGCACAGTGGCGTAAATATTGATGAATCTCTTGAGATGTACCGTAGCGATTTTTCCAACCTAGCTCTTGCTCAAAAGAAAAGGAATACAGATGAGAAGGCACATCGCATGCAGCACCCGGATAAGTATTGTCACGCCAGACACCACCAACATCGCTAGCTTTTTCAAAGAGCGTAAATTGTTCAAAACCTGCTTGTTTGAGACGAATGGCAAGTCCTAGACCACCAAAACCAGTGCCAATAATGGCGATGCGTACATTTTTATTTGAATTAGACGACGAATTAAACATAGGCTGCTCTAAATCCTTAAAAACAGTGAGCGAAAAAATCGCAATTTCCTGTATGCAGAATAGACGTTTATTTGCTTGATTTAGAGGATGGATGAGGACAAAATATTGTGATTCGAGGACATTCTGAGCAATACAGTGAAGTATGCATGGGCTTTTGAACGCAGTGTACATAGTGTTCGGTTAATGGCTGATTTCGCAATGGAATCAGGCATCTCTTATCAGACAATTTTGCAAGGGGCAGGGCTTAGCCAGCAACAATTACTCGACCCTAATATGGTGGTGACCGGCCATCAGGAATTACAGCTCATTCATAACTTGGTTGAGCAACTAGGAGGCAGACCGACATTAGGCTTAGAAGTGGGCACACGCTATCATTTCACCACATTTGGGCCATTAGGTATGGCTCTGATGAGTAGTGCTAGCATTCGTGAAGCACTAGATTTGGCATTAACCTATTTTACATTAACCTTTGCTTTTACCCGCTTTGATGTATCTGATACACCGCAAGGAATCCGTATCGAAATTGATGAGCAAGATATTCCATCTTCAGTGCGTCAATTCATTATTGAACGCGATGCCGCTGCGCTTATTACGGTACAGCGAGATTTGGTACAGGATAACTTTTGCCAGTATTTGGCTTTTTCTTTCCAACTCAAAGGTGATGCCAAGCCTTATCAGGACTTATTTGGCGTGATGCCTGAATTTGGTGCTGCGAAAAGCTTTGTAATTCTTGATCCGCAAAAAGTAGACCAAAAGTTGCTTATGGCAAATGAATTGGTTTTACATACAGCTGAAGAACAGTGCCGACAAATATTAGAGAAACGCCAATCACAAAATAAATTTACAACTTTAGTGCAACAGCAATTGATGAACGTGCGAGGGGAAATGCCTTCTATGGAAATCGTGGCTGACCGACTGCATTTAAATGCACGAACCTTACGCCGTCATTTGGCATTAGAGGGGATGACTTTTATTCAGATACGTGAAGAAGTCAGGCAAGTTCTAGCTGAGCAATATTTGGCATTACCAAAAGCTTCGGTTGAGCAAATAGCCGAGTGGTTAGGTTATGCAGAACCTGCCAGCTTTATTCATGCTTATAAAAGATGGCATGGGAAAACACCTCATGCCATGCGTTTAGTACAAAAATAAAAAAATGAATGGTGCTTTTGCTTTCCCTTCATTAAAGAGCAGTTTATTTAATAAAGCTTAGTTGCTTACTGATTTTTTCTAAAATCGGTGCTTTCTTGGCTTGAAATTCAACTTTGTTTTGTTGAATCAGGTTGTTGCCTTTGGTGTCGATAGAAATAATGAGAGGACCAAATTCTCTCACACGGTTAATCCAAAGGGTTTCTGGCATACCTAGGTCTTGCCATTCAGCGCCTTCAATCTCTTCAACTAAGGTTGCTGCGAGAACTGCGCACCCACCTGGGAAAATGGCATGAACGGCAATATTTTCCTGACATCCAGCAGCTGTTTCTGGTCCCATGCCACCTTTACCCACAATAAGCTTTACGCCAGTTTGCTTGATAAATTCCCGTTCGAATTTTTCCATTCTCATACTGGTTGTTGGACCAATCGAAACCATTTCGAAGTCGTTTTCACCTTTCTTACGCACAATAGGGCCAGCGTGAAAAATCGCTCCGCCTTCAAGGTTAACTGGTAGTTCTCGACCTTGTTCGATCAGTCTGCGATGGGCAACATCGCGACAAGTCACTAAACGGCCAGTCAAATAAACCACATCACCGACTTTAAGGTCTAAAAGATCTTCATCTTTGATTGGCGTTGTCAGAATTTTTTTCATAGTACAACTCCTTCATGAGACAAGATTTCATACGACATATCTGGGTTAATCTTAATTTTGCCACGGCGATGTGCCCAGCAACCTGTATTTACGGCAACCCCAATGGTTGATGGGTGGCGCGCAGAAGATTCAATATTGACTCCCATCACACTGTTATTGCCTGTTAGTCCCTGAGGACCAATACCAATTTCATTAAGACCTTGTTCTAACAGTTGCTCCATCAAGGCAGCGCGTGGGTTATCACTTGTTGAGTCAACCGGACGCATAATCGCGAGCTTAGAAAGGCGAGCCGCTGTTTCAACTGAAGTCGATACGCCAACACCAACCAGTAAAGGTGGGCAGGCATTAACACCGCGTTCGGTAATAACATCCATCACAAATTCAGCAACGCCTTCGTAGCCTTGACCTGGCATTAAAACTTTTGCCGCACCCGGTAAGGTACAACCGCCACCAGCCATATAGACATCAATGGTACAAGTGTCGAGTTCAGGTACAATACGCCAATCTAACCATGGAATTTGAGTACCTGTATTTGTGCCCGTATTTTTTTCATCGAAGGTTTCCACAGCGTTGTGACGTAAAGGACCTATGCGAGTTGCCTCAGCAGTTGCTTCGCTCAAAATATCTTGAAGTTCACCAAGCAAAGGGAAGTTGGCACCTGCTTCAACAAAATATTGAATGACACCCGTGTCTTGGCAGCTTGGGCGGTTGAGTTTATCGGCAGCTTGCTGATTTTCTTCCATCGAGTCATAAACTGATTTAGCCAATGGATTGGTTTCTAAAGTACGCAGTTCAATTAACTTGCTTTTCACATCTTTCGGTAGGCGTTTTCCAATATAAGCCGTAAATTTGGCCATGGTGTCCGTAAGGGACTGGACTGCAATATCTTTGTCCATGTTGTGCTCCTTGAAGAAACTTGTTCAGATCTAATTGGTGTAAAAAGGGTTATTGTGTGGCTTTGGCAGTATTTACTTTCACTTTTTGGGAGAAGCTCAGCACTAGTGTTAGTAAGGTCGAGATAATCAGTAAGCCCGCAACAAAATAGAGCCCACCTGTGAAATCTCCAGTTTGATCTTTAATCCAGCCGATCATGGCAGGGCCTGCAAACCCACCTAAATTTCCGATTGAGTTAATCGTGGCAATGCCTGCCGCTGCGGCTGATCCTGACAAGAACATGGTTGGCATGCTCCATAGCGGTGGCTTGGCACAGCTAATACCGACATTCACAATGGTAAGTGCTGCAATTAATCCAATGACGTTGTGTGTGCCTGCTGCAATTACGAGACCAACTGCTGCGGTTAAACATGCAAGAGCAACATGCCATGTACGTTCATTGGTGCGGTCAGAGTGTCGAGACCATAAAACCATGGCAATGACAGAAACAATTGGTGGAATGGCATTTAAAAGCCCCACAGTCATAGACGTTACGCCAAGCTGTTTAATAATTTGTGGTGCCCAGATACCGAGGGTATAAAGCCCAGCCGATGTTCCGAAATAAATCAACGCAAGGGCAAGTACCCGTGGGTTAGCAAGACCGCGAAGAATGCTGTGATGCTGAGGTGCATTTTTCCCGACATCTTCTTCTTTCATCGTTTTTACAAGCCATTCGCGTTCATCCTGTTTTAACCAAGTGGCTTGTTCAGGACGGTCAGTCATATATTTAAAAACCACAACGCCTAAGATGATTGCTGGTATAGCTTCAATAATGAACATCCACTGCCAGCCAGCGAGACCCCAAATTCCATGCATTTCAAGTAACGCGGCAGAGATTGGTGAACCAACTGCTGTGGCAATTGGGGCGGCTGCCATAAATAAAGCAATCACACCAGCACGATGTCGTGCAGGAAACCAGTAAGTTAAGTACAGAATAATGCCGGGAAAGAAACCCGCTTCGGCAACACCGAGTAAAAATCGCATAACGTAAAAGCTGGTTGAGCTTTCTACAAACGCCATGCCCGCTGCAATCAGACCCCAAGTCACCATGACTCGAGCAATCCAGATACGGGCGCCGACTTTATGCAAAATAATGTTGGATGGGACTTCAAATAAGAAATAGCCCAAAAAGAAAATTCCGGCACCAAACCCGAGAACTGAGGCGGTAAAGCCTAGATCTTCTTTCATGGTGAGTGCGGCAAAACCAATATTGACGCGGTCGATATAGGCTATAAGGTATAACAACATAATAAACGGTACGATTCTCCAAGTAATTCGACGCAACGTTCGCTTTTCAATATCCATTTCCATGTCATGACTCCATATTCATGACTACCAATCCTGATTGGTAGTTTTCGCTTTCTTTACCGCTATTGATTCGGCTAGATGGCTTTTCCCGTTCATCCACAGCATTCCTTCTGCGGACATTGTTATGCTCTTAAACAAGAGATGGCTTATGTCGGGAAACATTGAAATGGATATTAAACCCTTTAAAAAACTGATGAATCGATATAAAGTTAAATCACTATTGCAAAAAACTTAATAATCATGAATGCAGATACGGAATTAGCTTTCTTTTGTTTATTGGTCAAACAAGGAAGTCTTGTCGCGACGGCACGAGAGTTAAACTTGACTCCACCTGCGGTTTCTAGACGTTTAACTCAACTTGAAGAGCGTTTAGGAGTAAGGCTTTTAAATAGAACAACACGGCGAATTAGTTTAACCAGTGAAGGTGAGGTCTACTTTGAAAATGCAGTTCGTATTTTAAAAGAGATTGATGAAATGGAGCGTTTGGTTTCAAGTAGTCGGGCAGCACCCAAAGGAGTATTGCGTGTGAATGCCCCTTTAGGCTTTGGTCGTTCTTATATTGCGCCAGCGATTTCTACATTTGCCAAAATTTATCCTGATGTCGATGTCCAACTGCATTTAACTGACCGCCCGATTAATCTGCCAGATGAAGCCATTGATGTCTCAATCCGCTTTGGCGAAATACCTGATTCACGTCTAATTGCAAAAAAATTGGCAGCCAACCGCCGTTTATTATGTGCATCACCTAGCTATTTAAAAAAGGCAGGGCAACCACTCACTCCCCATGATTTAACACAGCATCAGTGTATTGTGATTCGGCAAAATGATTCTGCTTATGGTAATTGGCGGTTAAGTCATGGCAAACAAGTTGAAACAGTTAAAGTTCATGGGCAACTGAGTACCAATGATGGTGCAGTCGCATTAAATTGGGCCTTAGAAGGCTATGGTATTTTGATGCGAGCAGAGTGGGACGTAGCAAAATATTTAAGAAGTGGTAGATTAGTTCAAGTGCTAGCGGACTATGAAACACCACCAGCAGATGTCTATGCGGTGTATTTAGAGAGACTGAATCTGTCGCCTAAAGTTGCGCACTTTTTAGATCATTTACGCCAATTTTTAAATCAGCATGTCGATGGGCCAGAGCCTCGTTCAAGTTGGTAACGATGGTATTAACCTCAATTAAAAAAGCCAACTTAAAGTCTAAGTTGGCTTTTAACATTAGTTTTTATTTAAACGCAAATGCAATAACCGTGTTGCTGAGGTGTGGCGAATTTCATCAATTCGTGCATTAAAATATCGTTCAGTAATGGCTTCACCTGATAAGTCTTCGACCACTTCAAATCCCATCTGCTCCACTGCATGATGTAAATCTATTGGTTTAAATTGACCTAGTAAAGGCTCTTTCAGCAAATGGGTAAATTGTGCAACGCCCATACTTCCAAGTCGCTCAATACCGTTTAATTCCTGAAAATCGGTCGAATAGTCGAGTACCACTTCACTACCGTTTACAGCAAATTCAGCAATGCTTTTTAAAGTTTGCAAGGTCGTTTGCGGGTTTAAATAGTGCGTTGTGCCTAACCATGAAAAAAATGCAGGAGCAGATTGATCATAGAGACTTCTGGTCAAGGCTTCCGAAATAGACTCTTTTTCAAAGTTAATCGAGACAAACTCAACGGTAGTAGGAATATTTCCTAACTTTTTTAGCTTGGCTTGTTTAGCCGCTTGAGTATCAGGATGATCAACTTCAAAAATTTTCAAAGTAGGGTAATGGTGTGATTCACGTAGTGCAAAAGAGTCTAGGCCAGCACCCACTAATACATATTGTTGAGTATTTTGTTGAACTGCCTGAGCAAGTAAATCTTCGGCATAACGAGAGCGTCCGACCACTTGTCCAGTAAGTAAACCTAAAGTGCGGTTTAAAACCGCAGAATTCATCACTTTAACAATCAGTGAATTAGAGAGAAGTTTTTTCCAGCCTTTACTGGTCAGCTCAAAAGCATAAGGATCTGAAAATACAGGGTTCTGTGTATTTTGAAAATGATTGGCTCGTAAGGCAGCAGCAGCTTCAGCAGTACGACTTGATTGTCCTTCTTTCATCTTTATCCTGTTTTTTTATTTCTTGAAGATATTCAACGAAGAAGGCAGTGTATTTCATGAAAACCTAAAATACACTGCCTATTTCTTACAACGGATTTGATCGAAAATACAAATTAGTGAGTTTTTGTCGTTTGATACGTCACTTCATAATCTTTCAAATCTACTTTTTTCAAACGTTGTTTAAGTTTTTTCAATGACCAAGGCCATGCAGCAAAGTTACGACCGTTGGCATCAAGATAATAACTCTTACATCCGCCGCTGTTAAATACCGTTGTTTGTAAGTGCTTTTGTACTAAATCATTATGCTTTT
This sequence comes from Acinetobacter sp. V104_13, assembly GCF_031798995.1. NCBI lineage: Bacteria > Pseudomonadati > Pseudomonadota > Gammaproteobacteria > Moraxellales > Moraxellaceae > Acinetobacter > Acinetobacter sp. V104_13. The sequence goes on along the minus strand of NZ_JAVQNP010000027.1, from coordinate 853,235 downwards.
TAATCACATCAGATTTAACATTTAACTTGCTAATTCCTTTGTTTTTAATTTTCAATAAGCCATCTACGATATAGTCGAGCTGTGCCTCTGCTAAACCAATGAAAGAATCATAAACCAGTACGTTAGGTCCTAAAATTAAAAATGCATTTGGTACATTTTCAATGTTGGTTCCTAAGTAAGCCTCTGGTGAACTATCTTTCCATATATCTTGTAAACATTGACCTTTTTCATTGTGGACACGTTTACCAATTGGTGGGTGAGATACTTCAAAACCTGTACCCCAAATAATCACATCAACTTCGTGGCGTTCACCATTGGCAGCAACCACTGTGTTGCCTTCAACTTTCACTAAACCATGAGGAATGAGTGTGGTGTTCGGTGCTTGTAGTGCAGGGTAGTAGTTGTTAGCGAATAAAATACGTTTACAACCAATGTCAAAGTTCGGCGTTACGTTTTTACGTAGCACTGGGTCATTAATTTGTAATTTAAGTAATTGCTTACCTAATACATTTACTGGTTTTAGGGCAAGTGGATTACGTAAACCAAAGTTAATTGCATTCAGTGTTAACGCTACACTTTTACGCCAGCTCGCCTGAATCGCCGGATATTTAGCAATGACTGATTTACTAAACTCGCCCAAGTCTGTATCTGGTTTTGGTAATACCCAAGGTGCTGTACGTTGGAACACAAACAGTTCTTTTGCTTTTGGTTGAATTTGTGGCACAAACTGAATAGCAGATGCACCAGTACCAATCACGGCAATGCGTTTACCTGTCAAATCATAATCATGGTTCCATTTCGCTGAATGGAACATTTCGCCTTTAAATGTTTCTAAGCCTTCAAGACGTGGAATTTGAGCTTCGGTAATTGGACCTGTGGCAAAAATAACGGTTTTAGATAAATATTGACCAGTAGTGGTGTCAAGTACCCACACATGACGTGAGTCATCCCACGCGGCATTCAGCAACTCATTATTAAATTCGATTTTAGAGGTAACATTAAACTCGTTACTCACATCTTCCAGATAACTTAAGATTTCTGGTTGGCGTGCAAATAAATGGCTCCATTTTGCACTTGGTGCAAATGAGTAAGAATAAAGAGCAGAAGGTACATCGCAACCACAACCCGGATAGGTGTTCTCACGCCATGTTCCACCCACGCGGCTAGCTTTTTCAATAATTTTATAATTGGTATAACCAACTTGATCTAGGCGAATGGCAGCAGCGATCCCTGAAATGCCCGCACCCACAATAAAAGTATCGAAAATATGGCTTGGTGATTTGACAGCTTTTTTTGCTGATGCATTTGTTTTCATTTGCGCAGTCATATGTGTACTACCTATAAATTTCTTATTTAAATAATTTGTACGATGTACCAAGGAACTTGGTATACAAGCTTGGGGATGCGCGTTTCATTAGCCAGAATAACTTCGCATCAATTTGAGGAATGGTATACATCTCATCCTGATCAAGGCGATTAAGGGTTAATCTTGCAACATCATCACTTGTGGTCAGCGCATAGTTCATCAGTGCATGGTCTGCCAGCTTTGAATAGCGTCCGGGAATTCGACCATTTTTAATGATATTGGTAGGTACCAGCGTCGGGCAGAGCACGTTCACCTTAATGTTAAACTTACGCAGTTCGGCAGAAAGCGTTTCTGAAAGCGCACGCACACCCGCTTTAGTCACGTTATAAGCAGTCATTTCTGGTGCAGCCGTGTAAGATGCCGCAGATGCCACATTAATAATCGCGCCGTAACCTAACTTTTTAAACTTGGGAACAAATGCATGACAACCGTGAATAACACCCCAAAGGTTAATATTCATGACCCAGTTCCAGTCTTCTAGGCTGAGTTCGTCAAACTTGCCACCTAAACCTACTCCAGCATTATTAATGACAAGAGTCACAGGGTGCCCAAGTAAGATTTCAGCAGTTTCAGCGAGATGGTTAACCTGTTCAGTATTACCCACATCACAGCGCATAGCAAAAGCTTTTGCACCTTCTTGTTCAAGAAGTTTTACTGTTTCTTCAGCAGCTTCGAGATTAATATCTGCACACACTACGCTGCCACCACGTTTCGCAAGTTCAATTGCAAAACTTCGACCAATCCCACTGCCTGCACCCGTCACTACGGCATAAGCTTTTTGGCTTGGTTTAACTTTCTTTTTGCCAAATAAAATCATGATTCATCCATAAATAGCTTGAAGAGATACCAGCTACCTCTTTGATAGCTGGAAATGCAGGACGATTAAGACATGCGTACCGGTGGGGTAAATTCTTTAACAAAGTAAGGAGCAATTGCGCCGCCTTCGGTCAGCAATTTCTTTTTGTAATACTCAAGATATTCAGTTGTATCATGATCATTTGGATGAAAGTCTGGGCGTAAGTAGTCAAGAATTTGACCAATCGTACTGCCGAAAACTCCGTCTTTTGGACCAAAGATTAAGCCGACACCACGACGAGCATCTTTCCAGAATTTCAAAGTCAGCATCTCTTGTGGCTTTCTTAACACAGGCACAAATAATGTAGTTGCAGGAATTAAACCTAAAATGGTAAATAGCGCGAGGAAGAAACCAGACGCGCGTAGTGCATAGCTACCATTTAAAAGTTGATAGACATCGTAGGCAATATCTTTATGCTCAGATTCTTCAAGCATATGCCACATCCACAATGCACGGCTTTTTTCGTCATCTGAATAATAGAAGTTCTTTTCGTGCTTCATCATGTATTCAGCAAGTACCGCAGTAAAATGCTCAATACCTGCCATCATTGATAATTTGAGTGGCTGTGGAAACTTTAAGAAAACATACTTAAAGAAGTTTGAGCCAAGAAAACGATATAGCGCGACAGGATATTCAGCATCTTGAAGGGCATCGTTATATTCATTGTGCAATTTAGAATGAATTGCTTCTTGGCCAATCAACGACGTTACTCGCTGCTTTAATATTGGATCTTTGATAAATTCACGGTGATGGCGAGCGGTTTCAATCACCAGATCTTCGCCGTAAGTTAAAAACACCGAAAGTGTGGCAAAAAACAAAGTAGCAAATTGATTGTCCATATAGAATCTGACATCAATTTCTTTACCATCAAAACCAATATTTAAATGTCTGATTGGAATTGAACTTTTGCTAGCAAAATCTGGTAGCTCAATTTCACGCTGAAATTTAAGTTTGTTGAATGATTTTTTAACTGCGGTCGAGATCATGGCGACACCCTGAGGCAAAGTAGTGGTGCATTTTGATGAAAATCAATAAACTCAATGATCAACAAAGCACTGTAAAATTCCATTTTCAAAAACAGATGATTCTCTGCATTGACTACGGTGTTGTTGCTCCGTTATTTGTTTGATTATTTGGCTGAATAACGGAAGAAGAACCGAGGCAGACAAGAGCTGCTGAATGACTCTTCTTTAATTTTTTCATATTAATCTGACATTATGTTCGGATTCAATTCGGGTAAATTCTTAAATATATAAAAGTATTTTATAGACATTTCTTATAATAATTTTTCTAAATAAATTGATTTTATCTTTTTGAAAAATAATAAATTAAATTTATTTCTAATCTCTGGAAATAATGAATTAAAACATCAATTGATTGATAAATTGAGATCTATTTTTCTCAGTTTTTTCACTTAAGTTTGACAACTATTCGGATTTTGTTTTTTTATTTCTACCGAGTCAGATTACATGCTAATCTGACTTTATGTTCGGATTATTGATTAGATCGTATGACTACGCGTAAACCTCGTCAAACTCGAGCCAAAGTCACTGTCGACACGATTATTGAAGCGGGTTTTATTGCGGTGGCACTTCATGGGCCGAGTGGAACCACGACACGTCATATTGCAGAAATTGCAGGAGTGAGTGTCGGGTCTTTATACGAATATTTTAAAAATAAAGAAGAAATTTATGATGCAATGAATCACTTTTTTGTTCGCGAAATTCTGGACATGATTACAGAGCTTACACCGACAATTTTACAGTTGGAGTTAGAGCCTGTCATCGAAATGATTTTTTATACTTTTAGTGATTTATTAAAGAAAAATAATGACCGTTATTTGACTGTTTTACGTTATGCAGGAGAATTGCAGTACGACAAATACATTCCCAAAATTGAACAGGCTTTAATGGAAGTGATCATGAAATATATGATGCATAATCCAAAATACCTAAAAATCAATAATTTGCCTGTAATTACCTATATCTGTATTAATAGTGGAATTTTTAATGTCGCACGGCATCTTATTTTGCCAAACCCTTATATTAGTTTTGATGAAATGGTGCAGGGGCTAACTACTATGATCATGAGCTATATCAATACAGAGATGGCTCGTTCAGAAGAGCACTGAGCAGAGTTAGAATTTTTATAAGTCCAAGTAACGATAAAAAGCCCTCACATAAAGTTTATGTGAGGGCTTAATTGATCTTATGGCATGGTTGGAACTTCTTCAGGACGCATATCGAAAATCAAAATTTCGGCGTTATCACCATTGGTAAACGATAAGCTTCCACCTTCACGAATACGTGCAGCATCGCCGGTGTTAAAGGTTTTACCATTTACATCAACACGACCTTTAGCAACGTGTAGGTACACATAACGACCATCAGGAATCACAAAGTCAGCAGTTTCTTCACCATCAAAAAGACCTGAGTAAATATTAATGTCTTGTTTGATCGATAAAGTTTTCTCGCCACCTTTTGGTGAGATGATCAAATGCAATTTACCGCGTTTGTCTGCTTCATCAATATGAACTTGTTGATAGCCTGGCTCTGTATTCACTTTATTTGGAACAACCCAAATTTGCAAGAAATGAACGCCTTCTTGAGCTGAATGGTTAAATTCACTATGAGCAACGCCACGACCTGCACTCATCAGCTGAATGTCACCCGGCACAATCACAGAGCCTGTACCCATCGAGTCTTTATGCTCTAATGCACCTTCAAGTACATAGGAAATAATTTCCATATTACGGTGAGGGTGAGTACCAAAGCCTTTAGATGGAGCAACGTTATCATCGTTAATTACAAGCAGATCCGAAAAACCAACTTGTTTAGGATCCCAATAGTTAGCAAATGAAAAGCTATGTTTTGATTGTAACCAACCATGATGTGCTGCACCACGCTCGTGAGATAAACGCATATCAAACATGATGTATTCTCCTGATTTAATTTTTTATCTGAGTACAGTTTATCGTAGCGTTTATTGGAATGAAGCTATGAAAATGGAAAGCTTGGTACGATTTATAGAACGATAAAATTTGGATGTAATTTTGCTAGTCAACCAATAGAGTCAAAGGAGAAAAAATATTTTTTAAATAAGATGAAGATTTCTTTGAGATGAATTTTTACTTTCCATGCTAAACATGCAATATAGAAATTAGTCGCTAAAGAAACAATTTTAAAGAAAAGTACATTAACGAAAATAGCTCCTTTTTATCTCATTTAAAGCTTAGCAAATAAAAACAAATTTCAAGCCATATACACATTTGTCTATGCTCTATCTTTAAAATAACTTAAGAGTTAAAACCGATAAAAAGATAATATTAAAAATAACTAAAATAAGCTCTTATTAAATAAAGTTACTTTTCAATGGAAAAGTTTAGTATTTATTAGGTTTTTTCATGATATTTTTAAAATAACTTTTATTTTCAATAATTTGAATAAGAGTGTGTTATTGTAAATAAATGTGAAAATATTCACAAAGCTATAATTTTTTGTTAAGATCATTAACATTAAAAACATAGAGATAATAATAATGATCAATAAAGTATTAATAGTGTTGTGTGTGGGTATCGTCTTTGTATTAGGGTATTGGGCTTATTTAGATACTCAAAATAAAAGACATCAAGAGCTAATGCAGATCATACAAGAAGCTGAAAAAAACCTGCAAAGTATCGAACGAAATCCGAATCATGCTCATCACAGCAATTTAGCTTCTTTTCATATGCAACAATATATAGGCGAGAAAAAAATTATTTTCTAGCAATAACGAGCTATAAATTTCTAACTTTTTACAGTGTCATTGGTCATATCTTTTCATAAATTTTGATCATGTTTCTGTTGAATCTGTTAAACTTATTGAACGTATAGTAAAAAAGCTGCATAGGGGTTATGCAGCTTTTTTGTGTTTCAAGAGGGGCTGTGGTTGTTTGCTATGTATAAAGCTAGAAATCAAATAAGTGGCATATTTGTTGCTTCTTAAATTTGAGATTCTTGTTTATAGGACTGAACAGAAAAACAATATTGTTCAGCGACCTACATAGACGTAAATATTCCACAGTTCAGATTTTGCATAGAGGCTACTTATGGCGGCGCCCAATTCTTCGGCAGGCTGGTTAGAGCGTTTATTTAAGCTAAGCGACAATAAAACCACTTTCCGAACTGAAGTTCTTGCTGGTGTAACTACATTCTTAACGATGTGTTATATCATTATTGTCAATCCACTCATTTTATCTGAAACCGGCATGGATCATGGTGCCGTATTCGTTGCAACCTGTTTGGCAGCAGCAATCGGATGTTTAGTAATGGGGATCATTGCTAATTATCCGATCGCATTGGCCCCTGGTATGGGTTTAAACGCTTACTTTACCTACTCGGTTTGTATGGGAATGGGCGTGCCATGGCAAACAGCTTTAGCCGCTGTTTTTGTTTCAGGCCTTGTCTTTCTTGCAATTAGCTTCTTTAAAATTCGTGAAGCGATTGTTAATGCGATTCCAATGTCACTTAAGTTTGCAATCGGCGGTGGTATTGGTTTGTTCCTAGCGCTGATTGCATTAAAAAATGCTGGAATCATTGTTGATAACCAAGCGACATTAGTCGGTTTGGGCGATATCAAACAGCCTACAGTATTATTAGCGCTATTCGGATTTTTAATGATTGTGGTTTTACACCAATTAAAAGTTCGTGGCGCAATCATTATTAGTATTTTAGTTGTTACGGCCATCGCTACTGCTTTAGGTTTAAATGAATTTAAGGGTGTAGTGGGTCAAATTCCTTCAATTGCACCAACATTCATGCAAATGGACTTTGAAGGTCTATTTACTGCAAGTATGGTCGGCGTCATTTTCGTATTCTTTATCGTCGACTTGTTTGACAGTACAGGTACTTTGGTTGGTGTTTCACACCGTGCAGGTCTTTTACAAGACGGTAAATTACCTCGTTTGAAGAAAGCATTATTTGCAGACTCTACTGCAATCGTTGCAGGTGCCGCATTAGGTACATCTTCAACTACACCATATATCGAATCAGCTTCAGGTGTAGCAGCAGGCGGACGTACTGGTTTAACTGCTGTTGTGGTTGCAGTCTTATTTATCTGCTGTTTATTTTTAGCACCTCTTGCTCAATCTGTACCAGGTTTTGCAACGGCGCCAGCTTTATTGTTCATTGGTGTGTTGATGATCCAAGGGATCACTCACATTGATTGGGATGATATTACTGAAGCTGTTCCAGCATTTTTAACCATTGTATTTATGCCATTTACCTATTCAATTGCTGATGGTATTGCAATGGGCTTTATTAGCTATGCATTAGTTAAATTATTCACGGGTAAGGCAAAAACTGTACCATACATGGTATGGATTATTGCTGCGCTTTGGGTATTTAAATTTATCGCGTTTGGCGGTTAATATGATTTTTTATAATTTTCTTCTTGAGCTATCTTAGACATAGTTTTCAATAAGAAGAAAATTATAAAAGGGTGTGATTTTGACCACACCCTTTTTTCTTTAGACGTGGAGTTAATATGAATCAAGTCGAGCTGATTCGCGCCTTACCAAAAGCCGAATTGCATGTGCATATTGAAGGGACTTTCGAACCTGAATTAATGTTTGCAATTGCCCAGCGCAATCAGATTCAGATTCCTTACAAATCTGTTGAAGAAGTAAAGCAAGCTTATAACTTTCATAATCTTCAATCATTCTTAGATATTTACTATGCTGGCGCGAATGTTCTTGTACATGAACAAGACTTCTATGATTTAGCATGGGCTTATTTTGAGAAATGTACCGAAGATCATGTCGTTCACACAGAAATGTTCTTTGATCCGCAAACCCATACAGACCGTGGTGTTGCGTTCTCAACTGTGATTAATGGTTTAAAGCGTGCTTGTGCAGATGCCAAAGCTAAGTTTGGTATCAGCTCTCAACTGATTATGTGTTTCTTACGTCATTTAAGTGAAGAAGCTGCATTTGAAACACTTGAACAAGCTTTACCATTTAAACAAGACATTATTGCAGTCGGCCTCGATTCAAGTGAAGTAGGGCATCCGCCAGCTAAATTTGAACGTGTTTTTGCTAAGGCGCGTGAAGAAGGTTTCTTAATCGTTGCTCACGCTGGCGAAGAAGGCCCGCCTGAATATGTATGGGAAGCTTTAGATCTACTTAAAGTGAATCGTATCGATCATGGTGTGCGTTCTGAAGAAGATGAACAATTAATGGCGCGTTTAATTAATGAAAAAATGCCATTAACGGTTTGTCCTTTAAGTAATTTAAAGCTATGTGTTGTTACGGATATGAAAGATCATAATATCCGCCGTCTTTTACAAAAAGGCGTACATGTAACGGTTAACTCAGATGATCCTTCATATTTTGGTGGATATATGAATGATAATTTCTTTGCCATCCAGCAAGCTTTAGACTTAAACAATGATGAGTTGAAGCAACTCGCAATTAATTCTTTTGAAGCCTCTTTCATTTCAGATGAAGAGAAACAAAAGTGGATTGCAGAAATCCAAAAAATCTAAATAAAAAACCGCCTATCTCGGGCGGTTTTTTTATACATCAGCTTTATTTAGGCTGTTTGGTCATACTATTTAAAATATTGTCTTTATCAATAAAGTGATGTTTTAAAGCTGCTAGTACATGTCCAACAATGAGAAAACCAGCAAACCAAGAAATATAAATATGTAATGGTTTAACAACAGCTAAAAGCTCTGGGTTATCTTGCACTAAACGCGGAATTTCAAATAAATATAAAACGGGGGCAGGGTGACCAGCACTCCAACTAAACAAGCAACCAGTGACAGGTAAAGCCACTAAAATTACATAAAGGAATAGATGACCAACGTGTGCCAGAGTTTTCATCATCGGTGACATGGTGTCAGGTAGTTTTGGAGCTGGATGTGTATAGCGCCATAAAATCCGGATAATCACTAAAAAGATAATGGTAGTTGCAATGTTCTTGTGCAACGTAATCACATCACCTTTAAAGCTGCCATCAACGTCATAGCTTAAAAAATTTCCACTATAAAAGCCAATAACCCATGCGACGATGAAAATAATTGCCATCACCCAATGCAGAATTTGTGCGGTACGGGTGTAATACTGAGAGGAAGCAGCAGGCATAAAAGACCCTTTTTTTGTCGTTTTGATTCGTGATTTTAGGGGAAAGCACAGATTTTGAGAAATGTTTTAAATGTGACAGAGCGTGCTAAAAACAGAACGTTTTACTGCATAAAAAAGCATTTGATGAGCTGAATTTCGCTCGGCAAAATAGTTTGCATAAATGCATCAAATTATTTGTTTCTTCTAAAGTTGAGTTTAGGCACAATACGCGCTGCCAACGTTCAATCAAAGGAAAAAATGATGAAAAAATTGATGCTCGCTCTAGCACCAGTTGTTTTAGCTTTAACAGCATGTGCAACAACTACAGGCACTGGTACAGGTGCTGCTTCTGCACAAACCACAACTCAACAATTAGGCGTTGCTGCGTTAAAGGTTGCTGTAAATGCAAAATGTATTACAGAGATTAATAATGTTGCAGCTTGGAAAACAGCAACAAAATATATGACTGCTGAGCAACGTGATAGCATCCAAACGAATGTATGTGGTTGTGTGAGCGAAAAGGCTCCAAACAGTGTGACAGCAGTAGAATTAGCTGCAGCTGCACTTGATGTAAATACACGTGCTACAATCGTAAACCAAGTGGTTTCTAAAACTGTAAACGCTTGTGTGGCAGAAGCTTTACAAAAGTAATTAATAAATTATGTGTTAAAGAAGGCTGATTACTATTGATCAGCCTCTTTTGTTTAAAGGTAGTGAGTCGATGTTTATTGCTGGTGTAGATGAGGCAGGACGGGGGCCTTTAGTAGGTTCGGTTGTGGCAGCAGCTGTGATTTTAGATCCGAATAATCCAATTTTAGGATTAAATGATTCTAAAAAATTAACTGAAAAGAAACGTGAAAAGTTGTTTATTGAAATACAAGAAAAAGCTTTAGCTTGGTCAATTGCTGAAGCAACTCATGCTGAAATTGATGAACTAAATATTTTACAGGCAACTTTTTTGGCTATGCAGCGTGCTGTTGATGGTTTGAAAACCCAACCACAGAAAGTAATTGTAGATGGCAACCAAATTCCTAAAGGAATCATTATTCCTTGTGAAGCCATTGTTGGTGGAGATGCAAGCCATGCTGAAATTAGTGCAGCAAGTATTCTGGCAAAGGTTACACGTGACCGACAAATGGCAGAATTAGATCAGCAATATCCGTTATTTGGTTTTGCCAAACATAAAGGATATCCAACCAAAGCGCATTTTGAAGCGATTGCTGTGCATGGTGTGATTGATCAGCATCGTCGTAGTTACGCACCTGTTAAACGTGCTTTAGGTCTATAAATACAAAAACTTAAAAAATTTAAAGCGACTAGAAAGTCGCTTTAATTAGGGAGAGAATAACTTCATATTAACGATTGAAGTTTTTCTGTGCATAATTATCATCTTCAAAAGAAACTTGATAATCTTGATCAAGATGTTGAAGGTGTTCATGCATTGCACGTTCATGTTGAATACGTTGATAAATTTCTTCGCGATGAACAGAAACCTCTTTTGGTGCATTCACACCAATACGAACCTGGTTTCCTTTGACGCCAAGCACAGTAACACTGACTTGATCCCCAATCATTAATGTTTCCCCGACACGGCGGGTCAGAATCAGCATGTTTATCTCCTTGCTAAACGCTTAAAACTGCAATATTGGTACCCAAATAAAAAGCTCAACCTCAGTTTTCAGTCAGATTCTAACAGAAATATGAGAACAAAGTCATATTTTGATAATCTCTGCCAAAAAACTTTCCGTTTAATATAACAGAGCCGCTATAAAAAAAACTATAGCGGCTCTGTGTTTTCTTTGATTATTGTCGGACAAGTAAACATTTTTTAATGAATTCTTGACCGGTTGGTAAAATTAAGCGCGGGCGCTGCTTTCACCATGTTCACGATCCAAACCAAAAGCGGTATGTAAGCAGCGAACAGCAAGTTCAAGATATTTCTCGTCGATAATCACAGAAACTTTAATTTCAGAAGTTGAAATCATAAGAATGTTGATACCTTCATCAGCAAGGGCAGTGAACATTTTGCTCGCTACACCTGCGTGTGAACGCATACCTACACCAACGATAGACACTTTAACGATGTCATCACGTGTTGAAACTTCACGTGCGCCAATATTTTTAGCAGTTTCGTTTAAGATTTTTTCAGCTTTCGCTAAATCAACACGGTTTACTGTGAATGTGAAATCTGTAGTGCCATCTTCTTCAACATTTTGCACTATCATATCGACTTCGATATTGGCATCACTTACTGGTGATAAGATTTTAGAAGCAATGCCTGGTTCATCAGGTACACCTAAAATCGTTAATTTTGCTTCGTCACGGTTAAAAGCAATACCTGCAATAATTGGCTGTTCCATAGTATCTTCTGCCTCAGTAGTAATGAGTGTACCAACATTTTCTTTAAATTCGTCGTCAAAAACGCCGTCGTCGTCATTATCAAAGCTTGATAATACACGTAAAGGAACTTGATATTTCCCGGCAAACTCTACTGAGCGAATTTGTAAAACTTTAGAACCTAATGATGCCATTTCTAGCATTTCTTCAAAAGAAATACGGTCGATTTTTTTGGCTTTAGGAGCAACGCGAGGGTCAGTGGTGTAAACACCATCTACATCAGTGTAAATCTGGCATTCGTCAGCTTTTAAAGCAGCAGCAAGAGCAACACCAGAAGTATCTGAACCACCTCGACCTAGTGTGGTGGTATTTCCATTGGCATCAAAGCCTTGGAAACCAGCAACCACAATAACACGGCCTGCATCTAGGTCATTGGTCATGACATCTGTATCAATAGACTCGATACGCGCCTTGGTAAATGCACTGTCAGTTTTAATACCGACTTGACGTCCGGTATAGGATTTAGCTTCCACACCAATCGAATTAAGTGCCATAGCTAACATGGAAATCGTCACCTGTTCACCGGTTGAAACCATTTGGTCTAACTCACGTGGGTCAGGTGTTTCGGTAATGGCTTTAGCGAGAGCAAGTAAGCGGTTTGTTTCACCACTCATTGCAGATACGACCACAACAACCTTGTGACCATGATCATGCCAACGCTTCACACGACGAGCAACATTTAAAATGCGCTCGGGGGTACCCATAGAAGTACCGCCATATTTTTGAACGATTAATGCCATAGTTGTTCCATATAAGCCATGACCCTGAGAGGCTTTTCAGGGTCAGTTACACAAAAAGTGAAGTCTTATTTTTGTTCAAGCCATGCAGGCAATGCTGCGATAACTTGTCCAAACTTCTCGTTAAGTGGCGCGCCACCTTGTGCTAAGTCAGGTTTACCACCACCTTTACCACCTAACTCGGTTGCTAGATGTTTGATGATGTCACCTGCTTTTAGAGTTGCAGTGTATTGTGATGCAACTGAAGCAAGTAGGCTGACTTTGTCACCCTCTACACCAGCTAACACAATAATTGCATTCTCTAATTTCGATTTAACACTGTCATGTAAGTTGCGAAGTGATTTTGCATCTACACCTTGAACAGTGGTAATAAGCGTTTGACGACCAGCAATGGTTTGTACCTGGTCAATCAATTCTGACGCTTGGAAGTTTGCCAATTTCTGATTGAGCTGTTCAATCTGCTTTTGTAATGCAGAAACCAATTCAACATTGGCTTGTACACGCTCAACAGTTTGGTCTTTCTGTGCTTTTAATAAGCCATTAATGTGCTGGATATCAGCATCAGTTTTTTGTACTACATCTAGCGCTTTAGTACCTGTAACAGCTTCAATACGACGTACACCAGCAGCTACACCACCTTCAGAAGTGATTTTGAATAAACCAATATCACCTGTACGTTTAACGTGAATACCACCACAAAGTTCAATTGAGAAGTTTTTCTCATCAATAATTGAACCCATAGAAAGTACACGTACTTCATCACCATATTTTTCACCGAACAACATCATGGCACCTTTAGCTTTTGCAGCTTCGATATCAAGAAGTTCGGTTGTTACAGCACTGTTTGCAATAATTTCTGCATTCACTAAACGTTCAACTTGTTGTAACTGTTCAAAAGTTACAGGTTGGTCATTAGCAAAGTCGAAACGTAAGATATCGCTTGCAACTAGAGAACCTTTTTGTTGTACATGTGAACCTAAGATTTGACGAAGGGCAGCATGTAATAGGTGAGTTGCAGAGTGGTTACGTGCAGTTGCTTCACGAATGTCTGCTTTAACAATCGCTTCAACATTTTGATCTGCTTTAAGGCTACCAACGGTCACAATACCTTGATGAACAAAGGCACCACCTGACTTTTTAGTATCTTGAACTTCAAAAATACCAGTTTCATTTTTGAAGATACCAGTGTCGCCAATCTGACCACCACTTTCAGCATAGAAAGGAGTTTGGTTTAAAACGATAAGCGCTTCATCACCTTCAGAAACTTCGTCAACTTGTACGCCATCTTTATAGATCGCTACAATTTGACCTTGACCAGTGGTATTGATGTAACCATCAAACTGAGTTTCGCCTTCAACTTTTACAATGCTGTTGTAGTCAACTGCAAACTTACCAGCATCACGAGCACGTTGACGCTGTGCTGCCATTTCTACTTCAAAACCAGCTTCATCAATAATAAAGTCACGTTCACGTGCAATATCAGCAGTTAAGTCTGTCGGGAAGCCGTAAGTGTCGTAAAGTTTAAATACAGTCGCACCAGGAATTGTCTTATCTTTTAATTGAGCAAGCTCACCTTCGAGTAGTTTCAAGCCTTGCTCAAGTGTTTTTGCAAACTGTTCTTCTTCACGAATTAAAGTTGCTTCAATCACATCTTTACGAGCTGCAAGCTCTGGATATGCATCACCCATAACTTCAATTAAAGGTTGCAACATTTTGTAGAAGAACGTACCAGTTGCACCAAGTTTATTACCGTGACGCACAGCGCGACGGATAATACGGCGAAGTACATAACCACGACCTTCATTACTTGGGTTTACACCATCAGCAATGAGGAAACAGCATGAACGCGCATGGTCTGCAACAACACGTAAAGAAGGCTGACCTTGGTCTTCAATACCGATAATGTTGGCAGCAGCTTTTAATAAGTGTTGGAACAGGTCAATATCATAGTTTGAATTAACATGTTGCAATACAGCAGAGATACGCTCTAAGCCCATACCTGTATCAACAGACGGAGCAGGAAGAGGGTGAAGCACGCCATCAGCAGTACGGTTAAACTGCATGAAAACGTTGTTCCAGATTTCAATGAAACGGTCGCCATCTTCTTCAGGAGAACCAGGTAAGCCACCCCAAATGTGATCACCGTGGTCAAAGAAAATTTCAGAACATGGACCACATGGACCAGTATCACCCATTGCCCAGAAGTTATCAGATGCGTATTTTTCGCCCTTATTATCACCAATACGGATAATACGTTCTGGCGCTAAACCGATTTCTTTGTTCCAGATGTCGTAAGCTTCGTCATCGGTGTGGTAAACCGTGGCATAAAGTTTATCTTTTGGTAAAGCAAGCCATTGTTCGCTGGTTAAAAATTCCCAAGCGAATTTAAGTGCATCACGTTTGAAGTAATCACCGAATGAGAAATTACCTAACATTTCAAAGAATGTATGGTGACGTGCAGTGTAGCCAACGTTGTCTAAGTCATTATGTTTACCGCCAGCGCGTACACATTTTTGAGATGTAGTTGCACGTACATAGTCACGTTTCTCAAGACCTAAAAAGCAGTCTTTAAACTGGTTCATCCCAGCATTTGTAAATAATAAAGTTGGGTCGTTGGCAGGAACAAGAGAACTCGACGCGACACGTGTATGCCCTTGCGTTTCAAAGTAGCGCAAAAATGCTTCACGAATTTCAGCAGATGTCATTAAACGAGTACTCACAACCAAGTCACTCCATATTTTCGAATTTGGCTAAATGTATCAATGCCTGTTTGTTTTATGCCAAACCTTGCATGTGATACGGGGCTTATTTTTTAAAAACGCTAAATTGTAGCGGAAAAACCCCACCGAACCAACGATTTTAAAAGGAATATCTTACAAAACTGTGATTTGGCTAAAAATCTATATTCAATTGGCCTTGACGTGCTTTACTATATGCCTTCTTTAGTTTGTAGTTTTGTTGATAAGGATAGGTCATGCAACGTATCGCCATTAATGGGTTTGGTCGGATTGGACGTAATGTTTTACGCGCCTGGTTCGAAAGCCCAAAACAATTTCATTTTGAAATCGTGGCGATTAACGATATAGCAGATGTTCAGACATTAGTGCATTTATTTAAATATGATTCTACGCATGGCCGCTTCAATGGAAATGTAGATATATTGATTGAAAATGAAAAAGTTTTTTTGAATATTCAGTCAAATCAACGAGCGTTAAAAGTTGAGGTTTTAAAGCAGAAACAACCTGAACTTTTACCATGGTCTAGTTTAGATATTGATGTGGTACTTGAGTGTACAGGACTGTTCCGTTCTCATGCGGATGCGACACGTCATCTACAAGCAGGGGCGAAGCGGGTCATTATTGGGGCGGCACCTTTTGATCATGTTGACGCAGCCATTGTTTATGGTGTGAACCATAATGAAGTCAAAGTGACTGATCAGATCATATCAAGCGTTTCATGTACTACGCAGGCTTTAGTTCCATTAGTCAAAATCATTGATGATGCTTTCGGTATTGAAACTGCGCTTATGACAGAAATTCATGCAGTGACAGCAGATCAATCTGTTCTTGACCACGCACATCGTGATTTACGTCGTGCTAGAGCTTCAGGGCAAAATATTATCCCGACCACATCTAGTGCACTCGGCGCATTAAAGCGTGTTATGCCTAAAATGGAAGACCGTATTGATGGTTATTCAATTCGTGTACCAACTATTAATGTGGCGGCAATTGACTTAACTTTTATCGCGCAATCTCCAATTACTGTGCATCACATTAATGAAATACTAATTAAAGCATCTCAAACAGACTATGCAGAAATTATGGCGGTAACAGATGAGCCATTAGTTTCGAGTGATTTCAATCATTCACCTTATTCACTCATTGTTGATTTAACTCAAACTATGGTTGTAGGGCATCAAGCTAAAGTATTCGCTTGGTACGATAATGAATGGGGCTATGCAAATCGTTTATTGGATCTGTGTGATTCTTTCTAAATATGATTTTAAATCATTTAAGGGTGTTAAATTAACACCCTTTTTATGGTTGTTAATTTCTAATATGAAAAGTTCAAATAATTAAAATTCTAAATATTAGTGTTGTGTAAAATTATATCTATTTGTATGATTCACAAACATTAAAATTTTAATTATAGAGTTCATATGAAATTTAACTCAAAAAGAATAAGCGGTTTTTTAATTTTTACATCTACTATTATTTTAGCTGCTTGCGGTGGTGAAGGCTCAGATCAAAATACTCATGATCAAACCGAAAATAATTTAGAAAAAGAAGACAAAATTTACCAAGTCTATTATCAACCTTCTGATATTTCTTCAAGTATCTATAGTGATTTTTTTGAAATTACTCAATATTCAATTAAGAATAATGAAATCTTTTTTGCAAAGTCACATAACCAACCGCTAGAAACTGAACTTTTAACTGAACAGAAAGTTTTAAATAAAGGGACCTTACAAACACATACTCTGAAAAGGTTAACACCGAGCAGTTGGACGTATGAATTAACGCCTGATTTGAAAGAAAATTTAAAATTTGAAATTTTGAATTTAGAGGGTGAAAATATCTTTGATCGTGTATTACCAGGCTATAAAGAAAATAAAAATTTAGAAACGGGCCTTCACAATCAACTTGATAAAAATTTAATAGACTTCTACCAAAATTATAAGAATATTAGGTTTCCAAAAAATAGTTATTGTTATCGTTTAAAAGAGACTCAATGGAATCAATCTTATATTTCAGATATATCTAGTTTTAATTCAAATCCTTCGTTTAGTGAGAAAAAACAGTCAATTGTCAAAAGATATAATAACTTAGGCCAAGATAAAAAGTATTTTAGGCTTCTAAATTCGCAGTGGTATGGTTATAACTTAACTGTTTTAGAAAACTTAGAAACTGGTGATATTCAAAGCGCATTGGGAAATAATAATAACCAGTCTGCTTTTTTTATTAATTTTATATCAAGTAGTCGGTGGGATGCTGATAGAAATTTAGCGTATGAAAAGTCTCATTTGTATTCTATAGAAGATAACCCGCTTAATAATGTGCATTCATTAATTGCTTTCAGACAAAAGCTAAAAATCGCAAATCTTGAAAAAGGTTGCTTTGCTTTTAATACTCAAGCAGCTCAAGCTATTCAAAGATTAAATCTGATTAACTGGCAACAAGGAGATAGCTCAGATATTGGCCCATTCTTTGGTCGAAGAACTTTTGTCTATGATATGAGTGAATGAGAATAAGATATTGAATATTATTGTTAATTCATAAAATCTTCTTTTTGACTTTAGAGTTTATTAAGAAAGATTTATGCAAATTGTCAGGTGCATGGCACAAAGTATCATGCTACACTAAGAGAAATCGGGTGTGTTCCCGATTTTTTTATGTGGGGTCGTTCCACGTTGATCAGATTTTAGGCTTGAAATATGACCATTTCAGAGACATGGTTGCTGCCTGACGGGGTAGCAGATGTATTGCCGGAACAGGCGCAAGTCATTGAAAAACTTCGCCGTGAAGCTTTAGATTTCCTCGCGGTACGAGGTTATCAATTGGTATATACACCATTTATCGAATACATCGAATCGTTGTCTTCATTATCAGAATCAAATCAAGACTTAGATTTAGTAACTTTTAAGGTCATTGATCAGCTCTCAGGCCGTTTACTCGGTGTTCGTGCTGATATGACACCGCAAGTTGCACGTATCGATGCACATGTAAGACCAGTTGAAGGTGTTGCACGTTACTGTTATTCAGGGACTGTATTACATACTAAACCACAAAATTTCAATGCCACACGTGCACCTCTACAATTAGGTGCAGAGTTATACGGGCATGACAGTATCGAAGCTGATGTCGAAATGGTCGATGTTATGCTGGGGTTGATCGAGAATATCTACACTTTACAAGGCGCACATCTAGATTTGGGCCATGTAGGGTTGTTCCGCAGTTTAGTAAAATGTGCTGGACTGTCAAAAAATGAAGAGCATGAGCTTTCAGATCTTTATCAAAGAAAAGCGTTACCAGAGTTAGCTGAATTTACTCAAAACCTCAATATGGGTTCTGATTTCTATGCACTTGGCCGTTATTCTAGTGATCTAGAAGCATTACAGGCGAATTTAAGTGCAAACATCTTACAAGATGCTGAATTTAAGTCAGCATTAGATGCACTTAAAACTACACTTGCGCAAATTAAAGGCCGTTGGCCAAATCTCAATATCGGTATTGATGTTGTAGAGCTACGTAGTTATCACTATCACACTGGCTTAATGTATGCGGTTTATGCACCGAATCGAGCTGCGCCTTTAGCACAGGGTGGCCGTTATGATGGTATTGGTGAGCACTTTGGCCGCGCACGCCCTGCTACTGGTTTTAGTTGTGATTTATATGCCTTAGGTGCAAATCAGTTCGCGGAAATCGAAACTGTTGTTGCTCCAAAAGGCTCAGAACAGGATTTACTCTCAGCAATTTCGAATGCACGTGCTCAAGGTTTACGTGTGGTTCAATTGTTAGGTAATGATGATTTAAGTTCTATTCCATATGCGACCCATCAACTCGTGTCGCAAAATGGACAATGGAATATTGAAAAGATTTAATCGCCAACGGTAAATTTTTACTGGTGGTTTCCAATTTTAACAGCATGATGTAATGAGGCTATTATGGGCAAAAATGTTGTGGTACTTGGTACCCAATGGGGCGACGAAGGTAAAGGTAAAATCGTCGACCTGCTCACAGATCAGGCGGCTGCGGTAGTACGTTATCAAGGCGGACATAACGCAGGTCATACTCTTGTCGTAGGTGGTAAAAAGACTGTATTGCACCTCATTCCATCAGGCATTTTACGTGAAAACGTATTGTGCTTAATTGGTAATGGTGTAGTACTTTCACCAGCCGCGTTAATTGAAGAAATGGGAATTTTGGAAGCAGAAGGTGTTCCTGTTAAAGAACGTCTACGTATTTCTCCAAACTGTCCACTCATTTTGCCTAACCACATTGCACTTGATCAGGCACGTGAGAAAAAACGTGGTAATGCTAAAATCGGTACTACAGGTCGTGGTATTGGTCCTGCATACGAAGATAAAGTGGCTCGCCGTGCAGTGCGTGTTGCTGACCTTGTTCGTGGTGGTGCAGCGCTTGAAGAAAAACTCCAAGAAATGCTTGAGTTACATAACTTCCAGTTAACTCAGTTCTACGGTGTAGAAGCTGTTAAATTTGAAGATGTATTGGCTCTTTGCAACCAATGGCGTGAAGTGCTTGCTCCATTAGTGATTGATGTGACTAAAGTATTGCATGACTATCGCAAAGAAGGTAAGGCTGTAATGTTTGAAGGAGCTCAAGGCTCACTTCTAGACATCGACCACGGTACTTATCCGTATGTTACAAGTTCAAATACAACTGCTGGTGGCGTAAGCTCTGGTTCAGGTATGGGACCTTTACATCTTGATTATGTATTAGGTATTACTAAAGCTTATACAACACGTGTAGGTGCTGGTCCATTCCCAACTGAATTAGTTTACGACGCAGCGGCTGATTCTGGTGATCCGATTGGTAAACACCTAGGTACAGTTGGTCATGAATTTGGTGCTTCTACTGGCCGTCAACGTCGTTGTGGTTGGTTTGATGCTGAAATTCTTCGCCGTTCTGTAGATGTAAACTCACTTTCAGGTATTTGCTTAACTAAACTTGACGTTTTAGATGGTTTGGAAGAAGTAAAAATCTGTGTAGGTTATGAAAATACAGATTCAGGTTGTGTAGGTTCTTCAGATGCAGTTTCTTTTGAATGCTTGAAGCCAATCTATGAAACTATGCCTGGTTGGAGCGAGTCGACTGTTGGTTTAACTAGTATCGATCAATTACCAGCAAATGCTTTGGCTTATGTTAAGCGTATTGAACAATTAATCGAATGTCCGATTGATATCGTTTCAACTGGTCCAGATCGTGCAGAAACAATTGTTTTACGTCATCCATTCTCTGCTTAATTAGCAAAGATTAAAAAGGCCTCCTGAAAGGGGGCTTTTTTTATACCCGACTAAAGTGCAGTTTTCGTTTTATTAGATTCAGATTAAAACGTTATATATAGATAAGGAAGGATGGGCTCAGGATGAAGCTGCAACCAACTATTTCAAAAACAATTTTTTATTCTTTTTTATTTGCTATTGGTGGTTCACCCACGCTGGCGATGTTGGTTATTTATGGACAGGAATATCGTGAAGATTTCTTTATGACAGCTTTTATGAGCTTGTCGGTTTTGTTCGCATGTGTGTTAATTCCTGTTGTACTCATACAAAATAGTTATTTACTCTGGAAAAGGGAAAGTCCTAATCTTGAAGAGAAAGTTAAAACCTTAAGTCATTTTTATCTGGGTTTAAATGTAATCTGTTTAATTTTCTGGATTTATTTGATGACTTTATCTACTTGATCGTTACATAAATACTATGATCATGGAGAAATGAGACATTCAAAGCATGAGTGGTATTTCTTATAATAAGTGCAAAAGAATAAACAGCTTTTTATCGATTTAGGTGATCCGTGTTATGAATAAAAAACTCTTTTTAAGCTTGTGTGCTGCAAGTGTGATGACCATTTCTGGCTGTGCAACAGTGGCGGACATGGCTGGTGCAGATACTGCAACCTTAAATGCTCAATCTGCTCAAGGTTTTAATAAGATGGTGCAGGAAGCACGTGGTAAGGGTGCTCTCGATACAAGCTCTAGTACATATAACCGTATTAATGCTGTATTCAACCGTTTAAAACCATATGCCAACCAGATGAATCAGACTGGTCAACCATTTAGCTGGCAGTTAGCGGTGTTGAAATCAGATACGATTAATGCTTACGTTGCACCTGGTGGCAAGGTAGTGTTCTATACAGGTATTGTGAATAAATTGAACCTGACAGATGCTGAAATTGCAGCTGTTATGGGACATGAAATGACACATGCTTTAGAAGAGCATGCAAAAAGCAAAATCGGTGCACAAGCTTTAACTGATTTAGCTCTAGGCATCGGTTTAAGCTATGCGGGTAATAATGTAGGCCAGCTTGGTACTGCTGCTGCTCAGTTAGGTACACAAGTGGGTGTGGGCTTACCATATTCTCGTAGCTTGGAAAGTCGTGCTGACCAAGGTGGTTTAATGTTGATGGCGCGTGCAGGCTATAATCCAAATGCAGCGATTACGCTTTGGGAAAAAATGAATAAGCTTGAAGGTGGCGGTGGTTCATCATTCTTGTCTACTCACCCATCTAACTCACAACGTATTGGTGATATGCGTAAAAACTTACCTGCGGCAATGGCAGTTTATAATAGCCGTAAATAAGATGTAAATTTTATATAGATAAAGAAAACGGATGCTTAAGCATCCGTTTTTTATTTAAGGAGCAGGGTTGGGCTGTTGAGTATGGATGGCTTCAATACCTTTTAGAACTTCACTTGGTAATTCAATCTCAAATGCCTGAATATTTTCTTTGAGTTGATCTAAATTAGTGGCACCAATAATTGTGCTGGTCACAAAGAATTGTTGTTTAATAAAAGCTAAGGCCATTTGAGTTAAGCTTAGTCCATGCTTTTCTGCTAGCTGTGCATATTGTTCAGTCGCCCATTCGCTTTGAGGGTTGCTGTAACGGCTAAAGCGAGGGAATAGTGTTACACGAGCATTGGCGGGACGAGCACCGTTTCTAAACTTACCCGTTAAGTAACCAAAAGCCAGAGGAGAGTAGGCGAGCAAGCCGACATCTTCATATTTAGCAATTTCTGACATACCTATTTCATAAGTTCGGTTAAGCAGGCTATATGGGTTTTGAACACTTACAAATTTACTGACACCTAGCTTTTCGGCCAAATGTAAAAATTTCATGGTGCCCCACGGGGTTTCATTTGATAAACCAATATAGCGAATGCGCCCGCGATTAATCTCTTCTTGTAGAGCAAGTAATGTTTCTTCTAGAGGTGTTGTGTCGTAATCATTTTCAGCTTGCTGATTGCCATAAGCGAGCGTACCAAAAAAGTTGGTATGACGTTCAGGCCAATGCAATTGATAAAGATCGATATAGTCTGTTTGGAGGCGTTTAAGTGAACCATCTAGAGCTTTGGCAATATGGTCACTGTTAAAGCGTGTATTGCCTTCTCGAATGTGTGTTCCTCCAAAGCCCGGACCTGCAATTTTAGATGCGAGAAAGACTTTGTCACGTTGTCCATGCTGGGCAAACCAATTACCAATAATCGTTTCAGTTGCACCATAAGTTTCAGGTTTTGGCGGAACGGAATACATCTCTGCCGTATCCCAAAAATATAAACCATGGGCCAAGGCGTAATTGAGTTGTTCAAAAGCTTCTTGTTGGGAGTTTTGCTCACCAAATGTCATGGTGCCTAAACAAATTTCTGGAAGTTTAAGGCCTGTGCGACTAAGTGGGTTAAATTGCATACAGCGGAATCCTTGGAAATTTTGAGTTAGCCTAACGGAGAATATGTATTCAACTTAAATCATAAAATTAGAATAGTTTGTAAGTTTTGTGTATTAACTCATTGTTGCATATAAAAAAAGCAAACCGAAGTTTGCTTTTTATTAAAAATTTAATGAATATTATTCTTCATCGTCGTAGTCATCATCAGAAACAGTGTTTTCTTCTAATGATGCATCAAAAATAAGAATGGCTTTACCATCAGTTTGGATCATACCTTGATCTTCTAAGGTTTTGAGTACACGGCCAACCATCTCACGTGAACATCCAACAATACGGCCAATTTCTTGACGAGTAATACGAATTTGACGACCATTCGGCAAAATCATTGCTTCTGGTTGAGAAGATAGATCGATTAAGCAACGTGCAATACGACCAGACACATCAATGAACGCAAGATCTGTCATTTTACGGGTCGTATTTTTTAGACGGCGAACTAATTGTGCAAAAACAGCATAGCTTAAGTCTGGGTATTGTTTGCTAAGTTCGTGGAAGTTGTCATAAGAGATCTCTGCAATTTCACAGACATCACGAGTTCGAACTTCGGCTGTACGTTGAGGGTTCGGTTCGAAAAGCCCCATTTCCCCAAAGAAATCGCCCGGATTTAAATACGCAACAACAATTTCACGTTCGTCATCTTCACGCAAAATAATTGAAACTGAGCCTTTTAAAATTAAATATAAAGATTTTGACTCTGTTCCGGCATCAACAATTGTGGTTCGTTTTGGATATCTGTTGATGTGAGCACGTTTTAACAATGCTTTAACGGATTCAGGTAGTTGCCCCGGAGATAAAGCATCTGTGCTGAGTTGTGAAAAATTTGAAGTCATGCTTAATATGTTCCGAATAGGGTAAACAATTCACACAAGCTCGAGATGAGCTATTACACAGAAGAGATGAAATTCCTTATCAACTCATTTTATGTTAGTGTACAAAACAAGGGCCTGTTGACATTTCACAGATGGTTGCAACATAAGACAATTCTTTTAGACGTACCAAATAAGAACTATGAAATTTAGCCATTCTAAATAAATAGATCTTAACAATGGAACGTACAAAATAACTTGGTCTTGCGCTATGCCTGCGCTGCTTTAATTGCAACTCAGATTATGGCTGAAATTTCACAAACTTTATTACAAAACTGGACAAAGGATTGCCATTGTCTGGGTTTTGCGTCTTATTTGGATTAATTTTTAGCTATAACGCAATCCATAGATGAAATGTCAACAGACCCTGCTTAAATTTATAATTTTTTTTGGGTAGTTGCAATGCAAACAAGTGTACATTGGCTAGAGAATGTTGCTTTTGAAGCGAAATCGGATAGTGGGCATAGTGTCATCATGGACGGCTCACCTGAGTATGGTGGTGAAAACCGTGGTCCACGTCCTATGGAATTGATATTAATGGGACTTGGTGGGTGTGCTTCGTTTGATATTGTGACCATTTTAAAGAAATCTCGCCAAGATGTGACGAATGTTGTATGTAATTTAAAAGCTGAGCGCGCTGACGCAATTCCGGCTGTGTTTACTAAAATCCACTTACATTTTGTGGTAACTGGTAAAGCTGTGAAAGAAAAGCAGGTTGCAAAAGCAGTTGAATTGTCTGCCGAGAAATATTGTTCAGCAAGTAAAATGCTTTCCGATGGTGGTGTTGAAATTACACATGACTTCGAAATTATTGAAGCGGAATAAGGCATTTTTTTGATAACTAGAAATTAAAAAAAAGCTGACATGAGAGTTGGCTTTTTTTATTGTCAAAAATAACTAAAAAATAAAAGGAAGAATGAAAGTGAATATTCGTTCTGCTAAATCAGAAGATACTCAAGCCATATGTGACCTACTTAAACAGATGGGATACCCACAGCATTTTGCTCTTATTCAAGAAAAATTTGAGATACTCCATAATGACGCTAACTCACAAATTTTGATTGCTGAAGAGAGGGGTAAAATTTATGGTTTTTTATCTCTCTACTTTATTCCGCAAATTGCCTTACAAGGTGACTTTGCCAAAATATGCTATCTGTGTGTTGATGAGAAAATGCGTAGCAAAGGTGTAGGGCATTTACTCGTAAAGGAGGCTGAGCAACAAGCCAGACGCCGAGGGTGTGATCGAATGGAACTGCATTCTGGAGTGCAAAGACCTTTGGCACATCAATTTTACCTCAGGGAAGGTTATGTCGAGGCACCAAAGTATTTTCGTAAAGCTTTAAATTAACGAGCTGTATTTAGGAAAAGCTGAGGATCTACCCGAGCATTATTAAGGCTCATGCCCCAATGCAGATGAGGGCCTGTCACGCGTCCTGTTTTGCCTACTAAACCTAACGTTTCTCCCTGGCGGATATGTTGGCCTTTCTCTACTTTAATTGCGCTTAAATGGCAGAACATGCTGACTAAGCCTTGGCCATGATCAATCAACACGGTTTGTCCATTAAAAAAATAAGATCCAGTTTGGATAACCACACCATCTGCGGGAGCAACAACTTTTTGCCCTACTGGCGCAGGAATATCTAAACCTGAGTGGGGCGCGCGTTCCTCGCCATTGAAAAAGCGTTTTCTTCCAAAAGAGTTGCTAAATTTCCCTGAAGTCGGGCGTATAAATGTGGGTAGGGTTTGCCATGAGCTCTGTGTAAATGAGGTATACACATCATTTTGTTCTTTTGCTTCTTGAGCGTAGCGGTCTAATTGACTTTGGTTAGGGTTCACATAATCTTGGTTCGTGACTTTAATGCGTTGCTCAGCGTAAGGATAAGACTTAACTGCTATTTGAATTGGGGCTTTATTCGTATCGAGTTGAATATTTCCGATTGGAGTAGATAATGGAATACCAAGTACAGCATAGCGCTGCTGACCTTCTTGACTAATTAAAACAGGCTTTTGTTGAAAAGTGACCTGAGTAATATCAGTAGTTAGAGGAATAACTGCAATTCCACCAGGTCGTCTAGAGTCTTGCGGAAGCTGAGCGTTTGCCAGTGCCGAAGTAAAAAGACAAGTTGTTGTTAATATAATGTGTTTAAAGTGCATTTTCATTTCAAAACGAGTAGGAAACTAGCAAGATAAACTAAAGCTTAATTACTAAATTCTCAATGAAGACTTTGTGAAAAGCGTAGTAAGAATAAGCATGAATCTAAATATTCAAGCATTTTAATAAAATGTAGCTGAACTGTACTTGAAATATATACAAAACAATCCCATATTATAATGGAGTTTTACTCATTGTTATTTTTATAAAATTATGAAAAATATATAAAAATTTATTTGAAATCCGAAGAAGTGTTCCCATCTATTAGACAAGTACAAATTTGTTGTGAGGAATAACAAGAATGCGTTTTGAAAAATTTACAAACCGCTTGCAGCAAGCCCTCTCAGATGCTCAATCTTTAGCGATGGGTAAAGACCATACCGCTATCGCAGGTATTCATATTTTGTCTACCTTGTTAGAAGAGCCATCAAATATTAGTTTGTTGCAACAAGCAGGTGCACGGTTACCTGAACTTAAACAAAAACTTGAACAGGCTATAAAAGATGCGCCCACAATTGCCAATCCAACGGGTGATGTCAACTTAAACCCAGAAGCTGTGAAAGCACTTAATCTGGCAGACAGATATGCGCAAAAAGCAGGTGATGAATTTTTATCAACTGACTGGGTTTTATTAGGTTTGGCAGAGACAGGCGAAACTAAAAATATTTTAAGTGCGGTAGGTGTAACTCCAGACAGCTTACGCAAAGTAATTGAACATATTCGAGGTAATGACAAAGTCATGAGTAATAATCACGAAGACCAACGTGACTCACTTAATAAATATACGATTGATTTAACAGAGCGTGCTTTATCTGGAAAACTTGATCCTGTCATTGGGCGTGACGATGAAATTCGCCGTACTATTCAGGTTTTATCGCGTCGTACCAAAAACAACCCTGTTCTTATTGGTGAGCCGGGTGTAGGTAAAACCGCTATTGTTGAAGGTTTGGCACAGCGTATTGTGAATGGTGAAGTGCCAGAGGGATTAAAAAATAAACGTGTTTTATCCCTCGACTTAGGTTCATTACTGGCTGGTGCTAAATATCGTGGTGAGTTTGAAGAACGTTTAAAAGCTGTTTTAAAAGACTTGGCAAAACACGAAGGCGAAATCATCTTATTCATTGACGAGTTACATACACTCGTAGGTGCAGGTAAAGGCGATGGCGCAATGGATGCAGGTAATATGTTAAAACCTGCGTTGGCTCGTGGTGAATTGCGCTGTGTGGGGGCGACGACCTTAGATGAATATCGTCAATATATTGAAAAAGATGCAGCTTTAGAGCGTCGTTTCCAGAAAGTGCTAGTTGATGAGCCAAGTGTTGAAGATACGATTGCAATTTTACGTGGACTTAAAGAAAAATATGCCACTCACCATGGCGTGCAAATTTTAGACTCTGCGATTATTGCTGCGGCGAAAATGTCTCATCGCTATATCACCGACCGTCAATTACCAGACAAGGCAATTGATTTGATTGATGAGGCAGCTTCTCGTATTAAAATGGAGATTGACTCTAAACCTGAAGCACTTGATAAGCTCGATCGCCGTTTAATCCAGTTGAAAATGCAATTGGAAGCTGTGAAAAAAGATGAAGATGTCGGCAGTAAAGCTGAAGTCACTCATCTTGAAAAACAGATTGCTGAAGTCGAGAAAGAATACAACGATCTTGAAGAAATCTGGAAGTCTGAAAAAACTTTGGTAGAAGGTACTAAACAGGCTCAGGTGGAACTTGATAAAGCGCGTATTGCTTTTGAGAAAGCTCAGCGTGAAGGTGATTTGGCTGAGGCAGCACGTTTACAGTATGGCGTAATTCCAGAGTTGCAAAAACAACTGGAGCAAGATGAAGTTGCAGAGGAGAACGAAGAGCCAAAACTCATTCGTACTAAAGTGACTGAAAATGAAATTGCTGAAGTTGTGAGTGCTGCAACAGGTATTCCGGTTGCTAAAATGATGCAAGGCGAACGTGAAAAACTTCTTAATATGGAAGAGTTTTTACATGACCGTGTTGTAGGGCAAGATGAAGCAGTTGTTGCAGTGTCTAATGCCGTACGTCGTTCACGTGCAGGCTTGTCTGACCCGAATCGACCTAGTGGATCATTCTTGTTCTTGGGTCCAACAGGTGTTGGTAAAACTGAGTTGACTAAAGCACTTGCTAACTTCTTGTTTGACAGTGATGATGCCATGATTCGTATCGACATGAGTGAATTCATGGAGAAACATTCTGTTAGCCGTTTGGTTGGTGCACCTCCAGGATATGTGGGTTATGAAGAAGGCGGTGTTTTAACTGAAGCTGTTCGCCGTAAGCCATATAGTGTTGTGTTGTTTGATGAGGTTGAAAAAGCGCATCCTGATGTATTCAATATCTTGCTCCAGGTATTGGACGATGGCCGCTTAACCGATTCACAAGGTCGAGTAGTAGACTTTAAAAATACGGTAATTGTGATGACTTCGAACTTAGGTTCACAAGATGTACGTGAGCTAGGTGAGGGTGCAACAGACGATGAAGTGCGTACCATTGTAATGAATGCGGTAAGTCAGCATTTCCGTCCGGAATTTATTAACCGGATTGATGAGCTTGTGATTTTCCATTCACTCAAAAAAGCACAAATTCGTGGCATTGCCGATATTCAGTTGGATCGATTACGTTCGCGTCTTGTTGATCGTGACATGAGCCTAACTGTAGATGATACCGCTTTTGATTTATTGATTGATGCTGGTTTCGATCCTGTCTATGGCGCGCGTCCATTGAAACGTGCGATTCAACAACAGATTGAAAACACATTAGCACAAAAAATCTTGTCGGGTGATTTTGTCGCAGGTGATACTATTCTAGTTAAAGGCGAAAATGGGCATTTAGTCTTCGATAAAATGAAACTCAGCTAAGCTTTGTCTGCTAAAACCGAAAAGAGAATATGGAAACATATTCTCTTTTTTTATGGGGAATTAGTTTTTATGGTTGATGTGAGTAAAGCAATTATGGCATCGGAAACTTTCTGAGTTAATGTCTTTAACTTTTGTTCTGAGTGACCAGATAAAAAATAACGATAATGATAAATATGCTGTTGGTAAGAAATGCAAATAAAAAAGGTACCTACAGGTTTTTCTGGGGTTTCACTTCCGCCAGATTTTAATAGCCCAGTACAACTGACAATAATATTAGCTTGTTGAAATAAGCTTTGACCCAGCCTACACATTTCCTCTGTGACTTGAGGTGACTCTGCTGTGTAAGTCTCTATTAACTTTGGATCGATATTTAAAATACTAATTTTAATGCTTGGGTCGTAGCTAATTAAGCCACCCAGTAAAATATCTGCACCACTATTTTTGTGAATAGAAAACTGACTTGTTAAATAACCCGAACTCGCACTTTCAATAAAAGCAATTTTGAGCTGGCGATCTTCTAATAGTTGGCAGCACTGCTGAAGCATTATTTCACCTCGAATGGTGTTTATTTATAAATAAAATCAATTTACAGATAAATTTTAAAATTACAGTAAGTGATTTAGCAGTGTCGTACAAGTCTGAGATAAAAATCTATAAAACAACTTGAATATTCACTAAATGCTTGTGAAATATTTCAGGTTTTAAAATGATCAATGTTAATTGTCGGGAAGTCTATTTATAACATTGCGACATGTTTAAAAAATTGTTAATTTTGTTCGATATAACGAACAATAACAATTTAGGATAAATGCAATGAACAATAAACAAGGACCTGCGCTGTGTATTTTAGGTTTTATTTCGCTAATACCCATCAATGTATGGGCTGCGCAGCCTCTAAGTGAAGGGGCTTTGGCGACACAAACAGGGGCAGTAAATGCAGCTTTACCTGTGATTATTGCGAAAGCTCAAGACGATGCTAAGAAACCAATGATAGAACAACAACAAGCACGTCAGGTGTTAGGGGATAATTATTTACAACAAGTTCGATGGGATGCACTTAGAACAAGTGTACTTTCACCTTATCAAGAACAAAAACAAAATCATGTTATCGATAGTAAGGAAAAGAAGAAACTGGAAATGATGGCATTACCAGAAAGAGCAGATCGATTTACCAAATATGATTTTGAATCAAAAAATGTTCATGGCGAGGTTATTATTACCGTGAAGTAATAATAACCCCTAGTCTTATTAATATTGATCTAGGCCAGGATGTTGAATTTTCCATGCACGGTGGATTTTTTGATTACGTTTAAAATCAGGGCCAATGGTTTCAGAGGTGATTTCTTCAACCTGAAAAATAGCTTCGATTTCTTCGTCCATTTCAAAACCACGATAGTTGTTTGAGAAATAGAGCGTTCCTTCACTATTTAAACGGTTCATTGCACGTTTAATGAGTGAAACATGGTCACGTTGGACGTCGAAAGTACCATAGAACTTTTTAGAGTTTGAGAATGTCGGTGGATCGATAAAAATAAGGTCATATTGTTCGTGACCTTCTTTTAACCACTCAAAACAGTCGCTGGCAAAGAACATGTGCTGTTCATCTGCGTGATCTACAGTCAGGCCATTTAAAACGAAGTTTTCTTTTGACCAGCTTAAGTAAGTATTGGATAAGTCTACACTTGTCGTGCTTGCAGCACCGCCTAAAGCAGCATGTAAGCTTGCTGTAGAGGTATAGCTATATAAGTTCAAGAAGTGCTTACCACGAGCTTCTTGTGCGATACGTAAACGCATTTGACGGTGGTCAAGGAATAAACCTGTATCTAGGTAATCTGTCAGGTTAACTAAAATTTTAGCTTTACCTTCCTGAACGATAAAACGTTTTGAAGCTGTGCTTTGTTTTGTATATTGATTTGTACCAGTTTGGCGCGCACGTGTCTTAATAAAGATAGCATCGCGGTTTAAACCAGTAACTGCACGAATTGCAGCGAGTGCTAAATTAAAACGTTTTTTTGCTTTTTCAGGATCGATTGTTTTTGGTGGTGCATATTCCTGAACATGTAAGCGATCGCCATATAAATCTACAGCGACATTAAAGTCAGGTAAGTCTGCATCATACAAACGTAAGCAATAAACATTTTCTTTCGTTGCCCATTTTTTCAAGGCAGTCATATTTTTTTGCAAACGGTTAGCAAAATCTTGAGCTTCTTCCATTTCAATAGGTTGAGCTTGCCATGTTGCTAAGAATGGCTGAGTTACTTTTTCTGGCTTAATTGAACCAAAACGAATGTAAATTGGTAACTTACCATTCATTAAACGTAAGGTTTCAGGTGCTTCAAACGCTAAAACATCGGCTTGTTCAATTTGCGCTGCAATAATTGCTGCATATTGATTTGGGAAATGTTTTTGTAGAAGTGCAGATAAACCTAAGTAAAGAGAGCGGTTAGATGCTTTATCACCTAAACGTTCACCATATGGAGGGTTAGTCACAATAAATGCAGTTTTGCCTTCAGCTGAAAAATCAGGCCAGTCCGCTAAAGTACGTTCTTCAATTTGAATTTGACCTAATACTTTTTCAAAGCCTGCCGCAATAATATTTTCACGGGTGGCTTTTACAGCTTCCCAGTCTGCATCGTAGGCATAAAACTTAGGTAAAGGTAATTCAAGCGCCTTTTCATGACGTTCTGCTGCTTCAGCTTTGAGTGAAAGCCAAAGCTCGCGGTCATGACCATGCCAACCATTAAAACCAAAACGGCGAACAAGGCCTGGTGCACGGTCAGTCAAAATCATTAATGCTTCAATAATAAATGTACCTGAACCGCACATCGGGTCGAGCACAATCTCTGGCTTACGTTGTTGAAGCTGAGCTTTTTGTAAAATTGCCGCAGCAAGGTTTTCTTTAATTGGTGCATCCGTCATATAACGACGGTAACCACGTTTATGTAATGAATCACCTGATAAATCTAGGCAATATGTATGCTCAGTTTTACCTGCTAAAACATACAACGTAATTTCTGGTTGTTTAGTATCAATGCTCGGACGACGACCTACAGCTTCCATAAAGGAATCTACAACACCATCTTTTGCTCTAAGTGTTGCAAATTGAGTGTTAACCTTAATTTCACGTTCAGCATGTAAGCGAATAGCGAAGGTACTTTGTGGTGCAAAAATAAGTGACCAATCAAAGCTAATCGCACCTTCATAAAGCTCTTCTGCTACATCACGTGCATCGTGTGTATGTTCAAGTTCATAAGTATGAATCGGAAGTAAAACACGAGAAGCAAGACGCGACCACATACAGATGCGGTAAGCATGTTCAAGCGTCCCTTCAATGATTAAACGTCCTGCTTTACGTTCTGTCACTTTGGTGCCAAGCTGTTCTATTTCTTCTTGTAAGAGGGCTTCTAAACCATCAGCACAAGTAATCCAATAGTGGTTTAAACGTAAAGAGGTATTCATAAACTCGATTGACCAAAACATATAAATATTAACGATGCAAAGTTTAACTTATTTTGATGTGTAAAGGTTTTTAAATTATTGCAACCTATCATAATCCAACCAATAAACTGATTTTTAAAGATTAATACAGTAAAAGTGGTATGTATTTTGCTAAGTCAATCCTATCAATGGTTATTTATTTAACAAACACAGCTATTTTTTAACCATTTTTATTATTTTAGATTAATGGGGTAATTATAAATGAAAGACATGATGGGGAATGGTTTTATTTCTAATGCAGATGCTTTCTCAGTAGCTACACAAATATATGTACGCATGCGTAGGGTGACAGGGCGGGTAATAGATGCCCTGTATGTGGTTCAAAATAAAGATTATGCAAAATATGTTATTGGGCTTGCACTAGAGTCGGACGACGACGAATTAAAACGATGCGTTGAACGATTAAAATCGTTGGTTGACACAATACCGGAGCTTTCTCAAAAAGAAAAAATTACTGTTGTTAACGATGATGAAGATTCAGAAATCAGTGCCGAAGACATTTATCGAGCACAAGTTCCACACCATTATATTGGTGCCTTGAGATAATCCAGATCAAGGTCCTAAATTTTCTGGTTAATTTAGGGCCTTATTCTGTAAAGTTCTTCTGCGAAAAGAGCGGAATTCAGCTACACTATGCACGTTTTCGCGATTCGACCCATAGGAATCCATTATGCATATTGCAGCGTTGCATCAACCGAGCCAGGTTCAGCTCAATCAAGACGGAAATTTAAAACATTTTTTAACCATTGAGGGGCTTTCAAAAGAAAACCTCACTAAGATTTTAGATACCGCACAAAGCTTTTTAGATGATAATAATAATTTAATTAACCGTCCGCTCTTAGAGGGATTGACGGTTATGAATCTCTTCTTTGAAAACTCCACCCGTACCCGTACTACTTTTGAAGCAGCAGCAAAACGTTTGTCTGCCAATGTACTGAACATTGATATTGCACGTTCAAGCACTTCAAAAGGTGAAACTCTACGCGATACGCTCTGGAACCTTGAAGCAATGGCTGCAGACATTTTTGTTGTTCGCCATTCATCTTCGGGTGCTGCACATTTTATTGCTAAAGATGTATGTCCTAAGGTCGCGATTATTAATGCAGGGGATGGACGTCATGCACATCCAACGCAAGCGATGCTTGATATGCTGACCATTCGCCGTGAAACTAAAAAACCATTTGAAGATTTAAGCGTTGCCATTATCGGGGACATTAAACACTCTCGCGTTGCACGTTCGGATGTGGCTGCATTACAAACTCTAGGTTGTAAAGATATTCGTGTGATTGCACCGAATACATTATTGCCAGTGGGCTTTTCGGAATATGGCGAGCACGTTCGCTTATTCAACAAGATGGATGAAGGCATTACTGGTTGTGATGTGATTATTGCTTTACGTATTCAAAACGAGCGTATTGACTCTCCAGCATTATCTTCACAGTCTGAATTCTACAGAATGTATGGCTTAAACAAAGAACGTCTTGGTTTAGCTAAACCAGACTGCATTGTGATGCATCCGGGACCAATGAATCGTGGTGTAGAAATTGATTCAAGTGTTGCTGATGGAGATCAGTCGGTTATTTTGAAACAAGTAACCAATGGCATTGCAGTTCGTATGGCCGTATTGGCGTTATCTATGCAAGGCCAACTCCAAGAGCAAGGTTTAATTGAAGCGATTACGTTGTAAGGAATGGATCACATGAGTATTGTAAAAATTGAAAATGTACGTGTGTTAGACCCAATCCAAAAAACAGACAGCGTACAAACTGTATATATTGAAAATGGCAAGTTGGTTGCTCCAGTAGAGCAAGTGGAGCAAACCATTGACGGACAGGGCAAATGGTTAATGCCAACCATGGTTGATTTGTGCGCGCGTTTGCGTGAACCGGGTCAACAACAACATGGGACATTGAAATCAGAAGGTAAGGCAGCACGTGCCAATGGTATTTTGCATGTTATTACACCACCTGATTCAAAGCCGATTGTACAAGACAACGGTGCTCTCATTCATGGCTTGATTGAAAAGGCATGGCATGATGGGGGCATTCATATGCATATCATTGGTGCTCAGACCCAAGGTTTAAATGGTAAGCAACCAGCAAACATGGCGGGCCTGAAAAAAGGTGGTTGTACTGCTGTTTCTAATGCGAATGCTGCTTTTGAAAATGACGATGTAGTTATTCGTACCTTGGAATATGCAGCGGGTCTTGGTCTAACGGTTGTGTTTTATGCTGAAGAGCCACAGATTGCTAAAGACGGATGTGCACACGAAGGCTTTATTGCTTCTCGCCAAGGTTTGCCAATGATTCCGGCAATTGCTGAAACTGTGGCGATTGCGAAATATTTGCTTATGATTGAAGCAACTGGCGTAAAAGCCCACTTTGGTTTGTTATCTTGTGGTGCATCGGTTGAATTAATCCGCGCAGCAAAAGCAAAAGGTTTACCTGTGACTGCCGATGTAGCAATGCATCAGTTACATTTAACTGAACACTTAACTGATGGTTTCAATTCGCTAGCACATGTTCGTCCACCATTGCGTTCTGAGCAAGATAAAGAACTTTTACGTCAAGGTTTAAAAGAGGGCGTGATTGATGCAATTTGTACGCATCATGAACCTTTAAGCAGCTCTGCAAAAATGGCACCATTTGCTGAAACTCAACCGGGCATTACTGCTTTTGATACTTATGTATCTTTAGGCATTCAACTCATTAATGAAGGCTTATTTGAACCTTTAGAGTGGGTGGAAAAAGTGACTAGCGTACCTGCGCAGGTTGCCAATATGACTACGCGTTGGAAAGATGAAGCAGGATGGGTGTTAGTCGATCCTGAATTAAGCTGGACAGTAAGCAAAGACACGATTTTATCGCAAGGGAAAAATACTCCATTGTTGGGCCAAAACCTTAGCGGTAAAGTACTTCAAACTTTTGCTAACTGATAAAGCGGTTATTTAAAGTAAATTTAAAATATAAACAGGTAGATCAATAAGATCTGCCTGTTTTGTAAAGACTAGATGCAAATTTGTATATAAATTATTTAAAAAACAATAAAAGATTGAACGCAGATTAGAATAAAAAACTATCAGCAAAGAGAAGTATTTGAATAATCAAAAGTTGCTGGTTACGACGTATAAAATTCGGGAGAATAACCAATGTCGATAAACCCTATAGAACTGCTTAAAGAAAAAGTATCATCAACAATATTAGATAATCAGGATGGATACCTAGGCGAAAAATCGAATGCTTTATCTAAGTTTTATCCAATTTTACTTTCATTATTAGCTGCTAAACCTGATCTTATTGGACAATTAAAAAACAGTTTGGCTCCTTCATTATCAGACCTTTTTTCTCATAATGACCAAATCAAGAATACTGTACTGACTCATTTAAGTGGTACAGCACCAAATAATGAAATCGAAAGCACACTCAACAGCGCAATTAAACCTAGTCTTAATGCAATTTCGGACGTTGCCGGAAATGATCAACAGAGTATTGTAAATTATTTACGTCAGCATGCAGATACTATTCGTTCGCATTTACCGGGATGGGCAGTAGGTCTATTAGCTCCTTTAGGACTTGGTGCAGGTTTATCTTCAGTTCCACATGCAACTTCAGCAGCCCCACCATTAGCTGCAGCCAGTGAAAAAACAGGCAAATCTCGTGGGTTCCTCCCTATTATTGCCTTAATTATTTTGGGCCTTATCATTGCTTGGTTATGGCGTTCTTGCCAGCATAAAGAAGCTGTACCAGCACCTGAACCAACGGCTGCCAGTGGTGTTGAAGCAACTACTGCAGCCGCACCTGCGAGTTTAACTTTAAGCACAGATGATAAAGGTGCTGTGAGCCAGTGTCAGGCAGGTATCGGCGATCAAGGATTCTTAGCGACACTACAAACCCAAGTTAAGCAGGTTTTCTCATCAACTCAAGATTGTAATGTGGATACCAGTCAAACTTATGCGGCTGGATTTACAGACAAAGATGCACTTGCTGGCGTGCTTGGTGCCTTAAAAGGTGTGCCAAATGCATCTTTAGAATGGATAGGTGACAAAATTACTTTGAAAGCAGGTGATGCAGCAGCGTTAGCAGCATTAACCGCAAAAGTAAAAGCTCTTGTTCCTCACACTGAAGTTGTTTCTACTGCACCAGAAACAGCTGAGCAATCTGTAAGCAATAGCTTAACTGCTTCGCAAACTGCTTTAGGTTCAATTGACCCGAACAATGTCGATGTAAATGCATTAGTAAAAGCACTTAACTTGCAAATCATTAATTTTGCGAGTGGCTCAAGCGATATTCCAGCAGACAATAAAGCTATTCTTGATCAAGCTGCAACACTTTTAAATAAAGTCAGTGGTGTGAAATTAAATGTAGGTGGTCATACCGACTCAACAGGCAACGCTGCGGCAAATAAAGCTTTATCACAAAGCCGTGCTCAAGCAGTAGTCGACTATTTAACATCTAAAGGTGTAGACGGGTCTAAATTAGTTGCACAAGGTCATGGCTCTGATCAGCCTGTTGCAGATAACACGACAGAAGAAGGACGCTTTAAAAACCGTCGTATCGAGTTTTCAGTAGCTCAATAATATTCTGATTTATGAAAAATTAGATATTTTAATTTGAAAAAAGCTTCTCATTTTGAGAAGCTTTTTTGTTGGAACAAATAGTGTTGGATTGATATGAAAATCAGTTTGATTGGGAGTGGGCGAGTTGCCTTTCATTTAGCAAAGGTACTGTTGGCTCAAGGTCATCACATCGTACAAGTCTATGCGCGTGATTTTGAGAAAACCCAAAAGTTTGCAGAGCAGTTTCAGGCAAAAGCATGTCAGTCACTTCGAGAATTTCAACCGGCCGATCTTATCATTTTAGCGGTTTCAGACAGTGCAATTGCAGATATTGTAAAACAAGTTCATGAATTGTTTCCTGAAACACTTATGGTTCATACCTCTGGTAGTACTGATATTGAAGTCATCAGTCATGTGCATAAAAAAGCAGGGGTATTTTATCCATTACAGACATTTAGCTTTGAAAGAGACGTCGATTGGCAAGCCACACCATTATTTGTTGAAGCGGTAACAGATGCGGATCAAGCAATACTTGTAGATTTAGCAAATAGCCTAAGTAAGAGGGTATATCAATATACCTCAAAACAGCGTTTAACTTTGCATTTAGCAGCAGTATTTGCCTGTAATTTTAGTAACTATTGTTTTGATATGGCAAAGCAGGTAGTAGATAAAGAGCAGGTCGACTTTAGTTTGCTCTATCCTTTAATTATAGAAACAGCAAAAAAAGCGACTGAAAATGATCCAAAGCAAATGCAAACTGGGCCTGCGGTAAGGGGAGATCAGAATATCTTGGCAATGCATCAAGACTTATTGGCTCAAGCAAATCGAGATGATTTAAAACAGGTCTATCAACTTTTAAGTGATGGCATCGTGAAGCGCCATCACTCGGATTAAAGCTTATTTAAAGGTCAAGGTTCGCCGTTATTTCCCCATTTTAAGAAGCCCGCACGCTGATTTAAACGTTCAAAATATTGGTCGACATTTTTAAGCGTTGGATGGTCAAAAGGTGTAGCTTTCCAGCGCTGTACCGATAGACCAATTGGAATATCCGCTAGAGTGAACTCAGTACCTGCAACATAGGCCTGAGTTTTTGCGAGTTGTTGATCGAGAATCTGCATATGATGATTCCAGTCATCAATACCTTGTTGTAATAAGTTTGGATCTTGATGATCTGGTGAATGTCTCAACAGAGACATAATTGTATAAGTCCAGCTGTTATTCAGCTCGATTGCTTGCCAATCAATCCACTGGTCAACAAAGAATCTTTCTTTCGCTTGAATAGGGTAAAGCTGATGTTCTTTATCATACGCATTTGCCAAATAACGGATAATACTGTTGGACTGCCAAAGGACTAAATCGCCATCTAAAACAACAGGAATTTGACCATTTGGATTTAATTGTAAATATTCAGGTGATTGAGCAGAGCGAAAGCCTCGACCCCAATCTTCTCTTTCATATTCAAGATTTAGTTCTTCACACAGCCATAAGACTTTGCGAACATTGATGGAGTTATCGCGCCCTAAAATTTTTAACATGTGTTGTCCTTAGCAATTTTTAGTATGGCAAGTATCAGTTTCTATAAATAGCTAGATTTGGTTCGATTGGCAATCATTAATTGGGCGGTAGTGTTTGTTTTTTTGAGTGAATGAGAGTTCTTTCTTTTAATGAATAAGCTAGCATATAAAATTTTAGATAACTTAATATTTGGATTAATAAAGGACTAGGAATAAATTCTATAACATAGCCTTTTTATTTAATTTAATACTTAATTATTTGATATTGTTGGTTGTGGATTAAAATTTTTCTCAATATATTAATAAATCTCTATCGAATATGAATTTGTGATAAAAACTAATAATAAGTATAAATTGTTAGATAATGATGAAGTAATAATATTGATTATTAAGGATAAATGTTCATGGCATTTTTAATTGAAGGATCTAATTTGGATGATGAGATATCTTTGGATATGTTTTATCCAGAATCCTTCCGGTCTTTAGATGAACTAATTGTAATTCATGAGGAGAATTTGATTGTTGTGAAGGAGATTTGGAGTGGGAAAATGTGTGATACATTTTTTAATTTGCATACTTTAGAAAGGATTGATCCCTTTAAAAGATATAACCAAGAGAATGGAAAAGCAGTTATAGAGACAATTGATGATTTAACAGTGGTAACTACTGTAAGTATTGAGACAGGAACAATGGCCGAATATTTATTCGGTGCTGTTTTTAGAAATGACCAACAAATATTCAAATCTTTTGATGTGAGATATTTTTCTCTACCAACACAATCTACCTATCAAAAATATTTAAATGTTCAATCCAATTTAAGAGTGATGCAGAAAAGTAGAGAAGATTTTTTTAAAGACTTTGCTCATTCATCTTTTGAAGAAAAAATCTCAAAACTAAGACAAATCTTTAGAACGAACTTTAGAGCGAATTGCGAGATAGGTTACTATCCACCTGAGTATTTTTTACCTCAGGAATTATTTGAATCGCTTGATAATGACAGTGAGTTTAGAACAGCACTTTGGGAAGTTTTAAGGCTTGAAGAAAGTGCAACAAATGAGCCAGCATCCGTGGTTTTTGATAATTTAATAAAACACTATGTTTATAGTAAAGAGACTTAATTCTGATGTTGACTGAAATTGCTATTGCAGATGCTTATGGTGCAGGGTTTGAATTTTGCAGCGAAGATAAGATTATTTCACTTAATAATTTAGAATTATATAGCAAGCATGAGTTATACAATATTCTAGGCAAGTATACAGATGATACTCAAATGTCGATTGCGATAGTGGAGTTTATATTATCAGATAAAGAGTGGAATAAAGAAAATATAGCTTTAAAATTTATAGAATGCTTTAAAAGAGATGTGCGATTAGGGTATTCAGAAGGTTTCTTCAATTTATTAAGTAAAGTGGAGTCTAGCACAGAGTTACTTGAATTAATAATACCAACAAGTGAAAGAAATGGGGCTGCGATGCGTTCAGTTCCTATTGGCTTTCTAAAAAAGAAAGAAGATGTAATTGCTTTAGCAAAGTTACAAGCACAAGTTACGCATGATTCACCTATAGGAATTCAGTCAAGTTGTGCTGTCGCGTTAGCTGCCCATTTTGGAACTCACCAAAAAGGTTCTATTCGGGATTTAGAGAGTTTTCTAGATTCAGAGCAATATGGAAATTGGGATTATAATTGGAAAGATAGAGTATCTTTAAATGCATATGATACGGTCAGTGCTGCATTAACATGTTTATTGAAACATAGTTGTTTAAGTGAGCTCCTAAAGTCATGTATTAATTTAGGAGGAGATACTGATAGCGTTGCAGCGATAGCTGTTGGTTTAGCTACATGTTTTATAGAATACAAAAAAGATTTACCTATTCAACTTTATAATAATTTAAATGAAGATAAATATGGAGTATCTTTTTTATTAGATTTAGAGAGTAAGTTTCTGAAAAAATGCAATTTAGATAATTAATTATGGCACTAAATTATTAAAACTTAATGCCATAATTTTAAATAAAAATAATACTCTCTTTACTTAATCTTTTTAAAGATAAAGTCATTAATCTTATGACCTGACTCAATACCACGGCGTTCAAACTTAGTTACTGGGCGCCACTCTGGACGAGGGTAGCTGTTGCCTTTACCCGCCAAGTTTTCAAGATCTGGACGGTTGTCTAAAATATCAAGCATCCATTCAGCATACGGTTCCCAGTCTGTTGCTGCGTGGAATGTACCACCAAGCTCAAGTTTTTGTTCAACCAATTGCATACGCTCATGAATAACAAAACGGCGTTTGAAATGACGTTTCTTTTGCCAAGGGTCTGGAAAGTAAAGTTGTACACAGTTAATACTGTTGTCTGGCATTTCACGTAAAACCTGAATCGCGTCTGCATCGAGTACACGTAAGTTTTTAACTTCTGCTATACCTGCTTCATAAAGGCATTGAGCAATCCCAGGTACGTGTACTTCAATACCCACATAGTTGCGTTCAGGGTTGGCTTTAGCCATAAGCACTAAAGAACGCCCCATACCAAAACCGATTTCAACAGTTAAAGGACGTTCTGGATGTTCGAAGTGTTGGCGTAAGTCACCAACAGGATATTCCAAAATTAAATCGCGATGTTGTTCTAATGCCGTGCGTTGAGACGTATTAAGTGGTGCTGAACGACGCATAAACGTCACAATTTCACGGTGTTCAGGCAAATTGTCTAAGTCTGCAATTTGCGTTTCTAACTGATCGATCGACATAACCTTGGCAATATTGAAATTCAAATGCGGTATTTTAAGTCTTCATGTGGTCAAGTCAAATGTTTCGGTGTTTTTCTTCATGTAGATGTCATGTTCAATATTTAATCTAAGAATCTATATAAATTTCAAATGAACATATTTACTCATGAAAACTTTTCAATTACGCACACTTTCTGTGCTATTAGGGGCACTTGGTGCTTTTACATATAGTCCTTGGGCACAAGCACAGCTCATGTTTAGTCAATATGTTGACGGCAGTAGTAACCGCAAAGGTTTGGAAATTTATAATCCAGATGGGACTACAGTTAATTTGGCCGACTATGAAATTCAACAATTTAATAATGGCGGTACAGCAAAAACAGTGACTTTCCGTTTACAAGGATCGTTAACCAGTAAGCAGAAGTTTTTGGTAGGCCGTTCTGAGTTGCAGGCTGAACTTGGCAGTAAAGTAAATCAGATCGCTGCATTATCTTTTAATGGAGATGATGCGGTTGTACTTGTTTATAAAGGTACGCCTGTAGACCGTTTTGGGCGTATTGGTGAGCGACCAGAAACAGGATGGGGAACAGCCGTTTCGAGCTTAGGAAATAGTTTTAAGCGTATTGAAACTGAGAACCCAGCTTTAAGTATTGATGCAACTGCAGCATTTGATTTGGACCGTTCATGGTCAGCTTGGACAAACCGAAATGACTTTTCAAATTTATCTGGCTCAACAACACAGCCACCTGTTGAAACGGTGAGTTGTTCAAGCTCCGATACACCAATTGCTGATTTATCAACCGCAGCACAAAACCAGACCTATACAGTGCGTGGTGTGATAACTGCTGACTATCGTTATGCCAATGGTTTTTCTGGCTTCTATGTTCAGACACCAGATACGAAAGCACGTGCGAATGTTAGCAATGCTATTTTTGTTTATATTCCAAATAGCAGCGCTGTAAAAGGTGGGCAAGTTGGCGATGAAGTTATTTTGCGTGGTCGCTTAACAACTTATCAAAACCAATTGCAATTAGATCAATTACAACAAGATATTCAAACTTGTAATAGCAATATGGCAAATCAGGTGCAGCCGATTAGCCTTGAACTTCCATTTGCTAGCTTAACAGGTGGTTCGACCCATTCTCCACAGCGTTATCAAGGTATGTTGGTTAAATTACCTCAGACTTTAACGGTAAGCGAGAACTACAATTATGGCCGTTATGGTGAATTATCTCTAAGCTTAGGTCGCTTATATATTCCAACCAATTTATATCCAGCGTTATCTCCTGAAGCTAAAGCTCTTGCTCAGAAAAATTTATTGTCGAAAATTATTTTTGATGACGGCTATAACAACCAAAACCGTACTCCATGGTTACCGACAAATTTTAGCGCTGCCAATACGCTACGTTCGGGTTATCAACTTAAGAATGCTGAAGGTATTTTGGAATACCGTTTTAATGGTTGGCGTGTGCAACCAGTGCTTGGACGTAATCAACCTGAAGTAATTACTCAAACAAACCCGCGTCAAAGTGTCATTACCAAAAATGCTAATCACATTCGCGTAGCTTCATTTAACGTTTTGAACTATGACAATGGCGCAACGGGTTTCCCAACGGAGCGCGGTGCAACGACACAAGCTGAGTTTGATAAACAGCATCGTAAAATTGTGAGTGCATTAAAAGCGATTGATGCTGATGTGTATGGTTTAATGGAAATTGCGAACAATGGTTATGGTCCGAACAGTGCAATTGCTCATTTAACCAGTGCTTTAGGTAGTGATTGGAAATACGTTGTTCCTGAAAACTTAGACCGTTTAGGTGGTGATGCGATTGCGGTTGCTATTATTTATAACAGCAAGCGTGTTAAGCCTTTGAATAAACCCGTTGTGCTTGATTTGGGTGACAAGAACCGAACAACATTGGCGCAAAGTTTCCAAGCCGTTCGTGGTAATAAAACGTTTACCGTTATTCCAAATCACTTAAAATCGAAAAGCTGTAGTGGGGTGGATGCTAGCTCTATTGATGCAGACCAAAAAGATGGACAAGGCTGTTGGAACCCGACTCGTGTGAAAGCCGTTGATCAAATTGTGCAGTGGTTGGCGAAAAATCCAACTCAAGTCCCTAAGCAAAATGCTTTACTTGTAGGGGATATGAATAGCTACGCAAAAGAAGAACCTATTTTGTCATTTGAAAAAGCAAACTACAAAGTTTTGCTGAATGACGCTAAGGTAGGACAAGGTACTCAGGCATATAGCTATGTGTTTGGTGTTGCGAGTGATGCCAACGGTAATGGTGGAGCAGGTAATTTAGACCATGCAATTGCTGACGCAGCTCTATATCCAAAAGTAGTGAGAACCTTTGCATGGCATATCAATGCAGATGAGCCAACCGTTTTAGACTACAACGAAGAATATAAAACGGATGAGCAAAAGGTGTTGTTCTATGGTGAAGATGCTTATCGCTCTTCGGATCATGATCCAGTAATTGTTGATCTGGATTTAAATGGTAAAGATTCAAGCCAGCCTGATGATGATAAGAAAAATGGTATTTTTGATTTCTTAACTGAATTAATGAATTGGATTAGCCAGCTTTTTAAACGTAATTAATGGAAAAATTGCGTGACGTAAATGTGTTTTATCATATTTTAAACAATCGTCACGCAAGACAACTTGCAAGGAATAAATTTTTCAAGAATATTAGATGGTGTAAGTATTTTATAAGTTTACGCTTTTTTACAATTAAAGAATTGTGCAAACCTTGCAGGTTTTCTAGAAGCAATTTAAAACGTTAATATGAGATAACAAGGATCAGATATGAAATTATATTATTCGCCAGGCGCATGTTCTTTAGCTGCACATATTATTTTAAATGAAATTAATGTTGATTTTGACTTAGAACGAGTAAATTTAAAAACACATAAAACAGAAAAAGGTACAGATTATTACGACATTAATCCAAAAGGATATGTACCAGCTTTAGAAATTAACCCTGGTTTAATTTTAACTGAGAATGTTGCGATTTTACCTTTCCTTGCTCAGCACGATCCTAAGCAGGATTTAATTCCGCCATCGGGTATGGGCCGTGCGAAAGTATTGGAATGGTTGGGTTATTTGAACTCTGAATTGCATGATGCTTATGCAGTTTTCTTTGGGGCATCTCTAACAAATGATGAAAAAACCAAAGCTTATGCTGAAATCGACCGTCTTTTAAAATATATCGATAACTATTTGTCTGAATCTGATTACGATTATTTGGTAAATGATAATTTTGGTCC
The DNA here is from genome assembly GCF_031798995.1 of Acinetobacter sp. V104_13. Lineage (NCBI taxonomy): Bacteria > Pseudomonadati > Pseudomonadota > Gammaproteobacteria > Moraxellales > Moraxellaceae > Acinetobacter > Acinetobacter sp. V104_13. The sequence continues at coordinate 808,854 of NZ_JAVQNP010000027.1, read as the reverse complement.
AGCAGATGCTTATCTATTTGTTTTAACAAATTGGTCAAACTCAATTGAGCACGACTTAACACCGTATAAGCACATTATTGCATTACGTAATAAAGTTGCAGAGCGTCAATCTGTACAAATTGCGATGCGTGATGAAGGCTTAATTTCATAAAAGATTTTAAGAGCTTAAAAAAAGCCCCTAATCAATAGGGGCTTTTTATACTAAAGACGATTAGTGTTGAGCGTCTTTTTTCACTTCAGCAGCGGTATTTTCAACAGCTTGAGCTGTATCAGCAGTCGCTTTACGTGCAGTAGCTTCTGTTTCAGCTGCAGCTTTAGCAGTCGCATCAGCAGCTTGATCGGTTGCAGCATCGATCTTCTCAGCAGCATTATCAGTTGCAGTTGCAATATCATCAGCAGCTTTATCACCAGCAGATTTGATATCAGCACTTGCTTGTTGAGCAGCATTTTCTAAGTGTTCACCTGTAGTCGCACCAGTTTCTGGAGCTTTATCTTTATTACAACCAACAAGGGCAACAGTCGCAGCAAGACCTAAAGCAACAAGTAATTTATTCATTGTGTTTTTCCTTCTAATTCATGGCATCCAAATATGGATGTCTAAAATATAAACATAAAGTAAATGATTAATAAAGATCGAAAATTGTTAAAAAGTTGTAACTCTAGTATTAAAAAAGCCTAGCATTTTGTAATGCTAGGCTTGAAATAAATAATAATGATTTTGACCGATTTTACTGCCCAGAACGGATGATGTAATCAAACGCTGAGAGTGATGCTTTAGCACCTTCACCTGTAGCAATAATGATTTGCTTGTAAGGTACAGTCGTACAGTCACCCGCAGCAAATACACCTTGCACATTGGTTTCGTTGCGGTCATTCACAATGATCTCGCCACGGTTGGTTAACTCAACTTCACTGTCTTTCAAGAAGTCAGTGTTTGGTAGTAAACCAATTTGTACAAAGATCCCTGCAAGCTCGACCACATGCTCTTCATCAGTCGCACGGTCTTTATATTTAAGGCCAGTCACTTGTGAACCATCACCTAACACTTCTGTACTTAAGGCATTCATAATCACCGTTGTGTTTGGCAAGCTATGCAATTTGTTTTGCAACACTTGGTCAGCACGAAGCTTGGTGTCGAACTCAACCAGAGTTACATGCTCAACAATCCCTGCAAGGTCAATTGCAGCTTCTACACCTGAGTTACCACCACCAATCACAGCAACACGTTTACCTTTGAACAATGGACCATCACAGTGTGGGCAGTACGCAACACCACGGGTACGGTATTCTTGCTCACCCGGTACATTCATTTCTCTCCAACGTGCACCTGTAGAAAGGATTACTGTTTTCGATTCAAGTTTTGCACCGTTTTCAAGTTCAACTTCAACCAAGCCATTTGCAGTCTGGTTGGCCCCCGTGATTTTGCTGACACGTTGCAGGTTCATAATATCAACATCATATTCACGAACATGTGCTTCCATCTCGGCAGCAAACTTAGGACCTTGCGTTTTTTGCACAGAAGTGAAGTTTTCAATGTCCATGGTGTCCATGACCTGACCACCGAAGCGTTCCGCCACGATACCTGTGTTAATACCTTTACGTGCAGCATAAATTGCAGCTGTTGCGCCCGCAGGACCACCACCAATCACCAATACATCAAAAGCATCTTTGGCATTCAGTGCTGCTGCATCTTTTTCAGCTGAGTTGGTATCAAGTTTTGCCACAATCTCTTCAAGGGTCATACGACCTTGACCAATGTGCTCGTTGTCTTGGAATACCATTGGTACAGCCATGATTTTGCGTTGTTCCACTTCATCTTGGAAGAATGAACCGTCAATCATGGTTGCCGTGGTGTTCGGGTTATAAATCGCAATCAGGTTAAGCGCCTGTACCACGTCCGGACAGTTATGACAGCTTAATGATACAAACACATCAAAGTTTGCTTTGAGGTTTAAGCCTTTAATCTGGTTAAGCACTTCATCTGACACTTTAGGTGCATAACCAGACACCTGCAACAGTGCCAAGATCAAAGACGTAAACTCATGACCCATTGGTAAGCCTGCGAAGAACACACGAGGCTGTTCACTTGCTTTAGCCACACCAAAGCTTGGACGACGTGTATTGTTACCGTCAAAACGGGCAGTCACTTTGTCAGAAAGCTCAGCGATTTCACTCACCAACTCTTTAATTTGAGCTGCTTTATCTGATTCATCTAAAGCAGCAACTAATTCGATTGGACTTTCTAGACGTTCTAAGTAAGCTTTTAATTGAGTTTTAATGTTTTGATCTAACATCTGTTTTTACTCCAATGCATCCAAATTCTTTCAATAGATGCATAGTACGTGAAAACACAGAATAGGTGAAACAGTATGTTTTTATAGATTTAATCGGTTTTTTGAATTATCAAAAACATTCATAAATAAGATCAATAATCTATCTCTCAAATATGCTTTTTTATGTTTTGTAGTGTTTTAAAGTGAAAGTATTTAAAAATTTATATATGTTATATGGCTGTAAAGATTTTATGTCATAACATTAAAAGGTACTTTCATGTCATTGCAACGCGGCATTTATCAGCATTATAAAGGTAATCTCTATCAAGTTTTTTCTGTGGCAAAACACAGTGAGACTGAAGAAGAGTTAGTCGTTTATCAGTGTCTTTATGGTGACTATTCAACTTGGGTACGTCCGCTAGAGATGTTTACTGAAACGCTGAAAATGGCTGATGGAAGTATCGTGCCGCGTTTTAAGTTAATTCAAAGCACTTAACGCAAACGACTTTTATATAAAATAACGATTTTAAAGGGTGAATATATGCCAAATACTTTTTTCTTACAAAGAGTTGCCGATTTATATGACACCTTTAAACGACATGATGCACAGCAGACAGACCGTTTGCTGCGGTATCGTAATATTGAGGCGGAGTCTGCAAAATTATTATCGCAATTTATTCGGATGCAGCAAGCTAAATCAATTTTAGAAATTGGGACTTCAACAGGTTACTCTACTTTATGGCTTGCTGAGGCTGCTCAAGCTACTCATGGAAAAGTAACCACGCTTGAAATTGATGCCAATCGTAGTAATGAAGCTAAACGCCATGCGACTGAACTGGCATTAGAGGAATTGGTAGATTTTTGGGTGGGAGATGCAGCCGACTATTTAAAAGAAACTCAGGAAACTTTCGATTTTATTTTGTTAGATGCTGAGCGACCTGCTTACGAGAATTATTGGCCAGATTTAAAACGGCTGATGAAGCCAAAAGGTGGCGTACTCATTATTGATAATGTTATTTCACATGCGGCTGAAGTCAGCTCATTCTTAGCTTTAATTAAAAAAGATGAAAATTTTATGAGCAGTATTTTGCCTGTAGGCGCTGGTTTATGCATTGTAGTGGCAAGGTAAGCCATTTAAAAATCTGATTTATTCATTCATAAAGGCCTGTTCTAAGCAGGCCTTATTTCATTATGTTATGAAGCATTCACTAAAGATAGGCGAGTAAAGTGTAAGTCGAATTCTAAATATTTATGTACAAAAGCAGCTTTGTCTGTTGATCGTAATAAGTTGTCATAAATAAATTCTGGTACAGGATGATAAAGTTCGCCTGAACCATCGCTATAAAATATTTTTAGATGACGTGAAGTCGCATTGTATTTCCATGAAGTGACTGCCACAGTATTCGCCATAAATTTTTCCCCTTTTATTTCATATTACTTAAGCTCAAAAAACATCGGTTATTTATTCGACATTACTCAAACTTCATGTAATGGGGAAGGGCATAATTGTAAAAGTATCAGTAGAAAATGTGATGTGCTTATTCAAAACAAAAGAACCATCCGATGAGGGATGGTTCTTTGAGTTTTTAAAATCTAATAAGAGATTAGATTTTACCAACTAGGTCGATAGATGGAGCAAGAGTTGCTTCGCCTTCTTTCCATTTAGCTGGGCAAACTTCACCTGGGTGAGCGTGTACGTATTGAGCAGCTTTTACTTTACGAAGAAGTTCAGATGCGTCACGGCCGATACCACCAGCGTTGAGTTCAACGATTTGGATTTTACCTTCTGGATCGATAACGAAAGTACCACGGTCAGCTAAACCTTCAGATTCGATAAGAACGTCGAAGTTTTTAGAAAGAGTCCAAGTTGGGTCACCAACTAATGGATATTGGATTTTTTTGATTTCTTCAGAAGTGTCGTGCCAAGCTTTGTGAGTGAAGTGTGTATCAGTAGATACAGCATAAATTTCAACACCAAGTTTTTGGAATTCAGCGTAGTTGTCAGCTAAGTCACCAAGTTCAGTTGGGCAAACGAAAGTGAAGTCAGCTGGATAGAAGAATACAACAGACCATTTACCTTTAAGGTTAGTTTCGTTAACTTCAACAAATTGGCCGTTGTGGTAAGCAGTTGCTTGGAATGGTTTAACTTCAGTATTAATCAAGCTCATCATTGTCTCCATGATTGAGGTTTATATTTAAACTTGTTTACGAGATGTAGAATAAATAAAAATTCTTTATTGGGGAAATAGTATTTTTACATGACTAAAATCGGAAAATCGAATAAGTGATAAATTTACGATTTTTAAGTCCCCAAACACTGTATTCGATTTGACTGCAAAAACATGTAAATCAAATGACAGTTATCGTAAAAGAAACTTGCCTAACAACATGAAGTCTACTGAGACAAAATTCAAGGGTAAAATTTTAAAAAATTAAAAATATATAAAAAACCAACTGTTTTACCTTATGGTCATTAGAGCGTAAAATAGAGGATTGTTGTATTTTCAGGAAAATTTGTCTGTGCAGAATGATTTAAATATTGATCAGTGGGTGATGGCAAGAGATCGTTACCGTTTAAATCGTTTGCGTAAAGATAAAAAAGCCAATACAGCAGAGATTGAAAAATTATTTGAACAATCTAATGCCAAAGTAAGGCAGCGATTTGAACGTCTCCCTAAAATTAAACTGAATCAGGATTTACCTGTTTCTCAATATGCAGACCGATTAATTGATGCGATTCAAAAGCATCAGGTGATTATTGTGGCAGGTGAGACGGGTTCAGGTAAAACCACTCAGCTTCCTCAAATTGCAATGCTAGCGGGCCGTGGTTTAACGGGGATGATTGGTCATACCCAACCACGTCGTTTAGCTGCGCGTAGTGTTTCTCAGCGTATTGCAGAAGAAGTCGGCGAAAAGCTTGGCGAATCTATCGGTTTTAAAATCCGTTTTAATGAACAAGGTTCGCAGGACTCTATCGTACGGTTAATGACCGACGGTATTTTGCTTGCCGAGTTAGGCAATGACCGTTATTTGTCTAAATATGACACGATCATTATTGATGAAGCGCATGAACGCTCACTCAATATCGATTTTATTATGGGCTATTTAAAGCAGTTACTGCCAAAACGCCCAGATCTAAAAGTTATCGTGACTTCGGCAACTTTAGATGTAAATCGCTTTAGTAATTACTTTAATGACGCACCTATTTTTGAAGTAGAAGGGCGTAGTTATCCTGTCGAAGTACTTTATCGCCCAATTTCAGAAATGAATATTGGCGGCAGTGATGACGATGAGTTTGATGATTTCGAAGAAAACCTTCCTCGTGCAGTTGTACAAGCCGTAGAAGAATGTTTTGCTGATGCGGAAGCAAAAGGTCACCCAGAACATGCCGATATTCTAATTTTCTCAAGCACAGAGCAAGAAATTCGAGAATTGCAGGAAACCTTGCAAAAGTACGGACCAAGACACACCGAAATTTTACCTTTGTATGCGCGTTTAGCTGTTTCTGAACAACAGAAGATTTTTAGTCCGGCTGGAAAAGGCCGTCGTATTATTATTGCGACCAACGTAGCCGAAACTGCACTTACGGTTCCGAATATTCGCTATGTGATTGATAGCGGTTTTGCTCGTATATCGCGTTATAACTACCGTTCACGGGTACAACGCTTACCAATTGAAGCAATTTCTCAAGCCGCAGCCAATCAGCGTAAAGGGCGTTGTGGCCGTATTGCTCCGGGTGTGTGTATCCGTTTATATAGCGAAGAAGACTTTTTAAGTCGTCCTGAATTTACCGAACCTGAAATTAAAAGAACCAACTTAGCATCTGTTATTTTGCAAATGCAGAGTTTAGGGTTAGGTGAGTTAGAAAACTTCGATTTTATTGAGCCGCCAGATTTCCGCCTTGTAAATGATGGTCGTAAGTTGCTGATTGAGTTAGGCGCACTTAACGAGAAGAAAAATGAGCTGACTAAAGTCGGGCAAATGATGGCACGTATGCCAATTGACCCACGTTTGGCACGTATGATCGTGGGCGGTGCTCATTTTGGCGTACTCAAAGAAATCTTAATTGTGGTAAGTGCTTTAGCGGTTCAAGATCCGCGTGAGCGCCCAGCCGATAAACAAATGCAAGCTGACCAAAAGCATGCATTATTCAAAGAAGCTGATTCAGATTTTCTGTTTTATTTGAAACTTTGGGAGACTTTAAATCCTAAAGGCGAAGCAGGAATGTCTGAAAATAAACGGCGTCAATTTGCCAAGCAGCATTTCTTAAGCTGGTTGCGTTTACGTGAATGGAAACAGACACACCAGCAATTGGTTGAGTTAGCCGAAGGCTTAAAACTCAGTTTTAATGAAAAACCTGCGAATTATGAAAACTTGCATCGCGCCTTGCTGACAGGTTTATTATCGTTCATTGCCAATAAAACTGATGAACGAAATACTTTTATGGCAGTGCGTCAGCAAAAGGCTAAAGTTTTCCCTGCGAGTACTTTGCATAAAACCAATACCTCTTGGGTGATGGCTTTTGAGATGGTCGAAACCTCTCAAGTGTACTTACGTACTTTAGCCAAAATTGACCCTGAATGGATTTTGTTGGCTGCACGTGATTTATTGAAATATCACTATTTCGAGCCACATTGGTCTAAGAAAGCTGGGATCGTCAATGCGTATGCGCAAATTTCCCTGTTTGGTTTAATTATTGAGCCAAAGCGGTTAATTAATTTTGAGAAAGTTGATCAGCCTGCTGCCCATGAGATTTTCTTACGCGATGCATTAACTACTGGTAACTTGGGTACAGTTCCACCATTTTTAAAACACAACTTACTTAAGCTTGAAGAAGTAGAGCGAGTTGAAGATAAATTGCGTCGTCGTGATTTGGTGGTGGATGAAGAAACAATTTATCAGTTTTATGCGTCGAAAATTCCTGAGGAAATCGCGAGTCGCCGTAGCTTTGAAGACTGGCGTGCCACAGTAGAAGCAAATAACCCACGTTATTTATTTATTGACGATGATGCGCTCTGGCTCAATGATCGGCCAACTACGCAGCAATTCCCAGATCATTTACACAATGGGCAGCTGCGTTTAGCAACTACATATCATTTTGACCCGAGCCATGACGAAGATGGTGCTACTGTTCAAATTCCTGTACAGGCGCTGCCTCAAGTCGATGAAAATATCTGGTCATGGGGAATTCCAGGTTGGCGCCAAGATTTAATTGAGGCTTTACTCAAAGCTTTACCTAAAGACAAGCGTCGTAATGTGGTGCCAATTCCTGATACAGCTCGTAAGCTCATGCAAGGGGTTGATGCAGTACATTTACGTGAACATATTTTTAGTTATTTAGCTTTTGCCTTGCGTGGTGAGCAAATTACTGAAAAAGATTTCTCGTTTGAACGTATTGATCCATATTTGGTGCCTTTCATTAAGGTTATTGATGAAAAAGGTAAGCTGATTGCGAAAGGGCGTGATTTACCTGAGTTAAAAGCACGTTGTCGTGTAGAAACGCATCGTCCAGTGAAACAGCAAAAAGGTGAGTTTAAGGACTTTCCTGAAAACTTTACTTTCGAGGCTTCTCATAAAGTTACGGGCGTTGTAGTAAAGCAATATCAGGCTTTAGTTCCGACCAAGGCTTTTGCTGACCTCGAAGCTAAAGATGAGTCAGGCATTGTTATTCAAACGTTTAATGATCAAGCTGAGGCGATTAAACAGCATCGTGAAGGGATTATTCGTCTGGTTCATATGCAACTTGGTGATTTGGTTCGCCAGTTGAAAAAGCAGATTTCAAAACCGCTCGCGTTGGCTTATTCTCCTTTGGGCGATAAAGCTAAGCTTGAGCAGATGTTAGTCTATGCAACCTTGCAAATGGCAATTACGACTTTGCCAATTAACGCTGACGAATTTAATAAGCTGCTAGATCAGGTCAAAAAACAATTTTTGAGTTATGGTCAGCAAGCACTTGAGCAATTAAGTGATATTTATATTCAGTGGCAACAAATTCGTCGTCAGCTTTTAGTACTTGATCCAGACGTATTTGGACGCAGTATTGATGATATTGAAGATCAGTTAGATTTAATGTCACTTGGCAATTTTGTTTACCGCCAACCAGTCGATCTTTGGCAGGAATACCCGCGTTATTTAAAAGCACTGCTATTGCGTTTAGATCGATTGCCAAATAATCTACAGCGAGATCATGCTGCAATTGACGATGTCGATCCATGGATGGACAAGGTATTTAAATTCAAAAACGATCCAAAAATCAAAGAATTGTATTTGATGTTGGAAGAATTCCGCATTTCTTTATTTTCTCAACCGATGAAAACCAAGATGCCTATTTCGCCAACTCGACTGCAAAAGTTATGGGATCGTTTGGGAATCAGTTAAGATAGATCGGGGTCTGTTTATGCTGTTGTTTAGCCTACAACGCAATTTATAAATGAAAGATTAACAGACCCTATTCATTTTTTTAGGAGTTTTACATGGGCATTCGTATCACAGGTACTGGGTTATTTCACCCAACAGAAATCATTTCTAATGAAGAACTGGCCGACAGTTTAAATGCTTATGTGGAACAATATAACCAAGAGAATGCAGAGAAAATTGCAGCAGGTGAACTCGAAGAATTACGCGGTTCTAGTGCTGAATTTATTGAAAAAGCATCTGGTATTAAGCGCCGTTACGTGATTGAGAAGTCAGGTATTCTCGATCCAACACGTTTGCGTCCTCGTTTGTCTGAACGTTCAAATGATGAACTTTCACTTCAAGCAGAGTGGGGTGTGATTGCTGCGAAGCAGGCAATGGAAAATGCAGGCGTAACTGCTGAAGATATCGATGTTGTAATTTTGGCATGTTCAAACATGCAGCGTGCTTATCCAGCAGTTGCGATTGAAATCCAGTCAGCACTTGGTATTCAAGGTTATGCCTACGACATGAATGTTGCATGTTCAGCTGCTACTTTTGGTTTGAAACAAGCGGCAGATGCAATTCGTTCAGGCGCTCGCCGTGTGTTGTTGGTGAACGTTGAGATTACATCGGGTCACCTAGACTACCGTAACCGTGACTGTCACTTCATTTTTGGTGATGTTGCAACGGCTTCTATTATTGAAGAAACCACTACTAAAACTGGTTTTGAAATTTTAGATATTCATTTATTTACTCAATTTTCAAACAACATTCGCAATAACTTCGGTTTCTTAAACCGTAGCGAAGATGCAGTGGTTGACGACAAGTTATTCCGTCAAGATGGTCGCAAAGTCTTTAAAGATGTTTGTCCGCTTGTAGCAAAAATCATTAATGCGCAGTTGGAAAAAATGCAGTTAACTGCAAACGATATTAAGCGTTTCTGGTTACACCAAGCCAATGCCAACATGAATGAACTAATCTTGAAATATGTGGCTGGTAAAGAGGCAGATCTAAGCCGTGCACCAATTATTCTAGATGAGTTTGCCAATACCTCTTCAGCAGGTGTGATTATTGCTTTACACCGTACAGGTCACGAAGTAGATGATGGCGAATATGGTGTGATTTCATCTTTCGGCGCTGGTTATTCAGTAGGTTCGATTGTTGTACAAAAGCATGTTGCTTAAGTTAAATGTTTGATTGAAAACGCTCGTAAGAGCGTTTTTTATAGGTCGAAAATAATAAAGCGAGCTAAATATTAGCCCGCTTAGATTGAATCAAAAGTTATTAAAACTTTTTGGTGTAGTTTACAAACAGGCGATCTTCGCCAAAATCATTGCCATGTTTAACATTGTAATCAATACGAATATATTGCAGGGCAACCCCTTTTAAGAACGGCTGTTGAAACGCATAGTTTAAAATTACATTCGACTCAGTTTCATGATTTTTTTCGCCATTGGCCGTTTTAAAATCATGGCCATAGACATATTTAACCATTGCATTTAAGCCCGGAACATAATCTTTAAAGTCGTAGCCATACATCACATGATAAGACTTTTCATCTTCTTTAAAGAAACCAGTAGCATTCCAGTTAATGAAATAGGTCTCTGGTAAAAAGCCATCTGGTAGAGGGTAAGCCGACTCACCGATAATCTGTTGATAACCCAAACCAAAGGTATGGTTTTTTACTTTAAGAGTCTCTAGCACCCCAATGTTTTGCGCATCAATATCAAAAGTATTGCCGTCATCTTTTGCATTGAAGTATTTAAATTTAGAGGTAAGGGCAAAATTAGGTTGTTTCCAATTATGCTCAAGCCCTACATAGTGTTTGTTGTAGAGATCTTCTAAATTACCAAAATAGTATTCACCCTTGAGTGACGGCGTAAATTGATAGCGCAGATCTATGTAATTTAAACCATCAGATTCTTTGGTAATGCCGTTCGCTGTAAAAGAAAACTTTTTAAAATCTTCTTCATTTCGTGGAGAGACTTTTTCAACCCGACCAATTTCTGCATAGAGCTGATCTGAAAGTTGCGACTTAAGATTGGTTCCCCAATATGAAGCAAGCAATTGTCGGCTTGCATCCACAGCTGTTACGGGTAAATCTAGCCAGAGTTCACCGACACTTAAAAGGGTTTTGTCATATCCCAGTTTTAAAGTGGCGCCGTATTTTAAAAAGTCCGATGCTTGTGACTGAGTTTCTTTATTAAAAGGCAAAACTGTATCAGCGACGTGTTTGTCTGAACTCAAGCGCACGGCGTATTGAACAGAAGCATCGGCACCAATGGTAATAGGCTTGTCTGCAATTTGCAGAGGGGTGTCATGCATTTTCGATTTATAAAATAGCGATGCTGCCTGAGACCAACTGCCAGTATCTTTAAGTGCATCATTATCAAAATTACGGTTGATATAGGCATTCTTTAGCGTGAACTTCCATTCATCTTCGCTTTGTTGAGCCGTATCTGCTGCCCATAAACTTGAGCTAGTCAATAACCCGAGTAATGTGGCTATTGCTAAATTACATGGTTTAAAGTGGTGTAGTAATTCCATAATCCATTTCCAAAAAGATGCGCCAGTCCTCGGCGCATTTATATTTACTGCTGGGTAAGCGTGTTTTGAGGGTTAAAAGTTGATGGCGTTTGTGCGGCAACAGAGGCTTTTAGATTGACCATAAATATTGCAAGTGCAGCAATTACACCCGGGATTGCAATCGCTAAGAAATTCATTTGGTGAGGAAGCTCAAGTGTGAGTAGGGCTCCGGTTAAAACTGGTCCAATAATCGCGCCGATACGGCCAATTCCAGATGCCCAGCCCATGCCAGTTGAACGAAGTGCGGTCGGATAGAACTGCGCAACAAAAGTGTAGAGTAAGATTTGCGAACCAATTGTGGCAGCGCCAGCAATTGCAATCAGGCTATATAAAATAAATTGCGGACTATTAATGCCAAGCAGAATTAAAGCTGCTGATCCCACAATAAACATGATCGTAATAACCGGTTTTAAATGGAATCTGTCTGCTAAAGCACCGCCACCAATTGCACCGACCATGCCGCCAATATTAAGTGCAAACAGGAATAACATGCTTGCACCTAATGAATAGCCAGCTTGAAGCATGAGTTTAGGTAACCAGCTTCCTAAGGCATACACCATGAGTAAGCACATAAAGAAAGCAATCCAGAACATAAATGTGCTGAAGGTACGGCCTTGTTGGAAAAGCGCACGGACAGGTGCATCTGTTGTGGTGCTTTCGTTTAACACCAGTTGTGTACTGGCGTTTACCTGAGTTTGAGGCGCAATTTTACTAACAATACCTTTCGCCTGCTCGCTATGGTTTGATTTCACTAAAAAGGCGAGAGACTCTGGTAAAAACTTCCAGATCAGTGGGAGCAATAACAGGGGAATACCTGCAATTAAAAACATGATTTGCCAGCCCATGTCTTTCACGAGCCATGCACCGAGTAGAGCAGATGTCATGCCGCCAATAGCATAGCCACTAAACATGATTGCGACTAATGTACTGCGGATTTTTTTGGGTGCGTATTCAGTCATAAGCGCGACGACGTTTGGCATAACGCCACCAATCCCAAGACCTGCGATAAAGCGCAAAATAGCAAACTCTGTTGGTCCTTTGGCAAAGGCACCCATAAAGGTAAATCCGCTAAATAAGGTGACACAAATCAGGATGGTTTTTTTTCGCCCTAGTTTGTCTGAAAGTGTGCCGAAAATCATGGCACCAAACATCATCCCGAATAGAGCAGCACTGGCGAGTAAACCAGCTTCTACCGCAGTTAATGACCATTGCTGCATTAACAGAGGAAGAGCAACCCCATAAATAACTAAATCATATCCATCAAAAATAATAATAAGTAAGCACCAGATTAAAACTTTCCAATGAAAAGATGTAAAACTGGCTTTATCAATTAACTCATTAATATTAACCTTGCTCGTATCCATTTTCTTCACCTCCAATTTGTGAAGCATCGCGTTATTTTTTAATAAACTATTTTGTTATTGGATTAGAGTCAAAAACCTAATTGATATATCTTTATGTCTTTAAGGTATTGTGCTTTTATTGATTTAATTATTTGAAAAATATATATTTATTTTTATTGTTTTAGCTAACTTTGTTGTATCTTTAAAATAGGGTTAAATATTGTATTGTGAGAATTTTAAGGATTTTATAGATGTTTTTTTATAGATTTTATTGATAATAATCACTCTTAAAAATATTGCTAAATTTATATTAAAAATTGAGGTGAAAATATAAAAACAAAATACTAAAGTCTATTATTTAATTATTTTAGAGATTCATTTTAAAAATTAAATTTAATCTATATTTAATAAAAATCGCCAAATCAGAATTAGCAAATTATTTGCATCCTGATTTGGCGATTGAGGTTTGATTTTAGTGGGGGCCACTTAGATAAAAAACTTAATGTGTGGTTGGAGTTGAGCGTGGTGTGAGAATGAAATGGGCAATTACACCAATGCAAATACCCCAAAAAACTGAGCTTAATCCTAGAAAATGCATGCCTGATGCTGTGGCTAAAAAGGTAATAAGCGCAGCATCACGTTGATTGTCATTTTTCATGGCAACAGAAATATTGGTCGCAATCGCTCCAAGCAAGGCTAAACCAGCCAGTGCTGCGACCAGTTCTTTAGGAAGTAAGCTAAATAGCATGACAATACTGCCAGCAAATAAGCCTCCTAAAATATAAAAAATTCCGTTGGCAATTCCTGCGATATAGCGTTTTTCTTTCAGTTCATGCGCATCTTTGCCCATACATAAAGCAGCTGTAATTGAGGCAAGCACAATTGTAATACCGCCGACACAGGCAACAGCTAAAGAGGCAATACTAGTGACAGTAATAATGGGTTTGGCTGGGGTGTCGTAACCGCTGAGTTTCATAATTGCCATACCCGGTAAAAACTGACCAGTTAGACTGACTAAAATGAGAGGGACAGCGAGGTTCAGTGTTGAGTTCCATGTCCATTCTGGGCTAATCCACTGCGGGATCGCTAAACTAAAACTCAAATCAACTGGGTTCATTTTGCCTAAAATGAGGCTTAATAAAACTCCGGCAGCTAACACCCAAATCATGGTGTAGCGTGGCATTAAACGCTTGGCAATTAAAAAGACAATGAGCATGCTAAAAACAATAAAAGGCATGCTATCAGACGCAGTAAATAGACCAATACCGAATTGAAAAAGAATACCAGCCATCATGCCCGCAGCGACGTCTTGCGGAATCCACTTGAGTAATTTGTCGAAGTAACCTGTAACGCCAATTAAAAAAATAACGATGGCAGAAGTAATATAGGCGGCTACCGCTTCATTCAACGAGACGTTTGGAAATAAGGTAACTAACAGGGCAGTGCCTGGTGCGGACCACGCGGTTATGACAGGCGTTTTATATTTAATCGAAAGATAAATACCTGAAACGGCAGCACCAATTGAGATTCCCCAAATCCATGACACCATCATGTCGGTGGACACATGAGCACGCTGAGCAGCTTGGAAAAAAATAATCAGTGGGCCTGAGTAAGAAATTAAAACCGCAAGAAAGCCAGCAACTGTTGCTGATATGGACCAGTCATTTTTTAATGTCTTTAACAGGGTTGCCATGTGTGATTGCCTCCATGCAAATCATGTTATTTACCCAATCATGCAAAAAGATCAGGGTTAACCCTGATCTCCACCTCCGACCGAAATAACCGAGCCAGTCATATATGATGCTTCGTCTGATGCAAGAAATAAAATTGCATTGACTTGTTCTTGAATTGTGCCATAACGACCCATAAATGTTCGATCTATGGTTTGATCAACTACTTGCTGCATCCAGTCTTTTTCATTTTGACTTAACGGATTGGCATTTCGTGGCACTTTGCGAGGTGGTGCTTCGGTTCCACCAGTCGCAACGGCATTGACTCGAATTCCGTCTTTGGCATGTTCAAAAGCAAGCGATGCCGTTAAAGCATTTACACCACCTTTAGATGCAGAGTAGGGAATACGGTTAATACCACGGGTTGCAATTGAAGACACATTTACAATCACACCTGCTTGTTTCTTAATCATGGCGGGCAACACAGCGCGGCAACACCATAGAGTTGGAAACAATGAGCGATTTACTTCCTTAATGATCTCTTCTTCAGAAAACTCTTCAAAAGGTTTCATCCAGATCGCGCCGCCTACGTTATTAATCAGGATATCTACCCGGCCATAGTGTTCAATGGCTTTTGCAACTACTGCTTGCGCGCCTGCATAGGTTTCAAGGTCAGCATTAATCGTGACAGCATCCCCACCTGTACGCTGAATTTCTTTGAGAACTTCCTCGACATATTCAGAGCGGTCAGCCATGACGACTTGTCCACCTTCAGCTGCAACTTGTAGTGCTACGCCACGACCAATGCCTTGTGCACTACCCGTAACAATCACGACTTTATTAGTAAATCTTTGACGGTTTGACATAGATAACTTCTCCACCTATTAATTCGCAGAGAATTTTTCAAACAAGAAATTAGCAGGTTTGATATTTTCAGTTTCTAACCAGCCACGTACAGCCTCTACCATTGGTACTGGGCCACATAGATAAACATCGACGTCGCCACCATTTAACCATTCACTTTCAATATGACCAGTCACATAGCCTTTGCGTTCATGGTTACTTTCAGGGTTTGCGACCACAGTGCGGTATTCGAACCATGGGAATTTCGTCTGCAATTCATTAAGTTTATCTAAAGCAACCAAATCAAAGTCATTGGTTACGCCAAAGACTAAACGAACAGGTTGTTCTGAACCTTTTTCTTCAAGCACTTGTAACATCGACATAAATGGGGCAATGCCAGTACCGCCTGCGAGCATAAGCACAGGACGCGCTACATTACGCAAATAGAAGCTACCGAATGGACCGGTAAATGTCATTTTGTCACCAGCTTGAGCATTCTTACTCAAGAATTCACTCATTTTGCCATTCGGTACGTTACGGACCACAAAGCCCGTTAAACGATTGCCCGGTTTTGAGCTAAATGAATATGAACGGGTTTCGCCAGTTTCAGGAATTGCAACGTTAACGTATTGGCCTGCAAGGAAATGAATATCCGGTTGGCCTTCATCAAGTTGAATGTCAAAAGTGATGGTTGAATCTGATAAGTTTTCAACGCGGGCTAAAGTACCTTGGAAACTATGAATTTCTGTTTTACAGACATCTGACGATGCTTGAATCTGGAATACCGCATCGGAAGTTGGGCGACATTGGCAAGCAAGAATATAGCCTTGCTCAGCTTCTTCTGGGGTTAATGCATCTTCAATATAGGTTTCTTCTGGCATGTCATAACTTCCAGACTCGCAAAATGCGCGGCAAGTTCCACATGCACCATCACGGCAATCCAAAGGAATATTAATTTTTTGGCGATAGGCTGCGTCAGATAGGGTTTCGCCTTGAGCTACGTTAATGAAACGTGTAACACCATCTTCAAATTGAAGTGCGATATTGTGGTTTGACATGGCATGTATCCTACAAAATATTTGAAACTTTTACCCTCAGCCAACAGTCCGTTTAACTGAGGGGGTATGTCTTAAAGGTGGTAGATATCAATGACTTGATTGATGTAGTCATTTTTCAAAACGACATACTTGCTCAAGATTTTTGGTTGATCACCTGAAAAATCGATCACATAACGTGACATACCGAAATAGCTATAATTTGTCTTGTAACGGAAACTCAAGGTATTCCAGTTAAAGCGAACAGTAACTTTGTCGCCGTCGCGATCGAGAACTTCAACGTTGGCAATATTGTGGCTTGTGCGTGTGTCTGGCATGGTTGCTGATGAGCGTTCAGTTTTAATACGGAACACACGATCTTCTAAACCTTGACGGTCTGGATAATAAATAAGTGAAATTTCAGATTGAGGGTCTTCAGTTAATCTATCGTCATCATCCCAAGCTGGCATCCAGAATGAAGCTTCTGGCGCATAGCATTCAAGCCAGTCATCCCATTGTTCATCATCTAAAAAACGAGCTTCACGATAGAGAAACTGAGCAATATTTTCTAAAGTTGCTTTGTCTTGAGTACTCATGCTGTTTCTCCCTGATCAGCAATTTCTTTCTCTGATGCAATCGCGTGTTTCATGGTTTGTAACCAATATTGATGTTGGGCCAGATACAGGCCTTCATCTTCAGTTTTGATACCACTTAACATGGGTTTTAAACCAATTTCGTTTGCTGCATCGTCTGGTCCATAAATCCAATGTTTTGAACCACGGCACATATCATTCCATTCAAGTGCAATACCTGCGTAGCCTGCCTGACAAGCGCGGAACTCTTCTAAATCGTCTGGTGTTGCCATGCCTGATGCATTAAAGAAATCTTCATATTGGCGGATACGACGTGCACGAGCTTCAGGTGCTTCGCCTTTAGGTGCGATACAGTAAATGGTGACTTCAGTTCGATTAACCGAAAGTGGGCGAAGTACACGAATTTGCGAACCAAACTGATCCATCAAATAAACATTTGGATAGAGACACAAGTTACGTGAACGCTCAATCATCCATTTCGACATCGCTTCACCGTATTTTTCGGTGTATTCGTCTGCTTTCGGGAAGTTTGGACGGTCTTCTGGGTTTGCCCATTGTGTCCACAGCAACATGTGGCCATTTTCAAAGCCATACGAGCCACCGCCTTGTTTACCCCAAGAACCTGCACTCATCGCACGAATGTTATCAGCAGCTTGAGTTTCTTTACGGTGTTGAGTCGTTGCTGCATAGTTCCAGTGAACAGCAGAAACATGATAACCATCAGCACCATTTTCAGCGGTGAGTTTCCAGTTGCCTTCATACGTATAGGTAGATGAACCACGTAAAACTTCTAAACCATGTTCAGACTGGTCAACAATCATGTCGATGATTTTGGTGGTTTCTCCCAAGAATTCTTCAAGTGAAGGAACATCGGGATTTAAGCTACCAAATAAGAAACCTTTGTAACTCTCGAAGCGAGCCACTTTTTTAAGGTCGTGTGAGCCATCTTGGTTAAAACAGTCAGAATAGCCTGCTTCACTTGGATCTTTAACCTTGAGTAATTTACCTGAGTTGTTAAACGTCCAGCCGTGGAAAGGGCAAGTATACGTTGCTTTATTACCACGCTTGTAACGGCAAAGTTGTGCTCCGCGGTGTGAACACGCATTGATCATGGCATTCAATTCACCGTTACGGTTACGTGCAATAATGACTGGCTGACGACCAATGTAAGTGGTGTAGTAGTCATTATTGTTTGGAATTTGGCTTTCGTGCGCTAAGTAAACCCAATTGCCTTCGAAGATATATTTCATTTCGAGGTCAAAAAGAGCTTCGTCAGTAAACACTGAGCGATGAAGTTTAAATTCACCTGTATCGATATTATCGACAAGTAATTCATCAATACGGTCAAGATGGCTAGTATTGATTACAGGAATACGTGGCATGTCCGTTCTCCGACTTTCCAAAAGTGTGGAAGTCACCAAGGCCTTAGCTACTCTACAAGGTCTTGATATCCTAATATTGTCAATGAAGCGCATGAGTGCGCTGGGTGTTTAACCGTGAATTGATGAAGATGAATCACTGGAAGATTGGCAAGAAGGCTTGTTCACAAAGCAATTCATCACTTCATCGGTTTGTTGCTTGTATATACCTTAAAAGAATGGTTAAACTGTGTCTAAGACTGAATTTGCATTTTTTTATATCTTAAAGGTATGGAAACCTTATGGAACTAAGACATTTACGGTATTTTGTGGCTGTCGTTGAAGAACAGAGCTTTACAAAGGCAGCCGAAAAACTATTTATTGCTCAACCACCTTTGAGTCGACAGATTCAAAATCTGGAAAGCGAGCTTGGCATTCAACTGTTTGAGCGTGGAAGTCGTCCTTTACAAACTACACAAGCAGGGCATTTCTTTTACCAGCACGCCGTTAAACTTTTGTCGAATGCTGAAGAAATAAAAAGTATGACCAAGCGTATTGGTCTCATCGAAAGAAGTATGACCATTGGTTTTGTTGGGTCTTTACTCTATGGTTTGTTACCTCGAATTATTTATTTATTTCGCCAGCAGCAACCCCATCTGAATATTCAGCTCATGGAGTTAAGTACTACTGAACAGCTACAGGCATTAAAAGAAGGACGTATTGATGTCGGTTTTGGACGTTTAAGAATTAGTGATCCTGCTGTAAGACGTATTCTTTTACGTAAAGAGCGTTTAGTAGTGGCTGCACATACCAGCCATCCAATTGCACAGCGCACGGAAGGGGTATATCTAGCTGACTTGATTGATGAAAAGATGTTTATGTATCCCACTTCGCCGAAACCTAATTTTTCGACTCAGCTTTTGAATATTTTTGCTGAGCATAGTTTGGTTCCAAAAAATATGCATGAGATACGAGAGATTCAGTTGGCTTTGGGCTTAGTGGCAGCGGGAGAAGGGATCTGCATTATTCCAGCAAGTGCAGATACCATTCGATTTCCACACTTAAACTATATTCCGATTTTAGATAACGGCGCGGTCAGCCCAATTTTTATTACAGCACGGGCAATGGACCGAAGTGAAGATTTACAGTCACTGTTTGATTGTATTTATCAGGTTTATGACTTAGAAGGGATACCTTATCAACGGACTGTCTTTACACTCGATCAAAACCCGATAGATGATTCAAACGGTATCGATTTTTAAATAAGAGAAGTTCATAGCCTCAAAGGATGAAGCTATGCGTTGATGTGTTTTAGAAAGCCCAAATCAGTTTTAGCCAGCTGGTATGGCCTTCGGGACGATATTCGACTTCGGTTTCTTTTAGAAATTTGGCTTCGATAGACCAGTTTTTATCGGCATATTGAATGCCTGGCCCAATTGCAAAAGCTTGTCCTTTAAACCCAATGTCACTTCCGTTTACTTTGTCATCTGTGGTTTGTTTAAAAGCATAGCCTTCAACTGCAACTTTGAGTTTGGGGTTAATGCGGTAACCTAAGCTATAGTCACCCGCAATGTATTGTCCAGACTTATAGTCGGTCGCGTCGTTACGTGTATTCCAGCTATAAGAAAGTTTAGTTGAAAGATCTAAACCTACTGCGTTGGCATAACTATAGGCAATAATCGGTCGAATGGTGTGATAGTTTTTCCCGAGATTAGCTTCAACTGGATGTGTCGTACTTGGAGTGTCGTATTCTCCTGTCCCGAGCACAGTTTCTAGGGCTGCAATCCAGTGATGATTTCCTTGATGCCAGCCGAGCATACCACCCAAAATCAAGTCTCCGAGACCTTGGTTTGAGTCAGCCATTCCATTTACTTCGAGTCTTAGATCAACCAATGGCTGGGCTGCATAAAACCCGAGTTGTCCATCCATAATTTTTTGATCGGTCATCCAGACCAACCGTGGAACCACGGCGTTGACATCAACATGGAACTGATCGGGATCATTTTGAAACTCTGATGCGTGATAATTTTGATAATAACTGAGTAAGTAGACACCAGCAGGTGGTAGGGCACCCGCCATCATACCTTCGGCACCTAAGGCAAAAGAGTCCGAGCCGTTTTCTGTCGCAAATGCAGAAGGAAGGTAAAGGGTGCTGATTACACCACATATGATTGCAGCAATTTTGTTATTCATAGAATGTCCTATTCTGTGTTGTTTGGCTTGTCACTAAAAAACGTTATTCCTTAACGGTCTTTAAAAACTTAAGTCTGTTTAATCTAAAAATTTGGGATGCAGAACTCCTATGAGCTTTGTATTTTCTTTCTAAATTACAAATACAAAGCTCATTTGAAAAAGCCGAGTGCTTAAAGGTTTATCTTTAAATATGTTTGAATAAAGCTGAACGCGATTGTCCAGCAGCGCCATCTGCTGCACTTAAGAAGCGTTCAGTGTGAATGTCCCTTTCGAATAAGCGACTTTGCATGAGAGTTGAAATTGCCGAGTCGATCATGATGGGTGGGCCGCACAAATAAGCTTTGTGTCCACCACATCGATTTTCAAAGTAATCGGCAACAGCCTCATGCACAAATCCAGTAAATCCAGTCCATTGATCTTCTACTTTTGGTGCATTGAGAGCAGGGATATAACGGAAGTTTGGATAGTCTTTTACGAGTTGTTCAAACAATTCTCGGTTGTACAGCTCTGCCAAGTCTCTTGCTCCTTGGAAGAGGTAAATCGTGCGACTATCTCCAGATTCAAGTAAATCTAAAATCATCGATTGTGGACTTGAAAGACCTGAACCACCTGCAATGAAAATGGCATTTTGATCATCTGACTTGCGTACGAAAAATTGACCATAAGGGCCTGAAATATCAAGCTGATCACCTGTGGCAAGTTGTTCATGTACATAAGTCGTCGCTGCACCGCCTTCAACTTTACGGATATGCAGCTCAACAATGCCGACTTCACTTGGCGAACTGGCAATTGAAAAAGCACGAGTTCCTTCAATATCTGGGAACTGGACATTGATATATTGACCAGCTTGGAATTCGATTGGCCGATCTAGTTGTAGTCGGATTCCTTTAATGGTTGGCGACAGGTCTTTTATTTCAATTACGGTCGCTTGATAGTCTTGAACCAAATGGCCTAAGAAATCTGGGTCTTCATCAACATCGGCTTCAATGACCATATCGGATTGTGGTTTGCAGCAGCAGGCAAGCACCTTATTTTCGTCACGTTCAATATCCATAAGTGCAAATGGCGAGGCTTCACCAACATCATAAAAACCATCGGTGACTTGAACCTTGCAGGTCCCGCAAGTGCCATGACCACAGGCAAAGGGTAACCAAACGCCTTGGCGTAAAGCGGCATCTAAGATGGTTTGATCTTCTTCTACTTCAATCGTTGTCCCGATCGGTTCAATGGTGACTTGATAACTCATGACACACCTCCGAATTAAACGTAGCTGTCGTTATAGCCATTTAATTCTGGCGTAACGAAACGAAGTAATGACTTATGACCAAAACCAAGCTCTGCCAAGCTTTGTGTACTCTCTGGGCTAATTGTTTGGCCATCTAAGGTGTATTGCACTTTTGACCAATCAATTTTGGCAAAATCTGGATGTTGAGCAAAACCACCTGTAATTTGTTGCTCAATCAACTGTCCAAAAGTTTGTTGAGGTGAGGCAAGCATGGCATGTGCCGAGCAAAAAAGGGTGTGATGATCCCAACCCACGTAAAGTAAGAATTGATCGCCATAATTTTTTTGCAGATCGAGCGGTTCAAATTGATAGTTGTTGTGTATCGCGCGAACAGTCATGTTCAATCTCCTTATTTCCGATCAGGCAGCTTGATGACTGCCTGAACAATTCCTTGTGCTTAAGCTGCGTTGCCTTTCCATTTTTTCCAGCGCTGTTGGTCTGGAGAACCTTCAATATCCAGATTGTCGGCACCCACATTCATGCGGTAATAATCACGGAGCATAGTTTCGAGGTCACCGCTACCACAGTTACCTTGTAAAATTTGATTTACAGGTAGCCATGCTTGTATATATTTCTCAGGCTCGCGTTCGAAAATGTCATGACAGCCATCTGAACAGGTGTGGTAGCGTTCGCCTTGGTAGATGCTATGGCGATAACTAAACTGAGTCGGATCATCGCCCATTTCGGTAAAGGTCATTGGAATCTGACAAACCTGACAAAGTTGCGGTAAACCTGCGCTATAGAAGCGTTTACCTTCAGCTTCCATTTTGCGAGCCAACTCCCATTTTGGACGGTAGTATTTATCAAAAGTGTCTGGATATTTAGCCGATAACCAATCCATCTCTTCGTCGGTTGGAATCCATGTATGGAAACCAGCAGCATGACCGAAGTTATAGAAAATCCACCATGCCTGATGTGAGACATGCTCTTTTTCTTTCACAATCACATCGCTATATTTCGGCATGCGAATGCCATAACGGCTTAAATCTTTAAATAGCGCACCGCCTGCTTGTTCAAAATAAACTTCCCACGCTTCTTTCCAAGACATCACTTTGTTTGGCAGCATGTAATCCATCATCATGCCCACAATTGAAAGCAAACGCGTCCCACGCCAGAACCATTTATCAATCCATTCCTGCACAATCGGCACGTTGTCTTCATGTTGTTCGAGCAAGAATTTTACGATTTCCAGACCAAGCGTCATGTGACGCGCTTCATCAGACTGCGCACTAAAACCAAAGGTCACGGTTGCCATATCGCCGTTATAAGCTGCACCCGACATAAACGGAACAAACAGTAAGTTGGTAAGTACATATTCAAAAGCAAAACTAATGGCTAATAAAAATTCGAAAGGGCCAGCAGAACGGGCATCTTCAAAAAATGATTTAGGCACAGACAAATACCAAACGCGGTCATGCATATGCGCCCAGTCCTGAAAACCATCAAAGAACTTGTTGTAATGGCTCATGGCATGAATTTGAGTCTGTACATGACGCAGTTCATCAATCGACTGCATCTGAGAAGCAATACGTGCTCCAATACCACTAAACTGGCGGCCTACATGTGCATAGCCTTGATAAGCTTGATATTCAAGTGGAGTCACCGCCGTTAAAAAAAGTTTGATCGCATTTAAGTAGCGTTCATTGCTGACATTCATCTGACCGTTGTTTTGAGCAAAGGCATCAAAAATGGCATAAAGTTTTTTCTCTTTTTCTGCCTGATATTTCCAGTAAGCATCCATAGTTAAACGGAATGGATCTTCCCATTTAGACCAGTCAGTAATTTTGATGCCTTCAAACTCTTCATAAGGGAAGGCATCTTTACGGTCAGCATAAGAAAAGTCCCAGTCCAGATCACGGGTTAATGCGCAGTAACGATCTTTAGCATTTAGTTTTTTGCTGGTTTCTTTCGTTTGAGTTGTCATGATTGATCATCCTTAAATCTTTGTTAAACAACGTCTATGTTGTGATTAATTCCAATGAAGGCGGAAAGTATCGTCATCTTCTTCGACGTTGCCGCCCAGCGTAATCATGTTGAGTTGTAACGATTGGATGTCCCAATCTTGGCCTAGTTTTTCAGATACGGTTTCGGCTTTAATGACCAAATCAGTTTCACTTTCAATGCGAATCATGGCGGGTAAATACTGAATTGAAGCTTCAGGGTTATCTTCTTCAATCGCTTCGAGGATGTAGCGTGAAGTATCGTTGTCTTGTAACGCGAGATAGACTTTAGACATGTTGCTTCTCCTTAAGCATTTGTAAGTGGTTGTAGGCCGAGTTTTTTTGCGCGATCAATCACAACTTGTTCTGCTTGATCGACTGCATCTGCTGTTAAGGCTGCTGTTGCCCAAGGTGTAAAGGCTGCTTTTACTTGAGCTAAAGACTGGGTGAACCATTCATTTAATAGCTGTTTGTTATGATCGGATTCTGCTGCCGCAGTTTTAATGACGGTGTCTGACCACTTACGTAAATCACCTAAAGTGTCTTTCATAAATTCAGTCAGCATGGCTAAGTCACGAGCATTTTGACTCACTAACCACTCATCAAACTGTTGATAAACAAGCTCGGTCACAAAGCCGTCAATCACAAGATTTTGTAATAAAAAGAGTTTGAAGTAGTCTTGCTCGGTGAGGCTTTCTTCACACAGACGGCGTAAGCCTTGCCATGCAGGATGTTGCATCCAAGCCTGTTTTGCCTGCTGTAGTGAGTCGCCGCTGTTGCCATCTAAAGCTAAGCCAATCCGTGAGATGTACTGCGCAATTCCTAAATGATCCATCGCGGCATAAATACAAGCTTGGGTAAGTACGGTGCCATAACCATAGGCACTGCCAGACATCATGTGTAAGTTTGCAGTTTGTTCAACGTGGCGAAATGGCAATAGGCATTCAATAACCTTGGCTTTGACTTCGTCAGACAAATGCTCTGCAAGCTGACGTTTTTCAAAAAAAGCAAAATTACTTTCGGCTGTGTCCTGTAAACGCGCACGGTGCTGAACATAAGTTCCATAATAGAATTGACGTGGATCTTTAAATGCATACCAGTCTTGCATTTGCAGGGCAGTATGGGTTTTATCATTTAAGGTCTTTTCAGGTTTCCACAAAGGACGATAGTGAAAGTTAGTTTCTGCCTGTACATCAAAACTTACTTCTTGATATCGAGTTGCTGGCTTACTACCAAATCGTCTTTCGATATAGGCGTAGTTCTGGCGAATAGGTTCGACATTTGACGTTTTGATTTCTAAAGTCATGGCTTTATCTCCTTATATTTTTTACATCTGATCATCTTGATCGTTGCTATTACGTTGCGTGCCGACTAAGGTTGCTTCAGTGCCATAGCGCCATTTTTCTTCCTGAGCATCATTAAAAGCTTGCTGTTCTTGGGTCATTTCAACCACTTGATTGGTCTTACAAAAATCCTTAAATGCATGTTTAGGCAAAACCAGTTCCACAAATAGACTTGGGTCGTGAATGGCAAAATCGAACTCAATAAACTCTGCATTTAAGTCGCCAGTGACCCGAATATATTTGGTTAATGCTTCGACTTGAGGTTGCGTCATGCTGTACTCCATCAAGACATGGTCTTGAAATTGATGAATGCTCCTTGCTCTCGCTATAAGCTTTACAAAAGCTATGCCAACTTTATTTTTATAATTAAAAACAATTAATTAAGATTTTTATGGAAAGTAAGGTATTTTAAAAATTCACTATTTCATGAATTTTTTTGAATGGTGAAATAGAGATATTCATGATTTGATGAACAGGGTCGTAAAAATTTCTTTTTAGATTGTTTGAGGCTTTAAATGGAGAGATTTAGAAATACTTTTTTAGTATGAAGTTATGTCTTTAAGGTACTAGGACATTTATCTGGTTCTTCGATAAGATGAGATAAAACCCAAATGTGTTTAATGGATTAAAACAGATCACTCATGGCTCGAGTAAAATACGATACAACGGGACGATACGCAGATCATCCGCAAGAAATTCATGATCTGCTGTCTAAACTGCACTTTGATACTGCCCACGGCCAAATCTGGTTTGATGAATATCGGATGCTGCTTTTACACACCAGCATTATGGGGTATTTGCGTAAAGATTTAGCGCACATGATTGGACTTGAACGAACCAAGCGTTTTTTTATTCGATTGGGGTATCAAGCTGGATTAAAAGATGCAGAAGTTACAACAAAAATGCGTCCCGATTTAAATGAACACGATGCTTTTATGGCGGGTCCACAAATGCATGCGATTCGCGGAATGGTTCAAGTACAGGCCAACCAGCTCAATTTAAGCCACGATAAAAAACAGTTTTATGCCGATTTAAATTGGCTTAACTCTTTTGAAGCCGATGTGCATTTAGAGCATTTTGGTCCAAGTGATGAACCTGCATGCTGGATGCTTCTTGGTTATGCGTGCGGCTACAGTAGTTTTGCGACGGGCATGACCATTATTTATCAAGAAATAGAGTGTAAAGCTTGCGGCCACGAGCATTGCCGTATTATCGGTAAGCCTTTAGAAGAGTGGGAAAATGCTGATGAGCTGATTCAGTTCATGTCTCCCGAACCTATGGAAAAAGAACTGATTGCATTGCAGGCTGAACTGTTTGAATTAAAAAAATCAATTTATAGCGACAGTGAAGCCGATTACCAATTATTTAGTTCTGTGGGTAAGTCAGCATCTTATAAACAGGTCTGTGCATTATTAACAAAAGCAGCAGGTTCGAAAGTTTCTATTTTGCTACAAGGCGAAACAGGGGTTGGTAAAGAAGCTTTTGCACGAGGAGTTCATGAAAATAGCCAAAGAAAAGACCAACCTTTTATTGCGGTAAATTGTGCAGCGATTCCGCCAGAGTTAATTGAGTCTGAGTTATTTGGGGTAGAAAAAGGTGCCTATACGGGGGCACATCAGTCTCGCTTGGGTAAGTTTGAACGAGCCAATGGCGGTACTATTTTTTTAGACGAAGTGATTGAGCTTTCACCTCGTGCACAAGCAGCACTATTACGCATTTTGCAAGAAGGTGAATTTGAGCGAGTAGGAGACTCACAAACTCGTATTTTAGATGTTCGTGTAATTACAGCAACCAATGAAGATCTTGAGCAAGCGGTGAAAACAGGACGATTTCGGGCAGATTTGTATTATCGCTTAAATATTTTTCCAGTTCAGATTCCACCTTTGCGGGAGCGCCGTGAAGATATTCCTTTATTGATTGAACACTTTCTTCATCGCTTTGAAAAAATGTACGGTAAAACCATTCAGGGTGTAAGTGAAAAGACCAAAGTTTTTATGCAGCAATATGAATGGCCGGGCAATATTCGTGAGTTGGAAAATTTATTAGAAAGGGCGGTTTTATTAACGGATGATCAGCAACTGATTAAGTTAAATGCCATTTTCCCACAGATTAAGCATGACCCAGAGCAGGCTGTAGCTGTTGAAACTGACTTTGAAAAATTATTACAACCAGAGTTTAATTTAGAAGAACACGAGAAGCAGTTAATTTTAACGGCTTTAAAAAAGGCAAATCATAATGTGTCAGAAGCGGCACGTTTATTAGGGCTAACTCGGGCAGCACTGGATTATCGAATTAAAAAATTTCAGCTTTGAGTCAATATCAACAAGCTCAAAAATAAAGGCCTAACTTTAAATGTTAGGCCTTATTCATTATTGCACTTGAGCTGGGAAACCATCTTCTTCAAGTGCTTCGGTAATTTTATCGACGCTTTCACTGCTTTCAACAGTCACGATTTTGGTGGCTAAGTCTACATCTACTTTTGCATTTGGATCGACATCTTGAATCGTTGCAGTCACGCCACGAGCGCAGCCACCACAAGTCATATTTTCAATAAGTAGTTTCATATTCATACTCCATCAAGAATGAGATGTTTGTTTGGATAACACTGAGTCTAAACCTTGTCATGATTGTAAGGTCAAGACCAAATTTTTAAAAAAATATGCTTGACCTTCCCATGATGGGAATCTGTATGCTCAATACAGAATATTAAATTTTGCAGATTTGCAGAGGTGTTTGATGGACTCAAAAACCACAAAATTGCCAGCATATAGTGAAACACTTCCAATCGAAGGCATGACCTGTGCCTCGTGTGTAGGTCGTGTCGAAAAAGCTCTTAAAAAAGTTGAAAATATAGAGATTGCCAATGTTAATTTGGCAACAGAAAAAGCGGTTGTTTATTCAAATCAACCAATCCAGCGCGAAGCACTGGTTAAAGCAGTTGAACGAGCAGGTTATGATGTTCCCAAAGCTGCGCCAGTTGAGTTGTCTATTGAGGGCATGACCTGTGCATCTTGTGTTGCACGTGTAGAAAAAGCCCTTAAAAAAGTAGACGGTGTTCAACAAGCTACGGTCAACTTAGCAACAGAGCAGGCTTGGGTACAAGCAGATGCATCAGTTAATGTTGAAGACTTAATTCGCGCTGTTAAAAAAGCAGGTTACGACGCTAAAGCATCTGAAAAAAATCAAGATGAGCAACTCGATAAAAAAGCGTCAGAGTTAGATCAGCTAAAAAAAGATTTGATCATTTCGATTGTGTTGGCCTTACCTGTGTTTATTTTGGAAATGGGTTCACATCTCATTCCAGCTTTTCACATGTGGATCATGGACACGATTGGTCAATACAATAGCTGGCTTTTACAGTTTGCTTTGACCACATTAGTGCTCGTTTTTCCAGGTCGCCGTTTTTACCAAAAAGGGATTCCAGCCCTGTGGCGTTTGGCACCAGATATGAACTCGCTAGTGGCAGTTGGAACCTTGGCTGCCTACAGTTTCTCGGTCGTAGCAACCTTTATGCCGCATGTGTTACCACAAGGCACGGTCAATGTTTACTTTGAAGCGGCTGCCGTTATTGTCAGTTTAATTTTACTCGGACGTTATTTTGAAGCCAAAGCTAAAGGACGTACTTCGCAAGCGATTCAACATTTGGTAGGAATGCAGCCTAAAACAGCTCGTATTCAACGTGACGGTCAAGTGGTTGAAGTTGCTGTTGCTGAAGTGGTCAGTGGAACTATCGTAGAAATTCGTCCGGGTGAACGTGTGCCAGTCGATGGTGAAGTGGTTGAAGGGCACAGCTATATTGATGAATCTATGATTACGGGTGAACCAGTTCCTGTTGAAAAAGTAGTGGGACAGCAGGTGGTTGGAGGCACGCTCAATCAAAACGGAACACTGAACATTCGGGCAACCGCAGTGGGTAGCTCGTCTGTACTTTCACAAATTATTCGTATGGTTGAACAAGCCCAAGGTTCTAAACTTCCGATTCAGGGTTTGGTCGATAAAGTCACTATGTGGTTTGTACCTGTAGTGATGTTAATTGCTGCAATTACTTTCTTGGTTTGGTTTATTTTTGGGCCAGAACCTGCGCTGACTTTTGGTTTAGTGAATGCCGTTGCAGTACTGATTATTGCGTGTCCTTGCGCGATGGGACTTGCAACACCAACTTCTATTATGGTTGGTACTGGACGTGGTGCTGAGTTAGGTGTCTTGTTCCGTAAAGGTGAAGCTTTGCAGCTTTTACAAGAAGCGCAAGTAGTTGCAGTTGATAAAACGGGCACACTCACTGAAGGCAAACCGACACTGACTGATTTTAATGTGCAATCAGGTTTTGAGCGGGAACAAGTGCTGACTTTAGTTGCTTCAGTCGAAGCTAAGTCTGAACATCCAATTGCTCTCGCAATTGTTCAAGCAGCAGAAAGTGAAGGCTTAAACTTATTACCAGTAACAGCATTTAACTCGATTACAGGTTCAGGTATTGAAGCAGAAGTTTCAGGCCAAAAAGTACAAATTGGCGCAGACCGTTATATGCACCAACTTGGTTTAGACACCAACTCTTTCCAAGCGATTGCTGCTCAGTTAGGTGAAGAAGGCAAAACCCCGCTATACGTTGCTATTGATCAAAAACTTGCGGCAATTATTGCTGTGGCAGACCCAATTAAAGAAACAACCTATGCTGCGATTGAGGCCTTGCATCAATTAGGTCTCAAGGTTGCTATGATTACAGGAGACAACCGTCATACGGCGCAAGCAATTGCCAAAAAGCTGAACATTGATGAAGTTGTGGCAGAGGTTTTACCCGAAGGCAAAGTGGACACAGTTCGCCAACTGCAAAAACAATATGGTCGTTTGGCCTTTGTAGGTGATGGCATTAACGATGCACCAGCCTTGGCGCAAGCAGATGTCGGTTTAGCCATTGGTACAGGCACAGATGTTGCCATTGAAGCTGCAGATGTGGTGCTGATGTCAGGTAGTTTAAAAGGCGTGCCGAATGCAATTGCATTAAGTAAAGCCACCATGCGGAACATACGTCAAAACCTGTTCTGGGCATTTGTATATAACGTAGCCCTAATTCCAATTGCAGCAGGTGCGCTATATCCAGCATTTGGCGTTTTACTCTCGCCAATGTTTGCAGCAGGTGCAATGGCACTTTCTTCGATTTTTGTTTTAGGTAATGCATTACGCTTAAAACGCTTTCATGCGACAGTAGAGTAAGCGTGCTGAAAATCAACTTTTGGTTTAAGATCATGACAGCAGATCTTAAACCAAATTTAGTATTTGAGGTGTGAGATGAATATCGGTCAGGCATCCAAACATTCGGGCATTTCGGCGAAAATGATTCGCTACTATGAAGAAATCGGTTTACTTGAAGCAGCTCAGCGTTCTGCTTCAGGCTATCGCATTTATTCAGAAACAGACCTTAAAACTTTAAACTTTTTAAAACATGCCCGAGAGTTAGGTTTTTCATCTGAACAGATGAAAGAACTCATTTCGCTTTGGAAAAATACTGATCGGCATAGTGCAGAGGTGAAAGCCTTAACCGTCAAACACATTGCCGAATTAAAGCAAAAAATTGCACACCTACAAGAAATGGTTAATATTTTACAGGCTTCTGCCGATGATTGCTGTGGCGACCAAAAGGCTTCTTGTGCCATTTTAGATCATATTGAAAAAGGGGTGGGTGTAAGCTAAATCCCATAAAAATAAAAAGGTAAAATCATGATTTATACAGCTTCTTGTCTTTGTAATGGTGTTCAACTCAGCATTAATGCTGAATTAAATCCCATTATGGTTTGTCATTGTAAGCAATGCCAAAAAGCACAAGGGGCTGCTTTTGCTGCCATCACTCAAGTACAAAAAAGCGATTTAGAGATTGTACAGGGTGAAAATCTTTTGCAAGCGTATTTTGCTTCTCCAAACAAAAAGAGAGTGTTCTGTAAAACTTGCGGTTCACCGATCTGGAGTGAACGTCTAGATAAGCCAGAAGTGGTACGCCTGAGGGTCGGACTTATTAATGAAGAAATATCGACGCCAGTCATCTCTCATGCTTTTGTCAATTCACAAGTGAAGTGGTATCCAATTTGTGATGACGCTCGCCAATATCCAAATGGGGTAGAAAACCCTTAAATATTAAGGTTAGATCGTATTTTGTTCATTTGTAAAAAAACGTGAACAAGACTAGTCATGAATAAATAATGTGCTATAACTGTACCTAAGGTAATCGTAATATCTCCTCGATCCACAGGGAAACTTGGGACAGGGCAAAAGATACGATAAGACCTTACATATAGCTAGCAAAGAGCAAACAAGAGTTGGATAGACACAACGCTTACATTGCTCACCGTTGCAGAAAAGCCCGTGAAACGGGCTTTTTTACAGGCATTAAAAAAGCCCGTGAAACGGGCTTTTTTAATGCCTGTAAAAAAGCTATTTCTTATTTGGAAATATCTTATACTTTTAAACTATTTATGAAAAATTAATGTAAAAATAATAAAATATTTCAAATATACAGACTTTTCTGTATTGCAATTTATTTTTATTAAGGGTACATTTGGTTAACGGTTTAAAGTTCAAGTTTAATAATGAACTCATGGTCGTTGTGGGAGATCTAAGAGCCTGCATTTTCCCCAAGATGCGGGTTTTTTTTATGCCTGTAAAAAAGTAAAAATTGTAATCAGCTTAAATAAAAAATATCTAATTTACTGTTATCTAAAATATTTTAATTAGCCTACGATCTAAAGATTGCGTAGGCTTAAAGTTGTGAATACCACTTAGGAACGATATGCCAGACAAGCTTGTGCGCAAGCAAGACATGCTTTAGCACAAACTTGGCAGTGTTCATGGTCATGTTTACTGCATTCTGCTGCACAAAGTTGACAAGCGTTCGCACAAAGTTGCATAGCTGATTCTGCTAGCTCAGAGTTTCTGAGTTCTAAAGACGTACAAAGTTGGCAGGTTTCTACACATGTCATGCAATGCTTAATACATTCACGCATCATACTTACATGTTCTTCTTGCAAACATGCTGCTGCACATGTTTTGCAGGCAATCATACATTCAATACATGCTTGAATTGAGGTAGAAGCATTACAAAATAAAGAAGAGTTGGTTTCTTGTTGAGTTTCCATAAAAGTTCTCCTGTCGAAGACTATTATTAAAAAACAGAATATTGTTATCTCTTTTTATTTTATAAAATCATTTCTTTGGTAGGTGAGTTTGAAATGAAAGGTCTACAAACGCTCAATAGGGTTTAACCTCGTATAAGAATGTTACATCTAGCTACTTCAGTTATAAATTTCAAAACTATTTGCCCAGCATTAGATTTAAAATTTGATTCGATATAATACTTTTGGCTAATTTCTTATTGTGTGAAAATTGTGCAAATTATCAGTGTGAACTTTAAGGGCACACGAAATGGAAAACGTTAATCAATTTGCTCACGGAGCTGAGCATGAAGTCCACATACATTGCAAACGATCATTAAGCACTTTAATACTGAGTATGCTCGTATTAATTACAACTGG
Organism: Acinetobacter sp. V104_13; assembly: GCF_031798995.1. Taxonomy (NCBI): domain Bacteria; kingdom Pseudomonadati; phylum Pseudomonadota; class Gammaproteobacteria; order Moraxellales; family Moraxellaceae; genus Acinetobacter; species Acinetobacter sp. V104_13. The sequence continues at coordinate 776,480 of NZ_JAVQNP010000027.1, read as the reverse complement.
TCGTTAAAAGAAAAAGCACCTAAGGGTGCTTTTTCTATATGAGTTTAAAGTGAAACCTTTACTTAAGAGTCTATAAAGCCACGCCGTTTTTTGTAGGCTTTACGGTCATAAGAAGGGATGTTTGATTTCTGGAGATCAATCGCAAGTTGTTTCTTGCGTTGAAACTGAACTTCACTTAGAAGAGCAGCATAAATTTTGGGGCGATCAGTTTTAAACTTTTCTACATCCAACGGAATCGTATCTTCGTTCTTAACAATGTATAGCACAGAGCCATTGCCATTCATTTCATAAACCGTCCAACCAACTCGTACAATGTAGAGTCCGGTTTTCTGATTCTTACCTAAATAAGATTTAAAACCATCTGGATGAGGGCGAACATAAGCATTCATCATGCATCCTCCATCATCTGATTTATTTGATGAAAGCGACAATCAAAGAATTGATGGGGAACGGGACATCATATTCAGTAAAATCACGATTTCTAGTTGTTTATATATTGATCAATTTTCAAATTTCAAGTAAGAAAAAAGCGTTTATTAAATAAGCTGAATAAGAAATAAATATTAAAAATAACGGCTTATTTTTCTGTGAAAAAAAGCTTGATTTAAGTGTTTAGCGAGCAGAAAAAATAGCGCTTATTCTATGTTTCTGTGATCAATTTTGCATATTTAAAATTATTGAAATAGTAAGTGAATTTGTAGTCAGGTGGAGTTAATTGTTTGTTTTAAAATTAAAAAAATAAACTTCAATATTTCTTGTTACAACCATTATGTCGACAATAGATATTCCTTTTTGACATATTTCGCCTAGCATAACTAAAGAGTTCGTTGCCTATGGTGTCATTTATGTTTATTGGACTTGTGGTCACCATTTTGTTGACTCCAGGCCCAACAAATACATTGTTAGCCTCGGCTGGAATACAAGCAGGGGTGAAGCAGTCTCTTAAACTTATTCCTGCTGAAGTGATGGGTTATCTCATTGCAATTACTTCATGGGGTGTTTTGCTTGAGTCAGTTTCACATTTTATCCCTTGGCTTCCTGCCTTATTAAAGTTAATAAGTGCAACTTTTATTCTCTACCTTGCATTTAAACTTTGGATAACATCAACAAATGACATCAAATTAGACAACCCACTGATTACGCCTAAGGCTTTATTTGTTGCAACACTTTTAAATCCTAAAGCTTTACTCTTTGCTTCTGCTATTTTTCCACATGCAGCATGGGAAGTGCTTCACGTTTATTTTGTGCATATTGCTATTTTTTTATCATTAATTACACCCATTGCATTTTTATGGATTGCTTTTGGAACCGTATTAATTTCAAACAAAGTAACTTGGTTAAACCAACGTAATTTACAACGTACGGCTGCATTTATTTTAACTTTTTTTGCGATGCCAATCGGCTATTCTGCGATTAGCTCATTTTAAACTTAACCCTTTATTTATATTAAAAAATTTAATTTTCAGGAGATTTTCATGACAAGATTAAAAGTAATTATCAAGGATCAGTTTGATAAAAAATCAATTGCTTTGGCAAAAGTTAGACCCATGAATGACCATGCGCTTGAGCTTCATAAAAGCGTTGAACATATTGAAATTAATGACGATATTATTTTACCTAATATGGATTTGCTCTATGAAAACCCTAAAGACGGCAAAATTTATCAGTTAATTGGTCCATTCAGTGAGGAATAACTTTTAAATTAAATTTAACAATAACCATGAGCAGAGTTTGTGTTCCGTATGGTCTTACTAGAAGTCATTTAGTTAAGAGATGGTGAAAATTAAGCCAAACTAACGTATAGACACAATTAAAATATTGAACATCTAAAATGGTTATGGGACTATGCCTGTGTAAAAATGTGACCTAATCCACATTTTTGCATTTCAGGATTAAGTGGATTTCACTAAGCCCATTCCTTCAATGAGAAGTAGGAGTGGGCTTTTTTTATTCTTTAAATGTCTCGTCTAAAGCTTGTTGAACGGCTTCAATTCGTGATTTACACGCTTTATAAGCCGTAATAGATTCTTCAACAATCTTCATTAAATTATCGATATCTGGGCTTTCCTGAGATTCAAGTAATTCGGCATTTTTCTTCAAAATGTCATGACCATCTTTAAACGTTAACTCTTCATTCTTCATTTGGAATTACCTGCATAATGTTGGCTTCAACTACACCATCTTGCATCTCAATAGCAATGGCGGGGCTTGAAATTTGATGTATAGAGCGAATCGCTTTTCCTTCTGATCTAACAATTGCATAGCCCTTGGCCTGAACCTGTTTCGGGTTTTGCAAAAGAATTTCTTTCATCAAAGATTCGATTTGGGCTAATGAAAATTTAACTTGTTGCTGTGAGCTAAACTGAATACGTTCTTTCATCTGGTCAAGCAAACGATGTGCCGAGCTAAGTTGACTCTGTGCCGAAGATTTAATGTGATGAAGCAGTTGATCATTTTTGCTTTGATAGGTCGTGATTTGATGCTGAGAAAGTAGCTTAATCGTTTGCAGGCTATCTACAGCTTCTTGGACGCGTTCAACAATGTGGTTTCGGATACCAGCAATGACTTTACTTGGTGTATCAAATGAGCGATGGGCAATTTCATCAAGAATTGTACGGTCTTTTTCATGACCAATACCTACCCAAATCGGTACACTACGTTTGCAAAGTAGGGCGGCAAGTTCATAATCATTTAAATAAGCTAAATCATTTACCGATCCACCACCGCGAATAATCACAATCAAATCAGGTGGAAAGTTAAAGGTGCTGGCCCATTGTCTTAAACCTGAACCTAAGGATTCAATCAAACTGGTTGCAGCCGTGTTTCCTTGAAAAGTAGCGGTGTGATACACAAAATGGCAAACCCCATTTCGCTCAAGTGCATCTGCATCTTTTTTAAAGTCACCAAGGCCCGCAGCATTTTGAGGAGCAATGACTAAAACATTTTGAATATCAAAAGGAGTGGGAAGAAGTTTATTTTTATGGATTAAACCTTCTTGAGTAAGTCGTTCAATAATTTGCTGATAACGTTTAGCAATTTCACCCAACGTAAAGCTTGAGTCAATCTCTTCAATATTGACAGAAAATCCATATTGAGGATCAAAACGTGCTCTAATTTTGATGAGCACATTTAAGTCGCTCGAAATCTCAATACCAGTTTCACGTTCAAACTTTAAAACAATTTTACTCGCTGAAAATTTCCAGATCGTGGCTTTACAGCTAGCAATGACTTTATCAGTCTCGGCATCTTTTTCTGCGAGCTCTAAATAGTAATGGCCGCCCTTAATATTTAAATTTCGAATTTCTGCTTTTACCCAAACTGGCTCATCAAAAGCCACACGTATGACTTCCTGAACTGTGCCGAGATATTCACTAAGGGAAAACTGAGGTTCAGACATACGAACTAAAAATTAAAGGACCAATCTAGATAGTATAAAAGCCATCCAACCAAGGCAATTGTTGTCTATGAATATCGGGTTCTATTTAAAATAAATACAACAATTTAAAGAATTAAAAATTGAAATTGATAGATGAATTTAGACTGAATGGTTAAAATGAAAAAATAATAAAAAGAGAATTGTTAATAATTACAACCGATTAAAAAATAAAGTTTGCTTTATAAAATATATGAGCGTATAAAGCTTACTTCCAATTGCGGGGTGGAGCAGTCTGGTAGCTCGTCGGGCTCATAACCCGAAGGTCGTTGGTTCAAATCCGACTCCCGCATCCAAAAATATTATGCTCTGTGATGTACCACTTTTCATAATACGAAAATTATGAAAAGCAATTAGCTTATAAATAACCCTATATAAAGCTAAATATTAAATTCTAGACGAACTGTCCATACCCTAAATCTAGCGTTCTAATTACATACCGTAAAATCACATGAGCTCAGTGATGAGTGAATGATTGTGAATATAGTAAATGAGTGGCACATTGCCACAGCCGTAAATGGCAACGAAATTAATGTGAGGATTGTTCCTCATGTGCGTAAACAAAACTCTCTCGATGGATATCGTTGGGTCGAAGTCGGTAAAAAAATTCAACTTCAATCTGGTGAAGAAATTGAGTTAAACCAAGATGGTAAAAGCTTCTATACCGGGTTTAATCAACTTTATCGTTTAAATACATATTGTTGATAAAACCATGGTAATAAAGCGAGAAAACCTATCTCTTTTAAAGGAGATAGGTTTTTTTTATGTCTACAGATTATATAAATAATTAAAGTTATAAAAAGGCTGAAAGGATTAAAAAAGCTCGTATTATTATTTTAATTATATTTAATAACTAAATTAGCCTGCTCGCCAGAACTGTCGACCCATAACCTTAAAGTTTTTACCGTTCTCTTCAGTGACACGTCGGTCTCTAAATTTTTCATTTAAACTGTGCAAAATTAAAGAACCATCTGCCTCTTTAAAAATCTGTTTAATCATTCCTTCGCCAGCAAAGTAAACCGCATAAATCTCGCCATCAATGACTTCAGTCTGTGAGATATCAATACCCACCAAATCTCCGTCTTTAATGTAGTCGGTCATGCTGTCGCCTTTAGCTTTAATAATACGCATGCATTCTTGGGCAACGCGTTTTTCTTTAAAGAATGAAGCAGGGAATGGAATTTTTCCATTAATAGCATCAAAGTGAAATTCAATAGATTCGCCGGTCCCGCAAGAAAAGTTAGCTTCTACAACTTCAATCCAAACATATTGATCGGTAGATTCTGCACTTACTACAGTCGGGCTAAATACATCACTTTCTCTAAAAGAGTCTTCAGTATTCCCCGTCGTTAACCAATAACCATCCACTCCTAAAAATTGAGCAATTAAAGGAAGAAATGCGGATTTTAAATTTTTCCCTGACTCTAAAGCCTGATAGGCAGGTTGCGACATCTTTACAGCTTCTGCCACTTCAGCCTGAGTTTTTTTGGCTTTAATTCTAGAGTCTTTTAAACGGTCTTTAAGAGCCATAATGGTTACACCAGTAAACTTATAACAAATATATAACTTAAGTTATATAGAGTAAAACAACTATAGTTATTGACTAATAATAACTATAGTTATAATATCAGTTATATCTCAAGATGAATAGAGAAAATTTAAATGGTACCTAAGTCACTATTTATCGCTTTATCAAAGCTTTGAGATGGAAGCTAAATTTATTTTGTTTCTACAGGTAGCAGAATAAAAGGGAGATAGCTCAATTATTATTTGCAAACAGGCTATCAAAACAAAAATTGGAATAAAAAAAAGCCCGATTCCGTGGATCAGGCTTAATGTTCGTCGATAAAGGGTATCAAGAACATGAAGAATTTAACAAAGATTGTGAGACCTAACAAAAGTTTCCGATATACGGCAAAGCCTTATATGAACTTTTTGGTCAAAAAATTAAGACGTGTAAAAAGCTTAAATCCACAAAATTTAATACTTTTTTACATTTTTAGAAAAGGAAATATTTGTTTATAAATTAGTGGCTTAATTGCATATAGTTTGGTTCTTTATGATTGTTGTACCAGATGAAACGTTTCGAACACACATTTGTAGCCATAGCTTAGCTATATTGCTCAAAGAATGTATCAAAACCTCAAGAATAACAAACGATAAAGACGCCTTACTAACGAGTACATTGAGTTGGAGATAGTGAATGACTACAGCAATGCAGAACAGAGCTAAACAACTTAAAAATGCAAAACGTGGAGGGTATATCCCGACAATTGCCAAAGACGTAAACAAATATAAGGTACAAAAAATAAAAAGGGCACTTGAGGAGGCCAAGCAGATTGTAAATGAGCTTGAAGATGAAGCATTCGAATTCGATGATCAAGTCTCTATGCAAAAAGCGATTGGTGCAATCACAGTGATTGAGTTGATTGAACAAGCCTTAAACGGTGCACACTAACAGGCTTTAGCATACAAACATTCTTTCTCGGACCCTTGAAATAAATGGGGTCAAGGATAAGTTCGTCTTGCAATTTAGCGCTGCTTTAAAGCGTTAGTGTTTTTTATTGACTGTAATAAAGAAAACGAAGGGTATTAATAAACATTGAAAACCACAAACTAGTCAACGTGATGAGTTTTCAAGTTTTACCCTTTAGCGCAGGACAAAGTCATGGAAACAGTTTCTAGCAGTGGGTTAGCCACATTTTTAAATTTTTATAGTATTGCAATTATGGTGGCTCTAGCAGTCAGCTTAGTTGTCGCAGTTGTATTAATGATGCGTTTTCCTCGTTCTCCACAAGAATGGATTGTTGCTCTCATCTGTACCGTAGTTTCAAGCCTAACAGGCGGCTCATTCATTATTATGAAATGGAACCTGCATGAATGGGTATCCGATATTTGGGGAATGATCACCCTATCTGGATTCTTCTTCATTTGTGGTTTACCAGGCTGGGCTATTGTGAGATGGATATTTAACTTCATCAATAAACAAGAAGGTAAAACGATTGTAGAGGTCATCAAAGACCTAAAAAAAGCAAAAGATGATCTGCAAAATAGCTAAAGACAGCTTTAAATATAAAGGTAGAATAAAATGAATATTGATCAATACTTAGAAAAAGTTATCAGCCGTGAAGGCGGGTATGTTAACCATCCATCAGATCATGGCCATGCGACTAAATTTGGCATTACAGAAGCAGTCGCTCGATCGAACGGATATCAAGGCAACATGCAAGACTTGCCCTTAAGCGTCGCTAAATCTATTTATAAGCAAAAATACTGGCTTGAACCCCAGTTTGACCAGATTAATGCGATTAGCCCAGCTATTGCAGAAGAGTTACTGGATACAGCTATAAATTGTGGCGTCAATTTTACAAAGCCTTTATTACAACGTGCTTTAAATCTGCTGAATAAGCAGGGGAAGGAAGGTTGGCCAAATCTTGTGGTAGATGGTCAGTACGGATCTCTTACTTTGCAAGCACTAGCTATGTACTTAAATAGACGTAATAAAGAGGGAGAAAAAGTATTTGTGCGCATTTTAAATATTATGCAAGGGCAGCATTATATTGAAATTACCGAGAACAACCCTAACTACGAAGATTTCTTTTATGGTTGGATATTAAACAGAGTAACACTCTAAAAATGTATTAGAAGAGAACATGTTTAAAGATCAAATGAGTTAAAAAGCCTAACTATGAGTTAAGGCTTTTTAACAAATAATAGGTCGAGCAATGCTTTATTGTGCGATAAGTAAAATGGCAAGTAGAAAGAAAATAGCACCACTAATTTTATTGAGCATCGAGAAATTATTTCCAGCTAACATCTTCTCTTTAAAAATTGAAGAGAAATTTGCATAAACTAAATGAATTAAAAAACCAATAAAACAAAAGGTTAAAGAAAGAATTAAAAATTGATTTAAAATCTCTTTCTTGATATCAATAAATTGAGGGAAGAGTGCGATAAAAAATACGATTGTTTTAGGATTAAGCAAAGATGCGAATAGGCCCTGATAAAACAATTTAGATTTACTTACAGCTTTATCTTTTTGTTGATCGGTCATTAACTCTTGGGTTGCAAGTTTTTTAGTAAAGTTTTTATATCCGAGATACATTAAATAAAATGCACCAATAAATTTTAAAACCGTAAAAATAGTAGGGTTACTAGTAATAATAAGTCCTACACCGCTGGCAGAAATTACAGCAATCACAAACATACCAATAATTAAACCACTTATTCCAAACAAAGCAGTTTTAACACCATAGTTAATTGAATTTGTGACAGTAAATAAAACTCCCGGTCCTGGGCTTAATAGGGTAAGAAATGCTATTGTTATAAATACTAAAAGACCGCTCACGCTGATATATCCTATTTATCAATTGAGGCAAGATTGTGCGGTTACTTTAAATGAGAAAATAATCGTTGTATACAGAAGGTTATGTATATTTAAGTCTTACATAGATTAAATATTTAAAATATAGATTTGTATAAATAAATAGGGCATATAAAACTATAAAAGTGAAAGCAACATAAACACACAACGTTAAAAATTGAGCATGTTAGTATACTAAGTCTATACCTCAAGAAATCTATAGTATGACGAAAAATGAACGGCAGTTTAAATCTGGCGAGTTTCAATTTTCCTTTTTAGCGTTTAAATATTGGGGTATATGGTTTTTAGCTTTTATTCTAATGTTATTTGCGATGTTACCTTGGGCTATTCAATGGCGCCTTGCTGACTTACTATCAAAAATAGCGTGGAAATCTTTAAGTTCTCGAAGAAAAACTACACTACGTAATTTACAAGCATGTTTCCCAGAAAAAACACCTTTGCAAATTGAGGCAAAAGCTAAACAGGTTTTTGTTGATACTTTAACGGGTGTATTTGAAGCTTTAAATGCTTGGTATTGCCCAAATTGGTTTAAAAGTCGTGTTCACATAGATGGTTTAGAAAATTTAACCAATAATCAGGAAAATGGCGTACTTTTATTAGGTACCCACAGTACGCTTTTAGATGCAGGTGGAGCGGCGTGTACTTTATTCTTTAATATGGACGTGGTTTACCGACCTCAAAATAATCCGTTTTTAGATTTTTTGATTCATCGTAGTCGTGCGCGAGTGTATAAAAACCAAATTGCTCGAGACAACATGCGTGGACTCATACAAAACCTTAAACATGGGCATGCGATATGGTATAGCCCAGATCAGGATTTTGGCTTAAAACAAGGCGTAATGGCATCATTTTTTGGTATTCAGGCAGCTACTGTTACAGCGCATCGCAGACTAATGGATATCTCAAAAGCAGCAGCCGTGCCTTTATATTTTTATCGAAGTGGTGATATTCGTAACCCTCAATACCATGTGTTGGTAGAGCCAAAATTAGAAAACTTCCCGAGTGGCTGTGAAGTCAGTGACGCTGAAAGGGTAAACAAGATTATTGAGAATCAAATTCGAATTGCCCCTACACAATACATGTGGTTTCACCGACGCTTTAAAACACGTCCTGCTGGTGAACAGAAATTCTATTAATGGCGTCAGTAATTCAAGAATTAAAAGTACTTCTTTCAATTAAAATATAGAATATTAGATTTTTAATTGAAAGGATCTTTAATCAAATCAAGATGAAAGATGTTGAGTCAACACTATAAAATTTTTCTTGCTTTAATTATTTTGAATATGGATTGCAAATGATTTTGAAGCGTGTATAGTCGAGCATAACTAACAAAATATTCTTGTCATCATAAATTTCTATTTCGCAGTTTTATTTATAAGTCTTCGGTTCATTCAGATATTTAAGTTTTCACGTCTATTTTTTAGTTAAATTGGTTTCCCCAATAATAAGTTATAATATTTTAAAATTTAGGATAAATATATGTCTACTTCTACTGGTACAGTAAAATGGTTCAATGAAACTAAAGGTTTTGGTTTTATTGCGGCTGATGAAGGTAAGGATATTTTCGCTCATTTTACCGATATTCAAACACAAGGTTTTAAGGTTCTCTTAGAAGGCCAACGTGTTGAGTTTACTGTAGTACAGGGTAAAAAAGGCCCACAAGCTTCAAATATTGTGATTCTTCAGAATTCATAATTTCATAGAGCGACTAGAGTTGTTTTAAATATATTATTTAAATAGAATATGTTTAAGGCTAAAGCGCTTTAGAAGAGCTTAAAAACCCACTCTATCTTGTGGGTTTTTTATAAGTTTTAATTAAACTTATCTTTCAAAATAAAAAGCAGAATAAAAATATGCTCTTAAAAGTGCTTCTAAATTTTTTGTTAAAATATAAGTAATTAGGTGTATGGTACTCAAATGGATATTTGTATTGGCGGTATTTTAGACGGTCAAAAGATAGAAAATCATAATGATGTTTTTAAGATAGAAGAGCACTATTCAGACAATAGCTCTCAGTATGTTAAACAGCATTTCCACCTATTTGGAAAAATTTTTACCTTTTGGGTGTGCGAAGATATTGATTTACAACAGGCAATCAGAAAAGCCGAGAGAATTTTAGCGAATAAGAAAGAAACTCTTTAGTTGTTTGAACTAGAACACTTCCGTGCCTTAATTTGGTTTAAAGATTTTCTTATTAAGTAATAGATATTTTTTATATTAGCTTAATAGAATTCGTTACAGAATTTTTTACAATACTCTTGTATATGTTACACAGCTTAACATTTTTTTTGTGGTATTTACTAACAATAGTAATACATTAGGCTTAATCTAAAGTTGTTTTATTTATTGCGCGAATAAAACAAAACCCACTTTAATAATATATCTTATTAAAGTGGGTTCTTTATTCAGACGGTCATCATTAATTCAATATACATAATTAAATTATAGATAATATTTGTTGTTATAAACCTCTCTTAAGAAAGGAAAACATTTTAAATGTTAAGTGCAGTACAACCTAATATTTGTTTTATTGGCAGTAGTAATCTAGCTTTAGCGTTAATAGGAGGGTTGGTTTTAAAAGGATTTAAAAAAGAAAAAATACACCTCATTGAAGAGAAAAAGATTAATGATACAAATGCTTTAAAGCAAAAGGAAAATGGACTAAAAAAAGCTGAAATTGTTGTTTTACTACTAGAGCCTAAACAGTTAAAAGAAACACTTATACCGCTAAAAAAATGGTTAGCTAGTAAAATTATAGTTTCTATGATGGCGGGAGTAGATATTGCAAACTTGACTCGTTTTACGGGTTCGAAAAAAATTGTTCGAGTAATTTCAAATCCGCCTGTGCTGACGCATACGGGGACACATGTGCTTATTGCTTCAGAGCAAATGGACCAGCTTGATAAAGACCTAATCGAAATGCTGTACTCTGCAACGGGTCAGACTTTTTGGGCGCCGTCTGAAACGCAGTCAGACGCAATTATTGCTTTGTCTGGTTCTGGGCCGGCTTACTTTTTCTATATTTTAGACAGCATGATAAAGACAGGGGTTTCTTTAGGACTTGATAAACAATTTGCTCTAGATTTAGCACTCCAAGCGGCTAGTGGCGCAGTTGAAATGGTCCGTAAAAGTAATGTTCCACCTGCGGATCTGTGTGGCAAGGTGACCTTGGCTAACGGGATTACCGAATCAGCACTCAGAATGTTTGAGCTAGGAAATGTATCTGATGATATACGTTTAGCTATGAAGGCCGCATATCATCGTAGTAAAGAAATCACTTCAGAAATTATTACTGAGGTGAGTTAGCGCTTCTTTAGCAAACTAGGCCTTTAAAAAGTATTCCCAAATAACGAAGCCTAAGCCAAACCCAATAAACGAGTAGAGAGTAATAATAAAGAATACAAAACTGGCCTTATTTTTTTTCTTCAAAATGTTCATGGCGATGCCTCCAATTCAGATTAATTACATTTTGAAGAAGTGAAGGCTGTAATCATAGATACAGAATTTTTTAAAAAAAATATAACAGAGCTATCATCTGTTATATTTTCAAGGTTTTTCCTTAATAAAGATTTTAAAATCAATAAATTAAAGATTTAACTGTCAGCGTTTAACCTTTTTATTCAATTAGCATTAAATCGGCTGTATTAGCAGATTTGAGAGGGCGTAGGGCAAAGGTCGAACGGGTGTGGCGTATTCCTTTAATTGAATAAAGTTTTTTTCTTAAAAATCGTTCGTAATGGTCAGCATCTTTGACTGCTACTTTAACCAGATAATCATAGTCACCTGTGACAAGATGCGCTTCCACTACTTCAGGTATATCTGCTAATGCTTCACTGAAATTTTCTAGCATTTCGTCATCATGGCGCTCTAAAGTAATTTCAATAAAAAAGACTTCATGAATGCCAATCGCTTTTTGGTTTACGTTTACCGTATATCCTTCAATAATTTTTAAAGTTTCCAGACGTTTCAGTCGAGTCCAGCACGGAGAAGATGAAAGCCCTACTTCTTCGGCCAGTTGAGCAACGGTTAAACGGCCATTTCCACGTAATGCAGATAAAATTTTCCGATCTATACGATCTAGTGTGTATTCTGTTCTGTTCAAAATATAAACCAAAGAAGAATCTTCTGATAAAAATCAATATACTTCATTTTTATGCTGTGAATGTTTAAAAATTTTAAAAAATACAGGAAACATTTTGAGTCAAAGGTAAATACACTATTTCTATGCATCGAACCTTTCTGGATAGAGGTTGGGATGGAGCAAAGAGCACTGTTTCAGTAAGGGTGACTAAACAGTGCTCTTTGCGGATTTCTTATTAATCTTTAAATCTATTTTTATTAACTGGCATGATATGTCAAAACAAATCAAATAATAACTTTTATTTATCAATTGAAGAAAAACTAATCATTATTTTTTATCTAAATTTTCCTTTAATGTAATTCCATTACAAAGGAGGAGCAAGGTTATGATCACCCAGCATGATATAAATCAAAAACAATATCAAAATAAATCTCTCGACTATTTAAATAGCCAAGCTCATTCTGAAGGTATTGAATTTAATAAATTTATTAATGAAATTCAGAAAATTGAAAAAGCTGTAGTCCTTGATTTAGGCTGTGGTGGTGGGCATGTTTCCTACAATGTTGCTCCGCATGCGGACCTTGTTTTTGCCTACGATTTATCTCATGAAATGTTAGACACCGTGTCTAAGGCTGCCAGCCAACGCAAATTAAAAAATATCTTTGTGCAGCAGGGCATTGCTGAAGATATGCCTTTTAGTGATCAGCAGTTTGATGTAGTCATTAGCCGATATTCTGCGCATCATTGGCAACATGTTCCGACTGCCATGAAAGAAGTAAACCGCGTGCTTAAGCCAGATGGCATTGTTATTTTTGTAGACATTATCAGTTCTAGCTCGCCTATATTGGATACGTTTTTACAGACCATCGAAACGATTCGAGACCCAAGTCATGTACGAAACTATAGTGTGAAAGAGTGGGTCTATTTTATTGAAGATGCAGGCTTTGATTTGGTGGGTTTAGATAAACAAACGCTTTCGTTAGACTTTGATAGTTGGGTAAAGCGAATGAAAACGCCTGAAGATCAAATCAAAACTTTACGTTATTTGCAGGAAGGTTCATCTGACCTTGTGAAGAAATATTTCAAAATTCAAAATGACGGTAGCTTTGAAAGCCATGTGGGCTATTTTATCTTTAAGAAATTAGGATTTTAAAGCGCTGAAATGAGTAAGGGTTTTAGTAGATTAGAAATGGATTAAATATCACTAAAACTCTTTTCCGAATAACTCGAATAATATTAAAGATGGTTATAAAACAAATTTAATATCATTCACTTGATAAAAATTAATCACCCAATTTTATTAAGGTGATTAAGTATTCAAAAGAGAGGAGGGTTATCCCATTTTCTTTATTATTAATAGACACTTATAAATAATTATTATTTAATACGCCCGCAATATTATCACTAATATTTTTAATAACTTTGTCGGGGAAATAATGCGTAATATTTTAGTAACGATTTTCACTTTATTCTTAGCAACATCAATTTATGCTGCTCAAGAGTCTAGAAATCTTCTAGAGCAAACCCAGTGCGAGAAAGCAGTGGAACTGCATGGTTTTTTAAGCCGTGCTCAGCTCGATTGTAATTATCACTATTATTCAGAAGAGTTAAAGGATGCTGCCGCAAAATGTACTAAACATGATCTTGGCGAAAAATATGGTAGAGAAGTCATGAAATTTGGTATGAAGGAGTTTGAAGAGCGCAAGAAAGAAGATACACAGGGCCACTTTTGTCATAAGGTTTTAAAAGAGTTCCCAAAATATATTAAACAATAAAAAATAAGGTTTTAAAAACCGATTCTAGCAAGCCGATAAAATGGATTTAATTATTCATTTTATCGGTGTATCAATTGATCTAGTCTGCAAATTAAAATTCCTCTTAAATAAATAGAACTAATAAATTAATAGAGATATATTTTTAAAAGTATATTCTTATTTTTAACACTAAAAAGAGCTTAGAAGGCGAAAATTATGACTATAAAGGAAGTTGCAAGTCCAATTGACTTAAGAAAAGCTGCTGATGCTCTAGAGTGGGCTGAAGAAGTAAATATGAAGCGTCCTTGGAGATACGAGTTTTTTAGCATGTATGTGGCTGAGATTAAGTCACTCAATATAAAAAAACCTAAAATTCTTGAGATAGGTGCTGGTCCAGGCTATTTAGCAAAAATTTTATTAGAAAATATAGAGTTTGCAGAATATACAGCTTTAGATTTTTCAGAAGCTATGCATGAGTTGTCTAGAAAAAATTTAGGATTACTCTCGAATAAGGCTAACTACTTAACCGCAAATTTTAAAGACAATGGTTGGTATGATGTATGCCAACAAGAAACTTACGATGTCGTTATCATTCATCAAGCTTTACATGAGTTAAGACATAAAGATTTTGCTAAAGGTTTTCACATACAAGTTAGAAATCATCTATTAAATGAAAACTCTTTATATATTGTCACCGATCATATCGTCAAAGATGAGGAAGGGATGAAAAATAAAGACTTATATATGACAATTGATGAGCATATACATACATTTTCTTTAGCTGGTTTTAAGAATATTCAATTATTAAAAGAAAAGAATGCATTATGTTCTTTTAAAGTTTCTTAAGCTGCTTTCAACAATTATTTAATTTTATAAACAAAAGCTTTAGTAATGGATTAGTAAATATTTTACTTATATTTTTAAAGCTTTATTTGTAGCCAATATCACATTGACACCTAAAACCCCTCCGATTATCCTTTGCCTGCTGGCCACATTGCCAGTCGGCTTTGACAGGCCGCATACCCAAAGCACACGAAAAAGTCTCTCTTTTTTGTGGGCATCCCTGCGTGCCCCCTCTGCGGCGGAACGGGAGGGGGACACCTTCGGGTGTGCTGATCTTTTGGGTATCAGTCTGTCAACCTTCTCTCGTTTCGCCACCATTATTTGACAGTAATGTGGTGAAGCTTCTTTATACCCAAAGGAGTCCGCTATGCGTACTATTTCTTCTTTATTGGCTTTTGCCAAAGTCTCTCTATTCATACCACTCGAGCAATCTATAAAGCGGTTCAATCGACTCTAGGTTTTCTACACCTTAAGAATCTAAAACACAGCAACTATAAAACTTGAGATAGGTCAGCACGCCATTTTGTGCGGCTTTTGCATGCCTGTTTTTAGCACTCATTTTAAGAGTGACGGCATTTCTATCTCTTTTAGATACAACAAAAAATTATTTAAACGGTATTCCTATGCCAAATTTAGAATCTTCATTTAGAGCACTCAGAGTGCTTCACACTGCAAAAGACTTATTTAATCAATATGGGTTTCATAAGGTCGGAGTCGACCAAATTATTGCAGAGGCCAAAGTCGCCAAGGCTACTTTTTACAACGACTTTCACTCAAAAGCACGGCTAATCGAGATGTGTCTCACTTTTCAAAAAGACGCGCTCAAAGTAAAAGTGTTTTCCATTATTAATTCTTACCGTGAGCAAATGGTGCTCGATAAACTTAAGCAGATTTACCTTTTACATGCCGACTTAAAAGGCTTTTATCATTTACCCTTTAAAGCAATTTTTGAAATAGAAAAGCTCTACCCGGTTGCCTATAAAGTCGTGATTGATTATAGAAACTGGTTGGTTAGCGAAATCTATAAGGTGCTTTTAACCTTAAAATCTACGGCTTCACTCCAAGATGCTTACATGTTCTTATTTATGATTGATGGGGCAATGGTTCAGCTTTTAGATAAAAATGTGGTAGATGAAAGAGGTCGGTTGTTGGATTATTTCTTTTTAAATTTTGCTTAAGCGACAAAACTCATCTAAGAAAAAGCCTCCAAACAAAGGAGGCTTTTCATTCTATATAAAAATAGCTGCTTAGCTTAATGTCGCCGGTTTTGCAGCCTGTGCCATTCCTTCAAAATATTGAACCGCAGGCGAGCGAGCCATATAAGCTAAAGCTTGCTCAGTGTCTCCCTCATGAATTGGGTTAAATTTTGGAGAAGCCCATCTTAATGTCGCTTTCCACAAAAATTTAATGGTCGGTAAGTTGTCTGAGCGAGTTGCGGTTTTTTCAAATTCACGAATAATTTTGAAGTAGCCACGGCGCATCAATTTTTGAATATCTTCATGCTCTAAATCTTGCTTACCTAGACTACGGGCAAAGTCAGCAAGGAAGTAAATAAACAGAGGGAAAACCGCCGCCATAATCACTTGGCGTGACACATAAAACCCAAACTTGTTTGTTAAAAGGTGCTCAAATAAATCATAAGCAACACAGCGATGTTCAACTTCTTCAGCTAAATGCCAACGGAATAAATCTGCCATAGCAGGGTCAGCTTGGTCCCAAGATTTACTGTCCAGTGTCCACTGACCAATGGTTCCCGTAAAGTGCTCGATTGCAGCAATCACGCCTACTCGGAAAAGTAACCAATATTCATCAAGCTTTTCGCCTTTTAAAAAGGGCATGCCGAGCGGTTTATCACCTAATAAAATGTTAAAAACAAAATGGGCACGGTTGAGTGTTTCTTGAATGTCGTAACCATTTTCACGTAAGAAGTCCTGTGCTTTTTCATGGGCACGTGCATGAGCAGCTTCTTGACGGACAAATCCAATCACTTCTTGTTTTAGTGTTTCATCGGTAATCAAGGGAAGGGTTTTATTAAACACACGGCAAAACCAAAACTCACCAGCGGGCAAGAGCATGTTAATGCCATTGGCGACATGCGAGCATAGCGGATCATTCGGCATCCAACAGACCGATGATTCGGTAAAATCGAAATGGACCTTTCTTGCTTTAAGCTGATGATTCCCTGTGATCATATACGTCACCCTATTCATAATTGTTCATTTAATGCGAATGGACAATTTTTAGCATTAAGTAAAATTGATCACCATGTGCTTAAGGGACAAAATGAGCTTCAAAAAGGTTTATAGAGATAAAAGCAGCTCTGTTAAAGATTTGATATATTTAACACAACACGAGGGTAAGCTTTTTTATTTTAAATATGAGATGAATAAAAAAAGCTCCTTAATAAAAAGGAGCTTTGGTTTTTATAATTTAAATTTTTAATTATAAATTTATTTTATTTTAATCTAGCTAAAACTAGCTAGCTTAGAAGTTTAGATCGCTTGCCACTGATCTTTAACTTCTTCTGAGTTTTTATTCAAAATAACTTGGTCTTCTTTTACCTCCCCAATCCATCCAGTAGGAATGAGGTGATGTTGACCACTTTCGTCTCGGGTGAGTTTTAACTGGTTTTCACCTTCAAGATGATCGACAGTACCTACTTTAGTACCACAAGAAGCAATAACATCTGCGTGTTTTTTAATATCATTAATATTTAAAGTGTTCATTTTAGACCTCTTCTTTGGAAATAGAAAAACGGTAAGAACTAAACTACTTTAAATAATCGATTAAATGTTGAGTTTTTAATAAACCTTACATGATCGGATTATAAGTTCACTTAATCGTGATATTTGAGTAACAATGAAATAATTAGATATAAAACTAATAATATTTTTCTTTTTATTACAATTTATATGTTTATCTAAACAGAAATCTTTAGTTATGGTTGGGTTAAGTCTTATAAATAATTATTTGCAATGAATATTAAAATACCTATAAACATGACGATACTGAGCAGTTTGAGTGAATTTGAAGCTGCCTTAGCTGAAGATAAAAGTAAGCTTCGTATAAATTTACTTTTTCAGCTTGTAAATTTAACTCAAAATTTGCCTCATCCAGCTTCGGGTCAAACCTATCAACGTTGGCAACTTTTTGCTCAGATTGCTGGAGTCGACTTAAGTCTAGCTAAGCTATTTGAGTCTCATTGTGATGCTTTAAGTATTTTAAATGAATTGGGTTATCAGCAAGAAATAGATGACCAGACTTGGGCAGTTTGGGCAGCAGACGGTGGACCAGCCCCATTGCAAATAAAAGACAATCTTTGTAATGGCATAAAACCTTGGTGCTCTGGTGCTGAATTTATTCAAAAAGCTTTAATAAGTTATAAAGACCAACAAGGGCAGGCGCAGCTTTGTATTGTCGACTTAAGTCATCCATCCATTACAACCGATTTAAGCCACTGGCACGCTGTAGGCATGCATGCGACACAGACTGCGCAAGTAACTTTTAAAAATACACCTGTTAAATTGATTGGTCAGCCAAATAGTTATTTAAAACGCCCAGGTTTTTGGCATGGTGCAGCAGGTGTGGCGGCCTGTTGGTATGGTGCCGCCGTGCGTCTAGCCGGTTTTTTACAAGAAAGCTGTCAGGCAAATCCGAATCCTTATAAAAAATTGTATTTAGGCGAAGTCGCTCATCAGTTAGAAATCACCAAACAGTATTTTCAATATGTGGCCAAGCTCATAGACCATAAACCAACGCTAAGTCATGAGCGGGAAATTCGAATATTGCGTGCCCAAACAGAACAATGCTGTTTGAGTGTTATTGAAAGAGTAGGGAAAGCCTTGGGTGCTCGTCCTTTTTGTGAAGATGCGACATTTGCTCAGCTCATGGCTGATCTGCCTGTGTTTATTAGGCAAAGTCATGCTGCTTTTGACTATGAACAAATTGCAGAACTCTGTGTGTCGGAGCAAAGCCTATGGGAACTTTAAAACATCCTTTGGTTGAAGACCGCGTTATTTTTGGTGAGGGTACGGCCAAAGAGCAATGGTTAAAGGCATTTCAAGAACAACCGTTAGCAGCTTTAGATCTTGAGTTATTTCGTTCTAAAAGAGTGGTGATTGTCGCTCCACATCCTGATGATGAAGTGCTTGGCTGTGGCGGATTAATGCAGCAGCTGTTTGCACTGAACTGCAAGATTTTGGTTTTAGCGGTAAGTAACGGCACCCAAAGTCATCCTAACTCTACAAAATATCCTCCAGATCAGCTTAATATTCTTCGCCCGCAAGAAAGCTTGGCAGCCTTAAATTGTCTAGGCGTAGCAAAGTTCACCGAGCATATAGAGCTTAATTTGTTAGATGGTCAGGTTCATTTGCAAACCGATCAACTGTGGCAGAGTTTAGACAAGTTGGTTCAAGCCAACGATATTCTAATTTGTAGCTATGAATTTGATGGTCACCCAGACCATGAAGCAGTAGGTAAAACCGTACAAGCCTATGCAACCGCTAAGCAACTACTCTGTTTACACGTATTAATTTGGGCTTGGCATTGGGCAGAGCCTTTAGACCCACGCATTGATTGGCACCGAGCAAAAGCCTACCGCTTAACCGAAGAACAGCTAACTAAAAAACATCAAGCAATTTTGCAGTTTAAAACCCAACTTGAAGCAGATGAAACTACGGGTAATGCCGCCGTTCTCTCTCCAAATGCGATTAAACGTCTTTTAATGCCTTATGAGGTTTATTTGAGTGATTCATTCTCGCGTGTACTTTGAAGATTTATATCGTCATAACAGTGACCCATGGGGCTATGACTTTCATTGGTATGAAGCTCGTAAAAGACAAATTTGTCTCGCGCTGCTGACAAAACCTCGCTACCCAAAAGTGTTAGAAGTGGGTTGTTCAAATGGACATTTAAGTTTTCATTTGGCGCAAAGAGCTGAGGAGTTAGTGTGTATAGACGTCTCTGATAGTGCTGTTCGCTTGGCGTCCAAGCGTTTAAAAGAATTTGAGCATGTGGTGGTTGAGAACTGGAAAATACCCGAAGACTACTCAATTCAAAAGTTTGATCTGATTTTAATTAGTGAGATGGCCTATTACTTATCCAAGGATGAATTGCATCAGTTTATTGAAAAGTTAAAGCATAGTTTAAATGATGATGGCGAGATTCTGTGTTGTCACTGGCGTCATGAAATTCAAGATTTTGAGTTAAACGCCGAACAAGTGCATCAAGCATTTCAGCAACATTTTCCATTTCATCATTACCTCAGCTTAAACGACCCAGACTTTATGATTGATCTGTGGACGGTGAACACCTCCTCTTTAGCGCAGCAGGAAAAACTAAGATGAAAATAGGTATCGTTATTCCAGCGCATAACGAAGAGCACTATCTATCGGCCTGCCTGCAATCTATTCAGGTCGCCATAGATAACATCGGCGGTTATGAGGTAGAAGTGCTTGTTGTACTTGATAGCTGTACAGATCAGTCGCGGTTGATTGTCCAAAGCCATCAAATCAACTGGATTGAATGTAACTATGCATGTGTCGGCAAGGCGAGGGATTTAGGAATCCGTCATTTAATCGGGCGTGGTGTAACTTGGATTGCATGTACCGATGCAGACACCGTGGTGAGTCCAGATTGGCTGCGCTATCAAATCCAGCACCAACCCACAGATGCAATTTGCGGCACTGTAACGCTAGACGATTTTAGTCATCTCTCTATAACGAAACAGCAAAAATATTTAGCACACTATAAAGATCAGATGGACCACGCGCATATTCACGGGGCAAATTTAAGTTTTAGTGCAGAAGTCTATCTTTTGGTCGGTGGCTTTGAGCCTATTTCATGTCATGAAGACGTGTCTTTAATCAAAAAATTGATCAAGCATTGTTGTAATATTACTTGGAGTAATCTGGTTCGAGTAACTACAAGTAGTCGTTTAAATGGACGCGCACCTCAAGGTTTATCGTACTTTTTAAATAATCTCTAATGATTTAAAGCATGACCTCGCCCAATATCGAAATATTCTTTAAATTTTTAGGGTCATATTTAATTTTGATAATACTACCCACTTTATATTTATGTTGATCTTGTTTAGCAATAAGCACCTTTAGATTTTCAGTAATGACTTGGCCTTGCTCAGTTTGAAATTTCAATTTGATATAACATAAAGGGCGATATTGCACCTTAGCTAATGAGTCTTGAAAATATACGACCTCGGCAGAAGTCATCTTTCCTCGTTTATAAATTAAAAATCTTTGAACCTGACTTTTAAGAAAAAAGGTCCAAGTAATATAGATAAACAATAAGCTGAACCAGACTGTTCCAATAAAAGTCAAAAAATCAGAAAATTTCACTCACTCAAACCAGAATTATTCGTTTAACGCATTATTCTAAATGAACTGATAAGCCCGATCTAGCTTATATAATTGGTCTAAAACATAAGCAAATGAAGCTTTAAAATTAACGGATCATAATTAAACTTGGGCAGGGTATATAACTTAGTTGTTGTATTTATGACTACATATGTAAACAAACCTTATGAGAAACGTTCTTAACCCCTAAAATTCTACAAAAGAAATTTTAAAGGTGTATAGGTTTGGATTTTTTAAATTTTTTCCGTGATATTCGGGGTGAGTTAAGTCAATATCCTTGGCTAGAAATGTTGGTTTCACTCACGATTTTGATTTTATTTGCTGCAATAGCAAATTTTATTGCCAAACGCATTATTGTTCGAGGCGTTCGTCATTTAGTCACAAAACTCAAATCACCAAATCAGTCTATTTTTGCTCAGCATAGCGTTATAAAGAAATTTGCAAATATTGTTCCTGCTGTTGTGATTATGAACGGCATTGCAACAGTGCCTCATCTATCTCCAAAGTTCATTGCTTTTGTAGAGATGGCAGCGCAAGCATTCATTTTTCTTACACTCGCGCTTACGGTCAGCGAGCTGTTAAATATCTTTAATCTTATTTATCAGCGTAATCCAAAATCTAGAAACAAGCCGATTAAAGGTTACTTACAACTGGTTAAACTCATTTTATTTGTTGTGTGTGGCCTCATGATTTTGGGAACATTCCTTAAAAAGGATGTGTTCACTTTACTTGCAGGTTTTGGTGCAATGGCAGCGGTATTAATGTTGGTTTTCCAAAACACCATTTTGTCTTTGGTGGCGAGTGTACAAATTGCCTCTTATGACATGGTACGTATTGGGGACTGGATTGAAATGCCATCACTCAATGCAGATGGTGATGTAATTGATATTTCACTGCATACCGTGACTGTTCAAAACTTTGATAAAACCTATACCACCATTCCAACCAATAAGCTCGTGACTGATACATTTAAAAACTGGCGGGGTATGAGCAACTCGGGTTGCCGTCGAATGAAGCGATCACTTTTCATCGACCAAAGTAGCGTTCATTTCATGAGTGATGAAGAGCAACAAAAGCTCAAAGACTTTTTATTGTTAGATCAATACTTAAATGCAAAGAATTCTGAAATTGAAGAATTCAATAAGCATTTAAGCAATCAATCTCGTTACAACAAGCGCCGTCTAACCAATATTGGTACATTTAGGGCCTATGTCGAATTTTACTTACGTCAGCACAAGGGCATTGCTCAAAATCAAACCATTATTGTTCGTCAGTTACAGCCGACCAGCCAAGGGTTGCCGTTAGAAATTTATGCATTTACCAACACGATTGCATGGGTATCTTATGAAGCAATTCAGTCAGATATTTTTGATCATTTAATTGCGATTCTTCCCGAGTTTGGTTTACGTGTTTACCAAGCACCTTCGGGTCATGACTTGCAAAGATTGACGGCAGAAATTCATCCAAGTTAAGTTTTAGGCTGCTAAACGAATTTTAAAAAGCTCCCAGACGGGGCTTTTTTACTCATACTCTTCACAAAAGATTATCCGGCAAACCAAATATTCTGATGATCACACATGGGACTCAAATGCTTAATACGTAAATTGTCTTGCTCAAAATTACCAATATTTCCAGTAATATCTAATATGCCCCCTAAGCCGATCTGCTGGCCTTTATAACTTAAAGTGTTTTTTTCAGCATCCCACTGAGCGCTATGTTCTGGAAAGACAATGAGTATATCTTTCACATAAAGACATCCTTGCTTTAACTCCAAGTTTCCTTTTAAGCGTGCTGAACCAGAGAAACCATCGTACTGATAGGCTGGGAGTTTCACAGCATTTGTACTGTCGTTTGCTTCTTGCTGGTGGCATCCTGCAACAAGGGCAAATACAACCGTGTAAAGCAATTTATTATTAATACCCAATTTTGTTCCTATAGGGATTTGCATATATTTGATAGTAATTGTCTAAAGTTGCATATCAATCTTTAGATTGTTAAAGAAGATTTCATTCTATTACCGCTCGAACTTAAGATTTAAAGACTAAACTTTCTTATTCATGGGCTTATAAAACTTTGGATTATTATATTTTATTTATTTATATATTGTTATCTTTTCATGAGTGATTTGAGGCACGATATGACGTGTCATCCACCAAAATAATAGAGCCAAGAAACTTACACCTGCACCGAGTGCACACACGCCAAGCCAACCAGCATAAGCATAAGTCGCTGTTGTGCTGATTGCACCCAATCCACTACCTACTGCATAAAAGAGCATGTATAGACCAACAAGACGGCTATGCGCTTCTGGACGAGTACGAAAAATCATACTCTGGTTGGTCACATGCAGAGCTTGCCCGCCTAAGTCTAGTAATACGATGCCAATTACGAGTGCCCAGAGCGAGTGAGCCATGAGTGAAAGTGGACCCCAAGCGAGCAGTAATATTACGAGTGCCAACAAGCTTGTGCGCTGAGCATATCCACGGTCGGCCCAGTAACCCGCACGTGCAGCAGCCAAAGCACCAATCACTCCAACAAGTCCAAAAGACCCAATTACAGTATGCGAGAAGCTATAAGGCGGGGCACTTAACGGCAGTACCAATGCGCTCCAGAAAATATTAAATGCCGCGAACATGAGTAAAGCTAACACACCGCGCACTTGGAGTACTTTTTCTTGGCGAAGCAGATTTAACATCGATGCTAAAAGTTGCGAGTAACGCATGGTAGTGGGCTGAATTTCTAAATGAGGCAGACGTTTCCAAAGCGGCAATGCAATCATGAGCATGATGATGGCTGCGCAAAAGTACACGCCGCGCCAACCTGCTACATCACTAATTCCCCCTGAAAATACGCGGGCAAGCAGTAAACCAATGAACACACCACTTTGTGCAGTACCGACCACATGTCCTTGCTCATGTGGGAGAGCAGCACTCGCAGCATAGGCAATAAGCCCTTGAGTCATGGCTGTGCCGAGTAAACCTACCGCAAGCATTCCTGCCAAAAGAATAATCGTAGAATGAGCAAAGGCAACTGCTAGTAAAGCAAATATCAAGGCAAGTAACTGTAGAGCCATTAACCAACGCCGATTTACCAAATCACCTAACGGCACTAAAAAGATTAAAGCTAGGGCACAACCGATTTGAGTGGCTGTAACCACCCCACCAATGGCAGCATGACTAACATTAAAGTCTCTTGCCAATATGTCGAGCAAAGGCTGTGCGTAGTAGACATTTGCTACGCTTGCACCACTTGCAATAGCAAACAGCAAAATTACACCACGAGGCATGCTTGAAAGCGGTTTATCACTTTTGGCGTGTGAAGTTGAAGATGCAAGAGAAGCTTTCATAACTCTAAACTCACTTAATCTAGTTTTAAAATGCAACTAGTTGAATGTTAGATCGACTAGTTTTAAAATGCAACTAGATAACTTGTTACTGATGATTGGTAAGGAAACTCAATGACGAACTCTACATTGTTAAAAGATGAACCTTGTCCTGTTGCACGTTGCGTCAATCTCATAGGAGACCGATGGTCATTGCTTATTGTGCGTGATGCTTTTGACGGGATGCGCCGTTTTGGAGATTTCCAGCGCAGCTTAGGTGTTGCACGAAATATTCTTTCTGATCGCCTAAAAAAGTTGGTAGATGCTGGTGTTCTTGAACTACAAGATGCTTCAGATGGCACGGCTTATCAAGAATATGTATTGACCGCTAAAGGGGAGAGTTTATTCCCGGTGATTGTGGCTTTACGACAATGGGGAGAGCAAAACCTATTTGAAAATGGTGAGCGACATTCTTTGTTAATTGATAAAACTTCAGGTCAGCAAATTCCATTTATGGCACCAGTTGCGGCGGATGGAACAGTGCTGCGAGCTTCTAATACTGAAGTGCAAAAGGTGAAATAAAAGAAGACAAAACAAAAATAACCTTTTTTAACTTAAATTTGGGCAGATTAGTTGCTAACCTTGCGCGTCAAATTAAGGTGAGATTATGAGATTTATATTCCTCTTTATAAGCGCAGTTTCAATTCAATGTTATGCAGCATCAGAAGCTATGGAACTTCATTACTGTGAAACTGTGAAGAAAGCAGCGAGTGGCGTAATGGATGCTAGACAACATGAAGTGCCCGCAAAAGAGTTACACGACATCGCCAATCATCTTGAAGAGCAACAAGCCAAACAACTTTATCAAGAGCTTATCAAATCTGCATATTCTTCAAAATTATTTGAAGACCCTCTCATTAAGTCCAAAGCTGTCGAGAACTTCCAAACCACGTGGCATGAACAATGTTTAGCAAAAGAATTAGCTAAAAATATATGAGAGTTTAATGATTAAGGGTTAACTTGTAATAGTTTTTGTTTCCTACTTATCTTACTGTACAAAGCACCCAGAAGTTCGAAGCAAAGGGTGCTTTATAGCAAGATTAAATTATTTTTTAAGTATCAAAATGATTCTTAGATTAATTTAACACTTAAGCCAGAATTTGGACCAGCTGGTAAACCTAGTGCTGTATCTACCCCAATATTGGTTCTTAAATCTCTTAATAATTGGTTAGGATCAACAGAGCTGCCGATCTTTTGTTGAGAGGCGCTTCTAGATACTTGAACTGATTTAGCACGATAAATTTGTAGTTTTCTCTGATCTGCTATCGCAATAAGACATAGTGCCCTCACATAAAAACGATTGAATTCACTTTCAGATAATGTTTCATGAGCATTAACAGGGACTTTTTTAGTTCCAGTTCTAGTTTGTTCGGTTGTATTAAAACAATCTGTTTGTCTAAGTTCCTCACCTAAAGATATCTCATTCCCCGCTTTAACATGTTTGATCAAAATTTCTTGATAATGTAAATTACCTTTCGCGTTGAAGCGCTTACTTAAATAAAGTTGATTGTAAGAAATATCGTGTTGAATTTCACTAAGCATTTTTTCGCGAGTATCATTATTTAAGTTTTCAAAATTAAAAGCCATTTTATATTTCCATCCTGAGCTGTGATGAAGGGCTGTGTCAGGATCACAGTGTTTCTAAAGAAAAAGTAATTTTTAAATAAAATTTTAATTTAATAATAATTGAGTATTAAATATAAAACATAAGTATCTTTAGTCTAATATAGAACAAAATATTGAAAAAAAATAAATAATCATTAAGAATGAGAAAATTTAATAAATGGCTAGAGCTATGGATTTTTTTATACTTTTAATAATTGCTTGTGGGATAGTATTCTTTTTTTGGAAAAAAAATAAGGAGTTTCAATTAAAAATTAAGGAATTGAACGATTTGAGTTCAAATTTGTTTACCAAAATATCTAATTTAGAGAAACAGACGACAAATGATTTTAATCGGATAAATGGATTAGTAAGCCAAAAAGAAGCCTTAGAGGAACGAGTTGGACAGTTACAGAAATATCAAGATATTATTGATATTGAAAAATTTATTGATGATGAAAAGTTTAAGTTTGAGATTTATAAAAATCAAGAAATAGAAAATATTAACTCAGAAAGAAATAGTACTAGTGAAGCATTAGATAATTATAAAAATAAAATAATTGATGAAGCAAATCAGTTAAAAGAGAGTATTCAATTGAAAATAAAAACAGTGGAAGTTTTTTTAAAAGAACATGAACTTCAGGAGGTTTTAAAGTCTGAAAAGCAAGCACAGGAACTATTAGGACGTTATTATGAATTGGCAAACCAAACAAAAAAATTAACCGAAACCAATAAAGCTCTAGAAAACAAAATTAATGGCTATAGTGACGAATATCTTTTACCAGTCACAACTATGTTAGATGATCTGATAGAAGGTTATGGCTTTTTAGATGCATCAAATCATTTGAAAGTATTAAAAAATGAAATTAAAGCTGCAATTAAAAATAATCTTGTTGCCGAGTGTGATTATGTAGAAGAATCGCGAAAACAGACAGCAGTAGCCTTCATTACAAACGCCTTTAATAGTAAAGCTGATGTATACATTTCTAGGCTTCGTCATGACAATGTTGGTAAACTAATTCAGTCTTTAAAAGATGATTTTTTGTTATTGAATGAATATGGTCAAGCTTTTAGAAATGCCCGTATTAATGAATCTTACTTAAAGTTAAGATTGGAAGAGTTGAAATGGGGGCACTTATCTTAGATTTTAGAGAAAAAGAGAAAGAAGAACAGCGCGAAATCCGTGAGCAAATTAGGGAAGAGGAACGTGCTCAAAAAGAATATGAAAAAGCTATTAAAGATGCTGAAAAAGAAGAACTGCTTTTAAGAAAGGCTTATGAGAAAGCAAAAAGAGAGTTTGATTCAGCATCTGATGATCAAAAAAATAAATATGATCAAAAAATGTATGAATTAATGGAGAAACTCAAAGAAGCTGAAGAAAAAAATCAGCGAGCGTTATCTATGGCACAGCAGACAAGAGCTGGTCATGTGTATGTCATTTCAAATATTGGATCATTTGGTGAAAATGTATTAAAACTTGGAATGACTAGACGTCTTGAGCCTTTAGATCGTATTAGAGAGCTAGGGGATGCTTCGGTGCCATTCTCATTTGATGTCCATGCGATGATTTATAGTGAGGATGCACCGAAGCTCGAGAAAAAACTTCATCACTACTTTAATCATCACCGCGTAAATAAAGTTAACTATAGGAAGGAGTTTTTTAAAGTAAATTTACGTGATGTCAAAAATTATCTTGATGCTGAAGGTATACACGCACAATTTACTTTAAAAGCAGAGGCTCTTCAGTATAAAGAATCATTAAGCATCGAACTTTTACCTGAAGCGGAGCAAAGAAAACTTGAAGATGTTATTGAAGAGATTGAATCAAAAAATACAGACTATAGTTTGGTAGAAGAAGATTAAATCCAATTGTTTTTTAACTAAAAAGGAAAATCTAATTTCTAGATTTTCCTTTTTATATTTATCAAATTATTTCTAAAAAATCATAATTTTCTATCGTTGTTTCAATTGCAGGATGACTACTGGAGTGCATTAACGTTTTAATTGTTATATTTTGATTAATATGGAGTTTTTCAATTTCATGTAAAAGGCTTCTATCAAAATGTATTCGATAAACTTTCTTTTCTTCATCAATTACTAAAACTTTCCCCCCTCGATCAAGTGCATGTATGACGCCAGTAATATTGCATTCGATTGGCGGCGATATCATTAAATCATCAAGAAAATTTAGAGCATTAGTGATTTTAGTACTCGTACCCATCCAATAGAATTTCTCATCTAAATGTGAATCCCAAGCAAGCTCTAGGTCTAATTGATTGGTCTTTAAAGTAATTAGAAGCTTTTTAATTCCATTAAGCCCTTTATTACCTAGATGTACAGAAACCTCACTGAGTTCATTGGGTGATTCAAGATGATTAAAAAAGTTAAACCATTCTTTTAGTGTACTTTGAGATAGGCTCCAGCCAAATAGGTCAGGATTAATTTCTAAACTAAGAACAAATTTAGTTGATCCAGATACAATATTTGCTAATCTCAGATCTAATTCCGCTTCATTTTTGGTTTGTGCATTTTTCTTCGGTTTTTTCAGTCGAGTTGATAAGGCCGTTAAACTATCAGCTAAGCCTGCGGATAATTTTGCATGCAAAGTTAATGGAAGTGATCCATCAATAGCTTTTTCACCAATAAATCGAACTTCTAGAATCTCTTTCTCTCTTTTATTTTGTAATTCTCTTAAATGTGATCTCAATTCATCTAAATGTTGTTTAAATGAATTATATGACGCTATTTGGAATCTGTTTTGTTTATCAAGAGAAGCTTCTTTAGTTGCAAGACTATCTTCTGCTTTTTTAATTTGTTCTTCAAGAGATTGGATATTCATTCGCTTCTACCTTAATTTGTATAAATCCTTTTGCTTCATTTAATTGGTTAAAGCTGAATAATCCTTTCCAATAGTAATACTGCTTTACGTCATTTAACTTTTCGAAAAACAGATCGCATCTATATCTAGCCTTGATTACATCTCTTTTCTCTAGAAAAACAAAAAGTTTATCTGACTCTGCTTTCTGCATTCCATTGATTTCAGACTCATCTAAAAAAATTACGATATCTATATCATCTGGATGAGGCTTTAATGAACAGAAAGAACCATCAACCCAAATGATCATATTAATTTTAAACTTTCTAAGCTCATCTAAAAGTTCTCTAAACCGATTGCAAAGATAAGCTCTGGTTCTTTTTTCATCGAAGTGATTAAGAAATGTTTCTTCAAATTGATGGAGTTTAATTTTATGTACACCCGCGGGTAAAAGCGAGGGATAAATTATTTTTCCATTAACAGAGCGATCATTTTGCATATCTAATAAGGCGCCCAACATTACATTTAATTCCTTTATAAATATATGGTTTGACTTTTCTAATTAGACCTCTCTGTATAAACCAACAACTTTTCCTATTAATTTACAGTCTTCACTTAGACAACTGATTTTCTTATACTATTTATGGCTAAAGTATTCTAAATACAGACAGTGATTTCTACGTTTAATTTCTTAAAAATTACTTCTATTTTTCATATCAGATACAACGATAACCAAATCACCTGTTTTTAAATCACTTATTTGAAAGTCAGGATTTACATACTTTAACATTTGGTTTGAGATCTGAAAACATCCATTATTAAATAATATTTAATCTATTACTATTTGGGTGCTTTTAAAGTTAGTTTAGTCAGGGGAAATTGTGTCGCAGTCTTATGCTTTTCATCTACTAATAAATTATATGAGACCAATCTCATACTGAGTTTGATATATGAAATTTAGCCAACAAAGAGGGAGGACAGCAGAATATAAAGCCTTTCTTTAATATCAATTTTACTTCGTCAGAACTAACCAATAGACAATAAAAAAACCACCTAATTCTTTTGAATTAAGTGGTTTTTAAATTTTGGAGCGGGAAACGAGACTCGAACTCGCGACCCCAACCTTGGCAAGGTTATGCTCTACCAACTGAGCTATTCCCGCAATGTGAGCACATTATAGAGTGTTTCATTAAAGTGTCAACACTCTTGTGATCTAATTGAACGTTTAATCAGCACGACGCCAAACTGTACCTTGGCGAGTGTCTTCAAGTACTACACCTTGGTCGAGTAGAGACTGGCGAATACCATCTGCTTTAGCAAAGTCTTTTGCTTTTTTCGCATCTACACGTTGTTGAATGAAATCTTCAATTTCCGCATCAGACAGAGCAAGCGCTTCTTGTCCAATATCCGATTTTAAGAAATCATCTACATTGTGTTGTACCAAACCTAAAATGTTAGTGAGGTGACGTAATGTCGAATAAAGCACAGTTGCTTGGTCAGCTTGCTCTTCTTTTACGGCACGGTTTAACTCTTTGTTCAGTTCAAACAATACAGCCATTGCTTCGGCAGTGTTGAAATCATCACACATTGCATTGTTAAAACGCTCAATAAAGCTTTGATCAAGCGTTTCAATTGTCGTTTGGCCGTACACTTGTTGATAAGCTTTAAATGAATGGTAGAAACGAGTTAAAGAAGTTTTTGCTTCTTTGAGTGCCACATCAGAGAAGTTCACAGGACTACGATAGTGTGAAGATACAATAAAATAGCGGATCACTTCAGGGTGGAATTTCTCCATCACGTCACGAATCGTAAAGAAGTTGCCTAAAGATTTAGACATCTTTTCACCATCAACGTTAATGAAGCCAACATGCATCCAATAGTTTACATATTGCTCACCAGTCGAAGCTTCACTTTGCGCAATTTCATTTTCATGGTGCGGGAACATTAAATCTGAACCACCACCATGAATATCAAAGTGATTGCCTAAGCAGCACGTCGACATTGCAGAACATTCAATGTGCCAACCCGGACGGCCATTACCCCAAGGTGATGCCCAAGATGGTTCATTTTCTTTTGCATGTTTCCAAAGTACAAAGTCAAAAGGATGTTTCTTTTCAACTTCTACATCAACACGCTCACTTGCGCCTGCTTGCATATCATCAAGCTTACGGCCAGAGAGGCGACCATATTTTTCAAATTTGGTGACTTCAAAATAAACATCGCCGTTTGAAGCAGGGTACGCAGCGCCTTTATTCACCAGATTGCCAATCATATTTTGCATCTGGTCGATATATTCAGTTGCTTTAGGTGCTTCATCAGGAGCTAAACAGCCTAGATTCGCTGCATCTTCATTCATTGCATCGATGAAACGAGTAGTGAGTTGTTGGATTGTTTCACCATTCTCATTCGCACGTTTGATGATTTTGTCGTCAATGTCGGTAATGTTGCGAATGTAGCGAACATTCCAGCCCTGACTACGCAAGAAACGAATAATGTAGTCAAATGCAACCATAACTCGAGCATGCCCGATATGACAGTAGTCGTAAACGGTCATACCGCAGACGTACATATCGATGTGACCTTCTTTGCGAGGTACAAATTCAACTTTTTTTCGTTGCTCAGAGTTATATAAAACAAACGGTTGCATAAGGGTTTTCAAACACTCAACAAAAACAGTGTTACATCATAACTGATGCATCATTTTTCACAAAGGTTTATGCAAGAATTTTATAAGCTTGTGAAATCTTATACATTTAAAAACGTGTAGATGATTGAGTTATGTTAGAATGCCCCCAAATCTTTTGATTAAAATCACCGATCTTCACAAGAGATCAGATCAATTATTTTGAGTCAAACTCGTATGCCCAATCCTACAGATTTCCAAAGCAGCGCATTAGCAACATTGCGTATTGAGCAACAAGCCTTAGACGTGTTAGCAACACAAATTGGTGACAGTTTTAACCGAGCTTGTGAAATATTGTTACAGTGTAAAGGTCGTGTTGTGATCACTGGCATGGGTAAGTCAGGGCATATTGGCCGTAAAATGGCTGCAACTTTCGCCTCAACTGGTACTCCATCGTTTTTTATGCATCCGGGCGAAGCTGGGCATGGCGATTTGGGAATGCTGGTTCGTGGTGATGTTTTAATTGCGATTTCCAACTCTGGAAAAAGCGATGAAATCATGATGTTGATGCCTTTAATCAAACATCTTGGCGTTCCTCTTATTACCATTAGCCGTGATGATAAAGGCCCAATGCCGCAAAACGCAGACATCGCTTTAACTTTAGGCGAATCTGACGAGGCATGCCCATTAGGTTTAGCGCCTACGTCGAGTACGACAGCAACTTTAGTATTGGGTGATGCACTGGCTGTCGCTTTACTTGAAGCGCGTGGTTTTACCGCAGATGATTTTGCTCGTTCGCATCCAGCAGGTGCGTTGGGTAAACGCTTACTTTTACATGTAAAACATTTGATGCATACAGGCGATGAACTGCCAAAAGTTTCACCAGATACACCAATGAATCAAGTGCTTTATGAAATTTCTAATAAACGTTTAGGCTTGACGACAATTGTAGATGAACAAGAACATTTACTTGGTATTTTCACCGATGGTGACTTGCGCCGTTTAATTGATAAACAGCAAGGTTTCGATGTGAATTTGCCTGTTTCAGAAGTGATGACAAAAAAACCATCAACGATTTCTCAAGAAGCACGTGCGGTAGAAGCTCTACAACAGCTGAACCTGAAAAAAATTAGTCAGTTTGTGGTGGTAGATGACCAAAACAAAGTGATTGGTGTAATTAGTATGCATGACCTTATTCAGGCAGGGGTAAATTAATCAATGGCATCTTATGCATTGTTAGAACAAGCACGTCATTTACAGGCATTGGTTCTGGATGTTGATGGTATTTTGAGTGATGGCTTCGTAACCTTAACCAATAGTGGCGATGAAATTAAATCATTCGATATTCGTGATGGTTTAGGAATGAAGCTTGCACAGCAAGCCGGCATGAAAGTCATCATTATTACAGGCCGAAAAAGTAATATTGTTGAAAAACGTATGTCTGATTTAGGCGTAGACCTCGTTTTTCAAGGCCGTGAAGACAAAGGCTCAGCACTTCGTGAAGCTTGTGCGCAGTTTAATATTTTGCCGTCTGATTGCTTATATATGGGTGATGATTGGCCTGATTTATCTGCTTTTGCAATCGCAGGTATGAGTGTTACTGTGCCAAATGGTCATGAAGAAGTACGTCGCCGTGCGCATTTGGTTACGCAGTCGATGGGTGGGCGTGGTGCTGTGCGTGAAGTCTGTGATATGTTGCTGATCGCAAAAGGCATTTACCAAGAACTTCTTGAAAAATATCTTGCAGTACCGCATTAATAATAAGATTACTTAAAAAGGTAGGCTATTCCTGCTCATGGATACCAGAGTTTTATCAATTGTTGCTGTAGTGGTTGCTGCTATAAGTGGTGGTTACTACTACTATAGTGGCAAGGCAAAAAAACTAGACATTGGTTCTGCGAAGAATATGACATATTCAGCGCAGGGCGTCCATTTGACTCAAACTGATGATCAAGGCAATTTGTATATCCGTGCTGAAGTTCGTCAGCTTGAACAGGATATGCAACAAAAAACATCAAAGTTGGATCAACTTAATGCCTCGATGTATAAAGATGGCAAAGTTGATGCGACATTCTTTGCAAAACAGGCAAATGGTTACGATGATAACCGCAAAGTTATTTTATCGGGTGATGTGGTCGCAACTAAACTGGCGCCACAAGGGAAGATTGAATTCCAAACTGATGAGTTAACTGGATATCCAAAAACCAGAGAAATTGAAACCGATCACCAAGTGGTTGTTCAATCTCCGCAAGCCGAGTTTGTCAGCAAAGGGTTAAAAGCTAATTTGAATAATGGTCAGTACGAATTTTTTAATATTCGAGGAAAGTATGCACCAAAGTCTTAATTTAAAACGTTCTTCAGCTTTCCTAAAACAAGCTGCGGTAATTACATTCGTTGCTTTATCATCTGCTTCGACTTTTGCGTTACCGTCTGACCGTAATCAACAAATTTCGTTAGTGGCAGACCGTGCAACTTATAATGAGAAAACGGGTTTAACGACTTATACGGGTAATGTCGTGATTGAGCAAGGTACGATGAAGCTTCAGGCTGACTCAATTGTTGCTACGCTAAACTCTAAACGTGAAATTCAAACGATTACTGCCAAAGGTAGACCATCTAAATTCCAACAGCAAATCAGTGCTGACAAGGGCGTTGCACGAGGCGAGGGTCAAACCATTGTTTATAATGCAGATACAGGCATTATTACTTTGACTGGTGGTGCATATCTATATCAAGATGGTTCAAGCATCCGTGGTAACTCATTGAAATATAGTATGAACAAAGGCGATGTTGAAGCTCAAGGTTCATCGTCAAATCGTGTTCAAATTATTATTCCGCCATCAACTTCAAAAAGTTTCCCAGGAGCGCGTGACTAATGCAACAAGCTCTTCAACCCCAAACTTTGTGTATTAAGCACTTAGCAAAAAACTATAGTAAACGTTGGGTCGTCAAAGACGTATCTTTTAGTATGCAAAGTGGACAGATTGTTGGTTTGCTTGGCCCTAACGGTGCAGGAAAAACAACAAGCTTCTATATGGT
Organism: Acinetobacter sp. V104_13; assembly: GCF_031798995.1. Lineage (NCBI taxonomy): Bacteria > Pseudomonadati > Pseudomonadota > Gammaproteobacteria > Moraxellales > Moraxellaceae > Acinetobacter > Acinetobacter sp. V104_13. Next base: position 742,153 of record NZ_JAVQNP010000027.1, on the reverse strand, counting down.
TGTTGGGCTAGTGCGTATGGACAAAGGTGAAATTCACCTTGATGATCTTGATATGTCCGATTTGGCAATGCATGAACGGGCACGTAAGGGAATCGGATATCTTCCGCAAGAAGCTTCTATCTTTAGAAAGCTGACAATTGCTGAAAATATTATGTCTATTTTAGAAACACGCAAAGACTTAAATAAACAGCAGCGCCAGCAACGTCTTACTGAATTGTTGAATGACTTTAAAATCAGTCATATTAAAGATTCATTGGGAATGAGTGTGTCTGGTGGTGAGCGTCGCCGTGCTGAAATTGCACGTGCATTGGCTGCTGATCCTAAGTTTATGTTACTTGATGAACCGTTTGCCGGTGTCGATCCAATTTCGGTAGGTGATATTAAAGATATTATCCAAACCTTAAAAGATCGCGGTATTGGTGTGCTTATCACAGACCATAACGTACGTGAAACTTTGGCGATCTGTGAACGTGCATATATTGTGAGCGAAGGTGCGGTAATTGCGGAAGGTACTCCACAAGAAATTCTGGATAACGAACAGGTACGTAAAGTCTACTTAGGTGACGATTTTACAGTTTAAATAAAAAAGTTAATCTATTTGGCTAAAAAGAGGTCAATGCTTCTTTTTAGCTTTTTTATATTTAATTATTAAAAAACAATAAATTACACGGTTCACTTGATGAAAAAATAATGTGTGAATTATTCCTGCATTTATGCTTCTTTATGCAAAAAAATATGTAGAATGTAAAAGCTTTTAAACGATAACAAACAAGATCAACAAGACAAGCATGATTGGATATAACCAGAGAAGAGTAAAAAGGACATGTAAAAAGCCAGCTTTCCTGAAAGGGTTGATGCTTTTAACTTCACTGCATGTACCTATGGTGATATATGCCGCTAAACCAAGTGAGCAATATCACACATTAAAAGACAACTTATCACAACTTTTTGCCCCTAAAAGTAGTGATGAATTTAAAGTCGCTAAGATGCAAGAGTTGAGTAATTTTAGGCTAGATCGCTCTAGAGTGCAGGAGTTTCCGACTGTTCAACTCAATGATAGAGCAGCTTCATCTTATTCAAATTTGCCATTAAGGAAAATGACTCTGCAGGAAGCGGTGAAAATCGCCATCCAGCGTAACCCTGATATTTCCCAAGCCATTTCAACTTTAGCTGGCCAAAATGCTGGTATTGATGTTGCGAAGGCAGGTTATTATCCTCAAATTTCAGGTGGTATTACCACAGGTGACTTGAGTAGTGGCGAGCGTGGTCGGCAGTTATTGACTTTAAACGCAACTCAAATGCTTTATGATTTTGGTAAAGTCAAATCAGGTGTATCGGTTGAGAAGGCCAAACTCCAAGTCGAACAGGCGAATGTGTTGGTCAGTATTGATGATATTGCACTTGATGTGGCTCAGTCGATTATCAATATTCAGCGCTATCTCCAGTTAAATAAAATTGCCGAGCAGCAAATTGCGGGTATTCAGCGAATTCAGGAAATCGCTAATTTACGTGCAAATGCTGGTATTAGTAGCCAAGCTGACCCGATCCAAGCCCAGTCTTATTTACAAGCTGCACAGTCCGGTTTGATTGCACAGCAATCTTTATTACGTCAATACCAACAACATTTAAGAACATTGTTGGGTGCTGATGTTTCACGTACAGGTTGGATTATTTCAGATGATTTGGTGAAAGTGTCTGATTTATATGGTGAACCTGAGTTCAATACCATTCCAAAAATGATCGCTGCACAAGCGGGCATTGAAGTGGCTAAAGCTCAAAAGGAACAGACCCGTTTAACACGTTACCCAACTTTGGCAGTGAAAGGCTCGGTGAGTCAGGCCATTAATGGAAAAAACCCAAACAATGATGAAGACGACGGTTTATATAGTTCCATCATGCTTGAGGCCACCAGTCAGTTTTATCAAGGTGGGGCAGTTTCTTCTCAGGTAAAAATGGCAAGTTATGCAGAGGAAGCCGCTAAATCTAAAGTGAATTCTGTGTATCTGGATGTGCTCGATCAGATCAGAACCAGCCGTGAGCAAATTGAAAATAAACAACGTCAAATGCAGGTTTTAGCCAACCGCCAAGCGACAACAGTTCGTACACGCGAACTCTATCAAGAGCAGTACAAACTCGGTACCCGTTCATTGGTTGACTTATTGAATGCTGAACAGGCGATTCATAGCGCCAATTCAGAACTTGAAACTGCACGTTATGACATCTACAGCAGTATTGTTCAGTACATTGCAGCAACAGGACGTTCCCGCCAAGCTTATGACTTAAATAATATTTCAATTCAGGGGTTCGAAGTACAACCATGATGACAAAAATAAATTACCAGCCCTGGTTACAGGCGGTCTTAACGATTGCTAAACATTATAGAATTGAGCCTTCAGAAGAAAGAATTCGTTTACAACTTGACTGGAACCAAAATCAAAACCTTGATGATGTTTTGCAGTTAATGACACGTCAGGTTGGACTCAATTTACGTAAAGTACCTTTTTCATTAGATTTACTTAATCCGTGGCGTTTACCTGTCATGGTCGAGTTTAACGACGGACAGGTCGGTGTAATTGATAAGGCCGATACTCAAGGAAATGTCAGTATCCAGTTTAGTGGAGATCACGGCCTTTCCCAAAATTTAAGCTTAGATGTCTTAAAAACAACAATTAAGAATGTCTACATCCTACGTCCTGAAACGTCTATTCCCGATGCACGTATTGACGAATATATCAAACCATACGAAGCAAGCTGGTTCTGGTCGATTGTTTTAAGAGACTGGAAGCGCTACGTTGATATTATGTTTGCCTCACTGATAGCCAATGTTTTGGCACTGGCAACCATTATTTTCTCAATGCAAGTGTATGACCGTGTTGTACCATCTCAGTCTATCCCGACTCTATGGGTGCTAGCAGGCGGTGTACTCATTGCAGCACTTTTTGAGTTTACCTTACGTATATCACGGGTCTATTTATCCGATATTATCGGTAAACGTGCTGACTTACGGGTGTCTGACCGTGTATTTGGTCATGCCCTACGTATCAAGAATAAAGACCGTTCAAAGTCTACCGGTAGTTTTATTTCCCAAATTCGTGAGCTCGAAGGTGTTCGTGAACTGGTGACTTCAACCACTATTAGTGCAATTGCCGATTTCCCATTCTTTTTCCTGTTCCTGATCATTTTTGCGATTATCGGTGGAAAACTGTTTTGGGTGATGCTGCTGGTTGTGCCACTTATGCTTTTGCCGGGTATTCTGGCACAGAAGAAGCTAGCGCAACTCGCGCAAGAGGGCATGAGAGAATCTTCAATCCGTAACGCTATTCTTGTTGAAGCGGTGCAGGGTATTGAAGACATTAAGCTATTACGTGCTGAGTCTCGCTTCCAAAACCAGTGGAACCACATGAACGAGGTTTCAGCCGATATCGGGATGAGACAGCGTAAAATCGTCGGTACCTTAATGGCATGGACTCAAATGCTTCAGGGGTTAACCTATGCAATTGTGGTGTTGGTAGGATGTTTTGCCGTGATGGAAGGTGAAATGACTACAGGTGCGTTAGTGGCTTGTTCAATTTTATCTTCACGTATGTTGGCACCGATTGCACAAATTACAGGTGTGTTAGGTCGTTTACAGCAAGCAAAAGTCGCAAAACAAAGCCTTGATGAGCTTATGCAACGTCCGATCGATCAGGCAGACCGTTCGCATCTGGTACACAAAGCAGTTTTAAATGGCGATTACGAATTAAAAAATGTCTTATTCCAATATGGCGAAGAAGACCCAAAACCAAGTTTGGCAATCCGCCATTTAAAAATTCGTGCTGGTGAAAAAATTGCCATATTGGGGCGTAATGGTGCAGGTAAATCGACACTGCTCCAGCTTCTATCTGGTATGCAAGTTCCAACTCAAGGCGCAGTACATTTAGATGGTCTGGATCTTTCGTTAATTGATCCGTCTGATGTACGTCGTGATATGGGTTTACTTAACCAGAATGCGCATCTTTTCTACGGTACGATTCGTGAAAACCTCACTTTAGGTGCGCCGCTTGCAACGGATGAAGAGATTCTTCGTGCGCTAGTAGTGACTGGTGCATTACCTTTTGTTCAAGAGAAAAAAGAAGGGCTAGATCACCTGATTTTAGAAGGTGGTGTTGGTTTCTCTGGTGGTCAGAAACAAGCGTTGTTACTGGCTCGTCTATTGATTCGTCAACCTAACATTTTATTGTTAGATGAACCGACAGCAGCTATTGATGACGTGGCAGAGAAACAACTGATTGATCATTTAAAAGGTTGGCTGGCACATCGTACTTTAGTCGTTGCGACCCACCGCCGCGCTGTATTAGAACTGGTGGACCGTATTATTGTCGTGAATGAAGGCAAAATTGTGATGGACGGTCCAAGAGATCAGGTACTCAATCAATCAACAGCCCAACAAAAACAAGTGAGCCAAGGGGGTAATTCATGAGCGAACCACAACAAGAACAACAACTCACCCGTTCAATGAATGTCTCTTATAGTGAGCCACCCTTACCACGTGCCAGTTTAGTGATCTGGATTGTGGGCATTGGCTTGGTTATTTTCTTTATCTGGGCGTGGGTATTTAAACTTGAAGAAGTTTCTACTGGTACAGGTAAAGTCATTCCATCATCTAAAGAGCAGGTCATCCAGTCTTTAGAAGGCGGTATCTTAACCAAGCTGAATGTACAAGAAGGTGACATCGTTCAAAAAGGCGAAATTCTTGCACAGCTCGATCCAACCCGTTTTGCGTCAAATGTTGGAGAATCAAGATCTTTACTGATCTCTGCTCAAGCGACAGCAGCGCGGTTGCGTGCGGAAGTAAACGGTACACCTTTGGTTTTTCCTGAAATTGTGATGAAAGAACCAAAGTTAGTACAAGAAGAAACTGCATTATATCGCTCGCGTCGTGCTGATCTTGAACAAACCCTTGCAGGTTTAAGACAGGCGTTACAACTTGTGCAACAAGAACTGGCGATGACAGAACCGCTGGTGGCTAAAGGTGCAGCAAGTGAGGTCGAGGTTTTACGTTTACGTCGTGAAGCAAATGATCTGCAAAACAAAATGAATGATGCGCAGAACCAGTACTATGTGAAAGCGCGTGAAGAGTTATCTAAAGCGAATACGGATAGCGAAACGCAGCAACAAATTGTACTGGGCCGTAGTGATAGTTTAGATCGCGCAGTGTTCAGAGCACCAGTGCGTGGTGTCGTCAAAGAAATTGCAGTCACTACTCGTGGTGGTGTTGTTCCACAAAACGGTAAACTGATGACGATTGTACCGATTGATGAGCAATTGTTGATTGAAGCGCGAATTTTACCGCGCGACATTGCCTTTATTCGTCCGGGACAAGAAGCACTGGTTAAAATCACTGCCTATGACTACTCAATTTATGGTGGTTTAAAAGGTAAGGTTACCGTTATTTCACCAGACACGATTCGTGATGAAGTAAAACAGGACCAATTCTATTATCGTGTTTATATCCGCACTGATTCCGACAAACTTTACAATAAAGAAGGTAAAGCGTTTGGTATTACACCGGGTATGGTGGCAACAGTAGATATTCGTACTGGTCAAAAAACAGTACTCGATTACTTACTTAAACCATTTAATAAAGCCAAAGAAGCGCTACGAGAAAGATAATAAAAAAAGCCCCGAGATTCGGGGCTTTTTTATAGGTTTGATTCTATTAAATTCACGTTATAATTTGATTTTTATTGTGCTTTATCTTATTTATGGCTTTTACGATTGCATCACAGATTACATTTGAAGAAGAAATTAAAAAAAGTAGATTTCAGGCGATCGCTGCGCCAGTGGAAAATGAACAGCAGGTTAAAGAATTTTTAGAATACAACAAGGATATCTCGACCACTCACCAATGTTGGGCTTGGAAAATTGGGCATAATGTACGCTTTAACGATGATGGTGAACCGTCAGGAACAGCAGGGCGTCCAATCTTAGCGACCATTGAAGGGAATGACCTGACGAATATTATTGTGATGGTTAACCGCTGGTATGGCGGTATAAAACTGGGAACGGGTGGCCTTGTTAGAGCATACGGTGGCTGTGCTGGACAATGTTTATTATTGGCTGAACGTATTGAATTGATTGCAAAGAAGACGATTCACTTTTCTTGTCATTTTAATGAGTGGGCGATATTTCAATATGAATTGACTCAACAACAGATTGAATATCAGGAAACCTACACGGCAACAGGTGTAGATATCGAAGCGAGACTACAGATACATCAAATTGAACCGCTCGCCTTAAAACTCAGAGACGTAACACGTGGTCGTGAAGAATTAAAAATTGAAGAGGAATTAACTGATGACTGATTCCTTACTGAAATATCGTGAGCAACATAAGCATCGCTTAAACTATATGCCATGGTTATATTGGACTTTAAAACCTAAAAACCGTGCTTGGGCTGAAGAGTGGCAAAAAGAATATCAAGCTTATTTAATGGATATGGAAACTGTCGAGATTGGTGAAAATTGTTTTATTTCACCGCTAGCACATATTTTTGCTGAACCAGGCCGCAAAATTATTATTGGGGATAATAGTTTTATTGCGGCTGATTGCACATTGCATGGACCGCTGGAAATCGGCAATGAAGTCGCGATTAACCATCATTGTATTTTAGATGGGGGGCGAACGGGCATAAAGTTGCATGACCAAGTCCGTATTGCCGCGTATTGCCATTTGTATGCATTTGACCATGGGATGCAACTCGACCGTCCACTTTACCAGCAGCCAGTTACTTCTAAAGGAATTGAAATTGAGCAAGACGTTTGGTTGGGTGCACATGTGGGGATCAAAGACGGTATAAAAATCGGTAAACATGCTGTGGTCGGGATGAATAGTATGGTGACCAAAGATGTTGAGCCGTACCATATTGTCGGTGGGAATCCTGCAAAATTTATTCGCTTAAGAGAATAATGCAGTCTCAAGAATGTAATAAAATGTTTGATCTTTAAACAAAAAAGTTGATTTTTATACATAAACCTTAACATACCAATTTTTATCTATGTTAAGTTAAAGCTAAGTTTTAATAATAATCTCCAAGGCAAAAGACCTGAAGAAGAGAGGCTAACATGAATCGTGTTATTGCGTGTATTGACTCATCACCGTGTATTAATGCTATTGCTGATGCAGCAGCATGGGTTGCTAAAGCAACCGGACGGGAACTTGTATTATTACAAATTCTGGACTATTACCCAGCCAGTTATCATCTTGGTGAAATTAGTGGGGTAATCGGCTTTGAAAGCAATGCAATGCTGCTAAAAGAGTTAGCTGAGTTAGAGCAAAAACAAAGTGAACTCGCGTTAGATTATAGTAATAATTTACTCCGCCATATTTCTGATCTTATTCAAGAAAAACACGGAATTACCAGTTCAAAAATTCAAGAAAAAGGTGATTTTTTAGAACAAAGTTTTAATCTCTTACATGAAAATGACATCGTTATTTTAGGTCGAGTCGGGGAAAGAGCAGCCGAGAAACATAAACCAATCGGTAGCAATGTTGAAAACTTCATTCGTGGTGCGAATTGTACTGTTTTGACTATTGGTGAAAACTTTAAAGTGCCAACACGATTTATCTTTGCTTATGAATATTCGCCAACTTGTCAAAAAATGATGCGCCGTATTGCCCAAAGTGACTTATTGCGAACACTGCAATGTCATTTGGTGTATGTAGGTGATCATCCAGAAATATTAAATGAACCAGAACATTATCTTAAACAAGCGGGTCTAGATGTAGTTACCGTTTACCGTTATGGTGATGTTGCACAAAATATTTTAGAGTACCAACAAGAGCACGGTATTCAGATCATTGTGCTAGGGGCATTTAGCCATAGCAAAATTCACCAATTCTTCTTGGGAAGTATTGCGACAACTATATTCCGAAACGCGACTGTACCATTACTTGTGGCTAAATGATGAGATTTGCATATAGTTATCCGCAAATCTTGTGGATAACTATATGGAAAAGCAACAGTAATAAAAGTAATTATTTGATTATAAATAATAAAATAAAAAAGATGATTTTTTAACCATTATTTCACAATTGCAATTGCGAAGCCATCATGACCTTTTGAGCCAACTGTTTGTAAGGCTGTACAAGACAAGATTTGCGGATGATTTTCTAAAGCTTTAAACATTTCACGGATGCCTTCAATACTCGGTTTTTTATTGTCAGGATTTAAAATATCACCTGCACGAATTACATTGTCGAGTACGATAATCGTACCTGATCTTGAGAATTTCAGACTCAATTCTAAATATTCAGGATAACCCTGTTTATCTGCATCAATGAAAATAAAATCAAAAGGCGCGATAGATTGAGGATCAATCGCAGAAAGGATATCTGCAGCACGGCCAGCTCGAAGATCAACTTTTACAGGAAGATTGGCATGATCGATATTTTTCTGCGCCATTTCGGCATGAGTAGCACGGCCTTCTATGGTGAGTAAATAACCATCTTCAGGTAAGGCACGGCCTAACCAGATGGTACTGTATGCAGCAAAGGTTCCGATTTCTAAAACTCGTTTGCATTTATTCATTTGAATAAGCATCTGCAAGAACATACCTTGGTTAGGTGCTACTGCAAGATGATTTGAAAAGCCGTGTTCATCGGTATTCTTTAATGCATATTCGAGTCGCGGGTCTTCGGGAATTAAATGTGAATCGATATATTGGTCAATGTCTGTCCACATCTGCTGCATAATCAAATTTACCTATATGTTGATCGGGCTATTTTAAACGTTTATGCATAGAGTGCAAAAATCTTCGTTTCAAGAAATTTTGGTTGATTGGGAAATGAACAATAAAAAAAACTCCTTTCAGTTGAAAGGAGTTTTTTTTATTAGAAATTACACATCGAACTGTTGCGGGTGAGGTCAGGGCCCCAAGTACGATAGCCTTGAGTATCAATATGAATTTGCCCCGAACTATATAGACCAATACCCATATTTAAGCTTTGACCATGCTGAGCCCAGAACTGACAAAGTTTAAACTTGGTATTTTCGATAAATGCATAATCTTGAGCTTGTGGGAACTCAGGACCAATACGGAAATCGATTGCCGAGTTAAATAAATGTTTAGATGAGCTTGCACCGCCTGCACATTCATTTAAAGGTAAATCTCGGTAAACCGAAGTCACTTCAAAGTCGGTAAGAACTTTTGCTGCAACTAAATATTTAAATACGCGTAGGGTAGATAAAGAATTTCCCCAAAGTTCACGATTAGGAACGGCATATTCTGAGCGTCCACATTTTTGCCAATCACGTGCTGAACGTAATAACTCAAAGCTTGGCACAATGCCTGCAACGTTATTTCGGGTTAAGAATTTTTCGTATTCACGAACACGTTGGTAATTTTCACCAGAACTTAACCAACTTCGATAAGATACAGGCTCAACTTTAGGGGGAATTGGGCGCTCGATAATAACGCGCTCTTGTGGAATAAAGATTCGTTTACCACTTGGAGAGGTTTTGCCTGTTGTTGTGTGTTGGGGAGAGCTGACACAACCTACCATAACCGCTGGGATTATGCATAAGGGCACCATACTCTGCAAAAACTTCCGCATAAGAAAAATTAAGCACTTATAAATATTGCGGGTATTTTAATGCAAAACAGTGCACAAATTACGAGGAATTTGCAATGAAATGTTTGAATAGGGTATAAAAAAAGATCAGCAATTGCTGATCTTTTTTGAAATTACTTTTCAAGATATTGTAATTTATCAGGTTTGCCGTTCCATTCTTCACGGTCAGCTGGTTGATCACCAATTTGAGTAATGTTAGGCCATTTTTGAGAAAGTTCAGCATTTAATTCAATAAATACTTCTTGACCTTCAGGTAACTCATCTTCAGAGAAAATTGCATTTGCCGGGCACTCTGGTTCACATAATGCACAGTCAATACATTCATCCGGATTAATCACTAGGAAATTCGGACCTTCGTAAAAACAGTCTACAGGACAAACTTCTACGCAATCTTGGTATTTACATTTAATACAATTTTCAGTGACAACAAAGGTCATGGCGACAGCTACCTAAAAAATATGGTTTCATTTCGAATAGCTTATTTTAGGCAAAAAAGGGGTAAACAAACAATTGCTTTTATTGATATTCTTTATTCATGCATATGAAGATAAGTTAATACGTTGATAATCAAACATATCTTGTAAACCCAGCAGAGCGTAGTCTATAAAATTAAAATAATAATATATTTTATAAAACAATAACTTAAAAAATATTTAATTTAATTATTTAGATGTCATTTAAGTCAAGGCATCTATTTTATTAAACGCCTTAACTTTTTATTTTTTGTTTTACAAATTTTGATTTACGACTTTTTTGCTTAGAAAACCTTAAATTTTTAAAGCTAAAGCTTACATAGTAAATGAATATCTTCAGGTTCGAGCTGCCAAAGTTGTTGATCTGGCGTACTTAACAGTCGCGCACCATGCTTCATATAGAAGTCTACAGTGCGTCGACTTGGGGTTGCTGAAATATACAGTTGATTTGCACCGAGTTGCTTGGCGGACTCTTTTGCGGCTTGCATTAGCTTGGAACCAATGCCTTGACCTTGTTGGTCAGCATCCACATAGAAATAATGGAGTAATTTCGCTTGTGGGTAATCCGCTATAAGTTGATTTGAGACTACGCTCACGCCAACGAGCTTTTCAGAGGCGTCAAAAGCACCGATAAATATTGAACCTTGTGCAAAGAGTTGTTTGAGTTTAGGTGGGTCATTTTCTAGATGATATGAGTCCCAATTTTGTACATCAAAAAAACAATCAACCAATTCTAGTTGTTGCTGTTTTTGTATGTAGTTTTGAGTGATTAATTCACGGCGGCTAATCTGCTGCCAAATAAGATCAATTTCTGAACTTTGCAAAGATCTTAAGATCATATAAATATTATTCTCCGATATGAATAAGCAGACCTAAGCCTGCTTATTCGGAAGTGCTTTATTAAGATTTGAGTGCAGCTTTTAACTCGTAGAGTTGTTCAAGCGCCTGACGAGGCGATAAATTATCAACTTCAATTTGCTTAAGTAAATCTAGAGCAGGGGATGAAACTTCGATCTCGACCACTTTCTCTATGATTTGTGAACCAGAGTTTGCATCTGGTGGAGCAAACAAATCATTTTGAAAACTGGTTTGTAGATGTTGCTGCTGCTGTTTTTCTAAAATGCGTAAACGCTTCTGCGCTTCTTTAATAACATTGGCAGGAATCCCCGCTAATTTTGCAACTTGTAAACCATGACTTTGACTTGCAGGGCCTTGTTGAACTTTATGCAATAAAATCAGATTGCCATTCAGTTCTTGCGCCGTGACATGATAGTTATCGATTCCTGCCTCACTACCAAGTTCGGTCAACTCAAAATAATGAGTCGCGAATAAACATAAACATTTTACGCGCTTGGTTAAATCGACCACACATGCCCATGCTAAAGATAAACCGTCATAAGTACTGGTTCCACGGCCAACCTCATCCATTAACACCAACGACTGATTTGTAGCATGGTGCAGAATTTGCGAAGTTTCTGTCATCTCAACCATAAAGGTAGATTTGCCTGTAGATAAATCGTCGGCTGAACCAATACGGGTAAAAATTCGGTCAATTGGACCAAGCTTGACGGCTTTAGCCGGAACATAGCTACCGCAATAAGCAAGTAAACTGATTAATGCCGTTTGGCGCATGAAGGTTGATTTACCGCCCATGTTTGGACCAGTAATAATTGCCATGCGGTGCTGAGCATCAAGGAAAGTATCATTTGGGGTAAATGGAGCTTTATTTAATGCTTCAACCACAGGATGTCGACCAGCCTGAATTTTAATACCCGTTTCTGGAGTAAATTCAGGGCGTGCCCAATTATTTAAACGTGCTTGATGAGCAAAGTTTGCAATGACATCAATTTGAGCAATTGCTGAACTCATCATTTGTAGATGAGCGATATTTTCGCGAAGGTTTTCAAGCAAAGTTTCGAATAATGCTTTTTCACGAGAGAGTGCACGTGACTCACTCGACAGGACTTTATCTTCAAAACTCTTTAGCTCAGGGGTAATGTAGCGTTCAGCATTCTTTAAAGTCTGACGACGAATATAGTCGGCTGGTGCTTGTTCTGCTTGAGCACGAGTCAGTTCAATGTAGTAACCGCTTACACGGTTATAACCGATTTTAAGGGTATTAATCCCTGTACGTTCACGCTCTTTAATTTCTAGATCAATTAAGAATTGACCTGCATGATCACGAATTTGGCGTAATTCATCAAGCTCAGCATCATATCCTTCTGCAATTACATTGCCATCACGAAGTAATACGGGAGGGTTTTCAACGATTGCTGCCATTAAATGTTGATGAAGCGCTTTGAAGTCTCCAAGTTCTTCATCTAGTTGAACTAATAACTTAGATTTCTTCGCTTGAATGACTGGAGTTAACGCCGTTCTTAAAGCTGGAATTTGTGCGCATGCATGACGAAGTTGCACCAAATCACGTGGTCGCGCACTGCCTAGCGCAACGCGGCTAAGCACACGTTCAATATCACCAATTTCTTTAAGCACTAAACGAACTGGGTTTTCATGATACCCCTGAATGAGTTGCTCAATCGCATCTAAACGAGCATCAAGCAATGCAGTATCACGCACAGGTTGCATGAGTGTGCGGCTTAATAGACGGCCACCCATTGCAGTTTGGCAATCATTTACCAGTTGAAATAATGATGTTCCATGTTCAAATAATGGCTCGATAATTTCTAAGTTGCGACGCGTAATTGGGTCGAGCGCAATAAAGTCTGTACTTTGTTCAAGTTGGATTGAACGAATATGCGGTAATGCAGTTTTTTGGGTTTCTTTTGCATAGTGAATAAGTGCAGCGGCAGCAGCTTTGGCTAAAGGTAATGGGTCTAAACCAAAACCTGAAAGTGTTGATACCGTAAACTGATCACATAAGGTTTTTTGTGCATTATTTAGATTGAAGTCTACATTTGGACGTTTAGTAACAGGGCAATCTAAGTGCTTTTTAATTTGTTCGATAATATTGGTGTCGACCAAGTCTTCATCAATCAAGATTTCACTTGGCATTAAACGCGCAAGTTCAATAGGCAATTGTTCTGGCTTGTAATCTTGTTGTTGAACTTTAAAAATGCCCGCACTCAAGTCGAGTAAAGCAAAACCGATCTGGTTTTGATGAATGCACAATGAAACGAGATTAGATGATTGATAACTGCTGAGTAATGCATCATCAGTTAATGTACCAGGGGTCAGAATACGAACAACTTTACGTTCAACAGGGCCTTTGCCTGTTACTTCTCCAACTTGTTCGCAAATGGCTACCGTGCGCCCAGCTTTAACAAGTCGCGCCAAATAACCTTCGGCTGAATGATAGGGAACACCCGCCATTGGAATAGGTCGGCCACTGGCTTTACCACGATGGGTTAAGGTAATGCCTAAAAGTTTGGCTGCTAAATGAGCATCTTCAAAGAAGAGTTCATAAAAGTCACCCATACGGTAGAACAGCAACGCATGTTGATAGTCCGTTTTAACTTTGAGATATTGCTGCATCATAGGTGTGTGAGAAGATAAGTCAGCCATGATTTCAGCGCTATTCATGCGTATTAAACCCTTAAAAAATCAGTAATATTTTACGTTTGGTCATCTAACCAATTTCAAGTCTTTTAAAAATGAATGTCATTCAAGAAAAGAACACAACTGGATGAACTTTGAAAATTGGCATCCATAGTATAAAGCGAATTGGAGTCACTCCAGATGTGTAATGGTAACAAATTTGAGTTATTGAAAAAAAGAGTAGTGAAGCTCTGAAGTATAAGACCAATAAGTTGACTTCAAATTGTGGCTTAAGTGGTCTGAGGTCAAGTTTTTTTAAAGATACTTAAGCAATATGGTTTGCGTAACTTCAAACAAATACTGAAATATGTCGAATCAGAGTATGAATTGCCTACGTCAGTCATTGTCTCGCGCAAAAGTATGCTGAATATAAATAGAGGAGTCATTCATGGGTACGCGTTCAACCATTATGGATACCAATAGCTTTCGTCCAGAACATGCTGCTGAGCTGGATCATGCTACCCGAAAACTGACAGATAAAAGAAATAAAATTTTAGGTGAATCCTATCGCTTGTTTTATCGTAATCCCGTGCATCTGGTGAAAGGTCAGGGGCAATATTTATGGGATGCAGCAGGTCATCAATATCTTGATGTTTACAACAATGTTGCTAGCATTGGTCATTGTCATCCTGCGGTCATTGAAGCGGTAAATGAGCAAATGAAAATGCTCAATACCCATACCCGTTATTTACATGAAAATATTTTGGATTATACCGAAGAACTCTTACAAACCACTCCCGATGAAATTGACCGTGCCATGTATATGTGTACAGGTTCGGAAGCGAATGATTTAGCGATTCGTATTGCCCGTGAATATAGTGGCGGTACAGGAATTATTGTGTCTCAAGAGTCGTATCATGGAACCAGTAGCTTAACCTCAGGATGCTCTCCAGCACTGGGAACTGAGCAACCTTTAGATGCTACAACTCGTCTAGTTCCAGCACCTGATTATTATCGAATTCAAACTGATGATTTGGGCACATGGTTCGCGCAGCAAATTCAACAGCAAATTGACGATATGAACGCAAAAGGTATTAAGTTTGCAGGTTTTTTAGCGGACTCAATATTTTCTTCTGACGGTGTAATGCCTAATCCTGTTGGGTTTTTACAAAAAGCGGTTGATGTCGTGCATGCCAATGGTGGGATCTTTATTGCTGATGAAGTACAACCGGGTTTCGCACGCACTGGCGATTCTTTCTGGGGCTTTGGTCGCCACAATGTTGTGCCTGATATCATTACCACAGGTAAGCCAATGGGTAACGGAGTTCCAGTGTCAGGGCTTTTAGCCAAGAGTGAAGTTCTTGCTGCTTTTAGCGATAAAATTCCATATTTTAATACTTTTGGTGGTAATCCTGTTTCTATGGCAGCGGCACAGGCTGTACTTAAAGTCATTCAGGAAGAAGAATTGCAAACCCATAGTAAATATGTGGGAGGGCTACTTCTAAAAGAACTCACTAAGCTTATGGAAAAACATGAAGTGGTTGGCGACGTACGTGGCGCTGGTTTATTTATAGGGTTTGAACTGGTTAAAGACAGAACCACAAAAGAACCGAATAAAGCATTGGCTTTGAATCTTATTGAAGAGCTCAGAAATACTCATCGAGTTTTAACCTCAGTTGCAGGTCCTTATGGCAACGTATTGAAACTGCGCCCACCTTTGGCTTTCCAAACAATAGATATTGATTGGTTAGTCGGTGCTTTAGATCAAGCCTTAACAAAATTAAAGTAAGACCTTCTATAAAAAATACCCTTCAAGTTGGATGTTAAATCTAATTTGAAGGGTATTTTATTGTTCATATCTTATGCGTCGTTAGAAGTTATCTCGATTTGCTTAAATAATAAAAAGGCCTTTATTCAAGGCCTGTATTTGCGATGTTTTAGTGTCTTAATTGACGTGGCGTAACACCAAACCAACGTTTAAATGCACGAGATAAAGCACTTACTTCTGAGTAACCTAATAAGAATGCCATTTCTGAAATTGGAATATTTTTCTGTTTAATATAATGCTCGGCCAACTCACAACGGACCTGATCGACTAAATGGGTAAAGGTCAGTCCTTCATTTTTTAAACGGCGGGTAAGGGTGCAACTAGTTAAACCAATATCATGAGCGATTTTTTCAAGGTTTGGTTCACCTTCACTCAGTTCAAGTTGGATGTGAGAGCGTACTTGATCAGCAAGACATTGACTTGGTGAAGCGCGATTGAGTAGGTGCAACGTATCTAGAATCACTGTTAACAAAATAGAATCACGGCCCGGCATATTATGCTGGACGTCTTTTTTTGAAATGATGATGGAGTTAAATGGTTGATCAAAATAAACAGGCGCGTTAAATAATTTGCTATGTTCTTGCCAGAATTCAGGTCGAGTATGCTCAAAGTGAATTGCGCGTGGTGAATAATGAGGGCCCATCACTTCACGGATCACATTCATAAACATGCCCATAGTCAGTTCTGCATCTTGGCGACGAGTTAAAATCGCGCCGTGTTGAACTTGATAATCTATGCGCCAGTTATCTCCTAAATCGACCATTCGATTAAGCGTATCTTTCTGATGCAAATAAAAGTTATTGGTCATGTTCATTAGTGCAGATTCTAAGGTGTTTGAACAAAGACCAATGTACCCAATAAGTCCTAAGGATTTCGGTTGAAACTGTTGACCATAATGCAAACCAAAATTATCACAACCAGAAACCAATGCTGCCTGTTCTAGCACCTTGCAATAATTGGGTAGTTGTAAGCTCAAAGTTGGGCTAATTAAGAGTTCAGGATTAATACCACTAATTCCCAAAACACGATCAACATCTGCACCTTTTTGATGAATAAACTCGCTTAATCCAGAGGCGGCTGCAGACAATACACCTTGATTACACATATTTGAATCGACAAGATGAGCTGGGTTGAGATGTAACATGTCAAGTCTCATGATATTTATTCCTAACTATTCTTATATTAAGCAAAAGCCATACCAGTTTTTGCTTGCGTCCATGATTTTGTTTTGTTAAAAACTTTTATAAAATAATGACTTATGTTTTGCTGTTTTAAGTTTCAGATTTGACTCTCTAGCAAGACATCAATCATTGTATTTAAGGTTGGGTAGCGAACTAAAAGAAGGCAGAAAATGCATTAGAGATAGGCAAAAAGGGCAGAACTAAAACAAGAAATTAAGCAGCTTCTCATGCATACAACATGTATTGTAGGCATGAGAAAATAAGTGAAATACTAATTTTTTGTAGTTTTCGCCGTTTGTGCACCATAACTTAAACTAGCCATTGAAGGTCTAAATTGACCTATATTGGCATCGCGGCCCTGTAATAAAAACTTAGGATTGGCTTGACCATAGCCCTGCATAGCCTGCTGAGAAAACTTTCCAATATCAGAACTCGGGCTGCGCAATCGATTAATAATTAGAACCTTCTGAGTCGTCGCAAAATCTTGCATCATATTTTGATCGCCCTCACTGTCACCCGCGATAAAAATTGGCCCATAACCATATTTAGAGACTAAAAAACGCTGGATGGTTGCGGTTTTGCCTTTACCTTGTGTTTGAGCATAACCATGACGAAACTCAGGTAAAACTCGATTTTGTGCATCTCGTTCTAACTCCATCGCGTAGGCATTTTTTTCATTAATGTTATAGCCGATCTTTGGATTAGAAATAATTTCCTTAATCACATCAATAAAAGATGCCGAACAGACATAGACATCAATGCCATTATCCTGAAAGGCCTTAAATAGATTTTGCATTTCACGGTATGGTCTTAAACCATTTTCCCAAGTGGTTTTCACAACACCTGCTTGGCCCGAAAGTGCTGCGGGAGAGGTCCATGTTACAGGTCCAATCGGTTGTTGTATTTGCCAAGCAACTGTTGCTTTTACCAAATTACGAACTTGTTGTTCGGTAAATCCAGTAAATAAATAAGTAACCCAAGGATACGCAACTTCATGATCAAACGTGTCTCCAATCGCCGCATATAGATATCTCATTTTAGTAATGAAATCGAGATAGTGTGGATCTTGTTTAATTTGATCCAGAGTTTGCTTACCTTGTAGACCGCTATAGTGGTGATAAAGCCATGTGTAGCTGGCAATAATATCTGGGGCAATTTTATCAATATTGACGGCTTGGCCTTGCTGGTTGTTGTAGGCGGCTTCAAAATTTTGCGAGCTAATTCCTTTGCGAATAATCTGATTAAGCTGCTCTGGCGTGACATTAAACGCTAAGTGTTCAAGCTGATAAATTAATGTTGCTTCTTCGATGTCTAAAAACACAGAGGTATTGTCAAAGTCAGTGACAATATACGGGCGTTTGTCAGGATTGTAGTTTGGGCTATCTTTTCCATAGCTAGCAATTAATTGATTAAGCTGGTCAAAGTTAAAAGCGTCCCATTGACCTTTTTGGATATATTCCTTTTTGGGAATAGCGACTGCGGGAGGTGTACTTTGTATAGGGTTGTAATTACATGCGCTTAGAGCAAGCATACTTGCCAGACTACTGGTGAGTAATAGTGCTTTGGCAACTTTGCTCAGTTGATGGGTAGCTTGCATAAACCCTTCCTTTAAATTCTATAAAATTTAAAAACTAAAAATTGAAAATGAAGAAAAGCGATCTAAATCACTTTTCAAATTCCTACAGGCATTTGACCGTTTAGATATTTTTTACAAAGACGCACAGTTTCATTGGACCATTGGTCTCCAAGACTTTGAGCCATTTCTGTTTGTGCGTGAGAACCATTCCAAGCCATCATTTGAATGCGGCGTTGCATGATAAAAGTCGGGATCATTTCATATTCTTCAGACTGAATATGACCTACGCGCTCGTAGCCTTTTAACCAGTAATCAACCCAATGAGGTGCATTTGCATAATGTTCATTGAAGCTAATTGCAGCAGCGAGGTCATGCATAAACCAACTCATGCCGCAGTCATCAAAATCGATCACACCGATACGTTCTTGTTGTAGTAATAAATTAGTTAAACGCAAATCGGCATGAATCAGGCCATAACGTTCTTGGGTTTTACCAAAGAAATTTAAATCTTTCGAAATCTGTGCAATCGCTTCTTCAATTACGCCGTGATCTTGAGGTCTTAAATGAGGTGCATTTTTCCAGTTTCCCCAGTGTCCATCTGCACCGATCATGGTTTCATGATTCCACACAATACGTTGAAAGTTTTCAGGCGCTTGCCATGTCTTACTATGGACATGCAACTTTGCGGTAATTTGTCCTAGTTGCTCAAATGCAGTGGGGTCAACTTCAACAGTCGGCATATCGCCCTCAACCCAGTTGAAAAGGACTGCATAACGATAAATATCATTGAATAGTTTTAAAGTGATGACACGCTCACCTGATTGATCTGCAATCGCAACAGGAACTTGAATACCACTTGCATTTAAGGCATCTAACCATTCAAGCTCACTTTGTATATCCAATTTGCTGTGGTAGTTGGGACGGTGAATTCGAAGTGCATATCGGGTAGATCCTGTTGAAATCTGAAAGGTTGCATTTTCAGACTGACATAATAGTTTGACCTGTCCTTGATAGTCTGATGGATACTGTTTAATTGCTTGTTCTGCCAGTATTTGTAATTGAACTTGGCTTAAAAATTCATTTTGTTCTACAGACATAACCCAACTCCTCAATTTAATTTTTAAACACGTTCTGTGTTGAGATGCCGTCGATCTTATAAAAGAAAAAATGAATCAACTTGACTTCAAGTGGTCGGGGAGATGTTTTGCTGTCAAGTTTTATGAATATCTTTTGCGCAACTATTGGTGGTGTAAATTTAGTCGATAAGGCAATACGACAATGAAAGAGTCTGAATTAAGCGTAGATGTTGGTGCTCTACAACAGGACGCAGAGTATTTTGCAAAACGTCAGTTAAAAAAGGGGGCAGTAGGTTGGTTACTTTTAGTGGGGCTAGGTGTTTCTTACGTCATTTCGGGTGACTTTGCGGGTTGGAATTTTGGACTGGCACAAGGTGGCTGGGGTGGGCTCTTTATTGCAACAGTCATCGTCGCGTTTATGTATCTCTGCATGAGCTTTGTAATGTCTGAGATGTCGACGATGTTGCCCACTGCTGGCGGTGGCTATAGTTTTGCCCGCGTTGCATTTGGTCCTTTTGGAGGCTACCTCACAGGGACTGCGATTTTAATTGAATATGCAATTGCACCTGCTGCGATTGCCGTATTTATCGGTTCATATTGCGAATCACTCTTTGGATTGGGCGGTTGGGCTGTTTATTTAATTTGCTATTTAGTTTTTATGGGCATTCATCTTAAAGGTGCAGGTGAAGCGCTTAAAATCATGTTTGGAATTACCGCCGTTGCTTGTATTGCACTGGTCGTATTCATTGTTGCGATGCTTCCACATTTTGACAGTGCACGATTGTTTGATATTCCAGTCAGCGCTCATGCAGGTGCAAGTCAATTTTTACCGTTTGGCTATATGGGAATATGGGCAGCAGTACCTTATGCCATCTGGTTTTTTCTTGCGGTTGAAGGGGTACCACTGGCAGCCGAAGAAGCAAAAGATCCAGTACGTTCGTTACCACGCGGTTTGATTGGTTCAATGTTGATATTGGCATCGTTTGCACTTTTAATCTTATTTTTGGGTGCAGGCGCAGCGGGTTCAAATGCATTAAAAAATTCGGGAGCACCTTTAGTTGATGCACTCATTGCGGTATATGGTCAGCACACATGGTTGGCAAGCTTTGTTAACTTTGTAGGTCTTGCTGGTCTGGTCGCAAGTTTTTTCTCAATTATTTATGCATATTCACGTCAGATTTTTGCATTGTCACGTGCGGGATATTTGCCAAAAAACTTATCACTTACCAATGAAAATAAAGCGCCATATTGGGCCATTATCATTCCGGGCATTATTGGCTTTTTACTCTCTTTAACAGGTGAGGGTGATTTACTCATTTTAATGGCAGTATTCGGTGCAACAATTTCTTATGTGTTGATGATGCTTTCACATATCAAGTTGCGTTTATCTCGTCCTGAATTACCACGCCCGTATAAAACGCCTGGTGGAATGTGGACGTCTTGTATTGCCTTGATTCTTGCTGCTGGTGCTGTCGTTGCAGGGTTAATGGTCAATCCAAAAGTTTGGTTATTGGCTGCGCTGATTTATGTCGGATTTATACTCTATTACTTGTTATATAGCCGTCACCATTTAGTGAAAGGCACGCCTGAGCAAGAGTTCGCCATGATTGATGACTGATTTTGAATGAGATAAAAATAAAGAGGCTTCGGCCTCTTTTTAAATTTTATAAAATGATTGAAACGTTTAAAAGCCAAAATTAAAAAGTTTAAATATTTAACTCAAAGTTTACTTTCACGCGGTCTAAAACAATTAAGGTTCGATATGTTTTTACATCTTCATTATCAGCAAAATGTTTTCTAACCAAACTTTCAAAATGAGATAAGTTATTGCTCAGCATAATAATGATAAAAGAGACGCCTCCATTCACAAAGTAACACTGTTGAATTTCTTCAACAGAAGCAAAGTATTGCTTCGCTCTATCCATCACTACTGAGCGGTCTTCGCTAAGTCGGACTTCAATAATAGAAGTAATTTTTTCTCCAAATTTCAGCGGATTTAAAATAGCGCAATTTTTTAAAATAATTTCCTTTTCTTCCATACGAGATATACGTCTTTGAACGGAAGCAGCCGATAGGCCAATTTTTTCAGAAATTTCTCGATGCGAAGTTTTATTGTCTTTTTGCAGTATTCTTAAGATTGCATAATCAAAATTATCTAAAGAAATATCTGACATGAGTAAATCTCTCATTAAGCTTTAAATATAGAGTTATTTAATCGTTTTATTGAGGGAAATAGAAGAAATATATTGATTACATAGAATTAAAATTTCAATCATTCCCAGAGCGGTAAATATGATGATTGAGACAAACTCCAAGCAAGGCATGGCATTTGCAGCCGCATTTCTATCTTTAGTTTCTGTACAAATAGGAGCATCAATAGGAAAAGCCCTTTTTCCAATTCTGAGTGCAGAAGGAGTGACCTTAACTCGACTTGCTTTAGCAGCATGTTTCTTATGGATTGTTTATAAACCTTGGAGAGACTGGAACAGACAGACCAATTGGAAAAATCTCATTATTTATGGGGCCATCCTCACTTTAATGAATACTTTAATTTATAAAGCATTTTCTTATATGTCTGTTGGGATCGCGATTTCCATTGAAGTGTTAGGACCGCTTACGGTTGCTATTTTAATGTCTAAAAATAAATTAGATTATTTTTGGGGAGCATTATCTCTTATTGGTTTGCTTTTTTTACCTATGGGCAATTCAAATAATAACTTTAGCTTTATTGGTATGGCGTATGCGCTTGTGGCTGCCGTGGGTTGGGGGCTATATGTTATTTATGGCTCTAAAGTTGCACAAGGTGGCGGAAGCTCTGTTGCAACAGGAATGTTTCTAGCGGCTTTGTTTGCAACGCCTTTAGGTGCATCTCACATTATCCATATTTTTGATAGTTATAAGATTCTTCTTACCTGTTTACTCATGGCGATGCTAGCGAGTGCGATTCCATTTATATTAGATATGGTTGCTATGAAAAAGTTGCATCCGCGAGTTTTTGGAATTTTATTGAGTGCATCACCCGCGGTGAGTGCTTTGGCTGGATGGCTGATTTTAGATGAACGATTAAACAGTTTTCAGATCCTAGGTATAATGATTATTATGGCATCGTGTGCGGGATGTTCTTATTTTTCTTATAAACGTAATACTGCAAAGCCTGCTCATCTATGATGCCGCATCTCTAAAAGCTGGATAAGTCGTTTTGAAGGGGGGATAAATAATAAATAGAGCCCCCTTAAAAAGGCTGCCTCTGTACAAAAGAATATAAAAACAGTAAGTAACACTTACTCAAGTATCATTTTAATCTGATTGATATTTATACAATATAGTTACCAGATCACACGGATATGAACTCATGAAATTTCTAAAATTTCTAACTTTTAGCACCATTCTTACTTTATCCGCACATAGTTATGCGACAGTGGGCGGTGGACAAAAAATTGAAGTATTGGGCTATCAGCAAAAAGAGAAGAAACTTTATGTATTAAGACACTATGAAGATGGTCGAGGACGTCTACCACAACTCTATTATTATCTATTAAATAGTAAATCACCTGATAAACTGATTGAAGTTAAATCTCTCTATATCAATCCAAAAACACATAAGATTGATTATGATCAAGATAGTAGAGCTTTTGATAAAGCTCTAAATAAAATTAAAAAGAATTTAACCCCATTAGTCGTAAGTAATAGTAAGACCTTAAAAATTCAAACATTAAAAACTCATCAGAATCAAGTATCGTCTTGGTTTGATCCTTCAGGAAAGATCACGCAATATAAAACAGAATATGTTGTAAAATCGCCGTCTTTACAAAGTAAGCCTCATGTTGCGGTTCATTACACCAAAGCTATAAAAATTTCCCAAAATTATAGCGTGCCTAAACACAATAAGAGGTTGGTTGTCGTTAAATATCTGGGGGTTCCAGAAGAAACAGGTTACGATATTGAAGACCCTGTTTTACTACTTCCTGTGAAAAAATAAGTTTAAGAGCAAATTATTTTCTTGGTTCAAAGCGGCAGCAGTAGGGCATCACTATCTAGATGTTCACAATAATATTGCCGGCATTGGTCATTGTCATTTTGCGGCCATTGAAGCGCTAAATAAGCACAAGGAAATATTCACTTGTTACTTAGATTGATTCATTCAAGGTCGAGTTGGTCGTCATCTTTGGTGACTTTAATTTTTAACTTCTTATATTTCCGTTTATTGGGGTCAATTGCAGAATTTATAACTTCATCTGAAAAAGCTGAACATAACATCAATTTTGCATATGCTCGGTAACCTATCAAAATTCTTCGTAGTGGATAGTCTGTTCTTGTAGAGTAATAGTCGATTCTGGAGTTCAATTCTTGTAGCAGAGTCTGCTGTGACATTAGAAAAATTTCTGTAAGAGGTGTATGCAGCATATAGTGATTTATCTACTGTAAGAAGAATTATTTTGAAAATGTTATAAATTTTAGATAAATCAATATTCATATTACATATCAAAGCATTTTAGATATGCAAAATATATATTTATTCTCTTTAAATTTAAGGAGATATGCTGCAAACATAAATTTTTGATGATGCTGTAAAGATAATAGTAACAACTCTTTTTAAAGCCACAGTGCACTATGTGTTATAGTCAATTTCGATTAATTATTGGCATTAAAATGGATATCTGTATTGGCGGTATACTTGATGGGAAAAAAAGAAAAGACGATCAAAATCATTTCAGAGTAGATAGTCATTATTCTGATCATGGCTCCGAATATAATAAAGAGCATTTTCATCTACATGGGCAGCTTCATACATTTTGGATAAGTGAAGAGATTGATTTTTGTGATGCACAAAGAAGAGTTGAATTAATATTAAATAAAAGATTAGAACTTGTTTAAATTAAAAATAAATATATGTATTAGCGTTTTTTAGGTTCACTGTGGGAAATGAATAAAACGTTTTAATTAATATGATGTTAAACAAAAGCTCTATTTAATATAGAGCTTTTGAGCTATCAATTATTTTATTCCTTTTTTTCTTCATTATTATTTTCTTTAGGATTATTTTCTTCTTCAGGCGATTGTACAGGTTTTTCAGTTTTATCCTCATTAGGTTGCACATTGGAATCATTTTGGTTTTGTGTGGTTTTTTTTGAAAATTCTTTGAAATCAGACATTTTAAACTTCTTAATAATAGTAAGGAAGCTTTATGGTAGGCCTTTAATTCGCTTACATTGCGGTGATTATGAGAACTCTATGTAGAGATATGTGCCTGAAAGTGCTTAATTCTCGACATAATGTTTCTTTGAATCAAATAGACTGTTGATATATAAGTGGAAGAAAATTTTAATCAAATACAAGAGTTAACATATAGCTAGAGAGCTATTGTTTTCAATGGTTTTTTGATAATTATAATTTATTTAAATATATTATTTTAATTTCTTAATTGGAGGAAATATTTTTAATTAAAGTGGGGGATTCGATCTGTAAATATATTTATACAACATAAAGATACAGTTTTACATGCATACTCAATCAAATTAATTAAAAAATGAGGGAAATATGGATGATGAAATGAAAAAATATTTTGATGTGGCTGAAAGTGTTTACAATAATATTCACTTTAAAAATCAGTCCTCTAAGGATTTAATTGACTGCCTGAATAGACTGTTAATTGAAATTAAAAAAGAAGCAGCTATAAACAATTTACAATTAAAATATCCTGTTATTGATTTTGAAAGTTGTTTAAATAGGCCAATGAAAGAGCGTATTGTTAAAATTGATTTAAGCCTTCTCCCTAATTTTGATAATGAACATGAATTTATTCTTTGGTTGGCGGGTTTTGTAAAAAGTATTTCTGTATCTAGGAGTTATTGTTTTTAAATAACGGTCGAAAATAAATATTTTTTAAATGTGTTGTATAAATATTTATTTGGCGTATACTCAATTTAACTAGAAAAATAGACTTATTAGTAAATCCTCTTTTAGTATCGTAGTTTTATTCATAATCCTTCGTTTTTTAAGATCTTAAACTCAATTTGTTATTATTTTCAAAGTTCAATGAGTCATAAAATATGGCTTTATATTATTAAAAATCAAAGGATATATTATGTCTAATACAGCAATCGGTACAGTGAAATGGTTTAATGAAACTAAAGGTTTTGGTTTTATTCAACAAGATGCAGGTCCAGATGTT
This sequence comes from Acinetobacter sp. V104_13, assembly GCF_031798995.1. NCBI lineage: Bacteria > Pseudomonadati > Pseudomonadota > Gammaproteobacteria > Moraxellales > Moraxellaceae > Acinetobacter > Acinetobacter sp. V104_13. The sequence goes on along the minus strand of NZ_JAVQNP010000027.1, from coordinate 716,740 downwards.
TTTGCACATTTTAAAGAAATTAGTAGTTCAGGTTTTAAAACCTTATATGAAGGTCAACGTGTTAGTTTTAATATAGCTCAAGGACAAAAAGGTCCTTCTGCTATTAATATTGTTGTTCAATAATATAATTAGAAAAAAAGCACCTCAGGTGCTTTTTTTTGTTTTTTAAGTATATTAATTTCTAGATAATTTATAAATTAATTAAAGTGTTAATAATTATGATGTTAAACAAGGGTATCACATTCAGATACACTTGCGTTGTATCTATATAAAGGTAAAAGGACTATGTTAACTAAGTGCTAGATAATCATCTACACAACATTAAATAGGAGAGACTCTAATGTCTCAACAAAACCAAGTTAAAAACGATCAAGACAAATCAAAAGAGCAACAACAGCAACAGCAAGACGGTAAAGAGTTTGAGCCTAAAAGTCCTGATCAGAATGCTGTAGAAAAAGTTGATCAAAATGATAAAATTGAGAAAAAATAATAATATAATAAATTTGTTTTTTCTTAAATGATGGGTTGGTAGAAAGAATAATGATTCTTTTTGCCAATTTATAAAATTAAGAGGAATGTTTTTAATATGTCTTTTATTATAATAACTTTAATTTTGTTTGTTTTTGCTTATATTTTATTTAAGGTTTTTTCTACAGTTAAACTGGAGCTCCCCGAAAGTACTCTAAAAATAGCTGGAAAAATATTTACAGAGAATAAGAACTTTTTCGAACATGAAATAATTGTAACTTTATACCAAGAAGAATTGATAACTTTAGTCGGCAATCAAAATAGTGATAGAACTAAGGTTTTTAAAAATGCTGTAATATGCCTTGAAAAAGAAACAAATAAAATTGCAGTGTATATAGATACTTTAAGAGTTGGATATCTTAATAAAATAAATTCTTCCAGTTTTGTTAATTTTTTAAAAACAAAAGGTTTTAGTGAGCGAGATGCTTTTGAAGTTGATGCCGTTATAATGAGTGAAAAAATAAACCAATGGAGTGTGAAATTAGACATACCATACGATATGGAAAAGTTTAGGTTTGATAAATATTAAATTTACGATAACTATTTAATTGATATTTCTATAAGATATATTTTGGTACATTTTTTTTAGTATTGAAAATAAAAAGAGATCATAATAATTATATTGATAATAAAAAGGAGAAAAGATATGGAACTTAGAGCTGTAAAAATGCATAAAATGTTTAGAGATTTTCATGAAGAAAAGGAACTTGGCTATGTAGGGGAATATGATGAAAAACATAACCTTATAGCGATATATGATATTTTTAAAGAAAAGATGCAGAAAATAGAAGGAACTTATCAATGGGTTTTACCCTCATCGGGTGAGGTGTTTTTTGTTGAGGAAGATCCGCTATATAGTCGTTAGTGAATTTTGCCTCCTATTTTAAGCAGGGAAAGGCCTGTTTATAAACCCCAATTTAACAATAACTTATTCATTATTTAGCCTTACTTTTTCAGTGATCTATTTTAAAACAAATGGCATTTTGTGTGCTTGACTGCAAAAGGGTTGGACACTATCCTTTGCCTGCTGGCCTACATCGCCAGTCGGTTTTGACGGACCGTATCATAGAAGCATTAAAGGTTTTATATCTTTAGTGTCTAGCCCCTCGTGCCCCCTCTACGGTGGAACGGGAGGGGGACACCTTCGGGTGTGCTGGCTCTATGACCAGTCCGTCAACCCTCTTTCGTTCTGCCACCATAAATTTAATGTCTGGCAGAGCTCCCAATAAAAAGGAGTTGGCTTTGCACATCCATTATTTCTTGGCAGCCCTTGCCATAAGCTATTACGACACAGCTTAAACGTTTAAAGCAGTTTGATTGCCCTAAGGTTTTCAGGCTTTAAATCGTCACGACCAAAAACTTACTCAACAATAAAACTTGAGATGTGCCAAGCACAGTCTTTATAGGCTTTGCTGTGCCTTTTTTTCTCCCAAAAAGGGCACAGGTTTTTTATCTCATTTATATACAACAAGAATTTTTATAACGGTAAAACTATGCCAAAGTTAGTTCTCTCAACACGTGCTATTCAAGTTATTAATACGTCGATTGACTTACTTCACCATCACGGCTTTCATACGGTTGGGGTCGACAGAATTGTGAAAGAGTCAAAAATTACTAAAGCGACTTTTTATAACTTCTTTCATTCAAAAGAGCGGTTTATTGAAATCTGTTTAATCGTACAAAAAGAACGTTTAAAAGAAAAAGTGGTTTCAATTGTTGAATACGACCAAGGTTCAAGCGTGAAGGAAAAACTTAAGAAACTTTATTTCTTACATACCGATTTAGAGGGACTGTACTATTTATTGTTTAAAGCCATGTTTGAAACAAAACTGACCCATCCAAAAGCCTATCAAACCGCGGTGAGATATAGAACATGGCTCATTAATGAAATCTATAGCCAGCTTAGAGCACTCAAAAGGGATGCGACTTTTCAGGACGCCAAGCTATTTCTATATATGATTGAGGGTGCAATTATTCAGCTTTTAAGTTCAGAACAGAAAGATGAGAGAGAAAGGGTGTTAGATTGTTTTCTCATCTCTATGATCAATCATCACTAGTTAACGAGCTCGCTTTTAAAAAGATCACCTCTTCGGACTCTTTCGGTCAATGTGGGAGCTTCTAGATTCTTCGTTCCCATGCTTTATTTATCTCCATTCAAATGTTAATAAGATTAATACTAACCCCGAGGTGCGTACCTTATATGATCGGGAAATAAATATTATATTAAGGCTTATCTCTATTGGATCCAGAACTTTCGGGATTTTATTTACTCAGCTAATTTTGAACGTGATTCCATCAATGTAAGTAAGTCTCTTTTGACATGATCAAACTCTTTTTTAGGGATGCAGCCATACAATTTACACAGGATAAAGAATGAATAATTTGAATTTTAAAACTCTAAAGAAGTATTGGCTGCGATTCGTGGGTATTGCTGTAATCGCGGGCTCTTTAGTATTGGCATTTGCTTGGGTCGCTGGTCTATTTGGACATCGCACCACAAGCAAAACTTTTTTGGGAGACTCATTAAATAACTTTGATCCCGGATATCGACGTGCACACGGTAAGGGTATTTGTTTTGATGGCACTTACCACAGTAATGGTGCGGCGGCGGCACTCTCTAAAGCCACTGTATTTGCCAAGTCTGATATACCAGCGATTGGCCGTTTTTCTATTGGAAGTGGTAACCCGCATGCAGCAGATAATTCGACAGCAACCGTAAGTATGGCTTTATTACTTTCCGCAGCTGATCATTCACAATGGCGCATGAAATTAAACAACTTTCCCTATTTCCCTACACGAAATGCTGAAGGTTTTTTGGCGCAGCAAAAAGCATTTAAACCAGTTCCAGCTACTGGCAAACCTGATCCAGCCCTAGTTGAGGCTTTCTTAAAAGAATATCCAGAAGCACGTAAGTCTATTGAGCAAAAGGCGAAGATGCCATTAACCGGTAGTTTCAGTGGCGCAGAATTTTATGTCGTAAATGCTTTTATATTGCGGGCTGCCAATGGACAAGAACAGCCAGTCCGTTGGTCTATGCGTCCTCATTCAAAATTTATTAGTCTGACGAAAGAACAACGTGATCAAGCTGGCCATGATTTTTTATTTAAAGACATCAAAAAACGTTTAGCTGAAGGGCCGCTATATTGGGATTTAGTTTTGCAACTTGCCGAGCCGGGAGACCCAGTGAATGACCCGTCTCAACCTTGGCCAAAAGAACGCAAAGAAGTGATAGCAGGAACATTGGAAGTCAAAAATGTAACTGAACAGGTAAATGGCGTTTGCCGTGACATTAATTTTGATCCAACACTAGTTCCACCGGGAATTGAGTTATCAGATGATCCGGTACTCGCCGCACGAGCAGGCATCTATTCACAATCTTACAATGCTCGCTTACGTGAAATTGGATTTGGCAAAGCAACGGATGCCGTGGGCAAATAGGAGAGATCAGCCATGCAAAACAAATCTAAAAATAATGCTCCACGTCATTTTAATTTGACTGCTCGAATTCTACATTGGCTTATGGCGGTAGCGATTTTGGCCATGCTATTTATTGGTGTTGGAATGACAACCTCAATCACTTGGCGTCCGTGGTTAATCGATATCCATCGTCCTTTAGGAATCGCAATCTTATTATTGGTCATCATTAGATTAATAAATCGACTCTATTTTCCAATTCCACCTTTGCCGCCGACTGTACCGCGCTGGCAGGCATTTATGGCCCATGCATCACATTGGCTGCTTTATCTTTTGATGTTTAGTTTGCCATTGCTCGGATGGGCTACGCTATCGGCAGGTAATTGGCCTGTAACTTTATTTCCGGGTTGGGACCTTCCACCTATAGCACCCACCAACTCTACGCTTTATGCTTGGTTCCGTACTCTACACGGAATTTTGGCTTGGCTACTATTTGCTGTGGTTATTGGTCATTTGTCTGCTGCGTTATTACATGCATGGATTTATCGCGATGGCGTATTCTCAAGTATGGCTTTGGGTTCTTCTGAACCATCAAGTAAAGGGTCTTCTGCTGAAAAGGAGAATGTTGATTGAGGGGAATTATTTAACTCAGATCAGGCGGATGAGAGGGAAAAGCTTTGGAGTGCTTTTTAAATCATCTGTTTGAATCTAAAAATAATTTAAATAATAGGATGTATGGTTTGCTTGTTTTTTGTTAGATGAGCAGACCATAGCCCCTGTGCAATAAGATGAAATCATTACTCAGCTAGAATCAAATCATCCGATCTAACTTTTTGTTTATATTATAAAAAAATAATATTTTGACTTTGTTGGCATATTATTGCTATTTTATTTTACGTTAATCGTAAATTGATTACGTATTGCATAATTAAAATGAATTAATTTAAAGCATGTCATGGAGAAGGGAATACCATGAAAGAAGTTGCATTAAGTGATCTGATCAATCAGCAGAAAGTTGGACGCTATCAAAAATTTATTCTGATCACCTGTTTATTACTGATGATTATGGATGGCTATGACATCCAGTCTATGGCTTACGCAGCCCCAATGATTATAGAAGAATGGGGCGTTCAAAAATCCATGCTAGGAATTGTGTTTAGCGCCAGCTTATTTGGTTTGTTTGTTGGATCATTTTTATTAAGTTCACTCTCTGATCGTTTTGGCCGCCGTCCCATCTTACTGATCTCGACTTTTATGTTCTCGGTGTTGATGCTGGTGACGCCACATGTGGGCAATATTGAGCAATTGACTGCAATCCGCTTTGTTACAGGAATTTTTTTAGGAGGTATCATGCCAAATGTTATGGCTTATAGCTCCGAAATTGTTCCATTCAAATCTCGTATTTTTACCATGATGGTCATTTCTTGTGGCTATACGGTAGGGGCAATGTTAGGGGGCGGTATATCCGCCTTACTAGTTCCTTGGGGAGGCTGGCAGGCAATTTTCTATTTTGGCGGTATTGTTCCTTTAATTATTTTCTTTATCACATACTTTAAGATGCCAGAATCTTTATATTTTTTGAGTGAAGATAATAAAAATACTCCTAAAATTTTATTTTGGTTAAAGAAGTTTTATCCCGCATTAACATTCAATTCAGAAATAAAAATTATTAATAACACTGAGGTTGAGGTTAAAAAATCACCGCTTGAGTTGTTTAAAAATCAGCGCGCGTTTTTTACCTATTCCATCTGGATCATTAGTATTTTAAATATGATCAGTCTATATTTTCTGGCAAACTGGCTTCCGACTTTGGCCAAAGAGTCAGGACTTTCATTAAATCAGGCATTGTTGATCGGTTCCACTCTACAATTAGGCGGTACGGTTGGTAGTGTTGTGATGGGCCTTAAAATCGATAAGACAGGATTTTATAAAGTATTAATTCCTGTTTTTTTGGTTGCAGTGATTAGTGTTGCTTTAATTGGCTATGTTGTTAGCCATATTGTTTTATTATTTATTATCATTTTTATTGCTGGCTTTGCCATTGTTGGTGGGCAACCTGCCATTAATGCACTGTCTGCCAGTTATTACCCAGTTTCACTTCGTACTACAGGCGTGGGCTGGAGTATCGGAATTGCCCGTTTGGGTTCGGTTATTGGGCCGCTATTTGGTGGCTACCTTTCCCAATTTCTGGTCATTACCCATTTATTCGTGATTGCTGCAATACCTTCGCTACTCGTCATTATTATGCTGATGATTCAAGCTAAGTACCGATCATAAAAACTATTACATCCATCATGCACATACTGACTGTAATTATGATCGGTAAGTAGTTACAAAGAGTTGGTTACTGTTACTTCATGAGCTATTTAACTCGATACCACGTTTGATTTCGACCAATTGCAGAGATACCAATATATCCACGCGCAGTAAGTTTTTCACCATCTGGTGATACTGTTAGGCTAAAGCGATAGGTTTTATCAGACTGTGGGTCGAGGATAGATCCCTTGTCATATTTATTTTGACCGACACTTTTTAAATTTTTGACGATGGTTAAGCCAATCAAAGATTTGTTTTTGTAGGTACCTTCACACATCGTACATTTGTTAGCCTCACTTGGAACAAGTATTTTTTCGATGTTTGCAGAGAGGTTGCCATTTTTATCTTGGTTAAATCTTACCAGCGCCCTAGGCTGATTGGTTGCATCATCAATGGTTTTCCAAACACTGCCATGTAATTTGTCCGATGCAAATGAATGAACCGAATAAAAGCTAAGTAAAAGTAAGAGTAAATATTTTTTCATATCAATGTTTTCTCGAATTAAAAATAAATGGTTTTAAAGGCCAGAATTATTCATTTTAAATTTAACTTCACAATTTTCTTAGTATTGAATCTATAAGCTAAATAATATGCAAAGTTATAATCTATTTGTTTGGATATTATTTTGATCGGTTTTTTTATGCAATTGCGAGAATGGACAGAATTGTTAAACTTTTAAAAATTACTATTGAGTGGGGAGAAGAGAAGGAAAAATACTAATTAGGAAAGTTATATAGAATATAGAATTTTATGAATAATTTTTATTTCTTAAAGTATTATATTTTAAATTTATCTATATTTTTATTTAAATTATTAAATGATTCTAGTTGGCTTTGTTAAATAATTAAATATGATTCTATTTAATATTTTAATATGGCTAGGCTATTATATTTATGAGGTGAAATTAATTATAATAAAATTTTTTAAATCTAAACTATCTTTGATTATCCTACTCAAAAAATAAACTAAGTAGAGTTTCATATAGAATACAGCAAAAGTTAAGTTTCTATGCTTGAATTGAAGTGAAAATTGTACTAATTAGCGTAGAGTGGAAGAGTTGGGGGTTTTGATTATTTTATTAGCTTGTTTTATTATTTGTAGGATGATAGAAATGCATAAAATATATTGCATTAGCAAAACAATAGAGTAGAAGCAGTATAGATCCTTAAAATCGAGCAAATTTATATGAGTCATTTACAAAAGGTAGCGGCAGATAAGCAATCGCTTGGTTTTGAATTTCAGGATTTTGTTTTTATTGAAAAACTTATTGAGCTTAGACCAGAACAGTCTTTAGGATTAGAGGTCTATGATGACATCCATGTAACGACCAATGATGATAATGGAGTAGCTAAAGAGCTTCTCCTTATTCAAGTAAAGCATTCAATTGATGCTAGTAATATTAGTGACAGAGATATCGATATATGGAAGACTTTTTATAATTGGCTAAAGCTAGTTCCCGAGTTACCATCCCATTTACAACTTAAGTTTCAGTTGTACACTAATAAGAAACTAAATAATCAAGAATTTGTTAGTTTACTGAAATATCCCTCCAAGAATCTTAAAGAGATACTTAATTTTATCAATAAAACTCATCAAGATATTTCTGAAGCAGAATTAAAAAAGAAGCCTAGTGATTCAAGTAATCCAATTGCAAAATATGTAAAAGCCATCGCCGAGGCTAGTGATGAACATGTTGAATTTATCTTTACAAGATTTGAATTTCATTCAGACAATTCTGCAATAATTAATAGAATTTCTTTAGCATTAAGACAGTTAGCTATTCCAGTTTCACGTATTGATGAAACCAGAAAATATATAGTAGGTTCATTCAAAGAATCTAAATTTTCAAGAATTATAAAGGGTGAGAAGGTAGAAATTACTTTTGATATTTTTCGAAATGAGATGGGCTTTGACAGAATTATTAGATCTGCCCGTGCTTTACCTGCGGATTTTGATGAATTCCTTGATATGTATTACGACTACCAACGCCCAGATACTCTTTCATTTAGAAGTAGTAAATTTCATGACCAGCTCAAAGATATCGGTATTGATGATGAGGAAATTGTGGATAGGGGAATTGAAATGATGCTTGCCGAAGAGTTTATGAAGTCCTTGGAAGATGCAGGTTCATTTAGCGCAAGTGAAAATAAAAGATTAGAGTATAAGGCCATATCTGATTGGAAGTTAATTCATAATCAAATACATAGAACAAGTACTAGCGATAATGAAGATAAAAATTTTCAAGCGGCATTAGATTGTTACTATCAAACGATGAGAAGTTCTTTGAAAGCAGGCAATGTTGAGCTTCCCCTTAATTTGAGTTGTGGGAAATATATCAAGCTTTCCAATCTACCTCGGATTGGTTGGCGCAAGGACTGGAAAGGAAAATTCGAATAATGAATCGTTTATTTCACAATGAATTAATGGGTGTAGTTGCAATACAAAGTGCTTTAGAAAACTCAGATGAACATCGATTATCACTAGCAAAAGTGATGCTAGTTTTACCTTTACTTTTTGATAAAAATATTCGTTCAATCCTTAAAAGAAAAAATAGTGTTGTATTAAGTAGTAAAGATCTACTGCTTTCTAATCCCGAAGCTTTCATTAATGTTCGGGCAAGATATGAAGACTTAGTCATAACTTCATTAAATAGCATAATTCTTATACAGGAATTAGGTATTGCAACACTCAAGGGTGAATATTTGACGCTCAAAAAGCAAATATTTTTTCAAAATAAAAATGAGATTGGAAAAATTGCCACAGATATTTTAGCTGCAGGCCCTAAACTTGGGTTCCTTTTAAATGAAACTAATATAAATCTTTATCAAACATTTAGGATCGATTTGTGAGTAATATTCAAATTTCAAATATTGTACTTTGGCAAAAGAATGGTATTAAACGAACTCTTGATTTTCTACCTAATCGTGTGAATGTTATTACTGGAGATTCTGGTAAAGGAAAATCTTCAATTTTATTTATTATAGACTATTGTTTGCTAGCAAGTGAAACCAAAGGGATATCAAAAACAAATATTGATTCAAAAGTTGAATGGTATGGAATTAAGCTTTCTATAGATGGTAAGGAAATAGTTATAGCACGTCCTTCGGAGAGCAAAGGTGCAAATGATCAAGCGTATTTTAGTGAAAATGGTGTTATTCCACCCTTGCCATTTTTAAATATCAGAATTGATAATTTAAAAAGAGTCTTAAGTGGTGCATTTGGTATTGATACTGATTTACGAGTGCCTTATGGAGGAAAATATATTCAAGCAGGATCGAAAGTCTCTTTCCGCAACTTTCTGGCGTATAGCTATCAAGATCAAAATACTATTGTTGCACCTGATCATCTTTACATTCGTCCGACTGATGGCCGATATCAGGAAGCAATTGAACGAACATTTAGAATGGCTATTGGTGCTGAGAATGTGGATACTGCGTTATCCCGTAGTCGTCTTGCAGAGCTGGAGCGGAAAAGATCTATTCAAATAAGGAAAAATGAATCTTATGAAAGATCTGCAAAAGTATTTTCTGAAGAGGTAGGAACGTTATCTAAAGAGGCTTATTTGCTTGGAGTAATTGAAAATATTCCTGAAACTTATGACGAGAGTATTACTGCATTACAAGATTTGGTTCAGACGCCTATCATTCCCAGTAACCAAAATCATGAAATTGAGAGGATTGAGCGTGAAATATTCCGTTTAACTGCTAAAAATCGCCAATTAAAAGCATTTCTTGATAATAAATCTATTTATATTGATGAGCTTAAAGCAGTTGAGGATTCACTAAAACCAGTTAGTATTTTTAATAAACAAGCCGATAATTTATTTCCATCAGAATTTGCTAATAAAATTATTGCTCGATTAGGGCAAGAACTTTCAGATATAAAATCTTCACTGAATAACCGTAAGAGTTTTCCTTTTATGGATGAGGTAAAAAATATTATCCATCAGAATGAGGAAGAAATTCGAGCTCTTAAGAATGAATTGTATGCAATAAAGGAAAACCAAGTAATTGCATATAATCCTAGTGATTATTATAGATATTTAGGGCGTCTTGAAGCTAAACTTGAAGTGTATAGCCGTATTGAAAATTATGGATATCAGGTAGAGGACGACTTTGATAGTGCAATAGCGGCTTTAAAACGAATAGTTGATGAGAATGAAGAAAAAAGTAATTTAGCTAAACAGGAACTAAATTATTTAATTAATAAACGACTCGCTAATCTACCTTTGAAAGGTTATGAAGGTTTCTCAGCTTCATATTATGAAAAAGAAAAGTTGATCCATTTACGCTCTCCAGACTTTAATATTCTAGAGAATATGCCTGATGTAGGAAGTGCGTCAAATTATCTTTACCTTCATGTTTCATATTTTCTTGCAATACATGAAATAGCTAAAAAAATGCGAATTCCTTGGGTTCCTTCTTTCTTGGTTCTTGACCAAGTTAGTACTCCTTACTTTTCAAGTAATGGCGAGCCAAATGACGATATACGTAGCTTAGATAAAGTATTAATAGAATTGAATCAATTTGTGACCGATATGGATAAATATGATGGATTCCAAATTATTTTATTAGAACATATTGGGATGGAACATTGGACTTTACTGAATTTGGATAGATTTCATCTTGTGGATAAAGAACTCCGTGATGATTATGGGCTTATTCTTGATATTCCTGAAAATAAAGATTCAGGTGAGTAGGTTCCAACTTAAAATTATGTGCAGCTCAGAAAATTGCCGCAATAAATTTTTGTTGAGCTGCATAAATAATAAGATTTATTCCTTGGTTGATCATTGAATTGATGTATCCAATAGTTGCAATCTATCATTCGATAAATAGGTGTACACACTTAAAAGAAATAAAAAACATCCACTACTTTTTAAATTAGTTAGATTGCGTGTAACTCATCACAAATTATAAAAATAATATGCAAATCATGTGATTAGTATAGATTGACACTGTGCAATATTAAGTCTTATAACTAAACAATCCTGAAAGCTGTTTCTTTAATAGGAACAGAAAAAACACAATATAAAGATGAATAGACATTAGAACAAAAAGTTAAGGAGAGAAGAAATGAAAGTCATTAGACATGCCTTATTTTCTCTGATGGGAATGCTGATAATAAATAATGCAGATGCTGGAAATGCATCTACATCGTTAAGGGTCAGTTTAACCATTCTAGAAACTTGTGAAGTTTCCACACAAGGAAACTTAGATTTTGGTTCGGTTGAACGTGCTCAGCCAGTTCCTACTGCTAGAACGGATGTAACTGTGCAATGCAGCAAAAATACACCGTATCAATTGGCTGTAACCTCAGACAATAACTTTGAACTTAAATCTACTGCCAGCCCAGCATCTGTTGCATATGTACTGTATCAAGATGCGGGCCATACTCAAATTTGGGGAGGGGCGGCAGATAAAGTTCGTTCACGAATTGCGACAGGGATGAAAGAAAATATTCCTATTCATGGGGCAATCATATCAAGTACGAATGTTCAGGCAACCAAGTATGAAGATTGGGTTCGTGTGAATGTTATATATTAATCGTAAAAACCAAAATACTCATAAATATCAAAACTAATTTATAAAAAAAACTGTTTTTAGGGGTGAATAGAGTATTTTAAAAAGCTACACCAGATTATGGTGTAGCCTGCTGCTTTAATAGAACTAAGCACCACGCATTAGTGCTGCTACTGCTTTTTCAAGAAATTGTAGAGTCACTGGTTTGAGCCAAGTACCGTCAGCAAGGCTTGTTTCATTTTGCATTGCTGTACGGATTTTTTCTTGAGTACTTGGGTTTTTGCCAGCATAGCCTTGTAGCATAGAGAGCCATTGTTGTGCCAAATGCTTTGCTCCATCACTATCTGGTGTGACCTCGGCATCAATCAATTTTTCAATATCGACCAATAATTGAGGCCATTTTTTCATCTCACGAATGTAATTTTCTTTTAAAAAAGTAAACTCATCGTCAGATAAATAACGGGCAAAAATACTCAGCTTACTCTCAGAAAAAGCTTTAAGTAAAAACTCAACAACTTCTGGCGTTACGCCTAATTTTTCCTGAAATTCAGGCTCGGCTGAGTTTAAAGCATTTAGTTTAACTAACCATTTTGGGTTAGCTCGCGTATTGTGCTCAAGAGTTTTCATCCACTTACGAGCCAAGTCTTGAGCGGCTTCGCTATTAGATGGTTCGCCAGCATTAAATAGTGCATTTGCTGCTTGAGTTAACTCTTGCCATTCTTGGTGGCTTTTAGTGCCTGCTTGTAAGAAAGTCAGTTTTTCAAGCTCTTCTTTTGTAAAGTATTTTTCAAACATCGCTATAAGCTCCAGTGTTTTTAGCCAATCCTCCAAACCAAGCTCTTCACCACTTATGATCTGAGATTTAAGTTTGCTGAGCTGATTTCGCAATTTCTTTTGCTCTGTCAGCCTTTGATCAATTGCTTGAATCTGCTGATCAATAATCGGTAAAAGTGCAAGATTGGGGTCTTCAAGAACCGTATGGATTTCGGATAACGACATTCCCAGTCCTCGTAATGCTTGAATCTGATGCAAACGAGTAATGTCTTTACGGGTGTATAGTCGATAACCTGCATCGGAACGGACCGAAGGCTGAAGTAAACCGATATCGTCATAGTGATGAAGAGCACGGACAGTAAGTCCTGTTTGCTTAGCCAATTCACCAACTTTTAACAGCATCTTTTTAGCTCCTTCTTCCTTAGGCGTGTTTTATGCTAGGGGCTTACGTTACGTGAGGGTCAACTACTTTAAATCATATTTTTTCATTATTTTCGCTTTAGTAAATATTCGAATTTATCTCTTTATTTCAATAATTACCTGAGTTTCATTGCGAGATCTTAAAAAAAGGTCTTTTAAAGTGAGTTGGTTTAATAATTCCTAATGAGCTCGTCTATCCAGTCAGAAAACACCCGTACTGCTGGTGAAAGAAAACGCTGATGTGGATAAAGTAAAGTCACGGCAACAGGTGGTGGACACCAGTCTTGTAAAACTGCGATTAGTCGTTTTTCTTTTAAGTGATCTATCACAAGTCTTTCTGCAAGTTGAGCGAGGCCATATCCTTCAAGGCACATTTTGATATAAAGCTCAGTTTCATTAACGGCAACAGTACCATTCATTTGTACGGTTTTTTTTTCTTCATTTCGTACAAAGCGCATTTCACCAGCGTGTCTGTTGCTCCCTGAAAAATAATGAATAGCTCGGTGATGTTCCAAATCATTGGGAGTTTGTGGAAATCCATTTTCTTTTAAATATGCAGCTGATGCGCATGTGACCCAGTGAAACTCACCAAGAGGGCGGGCTACCAGCGTGGAGTTCTCTAAATTTCCCATGCGGATTACACAGTCCACGCCTTCCTTAATCAGGTCTACTTGTCTATCGCTGACACCTATCATGAGATAAATATCAGGGTAACGCTGTTGAAACTCTTGCAGATTGGGCATGATGACCGAATGAGCAATGCCCGCAGGCATATCAACTCGTAATCGGCCCTGTGGCTGTTTGATGGCGTTAGTCAGGTTGGATTCGGTGTGTTCAATGAGGTCGATTATTTCTCGGCACTGGATGAGATATTCTGCTCCCTCTGGAGTCAGGCTAACCCGTCTCGTTGTCCTATTTAACAGGCGTACCTGTAAATACTTTTCAAGATTTTTAACTGTGCTGGTGACTGTTGAAGCGGGTAGTGAAAGTGCTTCTGCCGCGTGGATAAAGCTCCCAGCTTCTGCCACCCGAACAAAAATCTGCATTGCCTGAATACGATCCAATCTCATACCTTTGTCCCAATACTATACTCACACTCTTAGATTATTCGTTTTTACTGAATAATAAAAACAGTTTAACCAGCTTTTTCAGCATTATCACTTCAGATAGATTTTCAGCATACATTTGAGAAGTTGGAATAATGATGACTGATTACAACAGAAACATAGTGCAGCTGACTGAGCCTTCGCCAAATAGAACACTGATTCGCGGGGCGACGATCCTAAGCATGGATAGCGTAATTGGGAACATGGTTCGCGGAGATATTCTTATCGAGAACGGTACGATTATCGCCGTTGGTGAAAATTTAGAAGCCGAAGGTGCAGCTATTATTGATGCATCCAATATGATCGCGATGCCGGGTATGGTTGATACTCATCGACATTCATGGGAAGGACAATTACGACGGATTAATCCGAATGCCGAAAGCTTAGAAGACTATTGCAACGCGACGCATTATTCTTTTGCCAAGTATTATCGCCCAGCAGATATGTACATCGGTAATTTGCTTACAGCTCTAGGTTGTATAGATGCGGGTATCACAACATTGATTGATAACTCACACAATAGTCGCAGTGCGGCCCACTCTGATGCGGCTGTTGAAGCTTTACTAGATGCTGGTATTCGGGCTGTACACGCTTCTGGTGCACCAGTAACAGGAGATTGGGATAGAGCGAACTGGCCTAGTAATCTCGAACGTCTTCAAGAAAAATATTTTAAAAATAGTAAAAACGGTTTGGTATCATTAGCTGCCATGGCTCAGTTAGAACCCGAATTATGGGCTGAGGCACGCAGATTAGGGCTACCAATCATTACTGAATTTTTTGGTGGGGAAATGGCTGCTGCACTAGAGGGTCTGCATCAACAAGGTCTGTTAGGGCCAGATAATATCTTTAACCACTGTACCTCGCTGCCAGATGCTGGATGGAAAATTTTGCGCGAAGCTGGAGTGCGAGTAAACGTATGCCCACGATCAGATGCTCACTATGGTATCGAAGACGGTATGTTTGCCATGCAATCGGCTCTACGTCATGGCATTAGACCTGGTTTGAGTGTAGATAATGAAACGTCTTATAGTGGCGATATGTTTATGGAAATGCGCGTAGCATTTTACTTACAGCGTGTAATGGGCATGCACCAAAACAAATGTTGTGGTTCGGCACATTCGCCAGTGACCTTTCAGGCGCAAAACCTTCTCAAAGCTGCAACGGCTGATGGTGCTACTTGTGCAGGTCTGCAAGAAAAAATCGGCAGCCTGACACCCGGTAAACAAGCTGACCTGATATTAATTCGAACGGATGACATTAACCTTTATCCGTCTGGTAATGCATTTGGCACGGTTGTTCATGCAACTGAACGCAGCAATATCGATACGGTGATGATTGGTGGAAGAATCGTTAAACGTGACGGTAAAGTGTTGGGTGTGGACAGTGAGCAACTTCGTGCAGCGATTGATGAATCTCGCCAGCATCTTTTCGTTGCGGCTGGTTATGCTCCAGATATTTTTGCCGAGACGTTTCTACCTCTTGAATAAGTTGTCTAAGAGGGAGCAAACACTATGTCTATAAATGTTATCTATTACCTTATGGCCTTTGCTGCAGGGCTGGGGATTACTCTACAGACCACATTGAATGGCCAACTGGCAAAAGGTATAGGCGGAGATTCTGTTGTAGCGGCATTATTCTCGTTTACTGCTGGTGCCATATGCCTTGGAATTTATTCTCTAATGCGGGGAGGAATAGCTCCTTCGCTGATCGCTATTCCAACCCAGCCGTGGTGGACCCTTTTAGGAGGGGTTCTAGGTTCATGTGCACTGCTGAGCTATGTCGTCCTTGCACCTAGAATCGGGTTATCGGCTTTGCTGGGGCTGGCAATTGCTGGACAAATTATCTCGTCATTGTTGATTGATCATTTTGGATTACTAGGGGCGGCCGAACGACCAGTTTCCATGTTTAAACTATGTGGAACACTGGTCATGCTGATAGGTCTAGGGATTGCTCTTTTCGGTGACAGATAAGAGGCTTTAAAACCAATATTGTTGATATAAAGTGACTTCAAGCCATTCCAGTCATGGGGTGGCAATATATTTCAGTCATTAAAGACCAGTGAGCCACCTAAACATTTAACAAATCAACAGCAATCGATATTCACCATCTTTTTCAACAGGTGCTCGATGAACACAAGGTAAAACCTTTTGAGTTGGATGATCTACTGCTAAACGCCAAATATGTCCCGTACCTAAATTTACAGGTTGGGCATCGGGTTTAGGCTGATAATGTAAATCAAAAAAATACTCTGCCAAAAAAGCTTCAAATTCAGCATCAGAGCCGTCATGTAATTCTTTGAGCTTTTCTCTAATTTCGGGAATTAAAACTTTTTGTTCAACCTGATTATTGGGCACAATATCACTGGCAGCGCCGTGATAGGTACATAAGAATGTATCGGTTTCAATGGGGGAGCGATCAACGTGAAATGAATATACATCTGTTGAAATGAAATCTAGCTCTTCATCGCGTTCATAGTTTTTAAGCAAATTAAGTACAGGTGATGCGCCAAATTCAGTTAATAGCTCGATATCTTCTAAAATAGTTGCCCTTGCAAGATTACCTTTTTCTGAAAGTTGTAGGGCTAACAAGTCTTCAACAGAAACTTCTGTAATATTTTCTTTTAACTGAAGTTTATTCACAATTTCTTTAAAGTCGCCCACTAAATTTCTGTGCCAACAAATCGCATTTGTCTCTCCTTGAAAATGTGTATTTACAAGTTCAGAGAAACTAGACACTTGTCTAATTTGATTGCTGTCAGAAAATGCGTTCTTCATAGGGGAAATAAAATAATAGAGCTTCTCTAATATTATAGCCTGAGCTTAGCCAAAAAATATTCCATTCCAATTGATTAAGCCAGTTTAGTCTTACTTCAGAAGAACACTGTTTGTCTCTGAAGTAAGATCTTTAAAAGTCGATTAATTTATTTACCACTCATATTTCACACCCACTCGAAAATTAGTCGGAGCGCCGTAATAGCTATTTGTGGTGGCTAAATGGTATTTCTCATTAAATAAATTATTAACATTAAAATTGAGCATAAGATTATTGTTGACCTTATAACGTGCCATTAAGTCGACCAAAGCGTAACTTTCTTGAGTAAATCTACCCGTTGTAGAGACCGCATTTTTTTCATAAATTTCACTTTGCCAACGAACACCACCACCAATGGTGAGGGCTTCATCAAGATAAGGTAGGGTGTAGGTGGTAAACAGTTTGGCTGTATTATTTGGCACGCCGGTATTTAATCGGTTGTCTTGGCTATCTTTTGATAGGTTACGGCTAAAGCTTGTGGAAACTTGCCATAAATCAGTCAACTTACCTGTCGCTTCAATTTCAAAGCCGCGACTTTTGGTACCAGATTCTGTGCGATAGGCTTGGGAACCATCTGGAGCAAATACATCTGCTAATGCAATCGCTGTATTGTCCTCTTTAGTTTGATAAATAGCAGCACCAACATTTAACTGATTATCAAAAAACTCACCCTTAATACCCAGCTCGGTACTATTACCTATTAATGGGTCTATGTATTCGCCTGTAACAGCTTTCTTATCTTGTGGTGAAAAAATATTGGTGTAGCTTGCGTAAGCAGTCCAATTGTCAGTGAAATCATAGGTAATGCCCACATAAGGAATCACCTTGCCACTTTCTTCTTGTGTTGTGTAAGTAGTCGTATTCTTAGCATCTGAATGATCGCCCGTTACGCGTTCCCAGTCTTCAATTCGAGTGCCTAAAATGACTGCAAGATTGTCGGTGGCTTTAAGACGAACAGCACCAAAAATAGATTGGCTACGATCAACTCCACTGTACCAACCATCTATTTTTGTTTCAGGGCGGTTAGGTGTACTGCCATCCCAAGCAAAAATATTTTTTAGAGTTCCATCCCATGTCATCCCATTATTCCAGCCAGAATAGGTAGGGCGTTTATTTTTACTTTTTGTGTAAGTCGTGCCCAACACTACGTCATGAGTTTGATTAAATAAATCAAATGAACCGTTTAAGGTTAAATTGAATAAGTCTTGAGTTGGACGATAATCCCAACGGGTTGCGTATAACATCGCCCCGCTGCCAGTGACTTTATCAATTCCTTCACTTGAGTAGGTATAACCTACAATTTCATCAGAATCGGTAATGGTTCTAGATACTACACCTTTTAATTTCCAGCGGTCATTAAACTGGTGTTCAATGTCGGCAAAGTAAGATGTCGTTGAGCGATCTGAACCCGTCCAACTTGCTGCCGCTGAATCTGAACGGGACCAATTAATGAGTGTGCCATCTGTATAAAAGCTTGGTAAACCACCTCTAGCCACACCAGTCAAATCAATTTGCTGGTAACTTGCACCTAAACTTGCTTTGGTTTGTTCAGTTAAATCAGCTTCTACTACGGCATAAGCCACTTTACGTTCTTCATTGTAGCGGTCGATATAAGAGTCTGACTTTTGGTAGGCAAAAAGAGTACGACCACGGATACTTCCAGACTCATTAAGGGGGGTAGAAACATCAATATCGGTACGGTAGGAATCCCAAGAACCAATGTCAGCACTCACCGAAGCCTTAAAGTCTTGTAATGGTTTTTTTCGGACCAGATTAATACTTGCGCTTGCACTGCCAGCACCTGTCATTAAGCCATTTGCACCGCGCACGACTTCGACTCGGTCAAATAAAGCCATGTCCTGACTTTGGAAAATACTTGCATATGAACTCATGAGCTTCACGCCATCGAGTAAATAACTATCTACTTCTTTGCCGCGAGCGTAAATAGGTGAATTATCACTACCAATATTGCCGCCTTGTTTAATAGAGAGTCCTGCTGCTTGACTGACAACATCGGTTAATTGGGTGAGGTTCTGATCTTTCATTTGTTGGTTGGTGATTACACTGACCAGCTGAGGTGTTTCTCGCAAACTTAAAGCTAAGCCATTAGAAGCGGTGGTCGCCTTCGCCGTATATAAACCTGAACCTTCGGTTGTTAAATTTTCACCATGATCAGCATTAACATGAATTGTTGCTAAATGCGCCGTACCTGTTTCACTGCCTGCCGTATCAAATTCATTATTGTTATTCGCTTTTGTTTTAATGGCTTCTAACTGAAAAACTTTGGGTTCAATTGGAGCGGGTGGAGCCTTCACTCGGATGCTATAACCACTATTGTTGACTTTAACGGCTTCAAATGGATGGTTTTGTAATAACAGACTTAAAGCATCTTCAACAGCGTAATTCCCTTGAAGCCCTTTGCTTTTTGTTTTTGAAAGACTGGCATTATCGTAGCTAATAGTGGTACCTGTTTGAATAGCCAGTTGTTTAATGGCCTGATCAAGCGTGCTCTGGCGAATTGAAATACTATAAGTTTGCGCAGCGTAAATAGAAGTTGAGGTAAGCGCCGTGACCACCAATGGCGTACTCCATAGCACTGCACGTATAGCCAAAGCCAATTTACTTTTTGCTTGATAATCCTTCATGTGGTCTTCTCGACAGGGAGTGTATTTCTCTATAAGTCGAACCAGATCAAAAAAAGGGTCACATTTTTTTATCTTTTTTTAATATTTAACAAATAGGGACTGTAATAGTTCAGTTCAAGTTGATGGCTATAGGCTAAAGTTTCTAAGCTTTGCTCAGGATTTTTTAGAGAAAATACGCCCGAAATTTTTATATTTTTTAATTCCGCATCGAGATGGTAGCTTCCTTTTTTATAACGAAATAGCTCATCTAGCACTTTTTGAAGTGGCCATTGATCTACAACCAAAAGTTGTTGGGTCCAATACGGTTGATCATTATCGAGAGGAAGAGATCTTGAAATATATTTTTCGTCAAAAAAAGCACGCTGGCCTTGTTTTAATATTTGCCGTTTAGGGGAGTTCTCGGGTTCAATTGCTACAGCATGTTTATAGACTTTGACTTTTGTTTGTTCGCTATTTTCTTGGCGAACCGTAAATTGAGTCCCTAAGGCTTCTACGGAACCATTCTTGGTTTCGACAATAAATGGTCGATGTTGAGCATCCTTTGCTGTTTCAACATAAATTTCCCCATCAATCAGCTTTATCTGACGTTTCTCTTGCGTGAAATTTACATCGACATAGCAATCACTTGCCATAATCAGTTGAGAACCATCCTTTAACGATACTTTTCTAATTTCACCCACTTTGGTGTGGTAGTCCGACTGCCATTTTTCCCAAGGTATGAAATAGGCAGACAAACCAACGATCATTAAACCTGAAAGGCTTAACAGCATATTGCGTTTTGCAGCAAGATTAAATTTTTGATTAGACTGAACTAAAGCTTCGGAAGGGAAGTTACCTGCAAGGTTTGATAAACCATGGCTGAATTTTTCCATTTGCTGGAGTGCTAGCTGGTGTTCTTGTTTTTCGGTTTTCCACTGCTCAAATTGTTGTTGCTGTAACGCGGTCATTTCACCCGAATGTAAGATTACCAACCAGTCTGCGGCTGCATCTAAAACATGAGGAGGGATTTTAGTAATATCAGACATAAGGTAACAAATTAAGCGCAGCTAACAGGGTTAATTATAAAGGTCTATACAAGCTAAAAAAGCTTGTTTCATATCTCTTTTCACAGTGGCTTCAGAAATATTCATTTTTTCACTAATTTCTCGATAAGTCATGCCATCTAGTTGAGACATTAAAAAGACCTGAGCTGTGCGGGTAGGCAGTTTTTCTAATATTAAATGAACCTGATATAAGGTTTCTTGAATATAGACTTCATGTTCAGCAGAGGGATAATATTCTTCTGGAAGTTGCTTTAGGGCATCTAGATAAAGGTTTTCAATATGCTGACGACGCCAATAGTCAATCATGACATGCTTGGCGATCCCCATAAGCCATGCCTGTGGTTCCTTAATTTTTTGAAAACAATATTGGCTTTTTAAAGCACGATAAAACACTTCCTGGCTTAGGTCTTCAGACTGATGATGGTGCTGAAGTTTGTGTTTAAACCATGATAAAAGCATAGTTTGTTGAGAACGATAAATTTGGCTAAACCATACCTGTTTCTCTACATTAAGGTTCATAGCGGCGAAGTCCACAAATTGGCACTGAGTAGCGCAATTAAAAACACATTTAAATTATTCTTAAATAGTAATGATAATTATTATTAATATCAATAAATAGAGTTCTATATTCTAAAAATTCTTATGCTCTAATTTTTCGCTACTTAGGGCCTGTACCTTAGTCTCAGACGCATGTATCGTTAGAGGATAATACTTTAAAATAATAAGGTGACTGAAAAGCAAAATTATTCAATTAAGCAACCGGACTGTGCCACCACAATTAAAACAACACCCACCTCAAGATGAGGCATATAAAAATAAATAAAACATTAGGTTTTATTGGTGAAAATTGACAGGGTATATCACTGTTCAAGCTTGGGGTTTATGAAGAAATATTTTACGGTTGATTTATTTATGATAGCTTCGTCTTACTTTAAAAAACGCAAAAAAAATTACCGTACCGTAAAGGATCAGCAGCTTACAATCGCCGCAAAAGCAAATATCTTTATTTGTATTATTTTTTGTTTGTTTTGGACCACATATTTTATATTTGCAAAAATGTGGTTAATTGTGGGTATGGATATCATTTTTACACTGATCTCCATATTTAGCCTTTTTCTTATTTATATAAACCGCATTTCAGCGGGTATTCTTTTATCTCAAGTCGTTCTGCTTGTTTTTCCAGTCATTTTTTGCTTATTTTTTGATGTCGCTACAAGTGACCGTCCGCAAGTGGCTCAATTGTTTTTACCCGCTGGGGCGATATTGGGATATTTGAATTACCGTAGAAATCCAAGCTTTTTACAAGCTGCTTTAATTCTTTTGTCGATTGGATGCTTTATATTTTTTAGTGGCAGCTCTTTTAATCTTGATAGCGCCATACCTTTACCGGAAGATATTCGTGACCATGGGGGATGGATTGCAACTTGTGTCGCTACGCTCATGATCTGTATTTCAATTTACACCATGCAATTAGAGATACAAACCGAAAGCACTATGGTGCAAGACTTACGCTTAGCGCTTATTAAAGAACAGTTTGAGCTTTTTTATCAACCGCAAATTAATGCTTCTGAAACGCTAATTGGCGCAGAAGCTTTATTAAGATGGCATCATCCTGTTTTAGGATATATTCCCACAAAAGATTTTATTCCAGCAGCCGAAACTTTTGGGTTAATGCCAGAGATTGGAGAATGGGTATTGGCTCAAGCCTGCAAAGTTCTACAAGAGTGGAGTAAAAAAGCCGAGACCAAAGATCTTACACTTTCAATTAATATTAGTGCTGATCACTTCATGCAACCAAACTTTGAGCAAACTGTGATTAGGCTGATTCAGAAATATGAGGTCAATCCATCTAGGCTCATATTAGAAATTACTGAAAATATTGCTTTAACGAATTGTGTAAGCATGATCGAAAAAATGCAGTTCTTATCTAAACAAGGAGTTCAGCTTTCTCTTGATGATTTTGGTACAGGTTATTCATCTTTAAGCTATCTACAAAAAATGCCCATCAGTCAAATCAAAATTGATCGTAGCTTTGTACAGGCAGCTTTGGATGATAAACGCAGTAATAAATTAGTCACTGGTATTATTAAAATTGGACTGGATTTAAACCTTCGCGTGTTAGTAGAAGGCATCGAAACTCATGAACAATTTAGTACTTTTAAAAGTAATGGATGTACTGAGTTTCAAGGCTATTTGTGGGGCTGTCCGATGCCTTTAAATGATTTCTTAGAACAGATAGCCCATTTCAAAAAATAGGCAAAAGGATAATTAAAAATCTTAATTTAACAGCAGAATTCTAAATATAAGAGATTTACGCTTTTTCTCCAAAATCTAACTCCGAGTGTTTTAATCCTTGGTATAAGTACTTTATAAATATTAATATTTCTACTCTTTAAATAAATTTGACTTAATCATGAGTGGTAAACCAAGACTATTTAATAAGCTAGTTCGAGAATTTGGTACATTCTTACTTTCTAAATCAAGAAGCTCAATAAATTCTTTATTAAACTGTTTTCTAGGATACTTTTCTAAAATTTCCTTTTGAAAAGATAGGGGGAGTTTATATAGACCATCGCTAATCACATCACAGGATGCGCCTTGCTGTAATAGCGTAATTTCTGCAGGGTCAGAATGATCTATATAGCCGTTCATATGTAAGCAGATAGCATCTTTAATGACTTCACTTTTCTTATCATCAAAGCTATGTTCTTTGGCCTTTAGTTCAAATTGTTTAGCACTCTCATAGGTAAAACAGTTACAACCTTTACTATGAATATGTTGCTCAGTTAAGCCAATATCATGAAAAAGTGAGGCTATTAAAAGTGATTCATCATCAAATTGCTGTTTTTGTATATGGCCTAGGGCAGCGCCCCAGAAATAGGTTCGCCATGAATGATTGTAGATAGATATACTTGCTTTAGTTTCGAGCTCATCAAGCGCGACTTTAACCATTTGAGTATCGGGTATTACGATCTGATCAAAATCAAAATCATGAGAAGTTTTGAATCGAAAGTAATTTATTTTTATAGAGGCCATAACACTTGGCAGCATAATTTTTTGAATTAACTTAATTTTCTCTTTGAAGCTGAGCTGACCATTGGTAGCTTGCATCCAGTGATACGAACCAATTCTTTTAGTTTTCATTATTAGATCTCATTTTAGAGCAATTACTCTAAAATATTATCATAGATGATTTTTTGCAAGTTTTCTCTTTTAAGACATCATTAGTCTTTTGATTGTTATGTTTTTTTAAGTATTAACAACTAACAGGAATCTCATAAGTTACAAATTCGTATTTTGGGCCTGTAGATTTTGAAACTACTTTCCCTCCTAGAGATTCTGCAATTTTTCGACTTGGAGCGTTAGCTTCAGCAACTGGATAAATAAAATAGTCTGGTTTAACAAAGTCTATTGCCCACTTAGCGACTGCTGATACAGCTTCTCTTCCATAACCATGATAATGATAATCTTCGCTTATCCATATGCCTAACTCTGGATGAGGAGTTTGCATACGATGGAGGCCAACAAGGCCTATAAATATTTGAGTATGTACATCTCTTATAACAAATATAATTTCAGATCCAGTTTCGAAGTTTTTTAACCAAGCATTCCAAGTTTGATCAAACTCATGTCTTGGTTGAGGGTCCCACGCCATATAGCGTGTCAGAGTAGGCGTAATACAGTTATATGTCTCATCGGCATCTTCTGCCGTAAAAGGAGTTAGATTGAGTCTTTCAGTAGAGATACTCACTTCATGTAAATCCATAATCTTTCTTATATAAATTACTTAAGTTTAATTGTTATTAAAAATATATTATTCATAGTAGGGTTAAAATAAATAATAAACTATCACTAATAATAGCTATAAAAAAATTTTATTTTTGGATGTTAAAAATAGAGGAACACATTCATGAACTATCCATAAAATGTGTTTAAACATTCTGATGGTATACTTTATTGGAATAGACAAAGATGGGAGAAAATAGTGTCTTACGCATGTCTATGTTGTGGTTATCTTACATTTGATGACTTAGCCTATGATTCGTTTGAAATCTGTCCAATTTGTTTTTGGGAAGATGATAATGTTCAAAATGAAGATCCTGATTATATGGGTGGGGCAAATGGCATTAGCTTAAATATGGCTAAACAAAATTTTCAATTATTTGGAGAAATAAAAAAAGAATTGATACCGTATGTCCGTAAACCTCTTGAAAAGGAAATACCTTGATAAATAAATATACTTGTATGAATGGGATGGAATAAAATTACATATTTACATCCTATGTAATAAGGTTTTATCAATTTATTGGAATTCTTAAAGCAGAAAAAATAGCCATTTGTCTTTATTTTAGTCTTTTATAAACCCCAATTTAACAATAAATTTTAATTATTTAGCCTTACTTTTTTAATGGTCTAATTTAAATCAAATGTCATTTTGTTTGCTTGACTGCAAAGGGGTTGGGCACTATTCTTTGCCTGCTGGCCACATTGCCAGTCGGTCGTCGCGGACCGCTTTTTTCGACCACATCAGGATTATTTCTTCTGAGGAATAGTCTTGTGTGCATCTCGTTCCCTCCCGTAGCGGTAGGACGGGAGAGGGACACCCTCGGGTGTGCTGGAGTCGAAACCAGTCCGCGAACCCTCTTCCGTTCTGCCACCATAATTCTAATGTCTGGCAGAACTCCCAATAAAAAGGAGTTGGCTTTGCACATCCATTATTTCTTGGCGGCCCTTGCCAAAAGCTATAACGACACAACATAAACATTTAAAGCCGTTTGATCGCCGTAAGGTTTTCAGGCTTTAAATTATTTCGTCTTAAAACTTAATCAACAATAAAACTTGAGATGTGCCAAGCACAGTCTTACGGGCTTTGCTGTGCCTTTTTTCTCCCAAAAAAAGTATCTCATTTAGAAACAACAATAATTTTTAGTGGTAAAAATATGCCAAATTTAGTTCTCTCAACGCGTGCAATACAAGTCATTAATAAGTCGATTGATTTATTTCACCATCACGGCTTTCATACGGTTGGAGTCGACCGAATGGTGAAAGAGTGTGCAATTACCAAAGCAACTTTTTATAACTTTTTTCATTCAAAAGAGCGGTTTATTGAAATCTGCCTAATTGTGCAAAAAGAACGTTTAAAAGAAAAAGTAGTTTCAATTGCTCAGTACGACCAAGGCACAAGCGTGAAGGAAAAACTCAAACAGCTTTATTTCTTACATACCGATGTAGAGGGAATGTACTACCTTTTATTTAAAGCCATTTCTGAAACGAAACTGACCTATCCAAAAGCCTATATAACCGCGGTGAGATATCGCACATGGCTACTTAATGAAATCTATAGCCAGCTTATAAAACAAAAAACCGATGCTACCTTTCAGGATGCCAAGCTATTTTTATATATGATTGAAGGTGCAATTATCCAGCTTTTAAGTTCGGATGTGGCAATTGAGCGGGAGAGAGTGCTTGAGTGTTTTTTGCTGGGGTTCGGGTAAAGGAGTACGGAATCTAAGTTTGTTGATCAAAGTTAGATGAAGATATATCAATCGTGAAGCAAATTTAAATATACAAAGATTTGCTTATTAAACTAAGTCTGAACGAGGCTGCTGTTCTAATAACTGAGATATATTATTTTCAAGCCAATCCGTTAAATCAAAAAGTCTATCGGAAGCTTCTCGACCAAAGTCGGTTAGTTGATAATCTACTCGAGGGGGTACTTCAGCATAATCCTGACGGAAGATAAAGCCATCTTGCTCGAGTAACTTTAAGGTTTGTGCCAGCATTTTTTCACTAATGCCATCAATTAATTTTTTTAATTCATTAAAGCGCAAACGCTGATCACGTAATGCAACTAAAATTAAAACGCTCCAACGGCTTGTTAGTGTTAACAAAATTTTTCTAGATGGACAATTTGCTGCAAAAACTAGACCTTTCATTGCTCATTACCTGCATTACAAAAGTTTACATTTAATGCTGAACTTACTTTTAGGTAAGTACTTACTTTTAGTAAGTGAAGATACTACGATGATTGAAATATTTCAATTACATCAGATGGAGATCACCATGCGTATTGCAGTTACTGGTGCAACAGGTCAACTTGGTCAATTCGTTATTTCTCAATTACTTGAACGGACCGAAGCAAAAAATATTGTGGCATTAGTCCGTAATCCAGAAAAAGCTTTAGATTTAAGTTCAAAAGGGGTAGAAGTTCGTCCTTTTGATTATGTTAATGATGTAGAAAAACTTTCAGAGCAACTGCAAGGTATTGATAAGCTTTTATTAATTTCATCAAATGAAATTGGTCAACGCACAGTACAACACCAAAATATTATTAATGCAGCAAAACTCGCGCATGTAAAATTTATTGCTTACACAAGTTTATTAAAAGCAGATGTAACACCGCTTTTACTTGCACAAGAACATGTTGAAACTGAACAATATTTAAAAGCGTCGAATATTCCCTACACGTTATTACGCAATAACTGGTACAACGAAAATTATGCAATGGGTCTTAAACAAGCAGTTGAGCATGGCAAAATTTTTGGGGCAACTCATCACGGTAAAGTTTCTTCTGCTTCACGTCTAGACTATGCAACAGCGGCTGCTGTGGTATTAACGCAAGATGGGCATGAAAATAAGATTTATGAGCTGGCAGGTGATACAAGTTACACCCTTGATGATGTAGCAAAATGGACAAGTGAAATCACTCAAAAAGATGTAACTTATCAAGATTTACCCGAAGAAGAATATAAAGCATTCTTAGTGCAGGTTGGTGTACCAGAAGGGTTTGCTCATATATTGGCTGATTCGGATGAAGGCGTGTCTAAAGACGGTTTATATAGTGATAGCAAAGATCTGCATGAGCTCATTGGCCGTGCAACGACAAGTATGCAAGAAACTGTGAAAGAGTTTTTAAAATAAGCTGATTTTCTTTCGCTTAGACTGACACGAAATTTTAACTTGATATTTAACAACGGTAATTTTAGAATCCGCCCAACTAATTTTTAGGAGCTTCAATGTGAGTACTTGCTCGAGTGACAGTAGTCGATCGGTAATAGTCTAAGTATCCACTGAAGTCCTGACAGACCTCTTTTTGTGGATGCAAGAAGAGGTTTTTTTATTTCCATCTTTTCATTTCTATTATGAACCCATGATTTATTCATGACGGGTTGCAGTACTTGCATGTGCTCCATGACTTATGGAAGTGATGCCAGTGTTATTTACTTTAAAGAAACGCTCACTTATTTCTAGTTTCTGTTTATTCGCATTATCTAATGCAAGCTATAGTGGACGACCTATGGTTGTTGACGATGCCGCTCTTGTTTCTCCAAAAACTTGTCAGCTAGAAACATGGGCACAGCATAACTCTGACAGCAAAGAATATTGGGCAACACCAGCCTGTAATTTTGGTGGCAATTTTGAATTTGCTGTAGGGATGGGGAGAGTAAATGATGATACTGAGCATGTCAGTTATGCAACTCTACAAGGTAAGACCTTATTAAAGCCTTTAGAAACGAATGATTGGGGAATCGGCTTTTCTTTTGGCACTCAAATCAATACTAAGGATTCTTCAAAGAAAGATTGGACGTTTAATGTTCCTTTAAGTCTTTCTACTTTGGATGATAAATTTTTAATCCATGCCAATATGGGATGGTTACGTGAAAATACCACACATAAAAATCAAACCACGTGGGGAATTGGAACCGAAACACAACTTGCTAACCCATTAACGTTCACTGCCGAAATATATGGTAATGACCGAAATGATGCCTTTTATCAAACAGGTTTTCGATACATTGTCTATAAAGATTTTGTTCAATTAAACGCAAGTTATGGCAACCAAATTTCTCATCATGATAATGCTTTTTTCTCTGTCGGATTTGTGCTTCTAACAAAGCCATTTTTACCTTAATGACTTAGAAATATCTTAATAAAGTATTTAAAAAAAGTGCTCTTTTAAACAGGAAAGGGCACAAACAAAGAAATTTAAAAAGGTGAGCATATATTTCATTCAAAGAAATTTTCTCTCTCTTCTTTTGATTTCATCTAAAACATAAAGTAAAGTGCGTTCACAAGATATTAAATAAAATGAATGGCTTGTTATGAATATTATAAAAGGTACTAATTTTTGGAGATTACTTTCTATTATATTAGGTTTTATTATTTTTCTAGGATTGTATTATTTTTTTATTGTATATCCTAAGGATACAGAGCAAGCCAGAATAAGATTTTCAGAAGAAGTCATGGCTTCTTTTTTTTGGATGGACTTATCTGATGAAGTGGAAATAAATAGTATTATTTTAAAAGAAGGGCTAGAGTTAAACTCCATTAATGATGAGATATACATTAACGATTTGAATGGATTAAGCTCATTTTATGTTTGGAATGGTGAACATAAAGAAATGAAAGATGTCTTAAATAAATATTCTGAGTATTCATATTTTGGTAATAAGGGCATTCGAGGATTATGCTTAAAGCTTATGTTTGTACAACAATATAATCAAAAAATTCAGCAGAAAAATTATTCTTCACCAAGGCTATTAGCATCAAAAAATATTAATAAACGTAATCTGGAAACTATCTCTCCATGGTTAAATGATATGAAGGCTTTTGATGAGTTTTATAAAGCTAAGCACATGATTCCAAATTGTAAAATATAGATATGGCTTCTAAAAGTTTTCTTTCTACGCTTGCACGGAAAAGTAAAGAAAATAGAGGAAATATAGCCTTATGCTCTATTCTTTTTATTATTCCTTTATTTGTATTTCCTGCTTATCCAAAAAATGAATGGCAGTACGAGCTATATCAATACATCACACAAACTATGCATGTGACTGTTGGTACGAAAGGGCCATTACCGTTTTTTACGATTCTTTATAGCATTTACATAACCATAGTCATGTTCTTTGTGGGTTGTGTTATCTCATATTTTTTTATTAAAAAATATGGAATTAATAAAGCATATCAAGAAGAAATTTATAAATTCTTTTTTAAAGCCGAGTTTGAATCTTCAAAAAAATACCCTTGGTTAGAAAAGCCTCTAATTAAAAAGACTTTAGTCTCAAGTACATTTGCTGGTTGTTTTGTTATGGGAATTTTTCACTTTATTGAGGATGATATTACTCAGCAAAGGCCTAGACGTAGAGGTGGACTCATATCATTCTGTTATAACTATAGAGTCGGGGTTATGTTTTGGGAAATCATAAGTACTGCCTTTAGTATTTTTCCTATTTTTTATTTTGGCTTGTTATTCTTATACATCTTTAATTATTTTTTTCGCGGGTTAGGTACAGGTAAGGTGATTATTCCTTTAGAAGTGCCAAGCAAAAAACGAAAGAGAACTAGGAAGGTCTGATATTTCCCCTTTTAATTGATTAAACACATTTCACGTAATCTATCAATAAATGTGACAGAATCTAACTTTTTAAAACCTGTAAATACGACTATCCTAACTGGACTTGAGCACATCCTTTTGAAGTGTTCGTCTTTTGGTTAGATTTTTAGGTATTTAAAAAATGAATAAGATGCACGTAACTTTAGCGGTCATTATTGGTTTAATTGTTGGTGGTGTAATAGGTGCTCTTGGTTACTCTAAAACTGCTGCACGTTATGACGCGATGACGACAGCATGTGTCATGGTAAACCAAGCAGTTGAACATGGCATCTTGAAACCAGAACAAGTGAAAGAGCTTGGTGAGCTAACAGGACAAAGCCTTAAAAAAGATTATGAATCAGTTGCTTCCAAATTTAAATTCTCTGAAAAGCAATTAGGTAATGCATCTGAAGGTTCTAATTGTAGTCAGTTTATTGTTGGGGTAAATGCCGCACAATAACCATTTAGAAGCCCACAGTAAGTGGGCTTTTTTATGATGTTTAGTTAGGGCAACTACAATATTAACTGAACATACCATTTATAGACTGCTATAATAATGATCAATTCAAAATCTGAAATATAAGCTTGCCTAAAGGCAGGCTTTTTATATGTGTAAATAAGTCTGCTAGGAAATATGAAACGCTATTTAAAACAAACTGAATCGGCTACGGCTAATTG
Organism: Acinetobacter sp. V104_13; assembly: GCF_031798995.1. Lineage (NCBI taxonomy): Bacteria > Pseudomonadati > Pseudomonadota > Gammaproteobacteria > Moraxellales > Moraxellaceae > Acinetobacter > Acinetobacter sp. V104_13. The sequence continues at coordinate 686,110 of NZ_JAVQNP010000027.1, read as the reverse complement.
GACAACAGAGCAAGACTGCTTCTTGATCGAAAATAATTCTCTCTCAATTTACGAGCTCATCGAACATTTACCTTTTTCTGAAGAAGAAATACGAGTGCGTCGAGCTGTTTTAGGGCTGGTAAGACGAGATAAGCAAATGAAAACATATTAATTTTACCAAATGGTAAAAATAATATGAAAATAAATGTTTCTAATTATCTCTATTCAACCATGCATTTTTGCGGATGAGTTATCAAAACCTTAATTTTTTTAAGAGTTTTTATGGTGCAATTTACATAAAGCACTAACTACTTACAAACCACTCTAATAAGGCTACCTTTAATTACACTACTTTAAGCATAATCAAAGACAGAAAACATTCATAGATCAGAACTTTATAACAATAGTACGGAGAGAGGTTAATGCCAAAGTATCTAGCTGTAGCCGAAAAGGTTTATAAAAATATAAAAAAAGATAGCTTATTCACTGATGACATTACTCAGAACCTTAACTGTTTAATTAGTCAGATTCGAAAAGCCATCAAAGGAACTGAGTTTAAGCTCAAGTTCAACTATATCGACTTTGAAGAAAACTTAACGAAACCGTTAAGTGAATGCAAAGTTCAAATTGATCTGAGTGTTATGCCAAAGTTCGTAAATGAAGGTGAATATCTTCTTTGGTTAGCTGGATTTATTGAGCGAATCACAGAAGGTGGAAAACCAAAGTTACCGCCAATTTCGCACTTTTTACCACCAGGTTTTAAGATGTCGAAAGATGCGTTTCCGGTCACTGTTGCTCCTCCAAAAGAAGAGCATGCAGACATGATTATCAATTATTTTAAATCTGAGGATTTTATTAAAACTAATAAAACTCCTTCATAAAAGAATATAGAAGTAAACGTCCACCTTACTTCTATATCTGCTGGTTTAAATTCAGCGACCGTCTTCTGGGGCGGTTTTTTTTGACTTAAAATTGATCATTACTTAATTGTGATAACTAGAAAAATTTAACTTCAACAAAAGTCTTAAATGTATATAAATATGAAAATAAAAAATGTTTTTAATAAATATCAATTGCTTAATTATATTTGTCGGTAAAGTAAAAAATACATTTTTCACATTACTAATGTACCAAGTAACGCAATTAAACATTTAGCAGTTCATAATCTTTAAAAAAAGAGAAAGTGAATGATATGAATGAAAATGCAGAGCTTATAAAATACATTGACGTTGCTGAAAACGTCTATGAACGTGTCTATGAGAATAATCAAGTTTCAAATAATTTGATTGTTAACCTTAACCGCATCATGGCGGAAATCAAAAAACAGGCCCAAGAAAAAGACCTAAAGTTAAAATATAAGTCGATTGACTTTGAATATTGCTTGAGTTTGCCTTTGGCCGATAGAGATATAAAAATTGACCTGAGTTTGATGCCTCACTTTGAACATCGTGATGAATGCATTTTATGGCTAACCAACTTTATTGGAAAAATTAGTGTGCCTAAAAAGATGACGAGACAAAAGCTAAGTTTTCATTAAAGTTTTTAGATTTAAAGCGATATAAGTCATTACTAAAAAACTAACCGCATCTGTGCTTAAACAGTTATGCTTTATTACAGATCGATATTTCATAATTAGAAAATGACAGAGCGCTTTAAAATGAAAACGTTTGCATTAACCTTTGCTGTTTTAGCTTCGTTATCCACCTATGGTCTAGCCAATGACTCTACGGGTTATGTGGGTACAGGTGGGATTCAATATCTCAAAAACTCACAGATTGCCATGCAAAGCGAAGATCTATTCATCAGTAAAAAACTGATTAAGGTCGACTATCTTTATAAAAACTTAAGCAATAAAGACGTAACGGAAACGATCTTATTTCCGTTACCACGCATTGATAATTTTTTTGAGTCTGATTTTGCTCACACCGAACAGCTTTTAAAAAGTTTTAAAATTGTGGTGGATGGTAAAAATATAAAACCGGAGATGCATGTCAGAACCTTTATTCAAAAAGATGAAAAATCACCACTGATTGATGCAACAGATGAGTTTAAGCAATGTGGTTTTAGTGAACAAGACATGCTAAATCCATGGACTCGTACTAACTATGATTATGAATATTATGTAGATAAGCTAAAACAATGTAATAAGCCGCAAATACAGAAAATTTTAGCCGATTTTAAAAAAGATGATGTGATTCCGTGGTCATCTCAAGTGATCTATAGTTGGAAGCAGACTTTTAAAGCCAATAGTTTGACTAAGATTCATCATGAATACAAACCTTTGGTCGGTGGCTCTGTAGCTCTCTATCCAGATGAATATAACCAGCAATTTTGTATGGATAAACAATTTAAGCAGGGCTTAAAAAAAGCCAGTGCAGAAAATTCGCCGTTTAGTGCTTTGGGTTATATTTTGACGACGGGCGCAAATTGGGCAAAGCCAATTGAAAACTTTAAGTTAACCATTGAGCGCGATAAAGACGAACTGGTTTCATTTTGTTGGGATGGGCCAGTTAAAAAAATTAGTCCAACTCAATTCCAAATGACCAAGACTAAGTTTGTACCCAAAAAAGACCTAGATATTATTTTTGTGAGAATTCGATAATTTGATACCAGCTTCTGGTTTGACCAACAAATTGCCTCAATATTGATTGTGTGTCATGAGCTAAACATGGCACACAATAAGCAAAAAGATGCTCTATGTTGCTGCATGTAGGATTGTTGAGGTAATGATTAATTAGAGCAGTTTCTTTTTAATCCAATAATCTAAACTGAAATAACGGCCGCCCCCAAGAACAAGCAGTGCGAGTAGCATGACTAAATACGTAACGGCAAACTCAACTCCATTATTTAAAATTACAAACGAGCCACTGGAAGTAAGCCAGTCATAATTGCCGTAGGTTTGTAATATTTCGCGAGCCTTCTCTAACTTTTCAGCCGAGGCCAAGACCTGCATGTTTGCAAAGGGTGCATTCGGATCAGCAATCGCTTGCCATCCATTTGGTAGATGGACCGTAAATATAGCAACTAACATCGTAATCATGAGCGGGATGCTAATTAAGCGAGTAAAGAGACCAAATGTTAATAATATTGCACCTGCTAGCTCAGCCGTTGTTGCAAGTAATGCCATTACATACGGAAAGGGAAGTCCTAAACCTCCATCTGAGTTGCCAAACCATTCTACAATATCATTGAAGTGCATTAATTTATTTGTGCCTGCCATCCAAAATATAGGAACTAAATATAATCGAAGAGCCAGAGCTGCGATGCCGTCCGCATGTTGTAGAGTTTTACCCAGTTTTTGATAATATTGAGATAAGCCATAAATAAAATTCTTCATGATAATTTCACATCCGATGCGATTGAATATTAATTAGTCGGATAAAGACTGTATTTCTTACATAAAAAAAATTTTTATTTACGGTGTAATAAAAAAGGATTTGGTCCGTCTAACTATACGTACAAATGTACAAACCGAGAATTTATCTTTAAAGGAATACTAACATGAACAAACTCAACTCAATGACTTCAGTGGCGGCATTATTAGCACTTTCAGTTGCTGGTGCTACACAAGTGGCGGTAGCAGCAACCCATACAACAACCGAAGCACATGCAACCAAAGCAGCAGATGGAAAATGCGGTGAAGCAAAATGCGGTGCTAACAAAATGAAAAACCACGAAAAGTCTGTCGAAGCAAAATGTGGTGCAGATAAAAAAGCAGCTGATGGTAAATGTGGAGCAACCAAAAAAGCAGCGGACGGCAAGTGCGGTGCAGATAAAAAAGTCGCTGACGGTAAGTGCGGCGCTAAGTAAACAATCTGATCATGGATGATGTCGACCTTCTGGTAAGTGTCGGCATCGTTTCTAAAAGGAGAAATCACCATGATGGATTTGTCAGGCGTAGGGCTGGGTTTAAGGCGTGATTTTATAGATTCGTTTTTAGATGCAAAAACATGTCCCGATTTTATCGAAGTTGCTCCTGAAAACTGGCTAGGTTTTGGTGGTCGACATGCGAAATTACTCGCACAGTGTGTTGAAAAAGCCCCATTAATTTGTCACGGCCTGTCATTGTCTATTGGCGGTCCTCATCCACTCAATCTTGAATTTATCGGAAAAATAAAAAGCTTTTTAGAACAATATGATGTCTCTATTTATTCTGAACATTTAAGTTATACAAATGATGGGGGCTATCTATATGATTTGTTGCCAATCCCCATGACTGAAGCGGCTGTTAAATATGTCGCTGAACGTATTTTACGTGTTCAAGATATTTTAGGAAGAAGATTAGTCATAGAGAATGTTTCTACTTATTTAATGCCCAATGCCCAAATGAGTGAAGCGGAATTTATTCGTGAAGTTCTTCAATATGCAGACTGTGATTTGCTTCTGGATGTAAATAATGTCTATGTCAACAGTATTAACCATGGCAGTGATGCATTTGCATTTATTCGAGACATGCCAAAAGAAAGAATCCGTTATTTACATATTGCTGGACATGAACAAGTTCAGAAAAATTTATTAATTGATACGCATGGCGCAGAAGTTTGTGATCGCGTATGGGAACTATTGAGATATACCTATCAAGTGTGTGGTGTGAAAGCAACTTTACTTGAACGCGACTTTAATATTCCCTCATGGCGAGAGCTAGAAGAGGAGCTAGCCAAAATTAAAATAATTCAACAACAGGAGAGTGGCTATGAAGGAAAATCAAATATCCTTCCAAACCATGCAACAACAGTTTTGTGACTGGATTAGAGATCCTGATTTGGAATTACCTCAAGCTCTTCCTGCCGAACGAATGCATATTTATCGAGACTTGCTTTTTAATAATGTCTGTTCATTTATTGATTTAGTTTATCCCGTGGCTCGTGCGATGTTGCCAGAGTTAAAGTGGCAACAATTACTCTCGGAGTTTTTTCAAAAAGCCCAGTGTCGCTCGCCTTTGTATAATGATATTTCTCTTGAGTTTAGAGAATATTTGACAGATCAGCAGCACCCGATATTGCAAGAATATCCTTGGTTAACTGAGTTGTTGCAGTTTGAATGGCTTGAGTTGTATTTAGACACTGTTGAAATTGAAAAAATAGTTTTGCAGGAAAACTGTGATTGGCAGTTAACCACGAAGGTATGGGTATTGGTTTATCAATATCCCGTTTATACGTGGACAACTTTAATGACTCCAGAACAGGCCGAGCCTATGCCTGGAGCAATTATGGTCTGGCGAGATGAACAAGACAAAGTATGTATTGAACAGCTTTCGCCTTTGTTTGCTATGGTAATTGAACAGTTGACTCAAAATATAGAGTTAACTGACCAAGATATTCATACACTCATTCAATCTGTACTCACTGATTTGTCTGAACATGATATTTATCTGCAAATTCAAGAACTAAAAGCAATGTTAACTCGAATGCGATTGATTCAAGTTCCGCATGATTTTAAAGAGGTATAAGGATGACTTCAGCCGTGGCATCAGATCATGAAGAAATAGAAGATCAGTTGCATAATCCAGCCTTTTTACAAGACTTAAGACAGCAAATGATAAAATTTGCTTTTTTACAGCTTTCCTCGCTTCCGCAAGCTGAAGATGTGGTGCAAGAAGCATTAACAAGTGCTTTCCAACATTTAGGTTCATTTAAAGGACGTGCTGCGTTTAAAACATGGGTATTCGCGATTTTAAAAAATAAAATTATTGATGTGATTCGGCAAAAGTCACGCTTGGTCGCAATGACTGAATTATTTAAAGATGAGGAAAGTGAACTGAGTATTGATGCACTGTTTGATGCTTCTGGACATTGGCATAAATATGAAGCGCCTCAAGCATGGCAAAGCCCTGAAGAAATGATGGTTCAGGCAGATTTCTGGATAATTTTTGAAGCTTGTTTAAATCATTTACCTGCCAAATATGCTCAAGTTTTTATGATGAGAGAGGTGATAGAGCTGAGTTCTAATGAGATTTGTAGCAAGTTGGAATTATCTATCTCAAACTTTAATGTGTTGATGTATCGGAGTCGTACCCGACTACGTGAATGTTTAGAAAATAAATGGTTATTGAAGGAGGATTGTTCATGCTGACATGTCGACAAGCCACTCAACTGTTGTCTGAAAAGCAAGACAGACCATTGTTATTACGTGAGCAAAGTGGTTTACAACTGCATTTATTGGCGTGCCGCTCATGCCGCCGTTATTCAAAACAGATCAAAACAATTAGTCAGCTTTCTAAGGCATTTAAAAGTTTTGATGGCTAATTTTATTTAAAAATTTATTTATTGCTAGCCTAATTACGCTAACAACTCCCATACTATAAAAGTAAAGGAGTTTTTTAAGACAGGATGAAACGTGAATTTAAAGAATCTTGAAGCATTTTATTGGGTTGTGACTTTAAAGAGCTTCAATAAGGCCGCGACTAAATTACAAACCACCCAGCCTGCGATTTCTCAAAAAATCACATCTCTTGAAAATGAATTAGGCTTTAAAGTCTTAGATCGAAGTTATCGGCAGCTTAAACCAACACACAAAGGCTTAACTTTATTTAAGTATGCCGAAAAATTTATGCGCCTAGAGACCGATCTGGTGGCTGAACTGACTGAAAATCAACACCTGACTGGCACCATTCGTTTAGGCGTTTCCGAAACTATTGTCTATACGTGGTTAGTCGAATATATCGAAAAGGTTCAGCAAGAGTTCCCAAAAATTTCAGTAGAAATTGTGGTAGACCTTACGCCTAATTTACAAGAAGGTGTTCGGACAGGTGACTTAGACATGGCTTTTTTACTTGGGCCAACTTTAGCTTTTGAGTGTATTGAACAAGCCTTGTGTGACTTTGAACTCAGTTTCTTGGCTTCACCTTCATTTAAAGGTGGAGTTGCTCAAATGTCTTTTAAAACTCTCATGTCACATACCATTTTAACGTATCCAAAAATTACCTATCCCTATAAAGAATTGAAAGCACGAATGAAAGAGCAAGGGATTGATGAACCACTTTCAATTACCAGTTATTCATTGGCAACGCTGTTGCGTTTAGCCGAGCAGGGCTTGGGTATTGCTGTGGTGCCGACCTTAACAGCGCTAAAAGAAATTACTGATGGCCGACTAGAAATATTAAATACGCCTATTCAGTTAAAGACGTTTCATTTCACCTCGATCTACATTCAAGGAAACGATGTTGCATTAAAAGAGAAATTGACCGAAGTTGCGGTTAAGGTCTCTGAATGCGCTATGAAAAGACTCAATGAGCAAATTAAAAAATAAGCTATTTTTGAGTGTCTTTTATCCCTATTGTTTCTCATTTAAAAAAGCTGTTTTGTATGTAAAACCATAAAAGCAGCTTATTAACTTCAATAAGTAAAGCTTATCCTGATTTTCTAATGAATAATAAATCATTAAAAATCAAGAATTTAATTTTTTAATTTTATGTAAAAAGTCTTATTGTCCGTAGGGATTAGCTATGTTTTTATTTTAGACACAAGATTTGATCACCGATTGTGTTAATTGGGGAACAGGGAATCTTTGTCATTTTAAAGGATTAAAGAATATCGTTTGGGACGAAAAATGGTGTTCTTGGTTCAACTTGAAAATAGCGTTGTTAAGCTCAAATGGATGAGGAACGCATTAATATGTCTTTACTGAAATCTTCTTTTTTATCAGATCGCCAATGGGCCATTGTAGCCTCGATCTTTATGATGGCGACCTCTGCAATGGGGCCCGGATTTTTAACCCAAACTGCTGTATTTACAGTCAAGCTAGGCGCGGCATTTGGCTTTGCCATTTTAGTTTCCATTCTGATTGATTATGTGGTTCAACAAAACATTTGGCGAGTAGTCACACTTACCCAAATGCGTGCATCAGACATTGCCAATAAAGCATTGCCGGGTAGTGGTTATTTACTGGCGTTTCTAGTGATTTTGGGCGGGTTTTTCTTTAGTGTCGGTAACATTGCCGGTGCAGCTTTAGGTTTAAATGCGCTTTTTGGCCTCGACACAAAGTGGGGCGGTATTTTAAGTGGTGCTTTAGCTATTTTGATTTTTGCATCAAGAAAAGCAACGCTTGCCATGGATAAAAGCATGATCGTGTTGGGATTGCTTAAAATCCTCCTGATTATTATCGTTGCTGTCATTGTAATGCCTCCGGTTGGGCAAGCTGTACATCAAACCTTTGCTCCAGATCAGATCGACTTTGCCATTATTACCACCATTGTTGGCGGTACGGTTGGTGGCTATATCTGCTATGCGGGTGCACACCGTTTACTCGATAAAGGTGCTGTTGGCCCTGAAAATATTGATGAAGTTGCTAAAGCTGCGACCAAGGGCATTGTTGTGGTCGGCATCATGCGCTATGTGTTGTTCTTGGCTTTTTTAGGTGTGGTGGTGAGCGGTGCAACCATTGATTTAGCCAGCCATGACGCCAATCCGGCAGCTCAAGCATTCCAATATGCAGCGGGTACATTTGGTTTTAAATTATTCGGCTTAATTTTCTGGGCAGCAGGGATTAGTAGCACCATTGGCGCAGCATATACTTCAGTGTCATTCTTTACTGCGTTTAAAAAGAACTTAACACCAAAACAAACCAACTATACGACCATTACCTTTATTGCATTGGCTTTATTGCTCTATGTGTTATTGGGTGCAACTCCGGCAGGTCTACTCATTTTCGTAGGTGGTTTTAACGGATTGGTGTTGCCAATTGGCCTTACAATTTTTGTGTATGTTGCCGCGTGCCGTAAAGATTTGATGGGTAATTATAACTATCCAAAATGGTTGCTTATTTTGGGTGGGTTAACATGTCTGTTAACGTGGTGGATGGGCTACATGTCGTTTACGACTGTGTTTAACTATTTGACCAAGCTTTAAGCCAGACTGCGTGAAGTGATAAAGGAATAATGCCATGTTTGTAGATTTAAATAGTGATTTGGGTGAGAGCTTTGGCTCATGGAAAATGGGCAATGATGACCAGATTTTACCTGTCGTGACCAGTGCCAATATTGCTTGTGGCTTCCATGCTGGCGACCCACTCGGCATTTTAAAAACGGTTCGTAAAGCTGTTGAGCTTGGTGTGACCATTGGCGCTCACGTGTCTTACCCAGACCTTGTTGGTTTTGGCCGCCGTAATATGGATTTGTCACGTGACGAACTGATTGCCGATGTGCTTTACCAAATTTCTGCACTTGATGGTTTGGTGAAAGTAGCTGGCTCAAAAGTGCAATACGTTAAACCACATGGCGCGCTCTATAACACCATTGCACATGACCAAGCTCAGGCAGCAGCAGTAATTGATGCCATTAAAATGTATAACCCTGAACTGGTCTTAGTGGCTTTGGCAGGCTCGAATTTAGTGGAACAAGCACGAGCGGCTGGTTTAAAAGTCGTGTCAGAAGCATTTGCAGACCGAGCTTATAACCGCGATGGTTCATTGGTTTCCCGCCGTCTAGAAGGTGCAGTTTTACACGACTCGGCATTTGTTGCGAGCCGTGTGGTGTCTATGCTTAAAAATGGTGGAGTTGAGTCAATTGACGGTGTATTTACCCCAATTCAAGCCGACACCATTTGCTTACACGGCGACACCGATGGTGCGCTAGAGATGTCGGCTGCCATTAAAGCCGAGCTTGTAAAAAACAATATTGAAATCCGCCCATTTGTAAATAAAGCATAAGGATGAGCACAATGTATAAGGATATTAAAGTCGACCCAGCTCAGCTTGAAGCCGCGTTAGAAGCGCGTTTAAAAATCCGTGCAGGTTTTGATAAACCGACAGCAGGCATGGCTGCGGGCATGACGCAAGTCAACATGATTTCGGTGCCAAAAGAGTGGGCATACGACTTTTTGCTCTATGCACACCGTAATCCGCAAAGCTGCCCAGTGCTTGATGTGCTCGAAGAAGGCATCTATGCAACTAAGCTTGCAGCAGACTCAGACATTCGAACCGACTTTCCGCGTTATCGTATTTGGAAAGATGGCGAAATGGTTGATGAAGTAACCGATGCAAGAGAGATTTATAACGCTCATCCTGATTTAGTGACTTTCTTAATTGGCTGTAGTTTTTCGTTTGAAACAGCTTTGCAAGAAGCGGGGATTGAAGTTCGCCATATTCATGACGATACCAATGTGCCGATGTATTTGAGCAATATAAAGTGCCAACCAGCAGGGCGTATTTCAGGAAACATGGTGGTTTCCATGCGACCAATTCCATCGCATCAAATTAGTGAAGCGGTAAAAATTACTGCACGTATGCCGAGTGTACATGGCGCGCCTGTACATATAGGTCATCCTGAAAGCTTAGGAATTTTGGATGTAAATAAGCCAGACTTTGGCGATGCTTCTCGTATTGAAGCGGGTGAAATTCCAGTGTTTTGGGCGTGTGGAGTAACGCCGCAAGCTGCCGTCATGAACTCGAAAATTCCTTTTGCGATTAGTCATGCCCCGGGTTACATGTTTATTACCGACATTCCTGACCGTGCTTGGATTGGCTAACTGGACTAAAGAAGAATTAAAAGGATAAGCAAATGCGTTTTTTATCGGTAAACGCCGATTGTTTTCTAATTGAGCTTGCGAGCTTAGAGGAAACTTTGGCGTTGTACAATAAATTGCAAAATACGCAATTGAATGGAATTAAAGACTTAGTCCCCGCTGCAAAAACAATTTTGGTTTTCTTTAATGAGATCGAAACCAACTTTAAAACGCTGGTTGCTTCAATTCAGAGCCTAAAAGTTGATTCTGGATTTGAGCGTAGCAGCCAAGAAGTGATTGTACCGATTCGTTACGATGGCGAAGACCTTGCGCAGGTTGCAGAGCTACAAGGGCTGACTGTTGCAGATGTGATTAGAAAACATCACCAAAGCGTGTGGAATGTGGCTTTTATTGGTTTTGCACCGGGCTTTGCGTATATGAGCAGTCCCGAGAAGCCTTTTACTGATATTCCTCGCTTAACGGTTCCGCGTAAAAAAATACAGTCAGGTTCTTTGGGCTTGGCTGGAAAATACTCTGGTATTTACCCAAAAGACAGTCCGGGTGGCTGGCAGCTGATAGGTACAACATCAGAAAAAATGTGGGATTTAGAGCGTAAAAATCCTGCATTGCTGTTACCGGGCATGACCGTTCATTTTGAGGATGTCACGCATCGTCCAACTAGTGTGAATGTACCGCAGCAAATCACGCGTACAGTTGAGCCGAAAAAATCTCTGCCACTATTTACGATCACTGCGCCAAGTTTACAAATGCTGATTCAAGATGAAGGGCGCTTAAACCAGACCAATATTGGTGTTGGGGTTGCAGGTGCAATGGATTTGTCTGCCATGCATAGTGCTAACCGTATTGTCGGGAACCCAACCGATACACCAGTCATTGAAGTTTTAAATGGTGGTTTAAAAGCCAAAATGCAGCATGCGGGCATTATTGCAGTGGCTGGAGCGATCTCAAATATTCGTGTGAAATTTGCCGATGGACAAACCGCAGACTTTGCAAGCTATCAACCGATTGATTTGGATGAAGGCGATGAATTTCAAATTCAGCCACCGACCGCAGGCTTAAGAAACTATCTAGCAGTTCGTGGTGGTATAGACGTTGAACCTGTACTCAATAGTGCTTCGTTTGACAGCTTGGCAGTGTTAGGGCCAGAGCCTTTAAAACTTGGAGATACCATTTACCAAGGGCAGGTAAAGGCAGCCAATATTAGCGTAAATGAAGTGGGCAAAAATGACTTACCGCGAGCTGGTGAAGTTGTTGAGCTAGATATTGTGATGGGCCCACGTACAGACTGGTTTGAACAAGACAGTATTGAGCTGCTCTGTCAGCAAGAATGGCTAGTGACCAATGAAAGCAACCGCGTCGGGCTAAGACTTTCAGGTGAACAGCCTTTAACTCGCAAAATTACCCATGAACTGGAAAGTGAAGGCACGTGCATTGGCGCTTTGCAGATTCCACCGAGTGGCCAACCCGTTTTGTTTATGAATGATCACCCTTTAACGGGCGGATATCCGGTCATTGCCTCTGTTGCTAAACACCATTGGGATTTGGTGGCACAGATTCCGGCAGGTTGCCGCATCAAATTTAAAAAAATTGCCGAATTTACAGATTTTGAGAATGAATGATGAATACAGAAAAATTATTGATTGCTAACCGCGGTGAAATTGCCGTACGTATTATTCATGCTTGCCGTGACATGGGAATTGCATCGGTCGCGTTATATGCAGATGACGACATTGGTAGCATGCATGTCGAACTTGCAGATGAAGCATGGGGCTTGACTGGTGCGACTGCCAGTGAAACCTATTTAAATATTCCAGCCATTATTGAAGTTGCAAAAAAATCAAAAGCGACCATGGTGCATCCGGGTTATGGCTTTTTATCTGAACGTGCTGAATTTGCCCAAGCCGTGATTGATGCGGGCTTAAAATGGGTAGGGCCATCACCAAGTGCCATTGAAAAACTAGGCGATAAAATCGAAGCACGTAAAATTGCTGCTTCAGTCGGTGCGCCTTTGGTTCAGGGTACGCAAGATCCACTCAATAATGCAGATGAAGCTTTAGAGTTTGCCAAACAATATGGTTTACCAATTGCCATTAAAGCGGCGTTTGGTGGCGGTGGCCGTGGCTTAAAAGTCGCGTGGAAACTTGAAGAAGTCAAAGAGCTTTATGAGTCGGCAGTACGTGAAGCAAAAGCTGCCTTTGGCCGTGGTGAATGTTTTGTCGAGCAATATCTTGATAAACCGCGCCATGTAGAAGCGCAAGTGATTGCTGATCAGCATGGCAATATTGTGGTGCTTGGCACACGTGATTGTTCATTGCAACGCCGTAACCAGAAGTTAGTCGAAGAAGCGCCCGCGCCATTTATTAGCGATGAGATTTACCAACAAATTTTAAGCTCGGCAAAAAACATTTGTCAGGCTGCAAACTATGTGGGTGCGGGAACAGTTGAATATTTACTGAGTCGTGACGGTAAGCTTTCATTCTTAGAAGTAAATACGCGTTTGCAAGTTGAACACCCAGTGACCGAAGAAACGTCGAAAGTCGATTTGGTAGTGGAACAAATTCGTGTTGCACAAGGTGAAGCGCTTTCTATTAAAGAAACACCAAAAGCACAAGGCCATGCCATTGAGTTTCGTATTAATGCCGAAGACCCAGCGCGTGGTTTTATTCCGGCCTTTGGTGTATTGAGTTTATTTGAAGCACCGTTTGGTAACGGTGTACGAGTCGACACAGGCGTTCGCACGGGTTCATTAGTATCTAGCCACTTTGACTCACTCATGGCAAAACTGATTGTGACTGGTCCAACCCGAGAAGTTGCAATTGCCCGCGCTAAACGTGCTTTAAAGCAATTTAAAATTGAAGGTATGGCATCAGTTTTAGATTTTCACCGCGCGGTACTTAATGAACCTGACTTTACAGATGAATTTAATGTACACACGCGCTGGATTGAAAATGACTTTAAACAAGAATTAAAGCCAACCAAACGTGGCATTCCAAACCATCAACAACCAATGCTACTCAGCTACATTGAAATTGATGGCAAGTTACACCGTCTAGGTTTACCAGCAGGCATGTTTGCACAAGGCCCAGCAACCGCAGTTCAAGCGCAGACTGCCGAGCCAGAAGTAAGTGCCGAGCATTTACTGGCACCCATCAATGGTGTGATTAGCGCTTGGAAAGTCGAAAATGGGGAGCAAGTGACAGAAGGTCAAGTGGTTGCCATTATGGAAGCCATGAAAATGGAAGTGCAGGTACTGGCACATCGCTGTGGTGTGATTCAGATTGGCGCAGAGAAGGGCGCAACTTGCCATGCAGAAACCGTGATTGCGAGTATTAATTAAGTTTTGAATAAATGATTTGGCTCACTTAAACATCAGTTTAATTGGGTCAAATCGAATGCTTATTTATTCACCTAGTTCGTTATTTTTCGCAGTATTCGTTAACCATTTTCAGCTTGAAAATTAGCACTAATTATGAGATATTCCTCACAGTTTAGTGATATGAAAATTAATCACTGTATTGAAAGCTCGCTTATGCGGGCTTTAATTTTTAGCCCAGTTTAAGCATTTCTCACTTAATGAGCTGGCAGCATAAAAATAATTTGAGAATTTGGCACTCACTCAAAGGCGAATTGAAGAAAGCGAATGAAAATTCTACCTTCATCTGAATATGATCAAATTCTAAAATACAGTGTCTATTGGCTCGTCATCTCGATTGTGATTGGAGTCGTCGCGGGGTTGGCCTCGACTTTAATTTTTGTGGCTTTTGATATTTCAAACAAAGTTAGAAGCCTGCATCACTGGCTCATCTACTTTTTGCCTTTTGTGGGGTTTGGTATTGGTTATCTCATTAAAAAATATGGATCACCGATTGAACGGGGAACCCATTTACTGATTGATGAAATTCACCAGCCTAAGTCGTTTATTCCAAAACGAATGAGCCCCATCATTTTTATTACTTCAATTTTAACGCAACTGTTTGGTGGTTCGGCAGGGCGTGAGGCCCCAGCAGTTCAGCTTTCGGGTGCCTTAATTGACCACTTGAGCCATATATTAAAAGTCTCGGAAGATAACCGAAAAATCTGTTTAATCGCCAGTATTGGTGCAGGCTTTGCAGGGGTATTTGGCTTGCCTCTGGCAGGTGCAATCTATGGGTTAGAAATCACTGCTTTAGGTAATTTAAGATACTCAGCTATTTTTCCATGTTTTGTATCGGCTCTGATTGCATCGGCTATCCCTGAGCTATTTGATATTGTTCATCCGCATATTTTTTATGTGATTAGTGAGTTTCCAGCCATTCATTTTGGCACGCTCATGAACTTAATTGTGGCAGGTCTAATCTTCGGTCTAGTCGCACGTTTCTTTATTGCAGCCATTCATTTTGCGAGTGACGTTTTTTATAAATACGTTCGGTATTTGCCATTAAGAACGATGGCGGGTGGTATTGTCATTATGCTACTTACGTTGTTCACTGCGCATCAGCAATACAACGGTTTGGGTACAGATAAAATCATTTCATCTTTTTATGTACCGATTGAGTTTTACGACTTTTTTAACAAGACTATTTTTACTGCTATCACTTTAGGTTCAGGCTTTAAAGGTGGTGAAATTACGCCATTGTTTTATGTAGGTGCGACATTAGGTAATGCTTTAGGCGCGGTTTTAAATCTGCCAATTTCATTGCTTGCAGGATTAGGGTTAGTCAGTTTGTTTTCAGGGGCAAGTAAGGCACCATTAACGTCTATTATTTTAGCTGTTGAGCTATTTGGGATGAATGTTGCGACTTATGCCATTATTACTTGTTTGTTGGCAGCGCTATTTTCTGGGAATTGTGGGTTGTATCGCCGTAAAAAGTTGATGGATTAGTGAGTTGAGAGTTATAGAGGGAAGTTTTGTTTAGTGAGGGGATAGAAGAGGTATAAGAAATTTTCATATAAATAGATAGCTAATAGAAGATTTTAACATTTAATTTTTCTTAAAGTTAAAGGTCACTCAATAGCTTCTATAAGGAATGTAATAATTACTTATTTGATTCATTTTGTAGCGCTTAAGAAGTATTTTAGTGCATATAGCACATCTAATGAGCTTAAAAATAAATAATTAAAATAAATATATTAAAATTTATTATTTGTGAAATTGGCATATTAAATGCTTTAAATAGGTGATTTTAAAAAATGAGAAAATGAAAAATGAGAAAAATTATCTTAATTATTGGAGGTATTATTTCCTTAGTAGCATGTAGTCATGATCCTATTAATGAAGTATTAGATAATAAAAAAGATATACCAAAGGAAGAAAATAGAACAGTTGGCTGGTATAAGTCACAGCCTCAGCTTAGTGAGGAAATAAAAAAAGCTTGTGATATCGATACCTCAGAATATTTTCAAAGAAATGATTGTATTAATGCAAAGAGTGCTTTGAACCTGATCTTGATTGAATCTCGTTCAGATTTGAGTAATAACTTGCGTTTGAATGAAGATCGAAAATATTTAAATAGAAAAGTTCAATAAAGTCTCATTAGATCCCATCCATAGGGGAGTTTAAAAATGAAAAGATATAAAAAAATAATACAATATTTAGTAAATATATTATTTCTGATTTTTATGATTGAGGGGGAACAGATTTATGCCGAAATGTATACGGTAGATAAGGAATCATTTGTATCATATGATCCAAATATTAAATCTTGTACAGCTGGGTATAATCTTCTCTCGGGGCAGATTACTTATAATAAAAACCTGATTTCAGGAGCACTTCCATACAGTCTTTCATATCGAAAAGCAACGAGACATCAAATTTTAGATCAAGAAACAGCTATTGGTGCGGATTCATGGTCGGATAATTATGATGGCTACGTAAATGTATATTATGGAACATATACGACTGCAAATAGAAATATGATTTCAATTATTAACTATGCAATTAAATTACCAAATAATAACCATCGCTATTATTTTAAGAATGGTCCTACTAATTTTACAGATTATGGTTACCCTGAACCTTGGGTTCAAGAGAAAAATCGTGCTTTATATCGAATATATACATCATCAGAACCACCTGCTTCAAGTTTGCCAGGTGATGGAGAGTCCGGCGGTTATGCATCGACTGATTTTGGCCAAATCAAGTTTACTGTAGGTTCAAACTCCATGACA
Organism: Acinetobacter sp. V104_13; assembly: GCF_031798995.1. NCBI lineage: Bacteria > Pseudomonadati > Pseudomonadota > Gammaproteobacteria > Moraxellales > Moraxellaceae > Acinetobacter > Acinetobacter sp. V104_13. Next base: position 669,524 of record NZ_JAVQNP010000027.1, on the reverse strand, counting down.
GTGGTTCGAGCGGGGGTTACATATAGCGCTACGGTTTCAAAGTCTGTCAATAATGAGGTTTTATTTAGATTTAATAAGATTACTTATCCAGATGGACGAGTTATTAATCTAAGTTATGATAGTGCATTAAATTTAACTACAGTGACTGATAATAAAAATAATAAACTTGCATTGACTCGAAATGGTGCACAAGTTTCATCTGTAATGTTTACTGGGGGATCACAAGGGGATAGTCAGCAGTATGATTTGACGTATGCTTCTGTAATAGCAGGATCAACCAGTTATACACAATTAACTCAAATTAAAAATGCTAAAAATAATCGAAAGGAAAGTTATACTTATAGTTCGGCTTTGTCACTGCCATATTATGAAGCAGCTAAAATCAATAATATTGCTAATCCGGAAGTAGCTGCTCAAAGACCTGTTCTACAGTCGGTAAAAGATAACTTAGATCAAATTAAACAGACATGGACAATTGAATATCCAAGTTACTTTTATGATGCATCGGTTCTTCGGGTGACTACAGCAAAGATTATATTGCGCTCATTTATAGGTGATGCAGGTGGTAGTGTATCGGGTGATACCACTACAACCTATGACGATAAAGAGACTAGTAGTAAAATCACAATGTCCTTTTCTCCAGATGGAGGTCAGGCGGTGAATACAATTATAAATACAACTCATCCAGATTATTCAAAAACTAATGTTGATGTGTCAGGCTTTCCATGTCTGACTACAGGTGATAGTAGACCAATTAAGTCAATTATTTATGCCCCTGCTGATATCCGGCCAATGCAAATTACTGATCAAAATAGTAATGTTACAACTTATGCATACGATAATTTAAATCGTATCTTGGAAATTATAGAAGCATCAGGATCAACTTTAAGCAGAAAAACAACCTATACATATGGTGCATTATCTAATGGTGCAACAAATTCATTTAATATTCCAACTCAAACACAGACTGGAAATGTAACAATAACCAATCAAGTGAATGCGAAAGGACAAATTACTCAACGAAGTGAGTCATCAAGTCAGTCAGGAAGTACGACGAAGACCACTACTTATACTTATTATACGGATACAACAAAACCGAATAATGGGTTGTTAAGTAGTGAAGATGGTCCGCGTACTGGTACGGTTGATAAAATAAGTTATGTTTATGATAATTATGGAAATCTGTCGGAAGTTTCTAGTAGTGTAAATGGCGCGACTAGAACCACTCAATATGTTGGCTATAATTCGTTTGGAAAACCTGAAAGGATTGTCCACCCAAATGGGATGGTTCAAAAATACGTTTATAATATAGATGGAACGCTGAGTAGTGTTGTTTTGGGTAATGGTTCGACCACTGGTGTTATTACTGGTCAAAATACTTCATATACATATGATACTTTGGGGCAGTTGATTAAAACGGTTAATCCTGATGGAGAGGTAACTAGCTATAGTTATGATAATTTAGGACGTATAGTTAAAGTGACCTATGCTGATGGGAGTGTGAATACCAAAACCTATTTTAATAACAATGCAGTCAGTAGTGATGAACTAAAAGATAGCTCTGCAACTGTGGTTTATAAAGGGTTGTATCAGACGCTTGATGCGAATGGTAGAGTTGCCAAAATTCAGGTGGGTTCGGATAGTACTTCTTACTGGAAGACGTTTAGCTATGACGCCAATGGTAATGTATTGCTGACGAAAACAGCTCTAGGTACTACAGAAAGTTGGACTTATGATGCCTTCAATAGAGTAATAAGCCATACGGACAGTACAAATAATACAAATACCAAAACTTATGATGCTTTAGATAATACCATTTCTGCTTTAGATGCACTTGCATCGGGTACGAATCCATATGCTTATCGTAATGGCAGTATTCTGACTCAAGAAACAAATAAAGACTACGGTACAAAAAGCTATACCTATAATGAGGCAGATCAACTCATTCAAAGTTTGTATGGTAGCAGAAAGTGTAGTTATGCAGATATTGATGAAATTGGGCGTAATCGTAGTATTAGCTGCCAACATGCAACAGCTACTACTGTTGATATGTTGGGATATGACGATGCTTATACTTATGATTCAAGCCGTTTTGGTCGTTTAGATAAAATAACGTCAAATAAAAGTTATGGTGTAGACAGTAACTATGGATATGACCTTTATGACCGTGTAACCAGTAAATCTCAATCAAATAAAGCTTTGACTGCATGGGGTGCAAGTGCAAATACACTTTCTACAGGTTATACGTGGAGCAATGGAGATAAACTAACGAGTTTGTCGTTACCTTCAGGTCGCAAATTAACTTATAACTATGATTCAACTTTAAAGGGACAAATTACAGGGCTTACGCTTGATGGATCAGCTGTTATTAGCAATGTGAGTTATGATGCCGCAGGACAAATGACAGGTTGGACTTGGGGGAGCAATGCAGGTAGCTATACATGGACATATAGCACATCGAAAAATGGTTTGATCAAGCAAATTGTAAATAAGACAAGTGGTGGAGCAACGACCTATAGCTTGAGTTATGGATTTGACCGAGATGGTCGAATTACAAGTGTTAGTCGAAATAATAGTTTGAATGATACGTATAGCTATGACAATGCTAATCGATTGCTTACTGAGAGTCGTGTAAATGGTTCAACAACCGTATATAGCATTGCTTATACATATGACAAAAATGGTAACCGCTTAACATTAAGAGCATCTGGTAGTCATTTACAACCCGCAGCAACTGTGAATTATGGCTATACAGGTAATAAGCTGACATCACTTACTAAAAATGGTGCAGCTCAATCTGTCAATTATACGGCAAATGCTGAACTGTATATTGGTTCAACAGTACCAAGTTATGACTATGCAGGACGCCGTCGCGGAGAAGGAACATCTACAACGATTAACCGTTATATGAGTTATAACGCCAACAATGAAAGGACTTTGACCAGTCTTGCAAGTGGTTGGGTGAACAGTACAACGCAGTTTGTGTATGACGAACAAAATCATCTTGTTGGTGAATACACTGCATCTGGTGTACCAATTGTGGAATATGTTTGGTTAGGCGACAAACCTATAGCAGCCATTTATGGGAGTGGTTCAGCGACAACTATTTATTATATTGTTACCGATGTACAAAATACTCCGCGTCGTTTAGTTAACACTAGCGGTAATGTTGTTTGGAGTTGGGACAGTACTGCTTTTGGTTTAGGTAGCCCAACAGGAAGTGTTACGTTTAATTTACGTTTCCCTGGGCAGTACTATGATGCAACAACGGGTCAATTTTATAACCACCACCGTTTTTATAGCCCTGAGTTAGGGCGTTATATGGAGCCTGATCCGATTGGATTAAAAGGTGGTTTAAATCCGTATATATATGCCCTCAATAATCCTGTGATGTATATTGATCAAGTAGGTAAAATTCCTTTACCTATTGTGACGGGTATTATTGGAGGGATTGTCGGTGGAGGAGCTTCAGTTATCGTACAATTGTCAAGCCATCAAAGTATTAATTGGGAAAAAGTTGGAATTGCTATGGGGGTTGGTGCTATTGCGGGGGCAGTCTCTCCTTGGACAGCGACCAGTGCAATTGGCTCTATTATGACTGGTTCTATTTCTAATACAATTCAGTATAGTGCAGGTCAATTTGCTGAAGGTAATAGTGTTTCTGCAATGGGGTTGGTGAGTAATGCTGTTATTGGTGCTGTTGGAGGGGGAATCGGCGGAACTACTATTAGAAATGTAGGGATTCCACTTAGTACGACTTCCATCTTTATATCTAAAGCTTTGGCAAAAAATGTAAACACGAATAGAGCTATATTAGCAAATACTACTGATAGTGCAATGGCACGTGGTTTTACGGGGGCAGTATCTTCAGAGGGGCTTGGAGATATTTTAGATAGATTTTCAGGAGGAAGAGGGAGTGAAGTAGGATTTCAAAGTAGTGGTGGTAATGGATATATTGGTAACAATGGATATTATATTAGTAATAATGGGTTAGGAAGTATAAGAAGCGTCGGATATGCGGATGGTTATCTTAATGGAGTATCTTTAGGGACTAACATTACTATATTTTTCGATTCAGGTGCAATTGTCACTTATGGTTGTTCTAGTTTATGCCGTTTGGAGATCTAAGATGCTTGAATTTATTCCAATAATTGTTTTGTTAGGAGCTTTTTCAGGAGCTATTTTTGGGCGCTACTATAGAGCAGTCTTTGTCTTTTTATATGATAAAGTTTATATACTCCTTAAAGGCCTTCTAACTAATCCTTTCCTTTCAATTGTTTCGATGCTTTGTGCAATAGTTTCTGTTTTCTTATTCGCGCTATGGGGCAATGTCTTTTCTTTGGTTATCTCTGAAGAAAATTGGGTGTATTTCTATAGGCCATATTTTGTTGGAATATTGGTAGGTCTTTTTTTGCTTAGGTTAAGTAGTGAAAAATAAGTTTTAAGTAGTTGAATTTAAATTATTCTATCTGTATTTGATGATTGAAATAAGAATACTAAAAATTTAAATAGCTTATTACCTTAGAATGAAGATATATAAGATTCTTAAAAATTATTTTCATCGTTCTAATTTAATACAAACTATATTTTCTGCGCTTGACGCCAACAATAGCGAATACTATCCTTTGCGTGCTGGCCACATTGCCAGTTGGTTTTAGCAGACCATCAGCCAAAGTACACGAAAAAGTCTAACTTTTTTGTGGAAATCCCTGCGTGCCCCCTCTGCGGCGGAACGGGAGGGGGACACCTTCGGGTGTGCTGGATTCTTTGGCTCCAGTCTGCTAACCCTCTTTCGTTTCGCCACCATTATTTAGCAGTAATGCGGTGAGACTTCTTTTATAGCCAAAGGAGTTCGCTCATGCGTACTAATTCTTCTCAATTTTTGGTCTTTGCCATACTCTCTCTAGCCATACCGCTTAAACAGTCTATAAATCGGTTTAATCGACTCTAGGTTTTTACGCCTAAACATCGTTACGACTAAAACATAGCAACAATAAACCCGAGATAGGCGAGCACACCTTTAGTGCCGCTTTTGCATGCCTGTTTTTAGCACTCGTTTTAAGAGTGACGGCATGTCTATCTCTTTTAGATACAACAAAAAATTATTTTAAGCGGTATATATGAAAAATTTACAAACTTCCTTTCGAGCGTTGCGAACGCTTCACACGGCAACAGATTTATTTAAACAATATGGGTTTAACAAGGTCGGGGTCGACCGAATTATTGCTGAAGCTCAAACCTCCAAAGCCACTTTTTATAATATTTTTCACTCAAAAGAAAGACTCATTGAGAGGTGCCTCATTTTTCAAAAAGATGCCCTCAAAGACAAGGTAATTTCGATTCTCTATTCTTACAATGAACTTATGGTGCTCGATAAACTTAAGCAGATTTATCTTCTACATACCAATTTAAATGGCCTTTATTATTTGCTCTTTAAGGCAATATTTGAAATTAAAACGCTCTATCCAATAGCTTATCGCATTGCGATTGAATATAGAACTTGGCTTGTAAATGAAATTTATAAACTGCTTTTAACAGTCAAAACTGAGGCTTCAGTTGACGATGCACGGATGTTTTTGTTTGTAGTGGATGGGGGAATGATTCAGCTTTTAAGTAAAAGCCAGACAGGTGAGCAAGACAAGTTAGTAGAGTATTTTTTAGTAATGGTGTCTTAGAGATAGCCCCAATAATCATCAAAATAAAAAAGCCCGTGATTGGGCTTTTTTTTTGAGGTGTGGTGATTAAAACTTAAGTTTTTTAAGTCCGCGACTCACACCATTTTGTAGAGCGGCTTTAATAATCGGGCCAATAAAAGGAACGCGGCCTTTAAAGCTAATGGTGTAATCCAAACGAGTTCGATTATTTCCCAAGTCAGTAAATTTCATGACACCACGGTGAGCTTTAATTGGGCTAATCCCGCTCGTAATTGCATACTCGATCAGTTCATTTTCTTTATAGACTAAATTGGTTTCTACAAATGAAGGGGTCAATGGAATAGACATTTTGCGCGCAGAGCCAACACCATTACGAGTGTCTTTTCCGTTGCTAATGCGAGTCACTTTAGCAGGAGCGAAAAGTTTACTTAGGTTTTCATGCTCACTTAAAGTAGCAAAGACCTTGTCTACGGGGGCATCAAATTCTTGTATGATGTTGATTTTTTGAGTTTTTAACATCTTATTCCCTCTAGAAATTATTTTGACATTGGTAATTGTCAGAATTTGGATGTTAGCACGCTTTGGGTAATGGGGGAATTCTTCTTCGTCGGAGTTATCGCATACTTAAAAAATTCACTTTGGTAAATCTACAATGCTTTTTGGCCTTTTCTTAATTTTTTAAAGAAGGGCTGAATCACAGACCAGTTGGTTGAAACCCAGCAAATAAAGGAACCAGCCGTCACCATTGCTGTTCCTTGCCAAAAGCTCATCGATAATTGAGTTTGTAAAACAAACATCGCCAAAATAGACGAGATAATCGGGGTGAAATAAGAGGCCACCACAAGCACGGTAATGTTTCCATGAATGATGCCAATGTTCCAAGCAGCATAGCCAAAACCCATGGCAGCAGAAGCAACTAAAAGGGTCATGACTGTTGGAATATCCATTGAAGGAATAGCAAAGTGCCCCGACACAAGCAGCTTGAACCATAGCGTGAGCGCGACACCAACAAAGAAAATGGAAATTGGATTTTGCCCATTACTTAATTTTTTGGTGAGTACACAGTAAAAAGCCCAAATGATGGCACCTGCAAATGCCAAAATATAGCTGAGTGGGTTGCTATGAAAATTATCGACAAGACTATTTAGACTAAAGTCACCGCTTCCAGTTTGAATAAAAACAATGCCGAAAATTGAAAGCATTAGACCTAAAATAATAAGGAAATTAAACTTTAATTCCTTAAAAATAACAAAAGCTAAAACCGTTAAACTCGGCCACAGATAGTTAACAATACTAATTTCAATTGCTTGTCTTGCTGTCTGAGAATAAGCAATTGCAAATGAGAAGCACATTTCATAAGCCACGAACAGAATTGTGCCAAATATTAAGTATTTTTTAGAGATCTGTTTAAAATCTGGAACTTTGAAAATGGCAAGCAACAGTAGTGCACTTAAAGAATAAATAAAGGTAACACCTAGCTCAGGTCCAATGGCGGCACTGACTTGCTTCATCAGACCGACCAGAGATGCCCACATGAGAATGGCGCTTAAACCAATCAATGTTGCTAGATTTTTTGACATAAAATTCAATAAATAACGGTTAAAAAATGGTAAAAGATGAGGTTGTACAAATGAAAGGAATCAATTTTCAAGCTAAGGAATATAGGACAAATTATATAAAATATAAACAATTAAATTTATTGATTGGTTGAATCTGCTATGTTTATTTAGCATTCAATTGAGTAAAGAAATTTCGGATAAAACAACATTTCTACGAGGAAAATATGGAAGTCATTAAAACGGTTGGTGTTGTTGGAGCAGGTGTAATAGGTGCAAGTTGGACGGCCTTATTTTTATATAAAGGATTTAAAGTTAATGTTTACGACCCGTATCCTATAGATGAAGCGGTCTTTAAAAAAAGAATATCTGCAAATTTAAATGATTTATTGGCTTTGGATCAAAACGCTGAACACACATATTCTCTAGCAGATGTACTGCTTCATCTGGAAATTTTTAATAATTTAAAAGATGCAGTTTCAGACGTAGATTTTATTCAGGAAAATGCCCCAGAACGTCTCGATGTGAAACAACAGCTATATCAAGAAATCACAGCATATTGTCCTGAACATACCATTATTGCTTCAAGCTCATCGGGCTTAAAAGTGTCTGATTTTCAAAAAGAGGCGCAGCACCCTGAACGTATTTTATTAGGACATCCTTTTAATCCACCTCATCTTTTACCTTTGGTCGAGATCGTTGGCGGTAATTTGACAGATCCTCAAATTTTAAAACAGGCTTCTGAGTTCTATAAACAACTGGGTAAGAATCCAATTATTTTAAATAAAGAAGTAAAAGGGCATGTCGCAAACCGTTTGCAGGCTGCGCTATGGCGAGAAGCTTTTTCATTGGTTGAACAAGGCGTGTGCTCTGCCGAAGATGTCGATGTCGCGATTACCAGCGGGCCGGGTTTAAGATGGGCGCTCTTTGGCCCCTACATTAATATGCAGCTTGCCAACCAAAAGGGCTTTAAAGAAGCAATTCATCATTTAGGCCCACCAATGACAGAATGGTGGAATGATATGCACGCATTTCAACATTCAGACGAGACAACAGAGTTATTGGAAGCACAAACCAATCAGCTATTAACACAATATAAAGATATCGATTTATATGAAACCAGAGATAAAGGTCTGGTCGATATCTTAAAGCTCAGACAACAACTTAAGTTAGATTAATTCAAAATCTTAGAATAGAGCCAATCATTTTATTGCAGAGATGATTGGCTTTTTTTGTTGGGGTAAATAACAAAAACATTCCTAGCTGAAACAATCCTAGATTCATTAAATGTTACTGAAATTCCTATCGCGTTGCATTTGAACTATATGCCTTACGTGAAAAGTAAGAATCGTTGCAAACCGTAAAGAAAGCCTCCTCATAATCAAAGGACATGATAGAAAATAGAGGAATAACAATATGCGCGCTCTAACTTACCACGGTGCAGAAGATGTTCGAGTAGAAACAGTAGCAGACCCTATTATTCAAGAACCAGATGACATTATTTTACGCGTGACTGCCACAGCGATATGTGGCTCTGATTTACATTTATATCGAGGCAAAATCCCTAGAACCGAACAGGGTGATATCTTTGGGCACGAATTTATGGGTGTGGTTGAAGAGGTCGGCCCAGCTGTCACCGCAGTCAAAAAGGGTGATCGTGTCATTGTTCCTTTTGTGATTGCCTGTGGCGAATGTTTCTTTTGCCAACTTGACCTAACTGCTGCCTGCGAAACCACGAATACAGGGCGCGGCGCAATTATTAATAAAAAGCAGATTCCACCAGGCGCAGCTTTGTTTGGTTATAGCCATCTTTACGGCGGTGTACCGGGCGGGCAAGCAGAATATGTGCGTGTGCCAAAAGCCAATAAAGGCCCTTTTAAAGTGCCAACTTCACTGTCAGATGAAAAAGTACTTTTCTTGACTGATATTTTACCGACTGCTTGGCAAGCCGTGACCAATGCCCAAGTGAAACGTGGCTCGACCGTTGCAATTTATGGTGCTGGTCCAGTCGGACTGTTAAGCGCTGCTTGTGCCAAGATGCTTGGTGCTGAAAAGATATTTATGGTCGATCACAATGACTATCGATTGAACTATGCAGCGGCAACATACGGTGCCATTCCAGTTAATTTTGATGAAGTCGATGCGGCCGAATTTATTATTCAACATACCGACAATTACCGCGGTGTCGATGCGGTGATTGATGCAATTGGTTTCGAGGCAAAAGGCAGTGTGATTGAAACAGTCCTAACCAATTTAAAACTTGAAGGTTCAAGTGGTGCAGCACTGCGTCAATGCATTGCGGCGGTTCGCCGTGGTGGTGTGGTCAGCGTACCAGGTGTATACGCAGGCCCGATTCATGGTTTCTTATTTGGTGATGCTTTTGATAAAGGCTTAACTTTTAAAATGGGACAAACCCATGTGCATCAATATTTGCCGCAACTCTTGGAATTGATTGAGCGTGGCGAATTAACACCTGAAACGATTATTACCCATCGAATGAAATTAGAAGATGCCGCAGAGGGTTATCGTATTTTTAATGAAAGAGAAGAGGACTGCCGTAAGGTGATTCTGCTTCCTTAATAAGCTCTCTTATAATTTAGTCTTAAGCCTCTTCGTAAAAGGGGCTTTTTTATTTTGAAGTGCACAATTTTGAATGCAGTTTTTTATTTTTGAACTTAAATCGCACCTAAACGGCTCAAGTTTGGTATTACTTTTAACCAAAAACGTAATACTAAGCTGGCATGTCCTTTGCATAGTCTTAAACAATCAAAAGTGATCTAGGGTTCCGATACTTCACGTATGACTGGACCGAGAGTTCACGGTTCCTAGCGAACTACACGGAGGGATAAAAGCCCGGGAGGAAGTCTAAAACTATCCGACAGGAGTAGCTATGAACACTGCAAGTTATCATAACAATCAAGCGATTTGGACCGAACTTTTACCCGGCGGACATCACTGGTCGGGTCGTATTCAAAAAGGAACTATTCTTAGATTTACATCGCTTGGCGCTCAGGCAAATGTTTCTTTGTTTTGTGTAAATGCTGCCGATGTGCTTGAGCGTTTTAACATGCCCGACAGTTTAAAAGGGCAACACACCGCCTATTTAAAAGCTTCCAATGTGCTCTATTCAGACCTTGGCCGTGTGATGGCTTCCATTGTTCATGACGATCATGGTTGGAATGATGCGCTTTGTGGCCCAAGCCGACCTGAGCAAATTGAAAAGCAATTCGGCCATCGCACATTTCAAGATGCCCGCAATGATATGTACCAAAACGGCTTAGACAGTTTACTCATTGAAATGTGTAAATACGGACTTGCCAGCCAAGACCTGAGTGCCGCCGTTAACCTATTTTCTAAAGTTGTATCAGATGAAAACGGCGCTTTGTCATATGTCAGTTCTGACAATACCGATCAAATCATTGAACTGCGTTTTGAAATGGACTGCCTACTATTTTTATCTGCCGCGCCGCATGGTTTAGACACCAGCCCAATCTATCAACCTGCTGATATTCAACTCAGTTTATTTAAAGCCAATTCACTAACAGACAACGATATTTGTCGTGATGCGTGTTCACAAAATCAGCGTGCGTTTCAAAACACAGCCCGCTACTACGCGCTTAGCAATATTTAAATCAGGAGAAGCATCATGACAGTTTTACAATCATTTGAAAAAGCAGTTTTAAATGAAGTTTGTCCTGCGGGTGAAGCGTGGATGTGCGAGGTTAAAAAGGGCCAATATTTTCGAATTATTGACCTTGAGGGAAACCAAGCGGTCGATACTTTGTTTATGAGTGCCGAAAACCCGACTGAGCGTTATAGCGCAATGGACACTTTGGCTATCAACCAACAGATTTATTTAGAAAAGGGCACCAAGCTCTATAGTAACTTTGGTCGTCCAATTGCCGTTATTCATGATGATAACTGCGGTCGCCATGACACCATTGGTGGTGCCTGTTCATGTGAAAGTAATACGGTTCGTTATGCACATGAAACGTATCCTATGCATAGTTGCCGTAACAATTTTATGTATGCCTTGGCAAAACATCCGATTGCAAAAAAGCATGGCTTAAATGTCCGTCATATTGGCCCAAACATTAACTTTTTTATGAATGTGCCTGTTACGCCAGACGGCCAGCTTAAATTTGATGACGGAATTTCAGGCCCGGGTAAATATGTCGAAGTTCGGGCGGAAATGGATTTAATTGTTTTAATTTCCAATTGTCCTCAGCTCAATAACCCATGTAATGCCTATAACCCAACCAAAATTCAATTGGTTGTCCGTGAAGCGGAAGGGGTGTAAGCATGTTTAAAAAAGTTCTGATTGCTAACCGCGGTGCAATTGCCTGTCGCGTCATTCGCACCCTTAAGAAACTCGGGATCGCTTCGGTTGCAGTTTACTCCGAAGCCGACCGTGATTCGTTACACGTGACTTTGGCCGATGAAGCTTTTCTGATTGGCCCTGCGCCTGCGCATCAAAGTTATTTAAATATTGAAAAGATTCTTGAAGTAGCAAAACAGTCGGGAGCAGAAGCTATTCACCCCGGTTATGGTTTTTTGTCTGAAAATGCCGAGTTTTGTGATTTGTGCGAAAGCCAAGGTATTGCCTTTATTGGGCCAACTTCAAGCCAAATGCTCGATTTTGGTTTAAAACATACCGCGCGTGAGCTGGCTATTAAAAGCAATGTACCTTTACTTCCGGGCAGTTCACTACTTGCCGATGAAGCCGAGGCTTTGTTTGAGGCAGCTCGTATTGGCTATCCGGTCATGCTGAAAAGTACCGCGGGTGGCGGTGGTATTGGTATGCGTCTGGTCTGGAATGAAACTGAATTAAAAGATGCCTACCAAACCGTATCTTATTTAGCGCAGGTCAATTTTAAAGATGCAGGTTTGTATTTAGAAAAATTTGTACAACATGCACGCCATATCGAAGTGCAAATTTTTGGTGATGGAAAAGGGCAAGTTTTAGCGTTGGGTGAGCGTGATTGTTCGGTACAACGCCGTAATCAAAAGGTGATTGAAGAAACACCCGCACCACACTTGAATGAACAGCAACGTGAGTATTTGCAAAAAGTTGCGATTCAACTCATGCAGTCAGTGAACTACCGCTCGGCAGGCACAGTTGAGTTCGTCATGGACACCGAAACCCAGGAATTTTATTTCTTAGAGGTCAACACCCGTTTACAAGTTGAGCACGGCGTGACCGAGCAAGTATTTGGTGTCGACTTAGTCGAGTGGATGGTTACCTTGGCAAGCGGTGACTGGTCAGCACCGACTGAAAAGTTAGAGCCAACAGGACATTCCATTCAGGTTCGTCTTTATGCCGAAGACCCGATTAAACAGTTCCAGCCGAGTGCGGGCTTACTTACACATGTTAAATTTGACCCGCAAGCACGAGTCGAAACATGGGTAGAAACAGGGTCAACGGTGTCGTCTTTTTATGATCCAATGATTGCCAAAATCATTGTAACTGCTGCAACACGTGACCAAGCCATACAGGCAATGAGTGCTAGTCTTGCCAACACGCAAGTCGCAGGCATTGAAACCAATTTGGAATATTTACAGAATATTATTGCTTGCGATGTGTTTGCTTTAGGTACTCAAACCACTCGATTTTTAAATACCTTTGAATGGAAAACTCAAAAAATTGAGGTGTTGCAGGCTGGCATTCAAACTGCCATTCAAGACGTAACAGGTCGATTAGGTTATTGGGATGTTGGTGTGCCGCCATCAGGTGCCATCGACCCACTCAGTTTAACTGTAGCAAACCAGCTTTTAGCCAATGAACCAAATACCGCAGGTCTTGAATGCACCTTGCAAGGGCCGACCTTAAAGTTTCACTGCGACAGCCAAATTGTCATTACGGGCGGTGATATGCCTTCAAAACTTGATGGCGAACTTGTGCCGATGTGGCAAACCGTCAATGTAAAAAAAGGCCAAGTTTTAAAATGTGGACTTATCCGTTCAGGTTGCCGTAGCTATATAGGTGTGAAAGGTGGATTTGATGTTCCTGACTATTTAGGGTCACAGGCGACTTTCACTTTAGGGCAGTTTGGTGGGCATGCAGGCCGTAATTTATTAATTGGCGATATGCTGCCGATTACTGAATATTCCGCTCAATCGACCACAGCTCTAGCTCAAGCACAAATTCCTAGCTTTACCCAAAACTGGGAAATTGCCGTCATGTATGGCCCACATGGCGCACCAGATTTTTTCACCAAACAAGATATTGATACGTTCTTTACCAATGAGTTTGAGATTCACTATAACTCAAGCCGTACAGGCATTCGTTTAATTGGCCCAAAACCTGAGTGGGCACGTGAAGACGGCGGTGAGGCAGGCTTACATCCATCCAATATTCACGATAATGCTTATGCGATTGGGGCAATTGATTTTACGGGTGATATGCCAATTATTTTGGGTCCAGATGGTCCGAGCTTAGGTGGCTTTGTCTGTCCTGCGGTAGTCATTCATTCCGAGCTTTGGAAAATCGGGCAACTTAAAGCAGGCGATAAAGCCAAATTTGTACCAGTCAGTTATGCGCAAGCAAAAGCGCTCGATCAAAAATATCATCAAAGCGTAACCGCGACTGATACAACTCAGATCAATTTTAATCCAGCCATTCAAGCAGAACCAGACACTTTAAAAGATGCAGTTTTAGCAATTTTAGAAGGTGAATCTGATTTACCAAGCGTGACCTATCGACCAGCAGGAAATAGCTATTTATTGGTGGAATATGGCGAGTTAGTACTTGATCTGAATTTACGTTTCCGTATTCATGCACTCATGCAATGGGTCAAAGATCAAAACATTCAGGGCATTATCGACTTAACACCGGGCATCCGTTCACTGCAAATTCATTTTGATTCAATTCTGCTCGATCAACTGGAGCTTTTACAGAAACTTCAACAGGCAGAAGCTGAATTACCTGACATTCAAAATATGCAGGTGCCTTCACGAACTGTCTATTTGCCTTTGGCTTGGGAAGATTCACAAACTCAACTTGCCACCGAGCGCTACACACAAATTGTTCGTCCAGATGCACCGTGGTGCCCAGATAACGTCGAGTTTATTCGTCGTATTAATGGCTTAGCTTCTAAGCAAGCAGTTAAAGATGTGGTCTATAGTGCGAACTATTTAGTAATGGGTTTAGGCGATGTGTATTTAGGGGCACCCGTTGCAACGCCACTCGATCCACGCCAACGTTTAGTCACCACAAAATATAACCCTGCACGAACTTGGACACCTGAAAATGCTGTGGGCATTGGTGGTGCTTATATGTGTGTGTACGGTATGGAAGGGCCGGGTGGCTACCAGTTTGTTGGTCGTACCACTCAAATGTGGAGCCGTTACCGTAAAAATGCTAACTTTGAACAAGGCAAACCGTGGTTATTACGCTTTTTTGACCAAGTGAAGTTTTATGAAGTTTCTGAGACTGAACTTCTGCAAATGCGTGAAGACTTCAAGGCGGGTCGTTTAAAACTTCGCATTGAAGAGGGCGTACTCAACCTAAAAGAATACAACGAATTTTTAAAAACACATCAAGACAGCATTCAAGCCTTTAAAGATATGCAACAAGCCAATTTCGAGGCTGAACGCCGCCGTTGGCATGAAGCAGGCTTGCAAGAATATATTTCTGAAAGCCTAGATGCTGTAGATGATGGCGAAACCGTGGTGATCCCTGAAGGAGGCTGTACAGTCGAATCACACATGCCGGGGTCAATCTGGAAAATCGAATGCGCATCGGGGGATATTGTTGAAGAAGGTGCAACCCTTGCAGTCATTGAGGCAATGAAAATTGAAATTCCAATTATTGCGCCGGAACGTATGAAGGTAGAAACCATTACCATTGAAAAAGGGCAAACCGTAAAAACAGGACAAGTGTTATTTACCTTGGCACCTGTCGCTTAAACCAAAAGAGAGCATCAATATTGATGCTCTCTTTTTTTATTATGCTTCGGTCAAATGCTTTAATACTTTATGACCATGTTCAACTGCCTCTAATTTAATTTTCGACTCTGGATTACCTGATAAAGGCGAAACGTCATAAAGCAAGTAAGTGGCGCTTAACTGCATTTGTGTATATTGAATTGAATATTGAACCGCTTTTAAAAAACTATCCGCTAAGTTTTCTCGGTCATTCACCATATCGGCTTCTTTTTGCCCGACCGTCATACTAATAATGACTTTTTTATCTTTTAATTTGTCGCCTTGAGAGCCATAAGCAAACTGATAAGTAAAAACTTCATCAAACCATAACTTCAAAATTGCCGGCATATTAAACCAGAACATTGGATATTGCAGAATGATGGTGTCATGGCGTAACAAGGCTTCTTGTTCAGCACTTACATCAATTTTATAGTCTGGATAAAGCTGAAAAATATCTCGGACTTCAAGGTCCGGATAGGTTTTTATAAGTTCATTCACTATCGTTTTATTTGCAATTGATTGAGCGTAGTAGGGATGAGCCAAAATAAGTAAAGCCATAATAATGCCTTGTAGCTATAAAAATCATAGTCACTATAATTTTTATAGTATGGGTGTACAATAACTATCAAAGTTGATAGGTGGCGTTAAAAATGGCGAATACTGAAAATAAATGTGAAATCACCATGAATGGAAAAACCTATCCATGTCATATCAGTATGGCTATGGATTTGGTGGGTGGAAAATGGAAAGGTGTTATTTTGTATTATTTAAAAGATGGGCCAAAACGCTTTAATGAAATCAATCAATTAATGCCAACCATCACAGAAATGACTTTAAGCCTCCAACTTAAACAGCTAGAGCAAAGCGGCTTAATATCTCGAACCGTTTATGGTGAAAAAGCACCGATTAAGGTGGTGTATGAAATGACTGAATTAGGTCAGTCTTTTAGGCCTGTTTTAGAGTCTTTATCGGTATGGGCACATACGATGATTGGTTCTACTTATAGTGTAGAGAACAAATAAAAAAAGACCGCTTAAGCGGTCTTTTTAGAATCTTCATGCAAACTAAAATGTGTTTCTATACGGTTAATAAACTCTAGAAATTCATTGTTTCCATCTACATCTGTACAACTTTCAATAATTTCCTCACAAGTGGTGGTGTGCCATAATTTCTCAATTAAATTAGTTTTTTTAACTGCAATATATTTTATTAATTCGGTATGTAATAAGACCTTCTGATCAGCATAATCATTAGGTGAAAAAACAACTTCTCCATTTGTTATGCGCGAAATAACATTTTTATGAAGATAATTTTCACATTCTCTTTTTTTCGTTAGATGGAAGACAACATGTGAATATCTTTTTTGAGTCTCTATATTCTTCTGATATTTATCACAGTTCTGCCCATCATTGTCTGAGTCAAAGAATACAGCCCATGGTTTTTGAAGCGTTTCAATTAATTTGTAATTTACCCAATGTTTTAAATTATCGCTGCCACCGCTTATTAATAACTGTATATCCCTCGCTGTAATATAATCTCTTTGAATAAGAGAATTTTCTGCGAATTTTGAAAAGATATGTTTTAGGAATACAACATCGGATACTCCCTCCACAAATATGTAGCCTTTGCATTGTGTATCATTTATCGAGCCAAAAGGGTGTATTCCTAGATCATGACTAATCTTATCTAATATTTGATTTGTATCTGCATGTTCTATAATGTGATTTTTATCAACTTTATTGATATAACGTAAGCTTGCCAGCGGTAATAAACCTGCTAATGCTGGTGTATGCGTTGTAACTAAAATTTGTGTTTTGGGAGATAGAGATAATTCTAATAATGCCTTGATAAGCATTTCTTGATAATTAGGATGTTGTGATGTTTCTGGTTCTTCAATTGCATATATTATTGACCTATTTCTAGCTTCTTTGAATTTTTTTTCAGCCTCAGCTCTGAAGAAATTTAATAAAATTAGTCTACGGACACCACTACCTCTTTTATTAACTGGTATTCCTAACTCTGATGTTAAAGTCATAGAAAAAATTGAATCCCATTTGGGGTCTTTAGAAAAACTAGGTATCAAATCCTTGGCTAGGTTTGAATCCATCTCCCCAAGTTTATTTAACGTTCTCTTTGCTACATCTTCTACATTTGTTCGTATATATTCTTGTATTTCAGTTAACTTGGGCTGAATTTCAGAAAGAGCTGCTTTTATTGCTAATTTCATTGGATCTTGAACTTCGCTATCTTGATCGCTACTGTTTCTATCAGACTTAAATAATGCAAATATAGGTAAAAAACTTTTTATATTTTCCCATAAGTTTTTTGCATCTTCTTTGTTCAGTGAAATTTCTTTAGTTTGGAAAGTTAGAGTCTCGGAAGAAAAAAGAAACTTTCTTAAGCAGGTATTAGAGCGCTGGTCATCTACTTGAGTAATATCTAAACCTTTAGTTTTTATTAAGCTTTTTAACTCAGCATTTTTAAGTGTAATTAAACTATTTAGATCAGGATTTGATGGATAATTAGCGATAATTGAAACTTCGGTTGTGATTTTTTGATTTACACGGAAAGTTTTTTTGATCTCTAGAAATGAATCATTATTTAAAAGATATTCACTTTCTAAAGTAGTCTGAGAAGTGGCATCTAAACTTAAACTTTCAGGGAAGTTCTTAAATACACATGTGATAGAAGTATTTTGTTCTTCTGTAGCAAAGATGCACCGATCATTTTTCTCAAAACTTGAATTTTCAAAAAAAATATCTAAGGCTTCAAATATTGTGGACTTACCAGCATCATTTTTTCCTATAATTCCTGTTAAGCATTCATCAATTAAAATTGTATGTTTTAAATGATAGCCCCTAAAGTTTTCCAAAACTATTGAAATTAATTCCATATGATTTTGACTTCATTATTTATTGTTAGATTAATCTAGCCTAAAATTTATACTATTTCTATCTAGTTAAATTATTTTATAAAAATTTTATACTTCTAAAATTAAATATGCTGTTTAGCTTGATTTATTAATTTAGCCCCATGCCTGTGCATGGGGCTTTTTTCTGCCCAAAAATTACTCATAAATATCCATCAAACCCATCAAAATGACGCTTAAAAACTGGCACATTTTCTGCATCTCATATTAGTAATACAAAAATTGAATTTGGTAATACCAAGCTAGAGGTGTGATATGAACGATGTAAAACCCGTGGTTCAACCAAAGCAATCCTTAAAAGCCTTTTTAGTCGAATTGCTTAGCGTACGTGCAGGTGTATATATCAAGCAAAACAATCAGCCGCCTAAAACAAAAGGATAAGACTGTGGCAAAACAAAAGTTGGCTCGAATCAGTATTACTGTACCTGAAACGACCCTCAACGCACTCGACCAAAAAATTGTCGAGCAGAACTATGAAAGTCGCTCGCAAGCGATTGTCGACATGATTAATAAACACTTGATTGCAGAGCAGGCGCAGGCCAATGAAGTCATGGTGGGCACCTTGACGCTGCTTTATGACGCAAGCCAAATGACCTTGCGTAATCAATTGGTCGATTTACAGCAACAGTTTTTAGCACAAGTGATTAGCTCACTTCATATCCAGCTCGACCAAGAAAAGATATTGCAAGTCATGTTAATGCAGGGCGCGAGTTCTGAGCTCAGACAAATTAGCCAGCAATTTATTGTGCTGAAAGGGGTAATTAAAGGGCATTTAGAACTAATGGATGCCGTGATGCCGCCGATACAGCAAAATGACTAAATGGAGTAGCGTGTTGAAAAATTTATGGACTATTCAAGACTGGAAAACAGCATATCAAAATGGGCAAATCCATCTTGAAGATTTGATTGGCTATGTTGCAGAAATTAAAAATGATGATCATGCGTGGATTGAAATTGCATCGAACGAGCAGATTCAATCGCAAATTGATATTTTACAAGACCAGAATGTTGCTGACTTACCTCTATATGGTGTGCCGTTTGCCGTTAAAGACAATATTGATGTTGCTGGTTTTCACACTACCGCTGCCTGTAAAGAGGTTCAATATTTAGCGAACCAAGATGCTGCCGTAGTTGCCAAGCTGAAAAAAGCAGGGGCAATTGTGGTTGGTAAAACCAATCTCGATCAGTTTGCGACTGGGCTGGTTGGCGTTCGCTCTCCCTATGGCGCAGTAAAAAATAGTTTTAACCCTGAATATATTAGTGGTGGTTCAAGCTCTGGTTCGTCAGTGGTGGTTGCCAATGGTATTGTGCCTTTTAGTTTGGGGACAGACACGGCGGGGTCAGGGCGTGTTCCTGCGGGCCATAACAATATTGTGGGTCTTAAGCCGACAAAGGGCTGGTTTTCTACCACAGGTTTAATTCCTGCATGTCGAACCATTGATGTCATTTCTATTTTTGCGCTACATATTGATGATGCTTGGACAGTTGCCAGTTTAATGCAGGGCTACGATGAAACAGATGAATATTCACGAGTGCATCCAGCCAATGTACCGACTCAGTTTTCTAAACGAAAAATAGCTATTCCAGCTCAGCTTGAGTTTTATGGTGATCTTGAATCTGAAAAAGCTTTTTTAGTTGCAATTGAGCGCGTTAAAAAACTGGGCTATGAAGTTGAGAGTATTGATTTCAGTGCGTTTAATGAGCTTGCTGCCGCACTGTATAACGATGCATGGGTAGCTGAAAGAACAGCCGCCGTTGAACGTATGACAACACGTGAAAAGGCTCATCCAGTCATTGCTCAAATTATTGCGCAGGCAGATAAATTCAAGGCAACAGATGCACTTCAAGCCGAATATAACCGTGCCGTTCTGGCTCGAAAAATTAATTTGGCATTACAACCTTTTGATGCATTGATGGTTCCGACAGCACCAACCATTTATACCATTGCCGAAGTTGAAGCCGACCCGTTGACTAAAAATGCACACATGGGGGCATATACCAACTTTGTCAATTTTGCTGATCTTTCGGCTTTAGCTTTACCTAACGTACTCCGTGAAGACGGCCTACCAAGCGGCGTAACCTTTATTGCACCAGCTTGGCACGATCAGGCACTCGTCAATTTTGCGCAGCTTTGGCAAGCCGAAACATCGCTGAGTTTAGGTAAATCAACTCAGCATTATCAAAAAAGTCTAGAAATCCAATCGAATCATTCAGTGCAGCTTGCTGTAGTCGGAGCACACTTAACAGGGATGCCGCTTAATTTTCAGCTCACTAGCCGTAATGCCACTTTGCTTAAGAAAACTCAGACCGCAGACACTTATAAACTTTTTGCCTTAAAAAATACCACGCCACCAAAGCCGGGGCTGCAATGCGATGCAGCAGGTACTTCAATTGAAGTTGAAGTGTGGGATGTTCCCTTAGCAAATTTTGGAGCCATTGTGGCTGAAGTACCTGCACCACTTGGTATTGGGAACCTGAAATTAAAAGATGGTACATGGGTCAAAGGCTTTATTTGCGAAGCGTATGCCATTCAAGATGCAACCGATATTAGCCATTTTGGAGGCTGGCGAGCCTATATACAGTCACTCAATCAAACCGCTCAAAGTGTTGTCAGTAAAAATGTTGGGGAAGTTTCTATATGATTAAAAAAGCGTTGTTATCCGTATCTATTTTATCGGCAGTTGTATTGGGTGGGTGTGACAATACCGCTAAAGTGCCCGAGGCTAAACAAGATGCTCAGGCAGCCACAAATACAAAACCAATTACCATTGGATATAGTGATTGGCCGGGCTGGGTGGCTTGGCAAGTGGCTATTGAAAAAGGCTGGCTAAAAGAAGCAGGGTTAAATGTAGAGTTTAAGTGGTTTGATTATTCGGCTTCTCTTTCAGCTTTTTCGGCAAATCAACTCGATGCTGTGTTGGTCACCAATGGCGATAACTTGGTAACCGCTTCTGGCGGTACGCAAGGCATGATGATCATGGCAACAGATTATTCGGCGGGTAATGATGTCATCATTGCAAAAGAGGGCATTAACACCATTCAAGACTTAAAAGGAAAATCAATTGGTGTTGAAAAAGGCTTGGTTGATCATCTTTTACTAGCGACAGCTTTAACCGACCATAACATTAAAGCGAATGAGGTAAAGCTGGTAAATTCAGCGACGAATCAATTACCTCAAGTATTTAATAGCCCCGATATTTCCGCGATTGCTGTTTGGCAACCTGTTGCAGGTCAGGCATTAAAAGCAGTGGCAGGCTCTAAAATTATTTATACTTCTAAAGACAAGCCGGGTTTAATTTATGACACCTTGACCGTCAACATGAGCCATTTAACTGCTCATCAAGAAGAATGGAAAAAAGTCATTCAGGTGTGGGACAAAACAGTTAAATATATTAATGACCCTGCAACCCATGCCGATGCAGTTAAAATTATGGCAAACCGTTCAGGGGTTGATCCAAAGCAATATGAGTTGATGGTCAGCGGTACGCATTTATTAGATATCAACGCCAATAAGAAAGTATTTGCTAAATCTCAAGGCTTTGACTCGATTTATGGCTCGACCTATCACGTCAATAAATTTAATGTCGAAAATGGTATTTATAAAACTGAACAAAATGTAGATGGGCTGATTTATCCAACACTCATAGAACAGCTCAAATAAGCCAAATAAATAAAAAGCCCAAGTTCAACTTGGGCTTTTTAATGTCTTTCTTATTTTTCTGTACTGACCTGAGTCATACGCGGTATTTTTGGTAAATCTTGTAAAGCTGGGTCAAGCTCATCTTCTTCAGCGTGAACTAAATAATCTACCCGTGAACGGAGCTGTTTAAACTCAGGTGTGCTCATTAAGTCGAGTGAGCGTGGACGCGGCAAATTAACTTCAATAATTTCCTTAATTTCACCAGGGTTGGCTTTGAGTGCCACAATTCGGTCTGCCAGTAAAATGGCTTCATCCATGTCATGGGTCACAAAAATAATGGTGATATCAATGTTTTGCCATAAATCCATCAAGTGCTTTTGCATTTTTTGACGGGTATGCGGGTCGAGTGCACCAAAAGGTTCGTCCATGAGTAAAATTTTAGGTTGATTAACCAAAGCTCTAGCAATCGCAACGCGCTGTTTCATACCGCCAGAAAGTTGGTGCGGATACTGATTTTCATATTTTTCCAAACCAATAATATTAATCCATTCACGTGCTTGAGCTTCGGCTGTCATTTGACTAGCGCCGCGCATTTGCGGACCAAACATCACGTTTTCTTTTACAGTTTTCCACGGGAAAAGGGTATAGCCCTGAAATACCATGCCGCGTTCAGGACAAGGTCCCGTAATGCATTCGCCGTCTACTAAAATTTCTCCACTATGGTATGGGTCTAAACCTGCAATAACACGGCTCAGTGTTGACTTACCGCAGCCAGAAGGGCCAATCACACAAATAAATTCTCTTTTGTGAATTTTTAAATCGAGCTTATTTAAAACAGTGCGTTCGCTGTGACCATGCTTAAAGACTTGGCTCAGTTGTTTAGCTTCTAAAATCACAGGACGTTCATAAATTTTTTGAAAGTATTCATGCGCGTTAAATGTTGAATCGTTCATTATTTTGCTCCTACTTTCCAAGTGAACATCCGCTCACCTAACTTCATTAATAACCAATCACAGACCAGACCAATCACCCCAATAATCAAAATAGCTGCATAGACGTTGTCAAAGTTTTGATAGCGAGCCTGTTGGGTAATAAACCACGTAATACCTGAAGTCGTGCCAATCAACTCCGAAACAATTAAATAGGTCCAAGCCCAGCCCAATAGCACACGTAAGTCGCGGTAAATATCAGGTAAGGCCGCAGGAATCACCACGTGAAATAAACTTTTGAGCTTATTGGTACCAAGCGTATAGCCAGCTTCAATTAAGCTTCGATCTACCATTCGTGTGGTATTGGCAATAATGAGAATTTGCTGAAATAGCGTCCCAATCACAATAATGGCAATTTTAGGCGCATCATTAATCCCTAAAATTGCTACTGCAAGTGCACCAAAGGCGGGAGCGGGTAAGTAACGGAAAAATTCGACAAACGGTTCTGTTAACAGGGATATTCGCTTAGAAAAACCACACAAAATACCCAGTGGAATCCCAATCAATGAAGAGATAAAAAAAGCTGAAAATACCAGTTTAATACTGTGCCATAAACTTTGATGAAACCATGGTGAATCAGGTTGTTCAGGTGGCGTAGTAAATGCAGTCACCAAAGCCTTAGCGACTTCATGGGGAGCGGGTAAATAAATTGGATTGACTAAAATACCTTGTGGTGGTGCAGAATCTCGATTGACTGCATTTTGTGCTTCGAGATAGAACACATTTTTATCAATGCGACTTCCTACTTGTAGGTAAGCAACACTTCCCGAACTCGTGATTTGTACTTGAGGATGCCAAACAAAAGGTAAGTAACTGATTGCGCACCAAAGACATATTGGAATAACGAAAGAACAAATACTGAGAATCAGCTTGTTCTTTCGCGTAAATTCCTTTGCAACATAACCCATATCGAGAGCTCCCCATTTTGATCAGTATTACGATTTTCATAAAACGTAATATTGTTAAGCAAAATGGGTGCCATCTTTATGGTGCTCTAGATGACTTAAGACGAGGGAACTAAAGTTTCATGTAAATACACCCAAGAACATTTTTTATCTTCTACTCTAATGCAGGCCGTAGAGGTACGTACTGTCTCGGTTTCATCAGTTTGCTGATGTTCCTGATATTGCACCCAACAATAATTTTCAAATTCGTATAAAGCTGCACTTTTAATAATGTCGATTTTTAAAGAAGGCTTCTTTCCAATATTTTGACTAAATAAGTTTTTAACTTCGGCTAAGCCAATACTCCGACCTTGAACCGTAACCATCTTAAAATTTTGATCAAAGCTATCTAAAAGCGGACTCAGACTTTGCTCTGCATTTTTTCCTGTAAATACATTTTCTATTAAAACATGTAGGTCAATGACACTTTGAATGGCTTGATCCATTTGTTTAGACATGGGTTTTCTCCTTTAAAACCTTACCTTTGTTTTAGATAAACTAAAAAGTATGTAAGTTAAGGGAAGATAAGCTATTTTATATAAATAGACAATTCTGTCTGTTTTTTATAAAATATCGATGAATATGACTCAGTTTTTATAATAATGATGTCCCATAAAATATTTCAAATTTTAGATAGTTTAGGGTTGGTCGCACAGAACCGCGTTCTTCATGTGCAATTTTCCAACGCATCATTAAACAATCAAGTCTTCTTGCAACGCATCGAGGGCGAACATACCCTCAACCAAGGTAGCGTTGCTGAGTTACTGTGTCTATCGACCAACGCACATATTGCATTAAAACAATTTATTGGCTGTCAGGTTGCCGTCGATCAAGTCACTGACATGGGGCAGTTTTTTAGAACCACGGGCATTATTACTGAAGCAAGCCAAGGGCAAAGTGACGGCTCACTCACCATTTATAACCTTACTTTAAAAGACCCAACTGCACTCTGGCATAAACGCCGTAATAGCCGCGTGTTTATGAACAAAAGCGTGCGAGATATTAGCGAAATTCTATTTAAAGAATGGCAGGGTAAAAGCCCGTTATTTGCCGCAAGCTTAACACTCGACACATCTGGGTTAACCAAAGACTACGATGTGCGTCCATTTGTGATGCAGTCAAACGAAAGCGATTATGACTTTTTAACCCGTTTGTGGCGTAGTGAAGGTATTAATTGGTTAGTCGATGAATCACAGCTTTTAGTAGTGGATCCGAATGCGTCCATTCAGCCACAAGTACTGCGTTTAATTGATGATAACCAAAACTATCAGGCACTTGAACGTCGTAGCCTGCGCTACCAACGCAGCAGTGCGACAGAACAGTTTGATACCATTACTCAAGTCAAGGCAGAGCGCCGCTTACAATCGACTTCGGTTCATGTGCAACGCTGGCAAGCCGATGCCCTACAACAAGAAGAAGGTAGCGGCAGCGTACAAGGCACGCAAAAGCACAGCGAACACTATGACAATGCCAGCCTAAACCTTGAAGATGCATGGCATGTTAGCCCTGCTTGGATGCAGGACCTAAAAGGCGAAGACCAAGCTACAGCTTCAGGCAATAGCCAGATTGAACAGCTTAACCAACATATTAATGCTTACCATCACCTGAGTTCGAAACAGTTTACCGTTTCGGGTAATGTCCGTGATGCACAGGTGGGTTACTGGTTTGAACTCAATGACCATCCTGAACTCGACCAACATGATAGTGCCGATAAAGAATTCTTAATCTTAAGCAAGCATTACTATAACCAGAATAATTTACCGAAAGAATTACAACAGCAACTTGAGCACTTATTACCAAAAGACAAGCTCAAGGCAGCCCAACTCGACAGCCAAAACCCTGAGCAGCGCCACTATGCTGAGCTGAACGTGGTTCGTCGCAATATTAAAGCGGTGCCTGAATATCACCCGCTAGAGCACCGACCAGCAGCTTACCCGCAGCGCGCTAGAGTGGTGGGACTGGAAGGCGAAAGCATTCATGTCGATCAGTGGGGACGCATTAAAGTCCGCTTCCTGTTTACCCGAACTGATGACCATAGCCATGACGGTGGGGCAGGCAGTAACGACAATGACACTGACTCGGCTTGGGTAGATGTGCTGACTCCTTGGGCGGGCGCCGGTTATGGCGCACGCTTCTTGCCTCGCGTGGGTGAGATCGTTGTCATCGATTTCTTTGACGGCAACATTGACCGCCCGTTTGTGGTGGGGCGTATTCATGAAGCTGAACGTCACCCAACTCAGTTCGATCAGAAAGGCCAGTTACCTGACACTAAAAAGCTCAGTGGTATTCGTTCCGAAGAAGTTGACGGCAAAGGCTTTAACCAACTCCGTTTTGATGACACCACAGGCCAGATCAGTGCCCAGCTACAAAGTAGCCATGCAGCCAGCCAACTCAACTTGGGTAACTTAAGCCATCCAAAAGATAAGGCGGAAAG
The DNA here is from genome assembly GCF_031798995.1 of Acinetobacter sp. V104_13. NCBI lineage: Bacteria > Pseudomonadati > Pseudomonadota > Gammaproteobacteria > Moraxellales > Moraxellaceae > Acinetobacter > Acinetobacter sp. V104_13. The sequence continues at coordinate 643,452 of NZ_JAVQNP010000027.1, read as the reverse complement.
TGATGGTCGTGGTGAAGGTTTTGAGCTACGAACAGACCAATGGGGCGCAGTTCGAGCTGGCAGTGGTTTACTCGTGAGTACTCACAAACAAGACCAAGCTCAAGGTGTACACCTCGATGCAAATGAGGCCAAACAACAAATAGAAGGCGGTCTTAACAATGCCAAGGCACTCAGTGAAGTTGCTAAAAAGCAGCAAACTGATCCATTGGAAGTTCTTGAGAACTTAAAAACGTTCATAGAGCAAATTGAAGAAAAAGATCAAGACAAAGCTGCCGCTTTTAAGCAAGCCTTGATGATACTAACTGCACCTAAAAGTATTGCTCTAGCCAGTAATGAAGACATTCACCTCAGCGCCGATGCTCAGTTAAGCCAAACTGCTGGAGACAGTATTAACCTATCTACCCAAAAGAACCTGATTGCACACGCTCAAAACAAGATTAGCCTTTTTGCTGCTCAAGAAGGGGCAAGACTGTATGCAGGTAAAGGTAAAGTTGAGATACAGGCTCAAGGTGATGGAGCCGATTTAATTGCCCGTAAAGCGGTTCAGATTATTTCAAGTGAAGACAAAATTGAAATTAGTGCTTCTAAAGAAATCGTTATCACGGCGGGTGGATCTCAAATCAAGATTAATGGCTCGGGAATTTTCCCTGTCACTGGTGGCAAGTTTGAGGTGAAGGCTGGGCAGCATTTGTTTATGGGGGGAGGAAGTGCGAATTTTAGTTCTTCACTACCGCCTCCGCCAAAACGGAGCCCCGGAAATTTAGAACTCATCCACGATTATGCGCATGGTGAGTTTGTTAAAGGTGGAAGCTATACGGTTGTCGATAACTTAGGAAAAGAAGTCACTGGCAAGCTGGATGATAAGGGATTTGCAAGAGTTTCTGGCTTAGCAACAGGTGCAGTAAAAGTCTTCTTTGAACCAGATCACCGTGATCCTTGGGATGCAGCAAGTGACTTTAAACGTCCAGTTGAGTGGCCAAATAAGAATGATGCGGATAATGAGCAATCAGATTCCTTAATTGCACAAATGAGTAAAACAGCCCAGTCCAAACTTGGTGAATTATCTAAACAATTAACCAATCCTGCGAATATTATGAAAAATATTCAAACTGCACAAAGCATAAAATCTGAAGGAGCAAAGGCTTTAATGCCAATATTAAAAACAGAGGCGCAGGGATTAGTGACTGATCAAGTGAAAAGCTTTTTACCTATTTCAGAAGTAGGTAAAAAAATAGGGAACAATATTGATCTTGCCTCAATTCAGAAAATAAATGACTTCAGCAAATTAAGTTCTGTTGATAGCGGTAGTTTGCTGACTAACGCGCTTCCTCAATATTTGCAAAGTCCTTTTAAAAAGAATTCATAGAGAAAGAAAATGTCTGGAAAAACAGAAGTTGTTAAGCCATTAACAGAAGTTGCTATTAAGGATGTTAGTCATTCAAAACAAAAGATAGATAATTGGTTAAAGAGTCATACACATCAAATTGTGACATTAGACTTGCTAACCAGTGTAATGGGGACAGTTCCAATTATTGGAAATGTGATGGCTGCTATCGATGTGGTCTCCGACATTTGTTATATCTACGATAAAGGTTTTCAAAATGCCGATATTATGGATTGGTCCACAATGGGTATTGACCTTATTGGGATTGCACCTGTACCAGGAACAACAGCAATTCGTATGTCTGCTCGTCCAGCCCTGTTTCTAGTCCGTCAAGAAGTTAAACGTGTGGGTAAAGCTGCTTTGGGAGAAGCAGTTATCGTAGTGATCTCCAATCATTTAAATGATCAGGTTGCGGGACAAATTGATAAATTCTGTAAAACAGGCCTTCAACAGTTAAATTCAATTTTAGCCACTTGTGGTGGAACCGTTCAAAATGCCACAACACAAATTAATGGTGGTATTGTTCGAGTTGTAACAAAAGGCCAAGTATTTACAAATGCGGGGTCAAATACAAATCGAGCTCAACAGCAAGCTGCTGGTGTTATTAAAGGAATAAAAAGTGGTGACTTAACACGAGCTGGAAAAAACTTGGTTTACATGACCGAAAACTTGGGAAAAGCTCTTATTAAAACAGGAGCAAACTCGAATGCTAAAGTTGTTACCTCTTTAGTTCCTGCACATCTAAAGCAGCCGATATTAAATGTAGGTGCAACGATTAATAAAATTGGTATCACTGCCAATACTAAAATTAAGGGCTTGGGAAATACAGCGCAGCCGCAAACAATTGGCTGGTTATTTGAAATATTACGTTTAAGTAATGCCAGATTTAGAAAAAAAGCCTCCGGCCAAGTTAAGCCAACCCAAACCACACAAGTTAGACATGACAAGAAGAATGATAAGTTAGAAAAGGCAAATACTGAACATGCTGCGACTCATAATGCGAATGCATGTAAAAACTGTAAAGGGGGGGCGACTAAACGATCGATTACCTTTGCCATGGGTACTGAATTTTTAAATCATACCGATGCACAAATTCATCCATTATTGATAGAGCAATTTTCGAGAACGTATGTATCAAACTTATATCAGTATGATCAATCGATTTTCGGAGCGCGGTGGATTACACCTTTTACAACCAAGATTGCTCGTTGTTCTCGTTACAACATTAATGAACCTAAAGAACCGATTGAGCAAGAGGGCTGGGAGTATATTGGCAGCGATGGCCGTCCTGTTCGCTTACCAGAGCTAAAAGTTGGGCAGAGTTACTATGATGAAGTAGAAACTTTTACTTATACAGTTGTCTCACCTGAAATTAGAGCAATTTCATATGGTGTTTCAGAAACTCGCTTCTATCAAAAATATAAAAATGAGTTTCGTTTAGTCTCCATTGAACGTCAAAATGGATTTAGTATTGGGCTGCGTTATGACCATGAATTAGAAAATGGTGATAGCTATTTATCCGACATTATATTTAAACAGCAACAACAAACACTGGCGCATGTTGCATTACAAATTAATGATGTGCAAAAAGTTGTTGCAGCTTGGTTGGTTGAAGATGGTCAACTCATTAGACAACTATCAGCATATCAATATAACGAGCAAGGCGATTTAATTAAGGCAACCAATGAGTTTGCTGCTTCTTATGAATATCAATACCAAGCCCACTTATTGACTCGTTATACTGATCTTACTCAAAGAGGAATGAACTTAAAGTGGGATGGAAATTTACCAAGCTCTAAGGCTATAGAGGAATGGGCTGATGATTATAGCTCTGCGACTAAATTAGATTGGGATGAAAACATTCGCGTAACTTCAGTCATGGATATCGATGGTAACGTGACTGAATACTATTATGGTATTACGGGTTATACCTATCGAATTATTTATCCAGACAATTTGCAAGAATGGTTCTTTAGAGACCAAGCAAAAAATATAACATCGCATATTGCTACAGATGGAACAGAAACATCGTATACCTACGACGAACGCGGTAATGTCTTAAGTATGGTTCAGGCTGATGGCTCAACCTTTTATTATGAATATGACGAAAAAGATAATCTGACTGGTTTTGTTGATGCTGAACAGGGGCGTTGGTTTAAAGAATACGATGCTTCAGGGAATATAATTAAAGAAACTGATCCGCTGAAGCATGAAACAGCCTATACCTATAATGCGATGGGATTGGTAACCTCCATTAAAGATGCTAAAGGCGGTAAGAAGACACTTAAATATGATGATCAAGGGAACTTGGTTACTTATACGGATTGTTCTGGTAAAGAAACGCGCTGGCATTATGATGATCGCGGGCGTGTCAAATTTATTGAAAATGCTTTAAAGCAAAAAGTTGAATATTTCTATACGGAATTAACTGCTGAACCAAGACAGCCTCTAGCAAAAGGCTTACCGCTGAATGCTTTTGGACAACTCGAGAAAATTAAACACGCTGATGGAGCTGAAGAGCATTTTATTCATGATGAAGAAGGCCGATTATTAGTTCATATTGACCCTAAAGGCCAGCAGACACGTTATGAATATGATGCGGCTGGTTTAATTACTAAGCGTATTGACCCATTAAATCAAACCTTAAAATATCAATGGGACCGCTTGAGTCGCTTAAAACGTTTAACTAATGAAAATGGCGCAAGTTACGAGTTTGTCTATGATGCGGCGGGTAGATTAGTAAAAGAAATTGATTTTGATGGCAAAGAAACTGTTTATACGTACGATGAATATAATGGTCGTTTAACTAGTAGCATTGAGGTCGCTTCTGCCTATGGTCAAGATTTCAAAGATCGTGCTGCACCTAAAGACCGTATTCAGCAATTTATTTTTGACAGCATGGGACGTTTAGAACAACGTACAGCAGGGTATGGTTATCAAGGGCAAGAGCTTGAAGAAAAGCAAACAGAAGAATTTTCTTATGATGGCCTAGGTCATTTAGTTCAAGCTAAAAATGCAGAAACTAACTTGCAATGGTTTTATGATGCAGCAGGCAATTTAGTTAAAGAACATCATCAAGACGTTGTGACTCAGAAAACTGCTGTGTGGAAACATGTCTATGATGAATTAAATAATCGAACTACAACCATCCGCCCAGATGGGCAGAAAGTAGATTGGCTCACTTATGGAAGTGGGCATGTCTATGGCGTAGCTTTAAATGGTGAAGATGTTGTTAGCTTTGAACGTGACGATTTACATAGAGAGACATTACGCCACTATGCAAATGGTCTTAGCCAACAACAACGTTATGATGAAGTAGGCCGCTTAACTCAGCAATTAATGTTGAATGGGCATGACAAAGGTTATCAGGCCCAAACTAAAAATAATGCTATCCAGCATACCAACCAATTGATTGAACGCTTATATCACTACGATAAAACAGGTGAGTTAACGCTCATTAAGGATACTCGTCGTGGAACCATTCACTATAAATATGATCCTGTTGGGCGTTTATTAGAGGCAACCAGTAAGCTTGGCAAAGAGACTTTTAATTTTGACCCGGCAAGTAATATTCTAGATCGATATAACAGTACCAAAGAGCAATCCTCACAGCACACTGCCACTGAAAAAGGTCTTGGTTATAACCGCTTAGTTAATAACATCGTGCAGGAATATATTGACCAGCAATATCAATATGATGCTTTTGGGCAGCTGATTCGACAAAAGTCATCACAAGGTGATTTAAATCTTGAGTGGGATGTATTGGGGCGTCTTGTTCGTAGTCGAAACAATCAATATACGGCAGAATATCGCTATGATGCTTTAGGCCGACGTATTCAAAAAAGAAGTAAGCATCATCATAATGGACAAGAACAGAACATTATTTATGGTTGGGATGGTGATACTTTAGCGTATGAATCTAGTGCTGATTTAACAAAACACTATTTCTACGAAAAAGATAGTTTCGTGCCTTTGTTGCAGGCGGCGTATCATCACTCAATTGAACTACATCAAACCCAAGACTGGACAGAAAAAACATATAGTATTTATAAAGACCCATTGTGGAATACGGTAAAACAAAGCCAAGGTTTTGATGATGTATGGTTCTATCACTGTGATCATTTAGGCACACCGCAAGAAATGAGTAACCAGACAGGCGCCATTGTCTGGAAAGCTCAATATAAAGCTTGGGGTGAGTGTAAGGTAGAACAGGCTAAATCAGATTTCTTTGAAAATTCAGAAATTATTAGCAATAATATCCGTTTCCAAGGTCAATATTTTGATGAGGAAACAGGACTTCATTACAACCGTTATCGTTATTATTCGCCTTATGTTGGACGTTTTATTTCCAAAGATCCGATTGGTTTATTCGGTGGATTAAATGCTTATGCGTATGCACCGAATCCTAATAATTGGGTTGATCTGTTAGGTTTAACTTGTAGTAAATATAGAAGAGCAAGTTTAAGAGATATTAGGAAAAAACTAGGTATTCCAATGAGCCAGCAACCTATTAGGCAAAAAATGGTTCCTTTAACAGACAAAAATGGTAAAAGAATTCTTAATCAGAATAATATGCCAATAATGACTCGAGAGTTGACATATAATGTTAAAGGAAAAGAAATTGTAATTCAGGATCATTCAGCTGGACATGATTTTGGTGAAGCAGATGGAAAAGGTAATCAACCGTCCCATCATAATGTTAGACCCGCTGAAAATACACGTACGGGTACGGTTGACGGAATGGATGATCATTTTTATTTTGATTGCAGGAATAGTAAATGATAGAAAGAATTAATTTGTTAAATCCAATGGCTTTAAGAAGTCATAATTTAGATTGTCAAAATATAGAAATTACTAAAGTTATAATTTCTAATAATGATCCGACTCTTGAAATTAGATTTGTATTTAAGAAGGAAGATTTTTCATTATATATAGATATTAGTTTTATTGGAGTGGATGAGTTGTTAATTAAAAATATAAGTTTTTCAAATATTATTGAAAGTTATTTTATAGAAAAAAATATATTTTCTATAAAAACTAAATTGGATGGGCTTATTGAGTTTAAGTATGAATGGGGAAATATTGAGTCCATGAAAAATATTAAGGAAGGTGAATTTTAGGTTAATGATTGATATTGTATTACTTGGTGATTTTTTGAATTTAATTTAAAAAAGCAGAGAATTTTTTGAACTCAGTAATAGATGTACAAAAGTGTAATTGTATGAAATTTAATTCTAAGTTTGTTCAACCTTCAAAGAATGAAATGGTTGCTGTAGCTTTGGATTCATTAGGAAAAATACCAATTACAGGTATACGTAATGTACTAGAGGAAGGGGAAAATATTTCATGGTTTTTTTATTGTGGAGAATTTTCTGAAGATGATGATTTCTTTAAACCAATACATATATCTCATTTAGAAAACTATCTTCCCGAAGTTATTCCTTATTTGGCGTTAGAAGAAGGGTTTAGATTTGTAATAGATAAACAGGGTTACGAAGATGTATGGAAGGAAGAATAGAGACTAAATTTATATTTTTTAACTCATAAAAATCTTTATTAGTTTTTTATGAAAATTCTATAAGATGAAATTGTAAGTAATCAAGTAATTTCAATATTTTATTTATATGCACAATTGAAAGTTCAGATATGGTAAATAGCTTTTATAGTAAATATGAAAGGACTTGAGGATGTCGATCAGTCTATTAGAGATAATTAAAAACAGCGATAATTCAAAGTTATTGGATTTGAGTTGTGATCAACATGAAATTATGTTGACTATAGCTCATGATTATTTTGATAAAATTATCCGTATCACTTTTCCTTTTCAAAACTTTTTTAGTAGTTTCTCGAGTAAAAGTGATGGTATATGTTTTTTATCTATTGAAAATATAAAAGATACACTAAATGTAAAAAATGGAGTTTATATTCCTTCTACAGATTTTGGTGATTTTATGTATGAAGTGAGAGAAGGTAATAGCAGTGGATATGGTTTGAGAGAAAGTAAATTTAAAACTTTTTTTAAAGTTATAGGAAGTTTTAAAGTAGTCATTCCTATTGAAAATTTTGAAAAAATCAAAATTGAATTTTTAAATAATTAGTAGAGGTGTTAATAGATTTATTGGAATACTAAAAAATTAATAATCGTTAAAAGTGAGTTAATAGAGTAAGTTGTTAATTCACTTTGTATCTTTATTACGTTTATTATCTTCATCGTCTCTTGTATTCATATGGTTAAGTTTTTCTTTACAAAATAGACAGATGTTTCTGTATTTTATAAAATAATGCCAATCCTGACAAATTTTCATAAAAGATGTTATCTCATATGCATAGAATTCTAGAAGATTTGGGTATCAGCTCGCAAAAGCGCGTGCTTCTTGTTCAGTTTTCTAATCCATCGTTGAATACTCAAGTCTTTTTACAAAGTATTGAAGGGCAGCATCAGCTAAATGAAGGACTGACTGCTGATTTATTTTGTCTTTCTACCAATGCCCATATTTCATTAAAACAATTTATTGGTTGTCAGGTTGCAGTCGATCAAGTCACTGATCAGGGGCAATTATTTAGAACTACAGGAATTATTACCGAAGCCAGTCAGGGGCAGAGTGATGGTTCATTAACTTTGTATAAACTGAGATTACAAGACCCAACTGCGCTATGGCATAAACGCCGAAATAGCCGTGTGTTTATGAATAAGAGTGTACGGGACATCACCGAAATTCTATTTACAGAATGGCAGAACAAAAGCCCGTTGTTTGCTTCTGGTTTAACTTTGGATTTAAAAGGTCTAGCCGAAGACTACGATGTTCGACCTTTTGTTATGCAAACTAATGAAACTGATTATGAATTTTTAACCAGACTTTGGCGTAGTGAAGGCATTAACTGGTTAATTGATGAAGCTCAGTTGTTTGCCACTGATAGCTCAGTTGAGATTCAACCACAAAAATTACGTTTAATTGATAATAATGAATCATATTTAGCATTAGACCGAAGAAATATCCGTTATCACCGCAGTAGTGCAGTTGAACAACAAGATAGTATGACAAGCCTTGTGCCAACTCGAAGTTTGCAATCTACAGCCGTGCATGTACAACGCTGGCAGGCTGATGCTTTAAGTCAAGAAGAAGGCATGGGGAGTGTTCAGTCAAAGCATAGTCATAGTGCTAATCAGGATAATGCGAGTTTAAGTCTAGAACATGCATGGCATGTCAGTCCTGCTTGGATGCAAGACTTAAATGGGGAAGACCAAGCCACTGCATCGGGTCACCAGCAGCTAGAAAAACTCAATCAAAATCTATCTGATTATTATGCGTCTCAATCAAAATATTTCCGTGCACAAACTACAGTACGTGATACGCAAGTTGGCTATTGGTTTGAATTGAATGAACATCCTGAAATAGATACGCATAGCGGATCGGACAAAGAATTTCTGATTATTGGTAAAAGCTTCTATTTACAAAATAATTTGCCTAAAGATTTGCAACAGCAAATCAATCAACTTTTTAGTCAAAGCCAATGGCAAAACAATCAATCAGGGCCAAATGACCAAATTGAGCGTCAGGGTAATGAGCTCATCTTATCGCGTAGAAATATAAAAACTGTTCCTGAGTATAACCCGCTTGAACATCGACCAGCCGCTCATCCGCAGCGTGCTAGAGTGGTTGGATTAGAGGGTGAAAGTATTCATGTTGACCAGTGGGGACGCATAAAAGTCCGCTTCCTGTTTACCCGAACAGATGACCACAGGCATGATGGTGGAGCAGGCAGTAATGACAATGACACTGACTCAGCTTGGGTTGATGTGCTGACTCCATGGGCAGGTGCAGGTTATGGTGCACGCTTCTTACCACGTGTCGGTGAGATTGTTGTCATCGACTTCTTTGACGGCAACATTGACCGTCCATTTGTGGTGGGGCGTATTCACGAAGCTGAAGGCCATCCAACCCAGTTCGACCAGAAAGGTCAGCTCCCCGACACTAAAAAACTTAGCGGCATCCGCTCAGAAGAAGTCGACGGTAAAGGTTTTAACCAGCTACGCTTTGATGACACCACGGGGCAAATTAGTGCCCAGCTACAAAGTAGCCATGCGGCCAGCCAACTAAACTTAGGTAACTTAAGCCATCCAAAAGACAAGGCGGAGAGTGAAGGTCGTGGTGAAGGTTTCGAGCTACGAACAGACCAGTGGGGGGCAGTCAGAGCAGGCAGCGGCTTACTCATTAGTACACATAAACAGGACCAAGCTCAAGGTGTACACCTTGAGGCAGCTGAGGCCAAGCACCAAATTGAAGGCAGCCTTAATAATGCCAAAGCACTCAGCGAAGTTGCTAAAAATCAGCAAACTGATCCCTTAGATATGCTTGAGAATATTCAGACTTTCCTAGAAGTTCTTAAACAAGAAGATCCTAAAAAAGCTGCTGAGTTTCAATCAGCAGTGATGCTGCTAGCATCTCCAAAAAGTATTGCTGTAAGTAGTAATGAAGATATACACCTCAGTGCAAATGGTCAGCTTACTCAAAGTGCTGGAGATAGCATTAATATTAGTACGCAAAAGAATATAGTGAGTCATGCGAGCCAAAAGATTAGTCTATTTGCCGCTCAGGAAGGTGCTCGACTTTTTGCTGGCCAAGGCAAAGTAGAAATTCAGGCTCAAGGTGATGCCTTAGATGTCATTGCTCGAAAAGGCGTACAGATTACTTCAACAGAAGACACAGTTTATATTACTAGCCCAACTGAGATTAATCTGACAGCAAACGGTTCTCAAGTTAAGTTGAATGGTTCAGGTATTTTTCCTGTTACGGGCGGTAAGCTTGAGGTGAAAGCAGGGCAGCATTTGTTTATGGGAGGCTCATCAATAAATCCACCTGCATTAGATTTACCAGACTGTTCGGCTAAGCAAACTCAAGCTGCTCAAAATGGTTCGGCTAAGGTAGATTTATCATGAGTTTGTCAATTTTTAATACAACTCAATATAATGATTTAAAAGATATAACTTCTAAAGTTGAAGAACAATGCATCCAAATTCTGAATGAATATGGCAAGATCATTTTTTTATTAGATACTACACTGAATGATTCTATTTTTAACGGTGTAATAGATAATTTATCAAACAAAAATATTGCATATATTCCCTTAGCGCATAAAAAAGAAATTGCAAAGTCAAATCTCTTTTTTATTTGTATTGATGATAAAAAAGTATTTGAGCAGATCAAAGAGGACTTATTGCAAAATCTATCGAGAAATAAAAATATTACGAATGACTGCTATTTTGTTCATGGGTTTGGCGTGGCGAAGACACGCTCACTTGAGGAATTGCGAGATCAGATAAAAACTAAATTAGTGATTTCTGATCAAGGTAAAAAAATTCTTTTCCGTTGGTATGATCCTAGAGTCATGATCTACTTGGATGAGATTTTTAAAACAGAATATGTAGGTGGCTTATTAAATGGCTTTAAAGAATGGCATTTTTTGCATCCAAAAGGTCTATTTAGCTTTAAGTCTTACGATGAGTCGCAATCAATCTTGAATCTAACAAAAGTGAACCTTGAGCAATCTATAGAATTGGATTTAATTGAAATTGCTAATAATGTATTTCAACAATTAAATGAATTTGAACAAGTTGATCTAATAAAAATTCATCCAGTTGAAATCCATCAAAATCTTAAAGAGGCTTACTACGATTTTGGAATTCAAAATCATTTAGATTTAGTTACATATGGTCTTTACAGCCAAATTATACATAAAAATTTTATAGAGCATCCCATGGTAACCAATGTGCTCTACGACCATTGTGTAATGAATAAAATGTCTTTTACGGACGCTATGAATTATGTAACGAAAGACTTATATGAACAAATAGCTAAAGAATTAAATGGATAAAAAGATGTCAGAAAATCAAAAAATGATATTGGGTAAGTCAAAATCAAATAATTTATTGAATGAGATTATTGCTCAGCAAAAACAGAAGCAGAGTCAAATTCCTGTTATAGGAAAAACCAAAGCAGTGGGCGATATGCGCAACCCAACAGTTGCTAAAAATATTAATAAGAAGATTGAAGAAAGTGAAATTGCAAAATCAGCGAAACAGTCAACTGCTGCAAACATGCAAAATAGTAGTGCGGGGCAGGCCCAGAAAGAGTGTTCAAATTTTTGTCGTAAAAAAGGCTTCAATATTTTACCTTTACGATACACCGTTGTTAAAGATAATCCACCTGCTTTACCTGCAACCTTGGGTAAAAATGTCAAAGATATTCAGTTAAGCCATCTCAAATATGCAGTTGAGATGATTGATACTGGTTATATCTATCGCTTAGTAAAAAGAACATCTGGAGCTTTGGAGTGGGCTGGATATAAAGTTACTCCAAATGGACATTTGTCTTATTTTCCTGTGGGTAAAGAAGCACCTAAAAGTGTTCCAGAGTTCGCATGTAAAGGAGCAGGTCATAGTTTTAATTCATCTGTGATAGCTGTAGAAAGTAACCCTAAAGATGAGGCGAAGATTGCATATATTATTCATACGCATGTGCCTATGAGTAAGGCCAAAATATCTGAATATGAAAAAAATGCCGATAAGTTTGTAACAGAAGGAAAGTGGCAGAAAATTTTAATTAATGGTGGAAGTGCGCAAGAACATTGTATTGCTGCAAGCCAATTTAAAACTACGGTTTATAATCTAAACAGTTTTGGTAAAAACCGTATCGATGCGACATTAAATAAATTCAAAGATGAGCCTAAATCACTTGCCTGTATGGCATTATATGATCCTGTAGGAATTACAAGAAAATTAAATACATTGCGTAATTCAGAATTTAAAAAAGTAATGGATTTTTTAGCAAAAAAAGATGGGGATTTTACAAACGAGCACCGTTTACATAGTTCTCAATGTATTGATAGTATTAAAATCTGTTTAGAAAATAAATTGTTAAATGAACGCAGCCAATTTAGTGCACAGGCAACTAAAAGTATAGTATTAATGGGGCTATGGAATGAGTTACCAAAAAACTTAACAGATGCTGATGATATTAATTATGAGCTAGAAAAAATATATAAAAGAAAATCAAAAGCAGAACAAGAGAGGCTATTAAAGGAGGCTCAAGAGAAACAAAGAGCAAATAAAGGTCTCTATACTGAAGATATGGGTAAATTAAGTAGGAGGGACGGAGAGCAGATTTGGGTTAAAAAATATAAGCCAAATTTAGATATGGTGGCTAAATCAAATTTTGATAAAAAAATTAACGCATTAATTCAAGAGTGTTTAGCTGGAGCAAGAGCTATAGGAGATGACCATATTAAATGGTTATTGTCTAAGGCTGTAATAAATGCCCTTCATGCTTATGATGATCAAGTGCAAGTTCCATATGGAAATATTTTTTATGTTCATGCGATGGATATGATTAATGGGATGAGTGGGGTGCAGAGTGGACAAGCATTACTTGAAACTTGGTTAGGTGTAGAAAAAATTGCCAAAGAAAATATTTATATGAGGGCAATTTGTTATAACCAAGAAAGTTTAAAAAATAAATATAATGCAGCGGCACCAAGTATTATCGATATTTCTTGGGATGATGGACAAAATGCAGCTAAAACTGCGATTGCAGCATTTGTTGCGGCAGATAAAGCTTGGCAAGAATGGGCAGCAGATAAAACCAATAACAGTTATATGTTACATGGGCAAAAATTTAGCCTATTAAAAACGTTTTACTGGATGTCTGAACTGACCCAAAGTGCAGTGAAATGGAGTATGAAATATACGCCAAGTTCAGAATTTGCAAAAAAACTTGGGCGATTAACGTTTTATACTTTTGCTCATAGTGGGGCATTGGTTGAGCATGTTGCAAAGAACTCTCTGTATTATCTTATCCCAGTTCAAACTTTAACGGGTAGGGTTAAGCTGACACCTGAAATGGTGCAGAACAACTGGAAAAAGTATTCTTCATCCGCAACCAACCCAAGTAAAGCAGCCAAACAAATTGATCGGATAATTGCAAATAGTTCACCAAGTGCAGGTCTGCGTGTATCTGGTGTGGTTGCAATATTTGAGCTGATTAACTTAGGAACACAGATTTCTAAATTTAATATCGATCCATCAGTAGATAATGCTCTTTCATATATGTCAGGTATGATGGCAACAACTGCTGCTATTTTAGAAGTAGGTAGTAGCTCAATGGAGAAGTTCTCATTTGCAGAGCGCGCCGCGTATATTGCTAAGTATGGTGCATATTTTGCGATTGCAGGTGCAACGGTTTCTTTAATAATTGATGGTAAAAGTACATTTAAGGCTGCAATGGAGAGAAATCCATATGCAATAGCACTTAACGTTACAAAAGCTTTCACTTCCTTTGCGACATTGGTTGTTGGTTTCAGTGCATTTTTGAATTTGCCAGTTATGAGAAATACAGCCTTGCACTATACGATTGAGCGTTACGCACTTGGAAGAGCAATTTTGGGTATACGAGCGTTACAGGCGGGTGCGATGTTAAGTATCGCTGGCATTGCACTTGTTGCCTTGGAAATTTATTTAAAGAATTATGTCTTAGACAACGCAATGCAAGACTGGTGTCAAAAATGTGCATTCAAACTAAAAAAGGAAAATGGTGAAGATGCTTTTAAAGACGTTAAGGAAGAGGAAAAAGAGTTTAATAGTGCTGTGGTGAGTGTTTAGATGAAAGATTTAAAGTTAAATCTAAAACTGGTAGAAGGTCCGATTCATTCTCTAGAGAAGGCTAAGTCTAAAATTCCAGTGAATCAGAATATTGGTGGAATTGCGGCTGGGACTGCTTTTGCAGGTGTGCTCGCTGAGAGTAGTTCGTTGCTGACCAGTGTACCTATATTGGTAATGGCTGCTAAGGCTAAGGATGGTATAACTTTTATAGGTGAAATAGAGGGGTATCCATTAGTAGGACAATTTACCACAGCACGTTTTGAAGAAAATGACGAATTGATTGCTGTAATTAGCGAAAAACCTGTGGATGGACGTCATCAAGTTTATGCAATTGTCGATCCAAAATCTGGTTTGCTTTATATGATCTATGAAATGGGTCGTTCAGTAAAAAAGGGTTATAAAGCGATTATTATGCAAACGTATTATTTCACCCTAATTTGTTGGGGAGGGATGTCAATAATGCTTTTACTTTTTTACATTTTTGATTTCAATTACTCTTGGGACTCTTTTCTATATTTAATGATGTGGATACTTATAAGTATTTTTATCTGTATTCCATTGATGGCTTTTGTAAATTATTTTGGTTATAGAAAATCGTATGAGAATTTTGGTACATTATCTGAACAAATATTTGAAAAATTAGGTTTTGAAGATCCTAAAGAGCAGGATTTTTATAATGATTATTTAATTAATGATGGAATCAACATCAGTGTTATGGATTATAGAAAAAATCTGAAAGGGAAAGACCCTTATCCTCAGGATTATTTTAGTAAGAATACAACAAGCGAATAAGTAGTGGAACATAAATTAAACCTTAAGTTAGTTAAAGGTCCAATACATTCTTTAGAAAAAGCTAAGTCTAAAATTCCCGTAAATCAAAGTATTGATGGAATTGCGGCTGGAATTGCTTTTACAGGTGTACTTGCAGAGAGTAGTTCGTTGCTTACCAGCGCTCCTATACTAGTAATGGCAGGTAAAGCTAAAGATGGCATCACCTTTACGGGGGAAATAGAGAAACATTCTTTACTAGGGCAATTTACGACGGTTCGTTTTAAAGAAAATGATGAACTGATAGCTGTAATTAGTGACAGCCCTGTAGATGGTCACTATCAAGTTTATGCAATCCTCGACCCTAAGTCTGGCTTATTATATATGATTTATGAAATGGGGCGATCAGTAAAAAAAGGCTATAAAGCTATTTTTATGCAGACCTATTATTTTGCTCTAATTTGGTGGGGTGGGCTTTCTATAATTCTTTTAGTCCTTTATATATTGGATGCTAATTACTCATGGGGTTCCTTTTTTGATTTGATATCTTGGGTTCTCCTATTTTTAATTCTAGCTTTTTTATTTATGGGTTTTATTAAATATTTTTCTTATCGGAAATCATACGAGAATTTTGGTAATTTGTCTGAACAAATATTTGAAAGAATAGGTTTTAAAAACTCTAGAGAACAAGATTTTTATAATGACTATTTAATTAATGATGGTATTAATATCAGTGTAATGGAATATAGAAAAAATTTAAAAGGAAAAGACCCTTATCCAGAAGATTATTTTGATAAGAAAAATTTTTGAAGAAAAAGGTTATTTAATGAAGCTTAGATTGTTTGTCATTACCCTAATATTAGTTACGTCTGCATGCAGTCAACAGAAAGAAGAATACACTCAAAGGACTTTAACCAAAGACTACAGAAAAGTTTCCGATTATAAGTCGAAGGAAGATTTGGAGAGTGTGGCGAATGCGAATAATCCTGAAGCATTATTTGTTTTGGGTTCTATGTATGCAAGAGGCGAGGGTGTTGAATTCAGTCAGAAGAAGGCATTCGAACTATTCGAAAAATCTGCAAAGCTCGGTTCTTCTAATGCCATGTTGCAATTAGGATTAATTTATCGGAATGGTAATGGTTTAATAAAAAAAGATGATTCAAAAGCCTTAAAGTGGTTTGAACAGGGAGCTAAGAAAGGTAATCCTTCAGCTATACATAATTTAGGCGTTTCATATTATAAAGGATTAGGTGTAACAGAAGATAAAACGAAAGCTTTTAAGTATTTTAGTCAATCTGCAGAATTGGGCTTATTACAATCACAGATAATAGTTGCTGGTCTTTTATACAATGGTGAAGGTGTAACTAAAGACCACAAAAAGGCTTTTGAGTGGGCATTAAAGGCAGCCAATCAGGGGGATGTTGAGTCGCAAAACAATATCGGTTTAGCTTATGAAAATGGAGATGGGGTTGCAAAAGACCCAGTGCTTGCCAAAGAATGGTTTGAAAAAGCAGCTAATAATGGTTTTGTATTAGGGCAATATAACCTTGCTCTTAAGTATCTTGATGGTAATGGTGTAGAGCAGAATTTTTCAAAATCAATTGAGTATGCAGAAAAAGCAGCTAATGCGCAGAATAAAGAAGCCATACAATTGTTGGTTGATATCTATTCAAATGACAGAAACCCTGAATACAATCCTGAAAAAGCTAATTATTGGAAGTCTAAAATATAAATTTAGATTTAAATAAAAGGCTCTTTTGAATAGAAGAGCCTTTCCAAACTTAAAAAATCGCAATATTCTTTAAAAATATAAATCCAAATAATTTAATTTTTTTGATATCGAATATGGTTTTGAGTTATCCAAGAGCTTGACCCTAAAGGAAGATGGTTATTCATAAATCTAGGGGGGTATTGGTTCTACTGTTCTCACTAAGTGAAATGAAAAATATACTAAATAGACCGATTAGTCTTGACAATTTTATTTTTATTAATTTTGAGTTTCCACTTTCATAAATTTGAAATGTATCTTTTACAATCATTTAATTTGTTTATCTTTTAAATCAACTAAAATCTTTTTAAGAAAATGTTTCGTAAATCTTAACTAAGTGATATTTATGATAATTTTTAGTTTAGTTTTAATTTTTATTTAATTGTTGAAATTCAACAACTTATTTTTAATTACAAAAAATAACAATATTATGTTTTTATAAGAATAACTTTATTAAGCTATATTTTATAAGCATCTTAACTATTTACTTTTAGTTTAAGTTGATATGATTTTTATATAAAATATGTTTGTTTATATGATAAACTGTGCCTAAATTTTTTGAATATAAGGTTTTTAGACTGATTTTTTAATGTTTTAAGAATATTAACTTTTCGGTAAAGCCTTGAATAAATAAGAAAACAGAGGAATGAAAGTTGTGTTGAAACGAAGTATTTTGATACTTTTTCTGACTGGAAACATTATCGGTCTATCATATGCTCAAGCAGCAGAACTAGAGCCTGTAAAACTTAAAAAAAGTTGTATTAAGAAGAACCCTCTAGCAGAAGGTCAAAATGATCCTGAGCTATTGAATATTTTTAAACAAGTTTGTGATAGCGATAATGCAACTCAAAAAAATGATTTATTAGCTAAAGCTGCTATGCGGTTTTATCAAACCAATCAACCAGTTAAAGCATTGAATTTAGCAAGTCAATTGCAAAGTCAAAATATACGCGGTTCATTAATAACAGATGTCTTGTTTTTATCCGGTGTGAGCATTGCAAATAACTCTTTACAGCAAATGCGTACTCAGGAACTGAGATATTTAAGCAATGATGTGACTTATCCTCCTGCAAAGCAGTTAATTGAAAATATTCATACTGCCATGCCTGCCCCGGACCCATCGAGCTTTAAAGCTAGTTCAGAAAGTAGCTCAGATGATAACGAAAAAAGAAGTTATAAAAAACAGTATGTAACGCGTAATAAAGCGAGTACTTCTAGAACGTCAAATAAACGAGTATCAAGCCCAGCAAAGACGACTACAGTAAAACCTAAGGCTGCACCTGCAGCCACTGTTAATAAATCAAAAAGTTCGCCTTTTGACCCTTTAATTAAATAATCCGGAATAGAATCTTATGGCTAAGAGAGAGAGCGTACAAAAGAAGCTTCAGCGAATTCGACCTCCACGTGTTCAGCTTACATATGATGTCGAAATTGGTGATGCAAAAGAAGCGAAAGAACTACCATTCGTTGTGGGTGTGATGGGTGATTTTTCGGCTGCATCTGAGCTTGAGCGTACAAAATTAAAAGATAAAAAATTCATTAATGTTGATTTAGATAATATTGATGAAGTTATGGAGTCATTATCTCCAAGAGCTGCTTTTCAGGTAGATAATACGTTGACAGAAGAGGGCGGTAAGATCGCTGTTGATTTAACATTTAAGTCAATGGAAGATTTTCGTCCAGAAAATGTAGTTCAACAGGTTGATCCATTAAAGAAACTTGTGGAAGCTCGTGAGCGTTTAACTGACTTAAGAAACAAAATTTCTAACAGTGAACGTTTAGAAGACTTACTTGATGAAGTTCTTAAAAATACAGATCAGATTCGTAAATTAAGTGCGGAGGCTGATCATGAATAATACTCAATCTGCAGCAATGCCTCTTGTTGAAAATGAACAGGTTAATCTCTTAGACTCGATTGTTGAAGAAAGCCGTATTGCCCGAAATGAAGAAGAACATTCACGTGCAAAAAGCTTAATCGGTGAGCTTGCTAAAGAAGTAATGGCAGGAACAATTACCGTTTCTGAAAATATGACTTTATCAATTGATAAGCGTATTGCAGAAATTGATGCGCTGATTTCAAGTCAATTAAGTCAGATCATGCACAATGAACAATTCCAAAAAATTGAGTCAACTTGGCGTGGTCTCTATTATTTCTGTCAAGAGACACCATCTAACCCTCTTATTAAAATTCGTATGTTAAATACGACTAAGAAAGAGTTGGTAAAAGATTTCCAGGGCGCTACAGACTTCGATCAAAGCACCTTATTCAAAAAAATCTATGAGGAAGAATACGGATCTTTTGGTGGTGCACCATATTCAGCGCTCATTGGTGATTTTGAATTTGACCGTACGCCTTCTGATATGTATTTGCTTGAGCAAATCTCTCATGTTGCTGCAGCTGCTCATGCGCCATTTATTTCGGCCGCTAGCCCAAGCATTCTTGGTCTAGAGTCATTTACTGATATTGACCGTCCTAGAGATGTTTCAAAAATCTTTGAAACAGCTGAATATGTTCAATGGCGTTCATTCCGTGATAGTGAAGATGCTCGTTATGTTGCTTTAACATTGCCACATGTGCTTGGTCGTCTTCCTTATCATCCAAAGGAAGGAACAGCTACTGAAGGCTTCAACTTTGCTGAAGATGTTTCAGGCGCAAACCACAATGAATATTTGTGGATGAATGCTGCTTATGCTTTCGGTACTCGTTTAACAAATGCATTTGATATGCATGGTTGGTGTGCTGCAATTCGTGGTGTTGAAGGTGGTGGTTTAGTCGAGGGCTTGCCTGTACACACTTTTAAAACACAAGATGGTGAAGTGGTATTTAAATGCCCAACAGAAATTGCAATCACTGACCGCCGTGAAAAAGAATTAAGCGATTTAGGCTTTATTCCTTTAGTTCACTGTAAAAACACTGATTACGCTGCTTTCTTTGGCGCGCAATCAACTCAAAAACCTAAAAAATATGACAATGATACAGCAAATGCTAACTCTGCTTTATCGAGTCAAATTCAGTACATCATGGCCGTTTCACGCATTGCTCATTATTTAAAAGCAATGATGAGAGATAAAGTGGGTAGCTTTGCTTCTGCTGGAAATGTTGAAGCATTCTTAAATGAGTGGTTGTCACAGTATGTATTACTTGATGATGGTGCTTCTCAAGAAGCAAAAGCTCAATACCCTCTACGTGAAGCGTCTGTAAAAGTTGTAGAAGATCCTGCTCAACCAGGTCACTACAAATCTGTGGTTTTCTTGCGACCACACTTCCAGCTGGACGAGTTGTCAGTTTCTTTACGACTTGTCACTGAGTTACCTCAGTCCTCAAATTAATAAAGGTCAGCGAAAGAAT
This sequence comes from Acinetobacter sp. V104_13, assembly GCF_031798995.1. NCBI lineage: Bacteria > Pseudomonadati > Pseudomonadota > Gammaproteobacteria > Moraxellales > Moraxellaceae > Acinetobacter > Acinetobacter sp. V104_13. The sequence goes on along the minus strand of NZ_JAVQNP010000027.1, from coordinate 623,528 downwards.
AACTTTAAATTACAAATAGGAAAGTTCTAAATGAAAGATATATACGTTGAGTTTCGCGGTAAATACAAAGTTGATGGAGAGTCTCGTGACTCTGAGCACAAAGGCTGGTTAGAAGTTAACTCTTGGTCTCATAACATTCGTCAACCTAAATCTGCTACTTCAAGTAGTGTTGGTGGTCATACTGCTGAACGTGTTGAACATTCAGATATGGTTTTTGTTAAAGATCTAGATGCAACTAGCCCGAAATTATGGGAAGCATGTTCAGCTGGTTATACATTTGATGAAGTGCAAATCGACTTCTACCGTGCAAATGGTGATAAGCGCATCAAGTACTTACAAATCAAATTGAAGCATGTTCTAGTTTCTAGTGTAACTCCAACAGTTAATGAAGAAGGTGTTCCAACAGAAGCGTTTGGTTTGAAATACGCAGCTGTTGAATGGACTTACAATCAACAAGATATTAACGGTACTGCTAAAGGTGCTGTTACTAAGAAATGGTCACTTTCTAACAATACTGCTTCTTACGCAGCGTAATTGTTTAAGTGAATATTTGGTGGAGGCTGACTTAAAGTTAGCCTCTGCTGTCTTTAAGCATGCTTGTTGTGAACTCGAATGAATTTAGATCGGCTTTATCCATATGGATTTCGTTCAACTTTGTTTGACCGCTTAATTCCTGAAAGTGAAGATTATGCAAAAGGTCTTTCTATTCAGCAATTAAGAGAATCGGTAGCAAAAGATTTAGAAGACTTACTTAACAGTCGAGTCGCTAAATTGGATCATGTAGTTGATGATTACCCGCTAGTTAAAAAATCTATACTTCAGTTCGGTATTATTGATTTTGTGGGGCTATCTACAGCCAATCCGCTAGATCGTGACAAGATTTGCCAATCTATTGAACAGTCAATTGCAGCTCATGAACCTCGGTTAAGACAAATACGGGTAGAGATGTTGTTGGATGGGCACAATATGGGGGCATTGTGTTTAAGCATTCAGGCGTATCTAAATATTCATCCACTGTATGAACCTGTCGTTTTTGATGCATTGTTAAAACCGACAACGCAGCAATATGTAATTTCAGCGAGAACCTAGGCATAGTGGGTGTGTTGTGATAGAAGAGCTTTTACCTTTTTACGAAAAACAACTACAGGAATTTGGTCAGCAATCTCGTGAATTTGCTCAAAAATATCCGAAAATTGCTCAGCGTTTATCTTTAAATCAAGAGCAGATTGATGACCCGCATATCGAACGTCTTATACAAGCATTTTCATTAATTTCTGCTCGTATTGATAAGAAGCTTGCTGATAGTTATGACGTATTTACCCGTTCTTTATTTGAGGTGATGTTCCCTCAATACTTACGTCACTTTCCGGCTTGTTCAGTAATAAGTTTTGAAGATATAAATAAAATAAAACAGCTCACAGAAGCGCATATTGTTCCTGCTCACACAGTTTTGAAGTCACGTAGCTTTAAAGGGGTTCAGTGTGAGTTTAATACTACGCAAGAAGTCAAATTACTCCCTATAAATTTACAAACGCTAGAGTTTAAAAGCACACCTAGTGCACACATGCATTTAAGCCAAAATGCGACTTTAACTTTTAAGTTTGAAATTTTTAATCATGCTCATGTATGTTTAATAAATGAAAAACTACCTATTTATTTAGATGCAATTTCTAATTTTCCACTTCAAGTACTAGACAGTATTTTTAAGAAGGGAACAACTTTTGCCATTAAAATAGGACAGAAAATTGTTGAACTGGATAAAAATCCATTTGAGTTAACAGGTTTTTCTGAGCAAGAAAGTCTATTGCCACTCGATCAGCATACTCATCATGCTTATCGTTTGCTGATGGAGTATTTTTGTTTTCCTGAAAAATTTAATTATCTAAAACTTGATTTAGGTTTTTTAAAGCGCTTATCTCTAGAAGATAGTAATTTTGAGCTGCTTATACATTTTAAATTAAATTTAAATGATCAAGCTGTAGTGCGAAATTATTCGGAATTAAATGTCGCTAATTTTAAATTGTTTACTACACCAGTTATTAATTTATTTGAAAAATACGCTGAACCACAAAAAATTGCACATAAGCAATTAGAATATCCGCTGATTACAGATGCTCATCATCCTGAGTTTTATCAGGTGTATTCAATTACTGAAATGAATATGGTTCGTGAAAAAACGAGTCAAGAAGAAAGCTATGTTCCGGTGTTGCCTTTTTTTGCCATGAGTCATTATCATGCTGATACGGCGCGTTTTTTCTATGCAGTGAACTATCAAAAGCTGCAGCCCAATTTTGTCGAAATGGGTTATTCAATTATTTCTAAAAATTTAAATCCTTCGTCAACACGTTCGGATTTTATTAGCACAAAACTATTATGCTCAAATCGTGACTTACCGCATGAAGCATTAGGGCAATCTAATAATATATTAAACCTTAATGATAGTAGTCTGGCTCGCCGAGCTATTGTTTTAAAAAGACCTACAAAACCTTATCAATTTGGTCAAAGCCAGAGTGAGCAGTGGCGTGTTATTTCACACCTTTCATTAAATAGTTTAGCGTTAATGAAAGGTGATGCGGTATCTCATATTAAAGAATTACTTGCTTTATATAACTTACCTTTATCAAAAGAAAATTATCTAATTATTGAATCAATCAAACATCTTGAATTTTCACTTACTCACAAACTTGTAGATGGAAAGCCATTCCCAATGTTTGTAAGAGGAGTAAAGGCAGAGTTACAAATTGATTCATCCGTATTTAGAGGTCATAGCCTATACATTTTTAGTCAGTTATTAAGTCGTGTTTTTAATTTAAAGGTTCAAATTAATAGTTTTGTTGATTTGGTTGTTAAGGATTATTCATCTCAGCAGGAGTTATACCAATGCAGTCAGAACGTTGGTGGCAAGACTCTTCTGTAACAGCTGAGCTCTTTACAAAGCCAAAGTCTTTTGAGTTTATCCAAGCAACACGGCTATTAAGAAACGATTCAAGTCGTACAGTTAGTTCATCTTGGAGTGATCATTTTAAGTTTGAGACATCCTTTAATTTAAATTTTCCTGCTTCAGAGATTGAAAATTTAGAATTAACGGACGAGCGGATCTATATCACTAATTTAATTGTTGGTCTTACGGGCATACAAGGTGCTTTACCTTATACGTATACGAATAAGATTAAGCAAGCTCCGCGTCAGCAACGAACTGAAACTAAAGAGTTTCTAAGTTTATTTAATCATAAGCTTACCGCTCAATATGTAGATTCTAGTATTACTTATAATCTGCCGATTAGATATGAGATAGAACATAAAAATGACTATTTAGATATTCTGCATGCTTTGAATGGTTATGTGCGTTCGCAGCATCAACAAGCTGATCTTGATGAATATTTTGCAGAATTCTCAGGATTAATGCAGGGGCAAAATAATACAGTTCATGCATTAAAAACGATGCTGTCATGTATTTTTAAACATGAAATTACGATTAAAGAATTTGTACAAGAATCCTTTAAGTTAGCGAGTGATCAGTTAACAACTTTAGGTGGAAGTCAGCCGAGTCTACTTGGTGTTAATACTTTTTGTGGGGAAACCATTCAGCAGATTGACGGAAAAATTGAAATTCAAATTGGACCATTAAAACGTCAGCAATATCTCAGTTTCTTACCAAATCAAGAGTTAAGCTTAAAGCTTAAAAAACTTGTAGAAACGTGGTGTAGTCCAACTTTATCAATAGATTTACGGCTTATCTTGGATGAATCAGAAATACAACCTATTTGTCTCACTCATAAGAATCAGAGTGGGTTAGGCCAGGGTTCTTTTCTCATATCACGACAACCCAAAGTACATAGTCATGAAACTTGCTATAGCCTTATTGGAGAGACAATATGATTAAAAAAATATTACTCTCATTCATTGCTATTTTTTCAGTAGTTAGTGGAATTATTATTTTCTACTGGCGTGATGTTCAATATAATCCTGATAAAGGAGATTTTTTCCTTTATTTCTTAGTTTTACCAGCAATAATTACATTGGTGATTTTATCGCCATGGTTAATTTATAGCGCTTATACAACGTATAAAGACAAAAAAGAGCAAGCTATAAATCAAGATAAAGATGACGTTAACTCAAAACAAACTGCGATAACTGATCAGCCATTAGAACAGCTAGATTTCAATATTTATTCTAGTTTTGCTTTACATGCTTTTGGTGAGAATGAAAGCATTATTGAGCAGCTACAAAACTTTAAAAGCCCAGAGCTGGATAATCAATTGTTAAATTCTTACGGATTACCTCTTTTATCTTACCGTATTAAAGATTTGGATGAAGAGAATCTTGAGGAAAGTGATTACTCATCGCCACGACAAGTTCGTATGATGTCATTAATAAGACAGCAACTCGAACAAAATATAGAAAATTTATATCTTCTAGCTGAGCATTTAAAGCGTTCAGCGTTATTTTATGAGTCGCAACAAGCCCGTGAATATCATATGCATCCAGCATGGGTAGATCCCGAGTCTGAATATGACGATGTAGAAATGCCGATCGTAGAAGTTTATCGCTTAAATCGCTTAAATCTACACATCCTTCTTTCGCAGGATTTATTACATATCTGGAATGATGACCACAGTAATGAATTAATTTTAGAGTTTTTTACTGAAATTGGTATTCCTGCTCAAAAAATCCATATTGAATATCATTTTTTTGGAGAGCAACTGGCTTACCAAGAGTTAATGCATTTATTAAAGGGTATTCATAAAAGAGAGCATGAGATGTTCTTTTTGGTCGTGGCCGATTCGGAAATTGATCAAGATCTAATTGATGAAAAATCTTGGATGATTAAAGATTATATTCCTGCTGAATTTGCAGCAAGCTGTTTGCTCGCAGATCCTTTAGTTAAAATTCAAGAATTAGAACCGACTAAAGCACTGAAAGTGGTAGTGGGTCAACAAGATACAGCGAAGCTTTTTAATAATTTTGAATTTAATGATTTACCTCAGCATGAAGGTGATGAGCCTTATGTACTGATATTGTCAGATCAAACCGATGTAAAAGTTTCGAAGAAATTGCAGCAACACTTTCTTCAAACGCCTGTAGAACCGCATCACTATATTTATGTGAAATCGTCATTAGGGCATACCCAACATTTAGCTGATATTTACGGCTTTATGCTGAGCATGCATTTCCCTGAACATATCATTCCTTTTGTCTTTGGAGAAAATACGGTGTCAGCACATACGTTTGTGCAGAGTATCACTGAAAACTCAGAAGATGATGCGATGGTGTTGAATAACTAATTTAAACTTTGGACTTAGAACGAGAATAGAATGCATACAATTTTAGGCTACTTGTGGCAGTACATCACGAATCCTAAAGCAATTATCGCCTTGTCATTGTTCGTGGCATTGATGTCTTCATATACTTCAATTCCTCGTCATATATTCTGGGCTTTAGCTACTGCCTATGCTTTGGGTCTCATTGTTTATGGTATCTATTGGCTTATTCAACGAAGAAAGCATGCTGCTCAAGGTGAAGAGTTAGCTGAGGCGATCGAAAAAGATAACCAAGCTGAATATGGCAAAAATAAAGATAAAGAAGAGCTTCAGCTAGTTAGCCAACAAATGAAAGAATCAATTCAACTGATTCGTAAATCTAAGTTGGGTGATAAAAAAGGCAATGCTGCATTATATGAGCTTCCTTGGTATATGGTTATTGGTAACCCAGCCGCAGGTAAAAGTTCAGCTATTTATAACTCTGGTTTAAAGTTTCCTTTTGAAGAAACGCATCAGAAAATGGTATCAGCTGGCTTAAGTGGTACTCGAAATTGTGACTGGTTCTTCTCTACAGAAGGTATTTTGCTCGATACAGCGGGTCGTTATTCTGTTTATAGCGAAGATCATTCCGAGTGGTTAGGTTTCTTAAATATTTTAAAAAAGAACCGTTCTAAAGCACCAGTTAATGGTTTGATTCTAATTGTTAGTATTGCTGAGCTAATTAGTCAAAGTCCTGAAAATTCATTAAAGCTTGCTAAAAATTTACGTGCTCGTATTCAAGATCTAACTGAACGTTTAGAAGTGGTAGTACCTGTTTATTTAGTCTTTTCAAAGATGGATTTGATTGCAGGTTTTACTGAGTTTTTTGAATTTTATGAAGCTCAAGAATATAACCAAGCTTGGGGAGCAACGCTTCCATATGAGCAAAATTCTTCTCATAACGCAGTAGATTTGTTCGAAAAACATTACACCATTCTTTACGATGGTCTAAAAGGGGTAAGTTCGACTCATTTAAGTCGTCGTCATTCGCAAAATATCTCACCAAGCGTAATGACTTTCCCATTAGAATTTAAAACACTAAAACCAGCTTTAAAAAGCTTTATTGGTACACTTTTTGAAGATAACCCATATCAATTTCAACCTGTTTTCCGTGGGTTTTACTTCACCAGTGCTTTGCAGGAAGGTGTAATTGAAAGTCCAATGACTGAACAAATTGCACAAGAATTCCAGTTGACTCAAATTGCTCAAAATGATTTAAAAGACCACTCAAAAATTACTCCTAACCATGGCTATTTCTTAAATGGTCTATTTTCAGATGTTATTTTAAAAGATAAAGATCTCGTTAAGCAGCATGTAAATACGGGCAGAAAACGTCAACGTTACATTGCATTTATTGGTGCTTTAGCGGGTGTTTCAATTATTTTGGGTGTATGGGTTTGGTCTTATCGTAATAACCAGCAATTAATTGGTGAAGTTCAAGCAGATTTAAATAAAGTCGTTCAATTAGAAAGAGCCTCTGGTCAGCAACTATCTACTCAATTAGAAGCTTTATTGATTCTTCAAAGACGTTTACAGCAGTTAGATGAGTTTGATGAAAATAGACCACTTAAGTTTAGTTTTGGTTTATATCAGGGCAATGAGCTCCGTGAAAAGTTAAAAGCTGAATATTTAAAAGGTGTTAAGCAGATTGTGTTAACACCAACACAGCAAAATATTGCTCAATATTTGCAACGTGTAAAAAATAATGAAGCAACATTAAAAGCAAACCACACGAATGTTGAGATCAAGCAAACTGCTCAATCTCAACAATATTTAGAACCTTCAGATACCAATCCTCAAGATGCTTATAATGCATTAAAAGCTTATTTAATGATGAGCAATCCGCAATATATGGATGCTAGTCATCTAAGCGATCAGGTTACGCGTTTCTGGCGTTCTTGGTTAGATGCAAATAAAGGCCAAATGCCGCGTGCAGATATGATTCAAGAAGCTGAACAGATCTTGTCGTATGCAATGACCTTAGCAAATGATAAACAATTCCCAGTTTTAGAAGCAGATTCGCAAATTGTTGATCAAACTCGTCAAGTGCTGCTCTCTGTTGTTCGAGGGATGCCAGCGCGTGATCGTGTTTATAACGAAATAAAAATGCGTGCCGCAGTACGTTTCCCAGCACTGACTGTAAGTCAGATCGTGGGTGAGGCAAATAAAAATATTGTATTGGGTAGTTATGCATTACCTGGCGTATTTACCCAAAAAGCTTGGAATGACTATGTAGAAAAAGCAATTGAGGAAGCTGCAGATAAGCCAACAGACAGTAAAGACTGGGTGTTAAATAGTCGTCAATCTGATGATTTAACTTTCTCTGGCAGTCCAGAGCAAATTAGAAAGCAGCTCACAGCGCTCTATAAGCAAGAATACATTGCGGAATGGAGAAAATTCTTAAGTGGTATTCATTATGCTAAAGCTGGCCAATTTGCTCAGCAAGTAAAAAATATTGATGTTTTAGGTGAACCGCAAAACTCTCCAATTAGAACATTAATTGAAAGAGTTGCAGTCGAAACAAATTGGGATAATCCGGTTGTTCAAGCTGAGCTTGCAGCTCCACAAAAAGGATTTATTGCATGGTTTAAACGTAAAGTTTTAAATCATGATGACAAGCAAGTTGCTAATCAAGTGGCAAACAATGCCCAAGGTGCTATTTCTCAAGAATATCAAATGTTCTACCAGCTGGTTCGCAAACGTGATGATCAACAAGGTAAGTCATTGCTTGATGAATATATGACAAATTTAGCACTCGTTCGTAGTAAGTTTAATGAGCTTAAAAATGCGGGCGAAATTGGGCCTAATGCAATGACATTAGTCAAACAGACCCTAAATGAGCAAACGTCTGTATTTAACCAAACTCAAAAAATTGTCGATGAAAAAATGGCAGTTGGTTTCAATGAAATTGATCAGCGATTACTACAAAAATTGGTAGTTAGTCCACTTACGCAAGCTTTTGAAAGTTTAATTACACCGACCCAAGACGAAATTAATAAATTATGGGTAATGCAAGCCTATCAACCATTTACAGCAAATCTTGCTAAGAAATATCCATTTAACTCATCAGCTTCTTTACAGGCAACAAGTAGTGAAATTGGTCAAATCTTGGGTGAAAACGGTAGTATTTCTCGCTTTGTAAAAGAAAGTCTTGATCCATTTGTGATTCGTCGTGGGTATACGTTAACGTCTAAAACTTGGAAAGATTTAGGCATTAGTTTAAATCCTCAATTCGTTATGAATTTCCAAAGATATGTTGCACCAGCCAATGGTATGGCAACTGGTGAGTTGAATGCTCAAGCTCCAGCTGCTCCAGCGACTAACCAATCTAACTTCCAGTTCTACCCAATTCCAAACCCACAATTGCTTTCATATACCGTTGATATTGATGGTCAGCGTATGACTTATGAAAACGGTGTTCAGCAGTGGGTTAACTTCATTTGGCCAAACCAAGGCAGTATTCCAGGTGCTCGTATTACCGCTGTAGATTTACAAGGCCAAACCCATACAATTTTTGATGAACCAGGTGAGTACGGTATTAACCGTTTAATTGATAGTGCTCAACGTAAGGAACAAAATGGCGGATTTGAAATGCTTTGGCGTAGTAAAACTGATCCATCATTATTTGTAAAAATGAATTTCCGTCTAATTAGCAGTAATTCAGGCAGTATTGGTTCAAGCCGTGGTTATGCAGGTATGCAACTGGTTGATAAAATCACTGCCGACAAAGCAGCTCGTGTAGTATCTGCTCAGCAAGCACCAGCTCAAGCTGCTCCAGCAAGAACAGAAAATCCTGTTTCTGCACTTGCTCAGCCTTCTGCGGGAGTTAAACCATGACATGGAAAATAACCTCTATGCGAAAGGAGGAGCAATAATGCAAACATTAAAAACAACTCCTTTGTATTACGGCAAAAGTCCTGCACGAGGCGACTTTTTAAAAACAAAAGGTCAGAATGCTCTAATACAGTTGCTTGATCAGTGGATTACTGAAGCATTGGAATATGCAATGCAATCAGGCAGCTTTAAAGAAGCTTATAACACGTTACCTTCACTGGATTTCTTTATTGCGAATCCGAAAGAAAATATGTTTTTAGCAGCAAATCTACTCGCAAGTGAAGATAGTTCAGGTCGATCTTTTCCAATGGTACTGAGCCATTTGTTAGAAATTGATTTACCGTATGATAATTTGTTGTATGCGCCTTATAGCTATAAACATGTACTCGTTGATTTATTTCAAAACAATCGTGCTTTAAAAGGAATTAAAGATTCAGATCTGTTACTTGGAAAATTAGGTCACTTACAAAATCAAATTCAGGTTTTAACTGAACGTGAATGTGTAGGTTTCTATGAAAATCATACGATGCACTCATTTGCTCAATTAATGAAGTTAAGTATTTATGAGTTAGCTCAAAGTATGATTGGTCTGGGATTATTACTTCAGCCAATTTTACAAAATGGAACGAGTCGGTTAAATAAAGTTTTAATTTTACCTATTAACAATCCTGCTTACAGTTATGAAATAGCAGCATTTTGGGTCAGTATTATTTGCCGTTTTTTAAAAGAACATAATACTGAGGTGCTGATAGGTTTGCTACATCGAGAGCAACCCGTATTATTCTTCGGTTTTCAAGGAGCTGATATTTTAGCCCTTAGCGATATTTTTACTCAGAATATGGATAGTAAACACTGGGTTTCTTTAATAGAAGCACAATGGATTGATACTTATTTGGAGCAGAATGCTGGTTTAGCTACGCTAGAACAATCATTATGCCAACGCCAACTAAGTTTAAATCAAGGTTTAAAACTATTTAGACAGACTTTTTTGGGTGAATAATAATGAATCAACGATATCAAACTAAACTTTCACAGCTCATAAAAGGCTGTTTTATCTATGCAATCGCTAACTATGCTTTAGCTCAGCCGATTGTTGTAGAAGGAGTCGTTCCTAACGAGGCAAGTAAACAGGCCATCTTATTAAAAATGCAATCTGTTTATGGTGCTGATCAGGTTGTCGATAAAATACAAGTGAGACCCGTAGCTGCTCCAAATGGATGGAGTGATTCCGTGACTCGAGTGATTACGCCTGATCTTAAAAAGGTTTCACAAGGCAAATTAAGCGTAAATGGTACTCGGTTTGAGTTGAGTGGAAAAATGCTGAACCCAGCAGATATTCAGCCTACAATTCAATCTTTTCAAGGATTAGTGCAGCCACCGTACCAACTGTATTCACAGTTATCAGTCAATCAGGCTGAGCAGAAAATCATTGATGATGCACTTAAAAATCGAATTATTGAATTTGAATCTGGTAGTGCGGTTTTAACTGATGCGGGTCAAAAAATTCTTGACGAGATGGCTATTGCTTTAAATAAAGTTGGCGGTAAGAAGGTGAAAATTATTGGTCACACTGATAGTTCTGGTGATGCGACTAAAAACTTAAAACTTAGCCAAGACCGCGCATTAGCAGTTAAAAACTATTTGATTAGTAAGAGTATTCCCGCCGACCATTTATCTACAGAAGGTTTAGGTTCATCTAAGCCAGTTGCAGATAACACTTCTCCAGAAGGAAGAAAGAAAAACCGTCGGATTGAGTTTACTGTTCTATAAATATAAGGAGAAGAACATGGCTAGCCCTTACATTACGATTGGATGCCCAACAACTGGTGGAGGGCAAGTCATTTCAGGAAACAGTACATTTTTAATTGATGGAATTGCAATTGCCTGTGTAGGAGATAAGGCTACTTGTCCGTTACACAAAACGGTTTCTACGATTGTATCGGGAGACCCAAATATGCTTGTCATGGGAAAATCCGCAGCACGTGTAAATGATTCATTATCATGTGGCTGTAAATTATTACCAAAACAGGGTTTAGTTAATCAAGGATAAGGATAGAGATATTTTTATATAGATATAAATATCTACTAAAACATATTAACGCTTGAAATGATGAGTAGTTTGTCTGATAAAGCTGAATTTTGTTAATATACAGGCATTATGATTTTAAGCATTAAATTATTTAAAAATATTGAGAGTAATGATGAGTAATTTAAAAATTTTAATTACAAAACTTTCTACAGTTGCACGAACTGCTTTGGAAAAATCGGCTAATGCTTGTGTTATTCAACAAAATTACGAAATTGAAATTGAGCATCTATTTTTAGAATTACTTAATCAATCTTTAGAGAATGATTTAAAAATTTTATTAAAGAAATATAAAATTTCATCTGAAGCTTTAGCTGATGATTTAAAAGAAACAATTTCTCAATTACCAAAAGGTAATACCCGAACTCCTATTTTTGCTAAATCTATTGTTCGTTTGTTTGAACAAGCTTGGTTATTAGCTTCGGCTGAACAAAATCCCGTTATTCGTAGTGGTCATTTATTAGTTGCATTATTAACTGCGCCTGATTTATATCAAATTGCAACAAGAGCTTCGAGTTTATTTGATCTTTTACCGATTGATTCAATGAAACACAAGTTTCTTGAAATTTGTGAGAAGAGTGTTGAACAACAAGATGAAACAAAAACACCACCTGATGAGGTGGATTCAACAGAGGCGACTGTAGCAAATACCAAAGTAGCTAAAACACCTGCACTTGATCAATATACGATTAATCTCACTGAAAAAGCGAAAAAAGGCGGTATAGATCCAGTTATTGGCCGTGAATATGAAATTCGCTTAATGCTCGATATTTTAATGCGTAGACGCCAAAATAATCCGATCTTAACCGGAGAGCCTGGTGTTGGTAAAACAGCTGTAGTAGAAGGTTTGGCTTTAAAAATTGCTCAAGGTTTAGTACCAAACGCCCTAAAAAATGTTCATTTGCATGTGCTGGATATGGGACTTTTACAGGCGGGTGCGAGTGTTAAAGGCGAGTTTGAAAACCGTTTAAAACAGGTTATTCAAGAAGTTCAAGCTTCTACTCATCCTATTATTTTATTTATTGATGAAGCGCATACTTTAATTGGTGCAGGTGGCCAAGCAGGGCAAAATGATGCTGCAAATCTTTTAAAACCAGCACTTGCACGGGGTGAGTTGCGCACAATTGCTGCGACTACTTGGGCAGAGTACAAACAATATTTCGAAAAAGATGCTGCATTGAGCCGACGTTTTCAGGTTGTAAAAGTAGAAGAGCCGACCGAAGAAGTTGCGGTAGATATGTTGCGTGCGATGATTCCTGTCATGCAGCAGCATTTTAAATTGCAAATTGATGATGAGGCGATCGTTACAGCAGTTCATTCTTCACATCGATATATTAGTGGACGCCAACTTCCAGATAAAGCAATTAGTGTGCTTGATACGGCTGCAGCACGTGTTGCGTTGACCCAAAATGCTCAACCTGTAAAGCTTGATCAGTTAAAGGCCCAAGAACATAACTTAAAGCTTGAACAGCAAATTTTAGAAAATGAACATCGTCAGATTCCAATTCATCATGAACGATTGGAAGCTTTAAAAGCTAATTTAGAATCTTTGCAAAAAGAGATCCAAGAAACCGAAGAGCAGTGGCAAAAAGAATTAGAACTTGTCCATAAAATTCAAGAGTTAGAAGCACAGAATCATGCTAATGAGTCTGAAGCTTTCGATCAGATTAATCTACTGCGTAAAGATCTTGCTGATATTCAAGGTCAGCAACCCTTAGTATTTGAAAGAGTAAACTCTCAAATCATTAATGAAATTATTTCTGATTGGACAGGTATTCCTGTTGGAAAAATGGTTAATGATGAAATTAAACAGATATTAACGCTTGAAGATAAATTAGGCGAGCGTGTAATGGGGCAAGATTATGCACTCACACAATTAGTTCAAGGCATTAAAACTTCAAAAGCAAAACTTGAAGATCCTAATAAGCCACAAGGTGTATTTCTTTTAGTGGGACCGAGTGGTGTAGGTAAAACTGAAACTGCATTAACTTTGGCAAATGAGTTATATGGTGGTGAGCAGCATTTAATCACTATTAATATGTCTGAATATCAAGAAGCGCATACGGTATCTTCATTGAAAGGTGCGCCTCCAGGATATGTCGGATATGGCCAAGGTGGGGTTTTAACAGAAGCTGTACGCCGTAACCCGTACAGTGTTGTGTTGCTTGATGAAATTGAAAAAGCTCATAGCGATGTTCAGGAACTGTTCTATCAAGTATTCGATAAAGGTACTTTAGAAGATGGTGAAGGACGAGTAATTGACTTTAAAAACACGACTATTTTGTTAACTTCAAATGCTGGTTCAAGTGCCATTATGCAGGCTTGCTTAAATAGACCTGTAGAAGAGTGGCCTACAGCTGAAGAGTTGATTGAGCACTTAAAACCAAGTTTATATAAACAATTTAAGCCTGCATTTTTAGGCCGAATGAGAGTTGTACCTTATTTCCCACTGCATGATGATCTACTTGTACGAATTATTAAACATAAGTTAGGCAAAATCACAGCAAGAATTGAGAAACAATACGGTACACAAGTCCAGTATTCTGAAGATTTGGTAGAGCTACTTTTAAGCCGTTGTACAGAAGTCGATAGTGGTGCGCGTAATGTTGATAATATTTTAAATTCTACGGTGTTACCTGCATTAGCTACAGAAATTTTGGTGGCTTTAGCAGAGCAAAAATTACCAAAAGTTATCATGATTGATGCTAAAGATGACGAAATTCAATATGTACTAGACCCAGTTGTAAAAGCTGCTAAAAAAAGGACTAGTAAAAAATTGAAGTCAGAAGTTTAAAATTGAATAGAGCTAAAATTAGATGAATATTGATATTTCTGAACTACTCGAACCCATTAGTGATAGTTTGCCTTGTGGTGATGACTTTTCGTTTTCTAATGAATTTCATGAAATAAAAAAAGCGAAGACACAAGATGATCTATTACTAGATCAAGGTGATTGGGTTGCTGAGCGCAAACAAGCCGATTGGGACTTTGTAGCAAAGAACACGAGTGTTTTGCTAAAAGATAAAACGAAAGATATTCGTCTATTAACTTGGCTCTTAGAGGCTTGGACTCATCTTTATGGTTTTGAAGGTATGGCTAAAGGTTTAACTTTAAGCCATACCATGCTGAATCAATACTGGCAGGAAATTCACCCTGTTATTGAAGATGATGACTTAGATCAACGCATTGGTTTATTACAGGGTTTAATTAATCAACTTCCGATGTTGTTAAAGAAAGTTTCTTTAACCAATACAGCTCCTTATTATAATTTGCTTGATTACGATAATTTTCTATATCACGAAAATGTTCGCCGTAAACAAACTGAAGAGTATGACAGCCAGTCAGGACCATCTGAATTAGAACAATTCGACCAAGCCATTTTTAATACTTCTAAAACTTTTCAATATTCTAATTATCAAGATTTTAGTTCAGTCTTAACCGAGTGGGATGTTTTAAAACAGACTCTTGATCATTTAATGGGATTAGATTCGCCGAGTTTTGCTGCTATTGATTCGGCATTTGAGACCATTCACAGCACATTACGTAAGATTTATAAAGCAGAAGCTTTTGGTACTGGGCTTACGCCAATCCAAGAACAGGCTACTGTTATCACGAGTTCATCTATGGAAAATCAAGGGCCTGTACAAGTTGTTTCAGATCAGCCAGCTTTTCAGCCTCAAGCACAAACGCACTTGGCTAACCGTGAACAAGCAATGAAAGTATTGCAAGAGATCGCAGATTACTTCCAAGCAAATGAACCTCATAGTCCTGTGAGCTATATGCTTCAAAAAACGATTAAATGGAGTCAAATGCCATTACACGAGTGGTTAGCGCAAGTTATTAAAGATGAGCATCCATTACAAATGGTTCAGGAAATGTTAGGTGTGCAGCCTAAAAATGAATATGAATAAAGATTGGTAAAGACATATGTTTAAAGCTGAAAAAGTCCTGTGGGGCGAAGGTTTATTTTTAAGACCTCAACATTTCCAAATTCAAGATACGTATCATGAACAACGCCTAAATCATACGGTTCGCGCAGTTGTACCTTTTTCATATGGTATTCAGAAGCTAAGTTTCGATGAAGCTCAATTGAGTACACATATTCTTGCTCTTGAGTCTGTAGAGATGATCTGGCAAGACGGTGAAATTTATCAGGCACCGGCATATGATCTATTGCCTGAACCAATTTTATTAGATGATCTTAATTTACGTGGTGAGATGCTAATCTATTTAGCATTGCCGCTTTTACAAGCAAATAAGCAAAATCTAATTGATCAAAACCAAGCGCAAAAGGGTAGATATCAATCTCACCTTGTTGAAACGCATGATTTGTTTACTAATGCTACAGAAGCAGATATTAGTTTGCTACGCCGACGTGCTGTTTTTAAATTATTAGATGTACATAGTAATCCAGACCATAATCTAGATGGTTTCTTATATCTGCCGATTGGAAAGATTAAGCGACAAAGCTCTGGCGCTTTTGAAATTGATCGGAAGTTTATTCCGCCAATTTTACACGTGGATGCCTCTGAATCACTCATTTCAAACTTAAAAAGAACACTGAATGTGATTAAGGCAAAAATTAAGACGATTCAAACCAATAACCGAGAAAATGAACAGAAGTTAATTGAATTCCGTTCAGGTGATATCGTTTCATTCTGGTTAGTAAATGCCTTAAACACAGCTCATGCTGGCCTGAATCATTTTGTGCAATATCCACAAATCCATCCAGAACGTTTGTTCTTCGAATTGTTACGTTTAGCAGGTTCTTTATTAACCTTCTCGACGGCTTATGATGTTGATCAGTTGCCTGCCTATAAACACCATAATTTACAAGAAAGTTTTTCGCAGTTAGACACGATTCTACGTGATTTACTCGATACGATTATTTCGAGTCGTTACATCAGTATTGCACTTAAAGAAATCCGCCCTTCATATTGGGTGGGAAGTCTTGAAACCGATAAGATTACTCGAGATACTCGACTTTATATTGCAGTATCAAGTAGTGCAATGCAGACACATGAGTTGATCCAGATCGTACCTTTACGATTCAAGATTGGTAGCACTTTAGATGTAGAGCAACGTGTAGTTGCTGCATTACCTGCAATTCCATTGCATCACTTGATTCAGGTTCCAACAGCGATCCCAGTACGTTCTGGTGTGAGCTATTTTGAAGTTGAACCGCATCATGAATTATACCAGCGCATGTTAGATTCAGAGACGATTTGTATTTATGTTCCGGCTGGCTTCCAAGATATCAGTATTGAACTGATTGCTGTTATGAACGCTTAAGGGTAAAGGAGAGAAAAATGTCACAATCCACTGGTGCTCCTTCTTTATTTGACGATGGGCAAATTGGAACGGGTGGGAACAATAATAGCCAGTCTCAGGCAAAGCTACAGGCAATCAATCTTATTGATTTATTGCATGATGGCTTTTATTTGGTTTTTTTGATTCGAAATCAGTATGTGCCGGCAGACGCTCAGCAGTTTCGTGAAAAAATCTTAAATTTACTCAATCAATTTGAACAACAAGCTAAAAAGTTACAATTTTCAGCTGATGATATTCATGATGCGAAATATGCATTTTGTGCTTTGATTGATGAAACTATCGTAACGCAACAAGACCCAAGCTATTTTAATTTGCAAAATGCTTGGTTAATTAGCCCATTACAATTGAGCTTGTTTGGTTCTCAGTTAGCAGGGTATCGTTTCTTTGAAATTTTAGAGCAATTGCGAAGTCGTGGAAAAGAACGTCTAGCTGCTTTAGAAGTATTTCATTACTGCCTTTTGCTCGGTTTTCAGGGTAAGTACCGAATTGAATCTATTGAAAGTCTCAACCACCTCGTATCAAGAGTGGGTGATGAAATTGACTATTTAAAAGGGAAAAAAGTTGCGTTTTCGCCGTTCTCGGCAATTCCCGATCAAATACGAAATATTATTCATCGCGAAGTACCTTTCTTTTGGATTTTGATCTTTTTATTGATTTTTGCATTACTTACCTTTGCAGGCTTAAGATTTATGCTGAATAATCAAAATGATAAAGCATTATCTAACTATCAAAATGTGATTTCTGCTCCTCAAGAGCAAGCACATATTACAATTTATTTACCTTGATGATGGAACGAAATGGCTCAGGAAAAACCAACTTCTATTCGAGTTTTACAATCGAATAAAAAAAAGCCGAAATCACCAGTACTTTATATTGTGATTGGTGTGATTGCAGGGGTGTTTGTCAGCATCTCGCTATTCCTGTTCTTGTCTCAACCGAGTTCGCCAGAATCAGCAGCAATTGAGAGTAAATCAACGGAAGAGCAAATTTTAAATCAAGATGCTGTACATTCTTCAGATGAACAAAATCAGGTTGCTGTAAGTCAAGATAACGAGACGGACTCAATGAGTCGTGATGGCTTTGAACAACCAAAAGATAATGAGTTAAGCAATATTTTTAAACCCGTTCCACATAAAGCTGTTGCTACGAATGAACAACGAGTTTCACCATTTGATGAGCAGCTAACAGGTGAAAAGAAAGTTCAGATTGTGCCTCAACTACAGACGGGTGCAGTTAAAGCGACTCAACCTAAAATACAGCCAACTCAGCAAAAACCTGTGATTAAGCCGCAACAACAAGTGGCGCAGGCTAAACCCATAGTTGAGAGTAAAGCTCCAGCCGAACCAGAACCTGAGGTTGAGCCACCTAAGGCATCGGTAGATATTAAAATTACACGAAGTCCTTTTGCCGTGAATTAATGAACTGATGATGATCTTTCTCATTTTCTTTTGCTTTACATGTTTGGCAATTGGTTTAGCGTTTTTAATGTCTTATGAACTCAGGAGTAGAAGCAAAGATTTTGTATTGTCATTACTGCCCCAAGGGCGTAAACAGCTTAATCAGGTTAAACAATTTGCTCAAACCATGAATCAGGCAGCTGCTCCTGAAAAATTACAATCTCATTGGCATTTACAGCAATGGTGGATTGTAATTGCAGGCTTTTTCTTGTTTGCCAGTATATTAGTTTTTGCTTTTACTCGTCCTATTAGTTCAACCCGAATTGAAGCTGAATATCTGAAAAAAACAGATCCTCAAATTTATGCACTTTTAAATGGTGAAATATTATCGCCACCGCCAGAAGTAGATGAAAGCCTAATTGAAGCCGCAATTGTTGAGGCGACGCAGTTAGAGCAGCAATATTCGTCTCAAAATAGTGGAGCTATTAATTCTTCACCGATTGATAACGCCAGTTTCGATGGTCGAGCTATTCTGGACACAAATTTAGTTGATCGTAAATGGGACAAAATGAACCCACGCTATAAACAGCGTTTACTCATGGTCTTTAAAATCATGAAAGAACAATATGGTTATGAGTTGGTTCTATTAGAAGGCTATCGTAGCCCAGCACGTCAGAACATGTTGGCGGGCAATCCTAACACGACTAGAGCAAGGGGGTATCAAAGCTATCACCAATTTGGTTTAGCAGCTGATGTAGCATTTAAGCGAAATGGAAAAGTGGTTATTTCTGAGCGAGATCCGTGGGCAATGCAAGGCTATCGATTATATGGTCAAGTCGCCGAATCGGTTGGGTTAACTTGGGGTGGACGTTGGAAATCTATCCAAGATTATGGGCATACTGAGTTCCGTATGCCGGGCTTAAGAAAAACTCAAGAAATGGCAGAAAAACTGATTGCTGAAAGTTTGAATGATATAAGTTAAATATCGATTGAGGATTGAAAACGTTCTTGTAAAACAGTCGTCATTTTATCTACAAGCTGGGAAATTATCCCAGCTTTTTCCCATGTGTAAATTGAAACGGCCATAGGAGGCACAGCTCCTAATGAATAATATCGACGTACTCTCCGTCCATTGGTCGTAGCTACAGGCAATAAAGATAATCCTAATCCTGTTTCAACACTGACTAACACGCTTTCTAGGCTACTACCCGTAAAGGCAATATACCAACGTCGCCGTTTGCGCTCTAAAGTTGCAAACATTTCGTCCCGATAAAGTCCGCCTTGAGGAAAGGTCACTAAACTCATGGGATCAGACCATTCAGTTGTTGAATTCGAACTTTCAAACCATGCCATTTCTTCTGGGAATGTAGCGTGGTGATCAGCACTAGCAGTAGGTTCTTTGACAATAATAATATCGAACTCACCATTCCGATAACGTTCTGTTAGGTTCCGACTTAAGCCAGAGGTTACATCTAAACGAATGGAGCGATGCTCTTTGGCAAATATACCGAAAACTTCAGCCATTGCAGGACTCATCATATCTTCTGGTAAACCAATACGAATGGGAATACTTCCTGCCGGATCTTTAAGTAGGGCCTCAGCTTCCTGTTGGAGAGTCAAAATCCTTTGCGCATAACCAATTAGATATTCTCCAGATGCCGTCAGTTTGAAAGGCCTTGCTGTCCGATCTTTAAGGGCATGACCGACAGATTCTTCAAGTCGTGCTAACTGCTGACTAACTGTTGATTGAGTCAGGTGTAATCGATCGGCAGCTGCGGTAAAACCGCCAGTTTCAAAAATAGTGACGAAAGCACGTAAAAGGCGAGGATCAAACATATTAGGTACCGCCACACTTAAAAGCCGATAAGATAAATATTTATAATCTTAATACTATCGATTAAATAATTTAATTTCCAAATACTTTTGGTGATCTTTATTCTATTTACAAAATGTTTTGCCAAAAAATTCTATTGGGAGGCCACCATGCGTAAGTCACTAATATGGATGAATCTGATTGTCGCATTAGGGACTTCGGGTTTTACAAATATGACGAATGCAATGGGTGAGTATCCTTTACATCAGGCAGTGATAAATAATGATACACAATCTATTAAACGGATTTTATCTCAAAAAGCTTTAATTGATGAGAGAGATGAAACTGGTTCGACTGCTTTGATGGTCGCTACAAGAGCAAATAATGTACATGCTGCTCATATGCTGATAGAGGCTGGTGCCGATGTAAATGCAAAAGATAATATTCAAGACAGTCCGTATTTGTATGCTGGTGCACAAGGATATTTAAAAATTCTAAGAATGACACTTATGCATGGTGCCGATTTAGAAAGTACTAATCGTTACGGTGGGACTGCGCTCATTCCTGCAGCGGAGCGAGGCCATGTTGAAACAGTTCGTACATTAATTGCGGCCGGTGTAGATGTTAATCATGTCAATAATTTGGGGTGGACGGCATTACTTGAGGCCATCATTTTGGGAAATGGAGAACCCAAATATCAACACATTGTAGAGCTTTTATTAAAGGCAGGTGCTGATCCGAACTTGGCTGATAAAGACGGCATAACTCCCTTACACCATGCGCGGTCAAGAGGATATCGCGAAATTGAAAAAAGACTTCTTGCAGCTGGTGCAAAATAGAAAGTGAGAGTATGTGATGGAAAAAGGTGAACAGTTTTTACGTAAGGCGATTGAGCTTGCCTATAACAATATTGAAAAAGGTGGCAGGCCATTTGGTGCTGTGGTTGTAAAGAATGGAGAAATTATTGCTTCAGGCGTAAATCAGATTATGGTAACGAATGATCCAACCGCACATGCTGAATTACTGGCGATTCGTGCAGCCAGTCAAGTTTTAGGATCTGCCAACCTAGAAGGCTGTTCTGTGTATGCAAGTGGACATCCATGCCCAATGTGTATGGCTGCAATGCGTTTAGCTGGTATAAAGTCGGTGAGCTATGCTTATTCTAATGAAGACGGAACACCATTTGGTTTGTCTACAGCTGAAATATATATTGAGCTTGCCAAGCCCTTTGCTGAGCAATCAATGAAAATTCAATATATACCGATCAGAGTTGAAAACCGCACTGATCTTTATGCGCATTGGAAGAATTATCAAGCCAATCATTCAGGCTCAAAATAATGAAGCAGCCTGGAGCTTTTTTGACCCAGCCGATGCTCATTGTAACTGTGGCTTTAGTTGGCCTTAATTTAAGACCATTTATAACAAGTATTGGACCATTGATTGCCAATATTCGAACAGCTACTGGTTTAAGCTTACAAGGGATAGCACTACTTACTTTGTTACCGATGATGCTTATGGGCCTCATTGCATTTGTTGGCCCAATATTGCAGAACTATGTCGGCGAACGAAAAGCTATTCTTGGTGCATTGCTGGCCATTTGTGGAGGATATGCTGTCCGTTTTTTATTGCCTACATCCGAAGGATTAATTATTAGCGCAATAGTAATTGGATTTGGCGTTGCGATGATACAAGCGGCATTTCCCGGCATGATCAAAAGAGAATTTAGCCAATATATTGGTCCGATGATGGGGCTTTACTCAGCCATGCTTATGGGCGGTGGTGCCTTAGGAGCATGGTTAGCGCCTGTAGTTTCAAATATAACAGGTTTATGGTTTGTTGGACTGGCTTTTTTTGCAGTTCCAGCTTTATTTGCATTTATATTGGCGCTTGTCTTTTTACCAACAAAAGTTGGCTCATCCATTCATCATGCGCCTGTACGCAAGTTATTAAATCAACCTCGAACATGGTTATTAATGATGTGCTTTGGACTTGTAAATGGTGGCTACTCGTCAGTGGTAGCGTGGTTGGCACCTTCTTTTCAAGATCAGGGTTGGAGTGCAGCACAAAGTGGAAAATTACTCGCTTTGCTGGCCTTGAGCCAAGCAGCTTCAGCGCTCATTTTGCCTGTTTTAGCTAGGAAATATAAAGACCGACGTCCATGGTTATGGTTTACGTTAGCAATGCAACTAGTCGGTTTCTCTGGAATAGCTTTTATCCCTGATTTTGCCTCTATGCTTTGGGCAATTTGTTTGGGCGTGGGTTTGGGTGGATGTTTTGCGTTAACGCTTATCGTTGCATTAGACCATTTTGATGAACCGACACATGCAGGTGCTTTATCAGCATTGATGCAGGGTGGTGGTTTTTTACTAGCAGCAATCCCGCCGTGGATTATTGCAATTTTGCATGATCTTACGGGGGCTTACAAAGCAGGATGGCTTTTTCATTTAGTCAGTGTGATATTAGTCGTTATTTTAGTAATTAGATTGAATCCCAAAAGTTATTTTAAGCTGAGTCTATAAAATT
The DNA here is from genome assembly GCF_031798995.1 of Acinetobacter sp. V104_13. Lineage (NCBI taxonomy): Bacteria > Pseudomonadati > Pseudomonadota > Gammaproteobacteria > Moraxellales > Moraxellaceae > Acinetobacter > Acinetobacter sp. V104_13. The sequence goes on along the minus strand of NZ_JAVQNP010000027.1, from coordinate 601,244 downwards.
TTAAGTGAGCTAAATTTCTTTTTATAGAGAATTACCGATTCTAAATCACAAGAAAATCAGAAAATAGTGATACGATAGAACTGAAAATTTCCGCTTTTAAATGAATACAACAATATTTGATTTTTATGACTTCTTCTTTGAAACAGCTCACTTTATTTAATCAAGGCTTAGGAAAAACTAGTCGATTTGCAAAAGGCATGGATGGAACTTTACAGGCTATTGAGCATTTAGGATATGTGCAGATTGATACCATATCGGTTGTAGAGCGAGCTCATCACCATATATTGTGGAGCCGAGTGCCTGATTATGAGCTAAGTCATCTTAATAGTTTGGTTGGTGAGCGGCAGATTTTTGAATATTGGTATCATGCCGCGTCTTATCTTCCTATGAAAGATTATCGGTATGCACTCCCTGCCATGATGTCTGTCAGGAAAGGAGAAAGCCGTTATTTTAATAGAGGTGATCAGCAGCTCATGAATGAAATTTTGGCGCGTGTTCGTGCTGAAGGTAAAATTCGATTAAGAGATATTGATAAAAATAATAAAAAGAGTTTGGGAAACTGGTGGAATACCGGACCAGGCCGCCGTGCTTTTGAGCAGTTGTATATGCAGGGTGACCTGATGATCTGTGAGCGTAACGGAATGGAAAAAGTCTTTGATTTGACGGAGCGCTGCCTACCTGAAAATATTGATTTAAGTATGCCTACGCTTTATGAATATGCGCAGTATTTATTTAATAATACGCTTCGAGCACATGGTGCATTTACATGGAAACAATTAGTTCATCTAAAGAAAAATGATTTAAAAGAAACTATGCGTGTCGCTCTGAAGGAGCAAATTGACGCAGGTGTTGTATCAGCAATTAAACTTGAGAATGGTCAAACTTTATATGTTGATGTTGCTGCAATAGAAAAAAAGGTTAGTACTGATTTTGGTTTAAAAATACTGTCACCTTTTGATAATTCTCTTATTCATCGCGACCGTCTAGCTTCTTTATTTGAATTTGATTACCGCATTGAATGCTATGTACCAGCGGCCAAACGAGTATATGGTTATTTTTGTTTGCCGATTCTATATCAAGATGAGTTAGTAGGCCGAGTAGATTGTAAAGCACATCGCTCTATAAAAGAGTTAGAAGTGATTAGCCTGCATCTAGAAAAAACAATAAAAAATAAGGAGCTCTTCTTCTTCGAACTGGAACAAGAGCTCAAGCGTTTTGCTGCGTTTAATCAATGCTCAACTATTAATGACAAAGTGATTCAGCGTATTCGTACTAAAATTTAGACACCAAAAGCACTCCAGCTTTTGGTGTTTTCACTTTTTTAGTTCAAAGGCATACGATATTCAATAATTCCTGGTTTTTGTGCAATCCAGTCATAAAGCTTTTGCGCTGTTACATTGGTTTCTTGAGTATGCCAGTATAAACGGTCACAGTTGTGTTCGATAGCTTGCTTCTGCACATATTCAATGAGTTGTTTACCAATGTGTTGTCCACGAACTTCAGGTGAAACATAGAGGTCTTCTAAATAACAGTAATTATTTTTTGCCCATGTTGAACGATGAATAACATAGTGCACAATTCCTAAAACTTGCTCACCTTGTTTAGCAACGGCACAGTACATAGGTTCATTCTCATCGAAGAAACGTTCCCATGTTACTTTTGTGACATGAAGGGGTAAATTCACTTGATAAAAATTTTGGTAAGCAAGCCAATATATTTCCCATTGTGAATAATCTTGTTGCTGAACAGAAACGATTTGAAGATTTTGATTTTGCATAATAATTACACTCTGTTTTAAAGTAATAAAAAAGTCGACAACTAGAGTGTAGTTTTGATAGTGGTATTTTTATAAGATACACTTTTGATATTTTTCACAGTACCAGTTTTGATATGGCCGCTCCAATTTCTGCATCTTTTCCAAATTTAATTTTGCCAAAAGGCCAGATTAAAGATGGGTTATATACGGCTTTGCGTGATGCAATTTTAGATGGAAGACTGACTGCCGGAATAAAATTACCCTCAAGTCGTGCTTTGGCAGAGATGATGTCAATTTCAAGGAATTCTGTATTGGCGGCTCTTGAACGATTACTGGATGAGGGATATTTATTTACTAAACCAAGTTCGGGTACCTATGTTGCTGAGGTTGTGCCAGATCAGTTAATACACGTTCAAAAAAATTCAAAAGAAACGTCTAAAAATACTCATCGTTCCTTAAATATTAATCCAAATATTGAAGCTTTATTGGATTCATGGCGAAAGCAGTCATGGTTAAGTAAAAAGAAAAAGATGTTTCATGTAGGGGTAGGCTGTATTGATTTATTTCCTCATCAACTGTGGGGCAAGTTATTAACACAAGCTTGGCGGCAGTCGTATTATCAGCTTGGTCAATTTTACGACCCGCGTGGCTATCTACCTTTGCGTCAGGCAATTTGTGAATATGTTCGCTCTACCCGGGGGCTAAACTGCAACGAAGAGCAAATTATTATCGTAAACGGAACGCAGCAGGCTATTCATTTAACAGCCTATGCCTTACTTCAAGCAAATGATGAAGTGTGTTTGGATGAGCCGGGATATGATGCAGCTTTTAAGATTTTTCGAAGTTTTGGTGCTCAGGTAAATTTGATCGAAAGTGATGAGGAGGGAATGCAAATTTCTGAAATTACAGATCATTATTTCAAAAGCAAACTGGTCTATACAGCACCTTCACATCAGTTTCCTTTAGGGGGAACTTTAAGTTTAGCTCGCCGTTTTGCTTTATTAGATTGGGCAAACAAACAAGAAAAATGGATTTTTGAAGACGATTATAATAGTGAGTTTCGTTATGGCACGCACCCAATCCAAGCACTACAAGGTTTAGATCAGCAGCAAAGAGTCATTTATTCTGGAACTTTTACCAAAATGATGTTTCCAGAGTTTCGTTTAGGGTTCATGGTTGTACCTGAAGCATTGATTGAAACCTTTAGTGCTGCTAAATACTATACTGACGTGCGAAGTTCATATTTAGAGCAGGTCGCTTTAGCTTTATTCATTCAACAAGGCCACTATGCCCGACATGTACGTAAAGTTCGAAAAGCATGCGATGAGCGTCAACAAGTATTGATTAACGCTATTAATGAATACCTTTCAGATGTACTCGATGTTCAGCCAACAGATTCAGGCATTCATCTTATATGTTGGTTAAAAGCATCATGGACTGAGCAGGAGTTTATTTCTCATTGCTCGGCATTGGATTTGGAGATTCAGCCTCTATCAAGATATTGTCAACTTGAGTCGAAAAAAGCAGCAGTTCTGTTGGGCTATGCTGCACATCAACCTGAGGAAATGGTGGAAAATATTAAGAGACTAGCCATCAGTATCAAAAAGTAAAATAGCTAAACTTTTCAAAATTATATATGAATTTTAGAGTGATTTTATTTTTAATGAGAAGGGCAAAATATTTATTCGATTTTAATATTTTGATGAAATTTTAAAAAATTTAAATTTAAAAGATTTATTAATCTTATTTTAAGCTAACTTTATTATTCTAATAATATCAAAGCTTAGTACAGTACACCTTTTGGCCACATTCTCCAGATGTGGCCTTTTTTTATTAGGAATAAATATAGCTTAGAATGAATTAATTTTTTAAGGAGACTAGGATTTAATCTTCTTCCATGGCATTACTATAAAACTTAACACCTAGTTTAATTCGGTCTCGACCATTACTCATACGCCAGCGATTGGTGTCACGTAAAGAATATACACAGCCACAATATTCCTGTTGGTAAAATTCCTCTCGCTTACTGATTTCAATCATTCGACTAGAGCCACCATTTTTTCGCCAGTTATAATCCCAATATTGAATATCTGGATAATTGGATACTGCCCGAATTCCGCAATCATTAATTTGAGCCATATTTTTCCAACGAGAAATTCCTAACGAACTACTGATGAGACTAAAGCCGTGTTCATGTGCATAAAGGGCAGTTCGCTCGAAACGCATATCGAAACACATGGTACAACGAATGCCGCGTTCTGGTTCATCTTCCATACCTTTAGCTCGAGCAAACCAATTATCCGTATCATAATCTGCATCGATAAATGGAATATTATGCTTTTCTGCGAAACGAATATTTTCTTCCTTACGGATGAGATATTCTTTTACGGGATGAATATTAGGATTATAAAAAAATATCGAAAATTTAATTCCAGAATCAATTAATGCTTCCATAACTTCTCCTGAACAAGGAGCACAGCAAGAATGAAGTAATAATTGATCATGTCCAGATGGGAGTTCTAATTTTAAACGTTGAGTTGACATAATAAAAAATTAAATTGCAATTCTAATGATTATATATTTTTATTTTGTATAATGTGAACTGAATTATTTTCAATTAAACATGAAATTAATTTAAATATGTTAAAATTTATTTATTATTTTATTTATGGTTTAGTTGAATATAATGAAATAATTAGATTATTGAATATTAAAATTATTTATATAGGCACTTTTAAATTTATTAACCGAAATACTATATAGTAATATAAAATATAGATAAATTTAATATTTTTTAAAATAATAATACTAAAAAACAGCTAGGTAAGTAATTGATGTTTCTAGATATAATTTTAAATTTTTTATGTTTTTATTGTGATGTCTGTCACAAATAAACCTTATTTTTTCAATTAAATTATTTCTTTAGATTTGTAGCTTTAATAAATCTATACTATAAAATTCGATGTGTTTTTAAATTTAAGTGTGTGATTATTTGAGATATGAAAGATTGGCAATGTAAGTATTGTAATGGTTACATTATGGTTAATCATTCAAAGATCAGTGTAGGAGAAAAAGTTTACTTTTTGGTATATAAATTTGATGCAAAGAATGAACGGAAAAAATTATATAAAAAGGGAATTGTAGTTGCTCGCTATGATAATATACTTCACATTGAGTCACGTAAAAAAACTTATAAGATCGAACAAGCTAAGGTCTATCCATTAGGAGCACCAATGCCTTTTGTTTATAACATGTTTTGGATTTGCGGGTGTCCATGTACCCTACAAAATTAATTTCTAAAATTTAATTGAATTAATAATCGTATCAAATTTATTTTCACAGCGCTTATAGAGCTTATAGAAAAGCCAAGACAGATAAGCTCATAAAAGTGGTTTTTAGCAGTTAAGGTGTTTGGATTTTTATTTGACAAAGTAAAGATGCTCTTTTATAAACCTCGAGTAAAGTTGAGGTTAATCATGATAAGTGAAAATAAAAAAGCTGACTCTAGTCGAGTTTTGACTGTGGGTGAAGTTGCAAAAAGGAGTGGAGTTCCTGTCTCGACCCTACATTTTTATGAGACGAAAGGGCTGATAAAAAGTATAAGAACCAATGGTAATCAGCGCCGTTTTCCCTTAATCGTTTTAAGATATATTGCGATTATTAAAGTTGCTCAAAGAGTAGGAATTCCTTTAAATGAAATTAAAGAGGCTCTTAGCGCATATCCTATGGGGAGCAAATTAACAGCTAAACAGTGGAAAGAGTTATCAAGCCATTGGCGAAAAGATCTCGATGATCGTATTCAAAAATTAACGAGGTTACGGGATGAAATGGACTGGTGTATTGGTTGCGGTTGCTTATCATTAGAGCAATGTCCATTAAGAAATCCTGAAGATGTTTTAGGGCAAGACGGATCTGGAGCACGAATTTTGGAAAGGCCATGATCGCAATATTTTGATAATTATTTTTAGAAAGGAAAATCTTAAATTCCAATCAATTAAAGAAATGGTGAGTAGAACTTCCAAGTGAGTTTTTTATTGTAAACAAGACACATGAAACATGAATTTTTTTGATATCTTTAGTTTTTTTATTAAGAAGCAAAAATTTATGAAAAAAATTATCTTTCTTAGTTTAGCGCTTGTTTCGTTAACGGCTTGTTCATCTATACAACATAAAGATCCAACTCCACCAAAAATTGGTTCACCAAATCCAGCTAGTCAATATTGTGTTGAACAAGGCGGGAAATTAGAAATTAGAAATGAAGCAAATGGTCAGGTTGGGTATTGTCATTTACCAAACGGCCAAGTCGTGGAAGAATGGAAATTATTCCGTGATAATCAAGCAAACTGTGTAGCAGAAGAAGCTCAAAAATTAGTGGGTCAATCTGGCCTTACTGATGATCAAATTAAACAAAAAACTAAATCAGAAATTGTGCGAAAAGTGGCTCCTGGTCAACCAATGACTATGGATTATCGTACAAACCGAGTTACAGTTACTATTGATCCTGCTTCTAAGAAAATTACTCAAGCAACCTGTGGTTAATGTGTCTAATTAAAGTTTGGTAAATCAAATTTTAAAGAAAAGAGCCTGCTGAAAATGCAGGCTTTTTTACTTTAATTTTGGGAATAATGGATAACGGGATACTCTTTTTGTTGTGACAGTTGCTGTAAAGCCTGATTAATTTTGATGAGAAAAATATCCACTTTGTCTTGGCTTGGATTGTTGGTGTTGTATGAAGCTCTTTCTTGATAGTTAATTCCGCATCCAATAATTTTCATATTTGCAGGATTAAAGCTCCAGTCATTTTTATTTTTGATCGAGATATCTAAATCACTATCACATTCTTTCCAGAGTTTTAAAAATTGATTGGAATATACAGTTGGAGCTTCTTGTGCTCGATAGGCTGTAAATCCTTGCATTTCAGAGTTAGTAAATTGAAGGAGATGATTGGTGGGCATTCCTCCCCAAAGCATAGCGCTATCTTTTGGTAACTTTATTCCTGTTATATGTTCTTCTTTAAGGGGGCCAGTTTGCTCATCTTTCTGTTTGGACTTTTGAGATTTATAAACCAGTTTTGTTCCAACAGGAACTGTTACGCCTTTGACTTGAGTGATTTGTTTTGTATAGAAATAAGGCGAAGTATCACGGTTACAGCCTGTCGGGTTATAACAGCCAATACAACCACTTAACAATAAAACCAGAAAACTTAAAATACTTAATTTGAAAACTCGATCCATTTTTCTTGTCTTTAATTATCTCTAGAAATTTAATATATCAGTATTTAAATCAATAATAAAAAAAGCCCCTAGCGGACTAGAGGCAGAAAAACATCAGATGCAAGAACAGGTGAATTATGCATCTGAGTTAAGTAGGTTGTATCAAACCATGTAAAGCACTTTACCAGTAAAAATGAATAAAAATAGGGAGGTGCGACTAATGGCTAATGTTCTACGGCTATTTATTGAGCGTTTATAAACTCGAATTTAATTTCTATCCTCGGCGCTAAATTTTAAATTTCATTAATTTTTTAGGTTAAATTTTTTGAAAAATATAGGCCAAACTTTATTTTTAAATTCTATTAATAAAATTAATATTTGATTTATATAAATATTTACTCAGTTAAAGAATTTAAGGGATAGGACTATTCTTTTTGTTGTATATCGTATACGATATATGAAGAATGATTAAGCAGCTATTAATCCCATTCCATAACTTTTGAGATGGATTAACTCGAAAGTACGACTACCAAGAGTTTTATTTGTATTACTGAGGAATAATTATGAGTAATATCTTCACAGGATGTATCCCGGCGCTAATGACTCCATGTACTCCTAACCGTGAGCCAGATTTTGACGCGCTTGTGAAAAAAGGGCATGAGCTGATTGAAGCGGGCATGAGTGCGGTAGTGTATTGTGGTTCTATGGGGGATTGGCCTTTGCTAACCGAAGCTCAACGCCAAGAAGGTGTAGCACGACTAGTTGCTGATGGCATTCCAACAATTGTTGGTACAGGTGCGGTTAATTCAAAAGAAGCAGTTTCTCATGCAGCTCATGCAGAAAAAGTCGGTGCACAAGGGCTTATGGTTATTCCACGTGTACTATCACGTGGTGCCTCACCAACAGCACAAAAAGCTCACTTTTCTGCAATTTTAAAAGCAGCTCCAAGCTTACCAGCGGTGATTTACAATAGTCCGTATTATGGATTTGCGACTCGTGCAGATTTATTTTTTGAATTACGCCGTGAGTTTCCAAACTTAATTGGTTTTAAAGAATTTGGTGGTGCTGCCGATATGCGTTATGCGGCTGAGTTCATTACTTCACAAGATGATTCAGTTACCTTAATGGCTGGCGTAGACACTCAAGTTTTTCATGGCTTCGTGAACTGCAATGCAACGGGTGCGATTACAGGGATTGGTAATGCTTTGCCTAAAGAAGTGCTACAGTTGGTTGACCTCAGTAAGAAAGCTGCAGCAGGTGATGCAAAAGCCCGTCGCTTAGCACAAGAGTTATCAAGTGCATTAGAAGTTTTATCTTCTTTTGATGAAGGAACTGATTTAGTTCTTTACTATAAATATTTAATGGTACTTAACGGTGATAAAGAATATACCTTACACTTCAATGAGACGGATGCATTGAGTGAATCACAACGTAAATACGTTGAAACTCAGTATGAACTATTCCGTACTTGGTACCGTAACTGGTCAGCTGAAATCTAAGTAAATACTTATAAAAAAGAGGCTAATAATTGAGCCTCTTTTTTTATTTCTATTAATTACTTTTTTGTTAGAACAATAACGCATAGGAAAATGAGAATTAAACCTAAATAACTATGCATTGTTAAACTTTCGCCTACGACAACAACTGCTAATAATGCTGCAACAGGAATTTCGACCAAAGCTAGTGTCATAGCCTGACTTGCTGGAATTCGTTTAAGACCAAAGCTAAAAAATAAATAGCCCAAAAACATAGGAACAATTGGAATATAGATCGCAACCCAAATGTTAGTTGGGTAATCAAAAAGGTTTTGTGCTGTAATGAATAATGTAGGTAGTAACAGCACTGCAGAGATACCAAAAATCACTCCCATGGCAGCTCTTGAGTCGACATCTTGGCGAATTAGGTTTCTCATTATCCAAGAATATGTTGCATAGCTCAGGCTAGAGAGTAAACCAAAAAATACCCCTAAAATACGATCAGATTGTACGACTTGATGTTGTGTGTGATCACCGGCATAAGAGAGTAAAATAATTCCTAAAAAGCCGAGAATAAAACTAATAAGCCATTTCAAAGAAAGTTTTCGTTTATCTAAAATCCATTCCAAAAGCACTGAAAATAAAGGTGCACAGCCAATAGAAATTACTGTGCCAATAGAAACACCAGCCAAAGAGACAGATGAATAAAATGCAAAAGGACAAAGAATTGAAACAACAACCGCAATAAAGATTTGGGATTTATAGTTAAATAGTTTTTGATAATTATTTTTAATGGCTATTAAGCTTAAAAACGTATGAATTAATCCACCGAAGCCCACAGATATGGTAGCAATTACAAGTGGGCTAATGCCTTTTGCAAAAGATGCCGCTGTACCTGCTGTACCCCATAGAAAAGCAGCAAATAGTACAGATAAGAAACCCGTATAATAATGCAGGGAAAATTTTGCTTCTGTTGGCGTACTCATATGAAGTGACTCAGACTTTAAAAGTTTTATGCAGCATAATTTTTACAAGATAAAAATTTTTTCTTGCAGACAATAACTCAGCGCAATGGATAAGAATTTTTTGACAGTAACCCGTCAAGAGAACAGGGTAGTATGCTGCTATTTATTATGATTTGCTTGGTTAGATACAATAAAATTATGACGATTTCAGCATAGTCTAATAATAGTTTTGTGAATTAAATAGTATAAAGTATACTTTAGCTATTAATGTAGTTAAAAATTATTAGCTCTAATAAGTAGAGAAAATGAGTTTTAGCAGCATTAAATAAAGCTAAGCCGTGCCGAAAATAATGCTTGAAAAGCAATGATTTCATTATGGCGGGTGAATAAAAATTATCATCCTTTTATTTGTGTCATATTTTGAGGTTAAGAGAATATTCGTGACGCTACCATCTTTTAATGTATCAAATCTTGGTGCAATGCCTTCGGTATCTGAAGTTATTGTCAAATATATTAGAGAAGCAATTATTGCAGGGCATATTGCTGAAGGTGAACCTATTCGTCAGGATGAAATTGCCAAACTTTTTAATGTCAGCAAAATTCCGGTACGTGAAGCCTTAAAGCAACTTGAAGCCGAAGGTTTAGTTGAGTTTATAAAAAATCGCGGTGCAATTGTGACCCGCATCTCTGAAGAAGAGTTGGCACAGATTTTTGAAGTCCGAGTCATGTTAGAAACGAAGCTGATTCAGCTCGCCGTGCCGAATATGACAGAAGAAACTTATAAAAAGGCAGATGAAATTTGTAATGCCTTTATTGACAACATGGATATTGGAAGCTGGACCACATTAAATTGGCAGTTACATGCGTGCCTTTATGAACCAGCACAGCGACCTTATATGCTCGGATTAATTCGTTCTATTTACGATAAAATTGAGCGCTATTTAAGATTGCAGATGAATGTTTCCGAAGGCAAGTCGCGTGCAAATGATGAGCACAAAGAAATTGTGAAAGCCTGTAAAGCCAAAGATGTTGATTTGGCGGTTAAGTTAATTGAAGAGCATATTAATGGTGTTTGCCAATCACTTTATGAGCACTTACCTCACCATAAAAATGTGAAAAAATAAGCGCTGCATTCTTTATCATTTCAATTAGGCCAATGGCCTAATTTTTTTGTCTTTATTTTAGCTGAAGCAAGTTTTCACTATGCTGATTTCGTCATAGATTTATAAGAAAATGATCAAGCTTGCTGTTTTGAGATCAGTCATCCTAGAAAAAAATGTAAGGATACTTCTATGAAAACAGTAAAAATTTTAGACTCTCATACTGGTGGTGAACCAACACGATTAGTGCTTGAAGGTTTTCCTGATTTAGGTACAGGAGACATGGAAAGCCGCCGAAAAATATTATTAGAACAATATGACCATTTCCGTAGAGCAACCATGTTAGAGCCGCGCGGTAATGATGTGTTGGTTGGCGCATTATTGTGTAAACCTGTGAATCCCAAAGCGAGCGCGGGCGTTATTTTCTTTAATAACACGGGCTACCTAGGCATGTGTGGTCATGGCACGATTGGTTTAGTAGCTTCCTTAGCGCACTTAGGAAAAATACAAGTGGGTACACACTTAATTGAAACTCCAGTCGGCGATGTTGAGGCGACATTGCATGAAGATCATTCAGTTAGCGTGCGAAATGTACCGGCATATCGTTATAAAAAAGCGGTCGAAGTTGATGTTGAAAAATATGGAAAAGTTACTGGTGATATTGCATGGGGTGGTAACTGGTTCTTCTTGATTAATGATCATGGTCAACGTGTTGCAAGTGATAATTTGGATCAACTGACTGACTATGCGTGGACGGTTAGACAAGCGCTTACGGTACAAGGAATAACTGGTAAAGATGGGCAAGAAATTGACCATATCGAATTATTTGCAAGTGACACCGAAGCAGACAGTAAAAATTTCGTACTTTGCCCAGGCAAGGCCTATGACCGTTCACCATGTGGAACCGGAACCAGTGCGAAAATTGCTTGCTTAGCTGCAGATGGCAAACTTGAACCAGGAAAGTTATGGAAACAAGCCAGTATTATCGGTAGTCAGTTTATTGCCTCGTATGAGCAAGCAGGGGAATATGTGATTCCAACCATTCGTGGTGAAGCTTACATGAGTGCTGAAGCAACTTTATTTATGGATGAAAATGACCCATTTGCTTGGGGTATTCAGCTATGAGAACCGATGCCATCGTCATTGGGGCAGGCATTGTAGGTGCGGCATGTGCTTATGAATTGGCTCGGCAAGGGTTAAATGTGCAAGTTTTGGATGCTCGGATCGGTGGTGCCACAGCCGCGGGCATGGGGCATTTGGTCATTATGGATGACTTGGAAGCTGAATTAAAACTTAGTCATTGGTCAGTTCAGCTATGGCATGAATTAGGACACGAGCTTTCGGAAGAATGTGCCTATCGACAAATGCCAACTTTATGGCTGGCAAGTAGCGCAGAAGAAATGCAGATTGCTGAGGAAAAATATCAACGTCTCACTGCACAAGGTGTCCGTTGCCAACTTCGAAACGAAGATGAAGTTCATCAGCTTGAACCTCACTTAAAGCAGGGTCTTTATGGTGGTTTAGAAGTTTTTGATGATGGAATTTTATATGCACCTTGTGCTGCTGAATGGTTATTAAAAAAATTTCCCCACAAGATTCAGGTTCAAAAAGCTAAAGTTATTCATATTGAAGAAAATCGGGTTCAGTTAAGTGATGGAACATGGCTAGAAGCTGCGCATATCGTTTTGGCTAACGGTATTCATGCGACAGATTTTTTTCCAGAGCTACCGATTGAACCTAAAAAAGGTCATTTGGCGATTACTGACCGTTACCCTGAATTAAATGTAAAACATACGTTAGTGGCTTTGGCTTATGCGGCCAGCACTCAAGCGACAAGTGGTATTTCGGTGGCTTGTAATATTCAGCCTAGACCGACGGGCCAGCTTTTTATTGGGTCATCTCGTCAGTTTAATACAGTTGATCCGACTGTAGAGCCAGAAGTGTTTACTCGGGTGCTTAAAGAGGCTGCGGATTATTTTCCAGCTTTGGCTGATCTTAATGTTATTCGGGCATGGACTGGTTTTCGTGCAGCCACTCCGGATGGTATTCCGGTAATTGGACGACATCCTGCATTTCAATCGGTTTATTTAGCAGTAGGCCATGAAGGATTAGGTGTAACCACAGCAACAGGGACAGCAAGACTTATTGCTTCACATGTGTGTGGATTAACTTGTGATATAGATCCTGATCCTTTTTTACCTCATCGTTTTATAGGAGCTGCATAGATGATTCAGCTTTTTATTAACGGACAATCTGTTTCTGTGATTGAAGGTACGAGTGTTGCTGCTGCTTTAGCACAAGCGAAATCTTATAGTCGTTTGTCTGTCTGTGGTGAAAAACGTACTCCATTTTGTGGAATGGGAGTTTGTCAGGAATGTCGTGTCAATATTAATGGACTCAGAGTGCTTGCTTGTCAGACGCTGTGCCAGCAAGACATGAAGGTGGAAACACAATAATGGAAAAACAATACGATGTGGTGGTTGTCGGTGCTGGGCCTGCAGGGTTGTCAGCTGCTATTGCAGCCGCCGAAAGTGGCGGACGAATTTTAGTATTAGATAATAACCCACAGGCGGGCGGCCAAATCTGGCGGGCCGGTCCGACTTTTCCTGTGCCTGAAATGGCGCAGCAGAAATATCAACAAATCAAGACTCATTCTAATATTGAATTTATGTTTGGTGCCAAGATTGTCGCTGCACCTTTTGTAGGCCAATTACTCGTTGAGCGACCTCACGACAGCCTAAATTTGTCTTATTGCCAGCTTATATTGTGTACGGGTGCAAGAGAACTGTTTTTGCCTTTTCCCGGTTGGACTTTACCTGGTGTAACAGGTGCAGGTGGTTTGCAAGCCTTAATTAAAGCAGGCACACCTGTCAAAAATGAACGTATTGTGATTGCAGGTTCCGGGCCATTACTTTTAGCAAGTGCGGATACAGCAAAAAAAGCAGAGGCTCAAGTTCTCTATGTTGCCGAACAGGCGGCTTCATCTTCTGTTCGTAAATTTGCACTGCAACTTTGGCGTTGGCCTGCGAAAATAATACAGGCGTTATCTTTGCCTTATCGTTTATATCAACCTGACAGTTATGTGGTTGAGGCGATTGGTCAGGAGCGTCTTGAACGAGTAAGGCTACAAACGCCGAAGGGAATCATTGAAATTGAGTGTGATCGACTCGCGTGCGGATTTGGCTTAGTCCCGAATACTCAATTAGGGCAGTTAATGGGTTGTCAAATTAAGGACAATGCGATTACGGTTGATGACTATCAACGTACATCACAACCACAGGTGTGGGCAGCAGGTGAGTGTACAGGTTTTGGCGGAAGTGAGCTGGCGATGGTTGAAGGTAGCATCGCAGGTTATGCAGCTATAGGTCAAAATGAAAAAGCCAGTCAATTATTTGCTCAAAGACAACGGTATCGTTTATTTGCACATCTCCTTGAGAAAAGCTTCAAGTTACGTGCTGAGTTAAAAACGCTTGCACGCCCAGAAACTATTTTTTGTCGATGTGAAGATGTGACTTTTGATAAAGTTGCTGAGCGTAGTAGTTGGATTGATGCAAAATTACATACACGTTGTGGAATGGGAGCGTGCCAAGGAAGCACATGTGCAACAGCAGCAGCTTGCTTATTTGATTGGCAGTTGCCTAACTCTCGACCACCATTACTTCCTACTCGTGTAAAAAGCCTCATGGCGATGTCTACTTCTCCTTTAAATCAAAAATGAAATGTTCTAGAGTAGACAAGTTATTACTTTGTCCGCTCTAGCTCATGACTTTGGTTCAAATTCCGAAACTAACTACCACTTTGGAAGATTTCTTAAAAAATCTGGAAAGTATAGAACCATTGTTTGATGCTTTATCTTCGGTGGTTTTTTTCATCAAAAATACCGAAGCACGCTATGTCTTTGTCAATCAAACATTAGTAAATCGCTGCGGTCTAAAGGATAAAACTGCAATATTGGGAAAAACCTCTTCTGAAGTTTTTCCTCATTCACTTGGAAAAATATATACATCGCAAGACTTGCAAGTTATTCGCCGCGGTAAAAAGTTAACAGAGCAATTAGAGCTGCATTTATATGCAAAAAATCAGTCGGGTTGGTGTTTAACTTATAAAGAACCTTTATTTGATGCGGATGGAAAGTTAGTAGGAATTGCTGGAATTTCTAATGATTTAAATGTGCCTGAAAATACACATCCTGCTTTTTATAAAATGGTTCAGGTTGAGGAATATATTAAAAAGAATTATGCCGAAACCATTACTTTGGCGCATTTGACTGCAATTGCTGGTGTGTCGGTGGCTCAGTTGGAACGTTATTGCAAAAAAATATACCATTTAACGCCTCGGCAAATGATTAGCAAAATTCGTCTGCAAGTCGCCACTGAACTGCTTGCGACTGACTTACCGATTACTCAAATTGGTTTGCGCTGTGGTTATACTGACCATAGTGCTTTTTGTCGTCAGTTTAAGTTGCATACAGGCATGTCACCTACTTTGTATCGGGCCTCTATCAAAAATATTTAGATAAAAAATTGGGCTGTATAAAACAACCCAAATCATTATTAAGTGCTGAATTTGTATATTAAAGATTAATCTTTAAAAGCCAATGATCGGCCTTTGGTTTCTTTCACTAGCAAAATCGAGACAATAGAGATCAGGCTTGCGGCAACCAAATATAAAGAAATCGGAATCGAACTATTAAATTCTTTGAGTAATGTTAGGGCAATTAATGGAGCAAGCGAACCTGCCATAATTGGCGCAACTTGATAACAAAATGAAAGCGCCGTATAGCGGATGTGAGTTGGAAATAACTCAGTCATTAACGCAGAGTAAGGCGAGTAGGTCATGGACTCAATAAATAAACCAAGCACAATTGCTAACATAATGAGCCAGTCATTGCCTGTATCCATTAAAGGAAAGCCGACAAAACCCCAAAAAGCAGTAAGTACAGCCCCAATAAGATAAATAGGTTTGCGGCCAAATATATCGCTTAAATGCCCCATAAAAGGAATAATAAAGAAATGGATCAGATGAGCGCCGAACATGAGCAGTAAGATCTGCGAAGTATCTTTATGGACGACTAACTTTAAATAACTGATCGAAAAAGTAACCACCATATAGTACAAAATATTTTCTGCAAATCTGGCACCGATACCCGCAATAACAGATTTCTTATGATATTTTAAAACCTCAATAATCCCGAGTTGTTGCTTTTCAAGAAGTTGTTGTTTGGCCTGTGCTTCTTTAAACACTTCGGCATCGTCTACATTTTTTCGAATCCATAAACCAATTAGTACCACGACTGCTGAGAACCAGAATGCACAGCGCCATCCCCAATCTAGGAATTGTTCGGGTGAGAGGTTTTTTGAAAGTAATAATAAAACCAGTGTGGCTACTAAATTTCCGAGCGGTACGCCAGTTTGTGGCCAACTTGCCCAATAACCTCTGCGATCATCTGGACTGTGTTCTGAAACTAAAATAACTGCGCCGCCCCATTCACCCCCAAAAGCAAAACCTTGAATTAAACGCAGTATCACTAGGAGTGTAGGTGCCCAATAGCCAATTTGATGGAAGGTAGGAATACAGCCCATTAAAAAAGTAGTGATACCGACAATAATCAGGCTAATTTGCAATAATTTCTTGCGTCCAATTTTATCGCCGTAATGCCCAAACACGAGGCCACCGAGAGGTCTTGCTAAAAATCCAACGGCATACAGGGCAAAGGCCGCCAAAATGCCATCTATAGCATTGCCAGTTTGTTGAAAGAAAAGTTCGCCAAAGACGAGGGCAGAAGCGGTGCCATAAAGGAAAAATTCATACCATTCTGCTACGGAGCCGACCATAGAGGCCGCTACTACCTTTTTTAGTGTTGTCGTCATATACCAATATCCTTATTTGAAAATATGTTACACATTGATTTGATGGAGCATCTTGCTATTCATTTTTTGCACTTTTTTATTTAAATAATGTGCGGTTACGTTGTGAGGCGTTGATGTAAATAAAAAAGGAGTTCATCACTTGGATAAACTCCTTTAAAAAAATTAAAGAGCAGCTTTACTCATTTCACCATTGACTAAGCGCGTTATACCAAGCGGATTGGCATTTTGAAGGGCGAGTGGTAATAAGTGATCTGGATAGTTTTGGTAGCATACTGGACGTAAATAACGCTCGATTGCCAAGGTTCCTACCGATGTACCGCGTGCATCTGAAGTTGCAGGATATGGCCCGCCGTGAACCATGGCATCACAGACTTCCACACCTGTTGGGTAACCATTTAGAAGCAAACGTCCTGCTTTTTCTTCAAGTAATGGAATAAGTGTCGCGAAGTTCTCAAAATCTTGTGACTCGGCAATTAATGATGCTGTAAGTTGACCACGTAGACCATTTAAAGCGAGAGCGAGCTGCTCTGCCGATTCAACTTCAATCACAATCGTCGTTGGGCCGAACACTTCTTCTTGAAGTAATTCATCATGCTCTATTAAAAGAGATACATCGGCTTTAAAGAGCTGAGGATAGGCTTGCGGACCTTGTTGTGGTTGACCCGCTAAATGCTCAATTTTGTCATGTGCGATTAATTCTTTAAGACCATGCTCGTAGCTTCTTAAAGTGCCTCTGTTAAGCATAGTTTGTGGCGGTTGCTGAGCCATTGCAGCCTTGAACTGCGCAAGAAATTGGCTAAATTCAGGTGATTTAATTCCAATCATTAAACCTGGATTGGTACAGAACTGACCACAACCTAAAACGACTGAACCACTAAGTTCGTTTGCGATTTTATCACCATGCACTTTTAGAGCTTCAGGTAATAAAATCATTGGATTAATGCTCGACATTTCGGCAAAAACAGGAATGGGTTCAGGACGTGCGGCAGCTAAATCGCATAGAGCACGACCACCTTTGAGTGAACCTGTAAATCCAACGGCTTTAATTGCTGGATGTTTTACCAGTGGCTCACCGACACCTTGACCATAAATCATGCTAAAGATGCCTTTTGGCATAGCGCATTTCTCAATAGCACTACAAATGGCATTTGCAATGGATTCGGCGGTTGCCATGTGACCGCTATGAGCCTTCACAATAACTGGACATCCAGCCGCAAGTGCTGAAGCGGTATCGCCACCAGCAGTAGAAAAGGCGAGAGGGAAGTTACTCGCACCAAATACGGCAACTGGTCCAACACCGATTTTATATTGACGTAAATCTGGACGTGGAAGCGGTTGACGTTCAGGCAAAGCCAAATCAATACGGGCACCTAAATAGTCACCACGGCGTAATACTTGAGCGAATAGGCGTAATTGACCTGTAGTCCGCCCACGTTCACCGCGAATACGAGCTTCTGGTAAGGCAGTTTCTTGGCAGACTGTTGCAATAAACTGGTCATCAAGCGCATCAATTTCACTGGCAATCGTTTCTAGAAAAACAGCGCGTTGTTCTGGCGTAGTTTGTCTAAAAGCAGGATAAGCTAATGCGGCTGCTTGAGCTGCCTGATCAATTTCTTCAGGAGTGGCCTGAGCAAACTGATAGGGTAATGCTTCATCTGTTGCAGCATCGTAGCTTAATACAAACTTACTGCCTGCACTTGAACGTTGACCTGCAATAAAATTTTGTCCAGTAATATTTAACATTATCAACCTCACTTGAGAGTGAACGTCAAAAGTGGTTCTTTTGACGTTGGAGAGTTATCAAAGTGAAGGTTTTACATTTGAGAATATTGTATTTTGTATACGGTATTAATCAAAAGAAAACCTTAACTTATATGTGTTTAAGCAAGCAATTGCTAAGCCTCATCGTCATTTTTAATCAGTGCTTTTGGTAAACCTGAGCGTATACCCCAGTAATAGCAGCCGAGGGAAATCACCATCACTAATAGGGTGTCAAATGGTGCTGCTAATAGGTGTGTTGCACCGTCACCGAAGCTGCCAAGGTAAGAGGCAAGAATCATTAAAATGTAGTAAACAAGGAGCCACATTGATGACTTTAATTGTTGAGCTAGGCTGACTTCTTGGGTTGGTACATAGCGCTTAAAAATGACGTAGAGTGCAAACAATACGATTTGTGCGCCTAATAACCATGAAATGACATTCCAGCCAGACCAATACACAATAAAAGAAGCAATCACAAAAGCCAGTGGGCCAAGAACGGTAAAGCCTTTTACATAGAATGGACGTTCAAGCTCAGGAGCATTACGGCGTAAAGCACCCACTGTGACAGGAGCTAGGGCATAACTTAAAACTAACGCTGCTGAAACCACAGAAATTAATTTATCCCAAGATGGAAATGGCATGGTCCAAAATACTGAAAGTGCGAACGTTAACCATAATGCATAACGTGGAATGCCTGATTTTGGATCTACACGCGTAAAAATACGGAAGAACGTATTACTGTTCGACCATGCGTAAATTACACGTGGAGTTGCAGCCATATAGATATTGCCGCAACCAGACGGAGAAATAATGGCATCTGAAACAACTAATAGCGCTAACCATCCCAAACCTAATAACATGGCAATGTCGCGGTAAGGTAATGGGAACTTGTCACTAAGTCCTGACCAACCATTTGCTAACATATCGGTAGGTACTGCACCCAAGAAAGCAACTTGAAGCACTACATAAATAATCGTTGCCAAAACAACAGATAAGATGAGTGCAAAAGGAATTGTAAATTGTGGACGCTTTACTTCACTTGCCACCGAAATAATCGGTGTTAAACCTAAGTACGCAAAAATAATACCGCCAGCAGATACGGCACCTTGTACGCCGTGAGCGCCCATTGGGGCAAACTCGGTCATTGAAAAGTTTGCAGGTTTAAAATGGTATAGAAGTGCGACCATGACTAAAACTGGCACAGCAAATTTCAATGCACTGATCAGGTTGTTAGCGATTGCAAAGGTCTTTACGCTGTAATAGTTCAATGCAAAAAATACGCATAAAAGTGCAAACTGAAACAACCATCCAATGGTCGTTGGAGACCGAACACCATCATTGACGGCGGTCAGAGAAGGGAACCATGCTGCTGCATATTCGCGGGCAGCGACGACTTCAATTGCAATTAAACTTGAAAAGGCAATGACGGTCACAGAACCCAATAAATATCCTTGTAATGGGCCATGTGAAAATACGGGATAACGGATAATACCGCCTGCTCGGGGTAAGGCTGCGCCTAACTCACAATAAATAATTCCCAGAATTAAAACGGCAAAGCCGCCAATAATCCATGACAATATACCCGCAGGGCCGGCTTGAGAAGCCACATGACTTGCCGAAAATAACCATCCTGAACCGAAAATGGCGCCTAAGCCAATGAATGTAAGATCCATTAGAGATAACTGTTTTTTAAACTGACTTGTCATTACGTTTTCCTTAACGACAGAACTATTGTTCTTTCATATATCGTATACGATATATGGTTATTGGTAAATAGGGGAATTTTTATTCTATTTATGGGCAATGAATGATTTAAATGCTATGTAAATGTTTGTTTTTAATTGATTTTAAATGGTTTAAATTTCAAGTAAATAACTTGAAAACCAAATATTTTTTATAAAAAATTGGCAAAGGTTGGTGATTTTATTTGCTCAAAAGAACAATTCTTCAATATTGGTTGAGTCATTTACCATTTAAATTAATGGAAAATTCCATTTTTAAAAAGACTGTATTAGCAATTGATTGTGTTGTTTTTAGGCTATGAGCCATTTATTTTCAGTGCTTTATAGATGGCTTAATGATAATTTTAGAGCTATCCGAAAGGACACAATAATGACGAACATACGAATAATAATGAATCGAAGGTAGGACCACGTGTTTATTAGTGTATTTGATCTTTTTAAAATTGGCATCGGTCCATCTAGCTCCCATACAGTTGGACCCATGCGAGCGGCATACAGTTTTGTGGATGATTTATTGAAGCAAAACGATTTACAAGCAACAGCTAGAGTTCAGGTGAAGTTATACGGTTCGCTGTCAGCAACGGGTGTCGGTCATGCGACAGACAAGGCTGTTTTGTTAGGTTTAATGGGTTTTGACCCTGAACATATTGATACCCAAGTAAGTACAAGCTTGATTGAAGATGTTCTAGAAAATAACGCAATCGAGCTTAATCAGCAAAAGACTATTTCTTTCGACTATAAGCATGATGTGCTTTTTTTAGATGAATCTTTGCCTTATCACCCCAATGCAATGGAGTTGATTGCCTATAACGAAGCTCAAGAAATTTTATATGCAGAAACTTACTATTCGGTTGGTGGTGGCTTTATTGTTAGTGAAAGACAATTAACACACACCCAAACTGAAACTAACGATTTTAAGGTTCCATATCCATTTCACAGTGCGGCTGAACTTTTAAGCTTATGTAAGACTCATCATTTATCAGTGAGCGAGTTAATGCTTGAAAATGAAAAAAGCTGGCGTAGTGAAACTGAGATTCGCAGTAAGATTATGGAAATCTGGAAAGTGATGCAGCAATGTATTCATAACGGATTAATTAATGAAGGCATATTACCGGGCGGATTAAACGTAAAACGTCGGGCTAAAAAAATTCACGATAAGTTGTTAAATAAGAAAAACTCAAACCTGATTGTGACGACCTTTCATGCAATGGAATGGGTCAATTTATTTGCCTTAGCGGTAAATGAAGAAAATGCTGCTGGTGGCCGCGTGGTGACGGCACCTACAAATGGTGCAGCAGGGATTATTCCAGCAGTTTTATATTACTACGTGACTTTTTCTAAAGACTTTTCCGAAGATAAAGTGGTTCGCTTTTTTCTAAGTGCAGCAGCCGTCGGCATTTTATGTAAACTCAATGCTTCTATTTCTGGTGCAGAAGTAGGGTGTCAGGGAGAAGTCGGCTCGGCATGTGCAATGGCTTCGGCAGGTTTAGCCGAAATTTTAGGTGCCTCACCTGAGCAAGTGGAGCATGCGGCTGAAATTGGGCTTGAACATAATTTGGGTTTAACGTGTGACCCAATTGGTGGTTTGGTTCAGGTGCCTTGTATTGAACGAAATGCAATTGCGGCTGTAAAAGCGATTAATGCAGCTCAAATGGCACTTCATGATGACGATGAACACTTTGTCACGCTAGATAAAGTGATTCAGACCATGAAAGAAACTGGCAAAGATATGTCTGAGAAATATAAAGAGACTTCAAAAGGTGGCCTTGCTGTTAACGCCATTGAGTGCTAAAAAAATGAGATGGGGACGAGGTGACCCCATCTCATTTTAACCATTAAGCTTCGCGAGCAACTAAAGTTAAAATGTCATAGGTTGCGACAAGTTCTCCCCGTTGGTTTTTGACTTTAATATCCCATACCACAACGCCATGCGCAGGCTGAGACGGGTCTTTTTGTGGTTTTGGCGTTTTCTGTTTACAGGTGAGTTCAACCTGAATCGAGTCACCAATTTTAACCGGTTCAACAAAACGTAAGTTGTCCATACCGTAGTTGGCAATCACAGGGCCTTGTGCTGCATCGACAAATAGACCTGCTGCGGCAGACACAATGAAATAGCCGTGCGCAACGCGTTCACCAAAGAAAGACTCGGCCGCTGCGATTTTGTCGGTATGTGCATAGAAGTAGTCACCGCTTAAACAAGCGAAATTGACAATATCTGCCTCGGTGACTGTACGGCGCGCCGTTAATAAACGTTCACCAATTACTAACTCATCAAAAGACTTTTTAAATGGATGTACGCGGTCTTCGTTAACTTCCGAGCCAGCAGTCCACGAGTGGGTAATTTGTGTCAAACTATTTGGAGAACCTTGAATTGCAGTGCGCTGCATATAGTGTTTAACCGCGCGAATACCACCTAACTCTTCACCGCCACCTGCACGGCCAGGGCCGCCATGCACAAGATGAGGCAGTGGTGAACCATGTCCTGTACTTTCTTTTGCCGATTCTGCATCGAGTACATGCACACGCCCATGCCAAGGTGCAATTTTTTGAATAATCTGCTCAATATTCTCATCGTTATTTTTAACGACAGAAGCCACTAAGCTACCTTCACCACGTGAAACAAGGTCAGCCAACTCTTCAATGTCTTGATATGGCATGAGTGTACATACCGGACCGAAAGCTTCTGTGGTATGAACATTCGTCGCTTGTAAAGGTTGTTCACACACCAATAAAGTTGGAGCGAAAAAAGCACCTTTTTCAGGATGATCTGCATTAAATTTAAAGGACTCATTGCCACCAAAAACAATTTTTGCATCTTTGCTGAGTTCAGCAACTTTTTCTGCAACATCATGTTTTTGTTTAATGCTCGCTAAAGCCCCCATGGCGGTTTCTTCTTTTTGCGGGTCACCCACCACAACTTTAGCAAGCTTGGCAGTTAGCTTCTCTTGCACAGTCGCTAACAAGTTTTCAGGAACAAATGCACGACGAATCGCAGTACATTTTTGGCCTGCTTTGGTGGTCATTTCACGGAAGACCTCACGTACAAATAAATCGATAGTTTCTTCATTTGCCACAGGGCTTAAAATTGCACTGTTTACCGAGTCGGCTTCCATGCTAAATGGAATTGAATATTTATTGAGGTGAGGGTGGTTACGTAGTTTTTGACCTGTGTAAGCAGAACCCGTAAACGTAACGCAGTCTTGTGGGCCTAAGTGATCGAACAAATCATACGTTTGACCGCAAATCAGTTGTAGCGAGCCTTTTGGTAAGACATGTGTTTCTTCAATGGCTTTTACAACTGCTTGAGTTAATTGGGCACCATCGGTTGCTGGTTTCACAATACATGGCACGCCTGCAAGTAGCGTCGGTGCAATCTTTTCAAGCATTCCCCAAATGGGGAAGTTAAAAGCATTAATGTGAACGGCAACACCTGCTTTAGGACTTAAAATGTGTTTAGCGCCGAAAGTGCCATTTTTAGATAATTGAATCCAGCTGTCTTCAGTAATAATTTTTTCGTCATTGAGTTCACGGCGAACCAGACTCGAATAAGCAAATAATGTCTGGATGCCACCTTCAATATCAATCCAAGCATCTTTACGAGTTGCACCTGTTGCATAAGCAAGTTTGTAGAACTCTTCTTTGCGCTCAAGTAAATATTGGGCAATTTGTTTTAATGCATTGGCACGTTGGTGAAACGTCCAGTTAGCCAACTCTGAACCATTTTGTTTGGCATATTGAACAACACGTTTCATATCAACGCCATGACTACTTACGGCATAAATCGCTTCACCTGTAATGGCATGATAAACAGGGCGTAGTTCTTCACCCGTCGAATGCCATGTTCCATAGACATAAGAAGCAAGATGAGGCAGTTGATGCTCAGACTGCTGAAAATCTGTGTCAGTTGAGGTTCCTTCTAGGTGTGCTTGTTCAAGCATGACCAAACTCCTTTTTTATTTGATACATCAATTATAAAAACTGCAAAAATATGATTCATAATTTCAGATTAATTTGTCTAAAAGTCAACTTTATTTTGATTTATAAAAGTAAAAAGGTTTTTTACAATTGGTTTAAAATTAATAATTTCAATAGCTTGATATGTTTTATTGTTGTGGATTTAATTTGATACTAAAAAAGTGATTGACTTTGTTTTTAGTGTATCGAAAAATAGATTCAAGGGTGATACCTACAGGGAATGAAAGAATGGAAAACAATTACCAGAAATTTGAACAAAATATTGCCAATGAAATTACGATCGAGGCTAAGGATCAAATGCCCGATGCCTACCGCAAAACATTGATTCGTCAAATTGGACAACATGGCCATTCTGAAATTGTAGGTATGTTGCCTGAAGGAAACTGGATTACTCGTGCGCCGACTTTAAAACGTAAAGCGGTTTTGCTTGCGAAAGTACAAGATGAAGCGGGTCATGGTTTGTATTTATATAGCGCGGCAGAAACTTTAGGTGCTGACCGTGATGACATGATGGAAAAATTAATTGATGGGAAAATGAAATACTCATCAATCTTTAACTATCCAACTTTGACTTGGGCAGATGTCGCTGCAATTGGCTGGCTTGTCGATGGGGCAGCCATTGTGAACCAAGTTGCGCTTTGCCGTACTTCATATGGGCCATATGCACGTGCGATGGTACGCATTTGTAAAGAAGAAAGTTTCCACCAACGTCAAGGTTTTGAAGCCATGATGGCTTTGGCAAACGGTACGCCAGAACAAAAACAGATGGCACAAGATGCGGTCAATCGCTATTGGTGGCCAGCACTGATGATGTTTGGTCCAAGTGATGAGCATTCTCCGAACAGTGCACAAAGCATGGCATGGAAAATCAAACGTTTTAGTAACGATGAGTTACGTCAAAAGTTTGTTGATAACACCGTGCCACAAGTGTTGCAACTTGGCTTGGAAGTACCAGACCCAGATTTAAAGTTCAATGAAGAAACAGGCCACTATGAGTTTGGCGAGATCGACTGGCACGAATTTAATGAAGTGATTGCCGGACGTGGACCATGTAATCACGAGCGTATCGAAGCACGCCGTAAAGCATGGGAAAACGGCAAATGGGTTCGTGATGCAGCAGTGGTCTACGCGAAAAAACAGCAGCTTGAAGCGAACAAAGTGGCTTAACAAGATTTATGGAAAAATTTGAGGAAATCAAAATGGAAGATAAAAACAACTGGTCGCTCTACGAAGTATTTGTACGTAGTAAACAAGGCTTAAGCCACCGTCACGTAGGTAGCTTAAGAGCACCTGATGATGAAATCGCACTGCAACATGCTCGTGATGTTTATACACGCCGTAATGAAGGAATTAGCATTTGGGTAGTTCGTTCAGAACTGATTAAGTCATCACAGCCAGATGAAAAAGCTGAATTTTTCGATCCTTCTTTAGACAAGGTTTATCGTCATCCGACTTTTTACCATATCCCAGATGGCATTGAGCACATGTAAGGGGAATGGCAAATGAATCATTCAGTTTTATCTAAATTCTTATTACATATTGGCGACAGCCAACTGGTTTTATCTCAGCGTTTGGCTGAATGGTGCGGGCATGCACCTGAGCTTGAAATTGATATTGCCTTAGCAAATATCGGCTTGGACTTGTTGGGTCAAGCAAGAAACTTTCTGACTTTGGCTGGTCAATATGATGAAGCTCAACGTGATGAAGACCAACTTGCGTATTTCCGTACAGAACGTGAGTTTTTAAACCTCTTGTTGTGCGAACAACCCAATGGTGACTTTGCACAAACGATTGTACGCCAGTGGTTGATGGACCATTACCATCTTCATTTATTTACTGCTTTAGCGCAAAGCTCACTTCCTGAATTAAGCGCGCTTGCTGTCAAATCTTTAAAAGAAGTGAAGTATCACATCCGTTTTTCAACAAGCTGGATGGAACGTTTAAGTTTAAGCACAGATGAAGCACATCAACGTGTACAAGGCGGATTAAATAATTTATGGCGTTTTACCGCTGAATTATTTGAACTGAGTGCAGACGAAAAAGCACTAGTCGCAGAAGGCGTGATTCCAGATTTTTCAAATGAAAAAGAACAATGGAACCAAACCATTGCAGATGAGCTTAAGCGCTTTGAATTAAATGTTGCTGTGAACGGTGCTTATCGCCGTGGTGCGAAACAAGGATTGCATACCGAGCATTTAGGTTATTTGTTGGCTGAAATGCAATGTATTCAAAGAACTTATCCGGGAATGACCTGGTAAGACAAGGAGGTGAGCCATGCAAATGATTCGTCATTGCATCGACCAATGTTGGGATGTTCTACAAACGGTAAGTGACCCTGAAATTCCGGTTTTATCGGTTGTCGATTTAGGCATGATTCGCGGTGTAGAGATTAACGATCAACAAGAAATTATTGTTCGTCTAACTCCGACATATAGCGGTTGCCCAGCAACAGATATGCTCAAAGCACAAATTGTTGAGGCATTTACCGCAGAAGCTTTGACACCAGTCAAAGTCATGATTGATTTGTCAGAAGCATGGACCACGGACTGGATGTCTGAAGCAGGGAAAAAGAAACTGCAAGTTTATGGCATTGCACCACCTGAAGGGTTGGCGCATCAGTGTGGGACTCACGTTCATTTAAATGATGGTGTCGCGTGTCCACGTTGTAAAAGCCGACATACCCGACTGTTAACAGAGTTTAGTTCTACCGCCTGTAAAGCACTTTATAAATGTCAGGACTGTCTTGAGCCTTTTGATTACTTCAAATGTATTTAAGTCTTTAGATAAGGAAATCAGCCATGAGCCAATTTGTACCATTAAAAGTAAAAAGTATTACGCCGCAAACCGATCAGGCAATTTGTATTGCATTTGACGTTGTACCTGAACAACAAGAACAATTTCAATTTCAACCGGGGCAACATTTAACCATTCGCCATTTAACCGAAGCGGGTGAAATTCGCCGTTGTTATTCAATTTGTAGCTATGCGGGTAAAGAAGACATCAGCATTGCTGTTAAAAAAATTGATCAAGGGCAATTTTCAAACTGGGCAAATGACCATTTAAAAGTGGGCGATGTGCTTGAAGTCATGCCACCACAAGGTGTGTTTTTTCAAAAAGCAGCCAAGATTGGCGGACAAAACTATTTAGGTGTTGCTGCGGGGAGTGGTATTACTCCGATTTTATCGATTGTTAAGCAAGTTTTGTTTGAACAACCTGAAGCTAAATTTACCTTGCTCTATGGCAATCGCTCATGGAAACAAACCATGTTTGCCGAGCAAATTATGGATTTGAAAGATCAGTTTAAAGAACGCTTTCAACTCATCAATATTTTTTCTCGTGAGTTCAACGATAGTGAACTGATGAACGGTCGTATTGATGAAGAAAAGCTTAAAAAACTTTTTAATTTTGATGTGCTTGAAACAAGTTTTGACCATGTGTTTGCCTGTGGTCCAGACGAAATGATGAATGCCGTAGAAAATACTTTACCGAACTTTGGTATTGCCAAAGAACGCATTCACACCGAACGTTTCCATACAGGCCAAGCGCGTAAACGTAGTGTTGAAGCGGATGCAAACCGTAAAGAAGAAAAGGTCAACATCATTTTAGATGGTCGTGAGCTGATTGTTTCTGTGGCTCAAGATGATGAAAGTATTCTTGACGCAGCTTTACGTGCGGGTGCTGACTTACCGTATGCCTGTAAAGGTGGGGTGTGTGCGACTTGTCGTTGTAAGGTGCTTTCAGGCGAAGTCGACATGTTCCTTAACTATAGTCTTGAAGAAGATGAAGTTGAAAAGGGCTATGTGCTGAGCTGTCAGACCTTACCAAAAGGCTCAAATGTTCGTTTGAGTTTTGATGAGTAGAGGCTGTCATGCAAGAGTTGATCAAAGCCAGTACAGTTGCTGACGGTGTTTTGTTATTAACCCTAAACCGTCCAGAAAAAAGAAATGCTTTAAACAATGCAACATTGCAGTGTTTATGCGAGTTGCTCGAAGAAGCTGAACATAATGCTCAAGTTAAAGCAGTGGTTTTAACGGGTAACGCTCAGTGTTTTGCGGCTGGAGCAGATCTTAGCGAATTGGCTGCAATGGACGCCGTGACTTTGCAACTCGATATTCGTCCGAAGCTTTGGCAAAAAATTGATGCGTTTAGTAAGCCACTGATTAGTGCAGTGAATGGTTATGCCTTAGGCGCTGGGTTTGAGTTGGTTTTGCATTCAGATATGGTGGTTTGCGGTGAAAATGCCCGTTTTGCTTTACCTGAAATTACCTTGGGTATGTTGCCGGGTGCAGGCGGAACACAGCGTTTAGCACGTTTGGTTGGACAACAACTCACCATGCGCTGGGCCATGACAGGTGAGATGATTTCGGCTAAACAAGCCGAGCAATACGGCATTTGCAGTCAAGTGGTTCCGACCGAATTAACCGTCGAATACGCGGTTCAACTGGCAGCCAAAATTGCCAAACAAGCGCCTTTAGCGATTCGTGTGATTAAACAATCAATTAAAAGTATTCATGAAACAACGTTAAGTCAGGGACTCAAGTTTGAACGTCAAAACTTTGTCTGGCTGGCGGCTACAAAAGATCGAAACGAAGGGATTAATGCTTTCTTTGAGAAAAGAAAGCCAGTGTTTAGAGGTGAGTGATGGACTATCAAAATATTATTGCTGAAGAAAAAAATGGTGTTGGCTACCTGACATTTAACCGCCCAAAAGCACTGAATAGCTTTAACGTTGATATGCACCGTGAAGTTGCTGAGGTTTTAAACCTGTGGACCAAAAATCCGGATGTTCGCTGTGTTGTGATTAGTGGCGAAGGCCGTGGCTTCTGTGCAGGGCAAGATTTAGGCGACCGTGTAGTAGACCCAAATGCTGAAGCTCCAGATTTAGGATATTCCATTGAAACTTACTATAACCCGCTCATTAAAACTATTGTAAATATGCCAAAGCCTGTGATTTGCGCCGTAAATGGTGTGGCAGCAGGTGCAGGGGCAAATATTGCACTGGCATGTGACTTGGTGATTGCAGCTAAATCGGCAAACTTTGTACAAGCATTTTGCCGCTTAGGTTTGGTTCCAGACTCGGCTGGTACATGGTTTTTACCACGTGCTGTAGGTCATGCACGTGCTATGGGATTGGCTTTGTTAGGTGATAAGCTCCCAGCAGAAACCGCAAAAGAATGGGGCATGATTTGGGATGTGGTTGAAGACGCTGAGCTTAAAGCAAAAGTCACTGAACTCGCGGAACGTTTAGCAAAACAGCCTACGTTTGGTCTATCTCTTATTAAAAAAGCCATTCATCAATCAAGCAATAACACCTTTGAAGAGCAAATGCTGTTAGAGCGAGATTTACAACGTATTGCGGGTCGTTCTGAAGATTATCGTGAAGGGGTACAAGCCTTTATGAATAAACGCGAACCAAATTTTAAAGGGCGCTAAGCATGACAGATTTAGACTTATCTCGTGCCCGAATTGCCGTCATTGGTTCTGGCACCATGGGCATCGGCATTGCCCAGTTAGCCATCGTCAATGGGCACTCGACCATTTTATATGATCTAGACGCTCAAAAGGCGCAACAAGCCGCTCAAGGCTTAGAGCAGACATTTAAAAAGCTGGTTGAAAAGAGCAAGCTTACACAACAGCAAGCTGATGAAGCCTTAGCGCGTTTAACTGTGGTCAATCAAGTTGAAGCACTACGTGATGCAGACTTGGTGATTGAAGCAGTGGTTGAGAAAAAAGAAGTTAAACAGTCTTTATTTAAACAGCTCGCTGAAATTTGTAGTGCGCAAACCATTTTTGCAAGTAACACATCTTCAATTTCAGTGACTGCAATTTCGGCGGGCATTGCTCACCCTGAGCGTGTGGTGGGTTTACACTTTTTTAACCCTGCGCCAGTCATGAAACTGGTTGAAATTGTACAAGGCTTAAAAACACCAAACAGCTTATGTTTGGCTTTAAAAAACTTGATGTTGAATTGGAAAAAAATTCCAGTACTCACCAAGTCGACTCCCGGGTTTATCGTTAACCGAATTGCACGGCCGTTTTATGCAGAAGGCTTTAGAGCACTGCAAGAACAAGTCACAAGCTATGACCAGCTAGATTATGCCTTAAAGCAATGCGGCGGTTTTGCGATGGGGCCGTGTGAACTTACCGACCTTATTGGTCAAGATGTTAACTTTTCGGTGACCCAAAGCGTTTACCAAGAGTTCTTTTACGAGCCACGTTACCGTCCAAGCCTCATTCAAAAAGAATTGGTCGATGCAGGTGCTTGGGGCCGTAAGTCAAAACAAGGTTTCTATAGTTATAACGAAAAAAATCAGTACGAGACATTTCAACCTCAAGCTGTGGTTGCCAAACCAGTTGATGCCCATATTCAGCTAAAAGGAACTTGGTCTCAGCTACCTGCATTTTTAACGCGTTTAGGTTTAAAAGGCGGATCTGCGAGTGATGACAATACCCTTCAAATTGATGATATCGACTTACGTTTAAGCCAAGGTGAGTCTGCCAATATTCATTACCTAAGCCGTAAAGTGGTTTTAATGGATTGGCACCATGATTTTGAGCAGGCAGAGGGTTTAGTACTCAGTCATAACGAGCTTTGTGAAGCAAGTGATCTGGCTAAAGTTGAGGCTTACTTTGCGCAGTTTGGTATGAGCGTGATGTGGATTAAAGACCATCCGGCACTGTTAACCTTACGCACCATCGCTTTACTCATTAATGAAGCCTGTGAAGCAAGTTTACATGGTGTTGCGAGTCTGGAAGATATTGATAATGCCATGAAATATGGAGTGAATTATCCTAAAGGACCTTACCAGTGGTTGACACAAATGGGCGGTGCTTATGTGCTCCAAACCTTAAATAATTTATATGCACTGTATGGAGAGGAAAAATATCGCGCGAGTATCTACCTCAAGCAATATGTAGCGAAAACTCAAAACATTGCTACTCAATATTCACGTGATATGACCGAATTTGCATAATCAGGAGTCAACATGGAAGACGTTTTAATTTGCGATTTTATTCGTACCCCAATTGGACGATATGCAGGTGCCCTAAGTGCTGTACGTGCAGATGATTTAGCTGCATTGCCCATCAAATATTTAAAAGATAAGCACCCGAACTTGCCGTGGAATACTGTAGACGAAGTGTTTTTAGGATGTGCTAACCAAGCAGGTGAAGACAACCGTAACGTTGCACGTATGGCAACACTGTTAGCAGGCTTACCTGATACTGTACCAGCCATGACGGTCAATCGCTTGTGTGCATCGGGTTTAGATGCAGTAGGACTTGCGGCACGCTCAATTAAAGCAGGTGAAGCACAATTTGTGTTGGCAGGTGGTGTTGAGTCGATGAGCCGTGCACCATTTGTACAAGCTAAACCAACAGAAGCATTTAGCCGTACACCTGAAATTTATGACACCACTATTGGCTGGCGCTTTGTAAATAAGCAACTTAAAGCGCAATACGGCACTGACAGCATGCCCGAAACAGCCGAAAATGTAGCTGAAAAATATCAGATTAGTCGTGAAGACCAAGATGCGTTTGCATTGCGTAGCCAACAAAAAACCGCTGCTGCCCAACAAAACGGTTTTTTTAACGATGAGATTTTGCCTGTCGAGATTGTAGACCGTAAGAAAAACGTGGTTGTGGTGAACCGCGATGAACATCCGCGTGAAACGACACTTGAAGCACTCGCAAAACTAAAAGCCCCATTTAAAAAAGAAGGCGGTTCGGTGACTGCCGGAAATGCCTCTGGTGTAAATGATGGTGCTGCGTGTGTGTTAATTACCAACCGTGAATTTGCAGATACACATGGTTTAAAACCTTTAGCACGCGTGATTGGTATTGCAAGTGCAGGGGTTGAACCCAAATATATGGGTATAGGTCCTGTTCCGGCTGTGCAGAAAATTTTAAAGCAAACAGGTTTAACGCTAGATCAGATGGATGTGATTGAGCTGAATGAAGCATTCGCAGCCCAATCTTTGGCTTGTATGCGTGAACTTGGTTTAAAAGATGACGATGAACGCGTTAACCCAAATGGTGGTGCGATTGCATTAGGACATCCGTTAGGCATGAGTGGTACACGTTTGGTAATTACGGCAACACGTGAGCTAAAAAAACGCGGTGGACGCTATGCACTTTGCACGATGTGTGTAGGTGTTGGACAAGGCGTCGCACTGATTTTGGAAAACTTAAATTAATTCAGACGGTTTTTAAAATTACATAATGAGGAGAGAGGCGATGGACAGCCTTACAATGGATAATGTTGAGCAATTAACACTTGCAGAGCTTAGAGAGCTGCAAACTAAACGGTTAAAGCAAACCCTGACTTTTGTATATGAAAATAGTCCAGTCTATAAGAAAAAGTTCGATGAGGCAGGTGTACATCCTGATGACTTCGTCACTTTAGACGATCTGGCGAAGTTTCCATTTACCACCAAACAGGATTTAAGAGACAACTATCCGTTTGGAATGTTTGCCGTACCCCAAGAACAGATTGTACGTTTACATGCATCATCAGGCACAACGGGTAAACCGACTGTGGTGGGTTATACTCAAAAAGATATTAATACGTGGTCGGACATTGTTGCGCGTTGCTTACGCATGGCAGGTTTAACCGCGAAAGATATGGTTCAGGTGGCTTATGGCTATGGACTGTTTACAGGTGGTCTAGGTGCGCATTATGGTGCCGAGCGTTTAGGTGCAACGGTTATTCCAATGTCTGGCGGGCAGACTGAAAAGCAAGTACAGCTTATTCAAGACTTTAAACCGACTGCAATTATGGTTACGCCATCGTATTGCGTGAGCATTATTGAAAAGCTCGAGCAACAATTTGGTACAGCACGTAATACGTCTTTAAAAGTCGGTATTTTTGGTGCCGAGCCGTGGACCAACGAACTTCGCCGTGAAATTGAAGAACGCCTTAATATTAAAGCACTCGATATTTATGGTTTGTCTGAAGTGATGGGGCCGGGCGTTGCGATGCAGTGCTTAGGTGAGGGCGAGGGATTAACCATTTGGGAAGATCATTTCTACCCAGAAATTATTAACCCTGAAACAGGTGAAGTCTGTAAAGATGGTGAACTTGGCGAGCTAGTCTTTACCACCATTACCAAAGAAGGCTTACCGATTATTCGTTACCGTACTCGTGATTTGACCCGCTTACTACCGGGTGAAAATCTGGCAATGCGTAAGATGGATAAAATTGTGGGTCGTAGCGACGACATGCTAATTATTCGCGGCGTAAACGTTTTCCCGACACAAATTGAAGAGCAAATTTTGCAAGTTCCGCATTTAGTTCCAAATTATGAAATTTTGGTGACTAAAAAAGGCCATATGGATACTTTGCATATTCGTACAGAGATGTGTCATAACTGTACTATACAGGCCAATCAACTTGCTCAGGAGTTGATGAAACGCATTAAAACCATGATTGGGATTAGCGTTACTGTAGAAGTTGTGACAGAAGCGACCTTACCTCGTTCGGAAGGTAAGGCAAAGCGGGTAATCGATATGCGTCAGATTGCTTAACATCAAGATCATTCAGGGTATAGAATCTATACCCTGAAACTAAACGCCAAGACATGAGTATGAGTGCAAAAATACAGCAAATAATTGATTCTGTTGTAAAGAATGAAACCTTAAGTGGAACTTCGCTTATTTCGACAATTTTTGGAGATTCAGTACTTCATCGGGGTGGAAACATTAGTCTTGCAAGCCTGATTCAGTTATTAGAGCTGTTTGGTTTTAATGACCGTGCTGTAAGAACCTCTGTTTTTCGTTTAGTTAAAAATGATTGGTTATGTTCAGACAAAATCGGCAGAACTAGTTTTTATCGAATTACCGATTCAAGCCGTTCGACCTATTTGCAAGCCGAGCAACGTATTTATAACGACCAGATGAAAGAGTGGGACCATTATTGGGATCTTATTCTGATGTCTAGCCTCGACACTGAAAATAAAGCGTTGTTAAAGAAAGAACTCGAATGGTTAGGATTTGCCAATATTTCGACAAACTTAATGGCTTATCCGGGTTGTAACCGTATTGAACTGCAACGCTTGTTGGTGGACTTAAATATGAGTGAGCAAGTGGTGGTGTTTAAAGCCGAAACTTTGCAGCTCTTTAATAATTCGGTCGATACCATTGGTCGTATGCTTAGAACCAACTGGCCAATTGATGAATTACGCCAAAGATATTTACAGTTTCTCGATATTTTTAGAGAAATTGGCGTGTTGTTGATGCAGGAAAACGAACAACTCGAACCTGTTCAGGCTTTTCAAATTCGAACTTTGCTGATTCATTATTATCGACGGATTTTATTGAAAGACCCTGCATTACCACTTGAGTTGTTGCCAACTGACTGGCCTGCAATTAGTGCACGAACTTTATCAATGAATATTTATAAAAAAGTATTTGAACCTGCGGATGAATACTTCTTGTCTGTTGCCGCAACAGCAGAAGGACCAATGCCAAATGCCACAGCACATTATTGGCGCCGTTTCGGAGGTTTGGTGGCGACAAATGAGAGGTTAAATCATGCCTTGTTATAGTATTGACGGTGTTATTCCAGTCGTTAGCCCAGAGGCTTTTGTACACCCAACTGCTGTTTTAATTGGTGATGTGATTATTGAAGCGGGCGTATATGTGGGGCCATTTGCTTCATTGCGTGCCGATTTTGGTCGTATCCATATTAAGCAAAATGCCAATATACAAGATAGCTGCACAGTACATGGCTTTCCGCAAAGCGTGACTTTAGTTGAGGAAATGGGGCACATAGGGCATGGCACAACTTTACATGGCTGCCGCATTGGTAAAAATGTTTTGGTGGGCATGAACAGCGTAATTTTGGACTATGCCGAAATTGGTGAAAACACTATTATTGGCGCAAATAGCTTGGTCAAAACCAAAGATATTATTCCGGCAAATGTATTGGCAATGGGAAGTCCTGCCAAGGTTGCACGTGATTTATCAGAACAAGAAAAAAAGTGGAAAACCAGAGGCACGCAAGAATACATTGAGCTTGCACAGCGCTGCTTAAACTCAATGCAAGAAGTTCAGCCTTTAAGCTCAGAGTTGGATGATCGCCTGACCTACAAAGACTTTAGTTCTTCAAACTATCAGATTAAACAAGATAGTGTTTAACGGCTATTCATAAGTCGATTTCAATACACATAGGTTCATAACATTTAGGGTAATACTCGCACGAGTAGGGAGACGTTTGTGCAAAATATGGAAACTACTGCGGTTGATCAATTCGCAGAGCTATTGGGTGTACAAGTGCTGCATCGCAGTTTTGACGAAGCGCGTTGTCAGCTTAATGTGAAAGACGAACACATGAATGCCTTGGGCGGTGTGCATGGCGGTGTCATATTTTCTTTAGCCGATATTGCTTTTGCGATGGCTTGTAATGCAGGGGATGCGCCATATACTGGCCTACAGGCGGATATTCGCTATATGAGCGGTGCGAAAGATAGGGTGTTATTTGCAACGGCAACCAAAGTCGGAAGTAGTAAAAAATTCGCGCATTATGAAGTTCTGATAACAGACGGTCTGAATAATAGAGTCGCTTTATTTACATCTACGTGTTACAGGCTTGCGCCGTAAGATACCGCTAGTTAGAGTGGATGGGACTTTTACTCTGGATTAGCATTGCTTACCAAGCTAATCCATACGTAATCATTAAAAATAAATACGCATTTATTTTTTTATATGAAAGTCTTTGCCCGTAAGTTTTTTAATAGTAGAACTTTTTGCTGTATTAAAAACTCTGCGAAAAGCAGAGTATATATTTTATATAATTATTTTTATATTGAAAATACATAAAGCGAAAATATAGAGTGTGTGAAAATTCCTTTAAAGTAAGATTTTATCTACTTTTCGTAAACTAAAGTACAAAATTACTAATGAAATTAAGTTAATTAAGCAATTAAATAAAAATACATATCTTGATCCAAAAAAATCTACTATTAATCCTCCTGATAATGCACCTAATGGCATTACTCCATAAATTAATGTTCTAGCAGCACCTACTAACTTACCCATGACTTCGGGTGGTACTATTTTTTGGCGATAAGTCGCTGAATATATATTAAATAAACCAAGACAAAGTCCCCATAGAAAATATCCAATTGAAATTAATGTAGATGTTATCCAAATAGGGCCTCTTGCAAATAACATAATTGTAGATCCAATTATCATAAGTATAATTGAGAAAAGCATTAGAAACTTTACACTAAAAAAGTTATGAAGCCACCTAGCTGAAATATTTCCAACTAATGATCCAATGCCACTAAAAATTAATAAAGAAGAAGCAATTAAGGTATTAAATCCAAATAATTTTAGAGTTATTATGAAATAGACAGATTGTACAGCCATAAATGCAAAATTTGATATCGCACCAACAAGTATTATACCCATTAAAACAGGTCTTGATAAAAGTTCATGAAAGCCATCAAAAAAAGATTCTTTTTGGCTGGAAATATTACTTTTCCTATCTTTAGCTTCTATAGGTAACTTAGCTATAAATATAGCTGATAGGAAAAAAGTTGCTGCATTAATTAATAATGAGGATGTTGCACCTATAATATTAATAATAAAGCCTGCTACTCCTGGACCACTAATTTCACCTACAGAGGAAATGACCTGTAGATTTGCGTTGGCGGAAAGGCGTTTATTGGGAGGAATAACTATTGGAAATAATGAAGAAAGAGATAACTCAAAAAATATCCTAGCGATTCCAATTAAAAAAGCTATTAATATAAGAAATGGAATATTTATGAAATAAAAGGTATATAAAATTGGTATTGATAAAACTAAAATGAATCTAGTTAATTCAGCATATATTGCTATAAATTTTCTATCTGAGCGGTCAACAAAAGATCCTATACTGATACTAAATAGCAAATTAGGTAAGTAGCGTGCAGTAGATATTAAACTGACCTCTATTGCAGACGCATGTAATAAATGAATTGCTATGATAGGAAGTGCTATATTATGAATAGCAATTCCTATGGCAGCAATAGATTGAGAGGACCAAATAATTCTAAATGCCTTGAGGGTCCATGCAGAATTAGAACTGATTTTTTTTAACAAATTAAAAGTCCTTTTTTATTTTTGTTATATCTAGTTTGTTAAGTGTCAATTTTGTACTTTTTAATACAGGAAAAAACCATGCAATTTCTTCACCTTTTTCTATGGTAATTTTTGTATTAAGAGGTGGGAGCCTAACTATAATATTAAGATGTGCATAATT
Organism: Acinetobacter sp. V104_13; assembly: GCF_031798995.1. Lineage (NCBI taxonomy): Bacteria > Pseudomonadati > Pseudomonadota > Gammaproteobacteria > Moraxellales > Moraxellaceae > Acinetobacter > Acinetobacter sp. V104_13. Next base: position 564,141 of record NZ_JAVQNP010000027.1, on the reverse strand, counting down.
GTATAAATCATTGTCTATGTAAGTTTGTCGGGTTTGATTGCCGTGTTCAATACCTGCCATTACTTCAAACTGATTATTTGTAAGACATGCATTTGGAATTGGTCCTTGATAAAGATAATAGTCTAAAGGAAAAAAAACTATAATACCTGTTTGGATTTTTACGTATTCAGAACCGGATATCCAACTAGCTATAAGACCTGAATCACTATTTGGCCACTCATCTCCTTGAATACAAGCTTTTCCAAAAGCAGATTTTTTTTCATAAAATATTCTTTCTTTTAAAGGCGTTTCATTTCTCTCTAAAATAACATTTCCAGGGCAGCGGACACTAAAACCATAATTAGCTATGATTGCTATAGGAATACAATCATAAGGATGAACTTCTCTACCAAGGTCAACTGCACGTGGTAAATCATCTTCTTTTTTTTGTAATCTATTTGCATATGCAAGTTTAATTTTACTGGGTGGGTAGGCCCCCATTTCTTTTGATTCTAGGCAATCAAATGCCCATAAGATTTCAGGCATTTCATTTCCCCTTCATATTTTCTCTAAAGCTAGATGAGCGATAGTTAAATGCAAAGGCTTCCCGAGCTGGGAGAGTAGTCTTTTGTCCACTCCGGTGAATAGCATAAGCATGATGTACTATGCAGTCTCCTTTTCTTAAAATTACTGGTTCAAAAGTATATTCTGAAGAATCTTTAAGCTCCATTCCAAAATCACGTGCATTAGATTCTATATGAGGTAATAACTCCATTAAGTTATCTGTTTTTGCATATTCTAGTGCGCCATCGCCTAAATTAATATCAGTTAATGGACACCAATATGTTATAGCCATTTCATCATCAAAATGGCTTTGATAAAAAATTTGATCTTGATGTGGAGGGGTAGGATATGCACCTAATTTAGGTTTACAGAAATATTCACAATGTATAGGAATTACAGATTTACTTAATAATTTCTCAGAGACATTCATTATTTCTTTATCTCTAGATAAATCAAAAAGGAATTCACTCTTAGCAAATAGTGAATTAATTACTAAAAAATTGCCTTCTTCATCTGTTATAGAGTTTGATTGAATACCCAATTCTAAGTCTTTTTTAATTAAAATAGCTTCTTCAGCTAAATTGGCAACTAGATTACTAGATAAAAAATTAGGTAAAATTACCCAGCCTCTAGAAAGGAGTGTTTTGGAGTAAAATTTTAAATCATTATCAGTATAAAAATTATTAAAAAGCATTTTATAACCCTTTATCTAATGGTGGGATATAGAGAGTAGGTCTATTGTTTAGTAAAATTTCTTTACTAGTAATATCTTGAATCTTAATTTTCCTTATGTCTGATATTTCTAAAATTTGTGTTGCAGAATGTATAATATAAACTTCATGTTCTTCAGGATAAAATTTAATTAAATGTTCTTTCAAAGGAGTTAATGCAGAACCATTAATTTCTCCAAGCATTATTTCTTTATTGTTGGTGGTGCTTAATTGAAATATTAGAAGTGGTACTTCAGTATTCAAACTCCAATTGTGATTTATTAATGTCGTACTATCAAAAAATTGTAAAGCATACCCATAATCAATTTTAAGATCACACATTAATGTGTCAAAGGAACTTATACCTGGTAAAATTTTTACAGATAGATTGTTTTCTTCTGCTAAATCAAGGGTGTACTCAGATGCGCTAACTAAAAACAGAGGATGTCCATGTACTATAAATGATACAGGCCCATTATCTTTAGCAGTTGCTATAATAACTTCAGAAATTTTTTTGTATACATCTTGGCGATATAATTCATCTTTATAAAGATAAGCCATATCATGTACTTGAGCAGAGGAATAGGTTTGTTTAAAGTCCTCAATTAAGGATGTGTCAGGATTCAAAACAAATATATGTTTTGATATTTGAAGAGCCTGCTTTGTTTCTTCTGTAAGATGAAGAGAACCTAAAATCCCTGATCCTAATAGATATATATTTGTAGCCAAATTATAACCCCTTCTTTTAATTGTACTTTGAAAGAGATTTAGTATTCTCTTTCAAAGTATAGTTCTAGGTTAATTATGATGTTATGCAATTTCTTCTAATTTCAAAAATTCGGATATTTTGAATCCATTATCTCTTAGAAAACCGCGGAATGGACGTACATCAATACCCCATTCTTCTAGTGCTACACGTCGCATAGTTGAAATAACACTAATTTCTTCCTCGGTTAATCCTGAGTCTTTTAATGCCTCCTTTGGATTCTCAGTTAATAGTTCACGAAATTTAATATCTTTTGCTGCTTGCTGAAGAATATTTTCTACTCGAATTTTTCCTTCGCTTGTAAGTGGGTTAACATGTAGTGACATGGTTAGTCTCCTTTATATATTAATTTTATATTGTACCGCCTTAATGAAAAAGCAAAAGTCATACCAGATAACATTAAAAATTATTAATTGCTTGAATTTTAAATTTAAAAATATTTTTTCATATAATAAAAATTAAATAAAAAGGTATACATTATAATTGAACATGAGCTATAGAGATGCATTCTAATGGTTTAATCAAATCTGTGCCTCTAGTTAGTGCATATTTTTGAAAGAAGAATAATCTGTCTATTGTTATGGATTGTAATTTTATAGCATTTTAATTATTTATAAATCTTAGGATGCTTGAAGCTTATTGAAATAATTAAGTAAATTATTATTTTAAAATAATAATTCTGCCAATAGACTTTGTTGATTCTAGTATGGATGTTTTTTTAATACTGTTTTCATCTTGAATGTACTTATTAGAAAATATTTTTAATTCAATATTTCTTAATGTATGTTGCTGTTTGTAAAGAAGATATTCCTTAATGCGAGATTCAAAAATTAAGACTTGGTTATCCAATGTATTCATTCTCTTGTATCCATTCTTTTACATTTTCTCGAATGATTTAATTGACCATTGAATACTTGTTGTACATCTCATAAGGATATTTTCATTTCATTATTTACTTCTTTATATTTGAAACTTACCGACTGAAAACTAATATATCTATATAAATTTTCCACCTCTAAACCCCCACTTAACAATAACTCCCTCATTATTTAGCCTTACTTTTCTAATGATTTAATTTAAAACAAATGGCATTTTGCGTGCTTGACTGAAATAGGACAGGGCACTATTCTTTGCCTGCTGGCCTACATTGCCAGACGGTCGTCGCGGACCGATTACAACAGCATCAGAATTATTCCTTTCTGAGGGATAATTTTGTGTGAGCATCTCCTCGTCTCCTCCCGTAGCGGTAGGACGGGAGAGGGACACCTTCGGGTGTGCTGGTTGTTGTACCAGTCCGCGAACCCTTTCTCGTTCTGCCACCATAATTTTAATGTCGGCAGAACTCCCAATAAAAAGGAGTTGGCTTTGCACATCCATTATTTCTTGGCACCGAGTGCCAAAAGCTATAACGACACAGCTTAAAAATTAAAGCAGCTTGAACGCCTTAAGGTTTTCAGGCTTAAAGTCTTTTTACTTAAAACTTAGCAACAACAAAACTGGAGATGTGCCAAGCACAGTCTTTACGGCTTTGCTGTGCCTTTTTTTCTCCCAAAAGGGGCACAGGCTTTTTTATCTCATTTACAAACAACAAGAATTTATAACGGTAAAACTATGCCAAAGTTAGTGCTTTCTTTCCGTGCCATACAAGTCATCAACAAGTCGATTGATTTATTTCACCATCGTGGCTTTCATACCGTTGGGGTAGATCGAATCGTCAAAGAGTGTGCAATCACCAAAGCGACTTTTTATAACTTTTTTCATTCAAAAGAGCGGTTTATTGAAATCTGCTTGATCGTCCAGAAAGAACGATTAAAAGAAAAAGTGGTCTCAATTGTTGAGTACGGCCAAGACACAAGCGCGACCGATAAACTCAAACAGCTTTATTTCTTACATACCGATGTAGAGGGGATGTATTACCTCTTATTTAAAGCCATGTTTGAAACGAAACTGACCTATCCAAAAGCCTATATCACCGCAGTGAGATATCGCACATGGCTGCTGAATGAAATCTATAGCCAGCTTATAAAACTAAAAACCGATGCGACCTTTCAAGATGCCAAACTATTTTTATATATGATTGAAGGCGCAATCATTCAGCTTTTAAGTTCAGATGGGGCAATCGATCGGGAAAAGATGTTGGATTGTTTTTTATGCAGTTTAGGTAGGTGATGTAAAATGCTGGGCTGATAACAAAAAATATTAGACCGGTCGTCTACTAATCTATATAGTGAGGCCTTACTTTGTTGACCTTCTAGTTTAAAAGAGAAAATTAATGTCTATTATTCTTCATCATTTAAATGCTTCACGCTCATTTCGCATTCTGTGGTTACTTGAAGAAATTAATCAACCTTATGAATTAAAAAGTTATTTTCGAGATAAAACTACAAATCTTGCACCTCAAGAATTAAAAAACATTCATCCTTTAGGAAAATCACCTGTGATTGAGCTTAATGGAAAAGTAATTGCTGAATCAGGTGCCATTGTAGAAATTTTGATTGAAAAGTTTGCTCCTCAACTTATGCCCGCGAAAGATACAGACAGTTATCTTGATTATTTACAATGGGTTCATTTTTCAGAAAGTTCGGCTATGGTTCCATATTTATTAAATATTTTTAATTCGATTGAGTTAAAAAATGGCACTCAATTAAAGTTCTTGGATCAATATGCGCATACTGAGTTAGATAAAGTATTTTCCTATTTAGATCAACAATTAGTAGGCAAAAAATTCTTAGTAGGCGATTGCTTAACGGGTGCAGATTTTATGATTGGTTTCGTAGTCTATGGTCTAATTAATTCTTTAAATATTCGATCAAAATATCTCAATATTGAGCAATATGTAAAAAGTCTCGAAAACCTAGAAAGCTGGCAAAAAGCCATGTCTATAGAACAAAATCTTCATCACCAAACCAATGCCTAAAAACGAAATACCCTTAAGCAATTAAAAATAGAATTGATTTCCCAAGTTGAGAAATCAATTCAGCAATTTAGATCCCTTCAACAAAACTCACCATGACATCACAGCAGCCTTGGCGTTTACTTTTGGCAAGCTGATATTCAGGTGAAAAATAACATTCACGTGCAGTTTCCATGTCTGGAAATTCAATGACCACGTGACGTTCAAACTCTTGTCCCTCTAAAACTTCTGAGGCACCACCACGCGCAAGAAACTTGGCGCCGTACTTTTGAAAAGCTTGCGGAGCAGTGGCCATATATTGTTTATATTGTTCCATATCATGAATGGTGACATGAGCAATCCAGTAAGCAGACATATCGTATTTCCCTATAATTCATTCAATAAAGGTTTATTTACCTTTTCCTAAAACTTGTGATTTCAGGCATCTAAAATATTTTTTGCGACAGCAGCAGCTTCGGCAATATGTTCAGCAACCGCTTGTTTTGCCTTTTCAGGGTCTTTGTGAAGGTAGATAGCTTCACACATATTTTTAATACGTTGATAACCTGAAATTTCACGCTTTGTTGATTTCATGGTCATGGCACGAAGACGGCTAATTCGGCCATTTAAGCGTTGTACCACTTCCCAAGCAATATGATGGTTTGCTGTAGTAAAGATGGTTTGATAAAGCTGGGTTGAGGTCTCAATAATCAGATTGATGTCATCGGCAGCAAAAGCAGCTTTAAGATCTTCTAATAGAAGCTTTAATTTTTCAGCAGTTTTCTCATCCAGGTTTTTAGTGCAGTCAGCCACAGCGCTTTGCTCTAACAAGAGACGAATTTCATAAATCTGTGAAGCGATGTCCCAGTTAAGTAGCGAAACAATAGGGCCTTTATTTGGCAAAATCTCGACTAAACCTTCTGCTTCCAAATAACGAATCACTTCGCGAACCACAGAACGGCTCACGCCGAGTTCTTCACATAACGTTCTTTCAACCAGTCTTTTTCCCGAAGGGAAATAGCCTGTAATAATGGCATTACGCACTTTATCTAAACACAGCTCTCGTAAAGTTACGGGCGGGTTTTCAATTTTAAGATTCATAAATAATTAAATTTTCCTGTTTTTTAACATGTTGAGTTTCATCACATGTTTTTCAATGAAAATTAGCATAGCAAACTCTTGCTTTTTTTTCAGTATGTATTATGGTATACCATAATACGAATGACAAGATAATTTACTTGCAAGGAAGAGCAATGGAACTTATACGTAAAACAGTGCTTCATGTAGAAACCACTTATGTAGATGGCGGTAAAGAAGCAGCAAAGCCTTTAAAAATGGTGGCAGCTGCAGCGGTCATTAAAAACCCGTGGGCAGGGCAAGGTTATGTAGAAAACCTAACACCGGAAATTCGCCGTATTGCGCCAATCTTAAGCGAGCATTTAACCAAACTTATTCTTGATGAAGTGGGTTCAGGTGATGTCGTTGAAGCTTTTGGCAAAAGTGCAGTGGTGGGCTTAAATGGTGAACTTGAGCATGCATCAGCTTTAATTCACACCTTACATTTTGGTAATACTTACCGTAGTGCTGTCGGTGCGAAATCTTATTTGGCATTTAACAATACCCGTGGCCCAGCAAACGCGCCGATTTTAATTCCAATGATGGATAAAAATGACGAAGGCCGTCGTTCTCATTACTTAACATTGCAATTTGCAATTCCAGATGCACCTGCTGCCGATGAGCTGGTTGTTGTGATTGGTGCAGCAACAGGTGGTCGACCACATCATCGTATTGGTGATCGTTATAAAGATTTGGAAGAGTTAGGTCATGATGTCAAAAACCCTGCAGCTGTCAAATAACCGTATAGCTCACTATTTTGAGCAAGGCGAAGGAGAGCCTCTGGTTCTGATCCATGGAGTGGGAATGCAAGCTGCGGCATGGTATCCACAAATTGAATATTTTTCTAAACATTATCATGTAATTTCAGTGGATATGCCGGGACATGGTCAAAGTACCAAATTACCGGCAGACGCAAAATTACAAGATTTTGTTGAATGGACCATCGAATTTATTACAGCCTTAAATCTAGGACCTGTAAATTTAGCGGGACATTCAATGGGATCACTGATTACGACAGGGGTTAGCGTTACCCGACCTGATTTGGTTAAACGAATGGCGGTGCTCAATGGAGTATATAAACGTACAACACAGGCACGTAATGCAGTCATCCAAAGAGCTGAAGAGTTAAAAACAGGCCGTATTGATGTCGAGACTCCACTACAGCGCTGGTTTGGCGAAAGTGAAGTCGAGCGTATAGCAGCAGCCAAAGTAAAAACTTGGCTCGAAAATGTCGACTTGTCTGGCTATACCACTGCATATTCTGCTTTTGCGCAAGGCGATGAAACCTATGCAGATGACTGGTCAAAGATCACTTGTCCTGCTTTGGTGTTGACCGGAACAGATGATCCGAACTCAACTGCAGAAATGGCTTTGCAAATGGCGAATCAGGCAAAGCATGGCACTGCAATAGTCATTGAAAATGAACGTCACATGGTGAACTTAACTGCACCTGACAAAGTGAATAATGCAATGCAAGCGTGGTTGGAAACCAGCGTTTAATTTGCCACACATTGCTGAAGGAATATAACAATGAGTGAAATGGATACTATCAATAAAATGCGTGAACTACGTGATGCTTTCGGGTCATTTATGACAGGCGTTACCGTGGTCACAACCTGTAAAGAAGATGGAACGCCACTTGGCTTTACAGCGAACTCTTTTGCTTCGGTGTCTTTGGACCCAGCTTTACTTCTAGTGAGTATTGCCAAGACATCAAGCAATTATCATAACTTTGCAAATGCCACACATTTTGCAATCAATATTTTGGCAGAAGAGCAAAAGGATGTTTCAAATACTTTTGCTCGTCCAAGCGAAGACCGTTTTGCAAATATTTCATGGTCAAAAAGCACTTGCCAAAATCCGCTGATCGATCATGTCAGTGCATGGTTTGACTGTACAACCTACCAAGTTGTCGATGCAGGTGACCACGCCATTTTAATTGGTAAAGTTGAAGATTTTGCTTCGACAGGTTTTGCAGGGCTTGGTTATTATCGTGGTGGATACTTCACTCCGGCCAAACTTTCTGCCGAGGTGATCTCTGGTCCTAAAGTGGTGATGAGTGCAATTATTGGTCATGAAAATACCATTTTACTTGAAGAAACTGCCGATCATAAATGGACTATTCCACATGTCATGGTAGATAAAGACGGTGCAGATAAAGCGCTCGAGAAAATCTTTGCACAATATCAGCCAGATGCTTCTGCCAACTTCATTTACTCTGTATATGAAAACGTTGAAAACCAGCAGCAATATATTTCATTTTTATGCAACACACCCGTAGCTCAAGCCACTAAAGGTCAGTTTGTCGATTTAAATGATCTTGAAAAGCTAGAGTTTATAGACAGCGCTTTAGAAAGTATGTTGATGCGCTATCGCAAAGAAAACCATTTGAAAACTTATGGTGTTTATTACGGAAATCAGACAACAGGTACAGTTCGTCAAATCGTTAAAGAGGAAGTTTAATCATGCGTTTTTCATTATTTGTGCATATGGAGCGTGTTTCTGATCAGCAAACCCAGAAGCAGCTTTATGATGAAATGATTGAGCTTTGTCAGATTGCAGACCGTGGCGGTATGCATGCGGTTTGGACGGGCGAACACCATGCCATGAACTTTACCATTGCACCAAATCCATTTTTAAATCTGGTCGATTTAGCCAATAAAACTAAAAATGTTCGTTTAGGTACGGGTACGGTGGTAGCACCATTCTGGCATCCGATTAAACTGGCAGGTGAAGCTGCAATGACCGACATTATTACCAACGGCCGGTTAGATATTGGTATTGCTCGTGGTGCTTATTCGTTTGAATATGAACGTATGGTTCCGGGCATGGATGCATGGAGTGCTGGTCAGCGTTTACGTGAAATGATTCCCGCAATTAAAAATCTTTGGAAAGGCGATTATGAGCATAACGGTGAGTTTTGGCAGTTTCCAAAAACCACCTCGGCACCTCAACCGCTTCAACAACCGCACCCACCAATTTGGGTTGCTGCTCGTGATCCAAATAGCCATGAATTTGCTGTGCAAAATGGCTGTAATGTACAAGTAACGCCTTTGCATTTAGGTGACGAAGAAGTTGAAAAGCTCATGGGGCATTTCAATGCAGCTTGTGAAAAGTTCAATGAAATTCAACGTCCTGAAATTATGTTGCTCCGCCATACCTATGTGGCAGATAGTGAGGAAGATGCTCAACTGGCAGCAGATGAAATCAATACTTTCTATAACTACTTCGGCGCTTGGTTTAAAAATGAGCGTGAAATTAACCAAGGTTTAATCGCACCTTTAAGCCCTGAAGAAATTGCTGCACATCCTTTTTATACACCAGAAGCGATGCGTAAAAATAATGTGATTGGACAAGCCCAAGAAGTCATTGACCGCTTAAAAGCTTATGAAGCAATGGGCTATAACGAATATTCTTTCTGGATTGATACGGGCATGAGCTTTGAACGAAAAAAAGCCTCATTAGAACGTATGATCAATGAAGTTATGCCGGCATTTGCATAGAGGCGAATATCATGACAGCAGATTTTCAGCTTTATATTAATGGTCAGTTTGAATCTGGTGCAGCGACTTTTGAAAGTATTAATCCTGCAACAGGTGAAGTTTGGGCACAGATGCCAGAAGCTCGAACCGATGAAGTCAATCGAGCAGTTCAAGCCGCATCTCAGGCATTAAAAGCATCGGCTTGGGCAGGTTTAACGGCCTCCCAGCGCGGTAAATTGCTCTATAAACTGGCTGATTTAATTGAAAAAGCTGCACCGCAACTGGCTCAAATTGAAACCAGTGATACGGGCAAAATTATTCGCGAAACATCGAGCCAGATTGCCTATGTCGCTGAGTATTATCGCTACTATGCAGGTATTGCCGACAAATTAGAGGGTAGTTTTCTACCGATTGATAAGGCAGACATGCAAGCATGGATTGTTCGTGAACCTGTGGGTGTGGTTGCTGCAATTGTTCCTTGGAACAGTCAGTTATTTTTATCGGCAGTGAAGGTAGGGCCAGCTTTAGCGGCAGGTTGTACCGTCGTGCTAAAAGCCTCTGAAGACGGCCCTGGACCATTATTAGCCTTTGCTAAATTGGTCCATGAAGCGGGTTTTCCGGCTGGAGTGGTCAATGTGATTACTGGTTTCGGCCCTGAATGTGGCGCCGTGCTGAGTAGTCATCCAGATGTTGCACATGTTGCATTTACAGGTGGTCCAGAAACAGCGCGGCACATTGTGCGTAACTCGGCTGAAAATCTTGCAAAAGTTTCACTCGAATTAGGTGGCAAATCACCATTTATTGTATTTGCTGATGCAGATATTCAAAGTGCAATAAATGCTCAGGTCGCTGCTATTTTCGCTGCTACTGGGCAGAGCTGTGTAGCAGGTTCACGCTTACTGGTTGAAGAAAGCATTAAAGATGAATTTGTTCAACGTTTGGTTGAGCGCGTACAAACTATAAAAATTGGTTTACCTCATGAAATGGCAACCGAGTTTGGACCACTTTGTACTTTACGCCAACGTCAAAAAATCGAGCAAGTCGTTGCAAGTTCAATCCAGCAAGGGGCAAAACTTCTTACTGGCGGTAAAAGCCTTGAGCGAGCAGGTTATTACTATCCACCGACCATTTTAGATTGTACCGATGCACCTCAAGCAGATTGCATTACCACAGAACTATTTGGTCCAGTTTTATCGGTAGATAGTTTCAAAGATGAAGCGGAAGCCGTGCAAAAAGCCAATAGCACGCCTTACGGGCTGGCAGCAGGCGTTTTTACCACCAATTTAAGCCGTGCACACCGTATGACCAAAGTCATTGGGTCGGGAATTGTTTGGCTAAACACTTACCGCGCTGTTTCTCCACTTGCACCTTTTGGTGGACATGGGCTTTCGGGACATGGTCGGGAAGGTGGCGCAAATGCTGTTTTAGATTACACCACCACCAAAACAGTTTGGTTACGTACCTCAGATGAGCCAATTGATGACCCATTTGTCATGAGATAAATCATGACTTGAGGTATGAAAATATAACGGGATTTTAATTTCAAGGATGAAAAAATGAATCAGTCAAACCCAGTAATCGCCTAAAGCTTTAATAGTTGAAAACGTAAAACTAGATGTATCGATGCTTAATCAAGTATTGATCGGACTGGCTTTACCTTTTTCTTGGCTAAAACAACACAAACAGAGAAATGAGCTGTTTGTAAAAGGAAATAAAAAGATGAAGCCGAGTCATATTGAAATGACTTTGGCTGGGCAGATTTTTTGATGTTGAGGAAATGAATTCCTCAAAGAGAGATTAAGGATATGAGCCAAAACGAAAATAGCAATAATGCTTTCGCTATCGAAAGTCATTCCATTGATTATGTTGCTCCCTCTGAACGTAATGGAAAAGTTCGCGATCTATTCACATTATGGTTTTGTACCAATATTGCACCGCTTGCCGTGATTACGGGTGCAATGTCAATTTTAACCTTTAACCTCAATATTGTAAGTGCATTGCTTGCGATCTGCTGCGGACATTTTTTTGGCGCAGCGATTCTGGCCTTAACCTCTGCACAAGGCCCACAGGTCGGCATTCCTCAAATGATTCAGAGCCGCGCACAGTTCGGGCGTTATGGGGCATTGCTGGTAGTACTGTTTACCACCCTCATTTATTTAGGTTTTTTCATCTCTAACATTATTTTGTCAGGCAAAACCCTTCATACCGTTGTTCCTGCTATTCCTGTGCCGACTGCGACTATCATTGGCGCGATTGCAGCAACCACAATAGGCGTGATCGGTTACCACTTTATTCATAAGTTCAATAAAATTGGAACTTGGTTTATGGGTGGTTCGTTGCTCATCGGGCTCATGATTATGGTGCCGCATATTAATGCAGATGTACTTGCCAAAGGCTCTTTCAATATGAAATGCTGGTTTGCCATGTTTGGTTTGTGTGCGGTATGGCAAATTAGTTTCTCGCCTTATACCTCAGACTATTCACGATATTTACCGAAGTCGATTGGTATTTATAAGCCATTTATCTTTACCTATTTAGGCGCATCGTTAGGAACCATTTTTGCGATGGCATTTGGGACGATTGCGGTCAGTATTGGCTCAACCACAGATGCTATGGAAGCGGTAAAGTCAGGCACTGGGTTATTCGGTTATGTCCTTATGATTTTGTTCTTATGCAATATCATTGGTCACAATGCCATGAACCTATACGGTGCGGTTCTGTCTTGTATTACCTCTATTCAGACTTTTGCAGGGCAGTGGATGCCAAGCCGAAATATCCGAGTCGTGTTATCAATCATTGTATTAGTTCTAGCGACTTTAACGGCACTTTGGGCATCAAGTAACTTTATTAGTTTCTTCTTGAATGTGATTTTTGCTCTGTTATTTATTTTGGTGCCATGGGTGTCTATTAATTTACTAGATTTCTATGTCGTGAATAAAAAGTCTTATGACATTCAATCTATCTTTGCACGTGATGGTGGTATTTACGGCAAATTTAATGCAAAAGCGCTTACGGCTTATTTCATTGGGATTGCGGTACAAATTCCGTTCTTAAAAAATGCGTTTTTCACAGGTGCTCTGGCCGATGTAATTCCGGATGCGGATATTTCATGGGTGATTGGATTAGTGGTGAGTCTGGTGGTGTATTACGTCTTTAATCTAGGAAAGATTAAATGTTCTGCACCTGCATTAAACGCAAAATTACCTCAATAAGCATTGTAGTGAAAGGAATCCCACAATGAAAAAAAGCTACTTACAAGCGGCTCTAAGCACAGCATTGATGGCTGTAATCTATCCAAGTTACGCAGGTGTAAGTTTTGGAGATACTGATGGTGAATACGGCAAGCTCACCGTATCGGGCTATGTTCGCGCTAACTATCAAGATAAACACTATGGAGAGTCTGCTTCTGATCAAAAAATTCGTTTTGATGCTGCGCAGTTAAAACTGGACTACGAGCGTGGACCGTTATTTGGTCATGCAGAATATCGTTGTTATCAATATGACCGTCTATGTGATTTTTCTACGTTGGTTGATGGTTATGTAGGGTACAAATTAAATAAAACAGATCAGGTGGTGGCAGGTGTTCAGCCGATTCCATTTGGACCGGGACGTTTTTGGGGTAATAGCCTATATGGAAGTATGAGCACAACAGCAGGTTTAGAAGATGTTCATAATCTTGGTTTGAATTATCACTTTGAATTGCCGACAGCAACTAAGTTTGATGTGGCTTACTTTGCAGTAGATGGTGGAAACTACACAGGTTCTACCCAAGATTCAGGTCGCTACACTGCAAACTATGTGAGTTCAGACGATCTGAATAAAATCGATTTGCAAGAAAAGAACATGTGGGTAGGCCGAGTGACTCAAGATGTAAATCTTGGAATTAATGGTTTAACCACACAGCTCGGTGGTTCATATTGGACATCGGATATTGAAAATAAAGCCGCTTCGAGTGATGGGCGTCGTCATGCATGGGCACTTTTTGGTAAAGCCAATTATGGCAATTTTAATGTGACCCTTACAGGTGGTAAAAATGATGTAACTAATCAGGATCAGCTCAACCCTAATCAGTCACTTATGGGTTCCTACGACACTGAATATTATGTCGCGAATAAAGGAACGTTCTATACCGCAGATGTAGGCTACTCTTTCAAAAATGTTAAGCAGATCGGAAACATTACGCCGTACTTTATGTACAGTCAGTACGACAAAGATCAGGACAATATGAAAGATTCAATCCGTAATATTATTGGTGTGTCTATTGACCATAAACAGCTGTCTTTGGTGGCTGAATACATCATGAGTAAAAATGACCCGTTCATTGGGGGGACTCAAGATTCATTGGCACAAGGGGATGATAACCAGTGGAATAAGTTGCTTAACTTAACGCTGTTTTATTATTTCTAAAAACATTTAAACATTCGGGCATACCGAAAATTTTTTTAAATTAATTTTTGGTATGCCATAATACAAAGTTGATGGTGAGCTATTTAATTTATCTATCGCTCTACTATCAATGCAGAAGATCTCAACAGGATAATGATCATGCAGCTTAATAAACTCGCTTTATTTCGTCAGCAAGCTTTTGTTGCTGGAAAGTGGTGCGATGCAGACCATCAACAAACATCCGAAATTTTAAATCCGGCGACACTAGAGATTATTGGTACTGTCCCAAATATGGGCAAAGCTGAAGCCGAGCGTGCCATTGAAGCTGCCAAAGAAGCTTGGCCGCTATGGAAAAATAAAACAGCAAAAGATCGATCAATTATTTTAAAAAAATGGTTCGATTTAATCATTTCAAATGCAGATGACTTGGCTTTTATTTTAACGAGTGAGCAAGGAAAGCCTTTAGCTGAAGCCAAAGGTGAAATTTTATATGCTGCCAGTTTTATTGAATGGTTTGCCGAAGAAGCAAAACGAGTATATGGCGATATTATTCCAAGCCCATATCCAGATACTCGTATTGTTGTAAATAAACAGCCTATTGGCGTCGTTGCAGCCATTACACCTTGGAATTTCCCAGCTGCCATGATTACGCGTAAGGTTGCTCCAGCCTTGGCGGCAGGTTGTCCTTGCATTGTAAAACCGGCGCCTGAAACACCTTTTACTGCTTTGGCTTTAGTGGACTTAGCTGTGCAAGCCGGCGTGCCTGCTGAAATTTTTAGTGTAATTACAGGCGATGCAGTTCATATTGGTGATGCGATTTTTGAAAGTGATGTTGTACGCAAGTTTACTTTTACTGGTTCAACACCAGTTGGCAAAATGCTACTTGAGCGTTCAGCAAAAACCTTAAAAAAAGTTTCCTTAGAATTGGGTGGCAATGCGCCGTTCATTGTATTTGATGATGCCGATTTAGATGCAGCAATTGAGGGAGCACTCATTGCTAAATTTAGAAATGCAGGGCAAACCTGTGTGTGCGTCAATCGATTCTTAGTGCAAGCGGGCATTTATGAAAAATTTATTGCTGCCTTAAGCCAAAAAATTCAAAACTTTAATATTGGTAATGGATTAGAAGCAGGGCATGACATTGGGCCATTAATTAATGCCAATGCGGTGAAAAAAGTTGAAACTCATATTCAAGATGCATTAGATAAAAATGGTCGTCTTGTGGTTGGTGGTAAAAAGCATAAAGCGGGTGAATTGTTTTTTGAACCGACACTGATTGCGGATGTTACAGCTGATATGGATGTGGCAACTCAAGAAACGTTTGGTCCACTGGCAGCCGTATTTAAATTTGAAACCGAGCACCAAGCGGTAGAAATGGCAAACGCAACTGAATTTGGTTTAGCTGCATATTGTTATACCAAAGATTTAGGCCGTGCTTGGCGAATGAGTGAACAGCTTGAATATGGCATGGTTGGAATTAATAAAGGCCTTATTTCAAATGAAGTTGCGCCTTTTGGTGGAATTAAACAGTCTGGTTTAGGGCGTGAAGGTTCTAAATACGGTATTGAAGATTATCTGGAAATTAAATACACCTTGTTTGGAGGATTGAATATATGAGTAATGAAAAATTTGAAAAGGGTTTAGCAATCCGCAAACAAGTTCTCGGTGAAGAATATGTAAATAATTCAATCAACAATGCCGATGAGTTTAATCTTCCTCTTCAAGAATTAGTCACTGAATATTGCTGGGGAGCTGTTTGGGGGCGTGAAGAATTAAGTAGACCTGAGCGTAGCTTAATTAACTTGGCAATGATCTCAGCTTTAAATCGTCCACATGAACTAAAACTACATGTTAAAGGTGCACTTCGAAATGGCGTACCTAAAGAGAAAATTCGTGAAGTGCTTTTGCAGGTTGCAATTTACTGTGGCGTACCTGCTGCTGTAGATAGCTTTCGTATTGCAAAAGAGGCAATTAAAGAGTTTGAATCTGAGCAATAAACGTTGCCTTTGAATATTAAAAAAGCCTTTTTCAAGTGGACGAGGCTTTATGTATTTTAATCTTGTTAGTTTAGTTCAGGGGGTAAATGTTGGGCCAAATAATCAATTGCAAGGCGGGTTTTGAGTGGCATAAAAGGCAGTGTAGGCCATACCAAATGAATTGGAAAAGCAATGCTCGACATGGTTTCTAACACTTGTACGAGCTTACCTTCCTGTAATTCATTTTGAATGAGCCAGTCGGGTAGCCAAGCGATACCAGCTCCAGCAAGCGCTGCATTTTTAATAGCTTGTAAGTCATTTAAAAGAAGTTTTGCTTTGGGTTTTATAAATAAAGGCTCGTCATTTTCCTTTTGAAGTCGCCATTTCTGCATTTGACCAAAATGCGGATCGGCAATCGTCGCGTGGTGGTCTAAGTCTTCAATATGTTCTAATGGACCTGCTTCATTTAAATAGTCAGGTGAGGCACAAAGTAGCATTCGATGCTCACCAATCGGTTTGGCAACGAGCTGAGTGGTGTCAGGTAACGCTCCAATTCGGATGCATAAATCAAAACCTTCTTCAACCAAGTCTACATTTCGATCATTAAATGAAATTTCTAGCTGTAAGTCCGTATGCTGCTGAGCAAATTTAACCATGAGCGGGGCAGCAAAGAGTTGCCCGAACAGCACTGGCACAGACATTCGTAAACGACCTGTTGCGTTTATTTTCCCTTGGTCTAATAACGCCGCCGCATTTTGTATTTCACTTAACGCTCGGCGGCTATGCTCATAAAATAAAGCACCTTCGTCAGTCATGCTGAGTGAACGTGTTGTTCTTTTAAATAAAGCCACACCAAGCTGATCTTCAAGGCGAGCAATATTTTTACTAATGGCTGAGCGAGTTAAATGCAATTGCTCGGCAGCTTTTACAAAACTTCCAGCTTCAACCACAGTCACAAATATAGATATTGCACTTAGCTCATGTTGCATGATTGTTGCCTAAAAGGAACCAATGATAAGAAATAATATCACCACTGTTGAATTTATTGTGGAGTTAATATGGCTTCATCAAAAAAGTGGAGATGGTCATGGCTAAAATATTGGTATTAAAATCCAGCATTATGGGGGAGGGTTCACAAACCAATCGCCTAATCGATATCATGCTTGAACACCGTAAAGACCAAGGTTTGCAAGATGACATCACCATACGCAATTTGGCTGAAATGAACCTGCCTGTATTAGATCTGGCAATTTTTCAGGCGCTGCGTGGGGCTGAAAATGTAAATCAAGACATTCAGCAAATTGTTGCTTTGTCGGACGAATTAATTGCTGAATTAAAAAGTGCTGATTTATTGATCATTGGCGCACCGATGTACAACTTAAATGTGCCGACTCAACTCAAAAACTGGTTTGACTTGGTGGCACGCGCAAGACAAACATTCCGCTACACCGAAACTTATCCTCAAGGTTTGGTTGAAGGCGTAAAAGCTGTGGTGGTAAGCAGTCGGGGTGGTATCCATGTCGGCCAAGAAACTGAGGCAGTCACGCCTTATCTCAAAGCGGTGTTAGGGCTAATGGGTATTCATGACGTCGATTTTATCTATGCAGAAGGCTTAGACATGCAGGCCTATCGCAGCAATGCATTAGATCTGGCAAGCCAGCAAGTTAAAGAATTCGCCATTTAAAATTATGAGTTGAAACTCTTGTACCTCTAATTAATGACAAGAGTTTCTAAGTCTATTTAAATTACATTTCTGAGTTCATTTGCCGTGTTGCGCAGCAATGGCAAAATTTGCTGAACCAAATAATCTTCTTGTACTCGGTTGGTTTGAGACATACAGTTAAGCGCTGCTATGGCTTGACCTTGGGCGTTAAATACAGGCACTGCAATCGCAATTACGCCAAGCTCATGTTCTTCTTTGGAAAGACAATAATCCGATAACGAAATACCCTTAAGCACTTCAAAAAACTTTGACTCATCTACTATCGTAAATGGAGTTAGGCGTTTTAAACCGTATTTTTTTACCCACGTATGTTGAGCTTCTTCTGGTAGTGCTGCCAGCAATACTTTACCCGTGGAAGTGGCATGGGCAGGGAGACGGTTTCCTAAGTGCATGCCATAAGGGCTTACACGTAAATTATCTTGCTGTGGTAAATAGCTACGCGCAATTGGCACCACTTCGTTATCGTCTAATACCACAATTGAGAAAGTCAGCGACGTCTGCGCACACAAAAGATTTAAAAATGACTGAGCAACTTTAGGCAGATGGGCAGAGCTTAAATAAGAACTCGAAAAGCGCAGCACGCGATGAGTGAGCCAAAAGTAATGTTCATCAGTTTCTAAATAGCCTAAGTATTTTAAAGTTTTAAGATAACGCCTTGCTGCTGTACGACTAATACCGGTTCGCTCAGCCACTTGAGTCACATTGAGCCGCTGGCGATCTGTTCCAAAAGCTTCGAGTAAAGCCAAGCCTTTTGCTAACCCTGCAATGTAGTCTTCTTGACGAATTTTCTCATGCGAGTTCGGGTGCTCTAAAAAAGCATCGAGAGAAGGCATCCTTTCATTCCTGTTATTTTGGTTGTTTCTGTCCGCTATTCGGACAAACTAAATGATAAACGGTTATTTTCGTCTTGGATACATAGTGCACAAAACTTAAAGCCAGTAATTTAAAAGTCAGGATGAAACAAGGATGAAGTTATGGATATTTTAAAGACACAGGTCGCAATTATTGGTTCTGGACCAGCTGGGTTATTGCTTGGACAACTTCTATATAAAGCTGGTATCGACCATATTATTGTTGAGCAACGTAGTGCTGAATATGTGGCTTCGCGGATTCGTGCAGGAATTTTAGAGCAAGTTTCGGTCGACTTACTGAAACAAGCAGGTGTTGACCAAAACTTAAAAGACAAAGGATTACCGCATTCGGGCATTGAAATCTTAACCAACGGTGAATTGCATCGCGTTGATTTGGCTGCACTCACGGGTGGCAAACAAGTGACCGTATATGGTCAGACCGAAGTCACCGAAGATTTAATGACTGCGCGTGAAGCAGAGCAGCTCACTTCATTTTATGAAGCTCAAAATGTACAAGTGAAAGATTTTTACACTGCACCAAAAGTTGAGTTTGAGTACCAAGGTAAAGCCTTTCAAATTCAGTGTGACTTTATTGCTGGTTGTGATGGCTACCATGGTGTCTGCCGTGCCAGCGTGCCAGAAGATAAAATTAAAACCTTTGAAAAAGTTTATCCATTTGGCTGGTTAGGGGTGTTGGCAGACGTTCCACCTGTAGCCGATGAACTCATTTACGTACAGTCTGAACGTGGATTTGCTTTATGTAGTATGCGTTCAGAAACACGTAGCCGTTACTATTTACAAGTTCCTTTAACAGATCACGTCGAAGATTGGTCGGATGAAAAGTTCTGGGATGAGCTAAAAAACCGCCTAGACCCTGAAAGCCGTGAAAAGTTAGTGACAGGACCTTCTATTGAAAAAAGTATCGCGCCGTTACGTAGCTTTGTGACCGAACCAATGCGGTTCGGAAAACTATTTTTAGCTGGCGATGCTGCGCATATTGTTCCACCGACAGGAGCAAAAGGCTTAAACCTCGCGGCTTCTGATATTGCTTATTTATCAAGTGCGCTTGTTGAATATTATGTCGAAGGTTCCGAGCAAGGTATAAATGAATACTCAGAAAAATGCCTACAACGTGTATGGAAAGCTGAGCGTTTTTCTTGGTGGATGACTCATTTATTGCATCGTTTTGAAACTGAAAGTGAGTTTGATCATAAGATTAAACAAGCCGAGTTAAGTTATGTGCTTGGCTCGATCGCAGGTAAAACCACATTGGCCGAAAACTATGTTGGTTTGCCTTATGAGATTAAGCAAATTGATAGTTTTAAGCATGCAAGCTAAAGGCTAGATAAAAAATAAAAAGGGCATGCAAATGCTCTTTTTTTATAAAAATTGGATGGAATAAGATCGGTTAAAAGATGTGATTCGGCTAAAAGTAGCCCGATACTTATTCAAAATATAGGGCTACCTATCAATTCACCTAAAGTTTAGTTGGCGTTTGCCGTAACTTTATTATTGGTTAATATCACTTGTTGCTGAGATTGAAGAGGCTTAACCACTTGTGGGTTAGAGTTACTCCAAGGGATATAGGCTTCTGTCAAAATATGGCCCGTAAGACTGGTTAAATCACTCGTTTTAACTTCCGCATTGCCTTGACGACCAAATAATACAACTTCATCACCTGCTTTGGCCTCTGGAATATCTGTTACATCAACCATAACAGTATTCATTGATACTCGACCAACCACTGGCGCTTTTTGTCCATTTATTAATACAAAAGCCTTATTACTAAAACTACGACGGTAACCATCCGAATAACCTACAGGGAGGTTTGCGAGTCTAGAGTCACGTTTCAACATATAGGTTTGGTCATAACCTACAGTTGAATCTTTAAGGTAATTATTCACTGCGGCAATTTGTGTTTTAAATGCCATCATGCCTTTAAATTCAGGGTGATTAGGAAAATCCCCATATATAATTGCACCTGCACGAACCATATCTAAATGTGATTCAGGAACGTTTACAGTAGCAAATGAATTAGCTGTATGTAATGTTAATTCTTTACGATTAAGTTTGGCTTTTTTAATCAACCATGCAGTTTGTTCATTAAATTGCGCCAGACGCTCACGGACAAATTTTTCATCTTCTACGGCATAGTGGGTCATAATGCCGTCAATTTTAAGATGGGGAAGTTTGGTGATCGCAACCGCTTGTTCTTTACCTAGAGCCGTAGACATTTCAAGACCATTACGATCCATACCGCCTGAATTTAAAGCCAAGCTGTAATGAACAGTTGTATTGTTCGCTTCTGCCCATTTAGACATACGGGCAGCTTGGTCATAATTACCTAAAAGCTCTTCAATATTTAAAGCCTGTGCATTGATAATTTCACTATCTGTGGCGGTACGTAAACGTGTAATTTTGCCTTTATAGCCATGCTTACGCACCATAGCCGCTTCAGCATTACTAGTAATCCCAATACAAGATACATTTAACTTCATAACACTTGGCATAAGTAGATCAATACTATGGCCGTATGCGTTAGCTTTCATGACTATACAAAGTTGAGTTTTGCCATTAAGTAACTGATTTGTCCTTTTAATATTATCTTCAAAAGCTTGAGTATCAATTTCTATCCATGCATTTGCTGTAGGAGCAGGGCTTACTTCATTTGTAACATGGGGAGTAAGTAAGGGAGCTGCATGAGCAAATTGCACCGAACCGAATAATATTAATGCACAGCTATAAGCGAGATGAGAAAATTTTGTTTTAAGTTTCATGAGTTTTTTAATCTTTCCTGGCTGAATATAATTTAACGCTGGGTGGATTTTTATGGTTAAGTACTAAAATATAATTGATTTAAAATGTCACACGATTTGGTTGTAATAATACTTTCTCCTTAAAATATTATAGTCGCTATTAAGTAAAGTTTAATTTTGCTTAAACTAAATTGAAAAAATACAAATCTAATTTCAATTAATCTTAATTAAATCTAAATATACATTCATAAAAAAACAAGAAGAAAAATTATTATAATTTTTTGAATGTTATTTTTTTAACCTATTTATTGGTGCTGTTTTTAATAAAATTTTTTAAAATATAACATTTGGTAAATAATTAACTTTATTATTACAAAAGATTTTTTTATTTTTTTAAATACATTAGATTGTATTTTTATCAGTTGGTAAAATATAAAAAATTGGGTGAATAAATATCCATAATTTTATTCAATAGAATTCAAAAAAATTAAAATAACTATATTTTTCATTGGTTTGTTTGTTGCTTATTAAATCTGTTTAGAAGTTGTGAATTATTTTGAGTCAATTTTTAAGCGTCTAATGTCATATTTAATAGTTTTTAATAAGTTAATTTAAATTTTATAAATAAAATATTAATTAGATTGATTGAATAATTGGATGTTATTTAGCCGTAGGTGTTTGGTTTTGGTTTTGTGTAACAAATGAACTGGTGTGTCTTATATTCTTTTTTTAATTCGATTTATTGTTTAATATTTTGGTTAAATTAAAATTTTATGTTTGTTTTGAAGTTAAGTAATTTTCTTAATATTTTAGTTTTTATTAAATAAATAATTTTATATTGAGACTTTATAAATATAAGATGATGAGTGTATTTTTTTATTGCTCAGAATAGTTTGGCTTTTTCTTGATCATATTATTCTAATTCTACAAGGATGTAATATAGGAGGGCTGATATTGATTTTTAGTGCAAACCATCAATTCCTGTGTAAGAGTCCGTACAGAAATATGAATTTTTATCTTAAAAAGTGTCTAATTAAATATGAGGTAATGGCTAGGTCATGCCGATTTTTCTTGATGAACAAATGAGCTACGGAAAGTTTTGCGAAGCCATCGGTAAACCCACCATTTTTTATGAAAAAATGAATTGGAAAAAGCGGGGAATAGGACGCGTTTTGCTTAAAAGATCAGCATTAATAAAAGCTTTTGTCACATTTTTTCAGTATATTGCTATTAATTTCTTTATTTATAAATTCTAAGTTTGTATGGAACAGGACCAAACTCGCATACCTAAATATATTCCTATCCGCGATGCAATTGCCCACGATATTGAATCTGGCGTATTAGAAGCCCACGCAAAACTCCCATCAGAAAGAGTGCTTTCGGAACAATTCCAAACCACTCGAGTGGCTGCACGTGAAGCTTTGTTGGCTTTGGAAACTGATGGTTTGATTTATCGCTTAGATCGCCGTGGTTGGTATGTCCGTTCTCCTCGTATTATTTATCACCCGCAATCTACCAAAAACTTTAATCAGTTTGTGATTGAACAAGGCTATGAACCTTCGACAGAAGTGATTTCGAGTGAACTGACTCAGGCTACTTCTTGGGATGCCAAGCATTTAAAAGTTGAAAAAGGACATCCGATTTATTCAGTTTGGCGACGTCGTTGTATTAATGGACGACCTGTTTTGGTTGAGCATTTACGGGTGAATGCCGAGTTTTTCCCTGAGTTTTTAACTCATGATCTTAAGCAATCGATTACTTTACTGATGGCAAATCAATATAACTGCCATATCACTAGAGCCGACATTAATCTGTATCCAACCGCTTTATCGGAACAGCAGGCCAAAGCACTGCATGTCAATGTGGGCGCACTGGGTTTATATATTCGTCGTAGTAATAGAAATGAACAAGGCGTGATTACTGATGTCGACCAAGAATATTGGCTACATGATGTTTTAGATTTGCATTTTGAAGCGCGAGCATAAAAATACAATCTGGTTTAAACCAGATTAATTAAACTGTCATATAAAGCTGTTGAAATACGATCATCAAATAATTGCATTCGATGGTTTGCAGATGAAAAAGTACGTTCAACAGACAATTAAACTCGGCACTGCATCAGTTTTAGGTGTAGTGCTCGCTATTCAAATGGGATGTTCATCAGCAACATCAAAACAATCAGAAGAAATTACAGTCTATACGGCAGTGGAAGCCGATCAGCTTAAGCAATACCAAGAGGAATTACACAAAGCCTATCCAGAGCTAAAAGTAAAATGGGTACGTGATTCAACAGGGGTGATCACCGCTAAACTTTTGGCAGAGCAGAAAAACCCACAAGCGGACGTGGTTTTTGGTGTGGCTTTAACCAGTTTACTGGTCATGGAAAAAAAAGACATGCTTGAGCCTTTTAAACCAGAAGGTATTGAAAATTTAAAACCAGAATTTGTAAGTCAAAAACCTTTACCGATTTGGACGGGTATGGATGCATGGGAATCTGCAATTTGTGTCAATAAAGTCGAATTAGAAAAGCGTAAGTTACCGATTCCAAAAACTTGGAAAGATTTAACCAACCCGATTTATAAAAACCTGATTGTGATGCCAAATCCAGCTTCGAGTGGCACAGGCTATTTAGATGTCACAGCTTGGATGCAAATTTGGGGTGAAAAGCAGGCATGGGACTATATGCAGGCTTTAGATAAAAACATTTCACAATATCCTCATTCGGGTTCAAAACCTTGCAAGATGGCAGCACAGGGTGAAATTCCAATTGGTGTTTCTTTTGGTTATCCGGCATTTAAATTAAAAGCAGTGGGTGCACCTTTAGAAGTAGTTTATCCAACTGAAGGTTTAGGCTGGGAAATGGAAGCCTCAGCAATTGTGAAAGGAACCAAGAAATTAAGCAGCGCACAAAAATTTATAAATTGGTCGGTAAGCAAAGCGGCAAATGAAGCCTATGCCCATAACTTTTCAATGGTGGCCTATAAAGGCATTGAAAATACCACTATGGACTTCCCGAAAAATCTTTCTCAAATGCTCGTAAAAAATGATTTTTATTGGGCGGCCGAGCAGCGTGAACGTATTTTGGCTGAATGGTCAAAGCGTTTTGAAAAGTGATCTTTTGGATAAGGGCCTCATTATGCAAATTCCTTCGTCGTTGCAATCATCGCTGCTAGGTCAAAACCAAAAGGGCGAGTTAGCAGGACATTTATTGTCGACCTTAACGACCTATAAATATCCTGAACATGGCCCTTCGGTTTTAGAAGTGGTGGATATTCAAAAAAAGTTCCAACACTTTCAGGCCCTAACGCATATTAATTTAGACCTTAAAGCTGGCGAGTTCGTGAGCTTTTTGGGACCTTCTGGATGCGGTAAAACCACATTGCTACGCATAATTGCGGGTCTAGAAAAATCTGATTATGGAAAGGTTATAAAAAAGGGCACAGACATTACGTTGTTGAGTGCTGAAAAGCGTCAATGTGGCATTGTGTTTCAGAACTATGCGTTATTTCCAAACTTAAACGTTGAAGAAAATATTGCTTTTGGCTTAGATAAAAAAAAGTGGGATAAGGCACAGCGTAGCCAAAGGGTTCAACAGTTATTAGAACTGATTGAATTACCTGATATTGCTAAAAAATATCCAAATCAATTGTCGGGTGGGCAGCAGCAACGTGTTGCGCTTGCTCGGGCAATTGCGCCGAAGCCTAATATTTTACTGTTGGATGAACCATTGTCTGCACTTGATGCTCAGGTACGTCTGAACCTAAGACAAAAGATTCGTTCGATTCAATCGCAGCTTAACTTGCCAACCATTATGGTCACGCACGACCAAGAAGAAGCATTAAGCATTTCTGACCGTGTTGTGGTGATGAATCATGGCGTCATTGAGCAAATTGATACACCGCACAATATTTATTACAAGCCACAAACCCAATTCGTTGCCAAGTTTATTGGCACCATGAACTTTTTAAAAGCCACGTGTTCGATAGTTAATCAGCTCGAGGTTCTAGGTTTTATTCCTCTAAATTTGGAGCAACAAAAACTTAAAGCAGGGGAAAATTACAGTATTGGTTTTAGACCCGAAGCTGTCGAGTTGGTTGATGATTTTGGCAGTGATAAAGAGTCTTTGTATTTGCCGGTTAAAGTATTAAGCACTGAATTTTTAGGCGCCAAACGCCGTTTGTTTTGCACTATTCATATCGATGGAATTGAGCAGGCAAAACACCTCTTGCAAATTGAAATTGAAAATACCAAGTTCAAGTCCTTGCAAGAACTCATGTTTATAAAAGTACCTAATCAGCTCATTCATGTCTTTGACGAACAAGGGTATGCACTATGTTAAATGAAGCTGCTTCAGCGGTTTTAAAAACACAGCCGCGTCGAAAAACTGAATATTCATTAAGATCAAATATTGCTTTAGCTATGGTCGCAATCGCTTTGACTTTAGCAATTATTGCTCCTTTAATGATGCTGTTTGAAACCGCATTTTTTGATGAAAATCAAAATTTTGTTGGCCTTGAAAATTTTCATCATTATTTTGCTAGCCCAGCTTTACTCAGTTCTATATTTAACTCGATGTGGGTTGCTTGTGCTGCTACTGTCATTACAGTATTTCTTGCCAGTATTTATGCTTTTGCCCTGACGAATGTGAATATGAAAGGCAAAGGTTTCTTTAAACTGGTGGCTTTTTTACCAATCTTAGCGCCATCACTTTTGCCTTCTTTAGCATTGGTTTATTTATTTGGTAAGCAAGGTGTATTTAAACCTTTGCTGGGCGATATACAAATTTATGGTCCAATCGGCATTTTAATCAGTTACTGCTTTTGGCTATTTCCAGCAATTTTAATGCTGATGATGGTGTCTTTTCGAAGTGTCGATCAGCGTTTAATTGAAGCCTCTTTGTCGCTCGGCAAAAATATCTGGAAGACGCATTACCACGTCACACTACCTGCAATTCGCTATGGACTCATCAGTGCAAGTCTGGTGGCTTTTATTTATGTGTTGACCGATTTTGGTATTCCAAAAGTCATTGGCGGTTCATTTAACATGATGGCGCTTGATGTCTATAAACAGATTATTGGTCAGCAAAATATGAGCATGGGTGCGATAATTTCCATCTTGTTATTGCTACCAGCAGTGTTCGTCTTTATTTTCGATCGTATTCAAAGCAAACGCCATGCACGGTTTCAAGCTTTTCAGGCTAAACCTTATGTTTCAGCATCGAATAAAAAACTTGAAGTCGTTCTGGGCTTATTTTGTGGTTTAGTTTCAGGTGCGATTTTACTGATTATCTTTACGGCAGTGCTGGCTTCATTCATTCAGTCTTGGCCTTATGATTTGTCTTTGACCTTAGCACATTACAGTTTTGAATATGTCGATGGCGGCGGTTGGGCAGCGTACTTTAACTCGGTTCGCATGGCACTCTTTAGTACGGTTTTTGGAACAGCACTGATTTTTATGGTGGCGTTATTAACCGAACGTTTTAAGGCACATCCACTCATTAAAAATTATGTACAGGCTTTAGTTTTATTACCCCTTGCTGTGCCGGGGTTGGTGCTAGGTATTGCTTATATTTTGTTTTTTAACCAGCAAAGCAACCCGTTAAATGTGCTGTATGGAACTATGACCATTTTGGTGATTTCAACCATCGTGCATTATTATACCGTCCCACACCTGACTTTAACCAATGCCATTAAACAGATTCCGTTACAGCTCGATCAGGCAGCACAAACTCTAGGAACATCGAAGTGGAAAACCTTTTGGAAAGTATATTTGCCCATGTGTTTTCCAGCGCTATGTGATGTGTCGGTCTATGTTTTTGTGAATGCCATGACCACTGTGTCGGCTGCCATTTTCCTATATTCACCAGACACCAGTTTAGCTGCGGTAGCTGTTTTAAATATGGATGATGCAGGAGACACGGTTGCTGCTGTTGCGATGAGCATTCTCATTTTAACCACCTCATGTGTTGTAAAACTCATTCACTGGTTATTTACCCGAAAAATTATGGCAAGAAGTCAGCAATGGCGTGAAAGCTCTCACTAAGCTTTAACTAAACACAATTTTTATTTAACCGACTGAAACGAAATGCTTTGTTCAACAAGGCAAGGGTTTATTCATCCTAAATTTCGCAAATTGGAAGTCTTATGAATAACGCACAGTTTGATTTAATTGTTGTCGGAGCCGGTATTTTAGGTCTATCCGCTGCCATACAGGCACAAGAACAAGGCTTAAAAGTTTGTATCTTCGAGAAAAATGCCAAGCCTGTGGGCGCAACTCGCCGTAATTTTGGCATGGTCGGAACTTCGACCTTAACCCATCCAGAGCAACAGTGGCGAAAGTACGCTCTTGAAACGCGTTCTTTTTATCAACGCATTCAGGCTGAAGCCGATATTTCGTTTGCTCAACGCCAAGGTGTCTATCTGGCAAACACGGCACTTGAATGGCAGGTTTTAAATGAGTTTGCCGAGCGTGCAAATAATTACCAAATACCTGTGCATTTACGAAGTCATGATGAGCTGGTCACCCAATTTTCCTATTTAAACCCGGAGCAGCAGTTTCAAGGTGGTTTGGTTTTTGAGGAAGATTATTCGGTTGAACCTCATGTGGTTGGGCAACGACTATTGGCATATGCACAAAGTCAAGGTGTAGAGATTTATACCAATGCCTGTGTCGTTCAAACCCAATATCAGCAGGAAAGCTGTCGGGTTAGTTTGGCAAATGGTATGACTTTTCGGGCAAATAAAGTTTTGATCTGCCACGGTGAAGTCATCGAGGTTTTATATCCAGATCTCTTACAAAGTTTGAACTTGAAACGTTGTGGCTTACAAATGGCGCTGACTCAACCATTTCAACAAAAATTAAATGCTTCTCTTTATTCAGGCTTATCTATTTCACGTTATCCAGCTTTTGAAATTTGCCCAAGTCATGCGGAGTTGGTTAAAGCGTCACAACAGGGATTCATAAAAGAATTCGGTATTCATATTCTGATTAAACAAAACGAATTTGGCCAACTGATCGTAGGCGATAGTCACGAATATCATCCGATTAATGAAGCGCCTCAGTTCGAGCAGCGTGAAGAGATTAATGAGTTTATTCAAACGTACTGCCGCCAAAAACTAGGGCTGACTTTACCTCCAATTCAAAAACGTTGGAATGGTTATTACCTGACCCATGAACATGAGTTGGCCTGCGTCACTGAAGCTGAAAAAAATATCTTTCTGGTGAGTGCGATTGCTGGCAAAGGCATGACCACAGGGGCCGGATTTATGAAAGAAGTATTAGAACAAAATATTTACTAGTTTGTCATCTGGTTTAAACCAGATTGATGTATATTGAAATGAACGCAAAAGAAATGAGTAACATTATGAACATGCAACCCCAACTCGATATGGATTTAGAGAACAAATATTTGCTTCTTACTCCAGGACCATTATCAACATCGGCAACAGTACGTCGTGCCATGCAAAAAGATTGGTGTACTTGGGACCAAGAATACAACTCGCTGGTACAAGATATTCGTAATCGACTGGCCAACTTGGCAACCAGCCAACCTGAAAAATATACGGCTGTGTTAATGCAAGGCAGTGGAAGTTTTGCTGTGGAGTCTGTGCTTGGGTCAGCTATTCCGCGTGATGGCAAAATCTTGATCATTAATAACGGCGCATATGGTGCACGTATGGTGGAAATGGCGCGTTGCTTAAATATTAAAGTGATTGAGCTGAACTATTTAGAAACCCAAGCACCAGATTTACAAGAAATTGAGCACGTTTTAAAAGATAAAACCATTAGCCATGTTGCTTGTGTGCACTGTGAAACCACCACAGGAATTTTAAACCCGATTCATGACATTGGCTGTTTAGTTAAAGCGGCAGGAAAAATCTGGATTGTGGATGCCATGAGTTCATTTGGTGGTGTGCCTATGGATATTGCTGAGCTTGAAATTGATTTTCTAATTTCAAGTGCAAATAAATGTATTCAAGGTGTTCCGGGTTTTGGTTTTATTTTGGCAAAGCGTGATTGCCTAGAAGCATGTAAAGGTTTAGCTCGTTCAGTAAGTCTCGATTTGTATGACCAGTGGAATACGATGGAGCAGCATAACGGTAAATGGCGTTTTACTTCGCCAACCCATGTGGTGCGTGCTTTTTATCAAGCCTTACTTGAGCTTGAGGCAGAAGGCGGTGTTGCTGCACGTTATCAACGTTATTTACAGAGCCAACAAACCTTATCTAAAGGTATGCAACAACTAGGCTTTGAATTGGTATTAGGCAATCAAGCACCCCAATCACCCATTATTACCACATTCCTTTACCCAACAGCCGAGACATTTAGCTTTCAGTCCTTCTACGAAACCCTGAAAAAATCAGGTTATGTAATTTATCCGGGCAAAGTCACTGACCTTAATTGTTTCCGTATTGGCAATATTGGCGAAGTTTATATTCATGACATTGAAGGGCTTCTTGCTGCGATTGCGAGCTACTGTGAAAACCATCTAAATCAAGCTGTAACAGCATAATTTTTATTAAAACATTTGAATTAAAGGGAATACACCATGACGACCAACAATACACAAATTCAGGCTGTGGTTTTTGACTGGGCTGGCACAACTGTAGATTTTGGTTCACGCGCACCGATTTTGGCTTTTATGGCTTTATTTAAAGACAATAAAATTGAAATTACGGTCGAAGAGGCGCGTGCGCCAATGGGTTTAGAAAAACGTGACCATATTGCAGCAGTTTTAAAAATGCCGCGTGTAGCGACTGCATGGCAGGAAGTATATGGTCAGGCGGCAACTGAAGCAGATATTGACCGTTTATATAAAGACTTTATTCCGTACCAGTTAAATTCTATTCCGAAATGTTCTGCTTTAATTCCGGGTGCATTAGAAACGTTTGAAAATATTAAAAAGCGTGGTGCAAAAATTGGTAGTAATACAGGATATGCATCCATGATGATTGGTCGTTTGGTCAAAGATGCTGCCGATCAGGGCTATCGACCGGACTGTATCGTTACGGCAAGTGACGTGAAATATGGTCGTCCATATCCTGAAATGTTGTGGAAGAACTTAATTCAACTCGATGTATCCGATATTAAAACCGTTGTAAAAGTAGATGATACCGTGGTGGGTATTGACGAAGGTTTAAACGCAGGGTGCTGGACAGTAGGACTTGCGATTAGTGGTAATGAAGTCGGCTTGAGCTATGAAGAGTGGAGTGCATTATCGGCTGATGAACAGATTGTGCTAAAAGATAAGGCATACCAAAAAATGAATGCGTCGGGTGCTCACTATGTGATTGATAGTGTCGCTGATTTGCCAAATGTACTCGATGATATTGAACGCCGTTTGGGGCAGGGTGAACGACCTTAAACAAAGTTTAGGTTTATATATTCTTAAGCTTAGCTCCCTTGGGAGCTAAGCTTACCTAAAAAATTAAAATGAAGAGTAGATACACTCTACATATGTGGAAATAAGGAGTAACTTTGAGGAGTAAATTCCTTATTTCCGGCTAACGATTTAAAACACATGTTTCGATTGTTAGCACCATCAATCAGATAGGCATATGACCTATGTGATAGATCTTTTTATGACTTTTGAGGGTCATATAATTTTTCTTTAATAAATAGGGCTGGTATCACGCCACAAATTAGGTAGGCAGCACCCATCACGACAAAACCTAAACCAATTGAACCGCCAGAGGCTAAGAAACCAATCGTTGCAGGGGCTAAAGCAGCACCTAAACGTCCGACGTTATAAGCACCACCAATGGCTGTACCGCGGATTGCTGTTGCAAAGCTTTCGGTCATATAGGTGGCATTTACGCCATACGGGATGCCGTAGAGGAAACCAAAGGTCACCAGTAAATATAAAATGTTGCTTGGAGAGTTATAAAAAACAATTAAAGGTAGGAAAATAGCAGTGCCGATTGCACCAAAAGCATAGGTAAAACGACGTCCTAATTTATCGGCCATCATGCCCGCAAGAACTTTACCCAAAATCATCGCGGTATATGTACCTACCATATAGGCAGTCATTTCCTTAAATTTCATACCGAGTTCACTTTCAAGGTATGAAGGCATCCAGTTATTTACGCCATAGTAGCCAAACTGTAAAAAGCCTGCCGTTAGCGCCCATAGGATAAACATATTACGGTTTCGTTTATCTTGGAAAATAAGCTTAAATGCCGAGGTTTTTAGAGCATTTTGAGCCACAACAGGTTGTTGTAGTCGAGACTTTTGCCATGCTTCTGGTTCCGGTACAAGAATATGCATGAGGAAAGCAATAACAACAGGAATAATCGCAACATAAAACAGCATGCGCCAGCCATGATCAGGAATAATCCAGCCTGCAAGTAAGGTCGCAACAATATAGCCAACCGTCCAGCCAGCTTGTAGGGTACCCAGTACTGTGGTGCGGTAACGGGTTGGGACATATTCGGCCATGAGGGTATTACAGGCAATATAAAGTGAACCCAAACCCAGTGATGCAAAAAATCTTAAAATACCAAACTGAAGAAAGCTTTGGGTGAAACCTAAGCCACAGGTGAGGAGTGAGAAAATTAAAATAGAAATAACCACAATGCGCACACGACCAAATTTATCGCACGCCCATCCCCCAAAAATTCCACCAACAGCCATGCCTGCCAATGTGAAACTGCCAAGCATACCTGCTTGTACTGAACTTAATCCAAAATCTGCCTTAATACTATTTAAGCTATAAGACAGTAGCATCAAATCTGCCCCATCTACCAACAGTGCTAGAAATGCAAAAATAAATGCTATTTTCCACGTATGAGGCTGTATACGGGAAAGACCTTCTTTGTAATTTGTAGCCATAATCCATTACCTACATTTGATAAAAAGCACTTCAAGTCGTTTTGAAGCGCTTAAAATTTGATTAAGACGCAGCGCGAATCATGTTTCGGGCAATAATCATTTGTTGAATTTGAGTGGTCCCTTCATAGAGACGGAACAAACGAACATCTCGATAAAAACGTTCAATGGCGTATTCACTGATGTAACCCGCGCCGCCGTGAATTTGTACGCAGCGATCAGCAACGCGGCCACACATTTCTGTTGCAAACATTTTTGCGCATGAGGCTTCGGTGCTAACGTTTTGACCTGCATCGCGTAGGCGTGCAGCGTCTAAGATCATACATTTAGCTGCATAAATTTCAGCTTTTGAGTCGGCAAGCATGGCTTGAATGAGTTGAAATTCGGCAATCGGTTGTCCAAATTGCTTGCGTTCGATGGCGTAATTTAAAGAATCGTCTAGCATTCGTGTTGCTGCGCCGACACTCAAAGCCGCAATATGCAAACGGCCTTTATCGAGTACTTTCATCGCAGTTTTAAAACCAACACCTTCAACACCACCAATGAGTGCCGAAGCAGGAATACGACAATTTTCAAAAATCACATCACAGGTATGTGCGCCTTTTTGCCCCATTTTTTTATCGCGTTTGCCAAGAAAAATGCCCGGAGTTTGGCTATCGACAATAAAAGCAGAAATACCACTAGTGCCTTTAATATCAGGGTTTGTACGTGCCATGACTGTAAATACACCAGCGTGAGGAGCATTGGTGATAAAGCGTTTAGTACCATTTAAAATGTAAAAGTCACCGTCTTTTACAGCGGTGGTTTTTAAAGAGGCAGCATCAGAACCTGCATCCGGTTCGGTTAAGCAAAAAGAACTGATCACTTCACCACGTGCTAAACGTGGCAAGAAAAATGATTTTTGTGCTTCGGTCCCATCAATAATCAGGCCACTTGAGCCAATGCCATTATTGGTCCCAATGAGAGAGCGAAAAGCAGGAGAGGTACGACCTAATTCAAAAGCCACATAGACTTCTTCTTCCATCGTCAGGCCAAGACCTTCGTACTCTTCAGGAATGGTTAAACCAAATAAACCGAGAGCTTTCATTTGCTCAACGATATCTTGAGGAATTTCATCCGTTTCAGCGACTTCATTCTCATGAGGAATTAATACACCTTCAACAAATTGTCGAATCATATCAACAAGTTGATTTAAGGTTTCCTGATCTCGAATCATAGTCTCGTCCTTTTACTACATGCAGAAAACATCAATGTGATGTTCGTAAAATCACCAATATTTGAAGCCATAGTAATCAAAGGATGAACGCAAAACAATATATTTTGAAAATTAATTTCGCAATGCGATACTTTGTTGTTGATTTATGTTTGGCTAATTTATTGATTTATTTAAGCTATATTTTCTTATAAAAAATCATTATTTTTAGTGGAAAATTAAAGTTTGATTTTTCAAAAGAGCTGTGTATATTAAAAATATATATCGCTATGCGAAATTTTAAATGGATAAGTTTTCCTATAGGAAATGAGTCACAAAATATAGTGGGATGAAGATGGGTGCTTTAAATGGAATTCGGGTGCTTGACTTAAGTCGGGTATTGGCTGGGCCTTGGTGTGGACAGATTCTTGCAGATTTAGGTGCAGAAGTAATTAAGATTGAAAGACCAAGAGTCGGTGATGACACCCGTTCTTGGGGGCCACCTTGGATGAAAGATGATTCTGGCCAAGACACTCAAGAAGCTGCATATTATCAGTCTACCAACCGCAATAAACTATCTGTTGCTATCGACATTGCGAGTTCTGATGGCCAAGAATTGATTAAAGCTCTCATTCAAGACACCGATGTCGTGATTGAAAACTACAAAGCGGGTTCTTTAAAAAAATACGGTTTGGACTACGAATCTTTATCTGCGATTAACCCTAAACTGGTGTATTGCTCAATTACAGGTTTTGGTCAAAATGGCCCAAGAGCAGAAGAACCTGGTTATGACTTTATTATTCAGGGCATGGGCGGACTCATGTCTGTTACGGGTGAGCGTGATGATTTGCCCGGCGGTGGTCCACAAAAAGTAGGGGTCGCATTTTCTGATTTAGCTACAGGACTTTATTCTACGATTGCCATACAGGCTGCTTTACTCAACCGCCATGTGACAGGTTTAGGCCAATACATTGATATGGCTTTGCTTGATGTTCAAATTGCCACAATGGCAAATCAGGGAATGAATTATCTTTCATCGGGTAATATTCCTAAGCGTTATGGCAATGCACACGCCAATATTGTGCCTTATCAAGTGTTCAAAGCTTCTGACCGTGATTTCATTATTGCGTGTGGAAATGACACTCAGTTTATTCAACTCTGTCGAAGTATTGGTTTACCCGATTTACCAAATGATGCACGTTTTGCTCGAAATGCGGACCGAATCAAGCATCGTGATGAAATTATCGGGATTTTACAAACTCACTTTTTAACAAAAACAGCAGATGAATGGGTAGATGCAATTTATGCCGCTAAAGTTCCCGTCGGTGTGATTAATAACTTGGAACAAGCTTTTCAAGAACCGCAAGTAATTGCCCGAGAAATGTTAGTCGAGATGAATCATCCTCAACGTGAAAAACTGAAGGTAATTGGGTCACCAATCAAACTTTCGAGAACACCTGTTGAATACAAAACAGCACCACCGCTGCTGGGAGAACATACGCAGGCCGTTTTGCGAAGAGTGGTTTCTTCAGAAAAACTGGCTGAGCTCAAAGAAAAGGGCGTAATTGGATAATTGATTTAAAAGCGGAAGGTTAAAATTATATTTAAAATCAGAAAATAAAATATTTAATCTTTCGCTTTAATGAGTTAAATGAAGTTATCTTTTAGATGCAGACTCGGATGTTTGCTCTTTTGCTATTTATAGAAAAAATAGATTATAATTTTCGCAGTGCGAAACAAAATATGGATTGGTATGACAATGAACGACGCAGTTGATGCAGAACAGACAGAAAAATTATTAGCGCCTTTAAGGCATGAATTATTACATCCGATTGAAGACATGCAAGATGAAAATGATCGCCAATTTATTACTGCATTAGCACGTGGTTTAGAGCTATTACGTTGTTTTACGCCTAAGCATCAGCATTTGGGTAACCAAGAGCTTGCTCAGATGACCGGTTTGCCAAAACCAACCATTACTCGCCTTACACATACCTTGTCGCGTTTGGGTTATATCAAACAAGTACCTAACTCAAGCAAATTCCAGCTTTCAGTAGGGGTTCTTGCGTTTGGTTACTCCATGTTGTCTAACGTATCGATTCGCTCTATTGCTCATCCATATATGAAAAATTTGGCAGACTATGCTGGCGCTGCTGTAGCCATGGCAACACGTGATCGATTGAACATGATTTATCTTGATGTGGTGCAAGGCAAAGGCAATATGACCATGCGTCGTCAAGTTGGAACTTATTTACCGATTCATTTAAGTTCGATGGGACGTGCATGTTTAGCGGCAATGCCTGAAGATGAGCGAGAGTTTTTACTTGATGCCATTCGTAGCAAGCACAAAGAAGACTGGATCAAAATTAACCGTGATCTAGACAAAGCTTTTAAAGACTACCAAGATTTTGGATACTGTTTTTCAATCGGTGAATGGCATAAAGATGTCAATTCAGTTGCAGTTCCACTGATTCATGAACAACATGGTTTGCTGGTATTCAACTGTGGCGGCCCAAGCTTTATTATGAATCGTGAAAAACTCGAAGAAGATATTGCACCGCGTCTTTTACACATGGTGAATAATATTCGTACTGAGATTAGCTAAACCAATCTGATTTACTTATAAAAGCCAGCTTTGATTTTCAATGCTGGCTTTTTAATGGGTGAGCTTTAAGCTGTTTGGTTGTGAAAGTTCGGTTTTCTTTTTTCTTTAAAAGCATTTAATGCTTCTTTAAACTCAGAACCTTGCAAACAATGCGAGAAAATAGTCGACTCATGATCAATACGATTGAGTAGATCATCAATTGGCATATCTCTTAGTAACTTTTTACTGAGTTGTAAGGCTTGGCTTGGTTTGTGAGCAAGTTTAATAGCCACATCTTCAACCGCTTGATCCAGCTCAGTTGCCTCAAATATTTCATTTACCAGACCATAATTCTTTGCTTGGTCTGCCGAAAACTTTTCACCCAATAAAATAATCTCAGAAGCACGAGCAAAGCCCAATAGTCTTGGCAAGATGTAACTTGAACCCGCTTCAGGTACAAGTCCCAAATTCACAAAGGGGAATTGGAAAATAGAGTTTTGGCTTGCATACACAAGGTCGCAATGTAGAAGCATGGTGCTGCCAATACCAATTGCTACACCATTTACTTTAGCAATAATCGGTTTTGGAAACGTTGCTAAGCTTTTTAAGAAAACAATCGAAGCGGGTGGTTCGGAACTGGTGGTATCGCGTTTTTCAAATGCGTTTACATCATTACCACTGGTAAATGCGGAGTCTTCACCAGTCAGCACAACCACATGAATGTCTTGATTAGTTGAAGCCTCATCTAATGCCTGACTTAGGGCCGCATACATTTCGTAATTAATTGCATTCTTTTTAGTGGGATTACTCATGGTGAGCGTTAGTATATTTCTATCAAAATACTCATGAATTGTGCCTCTTTTAAGCTGGTTTTGAGTTTTGTTGTCCTGCTGCATCATTCATTCCTTTAACTAACTTTCTGTCTAAAAATTAAACTCATTAAAATAATGCTATCGAAAAATAATTCCGTTATCAATTATTTTGTTTTATATTGTGGTATATAATTTTGTATTGTGAAATTTTAACTTAATTCACTTTAAATGATGACAGAATTTATGCGTAAATAAGTATCTAGCTCTGCTAAGGAAATAAGAAGCTAGCTATAAAACAGTGAGTGGGAATAATATGAAGACCAAAATTACAGAACTATTTGAAATCGAGCATCCAATTATTCAAGGCGGTATGCATTATGTTGGTTTTGCAGAGCTGGCTGCTGCGGTTTCTAACGCGGGCGGATTAGGCATTATTACTGGCTTAACTCAGCGTACGCCTGAAAATCTGGCAAAAGAAATTGCACGTTGCCGAGAAATGACCGACAAGCCTTTTGGGGTGAATTTAACCTTTTTGCCTACGGTAAATACTCCTGATTATCCGGGTTTTGTAGAAGCAATCATTAAAGGCGGAGTAAAGGTTGTAGAAACAGCGGGGCGTAATCCTGAACAAGTCATGCCATATTTAAAGGCTGCTGGTATTAAAGTAATTCATAAATGTACTTCGGTTCGACATAGCTTAAAAGCTCAGCAAATTGGATGTGATGCGGTTTCTGTAGATGGATTTGAGTGTGGTGGTCACCCCGGTGAGGATGATGTGCCCAATATGATTTTATTGCCTTTAGCAGCCGATGCATTAGAAATTCCGTTTGTTGCTTCAGGTGGAATGGCAGACGGACGCTCACTCGCTGCTGCATTAGCGATGGGAGCAGATGGGATTAACATGGGCACACGTTTTATTGCGACTCAGGAAGCTCCCGTACATGCAAATGTGAAACAGGCGATTTTGAATGCAACCGAACGAGACACGCGTTTAATTATGCGTGCTTTGCGAAATACAGAACGTGTCATGAATAATGCTGCTGTAGAAAAAATCGTGGCAAAAGAAAAAGCACTTGGCGATAACATTAAATTTGAAGATATTATTGAAGAAGTTGCAGGGGTTTATCCAAAAGTGATGATTGATGGCGATGTAAATGCAGGTGCATGGTCATGTGGGTTAGTGGCTAGCTTGATTCATGATATTCCGACATGCGATGAACTGGTTAGCCGGATTGTCAAAGAGGCAGAAGACATTATTCGTGGTCGATTATTAGGGCTTTTATAACGAACCATTAACCTACTTTATATAAGATCAGCACAAGCTTTAATTGTGCTGATTTTTTGCATCATGTACACAATAATAAAGACATAAAACGGCAAAAATTAAACCCAAAATACAGACACCTGTCCATCCGAAGTGTTTCCAAGCATAACTTCCTGCCGTTGTGCCTAAAGCGCCGCCAGCAAAGTAACCCGTCATATAAATCGCGTTAAAACGTGAGCGTAGTTCTTGATTAAGTTTAAATACAATACTTTGGTTGGTGACATGCACAGCAGAAAGAGAAGCGTAGAGAATGAGTAAGGCAATAATATAAAAAGCGAAATGGTAGGGTAAAAGTGAAAAAAGAATCCAACTTAAAATAAGGCCAATGCCGCAATAAATTGAAATTTTATGAATGTAGCCTTGATCAATAAATTTACCTGAAAAATTGGCAACGAACGTCCCTAATACCCCAACAAAACTGAAAAGGCCAATGGTAAAGTCGCTAAAAAAATAGGGTGCTGGAGCCAAAAGCAACGACATGGTGGTAAAGGTTAAACTTACACAAGCAAATGTAAAACCACCAATATAAGTTCTGGTTCTTAACCGCCGATTTTGAATAAAAATCTGTGGTAAAGAGCGAATAGTTTTTGCATAGTTTTCAGATTTGGTTGGTGGAAATAACCCGATATTACGATGCAAAATAATGGCAATGATAAGTAACAAAAAGCCACTGACCAGATAAATAATATTCCAAGCGAAAAGCGTAGACATCAGCCCTGAAAGGGAACGGGCGAGTAAAACCCCCATCATCAGTCCGCTCAGTAAAAAGCCAACCACACGGCCGCTTTGTTGAATCGGAACCAGACTTGCAGCAAGCGGTAATAACAGTTGGGCTGAACTGGAAAATAGACCAGTAATGATGGTGCCAAGCAGTAAAAGATAAATATTGTGCGAAAACCCGCTAATAATTAATCCACTTGAAGCCAATAACATAAAGATAAATAGCAGCTTGCGCTTTTCTATTATGTCTCCCAACGGCATTAAAAAGAGTAAGCCACATGCGTAGGTGATTTGGGCTAGAGTTGGCACCCACGCTGTAGTCGTTTCGCTTAAATCTAGGCTTACACTAATTGAATGAATAAGTGGCTGACTAAAATAATTTCCACCTGTACAAATGCCTGCGGCAATTGCCATTAAAATAATGGTTGGGGTATAGAGTGCGTTTTTCATCATGCCTTAGTCATAATGAAAGTAGACCTTTAATCAACACAACCATGACTATTTTAAGCACGACTGTTAATGCGTTTCATTCAAAGCATCTTGAATGTTGTGCACCATGTGGATTAAACGTGGTCCAATTTCACCTTCAAGTTTTTCCGGATTTAAATGAAAACTTGGCGCACCACAGTTAAAAACATAAAGACCGTGTTTCGAGCTGACCAAAGGTACAGCCACCGAGTTCACTTCTTTATGCCACTCACCTAAAGACAAACAATATCCATAATCTTGATAATCACGGAAAGCTCGTTCTAATGAGCGTTTTATGGCTGGCCAGTTTTCGGGATTTTTTTGTTTCAACGCATCAAGTAGAAAATTGCGCTCACGTTCAGGGGTCGCAGCCAAGCATGCTCGGCCCATAGAACTACTATGAATTGGCAAAGTCGAACCAATTGGACGGCGCATATTTAAGGCTGTTTCAATTTGCACAACATCGATATACACCATATTTAAGCGATCACGCGTTGCCATCGCCACAGGCGCTTGAACATACTGGCTCATCTCTTCCATATATTGATGAGCAATATTACGAATCGAGATGTTAGATAATGCTGCATATCCTAAAGATAAAACACCAATGTCTAATGTGTATTTGGTTGAGTTAGGCAATTGTTTTAAATAACCTAAAGACACAAGGGTATTGGTAATACGTGCAATGGTCGGTTTAGGTAAACCTGTCATTTTTGCTAATTCTTGGTTACCAAGCACCTGATTATTTGCAGAAAAGCATCTTAAAAGTTCTAAACCGCGCGCTAAAGAAGCAATAAACTGCGGGTTGTTTTCCCGATGTATATGCGAAATAGGATCTAAACGTATCTCATCAAAATTTATTGGTTTTTCAGTTTCCGTGTTTTGAGACATTCGATCCTCAAATATAATTAAAGCAAAATAGTTTTGCCATTATATTTCGCTATGCAAAATAAATCCATTCATCACTGCGCTGTTGTGATGAATGGATATCTGGATCAATGGTTATGAAACATTTTCAATCACCATCGCAAGACCTTGGCCTACACCAATACATAGGCTCACCACTGCATATTTCTTTTTACGGCGAATTAACTCACGAGCTACTGTTAAGCTAAGACGAGCGCCAGATGCACCAAGTGGATGACCAACCGCAATTGCTCCACCATTTGGGTTCACACGCGGGTCATTAAAATCAACATTCAAACCTTTTAAACAAGATAAAACCTGTGAAGCAAAGGCTTCATTAATTTCAATAATATCCATGTCATCTAAAGTAAGTCCCGCACGCGCAACTGCTTTTTTAATGGCTTCGATCGGGCCTGCACCCATAATGCGTGGCTCAATACCAGCTGCCGCAGCGGACAAGATTTTTGCCATTGGTTTTAGGCCATATTTTTGACCTGCTGCTTCTGAACCAATCAAGAGTGCAGCTGCACCATCATTAATACCTGAGGCATTACCAGCAGTGACCACACCACCTTCAAATAGAGGCTTTAACTTTGTGAGTGCTTCAACAGTTGAGCTTGGACGAGGGTGTTCATCTTCAGAAACGAGTTTAGGTGGCAATTTTTTGCCTTGGAAAACCTCAATCGGCGTAATTTCATCGGCAAAGAAACCTTCTTCTTTGGCTTTTTGATATTTGGCTTGTGATTGGGCTGCAAATAAGTCGGCTTGCTCACGACTAATACCAAAGTCGGCTGCAACGTTATCGCCCGTTTCAGGCATTGAATGTCCGCCGTACTGAGCAATAATTTTTTTATTTGGAAAACGAGAGCCAATCGTGGTGTCATAAATTTTTGCATCACGGCTATAAGCACTTTCTGCTTTACCCATCACAAAGGGTGCACGTGACATACTTTCTACACCACCTGCAATATACAGTTCGCCTTCACCACAAGTAATGGCACGTGCCGAGTCAATCACCGCACCTAAACCACTTGCACATAGGCGGTTTACTGTCTGGCCCGGTACAGTAACAGGTAAACCCGCAAGTAATAGTGCATTTCGTGCCACATTACGACTATCTTCACCCGCTTGGTTGGTATCGCCTAAAATCACATCTTCAATATCAGCACCCGGAACACCAGTTTTTTCTAGTAGTTTTTGAATGACAGTTGCGGCTAAATCATCAGGGCGAATTGAGGCAAGTTCACCTGCATGACGGCCAAATGGGCTACGTAAACCATCATAGATATATGCATTTAACATTGAGAAATTCCTTTTCAAGACTCGTGAGTAAAAGTAAGAGGTAAATGAAGTGCGACACGACGCTGTAACCACGGGCTAGGGCGGTAACGTGGGTCATGCGTAAGCGCTGTTATACGGTTCAGAATGAGTAAGATTTTTTTACTGCCGACTTGATCACCCCATTCAATTGGACCAAATGGATAGCCTAAGCCAAGACGTACTGCGGCATTAATATCATCTACCGTGGCAACATTTTGCTGCGCAATATCACAGCCTAAATTGATGACCATTGCTAAAACGCGCTGTGCAACAAAGCCAATGCTTTCATTAATCATGCTGACCAGATTTCCATCTAGATTGAAAATAGAGTGAGCCGCTTGTCGGTATTCAGATTTAGTAATGAGTGAAGGCATCAAGGTGCGATGCTTTGCAATGCCATAAAGCATGTCTATAGCAACAGCATGTTCAGGGTTAACCCCTAGGCGGGTCGCCGCTTGAGTTGTATCTTCACCATAACAAGCGAGTAAACATAAGCTATCTGTTTGTGGTTCCGGCTGAGTGTCTAAGGCAATATTTTGCTGAGTTAAATAATCTTCGAGCTGTTTCTTATCGTCTAAAAAATCGGCAGCGATCCAAACTTTTGGATATTGCGCTAAACGCTCTACAAACTGAGCAGGTTGTTCACCTGTTTTTGAGCCAGTTTCATAATTATAAAAGCCTTGATTAACCTTACGTCCAAGTTGCTTGGCATCAAGCATTTGTTTGGTGAGCGGGTTTGGTTTGTAGCGGGCTTCTTCATAGTATTGATGATAAATCGACTCCATCACAGGATGCGAGACATCAAGGCCAGTTAAATCGAGTAATTCAAAAGGACCCATTCTAAAACCAACGCCGTCACGTAAAATTCGGTCAATTTCACTAATATCACAGACATTTTCATTTAAAATTTTGAGTGCTTCGGTGCCATAAGCTCGACCTGCATGATTAATAATAAATCCAGGGGTGTCCTTCGCTACGACAGGGCGGTGACCAAATGCACGAGATAAATCGTTTAAAGCATCAATAATAAGTGGGTCTGTTTTTAAACCACGAATGACTTCGACCACTTTCATGAGAGGAACTGGGTTAAAGAAGTGATAGCCTACAACACGCTCAGGCTTTTTACAGTTTGCAGCAATGGCTGTAATAGACAGAGAAGAAGTATTTGAGGCTAAAATGGTATTGTCTGAAACGACCTCTTCAAGCTGCTGCATTAAGCTTTGTTTAATATCAAGGCGTTCAACAATTGCTTCTACAATCAGGTCACAATTTTTTAAATCTTTAATTTGATGAGCAACAATTAAATGGTTATTTGCTGCTGTTGCTTGCTCAGATGTAATTTTATTTTTGTCGACTAACTTTTGAAATGTAGCAGCCAGTTTTTCTTTAGCCTGTTCTGCTGCACCTGCTTTGGCATCATATAAATAAGTGGTATGACCTGACTGTGCAGCAATTTGAGCAATACCACTGCCCATGACACCTACACCAATCACAGCCATGCTTTTAATATCATAAGTCATGTCGATCATCCTGATAATTAATCTATATTTGAAATTAAATGGAAAAATAGGGTTGGGTGATTTAGCTTAAGCATTGTTTATCACCATCAATGGGTAAGATTTGTCCTGAAATTGAGCGACCACTGTCTGACGCTAAAAATAGGCATAAATCTGCAATATGCTTTGGATTGACAAAATATTTGAGCGACTGATTTTTCAGTGCGTTTTGAGTCACTTCTTCAAGTGAAGTATGGGCTACATCGGCACGGGTCTGTAATACACGTTGAACTCGATCACCATCTACCGCACCCGGAAGAATAGCGTTAACTCGAATATTATCTGCACCGAGTTCCATAGAAAGCGTTTTGGTAAAACCGATCAGCCCCCATTTTGAAGTGGAATAGGCTAATCGATATGGATAGCCTAAGCGGCCGGCAATAGACGACATATTAATAATCACGCCTGCTTGTGCTTTCTTTAAATAGGGAATGGCTAACTGGGTAATTAAAAAAGTGCTATTCAGATTTAAATTAATGACCGTATTCCAATCTTCAAAACTTAGCTCATCTGCTGCAACGGTCGGACCTGAAATGCCTGTGTTATTGACTAAAATATCAATACCGCCAAGTTTCTGAATGGCTTGACTAAACATAAGTTCAATTTGTTTATGATCAGCCAAATCACAGGTATATATATGTAGCTTTGGATAAGCTTGTTGAAATTGTTCTAGGCTTTTAGCATTAATATCACAAACAAAAACTTCATCCTGATTGTTTAAAAATACCTCGGCAATGCATCGTCCAATCCCTGAACCACCTGCACTAATCAATACTTTTCTGGCCATTTTCATTCCTTTGTTATTATGGTTTTAAATTATTTACCTTGATACGACGGCTTACGCTTTTCGATAAAAGCTTGAACACCTTCATTTTTATCTTCGGTTGAAAACAGTAACTGGAATGCTTTTCGTTCTAGAGTTAAACCTGCATTTAATGGAACATCTTCGCTCATAAGCGCAACTTCTTTAATTTGTTGTAGGGCAATAGGAGGCATTTTTGCGAGGCTTTGTGCCATTTGAATTGCAGTTGGGATGGTCTGGTCATCTTCTGTGACTTGTGAAACAAGACCGATGATATGAGCTTCTTCAGCTTGCACCATGGCACCCGTCATAATCATGCGCATGGCATGGAATTTACCCACAGCACGGAATAAACGTTGTGTACCACCAGCACCCGGCATTAAACCAACTTTAATTTCCGGCTGGCCAAAGGTTGCGCCTTTACCTGCAATAATAATGTCAGCGTGCATTGCAAGTTCACAGCCACCCCCTAATGCATAACCATTTACAGCAGCAATGACTGGTTTAGGACACTGAGCAATCGCATTCCAATAACGTTCGGTATGGCGCAATAACATTTCTGTTGAAGTTGCGGTTGCCATTTCTTTTAGATCTGCACCTGCGGCAAAGACCTCTTCACCACCTGTGAGCACAACCGCATTGATCTCATCGTTAAAACTTAATTCGGTAAAAGCTTGTGCTAGTTGTTTGCGAACCTCTGTATTCAATGCATTTTTTGCTTCAGGTCGGTTTATTTTTACAATCGCTATTTTTTGAATAGAAAAG
This sequence comes from Acinetobacter sp. V104_13, assembly GCF_031798995.1. Taxonomy (NCBI): domain Bacteria; kingdom Pseudomonadati; phylum Pseudomonadota; class Gammaproteobacteria; order Moraxellales; family Moraxellaceae; genus Acinetobacter; species Acinetobacter sp. V104_13. The sequence goes on along the minus strand of NZ_JAVQNP010000027.1, from coordinate 519,663 downwards.
TCGACTTCTACGAAATTATTCCCTATTGATACACTCATTTTTGAATTCCTTGTTTCGCACATCAAAACTATATTCCTTTTATGATGCTTATTTTGGAATTTATTTCAAGTCTTATTTAGTTCATTAGAGCAATTATGATTTATTAAATAAGCTAAGTGTTTGATATTTCGTAATGGTGTATTTTTAAATTTCGTTTAACGAAATTAATTTTCAAAAAAGCTTGAAATTTGTATTTTCGTTCTCGTACTATGAAACACATCTGCAGTAAACAAGATTTAAAACATGGTATCCAGACAAGCTGGAGATGGCTGATGGGTGCGATGGAAATACATAAAAAGGGAGATCACAGATGATCCGTGATGAAGGGATGTTGGAGCAGTTACTTTCAACAATTCGCGATTTTGTAAAAAATGAATTGATCCCTCGTGAAAACGAAGTGGTAGAGAAAGATAAAATTCCAGATGACATTGTGCAGCAAATGCGTGAGCTTGGTTTGTTCGGCCTCACAATTCCCGAAGAATATGGTGGCCTAGGCATCACCATGGAAGAAGAAGTCAGAGTTGCATTTGAACTTGGACAAACTTCACCCGCTTTCCGTTCTTTAATTGGTACCAATAACGGTATTGGCTCAAGTGCAATTTTGATTGATGGCACAGAAGAGCAAAAGCAAAAATATTTACCGCGTTATGCAAGTGGTGAAATTATTGGTTCATTTTGTTTAACCGAGCCTGAATCTGGTTCTGATGCTGCCTCTTTAAAAACCAGCGCAGTTAAAGATGGCGACTTTTATGTATTAAACGGCACCAAACGTTTTATTACCAATGCACCTCATGCTGCAACTTTCACCGTAATGGCTCGAACCAATTCTGAAATTAAAGGGTCGGGTGGCATTTCAGCTTTTTTAGTCGAAGCGAATACACCGGGCATTACGTTGGGCAAAATTGACCAAAAAATGGGGCAAAAGGGTTCACACACTTGTGATGTGATTTTTGAAAATTGCCGTGTACCTGCTTCTGCATTGATTGGTGGCGTAGAAGGTGTTGGTTTTAAAACGGCCATGAAAGTGCTTGATAAAGGGCGTTTACACATTGGTGCCTATAGCGTGGGTGTTGCCGAACGTATGTTAAACGACGCATTACACTATGCGATTGAGCGTAAGCAGTTCGGTCAGCCTATTGCAAACTTCCAGCTTATTCAAGCCATGCTTGCTGACTCAAAAGCCGAGATTTATGCAGCTAAATGTATGGTCCTAGATGCAGCTCGCCGCCGTGACAATGGCGAAAACATTAGTACAGAAGCATCTTGCGCAAAAATGTTTGCGACTGAAATGTGCGGACGTGTTGCTGACCGTTGTGTACAGATTCACGGTGGTGCGGGCTATATCAGTGAATATGCCATCGAGCGTTTTTATCGCGATGTACGTTTGTTCCGTTTATATGAAGGAACCACGCAAGTTCAACAAATTATTATTGCTAAAAACATGATTAGGGAAGCTACAGCCTAATAAAAAATCAAATGCCATGAGGCATTGGATGCCTCATGTTCCTTCTGAGGATATGGACATGACAACAGAAACAGTTACCCAAAATACGGCTAGCAGTGAAGCTATCCAGACACCAAAAAAGATTTGGATTACCGCATTTATATTCGCTTTTTTAACATTGTTGTGTGATGGGGCAGACTTAGGTTTTTTGGCATTGAGCCTGACCAGTCTTAAAACAGAATTTCATTTAACGGGTGTACAAGCCGGAACATTAGGCAGCTTAACGCTTTTCGGATCGGCTGTGGGTGGTCTAATTGGTGGCTGGGCGTGTGACCGTTTTGGGCGAGTTCGCATTATTGTGTTCTTTATTGCTTATTCTTCAGTTTTAACTAGTGCGCTGGGTTTTACTGATTCTTATATGCAATTTGCAGTTTTAAGAACATTTGGAGCGATGGGTTTAGGTGCACTTTATATCGCCTGTAATATCTTAATGTCTGAAATGGTGCCAACCAAACATCGCTCGACTGTTTTAGCTACTCTCATGACGGGGTACACCTTAGGTTCTTTACTCGCGACATTATTAGCTGGACATATTATTCCTGAACATGGCTGGCGTTTCCTTTACTGGATTGCAATTGCGCCTGTGGTGTTGTCAGTTTTAATGCACTTTTGTGTACCTGAACCTGAGTCTTGGAAAAAAGCCCGTCAATTAAAAGCGCTAGAAGTCGCTCAAAGTAATCAACCCAAAAAACGCCAAAATCCATATCTTGAGATTTTAAGAGATAAAAAACATGGCACCATGTTTGTGCTTTGGATTATTAGTACTGGTGCATTACAGTTTGGTTATTACGGTGTAAGTAACTGGTTACCCGCTTATTTAGAGTCTGATCTTGGCATCAAATTTAAAGAAATGGCCATGTATATGGTCGGTACTTTCCTGATTATGATGTTTGCCAAAGTGATTGCAGGGATCGTTGCCGACAAATTAGGACGCCGCGCTGTATTCGCTTTTGGAACCATTGGTACAGCCTTATTTATTCCAGTGATTGTCTACCTAAATACACCAACCAACATTTTATGGATGATGCTGTTCTTCGGTTTCCTTTACGGTATTCCATACGCAATTAATGCCACTTACATGACAGAAAGCTTCCCGACTTCAATTCGAGGCTCGGCAGTGGGTGGTGCTTATAATATTGGCAAAGTACTTTCTATTTTCTCTCCATTAACAATTGGTTTTCTATCGCAAAACGGTTCTATTGGCTTAGGGCTTTTGGTGATGGCTGCGGCTTATTTTATCTGCGGGGTAATTCCATTGTTATTTATTAAAGACCGACTATTTAACCCGCAAAAGGCAGAGTGACAGATCAATCTGTCACCTTAAATTAAGGATGAAAAGGGACAAGTGAGATGATAAATAAAATCACCAGTGACATTGAACCAATTTTAAAAGCTATTCCTGATGGGGCAACCATCATGACAGGCGGGTTTGGTGTGACGGGGCAACCTGCTGAATTAATTGAAGCCTTAATCGATTTAGGAAAAAAAGAACTCACCGTTGTAAATAACAATGCGGCCTCTGGTGACCGTGGCCTAACCAAGCTCATTATTGCTGGCTGTGTTAAAAAAATGATTTGTTCATTTCCAAAATCTGCTGGATCAACCGTTTTTCAAGACTTATATAGAGCTGGAAAAATTGAGTTAGAACTGGTTCCACAAGGTAATTTGGCTTGTCGTATTCAGGCTGCTGGTGCAGGTTTGGGCGCTATTTTTACGCCGACTGGTTATGGCACTAAAGTTGCCGAGGGTAAAGAAACCCGCACCATCAACGGTAAAAACTATGTACTTGAATATCCACTTGAAGCTGATTTTGCACTGATTTATGCCGATAAAGCTGACCGCTGGGGCAATTTAACTTATCGCAAAGCAGCCCGCAATTTTGGGCCAATTATGGCAAAAGCCGCCAAGACCACGATTGTTCAAGTGAATGACACCGTAGAGCTAGGAACGCTTGACCCAGAGTGCATTATTACACCGGGAATTTTTGTTCAGCACGTTGTAAAAGTAGGAGATATCTAATGTCAGTTCAAAAACGTTCTCGTGAAGATATTGCCAAGCTCATTGCCAATGACATTCCTGAAGGTTCTTATGTCAATTTAGGGATTGGCTTACCAACCAACGTTGCTAAATTTTTGCCTAAAGACAAAGAAATCTTTTTACATTCGGAAAATGGTGTTTTAGCTTTTGGCCCACCGCCACAACCTGGTGAGGAAGATCAAGATTTGGTTAATGCCGGAAAAGAACTTGTTACTTTGTTAGATGGTGGATGCTTTATGCATCATGGCGACTCGTTTGATATTATGCGCGGCGGCCATCTGGACATTTGCGTAATTGGGGCATTCCAAGTTGCGGTAAATGGAGACTTGGCAAACTGGCATACCGGTAAGGCAGATGATGTGCCGGCAGTTGGCGGTGCTATGGATTTGGCAGTCGGTGCAAAAACGATTTATGTCTATATGGAGCATGTCACTAAAAAAGGTGAGCCCAAAATTGTAAAAGAACTGAGCTATCCAATAACGGGTGAGCAGTGTGTAAACCGTATTTATACCGATTTATGCATTATTGAACTCAAAGACCAAAAAGCTTACGTCAAGGAAATGGTAGACGGCTTAACTTTTGATGAATTACAGGCAGTCACTGACTGTGAACTAATCGATGCACGTGTAGCCTAAATACACACGGAAAAACGCTTCTTTAAGGATTAAAAGATGAAAAAATTAATTTTAGCTGCAGCTTGTGCTGCGGCTTCAGGGACCATTTTTGCAAATTCTTCAGATACGACAGAACAAAGAATTAATTTGCTAGAAACTGAGTTGCAAAAATTAAAAGCAGAACTTGCTGCTCAGAAACAAACTCAAAATAATTTACAGGTCAAACAGGTTAAGATCGAAGAGAACATTGAAAAAACTAAAGCAACGGTAACAGAAAAGCCAGTTGCTCCTTCATGGGTCACTTGGACGGATAATGTCAAGGTTTACGGTATTGCCCGTATTGATGCAGCGGTCGATTTTAAATCATCACCTGACTCGGGTGGTAGAACGACCAGCAGCCTGTACCGAACACCTTTTGAAAGTGAAAAACGTTCAAACCATGCACGCTCTGATGCCATGATTAATGCAAGCCGATTAGGTGTTTATTTTAATAGCCCAAATAAAGCGGTTACAGGGAATATCGAAGCCGATTTCTTTGATAGTTCTAACATGGGAACTGGGGATGGTAAATTCCGTATCCGTCATGCATTTTTTACCTATAAAGACTGGACCTTTGGTCAAACATGGTCACTCATGTCTAACATGGAAACCCGTACAGAAGCTGTTGATTACACCCAATTTGTGGGAACCTCTTATACGCGTACTCCTCAAATTCGCTATGACTGGAAAATTGATGCCAATAATGATTTAAAAGTAGCTTTGGAATATACAGGTTCGAGAGTCTCGGCATTTCCAACTTTAACGGGTCGCTATACCTTTAAACAGGGGCCTCTAACGGCACTTGCTCAAGGCTTTATTAATGAAAAGTCTACAGATGTCGCAACTGCCACGGTGAAGAAAGTAAGCTGGGGTGCTGGAGGCGGTTTAAAATATCAACTCACGCCACAACAATCAGTACAAGCAAATTATCAATATATTGTCGGCGATCAAAAATTTATGCCGTATACCACCCAAAGTGGGTTGGCAAATTCAACAAGTTTAAATGCCGCGGGTGATTTCTCATTAAACGAAGACAAAACAGATTTGGTTATGAATAAGTTGAATAGCATCAATATTGGTTATTCATATAAATTTAATGAGCAATGGCGTGCAAACTTATCGGCTTCAATGTTTGATTATGATGACGACACGGCGTATGCCAAACTCAACCCAGATGCTAATAAACGCTTAACGGACTACGCAGCTAACGTCTTTTATTCACCGATTGAGCAAATGGATATTGGGATGGAATATCACCAAGGCAAACGAGAAGTGTTTGACGGCAGAACCGCTGATGTATCACGTGTAAACTTTGTATCGATGTATAAATTCTAAAATGGGGCGTAGTTAAAAATGGAAAAAATAGTTGAGCCCAATGCAGAAAATATACTGTCAAAAAGCTTTATTTTTATCATGGCAATGACATGTGGAATTTGTGCGGGTTCAAACTATTATAACCAGCCCTTAATCTATTCGATTGCTGAAGCATTAAAAGTTAATGCCGACCAAGTCGCTTTAACTATTGTGATTAGCCAACTGTCATATGCAGTTGGCCTTTTTATATTGGTTCCCTTAGGCGACTTTTTTGAAAAGCGTAGTTATATTTGCTTGCTCATGTGTTGTACGGGGCTTGCACAAGTAGGGCTATCCTTAAGTCAAACCTTGCCAGCTTTATATGGCTTTACCTTTTTAGCCACATTCTTTTCGATTGCGACTCAAGTTTTAGTTCCTTTTGCCGCAGGTTTAGCCAGCCCGAACAAAAGCCCTCAAGTCGTAGGCACTCTCATGAGTGGTTTGTTCTTGGGAATATTATTGGCGCGCTCTATTGCAGGTTTACTTTCTACAGTTTGGTCTTGGCATGCGGTTTATTTAATTAGTGGAATTGTCATTTTGGTATTTGCTTGGGTGATGTGGGTGAAATTGCCAGTTGCGCGTAAGTCTCACCAACTCAATATTTTACAGATTTATGGTTCACTAGTTTCATTAGCAGCTCACCAGCCGCATTTATTACGCCGTGGTTTTGCTGGTGGAATTGGCTTTGGAATTTTGGCTCTGATTTTTACCACTATGACTTTTATTTTGGCGAATGAGCCTTATCATTTTAACGATTTCCAGATTGGTTTATTTGGGATTGTTGGACTGGCCGGTGTATTTGCGACACCTTGGGCAGGTAAGAAAATTGCGGCAGGGCTTGAAAATAAAATTGCAGTGATTTGTATGGGGTTATTAATAAGTGCATGGATACCACTATTTTTTGCCCAGCAGTCTCTGTTTGCCTATGCTGTTGGTGTGATTATGGCGTACTTTGGTTTGTCGGCATTTCATGTACTCAACCAAAATCTGGTCTACCGAATCTCGACCGAGGCCCGTTCTCGTATTAATTCAATTTATATGACCTTATATTTTGGTGGGGCTGCTTTAGGTTCTTTTATTGCGGTGTATGCATGGAAACACTGGGGATGGGAAGCGTGTGCAGCCTTAGGTTTAGCGATGGCAATATTAAGTTTTATAATTGATCGCTTAGATTTTTATGAAATGGGCAAGATTGCCAAGCAAGAAAAGCTCCATAAATAGGAGCTTTAAAATTTTATTATTTGCGAATAATCATTAAGGTTGCTGAAGCAAAAGCATACACTTTGCCGTTCTCATCTACGATTTTACCTTCGGTACTAATAATATTCCGGCCCGCATTAATCAACTCGGCTGTCGCATAGTAAGACGTATCAACCTGCATGGGGCGGATCATTTTTACATTTAAATCAATAGTTCCATAACCAACGCCATGTTCAAGTAATGTATGAGCTGCGCTGCCTGTTGCTGTATCTAAAGCTGTGGCGCAAAAGCCGCCGTGTACACCGCCTTGTATATTTCTATGTTCTTTGCGAGGGGTAACTTTATAAGTTGCTTTACCTTCGGAAACTTCAACGAGTTCCATTGGTATGGTGTGAGCCATAGGTGACGGAGAAACTTCACCATTTTTTAAAGCGGTTAAAAACTCAAGACCTGTGTATTTCGGGCTTTCCATAAATCGTCCTTGCATGATTAAGCAGTCTAATCAAGATACTATAAATTGATTTTTTACGGAATAAAATTTTGCAATACAAAATTTAAATTTATTCTGATTAAGCAGTGTTAATTACTTTTAATACTATATTTATATTTAAAAACATATATTTATATTTTATCTCTATAGCTAAGTTAGGATAATTTTATTAAATTAGTGAAAATATATTTTGCTATAAGAAATTTTTTGATATTTTGGTGAGATTGAAACAATAAAAGTCCATTTCAAGGAAAAACAATATCTGCCCATGACACAGGCAGTGAAGTGAAAGGAAAAAACTATGCCTTTATACAAAGCTCCATTACGTGATATGCAATTTGTACTGCATGAAATGCTTCAAACAGAACAGAACTATCAAGGTTTAAGCAACTATCAGGAAAGCGTAAATCGAGAATTAATTGATCAATATTTAGAGGCAGCAGCAGATTTTTGTGAAAATGAGTTGGCACCGATTAACCAAAATGGTGATCAGGAAGGATGCCATTTAAATCAAGGCGTAGTCACAACGCCGAAAGGTTTTAAAGAAGCCTACCAAAAATATGCTGAGCTTGGATTTACCTCTTTAACTGCCGATCCGGAATATGGTGGGCAGGGCTTACCGACATTGCTGCGGATTGCGATTTCTGAAATGTTATGTGGCTCTAATTGGGCTTGGGCGATGTATCCCGGCTTGTCTCATGGCGCAATGAGAACAATTGAGCATCATGGTACCGAGCAACAAAAACAGCAGTATTTGACTAAACTCATTAGCGGTGTCTGGACGGGAACCATGTGTTTAACCGAATCACATGCGGGCTCGGACCTTGGGTTAATTAGAACGAAAGCCGAACCAAATCCGGACGGTAGCTACTCAATTACGGGTGAAAAGATTTTTATCTCGGCGGGTGAACATGATCTTTCTGAAAATATTATTCATATTGTTTTAGCCCGTTTGCCTCAGGCACCTGCAGGGACTAAAGGCATTTCTTTATTTATTGTGCCTAAATTTAATGTGAGTGATGATGGTCAGGTGCTGGACCGTAATAAAGTCGTTTGTAGTGCGATTGAACATAAAATGGGTATTCATGGAAATGCCACCTGCGTACTTAATTTTGATGGCGCAAAAGGTTATTTGATTGGTCCGGAAAATCGTGGGCTCAATTGTATGTTTACCTTTATGAATACTGCACGCATTGGAACGGCAGTACAAGGGCTTGCTGCTTCTGAAATTTCATTTCAAGGCGCATTAAGTTATGCCAAAGAGCGCCTTGCCATGCGTTCGCTATCTGGTCCTAAATATCCTGAGAAAAATGCCGATCCAATTATTGTGCATCCCGCTGTACGTTCGATGTTAATGACGCAAAAAGCGTTTTCTGAAGGCGGCCGTGCACTGGCTTACTTTTTAGCTCAGCATGTCGATATTGTGGAAAGTTCAAACGATCAGGAACAGCAAAAACACTCCGATGAATTACTGGCTTTTTTAACGCCAATTGCTAAGGCTTTTTTAACAGAATCAGGCAATGAATCTGCCAAGCATGGCGTTCAAGTATTTGGCGGTCATGGCTTTATTGTTGAGCATGGAATGGAGCAAATTGTACGTGATGCGCGTATTTCAACATTGTATGAGGGAACGACCGAAATCCAGTCTTTAGATCTGCTTGCACGTAAAGTTCTCAAGTCAGAAGGTAAACTTTTAAAGAACATGACTGATTTAATTGATCAATTTATTGGTCAACAGCAATCTAGTGAAACCCTGAAACCTTATCTAGAAAAATTAGCTGAGCTTAAGCAACAATGGTTGTCACTGACCAAAATTATTGCAGAGAAAGCTAAGCACAACCCAGAAGAAATAGGAGCAGCTTCAGTAGATTATCTTTATTTTTCCAGTTACGTTGTGTTCGCGTATTTGTGGGCTCGAATGGCACAAGTTGTCCATGAAAAATTAGAATCGGGTACACAAGAAGAAGCTTTTTATAAAGCAAAATTAACGACAGCTAAGTTTTTCTATCAAAAACTTTTACATCGTACACAGAGCCATGCTGCTTCTATTGAGTGTGGAGCTGAATCTGTGATGGAGCTCGATCAAGATGCTTTTGCTTTTTAGTGACTAGTATTTTTTAGAATCACTGGGTGAAATCGACATGCGAAATTTTACCTAGTGATTAAATTTGTAATTTTAGACTCATCAGTTTTTGGTAGGAAAAACCAGTTGAGCCAATGAAATAGAGGGTTAACATAAGCATTAAAACGTGAATTTTCATCAAATATTGATGTTGGACAAGGACTAAGGAAAGAAAATCATGAATGCTTATTATCAATTACTGAATAGAACAATTGGTCCTCAAGGTGAAGTCATTGCTCATTATTGCTCAACTGTCCATGCACAAGGGGCTTGGAACCCTCATGAACAGCACATGGCGCCCGCAAGTGGTGTAATCGCAGCAGAGTTAGAGCAATTTTCACCACGACAAGATATGCGAATTGGTCGAATTAGTTTTGATATTTTTGGATTGATTGCTTTTGGTGAGTTTACGATTAAGACACATGTGATTCGTGCTGGTAAAACCATTGAACTGATTGAAGCTGTAATGCAAGCACAAGGTAAAACCTGCATTGTGGCTAGGGCATGGCGAATGTGTACTCAAGATAGTTCCGATATTGCTGGGCTTGAAGATCAGCCAGTTCACCATCCAGATACTTTTACAGAATGGACGGGCATGAAACGATGGCCGGGTGGCTTTATCCAGACACTCGTCACTAAAACGGATGATCAGCATCGCGCAGGCAAAGGGATTGTTTGGCTGAATAATGATAACGAAATGGTTGAAGGGCAGCTGACCACAGATTTTGCGCATTTAATTGGCATGGTAGATGCGGCAAACGGGATTGTGCCAAGACAAGAAGGAGAATTTACTTGGGGCTTTCCAAATCTTGATTTGCAAATTCATATGCACCGTTATCCGCAAGGTAAATGGCTAGGTCTGGAAACCGTTCAGCAATATGGTTCGGATGGTATTGGTTTAACCAGTGCGGTTTTACATGATGTGTATGGCCCATTTGGACGAAGCGAGCAGATTTTGACTTTACGTAAAATGACTAAGTAAATTTTTGAGCCAATAAAAAAGTCATCCCTAAGGATGACTTTTTTATTTTGAGATTTAATTTTAGTTACGGACTTTTAGCAGTGTTGGTGTAAGTTCATCCCAACGTTGTTTTGCAGCGTCCATTGCTTTCATTTTGATATGACCATAACCACGAACTTCTGCTGGTAATTTTGCAATTTGCTCAGCAACTACCAAGTTATGATTGTCTGGTGCTTCAACAAGTGCTTCAACAAATGCGATGTAACGGTCACGCCAAGCTTGTTCGTGTTGACGTTCTTCTTGACGTGCAAATGGGTCAAGGAAAGTTTCACGAAGCCATTGTAAGCGAGCAAGCATCATCATTGGGAAGCGCATCCAGTAACCAAACGCACGTTTACGAACATTTTTCAGGCCACCAAGTAACGCTGGTGGGGCAAGGTGATACGTTAAACGTAAGCCTTTACCGAACTGGGTTTCAATTGATTCTCTGAAGCTTTTACCTGTTAAAAGACGTGCAACTTCATATTCATCTTTATACGCCATAACTCTATAAAGCTGAGTTGCAATCGTACCTGTTAATTCTTCTGGTAACTTTTTAGCAGCCAGTTCTACAAGAGTACGGTATTTAGCTGCATAAGCTTCATTCCAGTAGTCTGTTAGACGAGCAGAACGGTCTTCAACAAGTTCAGCTAAAGTTTGCGGAGTTTTGGTCTTTGGCATTGCCGCAACTAAACGTGCAGCTAAAGTTGGGTCACTTGCAAGATGACAGCCCACACGGAAAGCTTCTAGGTTCTTTTCAACAGCAGTACCATTTAAGCGAATTGCTTTTTCAATGCTTTCACGCAGTAATGGAATACGACCAGATTGCCATGCCATACCGAGTAATAACTGGTTGGTATAGATTGAATCACCTAAGAGCTGAGTTGCAATTCGAGCCGCTGGCAGAGAAACCAGTTGACCTTGACGAACACGACCACGAAGACGATCAATTAAATCACTAATAGGCGCATACCAGTCACGAGATTTAATAAACTCAGAAGTAGGGGTGCTGTCTTCATTCACAATAACTAAGGCATCATCTTTTAAGCGAGATAGAGCAGCGCTACCACCAGCCACTACCGCATCTGCACCAATCAATAATTCACATTGGCCTGCCGGAATTTTGGTAGAAGAAATTTGCTCATCACTTGCCGCAAGTTGTACATATGAATAAACCGTACCGCCTTTTTGCGCAAGACCAGCCATGTCCATCACACGGGTCGCTTTACCTTCTAGGTGAGCCGCCATACCAAGCAGTGCACCAATAGTCACAACACCTGTACCACCAATACCACCGACCATAATACGACTTGGAACGTCATATAACTGAGGAATAACTGGTGATGTCGGCCAGCCTGCACCAATACCTTCAAATTTAGCTGGACGTTTCATATCACGTGTATGAACAGTCACAAAACTTGGGCAGAACCCTTCGGCACAAGTAAAGTCTTTATTACAGCTACTTTGGTTAATCTGACGTTTAGTACCTAAAGCAGTCTCTACTGGTTCAATCGATAAACAGTTTGATTTTTTCGAACAGTCGCCACAGCCTTCACAGATATCACTGTTAATGTATAAACGCTCTGCTGGATCAGGGTAGGCATCACGTTTACGACGACGGCGTTTTTCGCTGGCACAGGTTTGTACATAGATTAAAGCGGTGACACCTGTAATTTCACGAAGCTCACGTTGAACTGCATCGAGTTCATTACGGTGGCGAATTTCTACACCCGGTGCAATGCCGTCTTCTTCGTTTAATAGTTTAACTTCATCAGTTACGATGACTTGTTTTTTAATACCTTCGGCAGCAAGCTGACGAGTTAACTGCGCAACGCTCAAATGACCATCTACATGCTGACCGCCTGTCATAGCGACTGCATCGTTGTAGAGGATTTTGTAGGTAATATTAGTTTTTGCAGCGATAGACTGACGAATTGCTAAGTAACCTGAGTGGAAATAGGTTCCGTCACCAAGGTTAGCAAAAATGTGTTTTTCATTAGTAAATGGTGATGCACCTACCCAACTTACACCTTCACCGCCCATTTGAGAGAACGTTTCGGTACCACGGTCCAGTGAAACGGCAATATAGTGACAACCGATACCGCCTAATGCACGGCTACCTTCAGGAACTACGGTTGAAGAGTTATGAGGGCAACCACTACAGAAATAAGGTTTACGTTCTGCAAGATCAATAACACGTTTTGATTCTTGCTCTGCTTTTAGCAGTAAGTCGATTCTGCTTTGGATTTGTGCTTTTAAGCTTTCTGGAATATCGAGTTTTAAGAAGCGAGCAGCCAGCATTTTTGCAATTGGTTCTGGTTGGTACTCATAGTGACCAATGAGCGGAGCTTCTTCAATAGAAGTACTCCATTCACCTTTGCCATCAGTTGCTTTACCAATCACATGTGGACGTTTGCCATCAGGAAGTGAGTACAGCTCATCTTTAATTTGTGTTTCAATAATTGGACGTTTTTCTTCAATAACGATCAGTTCTTGTAAACCTTCGGCAAACTCACGAACACCTTGAGGTTCTAAAGGCCAAATCATCCCAACCTGATAAACACGTAACCCAAGCTGTTGGGCAGTTTCATCTTCAATACCTAAAATGCGTAAGGCTTCAATCGTATCTAAATAACCTTTACCACTTGCGGCAATACCGACACGGGCATTTTCACAAGGCCATGTAACAGTATTGATTTTATTGGCACGGGCATAGGCCAAAACAGCAGGTAAGCGATATTTATAAAGGCGTTCTTCTTGCTGAATGCCATGATCTGGCCAACGAATATTGACGCCACCCTCTGGGAAATTGATATCTTCTGGTATAACCGGGGTAACACGGTCTAGATCGACATGAACAGAAGCAGAAGTTTCTACAATTTCACTGACGAGCTTCATTGAAGACCAAAGGCCAGAAAAACGTGAAACAGCAATGGCGTGAACACCAAAGTCTAAAATTTGTTGAACGGATGTTGGGTAGAAAATTGGAATACCGCAACCAATCATGACATGTTCAGACTGGTGAGGAATTGTAGAAGATTTACATGAGTGGTCATCACCAAATAAAGCAACCACACCACCACGTTCAGAGGTACCAGCTAAGTTAGCATGGCGGAGTACATCGCCTGAACGGTCAACACCCGGGCCTTTACCATACCACCATGAAGACACTCCATCATATTTGCCTTGGCCTGAAAGGTTAACTTGTTGGGTACCCCAAATTGCGGTAGCAGCCAAGTCTTCGTTTACACCAGGTTGAAATACAACATTATGGGATTTAAGTAATCCTTGAACTTGCCAAAGGAAACTATCATAGTTACCAACAGGAGAACCGCGATAACCAGAAATAAAACCAGCAGTATGATAACCATTCATCGCGTCACGGCGAGTTTGGGCAAGAGGCAAACGAACAAGTGCCTGAATGCCGGTCATATATGCTGTACCGTTATCACTTACATATTTATCTTCAAGTGACACATCCTTTGTTGCAATAATATTTGGAGTGACTTTTGTAGCTATATTCATTTATATCTCCTTAGAATTTTTAGTAGCTCGGACTACTTTCTTTTTTCAACATCCAGTTGAATATTTGGAGCAAGTGACATACGAAATAAAAAAAGATCGGTTCCTCTTCTTAAAAAGAATTAGTGCCAATGTATGTACATTTAGTCATTGTGGTTGATCTAAACTGGTGCAACAATCCGTAATTTAGGAAAACATATTTACGTTATGCGCAAAAATCTCGATGGTGGGCTATTGCATGCAATGCATGCATTCCTGAAAGTGATTGATAGCGGGAGTTTCACAGCAGCAGCTGAGCAGATGGATCTGACCACAGCACAGGTTTCACGTCTTATCAGCGAGCTAGAAACACGCTTAGGTACAAAATTAATACAACGCTCAACGCGCCAGCAGGCACTGACCGATATTGGTGCGACTTACGCAGAACGCTGTCGGCAAGTCATTTCAATGGTGGATGAAGCGGAGTCGGAAGTAACAGGAACAGCATCTAAACCCAAAGGCCGTTTACGTGTATTAAGCATGGGAAGCTTTGGGCATCATTATGTTTTTCCAGTGATGGCCGAGTTTTGTAAGCATTACCCCGAATTAACCGTGGAATATACGACTTCACAGTACGTTCCAGACTTGTTGGCAAAAGGGGTGGATGTCAGTCTTTATCTGACTGAGTCATTAACAGATTCTCGTTTTGTCGCACGCAGAATTGGCACTATCTTTTCTGTTTTATGTGCTTCACCTGCTTATTTAGAAAAGCATGGTATGCCGAAGTCCCCAGAAGACTTAAAAAACCATGCCTGTTTACGCTTGGTAAACCCATCTATTACACCAGATTGGCACTTATTAAATACAAGTGGTGAGTCTTACCAAATCGACATTGGCGGACAACTCATTGCAGATAACCCTGAGTTATTATTAGATGTAGTGCAACAGGATATGGGCATCGCGTTATTGCCGATGTTTTCAGCTTTAGATGCGGTTCAAAATGGAAGATTATGTCATATCTTGCCAGAGTGGCGTTCGCCCGATATAGGGGTTTATACCTTGTTGCCTTCACGCCATTTTATTGATGCCAAAACACGTGCATGGTTAGATTGGGTGGAAGAATATATTTCCCCAAGAATCGAAATGGATGCATCTTATTTTTATAAATAATGAGATAAATTTTTTAAGGACTAAGATAGAAAAGGATGAAGAATAATACGGATTAAAATAAAAATAGGGTAAAGAATGCTTCTTTTGAAAGAGGCATTTAATACAGAGATAAATAATAGATTTTAAAAAAATTGCATGAGGGATTTAGTCCCAATTCCCGAATGAAATGAGATAAAGATTAGATAGGATGATCTGGTACTTAGCCTTATATTAAGCCTTATACCAGATGCTGAACTACTTTAATTTATGATTAGGCACACTTGGTTTGCCAATACGCATTTGCATAATTCGACAAGCTTTTTCGGTTTAATACGTTGCTAATATTTTGGCTGGCTTGCATCAGTTTTTCTAAGTCAATACCAGTTTCAAAGCCCATGTGTGACAGCAAATAAAATAGATCTTCGGTCGATACATTGCCAGAAGCACCTTTGGCATAAGGGCAACCGCCAAGTCCTGCAAGGGACGAATCAAAAACACGAATGCCTTGTTGTAAAGACTGATAAATATTGGCAATCGCCATGCCATAGGTATTGTGGAAATGCCCAGCCAAAACCTTGCTGTCGAGTTCAGCGAGGCATGCTTGCCAAACCTTTTGAACGCGATCTGGTGTTGCGGTACCAATAGTTTCACCTAAAGACACCTCATAGCAGCCCATGTCATAGAGCCGTTTCACAACTTTTACGACTTGTTCAGGGGCAATTGCACCTTCATAAGGACAGTCGACAACACAAGAGACATAACCGCGCACACGGATGTTATGCGCTTTTGCCGCGCTCATGACATCGCTAAATTTTTCAAAGCTTTCATCAATAGAGCAGTTGATATTTTTACGGGTAAAGTTCTCAGAAGCTGCAGTAAATACCGCAACCTCTTTGCATCCTACTGCTTGAGCTGTCTCAAAACCTTTGATATTGGGAGTGAGCAGGCTAAATTGCACATCGGTTGTTTGGGGGAGTTGCTTAAATAGCTCGTCACTTTGAGCCATTTGCGGCACCCATTTTGCCGAAACGCATGAACCGACTTCAATAGATTTCAGACCTGCATTAATCAGGTCATTAATAAAGTTTAAGCGTTGTTCGACGGTTAAAGCCTGTTTTTCGTTTTGGAGGCCATCTCTGGGACCGACCTCCACGATTTTGACAAACTCACTCATGCAACTTCCTCCTGCGCAGGCTGAAATTCCACAAGCTCGTCGCCAGCTTTGACCTGATCACCGACTTGGAAGTAAGAATCTACAATCAAGCCGTCTTTAGGCGCACGAATGGTGTATTCCATTTTCATGGCTTCAAGCGTCATTAAAATATCGTCTTTCTTCACGCTATGATTTGCACTTACTAGCACTTGCGTAACCACACCCGGCATTGGTGCTTTTAGGTGGCCTTCATCGGCTTGGCTATCTGCCTGATTAAAGTCTTGGCGAATATAAGCAAACTTATAGCTTTGTCCATTTTGGAACAAGGTAATGCCTTGCTGACTTTGATTAAAAGACAGCTTTTGCTTAGACCCACCAATTTGAACAGAGGCAGTATGTGCATCAATCAATTGACCTGAAATCGGGTAGCTTTGCCCATTATATTCTGCGGTGAAGCCTTGTTCATTTGAGGCAAACTTGATTTGGATATTTTGGTTTAAATAATTCAGTTTAATACTGTGCTGGTAAGCAATATTTAAACGCCAAAGTGGTTGAGCCTGCCAAAGCTGTTTTTGGCTTGAGCTGTTGTTATTAAGTTTACTCAGAAACTCAATAAATGCTGCTGCCACCACAAGTTCGGGTTTGATCTCTTCAGGGCTAAACAAGAAGTTTTGTTCACGTTGAATCAGGTTGGTATCAAGCTTGGCTTGTTTAAACGATTCGCTACGAACAATTTTTTCAAGAAAGGCAATGTTGTTGCCTAAGCCATCCACATGGAATTGGCTTAAAGCATGTTGCATTTGAATGAGCGCTGCTTCACGGTTTTTACCCCATACAATCAGTTTGGCAATCATTGGGTCGTAATAGGTCGTGATTTCATCGCCTTCAACAATACCGCTATCTACACGCACATATTGGTTTTGCGTTGGGTAATGCAAATAGTTAATTTTACCAATCGCAGGTAAAAAGCCCTTTTCTGGTTCTTCGGCGTAGATCCGTGCTTCGAGTGCATGTCCGTGAATTTGGAGTTGGTTTTGTAGTTTAGGCAAAGGTTCGCCATAAGCTACACGAAGTTGCCACTCGACCAAGTCTTCACCTGTAATCATTTCAGTCACAGGGTGCTCGACTTGTAGGCGGGTATTCATTTCCATGAAATACGCCGTACCATCTTGTTCTACAATAAACTCAACCGTACCTGCGCCCACATAATTTACGGCACGTGCAGCATCAATTGCAGCTTGGCGCATTGCATCGAGCTTCTCGCTTGGCATTTGTGGAGCAGGGGCTTCTTCTAGCACTTTTTGGTGACGGCGTTGTACAGAGCAGTCACGTTCAAATAAATGCACGTAGTTGCCATGTGTGTCGCCAAACACTTGGACTTCAATATGGCGTGGTTGAATCACATAACGCTCAATCAAGACATCATCATTATCAAAGCTCGATTTGGCTTCACGTTTACAAGAGGCTAAGGCATGCAGAAAATCTTCACTGCGTTCAACCAGACTCATGCCTTTACCACCACCGCCAGCACTGGCTTTAATTAAAACAGGATAGCCAATTCGGTCTGCTTGTTGTTTTAAAAAGTCGGCATCTTGGTTGGTTCCGTGATAACCCGGTGTTAAAGGAACACCTGCTTTT
The DNA here is from genome assembly GCF_031798995.1 of Acinetobacter sp. V104_13. Classification (NCBI taxonomy): domain Bacteria; kingdom Pseudomonadati; phylum Pseudomonadota; class Gammaproteobacteria; order Moraxellales; family Moraxellaceae; genus Acinetobacter; species Acinetobacter sp. V104_13. Next base: position 501,824 of record NZ_JAVQNP010000027.1, on the reverse strand, counting down.
TCCATTAAAGCTTTAGAGGTCGCTTTTAAGCCCATTGCTAAAATGGCATCCACTGGTGGGCCAATAAAGCAAATATTGTGTTGTTGGCAAGCGAGTGCAAACTGGTCATTTTCAGAAAGGAAGCCGTAACCTGGATGAACCGCTTGGCTACCTGTATCAATGGCAGCTTGAATAATACGTTCAACCTGTAAATAACTTTGTGTTGCAGGGGACTGACCAATATAAACTGCTTCATCGGCAAGTTTGACATGTTGTGCGTTTGCATCCGCATCTGAGTAAACAGCAACTGTTGCAATCCCTAATTTTTTAGCTGTACGAATTACGCGGCAGGCAATTTCGCCACGGTTCGCAATTAAAATCTTTTCAAACATGATGATCGTCCTTAATTGTTGTTATTCGAATTAGAAACCCAAGCAGGCTGTTGCTTATTTAAAAAGGCACTCAGACCTTCTTTTGCCTCACTGCCTTGACGAACTTGAGCAATATGATGTGCTGTCTGTTGTAGCAAGTCATTGCTCATGGTCTGGTTGCTCACCATTTGAATGAGTTGTTTTGATGCCGCTTGAGCATGCGGGCCACCGAGTAATAGCGCATCAACAATTTCTTGAACTTTTTTATCTAAGTCTTCAGCATCTGCAACCTCGTGTGCCAAACCAATGTGTTTGGCATCACGTGCTGAAATCCGCTCGGCAGTTAAGAAGTAACGAGAAGCTTGTCTTGCACCAATCGCACGAATCACATAAGGACTAATGGTAGATGGGGCAAGACCTAAACGCACCTCAGAAGTTGCAAACTTAGCATCAGTGCTGGCAATGCAAATATCACATGCCGACGCCAAGCCCATGCCGCCACCAAAGGCAATGCCATGTACACGGGCAATGGTCGGTTGTTTAAGGGTTGCAAGTGCATCTAACATTTGCGCAAGCTTTAGAGCATCTGCTTCATTTTCTGCTGAAGATGCCTGACCTGCCTGTTTCATCCAGTTGAGGTCGGCACCTGCCGAAAAGCTTTTGCCGCGACCCGCTAGAACGACCACACGAATGTCATCACGGGTATTAATTTGCTTAAAGCAAGCATATAGTTCTTCAATGACTGTCGTATTAAAAGCATTGTGTAGTTCAGGGCGGTTCAGCCAAACATAGGCAACCCGATCTTGTTGTTCGAGTTGTAAAAATTGATAGCTCATATACACCTCTTACATGCGGAACACGCCAAATTTGGTTGGCTGGATTGGGGCGTTCATGGCCGCAGCCAAACTTAAACCAAGTACCTGACGAGTTTGCGCTGGGTCAATTACGCCGTCATCCCAAAGACGGGCAGAGGCATAGTACGGATGGCCTTGACGCTCGTATTGTTCACGAATCGGTTGTTTAAACTCGTCTTCTTGTTGTGCTGACCACTCGGCACCTTTTTGCTCAATCTGATCACGTTTTAAAGTCGAGAGTACGCTCGCTGCTTGTTCGCCGCCCATCACTGAAATACGAGAGTTTGGCCATGTCCATAAAAAGCGTGGTGAGTAAGCGCGGCCACACATACCGTAGTTACCTGCACCAAACGAACCACCAATAATCAAGGTGAGTTTTGGTACATTTGCGGTTGCAACTGCCATCACCAATTTAGCGCCGTTTTTTGCAATTCCTTCATTTTCATACTGGCGACCGACCATAAAGCCAGTAATGTTTTGTAGGAATAACAATGGAATATTGCGCTGTGTGCATAGCTCAATAAAGTGCGCACCTTTTTGTGCAGACTCAGAGAATAAAATCCCGTTATTGGCAATAATGCCGACTGGCATACCATAGAGTGAAGCAAAACCGGTAATCAGTGTTGAACCAAAACGTGCTTTGAACTCATCAAAACGCGAGCCGTCTACAATACGGGCAATCACTTCACGTACATCAAAAGGTTTACGCGCATCACTTGGCACTACACCATAGAGTTCCGATGCATCAAATAGAGGCTCATCAACTTGTTTATTTAAGTCGTTTGGCTTTTTATTTAAGTTAGCAACAATGTTTCGTGCAATCGCAATCGCATGTTCATCATTTTCAGCTAAATGGTCAGCTACACCCGAAAGCCGTGTATGCACATCACCACCACCTAAATCTTCACTACTCACGACTTCGCCAGTCGCAGCTTTTACAAGAGGAGGGCCGCCTAAGAAAATCGTACCTTGATTACGGACAATAATGGTTTCATCAGACATAGCAGGCACATATGCACCACCTGCGGTACAGCTCCCCATCACCACAGCAATTTGGGCAATACCAAGGCTCGACATGCGTGCCTGATTATAGAAAATGCGCCCGAAGTGATCGCGGTCTGGGAAAACCTCATCTTGCATTGGTAAGTAGGCACCGCCTGAATCTACCAAATAAATACAAGGCAAGTGATTTTGTTCAGCAATTTCTTGTGCGCGTAAATGCTTTTTAACCGTAAGGGGATAGTATGTTCCACCTTTTACTGTTGCATCGTTGGCAACGATCATGCAAGTGATGCCGTTGACTTGACCAACACCTGCAATCACACCTGCGGCAGGAACATCATCTTCATAAACGTTGTACGCTGCCAACTGACCAATTTCTAAAAATGCCGTGCCGACATCAATCAGTTGGTCAATACGTTCACGGGGTAAAAGTTTGCCTCGAGCCAAATGTTTTTGACGGGCATTTTCACCGCCGCCTAAAGCAATACGCTGGGCAACTTGTTTTAGATCTGTGACCAATGTTTGCATGGCTTGCTGGTTTGTTTTGAAGTCTTCACTTCGAACATTAATCTTGCTTTGTAATTGGTTCATAAGATGCGTCCTTATTTGTAATTATTATTTGGTTTCATTGAAGAGTTCGCGACCAATCAGCATGCGGCGAATTTCAGAAGTTCCAGCACCAATTTCATAAAGTTTTGCATCGCGCCATAAACGGCCAGCAGGGAATTCATTGATATAACCGTTGCCGCCTAAACTTTGAATTGCTTCTCCAGCCATCCATGTTGCTTTTTCGGCAGAATATAAAATGGCACTTGCAGCATCTTTACGTAGACTGCGGTCATGGTCAGCTTTGTCACAGGCAGCACCGACAGCATAGACGAGGGCTTTACATGCTAACCATGTTGAATACATATCGGCAAGTTTGCCTTGCATAAGCTGGAATTCACCTAAAGCTTGGCCAAACTGTTCACGTTGATGTAAATAAGGAATCACGACATCTAAACAGGCATCCATAATACCTAAAGGTCCGGCACTTAAAACTGCACGTTCATAGTCCAAACCACTCATGAGTACTTTTGTGCCGTTACCGACGCCGCCGAGTACGTTTTCAGTAGGTACTTCTACATTGTCAAAGAACAGAGGGTATGTGTTAGAGCCACGCATACCGAGTTTGTCTAAATGGTTGCCGTGACTAAAGCCTTTCATGCCTTTTTCAATTAAAAAAGCAGTCATACCTTTCGCGCCAGCTTGCGGATCAGTTTTAGCGTAAACCACGAGTACATCTGCATCACCGCCGTTAGTGATCCACATTTTTGAACCGTTTAAAACGAAGTGATCACCTTTCTGTTCGGCACGTAATTTCATGCTGACGACATCAGAACCCGCATTCGGTTCAGACATCGCAAGGGCACCCACATATTCACCGGAAATCAATTTTGGTAAATACTTTTGTTTTTGCTGCTCGTTACCGTTACGGTTAATTTGGTTTACACATAAATTAGAATGAGCACCATAAGAAAGACCAATAGCTGCCGAAGCACGAGAAATTTCTTGCATAGCAATAATATGAGCTAAATAACCCATATTGGCACCGCCATATTCTTCAGAAACCGTCATGCCTAAAAGGCCCATATCTCCGAATTTTTTCCAGAGATGTGCAGGGAATTTGTTGTCTTGATCAACTTGTTGGGCAATTGGTGCAATTTCCTTTGCACAAAATGCTGCCACTGAATCTTGAAGCGCAATTAAAGTTTCATCTAGACCGAAATTCAAGCTGCGTAGGTTCATGATATCTTCATCCTATTGGTTATATTTGTTGTCCATAAAATATTTTGTGGGTATTTGATAATTACCATACAATGATTTTTTAAAAAAGTGAATACTGATTCATAAAATGATTTACAATTCATTTTATTTGTTAGAGAATAAATTATGAGCTATAAACGATCATCTTTAATGCAAGAGCGGATGGAACAAAATCGTAAGTCGATTTTGAGTTCAGCCAGAAAGTTAATTTCAGAGGGAGGGTTTAAAGACGCACAAATACAAACAATTGCAGAGCAGGCGGGCGTATCTAGTGGACTGGTTTATCGCTACTTTGATAATAAAAGCCAAGTGCTGATTGAGGTTTTGTCCGAAGCCATTAATACGGAACTATTGGTGATTGATTCGATTACTGAAAGTGACTTATCGGCAAAGCAGAAATTACATAAGGCTGTGGCAACCTTTGTAAAAAGGGCACTGAATAGTCCTCAGCTTGCATATTCACTCATGTTTGAACCCGTCGATTCAACGGTTGAACATGAGCGTTTTCGTGTGAAGCAATTGATTAAACAAAGTATTAAAAAAATACTTGCGGATGGAAATGCAAGTGGTGAGTTTGTCTTGGACGATTTAAATACAGCAGCACTTTGTGTTGTCGGTGCCATGACCTATGTGGTGGTTGAACCCCTAGACCCAGCTCAAAATACAAAGTTTGATCATGCGCACAAAGACTATTTTTCAAAACAGATTGCTGACTTTTGTGTAGATGCTGTGCAGAGGAAATAGGGCATATAAAGGATAAAACAACACAAAGAAGGCGGTTTAGAAAAATAGTTGCAGTAACAACAATTAGATCAGGTAAGAAGAGAATTAGAAGAATCAAGGAGAATGATTCAATGCAACAAGAACGGTTAAGTTACGCCTCGGGACCAAGCACACAGCCCTTATTGGGTATGACCATTGGTGAACAATTTGATCAAGCCTGTCGGCAATATGCTGAAAAGGAAGCAATCGTTAGTTTTCATCAAAACAGACGATTAACCTATAAAGCTTTACAGGATGAAGTAAATGCTTTTGCTTGTAGCCTTTTAAAATTGGGATTAAAAAAAGGTGATCGATTAGCGATTTGGTCGCCTAACTGTGTGGAATGGACAGTTACCCAATTTGCAGCTTTTAAAGCAGGGATTATTTTAGTCAATCTAAATACAGCTTATAAAAGCCATGAACTTGAATATGTGTTGAATAAAGTCTCATGCAAAGGATTGATTATTGCTTCTCAATTCAAAACGACTGATTATCAAGAATTACTGACAAAAATTGCCCCTGAGTTAGCCAACAGTCCAGATAAAGTGCTCAGTTCAGCGCGACTGCCACATTTAAAATTTGTCATTAAAATCGATGATCAACAACATACGGGTATTTATCGCTTTAGTGATTTAGTTACTACACCAACTTCTGAACAGCTAGAACAATTAAAACAATTAGCGAAGCAACATCAGTTTGATGAAACCATTAATATCCAATTTACTTCAGGTACAACAGGTAACCCTAAAGGGACCATGTTGACCCATCATAATATTTTAAATAACGGTTATTTCGTGGGGGAAGGCATTCGTTTAACCCCTCAAGATAAAGTTTGTATTTCTGTGCCGTTGTTTCATTGTTTCGGCATGGTCATGGGGAATCTGGCATGTGTGACACATGGTTCAACCATGGTCTATCCATCGGCGGTATTTAATCCTTTAGAAACTTTAAAAGCGATTCATCAAGAACGTTGTACGGCAGCTTATGGCGTGCCGACCATGTTTATTGCCACTTTAGAACATGAACAGTTTAATGAATTTGACCTGTCGAGCTTAAGAACAGGCATTATGGCAGGTAGTCCTTGTCCACGTGAAATTATGCAACGTGTCATAGACCGAATGCATATGTCTGAAATCACCATTTGTTATGGTATGACTGAAACCTCGCCAGTGAGTGTGCAAAGCTCGGTAAATGATTCGATTGATAAACGAGTAAGTACAGTTGGGCATGTTCATCCGCATGTTGAAATTAAAATTGTCGATTTAGAAGGCCAGATTGTTCCGCAAGGAACTTTGGGTGAGCTATGTGTTCGCGGTTATTCAGTCATGGCTGGCTATTGGGGCGAAGAAGAAAAGACCAAAGAGGTCATTGATTCAGCTGGCTGGATGCATACGGGTGATATTGCCGAAATGGACCAAGATGGTTTTATTAAAATTAAAGGCCGTATTAAAGATGTGGTGATTCGTGGTGGGGAAAATCTGTTTCCAAAAGAAATTGAAGACTTTTTATATACCCATCCAGATGTAAGCGATGTACAAGTCATTGGCTTACCAGATGCCAGATATGGCGAAGAACTTTGTGCTTGTATTATTTTGCATGACCATCATCAAATTGATGAAGACAGTATTCGCCAATTCTGCAAAGAGCACATTTCTCATAATAAAGTACCGCGTTATGTCCGATTCTTTAATGAGTTTCCAATGACTGCTTCAGGCAAAGCGCAAAAGTTTAAATTGCAGGAAATTATGCGAGCTGAACTTAATTTAACTGGAAATGTCTTTGACTAAAGAAGTCGTAAGCCCATTCAAAGTGCAGCAAACTATAAGTTGAAAGGCAGTTTAAATAGAGGATAAGCAAAATGGCAAAAGACTTTAATAACCCAAAGGTAGTCCAAGGATATGACGAACATATTCGTAAATTAATTCCGGGTTATGAAGTGATCCATCAACAGGTGGATGCCATTTTGCAATCAGTGTTGCCGCCAAATGCTCATATCTTAATTGTGGGTTGTGGCACGGGGTATGAACTCGAATATTTACTTAAACGTCATCCAAACTGGAAATTTACAGCAGTTGATCCATCTTTGACTATGCTGCAAAAAGCTCAGGAACAGGTTGAACTTTTAGATAAATCTTCTCAAGTCACCTTTGTTCACGGTGAAACGTCAGCTTTACCTCTTGAGAATTGCTTTGATGCTGCACTTTCTATTCTCGTGGCTCATTTTATTGCAGATGACATAAAACCTGTTTTTTTTAAGGGTATTTATGATCGCTTAAAAGAAAAAGCGATTTTACTGACCTACGATTTAATGACGTGTGTAAATCCACAGCATCTTCAAGCTTTACGTTATTTATGTTTGGCACAAGGCTTAACAGAAGAACAATGTCAAAAAATGTTAGAGCGTATGGCGCAAGACTTTTTTAGCCTAACCACTGAAGGATATATAAAACTTTTAGAAAAAACTGGTTTTGAAAGTGTGCATCCTTATACGCAAATTTTGACGTATCAAGGGTTTATTGCAAAAAAATAATGGATTTGGGAAAGCGTTAATACGGATATAAAACCTGCATATTCTCAATGAGGAAGAGAATATAAAAACTGAAAAGAATTAGAAGATTTAGCTTTACTTAAAACAAATTAAAAGTGGTTTTCAGGCCGCTTTAGGGAGGTTTTGTCTAAAAAATATGATCGAAGGTTTTTCTTGTGAAAGAAAGACAAATTTTAAGCACTTATTTTAGATAGGTACATAACAAAAAGGATGTCGAGATCTTTAAGTCGAATTAAAGATCAAAAGGAAAATTTCATGATGAAAGTTTTAAATACAACGGTTCAAAAAAGCCTGTTGGCTGTTTCTGTGACCCTGTTTATGTCTTCCGCTTTGGCAGGTCAAACAGATCCTGAAATAGCACAACTTCGCCAAGAAGTGAAAGAACTTCGGGCTATGTTACAAGCCAATATGCAGGCGCAAAAATCTTTATCGCAAGGACGAGTGGAACTAGCAAATTCAGCGACTCCTCAAGCCGTATCACTAATACAGCAAGGTTTAACCAAGTCTGGTGCAGAATTTAATTTATATGGTTATATACGGGCAGATGCTTCTTATCAAATGAAGGGCGCATCTACCATGTATAACAATATTAGCGGTGTTCCACTTGAAAACACGCCGGAAGAATCTGCACAAAAAGACCAGTTGCACAGTACGGTTAATGTGACACGTTTCGGGTTGAATTTTAAAACCCCGACGGCCGCGGGTGATGTGGGCGGAAAGTTAGAAATGGACTTCTTTGGGGCAGCCACTCGTGATCAGTTTCGGATACGCCATGCTTATTTAACTTTTGATAAATGGCTTATCGGTCAAACGTGGTCAACATTTATTGCACCCGAATATTATCCGGAAACGATTGATGCGGGCACATTTGTAGGCAGTGCATTATTAAGATCACCGCTCGTACGCTATAGCGATAACTTAACGGCAAATACAAGTTTTGCAATATCGGTTGAAGATCCGAAATACACTGTGACCTCAGATCCTGACAATAAAATGCGTTTACCAGCCTTGGTAGGGCGCTTAAATCATAAATTTGCCAATGGCTCGATGTTGTCGGGGCGTAGTTTTGTTGCCGAAAAGAGAACTAATCATGATGAGGAAGTCGCTTGGGGCGTAGGCTTGGGCGGTAAATACCAAATTACGCCCGATACATTACTCAAAGCCGATTATTACCATGTCAAAGGAGATGGGCGTTTCCTGCTATGGAGTAACAGTGGCTATGCAATAGATGATCAAAACAATATGCATAGCAATGAATTTGATACTGTTTCTTTCGGTATTACTCATCAATTTACACCGCAAATTCGCTCGACTTTAGGCTACGGCTATATGAAAGCCAAAGATGATAACCGTTTTGCTGAATTACAACGTAATAGCACCACCCAAAATAAAGAGCTTTGGCAGGGCTGGGTGAATGCACTTTATAACCCATACAAACCAATTACCTTGGGCGTCGAATATGTGTATGGCGAACGAGAAACTTTTGATGGACGTAACGGAATTGATAACCGCTTCAATATGATGGCGAGTTATGACTTTTAATTTATTCAATAAAACCTTGAATAATCTGTTTTTTCTTTAGGGTGCAATATGTCGTTTTAAAAAATTGAATATGAATTTATCTCACAAAGGAGGTGAGTAAATGACAACATCTAAATTAAATGTAAATGAAGTTATTGATCAGGCCAGATTTACCCCTTTTCACTGGAGTATTTTACTTTGGTGTTTATTAATTATTATTTTTGATGGTTACGATCTGGTGATTTATGGCGTGGTATTGCCTTTGCTAATGCAAGAGTGGTCGTTAACAGCTGTACAGGCGGGGATGTTAGCAAGTACGGCACTATGTGGAATGATGTTTGGGGCGATGTTCTTTGGAACATTGGCAGACAAAATAGGCCGTAAAAAGGTAATTTTAATCTGTGTGACTTTTTTTAGTGGTTTCACCTTTTTAGGTGCTTTTGCATCAAGCCCACTTGAGTTTGGGATACTTCGGTTCTTGGCAGGATTAGGCATTGGTGGGGTTATGCCAAATTTAGTTGCACTTACATCAGAATATGCGCCTAAACGTATAAGAAGTACTTTGGTGGGGAGTATGTTTAGTGGTTATGCAATTGGGGGAATACTTTCAGCATTGATCGGTAGTTATTTGGTTGAAAGTCAGGGATGGCAAATTATGTTTTTAATTGCCGGTATTCCATTATTTTTATTACCTGTCATTTGGAAGTTTTTGCCTGAGTCTTTAACCTTTTTAGTTAAGACGGGTAAGACTGAGCAAGCACAGCGCATTATTCAAAAAATTTCGCCTGAACAAAACCTAACGATTAATACTCACTTAGTGCTTAATGAAGATAATGTTCCAACAGGTAGTTCTGTAAAGGGATTATTTCAACAAGGCCGCGCTTTCAATACACTCATGTTTTGGCTCGTATTCTTTATGTGCTTACTCATGGTGTATGCCTTAAGTAGCTGGTTACCAAAACTCATGCTGGCAGCAGGTTATTCACTCGGAAAGAGTATTTTATTCTTGCTTGCTCTAAATGTTGGCGCAATGATCGGTTCAATCGGCGGTGGTATTTTGTCTGATAAATTCCATCTGAAACCTGTAATTATGGGAATGCTGCTAGCTGGTGTTTTGGCACTGGTCGGCTTAGGTTTTAAATCACCAGCCTATGTTTTATACGGTTTGGTGACTGTTGCAGGAGCAGCAACAATTGGTACATCAATTCTTCTTTATAGTTACGTTGCACAATATTATCCATTAAGTGTGCGTTCTACTGGAATTGGTTGTGCTTCTGGTGTAGGTCGAATTGGGGCTATTGTTGGACCTATCTTAACGGGCCTGTTATTAGGGTTGGAATTACCACATAAAATGAATTTTGTGATGATCGCAATCCCTGCAATTTTAGCGCTTTTCGCCGTCATGGTTTTAAGACGATATGCAGCTGAAAAACAGACTATTACACCAAAACTTAATGTCGAGTTAGAGGGGAATTAATCAATATGAATACGGGTAGGAAACAAATTCCTACCTGTATCTAGATGTTTTATTGATTAACTAGTTGTTTTAAATCAACTAGGTTTGCCATTTGTTGATTACCACGGTCATTCGGATGTAAATGATCTCCTGAATCATAAATTGGATTTAATCGATCAGGATGTTTAGGGTCTTTTAAGCCTTGCTCAAGTTCAAGTACACCGTCAAATGTATGGCTGGTTCTGATCCAGTGATTAATACGCTGGCGTAATTCATCTTTGTTAGGCTGATAATAGTTATCAAGAGGAGTATTTGGTAAAGCTCCCGAAAATGGTAATAAGGTTGCTCCAATCACTTGAATACCTTGGCGATGTGCTTCATCTACAACACCTTTATAACCTTGAGTGAGTGCTTCAAAAGTCGGGATTTGCTGTTTAGGTGCAAATGCGGTACCGGGCCATGAAATATCATTAATACCCACCAGAACAATTAATGTTTTCACACCTGAATATTGAAATACTTCTTTTTTCAAACGATCTAAAGCATTGTCACCCATACCGTCTGTGAGTAGTCGATTTCCTGAAATTCCACTGTTAATGACCGCGACTTGATGTGGCGATAAGCGCTTAGCTAAAAAGTCGGTCCATCGAGTATTTGCGTCTAAAGTTGCAGTTGCTCCATCGGTAATTGAGTCTCCAATGACTGCAACAACATGGGCTTTACGCTTCGGTTTTACTTCTACAGCCGACAATAATAATCGCGCAGTTGTGGTTTTGGCACTGCTAGGCGTATTTAAGTTCGCAGTCTGGTTACCCGTAATGAGCCAACTGGTTTGTTTCGCATCCCAATGAAAAGTTTTAAATGTAGTGGGCTTTTGAATAAAGCTATTTACCATTAACTGTGCATGATCTGGAACAGGGAGCGGGATTGGATCACTTATCAGTTGTTTGCCTGGTAAAATTTGTGCTTTAAGCTTTCCAGAGAAATAAACTGGATAAGCACTCTTTGATTTAAGACTTTGTCCTTTGACTAACCCCACAGTAGTTTTATCAATATAAAGCGGTTGATCCCCATATTGATTTGTAAAAACGAGCCTAACTGCTTCACCACCTAAACTAATTTGACTAATTTGTTTAATAGTCTGATTCGATATTTGATCAGGAATATTGGTCGGGAAAACGAAATCTTTATTCCAGACTTTTTGTGGACTAGCTGCCCAAGTGGTAACCCACTGGCTCTTTTGTACTTCTGCTTGTGCAAAGCTCGTAAATAAAACAAGAGAGAATAGGGCGGGTTGATAAAGTTTCATCTCGTGAACTCTTTAAAATAAATTAAAGTTATCTTGAAACAAATTACTAGCTTGTTATAGCAACATAAGCGGAATAAGATTTGTGAATGAAATTCATAAATAGATTTTGTTATGTCATATTTTGATATTAATCGGTCTGGTGAGTTGGCAATTTTTATTCGGGTAGTCGAGTTAGGAAGCTTTTCAGCAGTCGCAAGAGCTTGTGATATGACGCCGTCTGCGGTGAGTAAGTTAATTTCACGCTTAGAAAAAAGACTTGGAGTTAGACTGCTTAACCGTTCAACACGTCAGTTTCAACTCACCAGTGAAGGATGTCAATTTTATGAGCAAGGCGTTCACATACTCAATAACTTAGATGAACTAGAACAATCTGTTACTGTAAATCACATGCCGCAAGGGCGAATTAGAATTCATACCAGTCTTTCATATTGGACGCATTTTTTATTGCCTTGTATTTCTCTATTTAACGAGTGCTATCCACAAATTGAATTAGAGGCTCATTTGAGTGATGAAATCATTAATTTAGTTGAGCAAAGAATTGATGTCGCAATTCGTACAGGGCCTTTGAAAAGCTCAAATTTGGTTGCTCGCTCACTCGGAAGCACTCAGAAACATTATGTATGTTCACCTACCTATATTGAAAAGAATGGTTATCCGCAGCAACCAGAAGAGTTATACGAACATCAGCTTTTAGACGTAAGTTACCAACGTCAAAATAAAACGTGGATTTTTAAAAAAGACGATCAAGAAATCACACTTGCTCCCACTAAGGTTTTAAGGGTAAATCATGGAGAAGCCATCTTACAGTTAGCGCTTGCAGGTGCTGGTATTGCACAGCTTAACCAATTCCAAGTCAAAAAAGCTTTAGAACAAAAACAGTTGGTTAAAATCCTTGAAGAATGGAATATCAAGGCTTCAGAAGAATTTCATGCTGTTTGGATAGGACATGATAAATATGTCCCTAAGCGCGTAAGGGCTTTTTTAGATTTCTTGGTAGAGCATGCAAAAGTTAGTTAATGGAGTCTTTTCTTGCGCTTAACTGACATTGGTGCATAGTTTCATTCATAGTTTCCACAAAGTGCATATTCGCATTAATATTTTGTAAGCTTACTTTGGGTAAGTTCTCTACAAACTGCGGCGAATAATGTTTTTCTAAAGAGTTATAAATACAGTTGCATTGTGAAAGTGCACGACCAGCCCAAACACAATGTGTATTAAATTCATTTTTACTGATAGACCTGCAACCTAATAAACTTATAGAACTTATTAATAGGGTGCAGATTAAAACAATACGATATAAAAAAAACATCATTATTGCTCTTCATTGGTTGTTGTTATCGTTAAGTCATGTTTATAGAAATTTTCTAGTCTTTATCGAGCGTTAAATATGGAAATATTTACTCTGAAAAGATAGGAAGGCAGAAACATAAAACTGTAGGATATTTTCTTGAAAATATTTTCAGTGAAGTCGATAACGTGATGAAGAGTAGAAGAAAAAACACGATATAAAATAATAGTCATTAGAGACTCCTTGATGAAAGAAGTTGCGCCCAATCACTGCTATTAATTATGGTGGTGAAACGAAAGAGGGTTAGCAGACTGATACCTAAGAAACCAGCACACCCGAAGGTGTCCCACTCCCGTTCCTCCGTCAAAGGCACGAGGGGCTACACACCAAAAAACTTGTTTTTAGTGCGCTTAGGTAGACGGTCTGCTAAAACCGACTGACAAAATAGGTCAGCCGGAGCATCATAAGCTGAGCCTTAAAGCGGGTCAATTGCAAAAATAAAAGATTGGTTTATATAAACAAATATTAATATTTTTAAATTTTCATTAATAAAATAATGAGTTATTTAGAATTGAGAATATTGAATAATAGTTCAATAGAGGTTAAAAAATAATTTTTAATGTTTATATATCAAATATTTATTAATTGTTTATTTATATAGTGTTTGCAAGTAATGACTTATTTCAACATAAGTCAAAAAAGAGCGGGAAATTTTGATTTTATGAATATCATGTAATTAAATAAATAGCCGTTGCCAAATTTTAATTAAAATATCAATTGCAAGAAAAGTAATTTTTTAACATTTATTTTATTTAGATTTTTACAAAAGCTTGCACAACCTACAAAACTTAAGAGAACCACAGCGGTAGGCCAACATAAGATAATGTTATTCATAAGCCTACATCTTAAGATTTATAAGGGTGACCTCAATGTTAAGAATTTTTTGTGCAGTGAGTATGGTAGTTGCAATCGCAATGGGTATGAGTGCATGCCAAGATCGAAATTCAACAGATGATGATGGAACACATGGTTCGAATGACCCAGCAACTACTCAACAAATGGATAAAAATTCGTAATTCTTTCGTTGAAGAAAACTCACTTTTATGTGGGTTTTCTTATCGTTATTTTCTATAAAATATGTAACATAATAAAAAAAGCAATTATATAAAAATATAAAATTAATCAATAAATTAGTGTGTTATAGCCTTTATATTAATTTGTTGTTATTGAATTGTTTCCTCAGTAAATTATAGTTTCAAAAAATTAATAAAATAAACACAATAAATTACTTATATTCATCCAAAATTCATTTTAGTGAAAACAATTTTTAAAGGTAAGGATATGCCCCAGTACTTAAAAATAGCTGAGAAAATCTATCAAAATGTTAAGGAAAAAAAAGGGTTTGTAGATGATCCTATGGAAGATCTTAACAATTTAATGATTGAGCTTAGACATGAGATTAAGGGGACAAAGCTTAAACTTTTATACAATTATATTGATTTCGCTGAATTGCTGATTAAGCCTCTTCAGGAATCTAAAATTAAATTAGATTTAAGTATTATTCCGAAGAGTAAAAACACACAAGAATTTGTATTGTGGCTTGCAGGTTTTATTGAGCGTATTACCACAGGTGGCCAAGGAAAGTTACCGCCAATTCGCGATAAAGTTGCATTACCTGCATATGCTTATGAAGAAACATATCCTGCTAAAGAAACTCCCGTGAATAACGGGGAAGAAATTATTGAATATTTTAAGAAAAACCAAAACTGAAATTTTGTTTACGTACGGCTCAAGTCTATTGCTAGGCTTTTACGTTAAATAAATGACAAAACCAGTAACTTTAGTTAAGAGATAAGGTGGTGGTATGTTTGTATATTTTACTGATGGAACTTGTATTAATGATTCTGAAATTTATGGTGTGAAAGCCAAGCAAGAACAAAACAGATATGTAGTAGAAGTTACGATCAAGCCAACACATACTCTTTCTACAACGCCAAATGTACAATTTAAAAAAGAAATTTTTGATGATCCGCACCAAGCCAATCAATATCTTAGTAATAATTTTAATATGCCGCCGTTTTTCTAATTTATAAATATTTCAAATAATAAAAAAGCTTATTTCCCAGGGCCAATAGGAAATAAGCTATATGCTTTGGACCAATTAAGGATGTTACATGTCATCCCATGCATCTTTAATGGCTTGTTTTGCATGTTCCCATTTTAATCGGGATTCAGCTTTGAGTTCTTCCCACTTTTGTTGCAAGCTACCTTCCATATCTTCAAACTGAGTTCCTTCTTTAGATTCTGAACGGGCACGGTGACCTAGTTCATAAGCAGCAGAAAAATCACGATCATAATCCAGATCTGGCGTAGTTAATTGAGCTTCTTGATAATAAGGTCGAGTAAGATAACTTTCTCGCCAGCGAGAGTCAGAATAATTATGGTCGCCAGCTACTAGTTGAGCATGGTCTGTATTTTGATCTGTCATCAGTTTTTCCTCATCTCTTATTTAATTTTATGCTTATGTTAAATTTAGGAAGGTGAGGGCACCTTCCTAAATAAAATGAATGACCGCATCAAATGACATTTAAGTCAGCAACTGATTAGCGTTGCTGATTGTTGTTATTTGAGTTTTGTTGGCCTGAATCTTTTTGATTCGAGCCTTGTTGTTGACGGCGGTTGTCATTTTGCTGTTGTTGCTGATTGTTTTGTTGCTGTTGATCGTTTTGCTGTTGTTGTTGCTGTTGATTATCGCGTTGATTGCTTTGATTATTAGTAGTGCTCATCTTTAATTACCTCATATCATTTATGATGTGTGTTTTATCTGAGAGCTTCAGATAGGTTCATTTAAACATGAAATTTTTTAATGTGTAGCTTTGGGGTGTTACCCTATATTTAAATGTAAATTTAAAAATTAAATAAAACCTTGATTTCTATAAAATGTAATTTTAATGATTAAACATAATTAATATGAATATAGTTAAAATTACATTTGGGTACATAGAGGTTAAATAAAAGCTATGATCATTTCTAAATATGTATTTGTTATCTTTTATGAAGGAAAGCTATTTTTTATTATCTAATATTATAGATTCGATATCTTGACTAATGTAATAGAGCAGTTGTCTAAGTTTAAGATAGGGTAATCCTTTAAATATACGTCTGAAATTATAAAAATTATCTTTATAATAAATGGAATAAAAAAAGGTACCTACAGGTTTTTCTTGAGTTTCAGAACCTCCTTTTTTTAATAACCCGGTACAGGCAATATAAAGATCGGCATTTATGAGTTCTTTACCTTTTTTGATCATCTCTACAGTGACTTGCATCGACTCAGGCGTATATTTTTCAATGAGTTCTGGTGAAATATGAAGTGTATTTTCTTTGACACGTAGGTCGTAGCTGACCAAGCTACCAATAAGAATATCACCTGAATAGGGACTCAAAGAAAAGCGATAAGCTAAATAACCTGCCGAAGCACTTTCAAAAAAAGCGATTTTAATTTTTTCTTGTGCTAGTAATTTACAACATGAGTTAAACATTTGTATTCTCCTTACAATTGTTTTTAATTTAGTTATAGGATTATTTTTAATTTCTTTTTGTTAAGTTTTTAGTCTTTATAATTTTAAAGGTAAGTTAATTGTAAATATAGTTTATTGTTCATATATTTTTTATAAAAACATATAGTTAAATTATTCTAAAGGTGAGAATGTAAGTTTGTGTTATTTTTTATGTTGTTGAAATATAAAGTTTTTAAAATTATGAGTTGTTTCTTAATAACGTAATATAACAAAGATAGGCTGGGATTATTGTTCAGTTAAAGTATGGTAATTTATATCTCACTAAAGGAGAATAGAAATGCCTGTTGTAGTGAAAAAAAGATTATTAGACTTATTACAAGATAATCAACAGAACTATTACGAATTATTTGTTTTTTTCCTTGATCCTGATATTTCTAGTTTTGAAAAAGAGAAGAAAGCAAGAGATTTTCTTAATGAAGAAATAGATAAAATAGATCAAAAGGAAATTGATTTTCCTGCAACTATAAATACAGTTAAAGAATGGTGTGAAAACGACAATAAACAAAATTGTGAGTTATTTCAGGCTTATCTAAACCGTAGACAAAGTGGGGGTGAGAGAGAGTATTTCCAGAATGTCGGACAGGCATTTGAATTTTTGATTAAGGTCTCTCCAACTAAAAAGGTCGACGGTGCATGGCTCTATAGCTCAGTTCACTACTGGAACGATCCGGTTTTTCATGACCTTATTATTACTTATCTAGAAGAGCTGGGACTCGGTGAGCCGAAAGCAAACCATGTCTGTATTTATGATGACTTATTACGTAGTCTGGGGCTTGATAGTTTTGATCTGCTTTTAGAAGATGAATACTATCATAATGCTGTGATTCAGCTGGCGCTTGGCTATGCTCCACCAGAGTTCATTCCCGAAATTGTCGGCTTCAATTTAGGTTATGAGCAACTACCGCTGCATCTACTCATCAGTAATTATGAACTTGCTGAACTGGGTATTGATTCTAAATATTTTAATTTGCACATCACTATCGATAACATTGATAACGGACATGCAGATAAAGCAATTAAAGTTATAGAAAATATTTATGATAAATACAGAGATAAAGAAGCTTTCTTTAATAAATTAAAACGTGGTTTTGCTCTTAATAATCATGGTGTTTCTTCTTCAAAAATTATTAAAAATTTAAATCTTGAAGATTTAGTCCTTAAAATTTTAAAAAGAAAAGCGCTCGTGGGGCAGCTTATTCATAACGAAACTAGACAGTTTGGATGTAAAACCATTAACCAATGGTTATCAAACCCAGAAGACGTTAAAGGTTTGGTTACACATCTTATTGATCACAAATGGATTAAATTTAATACCGACCCTGAGCAGAGTGTGTTCTGGCGGATGATTAATGAAGAAAATGGAAAAATGTTTGGGGTATTTAACCCTGTGGAACGTCAAATTATTCATGACTGGATTGCTGGGACTGATCATTCTTCTAACTACTTGGCCTACAGTAGAGAACTAAAGAATAGCCAGCGTATTCAAGATTATCTGTTTAGCTATATTTCTGATGGCGAACTCGATGCACTCCAAGAGCGTATACGTCAGACACCCGATCTTGCCATAAAAATATGCAAGCTGACTCCGTTTTTGGCCCCAGATTCACACCATAAAAGCATTGGTCTCTGGAGCACACGTAAATATGTCGAACTCCTTTTCCCCTATTTAAGTTCCTTTAACAAAACTAACTCTTGAAGTTTTTAATTCACCCCACGTTTAACTTTAAAACATAGGTAATGAACATGACTGATAATGTTAAATCAACAAATAAAACAAGTGAAATGGCTGGTGCTGACGCTGCAAATAAAGCCAATACTACCCAAAAAACTGAACAATTAGACTCAGTCAGAGATGATGCAACCAATGAAGCATTAACCACAAATCAAGGGGTTAAAATTGCTGATAATCAGAATAGTTTAAGAGCAGGTATTCGCGGTTCGACACTATTAGAAGATTTTATTTTACGAGAAAAGATTACTCATTTTGACCATGAACGTATTCCTGAGCGCATTGTACATGCGCGTGGCGTGGGTGCTCATGGCTACTTTCAGGCTTATGAAGGAAATGAGCGCTTAACAAAAGCTGGTTTTTTGACTGACCCAACCATTCAAACTCCAATTTTTGTACGCTTCTCAACAGTGCAGGGCCCACGTGGTTCTGCTGATACGGTCCGTGATATTCGTGGTTTTGCTATTAAATTTTATACCCAAGAGGGTAATTTTGATTTAGTCGGCAACAATGCGCCTGTGTTTTTTGTGCAAGATGGGATTAAGTTTCCAGACTTTGTTCATGCAGTAAAACCTGAACCAGATACAGAAATACCAACAGGAGCAACTGCACACGATACTTTTTGGGATTTTGTGTCTTTAGTACCTGAGTCAGCACACGCGGTGATTTGGGCTATGTCAGACCGTGCAATTCCACGTAATTTACGCTCAATCCAAGGGTTTGGGGTTCATACATTCCGACTCATTAATGCCGAAGGAAAATCACATTTTGTGAAATTCCATTGGACACCTAAACAAGGTTTAAGTGCGTTAGTTTGGGATGAAGCTCAAAAGCTTGCTGGTAAAGATCCAGATTTCCACCGTCGCGATCTTTATGAAGCCATTGAAAATGGGGTTTATCCTGAATGGGAGCTCGGTGTACAAATTGTTGAAGAAGAAGACGAGATGAATTTTGACTTCGACTTATTGGACCCGACAAAAATTATTCCTGAAGAGTTGGTTCCAGTGACACCAATCGGCCGATTTGTTTTGAACAGAAATGTAGATAATTTCTTTGCAGAAACAGAGCAGGTGGCTTTCTGTCCAGGACATATTGTGCCGGGGATTGATTTTACAAATGACCCGTTATTACAAGCACGACTATTTTCATACACCGATACACAGTTAAGCCGTTTAGGTGGACCAAACTTCCATCAAATTCCGATCAATAAACCTGTGTGCCCATTTCATAATAATCAGCGTGATGGTATTCACCAGCATACGATTCATAAAGGGCAGGCTTCATATCAACCAAACTCGATTGATAATGATTGGCCAGCCGAAACCCCACCTGCTGCTTCAAATGGTGGTTTTGAAAGCTATCCTGAACAGATTAGCGGACATAAACTTCGTCAAAGAAGCGAGACTTTTTCTGATCATTTTTCACAACCACGCCTTTACTACAAGAGCCTTGCGCCTCATGAGCAAAAGCATGTGGTCGATGCCTATACTTTTGAGTTAAGTAAAGTGCAACGAAAACACATCCGTGAGCGTCAAGTTCAACAAATTTTGGCAAATATTGATCTCGACTTAGCACGACAAGTAGGCGCTAATTTAGGAATTGAAGTACCTGATTTAACGCTAGATTATAAAAAAACCGCAGTTGAAAAATCGGCTAAATTATCTTTCTTGGCTTTCCCGCCCCAAGATATTCAAGGCCGAAAAGTTGCAGTACTCATCCATAATTTAGTCAAATCTGATTCATTAGAAGCGATGAAAAACTGGGCAATTAAAGAAGGGGTGACTCTTCATTTATTAGCGCCAAGCTTAGCTCCTGTAAAAGATCATCAAGACAGTATTATTACGGCTGATGGCATGCAGATGGCTGAACCGTCAATTGCATATGATGCAGTGATTATTCCTGATGGAGATAACTTAAATGCCGTGCTGCAAGATGGCGTAGCGCGCCATTATCTATTAGAGGCTTACAAGCATTTAAAACCAATTGCGTTTTTAGGTAATAAATCTGATTTACTTGAACCGCTAGGTTTAGTTCCCGATGAAGGCACTCTAGTTGGAGATGAATTCCAGCCGATTGCTGAAAATTTCAAAAACCTGATTATGGCTCATCGTGTTTGGTCACGAGAACAAATAGCTGCTCAGATACCGGCTTAACAAACAAAAAAGCCCTGAAAGTTTTAACTTTCAGGGCTTTTTTATATCTTACGGATTAACCATTTACGATTTGACCACCATTTACATGAATGACTTGACCTGTAATGTAACTTGCATCATCTGAGGCAAGGAAAAGATAAGCAGGTGCAACTTCACTTGGTTGTCCCATTCTTCCCATTGGGGTATCTTTACCAAACTCCTTAACGGTTTCTGCATCGAAACTGCTTGGAATTAATGGTGTCCAGATGGGTCCCGGCGCAACACCATTTACTCGAATTCCTTTTTTCTGCTTCATTAAATTGTTCGATAAGCTACGCGTAAAAGTAGTAATCGCGCCTTTAGTACTTGCATAATCAATGAGCTCATCATGGCCTTGATAGCTGGTAATACTGGTCGTATTAATAATACTGTCGCCTTCTTCCATATAAGGAATGGCTTCTTTAGTAAGATAAAACATTGGGAAAATATTAGTTTTAAATGTCTTTTCTAATTGCTCATTACTAATACTTTCAATTTCTTTTTGTTGATATTGCACACCAGCGTTATTCACTAAAATATTAATTTTGCCGTAATGTTGTAGAACTTTATCAATATCGAGTTTTGCAACATCTGGGTCAGAAATATCACCTTTTAATAAAAGGCAATGTTGTCCTTCTCTTTCAACGAGTTGTTTAGTGATTTCGGCATCTTGATCTTCTTCGAGATAAAGTATCGCAATATCAGCGCCCTCACGAGCAAACAATACTGCGACAGAACGACCTATACCGCTATCGCCACCACTAATAACGGCAACTTTGCCTTTTAGCTTATCGCTACCTTTATGTGAGCTTTTTATTATCTCAGGTTCAGGATGCATTTTTTCCTGATCACCTGGTTGATGAGATTGAACTTGTGCGGGGGCAGATGTTGGATACTGGTTTGTTGAGTTTTCCATTTTTAAATACCTCGGTTGTAATATCTAATTTTCATATAGTGAGCTGTTACCGCGTAAATGTGAGTAAAATGAATTTTTTAATAAGTTGTCTTTGTTATTTTATTTGTAAGGATGTAAAAAAATATTTTATATTTGAGGGCTAAATAATATCGATTAACTTGATTTTGTTTTTATCAATCATGCTTTCAATAATAGATCTATTTCCTGTATCCTCTAACCAGTTTTCTATCGGTATATTATTAGATAAGTCTAATATTTTTTTAATAATTTCTTTTGCTCCATCTATATTTTCTGAATTTTTATTATTTTTAACAGCCATATTATCTAGCAACATTTTTATATCTTCATGTTCTATATTTTTTGACTTAATAATATATAAGTCTCTTTGGAAGGGATGACTTGCATGAGGTGGGTCTAATCTATAGCTCCATTCTTTGTCATAGTCCTGCCATGAGTTTTTGGACTTAATATGTCCTAATAAAATTTCAGGGATAGAAATATGAATATATTGTAGAGCTGACTGTTGATTTTTTAATTGCATAGTTAAGTTACTCAAACCATCTTATTAAAATTAGTTTTAAATATTCATATTAATCTCTCAAGTAAATTAATTCTGAAAATGTAATGATATATGTTATTGTTTTTTAATTAAAATAATTGTTTGTTTGTTATTTTCTCAATAGACCTGATGTTGTGTTATTTTACTGTTTTGTACATTTTGAAATTTTTTGTTATCAGTTAAATTATTTTAACTGTGTTTGTAAAACTATATTGTAGTGTACTATTAGGTAATAATGAGTATGTTCATTATTTAAAGAGTAAAATTATTAATAATAAAAATTTTTAAAATATTTTAAAAATAATACGTTTATAATAAATTTCATTTTTTGATTGATATACATTTAAAAGGATTGATACATCACTTGGGTGGGAAAATATTATAGATATTCTATTGTTATTAAATCCGTTAACTAAAAGCGGTAGTGACTATAATTAAATATAGGAAGATATAACTATGGCTAATACTAGATATGAAGATGATGATAACAATAGAACAGGTACTTCAAATCGTGGATTTGCAAGTATGGATCCTGAAAGAGTACGAGAAATAGCCAGCAAAGGTGGGCGAGCTGCTCACGCGAGTGGTAATGCACATGAGTTTACCTCTGAAGAAGCTCGTGAAGCTGGCCGAGCAGCCCATGCAAATGGTAACGCTCATGAATTTACGTCTGAAGAAGCACGTGAAGCGGGTGCCTTAAGTCATAAAAATGATGGCCGTAATGGTCGTGGTCGCAGTCGTGATGATGACGACGATGATGACGATCGCGGTAGCCGCTCAAGTGGCCGTGGTCGCAGCCGTTATGATGATGACGATGATGACGATCGCGGAGGCCGTTCAGGTGGTCGAGGCCGAGGTCGTAGCCGTGATGATGACGATGATGATGATGACGATCGCGGAGGCCGTTCAGGTGGTCGAGGCCGAGGTCGCAGCCGTTATGATGACGACGATGATGATGACGATCGCGGAGGCCGTTCAGGTGGTCGAGGCCGAGGTCGCAGCCGTGATGATGACGATGATGATGACGATCGCGGTGGTCGTTCAGGTGGCCGAGGCCGAGGTCGCAGTCGTGATGACGACGATGATGACGATCGCGGAGGCCGTTCAGGTGGTCGAGGCCGTGGCCGCAGCCGTGATGATGACGACGATGATGATCGCGGTGGCCGTTCAGGCGGACGAGGCCGTGGCCGCAGCCGTGATGACGATGATGATGACGATCGCGGAGGCCGTTCAGGCGGACGAGGCCGTGGCCGCAGCCGTGATGACGATGATGATGACGATCGCGGTGGTCGCTCAGGCGGACGAGGTCGTGGTCGCAGCCGTGATGACGACGATGATGACGATCGTGGCCGTTCAGGCGGACGAGGCCGTGGCCGCAGCCGTGATGACGACGATGATGATGATCGCGGTGGCCGCTCAGGTGGTCGAGGCCGAGGTCGCAGCCGTGATGATGACGACGATGACGATCGCGGTGGTCGCTCAGGCGGACGAGGTCGTGGTCGCAGCCGTGATGACGACGATGATTATGATGGCCGTGGTCAAAACTCTCGTAATCAAAAACGTGATGCCTACGGACGTTTTACGTCTTAAGCAGAATGTTTTAAAAACAAAGGAGGCTTTTGCCTCCTTTGTTTTTAGCTTACTTACTGTATTTACTGAGGGAGAGGTTGTAGGCCTTTTACAATATCAAGGTATTCAGAACCGTTTAACCAAAAAGATTTTTTCAAAAAAAGTGTCGTCATAATACTTTCGGCTGCTTCGCTATCTGGATTTTCACAAAATAATCCGTAGCTTTCACCTAAAACCGCATCATTTTCAATTAGGCGGATATAGTAAGCATGTTGCTCATTTGCATAACCTAAAACCGCATCACGTTGATTTTTCATTTCGCATGTCTCCATACCAAAAACTGAATTTAACCAGAATGTTAAGTGTTCAGAATCTCATTTGATAAAAATCAAAAAACAGTCAGTGATAACGACTATTTCGAAATAGATTTTGATTTTCTTCAAATTGCCATTTTGGTTAAAACATCCCTGTTAAAAGCAAAATGGATTAAAAACTGATCATGAGATTTATTGTTATGCAAAAAAAATATTTCGTCAACTTGAAAATGTAACTTTTTCAAGTTACATTGTTTGTGTAGGATTTGAACAGTGGAATGGAGGCAATATGCCAAAGAAAAAAGAGTTCGAGCATGGCGGTGTACGAGAAAATGCCGGACGTAAAGCACAGTTCAATGAACCCACCAAAGTCATTCGTGTTCCCGAGTCTCAAGTTAACTTTATCAAAAATTGGTTACTGAATAATGTCAAAACTAATAACTTGACCGACTTTAACTCAAAACTTAATGTCCAACAGGTCCACCCGAATAACGATAAAATTTACCACATTCCTTTGGCAACTGAACGTGTTGCGGCAGGTTTTCCTTCACCTGCACAAGATGATATTGAGCAAGCACTCGATTTAAATGAATATTTAATTAGAAATGAAAATGCCACGTTTATTGTCAAAGCCAACTCTTTGTCAATGTTAGATGCTGGAATTGATATTAATGATCCGCTTATTGTGGATCGTAGCATTTCCGCTAAATCGGGTGATATTGTGATTGCACTCATCGATAATGATTTCACTGTGAAGCGCTTAATGATTGATAGTCAATTTCATCCACCTAAAGTTTGGCTAAAAGCAGAAAATCCTGATTATCAGAATATTTATATTGAAGAGGGGCAAGAACTGGTTATTTGGGGAGTCGTGACTTATAACCTCAAACGAATGAGATAATTTTTCTTATATTTTATTATTCAAGTTACTGACCCGAAAAGTGAGTCAGTAACTTTTTGCTGAATGACTTTTAAATTTGTCCAATCAATAAACATGTTGCGATAACAACCATCAAACCACCTGAAAAACGGCCGACTAATTGTGCTGCTTGTGGTCTGGTTTTCAAAATAGCCTCTGAACCATAACCCACCATTAAGTAAATAATTGCGCAGCTAATCATGTGGACAACACCAAAGGCAAGAATTTGTGTCGTTACTGACCATGAAGCAGTGGTGTCAATAAATTGAGGAAGCAGGGCTAAAAAGAGCAAAAAAACTTTCGGGTTTAAGCCACTCACATAAACACCTTTGGTTGCCCAGCTCAACCATGACTGAGCTTTTTCAGAACCAGATTCGTTCGGAGTAGGAGGGGTAAGTAATAAATTTATACCAATCCATAACAAATAAGCAGAACCCGCAACAGTAAGAATCATTAGAGCAGTTGGATTATTTGCTACAAGCAGACCAACACCAGCCGCTACCAATAAAATCGTAATAAAGTGTCCAAATAGCATACCTGCGACGGCGGGTACGACGACTTTGCCTTTAATCCCTGCTGAAATGGCATAGGCCCAGTCTGCCCCTGGCGTAATAATAAAAAGAATGGAGACACTCCAAAATGCAATAAAAATGTTAAAAGCCATATGCTTATCTCGGCGAACTATTTTCCAAAGGTTTCACTCGTGGTTTAGAAAAAATCCCTATTTATTCGAGCTTGTTGAAAATAATATGCTCATGTATTTAGAATGTGCTTTTAAATGTTTGCTCATATCACACTCATTTGGGGTAAATTTTTCTAAATGGATCGCACAGATAAAAAGATTCTTGCTGAATTGCAATTAAATGGCCGATTATCTATCACCGAGTTGGCAGAAAAAGTCGGTTTGAGCATTTCACCTTGTCATAGACGAGTGAAGGCTTTAGAAGAGTCAGGAGCTATCAAAGGTTATCGGGCAGAACTCGACCCAAACTTAGTGGGATTTGAATTTTCAGCGATTGTTTTTATTACGCTTAAAGAGGGCGATAAACAGGCAGTCGAGAAGTTTGAAAATGCCGTGATAGACATCCCACAAATTATTCAGGCACAGCGTTTGTTTGGTGAGCCAGATTATTTACTACATGTGGTGGCTAAAGATTTACCTGCTTTTCAGCGTTTGTACGATGAAAAATTATCTGCTATTCCAAGTGTGCAACGACTCATCTCAACCATTGTGATGAAAGATGTAGTGCCTGAACGTTTATTCCCGATTGGCTAAGAATCATCAGATATAAAAAAAGAAGCTTTAAAGCTTCTTTTTTAGTTTTAAGAATATTTAAGCATCGAGTGTTTTACACAAAGAACAGATCGTACCGTTATGTTTATGAGAGAACATAATATCTGGACGTTCATAACCTTGCTCACATACGCGGCAGTGATAAACCGTTGCTACAGGAGTACCTTCAGCATCATAACGTGGTTCTTTAATACCGTCATCGTGTGACTTGATGTAGTATTTTCCTTTGGTTAATAAGCCCATGATTGGTGTTAATACAAAGGCAAGCACAAGTGCGATAAGCGGTGAGTAAGGTGCTAAGAAGCTACCCAGTAATCCGAAGAATGCTGCAATTGATAAGCCTGCTGATACAAGGAATGCAACCATACCGACAGGGTTTACGTTGTATAGCATGTCACGGCGGTATTCTGGTTCTTTCGGTGAAAGTTTTAACACATATTTATTAATTGAAATATCTGTTGCAACAACCACAACCCAAGCAATCGCAAAGTTTGAATAGAACCCTAAGATTTTACCCAATACCGCAAACATGTTGCCTTCCATTAAAGCAAGCGCAATTGCCAAGTTCACCATCACAAACACAATACGACCAGGATAATGTTTGCTAATACGTGTGTAGGCACTTGTCCATGCAAGGGAACCAGAGTAAGCATTGGTCACATTAATTTTAATTTGAGAAATAACCACCAAAATCACTGCAAGTGTTAAAGCAGCCCAACCCGGAAGCATGTCATGAAACGCCGCATTAAACTGTTGAACAGGTTCAGTACTGTTTACGCCCGGTATTTTAGTGAGTAAATAGAACCCTAAAAATGCCCCAATAATTTGTTTAATTGCCCCTAAAATCACCCAACCTGGACCCGCTGAAATAACGGCTGCCCACCATGCTTTGCTATTTTCTTTTGTTTTAGCAGGCATGAAACGTAAGTAATCAATTTGCTCACCAATTTGCATGATTAGCGATAAACATATACCAGCACCTAACATGATTGCTGCCATGTCTACAGTTGCGAAACCTTCGTTACCAGTAAAAGTTGCAAATTGACTGACTAAAGTAGGTTCTTGATAAATCAGATAGGCCACAGGACCAATCATCAGAACGAGCCAAAGCGGAGTAGTCCAGACTTGTAATTTACTTAAGGCTTTCATGCCGTAAATCACCAGCGGTATGACCATAACTGTTGAGATGAGATAACCTGCCCAAAGCGGAATGCCTAAACCGAGCAATAACCCTTGCGCCATGATTGAACCTTCAAGGGCAAAGAAAATAAAGGTGAAACTGGCGAAAATGATACTGGTCAGGACTGAGCCGATATAACCGAAACCTGCGCCGCGGGTAATCAAGTCAAGATCGATGTTATAGCGCGCTGCGTAGTAGGCTAAAGGAATGCCGGTTAAGAAGATAATAATCGCTGCAAATAGAATGGAGAAAACAGCATTGGTTGTTCCGTAAGACATACCAATACTGGCGCCAATAGAAAAGTCAGCAAGATAGGCAATACCACCAAGAGCAGTAATAGCGACAACTTTGGGACTCCAGCGCCGAAAGCTGTGTGGAGCATAACGTAAAGTATAATCTTCTAAGGTTTCATTCACTGCTTTTTGTGAATCTGTACCTTGCACAGTGTCCAGATTTGGATGTTCAGATACACTCATAACATCAATCTCCCAATCATTTTCGGTCAATCAACACAAATATTGATCATTGTTTTTTGATGGTTTTGAGTGTGTGATTTTTGGGAAAAATTGAAAATACGTTATTTTGCGTATATGTGCGTATTCGAGAAAATCGCCATGATAAATGACTTTTGGCATAAGGATTGCTGGGTTTAATGCAGCCACATCCGAAACATGAGTGTTATGCCAGATTCTTCCAGCCCCGAACAAGCGCCACAACGTGTGATCAAAACACGCCGTGAATATAATATTTGGGTGGCAGATGAAAGTATCGAAGATTATGCGCTTCGCTATGCACCTACCTCAGTACGAAAATGGTCACCTTGGACTGTTACCAATACTGCAATCTCGACAGTCAGCTTTCTTGCGATGGAGGCCATTGGGGCGACCATGCTTTGGCAGTATGGCTTTAGCAATGCATTATGGGCAGCAATTGTCGTATGTACCATCATATTTTTAACCAGTTGGCCGATTAGTTACTACGCCGCAAAATATAATGTGGACGTCGACCTGCTTACTCGTGGTGCAGGTTTTGGCTACATTGGCTCGACCATTACATCTCTAATTTATGCGAGCTTTACCTTTATTTTGCTTGCGTTTGAAGCCGCAATTATGGCGATGGCACTTGAGCTTGCTTTAGGTATTCCGCAAGTTATTGGTTACTTAATTTCTGCCTTAGTGATTTTGCCTTTAGTAGTCAAAGGCATTGGTTTTATTAATAAAGTGCAGGCGATCACACAACCAATCTGGCTCTTATTGCTGTTGTTACCGTGGTTTTTTGTACTTTGGAAACAACCACAAATTTTAAGTAGTAGCCTGCATTTTGTTGGGGCAGTTTCAAACTCAACTGACTTTAATCTGTATTACTTTGGTGCGGCGTGCACTCTTATTTTTTCATTTGTGATCCAAATTGGTGAGCAAGCTGACTATTTACGTTTCTTACCGCAAAAAGAAAAGAATAGAACTGCATGGCGTTTTGCCGTTTTTTTAGGTGGTCCATCTTGGATTATTTTCGGATTTCTAAAAGTCTTGATGGGCATGCTGCTGATGGTGTTGGCTTTTCAGCTGTTTATTCCTGTCTCTGAACTAGACAATCCGACTTATCTATATTGGGTCGCCTATCAACAGTTTATTCCAAACCCTCAGCTTGCTTTAATATTGACTCTAGCACTGGTTTGCTTGGCGCAAATTAAAATTAATATGACCAATGCCTACGCTGGCTCATTGGCATGGTCCAACTTTTTTGCACGCTTAACTCATAGCCATCCGGGGCGAATTGTCTGGCTTCTTTTTAACGTGTTTATTGCCATTGTTTTGATGGAAATGGGAATTAGCCATGCAGTTGAACGCATTTTGGGACTATATAGCAATATCGCTTTGGCATGGATTGGTGCTGTTGTTGCCGATTTAATTATCTGTAAACCTTTAGGTTTAAGTCCGAAGGGAATTGAATTTCGCCGTGCTTATTTATATGACATTAACCCCGTAGGTGTGGGCGCATTACTGATTGCTTCAGTGTTATCGATGCTGAGTTATTTGGGCTTTTTCGGATTAATAGCAAAAGGATTGGCGAGTTTTATTGCTCTGGGGAGTGCGGTGTTAAGTGTTCCTGTTATTGCTTACTTAACCAAAGGCAAATATTACATTGCACGCCAGCCTGAAAAAATTCAAGCGACGTCGGTTGCTAACTGTGTGGTATGTAAAAGGGACTATGAACTTGCCGATATGGCTGGCTGTCCAGCCTATAACGGTACGATTTGCTCTCTATGCTGTTCACTTGAAGCACGCTGCCACGATTTATGTAAACCTGATGCACGCTGGTCAGTACAACTCAAAAAAGCTATTTGGCACTATTTACCAGAACGTTGGGCGAGCCGTTTAAATAGCAGGGTCAGTTTATATTTATTACTGACTTTAGGGCTGTCTATTGTTCTGGCAGTGAGTTTAAGTCTGGTTTATATCCAAGAAAAAACCTATTTAGAAACCATTAATGCGGCAGCCGTTCCTCAGTTATTTACGCTGTTTGTCAAAATTTACACCATTTTATTTTTATTGATGAGTGTTGCTGCATGGTGGTTAGTGTTAAACGATGAAAGCCGTCGTAATGCCGAAATCGAAACGCATCAGCAAACAGCATTATTGATTGATGAAATTGCTGCCCATGAAGTCACTTCAAAAGACTTACAAGATGCCAGAATTTCAGCAGAACGGGCAAATGATGCAAAAAGTCGTTATGTCATTGGTATTAGCCACGAACTACGAACGCCTCTAAATAGTATTTTGGGCTATAGCCAATTACTTCAAAAACAAGAGCAGCTTTCGGAACAAGGCAAAATGGCGCTCGGGGTGATTAGCCGTAGTGGGCAACATCTGACTTCATTGATTGACGGTTTATTAGATTTAGCTCGAATTGAAACAGGCAAAATTTCTTTAAATGTGGTGGATGTGCATTTTCCAAATTTTATAGAACAGATTATTCAAATGTTTCAGCCACAGTTTGAACAGAAGAATTTACAGTTTATTTATGAAATTGGAGAGAACTTACCGCACTATGTTCGTACCGATAAAAAACGCTTAGAGCAAGTACTCATCAATTTGCTGGGCAATGCTTTAAAATTTACGACGAGCGGAACAATTACTTTGAAAGTTGAGTACCGTTTCCAAACAGCTTATTTTGAAATTAGAGATACAGGCTGCGGCATTGCCGAGGCAGATTTAGAGCGAATCTTTAATCCGTTTGAACGGGGCAGTAATGTGGTTCAAGGCGGATTTACCGGAACAGGACTCGGACTACCAATTGTAAAATTATTAGTCGATTTACTTGGTGGCCAGTTATCTGTGACTAGTCAGCTCAATCAGGGTTCACAATTTAAGATTAAGTTTTACTTACCTTCAAAAGAAGTAGTTCATCCAATTTCTAATGTCTACTCCAACCAAATTACGGGTTATCAAGGCGAGCGTAAACGAATTTTGGTTGTCGATAATGAAGCTGTGGACCGAGGCTTAGTCGCTAATTTTCTCAAACCTTTGGGGTTTATTATTGAAGAAGCCGAGTCGGGCATTGATTGTTTAAGACGTGTACCTATTTTTCAGCCTAATCTGATTTTGATGGATTTAAATATGCCTTTGATGGGCGGTTGGGAAACAGCACGATTATTACGTCAGAATAATATTACCAATGTACCGATCTTAATTATTTCCGCCAATGCAGGCGAGCGCGAAGTCAATCCACAAGATGCTGTCTTAAGTGAGGACTTTATGCTAAAACCAATCGACCTGAATTTGTTGCTGAGTAAAATTGGAGATAAGTTGGGCTTGGTATGGATTGATTCCAAATCAGATGCAAACCTTCAAAATAATGAAGTTCAAGCAATGGATATAAAGGTATTTAAGCAGGAGCAAGCTGCTGTTCATACACCAGTCCAGCAACCAGAAAATAATGATCTGCTTGATTTACCGCAAAGCTTGCAACAGTTAAATGATTTGATTGGACAGGGGTACATTCGTGGAATTCAACAGACTTTAACGCAATGCCGCCAAAATTTTCCGGAGCATAACGAGTTATGGGAACAGCTTGAACAGGCGATTCAAAAGTTTGATTTAAAACACGCACAACGATTAATTCAGGATAAGCAATGAGTACGCAACATGTTTCTTTTCAGCAAGCTTCGCCAAACGAGCAGGCTGTTATTCTGATTGTGGATGATGTGCCGGAAAATCTAGGCTTGTTACATGAAAGTCTGGATCAGGCAGGTTATCGCGTGCTTGTCACAACCGATGGATTGAGTGCAATTGAAATTGCACACCGATGCTTACCGGATATGATTTTGCTTGATGGCAATATGCCGCATATGGACGGTTTTGAAAGTTGCATACAGCTTAAAGCGAGTCCAATTACGCAGTTTATTCCCGTCATTTTTATGACAGGTTTATCTGAGACAGAACATATTGTGCGTGGTTTTCAGGTGGGTGGGGTAGACTATGTAACCAAGCCACTGAATATTGAAGAAGTATTAGCAAGGGTAAAAACACATTTGGCACATGCCAAACTATTGCAGCAACAAAAACAGGTCATTGATGCGACGGAAACAGCCATTCTTGCCCTAGATGTTCACGGTAAAATTGTGTGGAAAACCCAAAAAGCCAGTGATTTACTGAATCAATATTTACCTGAATTAGAGGGCTTTGAAGCAGGCTTAAGAGCGTGGTTTTCAGACTTAGAGCAAGAAAAAGACCCCAAAAAATTAACCAGCTGTTCTTATTCAACGCCATCCCAGCAATTACAGCTTTTATTGCTTACACCGTGGGAAAGTGACCCAAGCGTGGCAAAAAATTATCTGATACAGATTAAGACTTCTACGCCAGCTTTGGAAATGGCTGATATTTTGAAATATTGCCCGCAGTTGACTCAACGTGAGGCAGAAGTCATGCACTGGTTGTTGTTAGGAAAAACCAATAAAGACATTGCAGAAATTTTGGAGCTTAGTCCACGGACGGTAAACAAGCATTTAGAGCATATTTTTGAAAAACTTTGCGTTGAAAACCGAACTGCTGCTGTGGCGCACATTAATAGTCTGGTGCAAGAGTTTCACTAATTTAATTGACGATTGTATTTAAAAAGCATACAGACTCACTGCTAAAAATAGTCTATTTTTTTACACTTAAATTTGTTCTTATAGATAAAGATATATAAAGTCATTTTTAAATAAATTTGAGCCATAATACGAGGAATTCATTGTGAATATTCAACAAAAAGATGATGCAAAACACGGCAGCTTTAGCTTACTTGATGGTGAAACTGTTGCAGGCGAAATGACTTATACATGGGCAGGCGAAGGCATGCTGATTATTGACGCTACAGATGTAAATGAAAATTATCGGGGACAAGGCGTAGGTCGCCAATTACTTGATGCTTTGGTGGCTTTTGTTCGTGAAAAAGACGTAAAAGTAATTCCGCTTTGCCCATATGCTAAATCGGTTTTTGATAAAGACCCAAGCATTGGTGATGTACTTAGAAAGTAAGCAATAGATTGAAAATTATTTAATAGGAATCGGGCGTTGGTGTCCGATTTTTTTATTCATCTTTGTTTTAGTGAATATGTTTTGAGCGGTTGTATTCAATTGATTCGAAGGTTTTCGATTGCCAGATCGAATTTATCAAACTTATAGAAAAGCTTATCTAATAAAAATAGTTTTAGACCAATTGGGAAAAAAATAAACTCGTTGCACAAATATTTAATAGCTGACGAAAGCTAAATATTTATAACGTTTTAATATTATTTTTTGGAATTTTCCTTGAACTGGCAGTATATCCATAGTGTGTTGCCGCAATTTTTCTCTGCAACTTTGACCACGCTGAAAATTTCAATTATCAGCATTATTTTGGCAATTATTGTAGGGCTAATTTGCAGCATTTTAATCACATATCGCGTGCGGGTGCTAAATAGAATTGCCCAGTTCTATATTGAGTTATCTCGAAATACCCCTTTATTAATTCAACTGTTCTTTTTGTATTACGGTTTACCAAAGCTGGGTATCAAAATTGATGGTTTTGCTTGTGGTGTGATCGGACTGACCTTTTTAGGTGGAAGCTATATGGCTGAAGCTTTCCGAGCAGGTTTGCAATCTGTTGCAAAAGGGCAGATTGATTCTGCAAAAAGTATTGGTTTGCAACCGACTCAAATTTTTAGATATGTCATTTTTCCTCAAGCACTTGCCATTTCAATTCCGGCAATAGGGGCAAATTGCCTATTTCTGATTAAAGAAAGTTCTGTGGTCAGTGCGATTGCTGTCGTTGAACTGCTTTTTGTCACCAAAGACTTAATTGGCATGGACTATAAAACCACCGAAGCTTTGTTCTTACTCATCATGGCTTATCTGATTATTTTATTGCCCGTTTCTATTTTAACCAGTTATCTGGAACACAGAAGTCGTAAGGTGAGCCATGGAACTTGATTATCTATTTCAAGCGAGTCACCTCGAACGTTTAATGTGGGGACTCTGGGCAACTGCAAAAATTGCTTTTATTTCGGTCTTTTTCTCTGCAATTTTTGGCACAGTTTTCGGCGTCATTATGACTTCTAAGAACATAGTCGTTAAATCGCTGTGCCGTCTGTATCTAGAAGCCATTCGAATCATTCCAATTTTAGTTTTGCTGTTTGTGTTTTATTTCGGCTTTGCGACATGGTTTAACTGGCAGTTTTCAGCAATGTGGGTGTGCGTTGTTGTGTTTGTTTTATGGGGTATAGCAGAAATGGGCGATTTGGTTCGTGCAGCCATTACTTCAATTGATCAGCATCAACGCGATTCGGCCTATGCACTCGGACTTACCCATGTTCAAGCCTTGGTCTATGTCATTTTTCCGCAAAGTCTAAAACGAGTAACACCAGGTGCGATTAATTTATTTACCCGAATGGTGAAAACCAGCTCTTTGGCAGTCCTGATTGGTGTGGTCGAGGTCATTAAAGTTGGTCAGCAAATTATTGAAAATTCGCTGTTGACCGTGCCGAGCGCTTCTCTTTGGATTTATGGCTTTATTTTTATTTTGTATTTTCTGATTTGCTACCCCTTATCGCGTTTGGCGGCACACTTAGAAAAGGTCTGGGAGTAATTATGCCTTTGTTATCGATACAACAATTACAGAAATCATTTGCACAAAGTCATATTTTACAGGGCATTGATCTGGATGTAGAACAAGGAGAAGTGGTTGTTATTTTAGGTCCATCGGGCTGCGGTAAAAGTACCTTATTGCGCTGTATTAACGGCTTAGAACCGATTCAGGGTGGCGAAATCCGTTTAACCGGTTCAGGTGTGCTCGGTAAAGATGTGGACTGGACTAATGCTCGTCAAAAAATTGGTATGGTTTTTCAGAACTATGAGCTGTTTGGGCATATGAACGTCATTGACAACATCTTGCTCGGACCACTCAAAGTACAAAAACGTCACCGTGATGAAGCAGAACAAGTAGCAGATGAATTGCTAAAGCGAGTCGGGCTATATGAGCGAAAACTCGATTATCCACGCCAACTTTCAGGTGGACAAAAACAGCGTATCGCCATTGTCCGTTCACTGGTCATGCAACCTAAAGTCATTTTACTTGATGAAATTACCGCTGCTCTTGATCCGGAAATGGTTAGAGAAGTGCTTGATGTAGTCCTTAAATTGGCGAATGAAGGAATGACCATGCTGATTGTGACACATGAGATGTCCTTTGCCCGTAAGGTTGCCGATCGCATTATTTTTATGGATAAGGGCAAGATTATTGAACAGGCATCGCCAGAAGAATTTTTTGAACAGCCGAAAACAGAACGAGCGAAAGCTTTCTTAAATATTTTGTCGTACTAAATTTTTATTATTTGAATCATGAGGAAGTGAATGTTTAAACGTAATTCAATAAAAATATTAAGCAGTCTTGCCGTTGCTGGGGTTTTATTAACTGCATGTAGTAAAACGCCATCAACTGAACAGGCAAACAATAGTCAAGAAGACCATTCTTTAGAACAAGTCAAAAAAAATGGGGTTTTACGCGTTGCCGTTTTTGCAGATGATCCGCCGTTTGGTTATGTAGATAGTGCGGGGAATAATCAGGGCTTTGATGTAGCTCTAGCAAAACGGGTGACTAAAGATTTGCTCGGTGATGAAAAGAAAGTTGAGTTTATTGTGACTGAAGCTTCAAATCGGGTGGAGTTTTTAAAATCAAATCGTGCCGATGTGGTGTTCGCTACATTTACGGTAACTCCTGAACGCAAAGAGGTTGTAGATTTTGCCGAGCCTTATTTAAAAGGTGCGTTTGGTATTGTCTCGCCTAAAGCTAAGCCGATTACAGACATTGCCCAGTTAGAAGGTAAAACCTTAATTGTAAATAAAGGCACAAGTTCGGATACTTACTTTACCAAGCATTATCCGAAAGTGAATTTACTCAAGTTTGAAAGAAACTCGGATGCCTTCAAAGCTTTAACCGACGGTCGTGGTGACGCAATTTCACAAGATAGTACCTATGCTTTGGCATGGGCCGCGAAGAACCCAAGTTATGTGGCGGGTATTCAATCTATTGGTGATCAAGAGTTTATTGCACCAGCAGTGAAAAAGGGCAATACCCAACTATTGAATTGGCTCAATACTGAAATTAAGCAGCTTAGAACAAGTGGTGAAATTAAGAAAATTTATGATGAAACCTTGAAGCCAATTTACGGTGACTCGGTCAATCCGAATGTGTTTTTAGATGTAGGCCAATAATTTTCGATATCGCTAGAGCAGTGTCTAAAAGTAGGCGCTGCAATTTTAAATAAGACTTTTACAAGAACGATAGGGTGAAATAATGACAACATTAACATTTCAAAACGTGAAGCATATTTTAGCCGCGTCTTTACTGAGTTTAGGTTTAGTTGCATGTGACAAAGGAACTCAGTCTACTGAAAAAACGGCAGATACCACACAAACTGTGTCGAGTATTGAACAGATTAAAAAGAATGGTGTGGTACGAATTGGTGTATTTAGTGATAAACCGCCGTTTGGATATTTAGATGCTCAAGGTAAAAATCAGGGCTTTGATGTAGAAATTGCTAAGCATGTTGCGAAAGATCTGCTCGGTGATGAAAACAAAGTTGAGTTTGTTTTAACTGAAGCTGCGAACCGTGTTGAATATTTAAAAGCCAATAAAGTGGATATTATTTTTGCCAACTTTACTGTTACGCCAGAACGTAAGGAAGTTGTCGATTTTGCTAAGCCTTATTTGAAAGTTGCTTTGGGCGTCGTTTCTCCTAAAAGCCATCCGATTATTGATGTGGCTCAACTTAAAGATAAAACTTTACTGGTCAACAAAGGTACAACGGCTGATTCATTCTTCACCAAGACTCATCCAGAAATTAAGCTACAAAAATATGAGCAAAACACTGAAACTTTTGATGCTTTAAAAGATGGTCGTGGTGCTGCGCTTGCCCATGATAACTTGCTGGTTTTAGCTTGGGCTAAAGAAAATCCAAATTACACTGTTGGCATTACTAATTTAGGTGAGCAGGACTTAATTGCACCAGCAGTGAAAAAAGGTGATAAAGAGTTGCTGGACTGGTTGAATCAAGATTTAGAGAAACTGGCGAAAGAAGGCGTGATTCATCAGGCTTATGAAAAAACGTTAAAACCAGTGTATGGCGATACGATTAATCCAAAAGATTTATTGGTTGAGTAATTCTAACAAAGAGGACTCTAGATAGGATTTGCTCGAGCTAGGAGCTGACTAGATTTTTAAAGTTGGCTCTGCTGCTAATTTATCTGCCAAATATTGAATCAACACACTCAATTTAGGCGGGACATGTCGTGTCGGTGGGTAGAGTAACCACAGCCCACCACTATAATAGGTCTTAAAATACCAATCTGGTAAAACCTGCACTAAGGTACCTTGTTGTAGTGCATGGCGTGCAACGAAGTATGGCAAGCTCGCAATACCTAAATGCTGTAATGCGGCACTCAAACGCACACCTGTATGGTTTGCTGCATAACGACCACGCACGGCAACACTGATCGATTTATTTCCTTGCTGAAATTTCCATTTTGAGTCACTGGCTTGTTCACCTAAGTAAATACATTCATGCTGCTTTAAATCATGAGGGTGGCTCGGTAAGCCATGCTTGGCCAAATACTCAGGCGTAGCACAAACCAAGTGATCAATATCAATGAGTTTTCGACCCATAAGGCCACCCGGTGGTTGCTCTGTAATTCGAAGTGCTAAATCGACTCCATCAT
Organism: Acinetobacter sp. V104_13; assembly: GCF_031798995.1. Classification (NCBI taxonomy): domain Bacteria; kingdom Pseudomonadati; phylum Pseudomonadota; class Gammaproteobacteria; order Moraxellales; family Moraxellaceae; genus Acinetobacter; species Acinetobacter sp. V104_13. The sequence continues at coordinate 464,461 of NZ_JAVQNP010000027.1, read as the reverse complement.
CAATGAGATCTACATAGCGATCTTCTAAAAGCATTTGTATATCAATTTTCGGGTAGCGTTCTAAAAATTCGGGCAAATGTGGGTGAATCATAAAATGTCCCACAGCTTTGGGAACACTCATGCGAATAATACCTTCGGGTTCGACATGGAATTGGCCCGAACTTTCCATGACTCCTTGCGCAGCATTCACCATATCTAAACAACGTTGATAAACCTGTTGTCCACTTTCACTTAAACGAAGTTTCCGTGTAGTCCGATAGAGTAAGCGGGTGCCTAAAGCACGTTCTAATCGAGCAATCGCACGGCTAACAGCAGAAGGCGTAGTTCCGAGTTGCCTTGCGGTTTCAGAAAAACTTTCTGACTCGACCACCTTAACGAAGGTCGCCATTTCATTTAACAGAACCAGACTTTGATTTGTGCTCATGAGGCAAAAGTTATTTGGATTTTGATTAGATTATCGCGTCTAAAAAATCGCAATACAATCTTTTAGGTGATTTTCAGGAAACTAAATTGTTATGTGGCAGTTGTATGGACATGAGTTTTTAACGCTAGCTCTTATTCACTTTATGGCGGTGATTTTACCGGGACCAGATTTTGTGATTACGGTAAGGCAAAGTGTACGTTATGGCTATCTGATTGGATGTCTAACCGCAATTGGTATTGGTGTCGGGATTTCAGTGCATGTGTTTTATACACTTATTGGTATTGGCTTTTTGATTCAGCAAAGTGAATGGCTCATGTCACTGATCAGAACAGCAGGGGCAGCTTATTTGATTTATTTAGGATGGCAGTGTTTACGTAGCCAGCCGAATACTAATATTGAAATTAATGGCCAAGCAAACGGTGATACGCCAAGTTTATTTAAAGCTTTTACTATGGGTTTTCTTACCAATGCATTAAACCCAAAAGCCACTATCTTTTTTCTGGCAATTTTTACAACGATTGTGAGTACAACTACACCAATGAAAGTTCAGGTCTTTTATGGGGTCTGGATGTGTATGGTTAATGCCATTTGGTTTATGGTGGTGAGCGTACTGTTTGCACAGCCTATCGTACGTAAACGGTTTTTGGAGTTTGGAGTGTATTTTGAGAGGGTGATGGGAACGTTATTAATTGGAATTGCATTGAGATTGATTTGGGGATCGTTTGTTTAATTGCCGTGAGTATTTAATGGGGGTACAGAAGTACGATTTTAGATTGCTTATAGTGTTCAAGGCGTTCATACCTATATTCACTCGTGCTAAATTTCATCCACAGCCTGCCCATAATTTATAAAGATAATGTATTTGCAATATTTTTTGAAAAATGAAAACAGAGAACAGGTTCTGTGGATGAGAAAGTTTTTGGTTACTTTTAAAAAAAAGTAACAGAATTAGCTACTTTCTTTGGAGGCAAAACGGTAAGACTCCGCCGTGATAACCACTAATAATTTTTAGCTCAACCTAAAGTCATCTGCGAACTATTGCATAGCACGACAGAGTATTATCGCTTAAAGTTTTAATTTCTTCAGTCGCCTTCGGCTGGACTTACTTTGGTTTCGCTCTGAGAAGCGTCTAAAGCTTCGTAAGAGCAAAAGCATTGTCATCTGCAAAACCTGTCGACTTATTTCATTTAACTAGTGTTTCACAGAAAAAGAATCTTTTTGATGCTACGCAGGTTGCAGACGACTTTTGCTCGAGTAAATGTGGTGCTAGGACTATTTGAGTTTTAATAGTTTCCTCATTGAAAAATTGAATTTTAATGATGGCAAATTAATTATAAAAAAAGACCGCTCGAAAGCAGTCTTTTTTTAATAAATTTAACTCGTACGTCGATTACGCGTGAGTTGATGTAACACCGAAACCAATAAATCAATTTCTTCCGTCGTATTATAAAAAGCCAAAGACGGACGCACGGTCTGTTCTACACCAAAACGACGTAAAATTGGTTGTGCACAATGGTGCCCAGAACGTACGGCAATACCATGTTGATTTAAAGCTTTACCGACTTGTTCAGTTGAATAACCTTGTAAGGTAAAGGACATCACACTGGCTTTGTGATGTGCGGTTCCGATCAGGCGTAAACCTGACACACTACTCAGCGCATTTTGACCATATTCGAGTAGATCATGTTCATAGCGAGCAATGTTATGAATACCTAGACTTTCTACATATTCAAGTGCAGCACCTAAGCCAACAGCATCGGCAATATTTCCAGTTCCAGCTTCAAACTTGTTGGGTGCAGGTTGGTAAACTACTTGTTCGAAGGTCACATCTTGAATCATGTTACCGCCGCCTTCCCAAACAGGCATGCTTTCTAGCAACTCTGGTTTTGCATAGACCACACCAATACCCGTTGGCCCAAACACTTTATGTCCAGAAAATACAAAAAAGTCTGCATCAAGAGCTTGTACATTAGTAGGGATGTGCGAAACAGATTGCGCGCCATCAACTAAAACACGTACACCTTTGGCATGCGCAATTTTAATGACTTCAGCAACAGGTGTGACTGTTCCTAAAGCATTCGAAACTTGAGTAATCGACAGCAGTTTAGTGCGTTCATTAATCAGTTTTGGCAACTCTTCTAAAATAATCTGGCCTGTGTCATCCACAGGAATGACTCTTAATTTTGCTCCAGTTTTTTTAGTGAGTTGATACCAAGGCACAATATTGGCATGGTGTTCTAAGTGAGAAACGATAATTTCATCATCTTCACCAATATTTTGCTCACCCCATGTTTTTGCAATCAGGTTAATGCCTTCGGTTGTTCCTCGAACAAAGATAATTTCTTTAGAAGAGGGTGCACCAATGAATCGGGCAACTACATTTCTTGCATGCTCATAGGCATCGGTTGCACGAGCCGCTAACTCATGGGCAGCACGGTGAATATTTGAGTTTTCATGCTGATAAAAATAAGCAATCCGGTCAATCACACGCTGCGGTTTTTGTGTGGTCGCAGCATTATCCAACCAAACTAGAGGGCGACCATTGACGCGTTCCTGTAAAACTGGGAAATCGCGACGTATGGTATGTACATCGAGTGGTTGAGCACTGCTTGCTACAAAAGTGGGTTGCGATGGTTGATAGTGACTATAACTTTGTCCAGTTTGAGGCAAGTCTAAAAAATAAAATGCAGAGCTTGCCGAACTTTGGGGAGGCGTGTTCGTTGCAAAACGATCTTCTGTCAGCAATGATTTCAGCTGATCACCATGTGGTAACTGAAAAGACTGTGCAACTGAATAATTATCTTCAACACCTTTAACAGACGGTTCTGCTGTATTGGGAGCAGAAAAATCATTTAAAAAATAATAAGGTGATTCACCTGCACCAGTGGGTAAGTTTGGTTCAATGCGTGGCACATTGGGTTCACTATGAGCAGCTTGTGGCAAATATGGTTCAAATGGTGGGCGTGGCAAATTAGCTCCACCAACCACAGGCGCAGACGCTACAATTCGGCGTTCAGGGTAGTCTGGCAAATTTGGAATATGCTCAGGATATTCCGGATTGAGACTTTTCTGAAAGGCGATATTGGGCGCACGACCACTGAGTGCAGAAAATGGTTCACCCGGTTGTGGTGGATGCGGTGGCGCTCCGACTGGTAAGTCCAAGTTAAGGCCCGATGGAGAAGCTGAACTGCTTGAGCTTGGCACTGCTGAAAAAAACTCATTAGCAAGTCGAGCAATGGTGGACTCATCAGGGAAGTTGGCTGGTGGGTTAACACCAGTCACTTTAGGCCCCGTTGAACTACCTTGCAGATTACTTGTAGTTAACTGGGTAGTCATGATATTTGTCCACCTCCACATCATCTAACACTGCTAAAGCATCGTCTGTTAATACTGCAAGTGAGCAATATAACGAGATTAGATATGACGCAATTGCGTTACGGTTAATGCCCATAAAACGTACTGAAAGCCCTGGTGACTGTTCACCAGCAAGACCCGGTTGGAACAAACCAACAATTCCTTGACGCTTTTCACCAACACGAAGCAGCAAGATTTTAGTTTTGCCATCTTCTACAGGAATTTTATTTGATGGAATAAGTGGAATTCCGCGCCATGTAATGAACTGCGAACCGAACAGACTAACCGTTGGAGGCGGTACACCACGGCGTGTACATTCACGTCCAAATGCTGCAATCGCATCAGGGTGTGCTAGGAAAAATCCCGGTTCTTTCCAGACTTTACGTAGCAAATCATCAAGATCATCTGGCGTCGGTGGGCCATTTAAAGTCGAAATACGTTGGTCATCTGTCACACTTGCCAGTAAACCATATTCAGGGTTATTGATAAGCTCACTTTCTTGACGTTCTTTAATGGTTTCAATCGTTAAACGGAGCTGTTCTTTAATTTGGTCGTGTGGGCTGCTGTAAAGGTCAGCAACACGTGTATGTACATCTAAAACAGTAGATACACCGTTTAAAAAGTATTCACGTGGCTCTGGATCATAATCGACAAAAGTTTGTGGCAAAGTTGCTTCATCACGTTGTGTGCAAGCCACTTGAATATCATCGGTATTATTGACACGGTTTAGGCGATAGATACCTGCTTCAACAGGAATCCATTGCAGTAAATGAGTCAGCCATCGGGGAGTAATTGTAGAAAGTTGGGGAGCTGTTTTTGTTGCATTGGCCAGTTGACGGGCTGCGTGGTCCCCCAGCGCAAGTTGGGCTTTGTCAGTATTTTTCGCCATGAATCATTTTTCCTTATTACTTTGGCTTTTTGAAAATAAAAATTCTAGGATGCATATAAACTAGAATTAGTTCTGGTTTTAAAATTAAAATAGCGTTATAAATTTTTTAAATAGAGAGCTTATTAATGAGTTATCTATTTTCTAAATAAAAATATATTTAAACTAGAAATAAGCATTTTATTAATCTGCACGTTCTTTGTTTATTTATCTCCTTATCTATTTATTTCACATCTATAGTTTTTAACCGGCTATATGATTTTTTTGATAAGACTCATTAGGAGACTGTAAAATCTGACTACCTGCAGCAACACTATGTGTAAGCCAGACATTCCCCCCAATAATTGACCCTCGGCCAATGGTAATACGGCCTAAAATAGTGGCGCCTGCATAAATCACGACATCATCTTCAACAATTGGATGGCGTGTATAGTCTTTTTTCAAAGCACCATCATCATTGGTTTCAAAGCGTTTTGCTCCAAGAGTCACTGCTTGATAAATACGAACACGTTCCCCAATAACGCTAGTTTCACCAATCACCACACCCGTACCATGATCGATGAAGAATCCTTTACCGATTTTTGCACCCGGATGAATATCAATACCAGTTGCAGAATGCGCCAACTCGGAAATAATGCGAGACAATAAAGGCACTTGGGCATACAGTTGATGCGCAATTCGATGATGAATAATCGCAAATATGCCCGGATAGCAAAGTAATACCTCATCCACACTATGCGCCGCTGGATCGCCTTCATAAGCAGCACGCACATCGCCGTCTAAAAGACGTCGTATAGAGGGCAAGGTATTAGCAAAATCCTGCACAATATTTTGAGCAAGTTCGTCTGGCTGTTGGACGGTGTTCGAATGACTCAAATGACGTTTTGCTTCATAGTTCAAAGCCAGTTGTACTTGAGCATGTAACGCTGTGAGTACCCGATTTAAAGTATAGGCAATATAAGAATCTTCAGTTTCTTGACGTAAGTCAGCAGGGCCTAAACGCATTGGAAATAAAATTCCGCACAGGTCATCTAAAATGGCTTTTAAAGCTTCTTTAGATGGAAGTTCGCGGCCCCCAAATTCTTTGGTCCTGTGTTGCTGCTGACGCCAGTCATGCCTTGCTTGTTGTAAACCTTGTACAACAGCATTAATATTCCATTGAGTCACAAGCTTTCCTTGATCCACTGAAAATTGATTGAAGTATTAGTCTTGTTGCCAAGGAAGTTGGTGGATGCGCCAGCCATTTTTCTGATTACGCTGTTGCTGATCATTTAGATCGCCTTCGAAGCCTTCAAGAACGTTATAAATATGCTCAAAACCAGCATTAAATGCGGCCTCGGCAGCTTGTGCTGAACGGTTGCCACTACGGCATAACAAAAGAATAGTTTTGTCTTTGCCAACTTTTGATTCGAGTTCTTTTAAAAAGCGTGGATTACGGTTAAACGATGTGCCTGTTGCCCAAGCGACATGAAAACTTTCAGGGACATAACCCACAAATTTACGTTCTTCATTGGTACGCACATCAACTAAAACTGCTTCTCCTTGTTGTACGAGCTGCCATGCATCAACAGGTGATAAACTGCCACTAAAATTAAGTTCATGTTCCTGTGCGTATTGCTGTGCTTTACTAAGAATAGTGTCTTTTGACAAAGATGTATTAGAACTCGAAGAGATAAAACCAGATGGGTTTTCTGTATTTAATTTGGCATTCATTTAAATAATTCCTTATCTTCGATTCAGATTGTTATTGTTCAATTTACGCGTTTTTAAATATAAGCAAAAATAAGTAATATCTATTTATATATATTTTTTTAATAAATAAGAAAGCTAAATATTTTATATAAAACCGTATTAATTAATCTTATAAAGTTCTTCTAATAATATGTTTAATGGATTTTAATATTTGGTAAAAACCATATGGATTAAAATAATCCATATGGTTTTTAATATTAAGCAAATCCACCATTTACTCGAATGACTTGTGAATTTACCCAACGTCCATCTGGGCCAGCTAGCATGGCAACTACACTGGCAATTTCTTCAGGTGTTCCGATTCTTTCCAAGGGAGCGAGTTTTGCAATTGCTGCCACTTGCTCATCACTTTTTCCATTATAAAAAAGGTCTGTTCCTGTCGGGCCAGGCGCAACAGCATTTACAGTAATATTTCGGCCGCGTAACTCATTTGCTAATACATGTACTAAGCCTTCTACACCGGCTTTCGAGGCAATATAGGGACCATATAAAGGAAAAGATTTGGCAATTACACTCGTTGAAAGCGTAATAATTCGGCCACCATCTGGAACTGTTTCGGCCGCATGCGCCAAAATTAAAAACGCGCCACGTAAATTGGTATGAATTACTTTATCGAAATCTGGCAGACCTTCAGGTGTAATTTTTGCCATAGGCATAATACCGGCACTATGAATCACAACGTCTAATTGACCGTTAATGGCTTTTGCTTCTTGAAACAAACGACTCACCTCATGTTCATTTGCAACGTCTGCTTGAATAGCAGAGGCTTGACCACCTTGCTCAATAATATGATCTACAGTTGCTTGGGCATGCACTTTATTGCCAGCATAGTTAACAATCACATAAAAGCCATCTTGAGCTAAACGTTCTGCAATAGCACGGCCAATACCACGTGATGCACCAGTAACCAGAGCTGTTTTTCTTGAAATATTCATTTTTAGATTGCCTGTTTGAGTAGGTATGGCTTATTTTAATAATATAGAAATATGGGATAAATCTTCATAATTGGATAAGATAATTCCATATAAATTAATAATAGATAGGGTTAAAAGAGAGCACCATGGACAAATTTGATACCTTGCAACTTTTTACCCGCATTGTAGAGCTGGGTAGTTTTAGTCAGGCAGCCGATCAGCTAAATATCCCACGTGCTACTGCAAGTAATGCCATTAAGGAGTTAGAGAGTAATTTACAGTGCCGTTTGCTAGAACGGACGACTCGGCATGTAAGACCATCACTAGATGGACAAGCATTTTATGAACGCTGCACACAAATATTATCGGAACTTGATGATGCAGAATCGTCTTTACGTAATGTAATTGCTCAGCCCCGTGGTTTATTACGAGTCGATTTATCAGGCGCACATGCGACTAAAATTGTTTTACCCAGTATCGACCAATTTCACGAGTTATATCCCGATATTGAACTGGTAATCAGTACGGGTGATCGCTTGGTTGATCTGATTAGGGAAGGGATAGACTGCGTGGTGCGAGCGGGGCGTTTGGATGATTCCACTTTAATTGCTAGACATTTGGTCGATATGCCACAAGTGATTTGTGCAAGTCCTGACTATTTAAATAAACATGGAATACCACAGCAACCAGAGGATTTGTTATCACATTATTGTGTTAATTTCTTCTCGACATCAGGCGGACGGAATTATCCATTTGAATTAATGGTGAATGGCAAAAAACAAGATTATTTTTTGAAAAGCTGGATCGCGGTAAATGATGCTGAAAACTATGTATTATCTGCTTTACGTGGGGCAGGTTTAATTCAGGTCCCGCGCTACCATGTGGCAAATGAATTAAAAAATGGGCGACTGGTTGACGTTTTATCTGAGTGGGAAATCCCGAAGATGTCAGTTTCTGCTTTATATCCGCAGCATCGGCAGCTCTCGCCACGCGTACGAGTTTTTGTTGCTTGGCTGAGTGAGTTATATACGGGTTATTTTGCTAACTTTGAATACCCGCAAAAATGAAATATCTTGCGGGTAAGTCAAAAAACTGAATGATATTTTTAAGACTGATTCTGTAATTTATCTTGAGTATTGGTCTCAAAATCGCTCGCATCATGACGTTCATGCAACTGTGTGGCTAAATCACCAAAGGTACGGTTGACCATACGGCCACGTTGTACCGCAGGGCGCGCTAAAATCGCATCTGCCCAGCGCTGAACATTTTTATATTGGTCGACACCTAAAAACTCCGCGCCGTTATACACCCAGTTTTTAAAAAGACCACCATACCAAGGGAATGCTGCAATATCAGCGATACTATATTCAGAACCTGCCAAATATTCATTTTTTGCTAGATGCTTATCTAACACATCAAGTAAACGTTTTGTTTCCAAGGCAAAGCGGTTAACCGCATATTCAATTTTAACGGGTGCATAAGCATAAAAATGCCCAAAACCGCCACCTAGGTAAGGCGCGCTGCCCATTTGCCAGAATAACCAATTGAGACATTCAGTACGTGCAGCAATATCAGTTGGAATGAAAGCTTTAAATTTTTCAGCCAAGTAAAGCAAAATTGAGCCAGATTCAAACACTCTTAATGGCGGGTTTTGGCTATGGTCAACCAATGCTGGAATTTTAGAGTTTGGATTAACTTCTACAAAGCCACTGCCAAATTGCTGTCCTTCTCCGATTTTAATCAACCAAGCATCATATTCAGCATCTTGGTGTCCTAATGCTAAAAGCTCTTCTAGCAAAATAGTGACTTTTTGACCATTAGGCGTTGCTAAAGAGTAGAGCTGAAGCGGATGTTTCCCTACAGGAAGTGTATGTTCGTAGCGAGGGCCTGAGGTAGGTTGGTTTAAATCGGTTTTTTCTCCAGTCCATTGCCAAACTTGTGGAGGAATATAGTTTGAATCGCTCATTTTTTATCTCGTGTTTGGTGTAAATATAAGGATTTATTTATGTCGCAAGGCAAGCCATTTTTGTACGGTCGGACGTTGCCATTGCTGTAATGCATAGTTTTTTAAGCGTTCTGGTACAGCATCACCATTTTGAATAAGGCGTTGCAACATCAGGGCAAGTTCAGCATCCACAATGCTCCATGAACCAAAAAGAAATTCGGCATCAGACGCAAGAAGTTTTTCTGCAACAAAGAAAAGTTTCTCCGCAGCTTTTTTGCCTTCTTCTGAAAGTGGAGTGGAGGTGGGCTGAATAAAAATAACATCGGTTGGACGCTCAGTTCTTAGTGCAACTAAGTCTGATCGGAACCATGCCTGAATTTGTCTTGCTCTTGCGCGTGCTTGAATATCTTTCGGATAAATAGCTGTGTTTGGATAAAGCTCTTCAAGATATTCCAAAATGGCGGAGGATTCTGATAAGGCAAAATCGTTATGCTCGAGTACAGGCACTTTGGCAGTTAATGACTTTGCTACATAAGATTTTTCAAACTGGCCTTGTTGGCCTAAGTTAATGGTCGCAATTTCAAATGGAATTTGTTTTTCATGTAGCCCTACAAAAACTGTAAACGCATAGGGGCTTAGAAATTGTGAATCTGTGTACAGCTTAAAATGTTCATTATTCATTGTTATTGTCCATGTCATAAAACAATCGGATATAGTCTAAGTGAGCTGATCCAAGATTGGGTAGCTTTTTTGTGGAAAAGCTTTATCGGTTTTTGAATTAAGCCATTTCAGTGTTCAACGTTAGGGCTTAATGTGCTGAAAATGTTGACGAACAATACTAAGCCACGCCTGTACCGCTGGTGAGACAGGAAGATTCTTTTTCCAAGCCATCACTAAGTGCCATTGAATATTTGGTTTCTCAAGTGGCACTGCTGCAAATAAAGTCGGGTCAAGCATGTCGGTATAATATTGAGGAAGAAGTGCGATCCCCATACGTTGTAACACCATGTCTGCTAAGAGGTGCCATTGGCTGGTCCGGCACGCAATGGTTGGGTAGAAACCATGCTGCTTACATGCATCGAGAATAATACTGTTTAAAGAGAAATTTTCAGGAAACATTAAAAATGATTGGTGTTGTAGCTCTTCTAGATTTATTTTTTTGCGTGTTGCCCAAGTCGCATCCCGACGTAAAAGAACCATTAAAGGGTAGTTACATAGCTCAATGCTATTGAAAATTTGCGTATCAAAGGGCTGCAATAAAACGCCAACGTCTAACTCGTTATTGAGTAAGGCTTGTTCAATACCACGTGAACCCACTTCCATAAAAGCCAATTCAATATCTGGTAATTGTTGATGATAATCAAATAGGGCAGTCGTTAAGAGCTGCGAGCCTAAAGGCGGAACGCCAAGTTTTAAAGTCCCAGTTTTTAATTGTTGGTAGTTTTCAATTTCAAGAAAGATGTTCTGTTCTGCCTGAAGAAGCTCGACCGCATGTTGATAAATGCGCTCTCCAATTTCAGTTAACTCGATTTGTCTTTTACGGCCATGATCGGGTTTAACCAAAAGCTGTACCTGAAGTTGCTCTTCAAGCTGCTGTAATATTTTACTAATAGTGGGTTGAGTCAGATACAACTCTTCAGCAGTACGTGTAAAGCTTTTAGTTTTTACCAGCGTAACGAAGCACTGTAGTGATTTTAGAGAAAGCATAATAAAGAATAAATTATTCCATTTTAGAATAATATTAACATAAATAATTCATATTTAGCAGGTCTAACCAAGCTAGCATAATAGTGTAGTTAACCATCTAATTTCGCAAAATGAGTACTGAATCTGCTTCTGGAACACCCAAACAACCTTCACTTTTAGTTTTAGTTAAACAAATTTTGATTTTGGCTGGATTTTGGTGGATCGGGTATCTTTTACATCAAAAGCTCGGTGTACCTGTCTCGGCAGGTATTTTAGGTATGTTTTTATTACTTTTATGCCTGTTCTTTAAAATTATCAAAATGGATCAGGTGGCAATGGGAGCAACTGTGGTTTTAGGTGAGCTATTACTGTTTTTTGTGCCTGTAGTCGTTGCCGTAGTTCAGTATAAAACCTTGTTTATGACTGAAGGGTGGCAAATTGTCTTGAGCATTGCGGTTGGGACCATTTCAGTCATGCTCAGTACCTGCCTCACGATTCACTATTACAATCGTTTGAAAGCTTATTTACAGGCCCGCAAACGCCTTCAACATAAGCATATCTAAGAGAAAATGACATGAATATCTGGTCAATTCTTTGCCTGATCTGGACTTTGGTAGCCTATGTTGTAGCAAAGAGAATCTATCAGAAAAATCCAAAACTTTGGTTATCACCAGCGATTAGCGTGCCGGTACTCACCATTATTTTGATGACGATTTTTGGAATTTCATATCAAACTTATGCTGAAGATACGCAGTGGATTGTTAATTTATTAGGACCAGCAACGGTTGCTTTCGCTGTACCGATTTATCGTTATCGGGAAACGATTCGTAAAAACCTTGGGGTCCTTTCGATTGCGATTATTGTAGGCATGAGTGTAGGTGTGATGTCAGCCTATGAGATGGCACAGTGGTTCCACTTTAGCCCTGAAGTCACCAATAGTTTGATGGCACGCTCTATCTCAACACCATTTGCCATGATTTTAGCGGAAGATATTCACGGTTCGGCAGCATTGGTTTCACTATTTACCGTTATTACGGGTTTGGTCGGTATGATTTGCGGCGATGCGATTTTAGCGATTACTAAAATCCGTTCTAATGTGGCAAATGGGGCAGCCTTCGGCAATGCAGCGCATGGTTTTGGTACAGTTAGAGCACAGCAGCGCAATAGTGAAGAAGGTGTGATTGCCAGTTTAACCATGGTCATTGCAGGTATTTTAATGGTGCTGATTGGGCCATTTGCCATTCATCTATGGTTGCTACTGTAAACTTGGTTTAAGTTGGCTTGTCATGTTGTTGAATAATCTTTGATAGTTTTTTGATGGCTTGTTTCATTAGTTCGGGTTCAAAATCGCCTAAGCCGACAATTAAACCCGAACGTTGCCGCTCTTTTGAAAATGTCGGTGAAATTGCTTTGATGGCAATGCCTGCATCGAGTGCCGAGCTTGCAACATCAATATCATTAATATGTTGAGCAAGCCATAACACCATATGCATGCCTTGATCGCCCGGCTGTAACCAAGCCAGTTCTTGAGGTATGTATTTTTCAATCAAACTAATAATGTATTCTCGAACTTCTGCATAGACATTTCGAGTACGCCGAATATGTCGTTCCAAATAACCCTCTTGAATAAAAGCAGCCAAAACGTGTTGGTCGGCAGCAGGTGGGTGTCTATCAATTAATACCCTTAGCCCACAAAAAGGTGCCACCAATTCTTTAGGCAATACTGCATAGCCAAGTCTGAGTGACGGAAATAAGACCTTACTGAAAGTCCCAAGATAAATGACTTGGTCGGGTGCCATGCCTTGTAAAGATGGGAAGGGCTGACCGTTATAACGGAGTTCGCTGTCATAGTCATCTTCAATGATCCATGCATTTTGCTGTTTTGCCCAAGCCAATAAAGCAGTGCGTCTTGCTAGACTCATCGGCATGCCAAGTGGATATTGGTGAGACGGTGTTACAAACGCAGCACGTGCATGTTTAGAAAGTTTAATTCCGGTTTCAACTTGAATACCTTCTTCATCGACAGGAACACGCACCATTCGAATATTTTGTACAGCATGCTCAAAAATAGCCGTTGTACCCCGATAAGCTGGATCTTCAACCCAAACTTCATCTTTCGCCTCAAATAAAATTTGGCTGCAAATATAAAGTGACTGTTGAATACCAGGTGTAATCACAATTTGGTCAGGTTCGCAGTGGACAGAACGTGACCGTCGTACATAGTCTGCTATAGCAACTCTCAGCGATAATACACCTTGCGGTTCGCCATAACCCGAAGGGGCACCTGCACCTCGTGATCTATATTTATTACCAAACTTACGCCAGATGTCGCTCGGTTGAGTACGACTGACGGGGACAGATACCGCAAAAGGAACATGAGGAAGTGGCTTAAATTCATCAAGCACTTTGGCATAAGAACGTGCCGATTTGGTCAAAGATATCGAGTTAGATTTATTTTCTTTTGATGAATGTTGTATTACAGATGTTTTAACCAAAGCATGAGACACATAAGTACCAGTTCGTGGTTGAGAGTCAAACACACCTTCAGCTAAAAGCTGATCGTAAGCTTCAATAATGGTTCCGCGAGCGACCCCAAGTGTTTGAGCCAGTTCACGTGAAGAAGGCAACGGATCGCCGGGCTGTAAATCACCACTTTGTACAGCTTCTCGCAAAGCTTGGGTCAGTTGAGCACTTATCTTTCCTTGGCTTTTATCAATCTTTGCAATCGACGGAAGTTCAACAACTTTTGCCATTCTTGCCATAATTCTGGTCTACTTAAAAAAATACAAAGTGGTTCTTTTTAATAAACCACAGAAACCAGAAAATTTACAACACAAAATATAAATAACCCTGATCTTTACAGTGAGGTTTTGAGCCATGTATATCCCCGATGATTTTGCAGAAAACCGTTTGGATATATTGCATTCTCTTATTACTGAACATCCGTTTGGTGTGCTTTTTACTCATGGAAGTAATGGCTTAGATGCAAATCATCTTCCATTTGAATTACAGGCAAGCGAAGGGGAATTGGGTGTACTACGTGCGCATGTTTCTAGAGTTAATCCTGTCTGGCAGGACATTAAAAATGGAGATGATGTACTCGTCGTGTTTCAAGCAGGCGATGCTTATATTTCACCAAACTGGTACCCATCCAAACATGAACAGCATAGACAAGTACCGACATGGAACTATAGGGTTGTGCATGCCTATGGCAAAGTGACGATTCGCGATGATGAACGTTACGTCCGTGGTGTTGTGGCTCGTTTAACCCGTACTCATGAAGCATCTCAACCTGAACCATGGAAAATGTCAGATGCACCAAAGGATTATCTTGAACCGATGTTAAAAGCCATTGTAGGTATTGAGATTGAAATTACCAAGTTGCGAGGAAAATCAAAACTTGGGCAAAACAAAGAACGCCGAGACATTTTAGGCGCGGCAGATGGCCTATCGAAATCTGGTCATCAAACTATAGCGAATGCCATGTACAGTGTGGCTGAGTTAAATAAATAATTTTGAAAATATAAAAGCTTAAGATCAATTGAGGAGATAAAGATGTCTTTGACTACACCTGTTGAGTTGCTAGGTAAACACGTTATTTTAAAGCCGTTAGATGTAACTCAAGCTGAAGCGCTCAAAGAGGCCGTTTGTGATGGGGAGCTTTATAATCTTTGGTATACCCGTGTGCCAAGACCTGAACAAATGGTTGCTGAAATTGAAAGACGTCTCGGTTTACAAAGTTCTGGGTCTATGTTGCCTTTTTATATTGAAGACCGAAAAACGGGGCGAGCGCTTGGCATGACGACCCTCATGCATATTGAAGAAGCACATCGCCGTGTAGAAATTGGTTCAACGTGGTACCGCAAATCTGCACAACGTACGCCTGTAAATACGGAATGTAAAAAGCTATTGTTGGCTCACGCATTTGAGACTTTAAACTGTATTGCGGTTGAGTTACGCACATCTTCTTTAAATGTTCAAAGTCAAGCCGCGATTGTACGGTTGGGTGCAAAGCTCGATGGCGTGCTGAGAAGTCATCAAATTGTAAAAGATGATATTTTACGGGACACTCACGTTTATAGCATTTTAAAATATGAGTGGCCTGCGGTTCGCCAAAATCTGGAATGGATGTTGAATAAACCGCGCTAAAAGGAATTTTAAGCAAGCTGTTTTTCTCTTTTTTGGCTTAGCCAGAAGAGAGAAGCTGCGGCAATCACCAGCCATGGTATTAAAGCCATATTCATTGCTTTCCAGCCAAATAAATCCAGTAAAGCACCTGCACTAAAAGAACAAATTAAGCCGACAACAAAAACAGTCATGTCGTTAATGGCTTGAGCCTTGGCTTTTTCAGCCGCTGTATACGTTCCTGTAAGTAAAGAAGTGCTGCCAATAAATAAAAAGTTCCATCCCACACCTAATAAAATGAGTGAGATTGCAAACGATGCGAACTGAATACCTGAGAGGGAAAAACCAATATAACTAGCAAATAATATAAGACCTACAAACATGATTTTAAGCACACCAAATCGAGCGATTAAATGTCCAGTAAAGAATGAAGGTAGGAACATACCAAGCACATGAAGCTGAATGACAGTTGTAATCGTGCCTAGTTCATGGTGTGAATGTCGCATGGCAATGGGTGTTGCGGTCATACCTAAAATCATAATGCCGTAGCCTGTGACTGCACCAAACAGAGCAACTAGATAGGTAGGCTGAAAGACAATCTGTTGCCATGGGCGACCAGCAGTAAAGTCAGACTTTTGCTCAACTGTATTGGCAATATGTAGGCTAGATAAAATGCCCATTGCCACAAGTGAAATGATACTAATAATTAAAAATGAACCGATATATTCTAAATGTTGAAATAATGGGCCACCAAAGCGCGCCAAAGTCGGACCAATCAGTGCGGCAACAATTCCACCTGCCATAACCCAAGAAATGGCACGTGAACGGAACGTATCATCTGCTACTTCACTGGCAGCAAAACGATAAAACTGAGCAAAGGATTGGTAGGCTCCGACACATAACGTGCCTAAGGCTAAGAAAGTAAGTGAACTATAAAAGATACCAATGGCAGCAATAATACCGCCAATTACACCTAAAAAAGCGCCGAAAAGAAAACCCTTACGCCGTCCTATATGTGCCATCAACATTGATGCAGGGAACATCATTAAGGCTGTACCCAAAAACATAGATGCGATGGGTAAAGTTGCAAGTATCGGTGTATTAGAAATATTTGCCCCAGCCAAACCACCAATCGTCATGACCATGATCGATACGGTTTGGTAAAGTGACTGAGAACTCGCCAAAATAAGAACTTGGCGATGCATCGTATTTTGAAGTATGAGAGCCTTTAATTATATGTGTTAATCGATGAGTCTGGGTGCTGAGTTTTTACATAGGAAGAAAGTATCAACAGCTCAGCTTGAAAATGTTGAGGCGTTCTTGGCGGTAGATATAACAATATTTCTTTGGCATAAACTATTTTTTATCAAGTAATTGCAGCTGAATAATCAGACTTAATATTCTATCATCTGATAGTTTGATACAAAATAATTGAAGCCCCAATTTTTCTAAATAAGTCTATTTATTTAAGACATTTAATATGTCTATTCTCTCAAATTCTTTTTCAGCCACCCTAAAAATAAATCATTAACCTGAAGTTAATAACAGCTCATCTAGGTTGATTGATCGAAATTCCATAAAGCGTTTTTATAGATACAGAACAAAACTGCGATCTATATAGGTAAGCACATGGAAGGATCAGTTCAGAATAAAGAACGGTTATGGACAAAGCGGCGTCATGCCAAACAATTAAAACTAGAGATGGCAAACCAATATACCGATGGTGTGGTGATTCCAACTCAAGACATTATTAAAGTTTTAGAAACCTTAATTACACCGGGTGACAAAGTTGTACTCGAAGGAAATAACCAAAAACAGGCTGATTTCCTTTCGCGTTCTTTAGCACAAACCAATCCAGATATTTTACATGATTTACATATGATCATGCCAAGCGTCGGACGTTCGGAACATCTTGATCTATTTGAAAAAGGCATTGCACGTAAGCTCGATTTTTCTTTTGCTGGCCCACAAAGTTTACGTATTAGTCAGTTAATTGAAGATGGACTGCTAGAGATTGGTGCGATTCATACCTATATCGAACTATATTCACGTTTGGTGGTCGACCTTATTCCAAATGTGGTGCTCTCGGCGGGCTTTATGGCAGACCGTCAAGGCAATATCTATACAGGACCAAGTACCGAAGATTCTCCAGCACTCATTGAACCTGCTGCTTTTAGTGACGGTATCGTGATTGTTCAGGTCAATGAACTGGTCGATGACGTCTCAGAGTTACCGCGTGTCGATATTCCTGCTTCTTGGGTTGATTATGTGGTGGTCGCAGACCAGCCATTTTATATCGAACCGTTATTTACTCGTGACCCGAAACATATCAAGCCAGTACATGTGCTTATGGCCATGATGGCAATTCGTGGAATTTATGAAAAGCATAATGTGCAATCGTTAAACCATGGTATTGGTTTTAACACTGCGGCAATTGAACTGATTTTACCGACCTATGGTGAATCTTTAGGTTTAAAAGGAAAAATTTGCCGAAACTGGACACTGAATCCGCATCCAACCTTAATTCCAGCGATTGAAACAGGTTGGGTTGAAAGCGTGCATTGTTTTGGTACCGAACTCGGTATGGAAAAATATGTTGCAGCTCGTCCTGATGTGTTCTTTACAGGTCGTGATGGTGCTTTACGTTCCAACCGTATGATGTGTCAGCTTGCAGGTCAGTACGCCGTTGATCTATTTATTGGCGCAACTTTGCAAGTCGATGGCATGGGCCATTCTTCGACTGTCACAAAAGGTCGTTTAGCTGGTTTTGGTGGTGCACCAAACATGGGGCATGATCCACGCGGACGCCGCCACGATACGCCAGCATGGCTAGATATGCGTTTGCAAGGCGCTAATGAGACAGAAACCTATTTGGCACGTGGTAAAAAACTCGTTGTGCAAATGGTAGAAACTTTCCAAGAGGGTGGCAAGCCAACTTTTGTGGATCGCCTTGATGCGATTGATGTGGCTAAAACGGCTGGTTTACCTTTAGCACCGATCATGATTTATGGCGATGATGTCACCCATTTACTGACCGAAGAAGGTATTGCTTATCTATATAAAGCAAGCAGCCAAGAAGAGCGCCAAGCCATGATTGCTGCGGTGGCAGGTGTGACCAGTATTGGTTTAACTCAAGACCCGAAAACAACAGCACGTTTAAGAAGCGAAGGCTTGGTGGTATTCCCTGAAGATTTAGGTATTCGCCGCACCGATGCAACACGTGAGCTTTTAGCTGCAAAAAATATTGCCGACTTGGTGACATGGTCAGATGGTTTATATCAACCCCCTGCGAAATTTAGGAGTTGGTAATGATGGCACAAGTTCAATATCAAACACTTAGCGATAGTCAGCTTTTAGCAGATATGGCGGTCGAGGCTTTAATTGATGAAGTTAATCTGACGCCTAAACCAGCTTTGGTCGATCGCCGTGGCAGTGGTGCACACAATGACCTGACTTTGGAGTTAATGGAGCGCTCTGCAAAAAGTTTAGGACCCATGTTTGAAGAAATGGCTCAAGCAGCCATACATCATGGTGAGGTTTGTTTAGCTTTACGTGAAGACATTGGAGAAATTGGCCGCCAAGGTGAAAAGACCATGATGTTGGCGACAGATGGTGTCAACACACACCGCGGTGCAATTTGGGCCTTGGGTTTAATGGTTACGGCAGCAGCATTGGCGCGCACCAATCAACAATATTTATCGGCTGTTGAACTATGCCAGTTAGCAGGGCAGATTGCTCAGCTTGAAGATCGTTTTATTCCAGAGCAGACCTTGAGTCATGGTCAGCAAGTCCAAAAGAAATTAGGCATCTTAGGTGCCAAAGAACAGGCTCAACAAGGTTTTCCAACTATTGTGAATTTTGGTTTAAAGCAACTTCATCAAAGTCGTAGTAAACCAATGAAAGAAGAGTTCGCTCGTTTAGATGCGTTACTTGCGATGATGACTGATCTAACTGATACCTGTGTGCTTTATCGATCTGGAACATCTGGTTTAAAGCGTATGCAACAAGGTGCTCAGCAAATACTGGATTTGGGCGGCAGCTCAAGCTTGGAAGGTCGACGTGCTTTGCATCTTTTAGAGATTGATCTGCTTCGAATGAAAGCTTCCGCAGGTGGTGCCGCAGATTTGTTGGCAGCAACATTGTTTATAGATCGTGCTGAGCAGTCATCTGTGAAAAATAAAAAGGGATTTTAATTATGGAAACACTTCATTTTGAATTTGTGGCCACAGAGCCACCTGTAAAAAAAGCACTAGTAGGATGTGTTGGCTCGGGTGATTTAGAAATTTTGATGGAACCTGGCGAAACAGGAAAAGCTTCTATTCACGTGGTGACTTCGGTAGATGGCAGTGCAGCACGTTGGCACAATCTTTTTGAACGAATTTTTACTGCGCAAATACCGCCAGCGGTCAATATTGATATTCATGACTTTGGTGCAACTCCCGGTGTCGTTCGCTTACGTCTGGAACAAGCATTGGAGGAGATAACTCATGACTGATATTCAGAGTTTGTTAAATAAACAAGATTTTATTGAACTCAGCGCAAGAGAACGCGCCAAAGCACTATTAGATGAAGGGACTTTTCGAGAGTTACTCGACCCATTTGCACGTGTTATGTCGCCTTGGTTGGCTCAGCAAAATATCGTGCCGCAAGCCGATGATGGTGTAGTGATTGCAAAAGGATCTATTCAAGAACGCCCAGTGGTTTTAATTTCTATTGAAGGCTTATTTCAAGGTGGAAGTTTAGGCGAGGTAGGCGGAGCTAAAATTGCGGGTGCCTTAGAACTTGCAGTTGAAGACAATTTGAAAGGTATTCCAACAGCGGCAATTTTACTATTGGAAACGGGCGGCGTTCGCTTACAAGAAGCAAATCTGGGTTTGGCTGCAATTGCTGAGATTCAAGCTGCAATTGTGAACTTACGTCAGTATCAACCCGTGATTGCCGTGGTTGCAGGTAGTGTAGGGTGCTTCGGCGGTATGTCAATTGCAGCTGGCCTATGTAGCTATATTGTAATGACACAAGAAGGACGTTTAGGGCTAAATGGACCACAAGTGATAGAACAAGAAGCTGGTGTACAAGAATATAACGCCAAGGATCGTCCATTTATATGGAGTATTACTGGCGGGAACCAACGGTTTGCTAGCGGTTTGGCAGATGCTTATGTTGACGATGATCGCCAGAAAATTCGTCAGCAAGTCATCGATTATTTAACTCAAGGCGTGCCACAGCAGCACCGTAGTTCAAACTACTCATTCTATTTAGCGAAGCTACAACAAGTCGATACTGCTGAGCAAATTACTCCAGCACAGGTTCAGGCTTTGTATCAAGGAGAGCAAGCATGAATATCGCCGTTGATACATTAAAAGCATCTACTCGTGGTGCACATTGGTTTAAAGCACTGACGCAAGGCTTTAAGACTGTTGATGGTTTTCCAGCTTCTATTTGGGTAGCTGATGGTCAGATTGATCAGCAAGCAGTACGTGTAATTGCAGTTGTCCAAGACAGTAATAATTTGTTCCCACGTGCAAGACAAGGTGAAGTTGGGCTGCTAGAAGGCTGGAGCTTGGCAAAAGCGGTTGATGACGTGATTCAAGCCGATGCACAGGCTGAAACTAAACGCGGCATTTTATGCTTGGTTGATGTGCCAAGTCAGGCCTATGGGCGCCGTGAAGAATTATTGGGTATTCATCAAGCTTTAGCGGGTGCAGTAGATAGTTATGCCAGAGCCAGATTGGCAGGCCATCCTGTTGTCAGTTTATTGGTAGGTAAGTCAATGTCGGGTGCTTTCTTGGCGCATGGATACCAAGCCAATCGTATTATTGCCTTAAAAGATTCAGGTGTTATGGTGCATGCGATGGGTAAGGAATCTGCTGCACGCGTTACCTTGCGGTCGGTTGATGAGTTAGAGCAATTGGCATCAAGCATTCCGCCAATGGCTTATGACATTGAAAGTTATGCCACGCTTGGTTTGTTATCTGAACTGTTATCTGTCGAAAACCCTGAACAACCGACAAACGAAGATCTTTTGTTAGCGAAGCAGGTAGTTGCTCGAGCATTTAAAGAAATTAATGCTGATCAATCTAGAGGATTGGAACAAAGACTTCACGGCCAAAACCGTCAAATGTCTAAAAAGGTCCGTGAATTATTGCGTGAGCAATGGTCATGAAACTTAAGCTCGAAGCCCATGATTTACTGTGGGGCATGACAGTTGATTGCTTGGCTGATGATGCTCCACTTTGGGTGAAAGAGGTATTGCAACGAGGTGATCCTGTTGTAGTTCGACGGGCAATTATTCCTGTAGATCAGGTGGCTGTGGGTGTAAGAGGGAAATTTCGCTATCAACGATATGCAGCTCAAATGCCGCGATCAGCGATTAGCAGACAGCTTAAGCCAGAAGCGCTGACTCACGTAGATAAGCAACAGTTTGAGCACTTGGCAGAACGTTTACAGAGCATTTCCAGCATTATGAAAAACTTTTCAGGATGTTGGGGATATACAGGAAGTTTCGGGTTTGAACTGGCAACGGGCATTAAAACAGTAACCGAGCAAAGTGACATTGATTTGTTGATTCGAGCTGAACAACCTTTTGCCAAAAAGGAGGCAGTTGAGCTACTCGAAAATTTTCAGCAAGCAGGGCTGAATGTGGATATACAGCTACAACTTTCACAAGGTGGGTTGGCGTTAAAAGAATGGGCTGGGAACAGTGGAAAAGTTCTATTGAAACGTCCTGACGGTGCTGTTTTAGTAGAAAACCCATGGAATTAGGGAATAGATATCATGGCTTCAATTTGGGTATATCCGGGACAAGGTGTGCAACGAGGCAATATGTTGCACGACTTAGCTCAAACCGCTCTAGTTAAAGAATACCTTGAGCGTGCATCGGATGCACTCAAAGAAGATGTCTTGATGCTAGATAGTCCGGCTGCATTGCAATCGACACGTGCAGTACAGCTTTGTTTACTGATTTCAGGTGTGGTGAGTTCAGCTTTATTAACAGCGGAAAACTTAACACCTGATTATGTGGCTGGTCTATCAATTGGTGCATGGTCTGCTGCAGTTGTAGCAGAAGTTTTAGCCTTTGAGGATGCTGTTCGTTTGGTTGCCTATCGAGGTGAACTCATGCAAAACGCCTATCTTACAGGCTATGGTATGACTGCCTTGATTGGTACAGACCGTGCAGCTGTTGAAACATGGGTCAAACAGATTTATGAAATAGCGCCAGAGGTGTTTGTCGCAAATATTAATACACATAACCAGATCGTTATTTCAGGAAGTTTTGAGGCCATGAACCAAGTTGCTGTTTTGGCAAAGCAACAAGGCGTGGTGGCAAAAAAATTAGATGTATCGGTGCCATCACACTGTGAATTATTAAGTCAGCAAGCAACGCAACTTGCAGCGTCTATGGAGGGAGTGACTTTAAAGCAGCCTAAAATACGTTATTTAAGTGGTACAACGGCTCGTACGCTTAGCAGGCCAGAACAGATTGGTGATGACTTGGCTTTTAATATGAGTCGAACTGTAGATTGGGAAAGTACCATCCAAGCTGCATGGGAGCGAGGTGTGAGGTTACAAATCGAAGCTTTGCCGGGAACGGTGCTTACTACACTTGCACGCCGAACATTTAAAGAAGGAACCGTGTTGTCATTTCAAGCGACACGCATAGACACTATTCAGATGGCAATGCAAAAAGAACAGGCGAATAGTTTTTCTTTTTGAGTCAGATTTTACAAAAGCATAAATGATCCAAGGATATGAGGGATTGTCATGATTATATATGGAGTTGGTTTACTCGCTCTTTGCACCTTGGTGGGTGTTATTGTCGGCGATTTGTTGGGCGTTTTATTGGGTGTAAAGTCCAATGTTGGTGGCGTGGGTATCGCCATGATTTTACTCATTTGTATACGGTTATGGATGGAAAAACGTGGTGTTATGACAGTTGAAACCGAAAAAGGCGTTTCATTCTGGGGCACCATGTATATCCCTGTTGTTGTTGCTATGGCAGCACAACAAAATGTGGTTACAGCATTATCTAGTGGACATATGGCACTGTTTGCTGCGGTAGTTTCAGTTATCGTTTGCACACTCACCATTGCAGGCTTAAGCCGCTACAACAAGGCAAGCCCTTTACCGAAGGAAGAAGACACCACATTAAACCGCATTGGAGGCAAAGTTCATGGTTGAATTATTATTAAAGGACTTAACCCATTTAGGTTTAATTACAGCTTTCGCTTTAATTGCTTTAATTATGTGGTTGTCGACCAAGCTATCTAAATATTTAACCAAGGGACGAGTGCATGCTTCAGCAATTGCGATTGTAATTGGTTTAATCTTGGCATGGTTTGGCGGAAAAATGACAGGCGGTGAAAAAGGGATTACCGATCTTGCACTCTTTACCGGTGTCGGGCTTATGGGCGGTGCAATGCTTCGTGACTTTACCATTGTCGCAACTGCATTTGAGGTACAAGCGACTGAGGCGAAAAAAGCCGGGTTTATTGGTGCCTTCTCTTTATTTCTCGGAACCATTTTGCCATTTATTGTCGGTTGTATGTTTGCGTGGATTTTTGGCTATCGCGATGCGGTGAGTATTACTACAATTGGTGCGGGTGCAGTGACTTATATTGTGGGACCAGTGACAGGTGCTGCCATTGGAGCAAGTTCTGAGGTTATGGCGCTTTCAATTGCAACGGGGCTGGTGAAAGCAATTTGTGTAATGGTTTCAACACCGCTTACAGCAAAATTTATGGGATTAGACAATCCACGTTCTGCCATGATTTTTGGTGGCTTAGCAGGAACTGTAAGTGGTGTGTCAGCTGGTTTAGCAGCTACAGATCGCCGTTTAGTGCCTTACGGTGCGCTCACGGCAACGTTCCATACAGGTCTTGGCTGCTTAATGGGGCCAACTGTTTTGTTCTTTGCAGTTAAAGCTTTAGTCGGTTAATAAATATTTAATACTCAGCCAAAAAGACCGTTGCTACTAACAACGGTCTTTTTTATTTTTGAAATTAGAGGCAAACATTCGACATTCAGCAATCAGAGCAAGTAAGTTTGGATCGCGCTCTTTACTTTTTAAAAAGACGAGACCAATTTCTTGTTGCATGTGATATTGCTGTTTGAGTGGAATAAGTTTAACTGAACTTTCATAAACCGCAGAAATACGGCCGGGTAGTAGAGCAAAACCGACACCTGAGCTGACCATACTAATTAAGGTAAAAATATCATTGACCTGTAAAGCAACTTTAGGTGAAAAACCAGCTTTTTTAAAAATGATGTCACTGTCGTTATGAGTTGCAAAACCCTTGGTTAAAGTTAAAAAAGTTTCTTCTTTTAAAAGGCTTAAATCAATGTCTTTAAAATCGGCATATTTTGAATCTTTATTGACGGCCAAAAAAATGTCGTCTGAAAACATCGGCAAAATTTCAAAGTCATCATCTTGAGTGGTTTCATTTAAAGCCACGATAATGGCATCCAGCTCGGTTGCTTTAAGCTTTTTCACCAAATCCTGATTTGAACTCAGCAATAGTTGAATATCAAGCTCACTACGTCTGAGTTTAAGACCGCTAATCACATTTGGAATCGTATTTACAGTTAAAGAATAAAGAGATCCTAAATGTAAAACCTTGGCTGCAAAACCAGCGGCTTCTCTGGTTTTATTTACGGTGATAAAAATGTCTTGTACGATTTTTTGTGCCCGTTCTTCAAAGACATAAGCACTTTTTAAAGGAATGAGGTTACGGCCTTCATTTTTAAAAAGAGGGCAACGTAAAGCGCTTTCTAAAGAATGTAAGGCTTTATGAACACTGACATTGCTCAACTGCATTTCTGTGGCTGTTTTAGACAAATTTCCACAGCGCATGAAAGCCAAAAAAATCTGTATTTTTTTAAGGGTGAGTTCTTCATCAATTTCCATATTAATCCTTTGAACCTGCTTCCCTAAAACCAATAGATTTGAGCTATAAAGTTACCACAAAATAAAGTCTATAAAATTGTGCTTAGGTCGAAGCATTTCTTTAGAGACTTGCTTCAACTCTTTGTTGAATGGTTTTGATAACCTGATCTAATGCGCTTTGAATTTTAGTGTTCCATTCAAAAGAACAGTTAATTCTCAAATAATGCTGCTGTGCGGGTAAAACACTAAACAGAGGGCTTGGTGCAACGCCAATATCTTGCTGAATCAACTCTTCATAAACTTGCATACTGTCTAGCGTACTAGGAAGTTTGACCCATAGAAAATAGCCACTTGGGTAGTAATACACTTCGCAAGAGCTAGGTAAATGCTGCTTTAAATAGTGATAAAACTGCTTTTTATAACGCTCAAGTGAAAGTCTAAGTGTACGCAAGTGCTTTTCATAATGATGATGAGATAAAAACTCAACCAATGCATTTTGAATGAGAGCATTTACTGAAATGGTGCTCATAAGCTGCAAGTGTTGAATATGGTCTGAAAATTTACCTGCATAGACCCAACCGACCCGAAAACCTGCACCTAATGTTTTAGAAAAAGACGAGCAGTGAAGCACCAGATTTTGTTGGTCAAAATACTTCATTGAAAGTGGTTTTTGGCCACCATAGAAAAGCTCTTCATAGACATCATCTTCAATCAAATAAATTTGGTGTTCATGAAGCAACTTGGCAATTTTATATTTAATGTGATCACTGACTGTAAAACCAATCGGGTTATGGGCATTCAGCATGAGCCAACACACCTTGATAGGATATGTTTGAATGACTTGTTCAAAAGCTTCTAGGTCAAAACCATGTTGAGGATGTTCAGGAATGGTAATCACTTTAAGTCCTAAACGCTCTGCAGCTTGCCAAGCGCCGTAAAACACGGTTTGCTGTAATAAAATATAATCGCCAGGTTGAGCAACAGCTTGTAGAGAAAGATTCAGTGCATCCAAACCTCCAGATGTAATGACAATGTCATCTGGATCAGTCTGTATGCCTTGCATACAGTAGCGCTGAGCAATCAGTTTTCTTAAGGCTAAATTGCCTGGCGGTAGGCTCGTGGTCTGGTCATAACTTTGTCTTTGGCGCGCAAGCTGTCCCATAATTTGAATGAGTTTGGGAGCTGTTAAAAGCTGACTGTCTGGAAAAGCTGAACCAAAAGGTACGACAGATTCATGTTGAATTGACTTAAGATATTTAAAAACTAAGGAATTAATTTCAATTTTAGAGTTCAGTGAAACAACTGAATATTGCTCTAAAGGTTTAAGTGCAATTTGCTCGGCAACAAAGTACCCTGACTTTTCTTTTGAATAGATCAGACCTTGTGATTCAAGCTCCTGATAAGCATTCATTACGGTCATTAAACTAAAGCCAGAGCGTTGTACCTGATCTCTCAATGACGGTAATTTTTCATGCGCACTTAAAGTGCCGCTTTCAATGAGTTGGCGAATGCTATGGGCAAGTTGTTCTGATTTATACATGTATGAGCTGCACGAAATAAAAAAAGATGCACTGAATCAATAATAAATGCCGTTTGCAGAATCTACAAACGGCATTTGTTTATAAAATTGGAATTACTTTAAGTAAGGGGCTGCATAAATCAATATCACTTTAAACAATCCAGCAATCACAGCTAAGGCTAAAAAACCACCGAGCCATAGCAGAATAAACCATTGGGTTTGATTGAGTTTAACAGATGACTTTTTCATAAAACCCTCCATACTTAATGATAGCCTTCATCACCTACACGGACTTTGTCTCTAAATACCCAGTAAGACACAATGGTGTAAGCAATAATGATTGGAATCAAAATAAGTGCACCGACCAAAGCAAACATTTGGCTTGAATGTGGTGCTGCGGCCTGCCAAATTGTGACTGATGGCGGAATAATATATGGCCATAAACTAATTACAAAACCAGTAAATGCAAGGAAAACGAGGGCCAATGTATATGCAAATGGTTTGAGGTCGTGATCTTGCTTTTTACACGCTGATAAAATCAGGCCAACAAACAATAAGACCAAAATAGGCACAGGGCTAAAATAGAACAGATTTGGTAAAGAGAACCAGCGATCTGCAATTTCAGGATGAGTCAACGGCGTATATAAACTCACACCACCAAAAATAATGAGCAATGCAATAATCAGCTTTGGCATAAGCTCATACATACGTTGCTGCAAGCCTTTTTCAGTTTTTAAGATGAGCCAGCCACAGCCCAAAGTTGCATACATCGCAACTACACCAATACCTGTAAAGATCGTAAATGGAGATAACCAGTCAAATGGACCACCAGCATAAATACCATTTTCGGTTTTAATCCCTTGGATATAGGCACCTAAAATAATCCCTTGCAGGAAGCTAGTTAAAACTGAACCCCAAATAAAAGCCAAGTCCCAAAGGTGTTTGGTGCGATGAGCTTTAAAGCGGAATTCAAACGCCACGCCACGGAAAATCAGGGCAATCACCATGAAAATGATCGGTAAATATAGTGCTGATAAAACTGTTGAATAGACCAGTGGGAATGCAGCATATAGACCAGCGCCGCCGAGCACCATCCACGTTTCATTACCATCCCAGACAGGGGCCACGGTATTCATCATCACGTCACGTTCTTGGCTGTTCTTAATGAAGGGGAACATAATCCCGATTCCTAAGTCGAAGCCATCCATGACTACATAAATCATGACACCTAAACCGATAATACCAACCCATATTAAAGAAAGATCAATCATGACGGTTCTCCCCAGAGTTTTGTTTGCTGTCAATATTTTCATCGACTGCACTAAGTGGACGCATTGGTGTTTTAAAGTGTCCTACGCCACCAGTTTCAACATTTGGTGAATCAATGAATGATGGACCTTTGTTAATTAGTTTTAAGGTGTAGTAGATACCGCTACCAAAAACGATGGTATAGACCACCACAAAAATAAACAGGCTCAGTCCGACCTGATCTGCGGAAACCGTATGTGAAAGTCCATCTTTAGTTCGCATAATGCCGTACACCACCCATGGCTGACGGCCAATCTCAGTAGTTACCCAACCTGCAAGCATAGCGACATAACCAGATGGTCCCATCACCAATGCAAATTTATGGAACCACGAAGTTTCATAGAGTTTTCCACGCTTACGTAACCAAAGCGCAATGAGTGACAAAGTGACCATGAGTACACCAAGACCCACCATCACACGGAAGCTCCAGAAAACAATCGTTGAATTTGGACGATCTTCAGGTGCGAAATCTTTTAAGCCTGTCACTTGGCCATCTAAGCTATGCGTTAAAATTAAGCTACCCAAATAAGGAACACCCACTTCGAAGTGGTTACGTTCTTCTTTCATATCTGGAATTGCAAATAGCAATAATGGCATAGGTTCATTGTGATTGGTTTCCCAGTGACCTTCCATTGCTGCAAGTTTGGCTGGTTGATGTTCACGGGTGTTTAAACCATGGTTATCGCCAATTACTACTTGCAAACATGAAGTCACAAGCACCATCCAGAGACCCATCGAGAACGATTTTTTCACCAATTCATCACGACGGCCTTTTACTAAATGCCATGCAGATGTTCCGACGACCAATAATGATGAAACTAAGAAGGCGGCTGCACCCATGTGGGCAAAGCGGTAAGGGAAGGATGGGTTAAAAACAATTGCAAACCAGTCTTTTGGCACAATAATGCCATTTTCGATGGCAAAGCCTTGAGGGGTCTGCATCCAGCTATTCGAAGATAGAATCCAGAACATGGAAATACATGTTCCGATGGCCACCATAAGTGTTGCGAAGAAATGGGCTCGAGGACCAACCCGTCCCCAACCAAATAACATAATGCCTAAGAAACCTGCTTCTAAGAAGAAGGCACTCAAGACTTCATAGGTAAGTAAAGGACCAGTAATACTTCCGGCGACGCGTGAAAATTCACTCCAGTTAGTACCGAACTGGTAACTCATGACCACGCCCGAGACCACACCCATACCAAAGGCAACGGCAAAGATCTTAATCCAGTACTTAAATAGATCTTTATAAATCGGGTTTTGGGTTCTTAACCATTTCCACTCTAACACTGCTAAAAAGCATGCAAGACCAATGGAAGTGGCCGGAAAAATAATATGGAAGGATACTGTAAAAGCAAATTGTATTCGCGCTAATTCTAGAGCGGTTAGACCGAGGCTCATAAACTTTCCCCCTGTGAACTAGCTGATGATGGTTAAATGAGTTAAATACTTATTTTCAGGCAACAAAGTATTCTGACGATTAAACTTGCTTCTGTGATAAATGTTCTTAGCAAGTAAAATGCCAACAGGGTTAAGCAATATAATTGCTTGATATTTCAAGAGAATAGACTGATTAATTGTTCTCAATCTGTTAACAAAGTTTATGCTTGATGTTGCATTTGTAAAAATGCATGTTGCATTGAAACATTGATGAAATATCTGGCGATATGCAATAGATCGTCTCATGAAAACTACCTACCTTAAGAAGTTTCCTTAATCATGCACTTACTATTTTTGTATATGTAGATACAGAAATTTTTTATAAAACTATAACAGTCTGAAGCACTCATGAGGTGTGCTATAGTTTTTTTTCAAATATCTGTAGCTATGTATCCATTCTTCAAAAGTCCAAAATAAATGAACAAGATTTACGAATGGCCAAAATCACTTTCCAAAACAAAGTAAATGCGACTTTGGGTAATAAGCGCAGAATAGTTTCTTCTCTTTTATTCCTTTGTTGTTTTACGTGAGGTCTGGTTGTTACGTAGGTTATTAAAGACCTGATTTAAGTGTAGCTCTTCTAAAATAGCTTGGATGTTAAAAAATGTTTATTACTTCTCAACTCAATGTCCTGCATAAAATTATTAAAAATCAGCCTATTCCTGTATCTATATTGGCTCAGTTAGAGCAAACCTACGTTAATTTTGAAGCTACTTTATTGAGAGCGAAAGTACTCAGAGACTTTTCTAAATCTGAAACTGTATATTTGATCCAATCTCATATTGAGGCACAGCAAAGTAGTGTGGCCTATCTATTTTCACCATTTATTTTTGCTAACTTAAACAAGGCCGCTATTTATACAACGCCTGCAACTGCGCCTGTGCTTTCTATTCTTAATAAATATTACCAAGCTGAGAAGAAAGTACTCTTTAAAGTAGATGACGTTTTAGAAAGTCTAAAAATTTATATAGATTTGGAACTTGCAGAGCTTAATGAAGTTGAGTTTATTTATTTAAGCTTAATCAAGGCACTGTGCCGAAGTGATCTATCAACGGTTTTTTTAATTACGAGTTTAGACGTAGATGTCGAGCATTTAAAAACACTAGAGCAATTTTTAAAGGTCAAAATTTATTGGATTAAAACCACAAAAGATGATGACTTAAAAAACCTTAATGGCTTAGAAATGCGGAAATTATTATTCAAAAATAAAGATGAAACTTATGTCAAATTATGCGCGAAATTCGCTCAAATGAACGCAGCATTGGTTGGTTTATGCGATACCTTTACTGCTGGTCAAATGACCCACTTAATTGATGATATGTTTTATTCAGAGCATATTTTTGAAAAATTATCTGTCTATTCAGAATATATACAAACACTTCTACAAAGCCAGCAGAGCATTAGACAAAAAGAACTATCTTAGGCTTGGGAGATGAGCTTTTTATGTTTGTGTTTGGGTTCTTATATAAAGAATGAATACAGTTATAAAAAAATAATCGTTTTCATGTGAAATAAATATTTTATGGTAAAAGCAAAGCAATATTGGTTTTACTTACATGACAAATTTAAATTTTGAGCATCATCTCGGTTCACTAACGCATGCAGCACTTAGTCAGGCTTCAATTATTTCTCGGGTGTGGGGACAAGGACCTTCTGAACGTTATGATGAGTTGGCAAAAAACTTTAGACCGACTTTTGCCCGTATTAAAGAAGGGGCTTTAATCCGTGAGCAGCAGCATATTTTGCCGTATGAACAACTTCAATGGCTTAAGGATATTGGTTTTACGCGCTTAAGACTTCCCAAAGCTCATGGTGGCTTTGATGCAACCATTCCTGAACTATTTGCATTGCTCATTGAACTTGCCGAGGCCGATTCAAACTTACCGCAAGCTTTGCGTGTGCATTTTGGTTTCACTGAAGATGTCTTGGTAAGTAAAGACAAAGCGTTTCAACAGCGTTGGCTTAGCCGAATTGCCAATGGGGAAACAGTCGGTAGTGCATGGTCTGAAGGCGGGAAAGAGTCAATTGATCAGTTCGAAACTCATTTGTATCGAGATAGTGAAGGAAAAATTCGCGTTAAAGGCAAAAAATATTACACCACTGGTAGCCTATATGCAGACTGGGTGGACGTTGGTGTAACAGATTTAAAGGGTGAAGCTGGCTCCGTTGTTGTTCGCCGTGAAGATGAAGGTGTTGAAATTGTTGATGACTGGAATGGCTTTGGTCAGCAACTCACCGCGAGTGGTACAGCATATTTCTATGATGTATTGGTCGATGAAACTGAAATTTTACCTGATGATGACCGTTTTAAATATTCAGCGGCTTACTATCAACTGGTTCAACTGGCAATCATTACAGGTCTAGGACGTGCTGCAACCTATGATGTTTCTCAAGCTGTTGCTAAACGTACCCGAAACTACACGCATGCAAATGCCCAATTTGTAAAACAGGATCCGCAAATTTTACAAGTCGTAGGCCAAATTCGTGGTGCAGCTTACAGTGCAGGAGCGATTGTTGAAAAAGTTGCACAAAGCTTACAGCGTGCTTACTTAGCTGCATTTCAAAATAATGAGCAGCTTGAAGAGGAGCAAAATGCGCTTGCCGAACTTGAAAGTGCGCAGTCTCAAACGGTTATTACCGATCTAATTTTAAATGCTTCTACAATTTTATTTGACGCTTTAGGTGCTTCTGCAACAGACAAAGATTTAGGTCTAGATCGATACTGGCGTAATGTACGAACTTTATCTTCACATAACCCGAGAGTATTTAAAAATCGAATTGTCGGTGATTTTAGTGTAAACGGCACATTACCTCCGTATCAATGGCGAATAGGGAATGTTGATAAACAATAAATTATAGTTTTAGATATTAAGCTGCTATTTTTAGCGGCTTAATATTATTTTTGTTTTTTAATAAAATATAAAAATCTATTAGAATAAAATCATATTTTGTTTGGGGTTTATATTATAAAGAAAACATAAAAATTGCTTTAGTATAAAAATAAATAAAATGCTGGCTGATATTTTATGACTAAGAAAATTAGTTTTAATGCTTTTGAAATGAATTGTATTGCCCACCAATCTCCTGGATTATGGCGGCATCCTCAAGACCGATCTGTTGAATATAAAGATTTAGAATATTGGACAGATTTAGCGCAAATTCTTGAGCGTGGTTTTTTTGACGGTATTTTTATTGCAGATGTGCTTGGTATTTATGACGTTTATCATCAAAGTGCTGAACATGCCTTAACAGGTGCGGTACAAGTTCCGGTCAATGATCCACTACAGATCGTGCCAGCGATGGCAGCAGTCACAAAACACTTGGGTTTTGGTGTCACAACTTCGATTTCCTTTGAACATCCTTATCCTTTTGCTAGGCGTATTAGCACGTTAGACCATTTAACCAAAGGGCGAGTTGGTTGGAATATCGTGACGTCTTATTTGGAAAGTGGTTCGAAAAACTTGGGCCTAAAAACTCAGGTTAATCATGACAATCGTTATGATATTGCTGATGAGTACTTAGAAGTCCTTTACAAACTTTGGGAAGGGTCTTGGGAAGAAGGTTCGGTACTTCGTGACCGTGAAAGCGGTATTTTTGCTGACCATAAAAAAGTGCATCCAATTCAGCACGAGGGTAAATATTTTACTGTACCGGGCATCCATATTTGTGAACCATCACCGCAGCGAACACCAGTACTCTACCAAGCGGGGGCTTCATCACGCGGGCAGAAGTTTGCTAGTCAAAATGCCGAATGTGTATTCATAGCAGCGCCGTCTAAAATTGCCACTAAAAAAGTGGTACAAGGCATTCGCCAGAAATTGGCTCAAGAAGGCCGCGACCCGTACTCTGTCAAAATTTATGCGCTTTTGTCGATTGTCACTGATGAAACCGATGCAAAAGCACAGGCTAAGTTTAAAGAATATCAAAGCTATGGAAGCTACGATGGTGCATTAACATTGCTGTCTGGCTGGTCGGGTGTCGATTTTTCACAATATCAACCGACCGATAAAGTTGAATATATTCAAACCAATGCCATTCAATCTTTATTAGATTCTTATGTAAATGCAGATCCAGAACGTGTTTGGACCATTGAAGAAATTGCAAACTGGAACAGCTTAGGTGGTAATGGACCTGTATTAGTGGGTTCGGCAGAAACTGTTTCAGATGCTCTACAACAATGGGTTGAAGATACCGATATTGATGGCTTTAACCTTGCCTATATTTTGGCGCATCAAACCTTTGCCGATGTAGTTGAGTTTATTGTGCCAGAGTTGCAAAAACGTGGGGTATATCAAACCTCATATACACAAGGAACATTAAGACAAAAACTATTTGGTGCTGGGCCATATTTGCCTGAAAATCACCGAGGTGCAAAATATCGTAATCTAAAAGAGTTAAAACTTGCTGAGGCGAGTTAATATTTTAGAAAACCTTTAAATAAATAGCTGGTTAAATACCAGCTTTTATTTTGTCTTTTTATATCGGTTTTACTGCTGAGTAAATAATGAAAAGATAATTCTATAATTTAGATTAAAACATCAGATTAATTTGTTTTTATATGATGTGAATAATCATTATTTTGTTCCTGTTATTAAAATTCAGGAATTATTAAGTGAGCACACAAGAACTCGATCATAACCATCGTTATGAAATTAAATCTCCCGATGATGTTTCACAATTAATTTCCAAATTTGCAGGGAAGGGTAAATCGAATAAAGTTATTTGGTTGGCACTGATTGGGGTGTTTATTGATGCCTACGATTTAACAACGCTGTCCTTTGGTATTGAGCAAGTTATCTCAGAGTTTTCTTTAAGCCCTGTGATGACTGGTGTGGTGGCTTCAGCAATTGTCTGCGGAACCATTGTGGGTAACCTGATTGGTGGTTGGCTGACAGATAAAATTGGCCGTTATCGGGTCTTCATGGCGGACATGGTGCTGTTTGTCATTGCGGCAATTGTCGCTGGTTTTGCTCCGAATGTATGGGTTTTGATTTTAGCCAGATTCATTATGGGAATTAGTGTTGGTATTGATTTACCCGTTGCAATGTCATACTTATCTGAGTTTTCCAAATTTAATGGTAGTAGCAATAAGGCAGCGCGTCTAGCCGCATGGTGCCCAATGTGGTATGCCGCTTCTTCGGTGTGTTTTGGCCTAGTTCTGGCGCTTTATTTTCTTTTACCCCCTGAGCATAGCAACTGGTTATGGAGAGCATCTTTAATTTTTGGAGCAGTGCCAGCGTTACTCATTATTTTTATTCGCGGTAAATATTTAACTGAATCACCAATCTGGCTTGCAAACCAAGGCGATTTAAAGGGGGCAGCTCGAGTTCTACAAGAATCCTATGCAATTAATGCAGTCGCTACAGTTGAAAAAGTAGAAAGAACTGCTGAAAAGAAAAAGCGCGAGGGGTTTGCGGTTTTATTTAATAAAACCTATTTGCCAAGAACGATTGTGGCAATTGTGATTCACATTTCGGTGGCATTTCAGTACACGACCATTGCATTCTTTTTACCTTCTATTTTAACGCGATTCTTTCATACAGATGTCTTGACGACCATTACTACAACACTCGGACTCAATTTGCTGTTTGCATTTACGGGTGGGCTGTTAGGTGTATTTGTTGCTAGCAGATTTAAATCTCGTCATGTGTTGCTTACAGGCTTTTTACTCCAGTTTATAGCCCTCATTGCGTTAGCATTAATTGGTGAACCCGGTAATAGCTTTTTACTTTACACAGCAATTGGCATGCTGGGTTTGTGGCTTTTTGCTGAAGGTTTTGGGCCTGGGGCACAAATGATGGTTTATCCAACCATGGCTTATCCTGCTTCGATTCGTGGTGTTGGAGTTGGCTTTAACCGTGCAGTAACGGGTGTTGCTCAAGCAATTGCTTTGTTTGTTTTACCAATCTGGATGGCGGGATATAAAACCGATGTTTACCTGATTATTTCTATCTTTGCATTTATTCCTTTAATTGTGATTGGACTACTGATTAAGTTTGAGCCTACCGCCCAAGATGTTGATGTTATCGATGAAGATAAAACAGAACTTCCTCTCAATAATTCACCAGTAATCGATTAGAGTAAAAATAAATATCTAGATAAAAATAAAGGCCAACATCTGTTGGCCTTTATTTTTAGAATTAGAAGTAATAAGCAAAAATTACAAATGCTTTTTTATTCCATTTATCATTAGTTCCACCAGCCGCAAGGCCTTCACTGTCTCCTAGATATGGATCATGTTTACCCATTAGTAACTCAGCTTGTACTGTCAATTTTTGATAGTTAAAGGCAATGCC
The DNA here is from genome assembly GCF_031798995.1 of Acinetobacter sp. V104_13. Lineage (NCBI taxonomy): Bacteria > Pseudomonadati > Pseudomonadota > Gammaproteobacteria > Moraxellales > Moraxellaceae > Acinetobacter > Acinetobacter sp. V104_13. Next base: position 428,929 of record NZ_JAVQNP010000027.1, on the reverse strand, counting down.
GGGAATAAAACGGGTTGAATCTTTAAAGCCATCTTGCTCTTTTCGATAAGAACTATAGTTTAAATACGGGCGAACAGAAGTAATTGGTCCAAACTGCTGAGGAAATAGATAGCTCAGTTCGGCTGAATAAATCTGACCTTTGGTTGCCGAATTAAATGAATAATCGAAACCGCCCAAAGTCAGATGATCTTTATATTCATTGTCGGCATTATCAATGTCTTGATAACCAGCCAAAAGCTGTAAATTCCATTGGTTATAATTGGTATTGCTAAAAACTGAATAGACTTGGCGATCGCCATCTTGCCCTGAACGTTTATTTTCAATGGTGGAATACCATGCAGAGGCGCCCAGTTGGGTAGAGAAATTTTCTTGGCCTAAGACATTCTTAAATGTATGAGCACCGCGAACAACAATCGAGTTCTTTTCTTTAGTGTTGGTGCCTTGTGGTACTGAGTCATCCGCATTGACAGGATTGATACTAAATCGACTCGAGTCTTTGCTTTTACCTCTATAGGTGCCACCATCGGTAGGATAAAAAGCGAGTTGTGCTTCATTGGTTCCATCATTGAAATCATATTTCACCCCAAGGTTGTGTACATCTTCCCAACCGGCACTATTGGCAATGCCTAAATAATAAGTATTTCCCCAAAAGCGACCCAAGCCAAAAGGAACGGGGTTTAAGCCAGCAATAATTTTACTGTTGTCATTAATTTTATAACCCATCCATGCATCGGTGAGCCAATTGGCATCGCCTAAATGCCCGTAATATTCATAAACCCGATAATCTAAGCGGCCAATCCATTTCGGGGAGTTGTAATCTAGCCATAATACGGCGTCATTAAAAGAAAATTTACTGGTAGAGGGTTCAGAGTCAAAATCATAAACATATTTAGCCCGAACAGTACCACTTACTTTAAGTTCACCTTCTTCAGCATTGCCAAAGGTAAGCGCTGCATGACTTGAGAGGCTGAATGTAATTAAAGACGTTGTAATTAATGTTTTTTTCAAAATTTGAGAATGTTTAAACAAAAGAATTTTTCTCCTCTTAAAAATAAAAATTAAATTTGCGTCATGTATAAACCAGAAAAAGATTTGCCCAAATCTCAATATTTGCAGAAGATTTAAGATAAAAAGATAATAAAATCTGAACTTTATATAAAAGAATGAAAATTAATTAGATGCAAAACTCTGGATGCAATAAGCAAAAATAAAAATGATCAAATAGGAGAGGATAAAATACTTAGAGGGTGTCTGTCAGGTTTTCCTAGCCATATGATTTGTGAATATCGTTTTTAGTTATTGATATATAAGTATTTTAATTTTTATTTTAATCTGTAAGTTTACTTAGAATTTGCTTTTTACCAAAAGATAAAAACTTATAAGGAAAAGTTATTTATAAAAATTAGATAAGCAACTCATATTTTTTTATTTTTCATTATAAAGCCGGCTGCATACCATGGGCTTATATTATTGAAAGATCATGAAATTATGAGCACAAAGACCAAACCGTTGATTATCACGGCAATTGTGGTTGTAGCAATTGTTGCATTTATCGTATGGCAAAATAAGAAAGATAATAATACGGGTGCTTCAGTTCGTGACAACAAACCTGTCGTGATTGCTTATCAAACTGGGGTTGACCCAAGCAAAGTTGCACAGGCTAACGGAGATTATGAAAAACATAGTCAAAGTACTATTCAATGGAAAAAATTTGATGCGGGTTCAGATGTTGTAAATGCACTTGCTTCAGGTGATGTGGTACTTGGCAATATTGGTTCAAGCCCACTTGCTGCTGCGGCAAGCCGTGATTTACCGATTGAAGTATTCTTAATTACTTCAAAACTTGGTGGGTCTGAAGCATTAGTAGTGAGTAATAAATCAGGCATTAAAACCCCTCAAGATTTAATTGGCAAAACCATTGCTGTACCTTTTGTTTCAACAACCCATTACAGCCTTTTGTCTGCACTTAAACATTGGAACATTCCAGAAGACAAAGTAAAAATTATTAATTTGCGTCCACCTGAAATTTCAGCTGCATGGGAACGTGGTGACATTGATGCTGCCTATGTGTGGGAACCAGCTTTAAGTAAAGCTAAAGCATCTGGTACGGTTTTAACCGACTCAAAACAAGTGGGTGAGTGGGGTGCTCCAACTTATGACTTATGGGTTGTGCGTAAAGATTTTGCAGAGAAAAATCCTGATTTCTTAAAAGCTTTTGTTAAAACTACGCTTGAGCAGCTTGAAAAATATAATCAAGACCCAGCTGCTTACGTTAAAGATGCCGATAACGTGCAAAAAATTGCGCAGCTCACAGGTTCTGATCCAAAAGATATCCCGCTTTTATTAAGTGGAAATATTTACCTTGACTACGCTCAGCAAAAACAAACTTTAGATGGTGAATTTGCGCAAAATATTTTTGATACAGCGAAGTTCTTAAAAGGTCAGGGCAAGGTCGATCAACTTAAAGCCGACTATAAAGGCAACGTGAATTCTTCATTTTTGCAGCCTTAAGGAGTTGTCATGAGTGTACTAGAAGCCAAACATATTCATCTGACTTTTCCTAAACAGCAAAAGCCAGTTTTACAAGACATTAACCTAACCATTGAAGAGGGTTCTTTAACCGTGATTTTAGGCGAGTCAGGCTGCGGAAAAACAACTTTGCTTAATATCTTGGCAGGGTTTCAAAAGCCGAGTTCAGGTGATGTGCTTGTAAATCATGAAGTGGTAAATGGACCCGATGTAACCCGCGCTGTCGTGTTTCAGGATCACGCCTTACTTCCTTGGTTGAATGTTGCAGATAATGTTGGCTTCGCTTTGCAGTTAAAGGGTTTAAAGCGTGCAGAGATTGAAGCGCAAGTGAGTGCAATTTTAAAAATTGTGGGTTTAAGCCACGTTGAAAAAGCCAATATCTGGGAACTTTCCGGTGGTATGAAACAACGTGTTGGTATTGCCAGAGCTTTGATTAGTCATGCACCGTTTATTTTGTTAGATGAACCTTTTGCTGCATTAGATGCTTTTACGCGTGAAAACATGCAGCAGTTAGTGCTCGATTTATGGATTCAACAAAATAAAAGCTTCTTTTTAATTACTCATGACATTGAAGAAGCATTATTGCTCAGCAATCAATTAGTTCTGATGACAGCACATCCAGGCAAAATTGTAGAAACTCTACATCTCGATTTTGCTAATCGATATCGTCAGGGCGAGTCTATTCGCTCAATTAAATCGGACCCTCAATTTATTCAGCTCAGAGAACAGCTGTTTGAAAGTTTAAGGGCACAAAAACAAAGCGGTAAGGAGGCGTTAACCACATGAGTACTAAAGATAACGTCTATGAATATGACAAAGCAGGGCTAAAACTTAAGCCAGATGTGCAAACAGAAAATGCTTCATTTCTATCGTCATTTTTTGAGAAGCATCGCACTTTGGCAGTTAGCATAATTAGTGTGGGAAGTGTGGTTGCACTCTGGTTCCTCATTACTGCTTTGCATGTCGTACCTGAACTGTTTTTACCGAGTCCACAGGCAGTCTGGCAAAAATTTATATCGGTCAGCCAAGAAGGCTTTATGAAGGCTACTTTGTGGCAACATTTGGCAGCCAGTATCTCACGTGTATTTTTGGCTTTGATTGCTGCCGTGGTGATTGGTGTTCCGCTGGGTTTGTGGATGGGGCTGAACAAATGGGTTCGCGCTGTTCTAGATCCTTTGGTTGAGTTATTACGTCCAATTCCACCGTTAGCTTATTTACCCTTACTTGTTATTTGGTTCGGTATTGGCGAAACCACAAAAGTACTTTTGATTTTTTTCTCGATATTGGCGCCTGTCATTATTAGTAGTGCGCATGGTGTGTTAAGCCATCAGCTAAATCGTGAACGTGCGGCATTGTCGTTAGGGGCAAGTCAGTCACAAGTCTTTTGGCATGTCATTTTACCAACAGCTTTACCTCATATTATTACCGGTATTCGTATTGGTCTTGGGGTGGGTTGGTCAACATTAGTTGCAGCAGAGTTGGTTGCAGCGGATCGTGGTATTGGTTTTATGGTGCAATCGGCAGCACAGTTCTTAATTACCGATACAGTGATTCTGGGCATTATTGTGATTGCGATTGTCGCAGTTAGTTTTGAGCTGTTTTTACGTTGGTTACAAAAACAGTTTTCTCCTTGGTATGGTCAGCAGTTGTAGTAAAGAAGATGAATACAGTAGTAGCAAACTTAAATATTGAAGTGATCAAGCCTACCATTGGCGCAATTATTCACGATATTGATTTGAATGCGTTAAATGAACAGACAACGCAACAAATCCAGCAGGCTTTGCTTGATCATCAGGTCATTTTTTTTCGAAAGCAACAATTAGCACCGCAAGCACAAGCAGACTTGGCACGTAGTTTTGGCACCTTACATGTGCACCCGATTTATCCGTCAATTGAAGATGTGCCGGAAGTCATGGTGCTTGATAGTTGGAAACAAGACTTACGTGATAATGAACTTTGGCACACAGACGTGACTTTTAGTAAAACTCCACCATTGGGCTGTGTATTGCAAGCCATTAAAATTCCACCTGTAGGTGGCGATACATTATGGTCGAGTAACACAGCAGCTTTTAAAGGGCTGACGCTTGAGTTACAGCAAAAACTACGTGGCTTAACTGCAACCCACGATATTCGTAAGTCTTTTCCACTTGAACGTTTTGCCCATAACGAAGAAGAGCGTGAAAAGCTGTTGCAAACCTTTAAGCGTAATCCTCCAGTGGTTCATCCAGTGGTGCGTACCCATCCGGTCACAGGCGAGCCTTTGTTGTTTGTAAGCGAGGGCTTTACCACACAAATTAATGAGTTACCTGAACAAGAAAGTGAGCAGTTGCTTAATTTCTTGTTTGAGCATGCGACCCAAGAGCAGTTTCATTTACGCTGGAAATGGCAAGATGGTGATATTGCGATTTGGGATAACCGCTGCACACAACATAAAGCATTATTTGATTATGGCGATGCTCATCGCATCATGCACCGTGCAACTATTAATGGTGATGTGCCGTTTTATAAAGAAGAAGAACAGCCAGAGTTAGCAGAGGCTTAATTCCTTTAATTATTCTTTGTTTCAATTCCAACGTAGCGTTTTGAGTTGGAATTGAAACAATAACTCTTTAGTTCATTCCAAATCCTGACAATATGCCTGTGTAGTTCTTTACAGGAGGTGAGGCCCAATCACCAACTTTGCTGGTTTTTAAATTTAACTGAACTAACATTTCAGCTTGTTTAACGGCTGCAGCAACGCCGTCAATAACAATCACTCCCAACTCGTTTTGTAGCTTTAGACATAAATCACTCATACCTGCACAGCCCAAAACAATCGTATCGCTTTTATCTTCCGCTAGTGCTTTTTTGCATTCATCTCGGACAATTCGGTAGGCGTCTGAGTCAGGAAGCTCCAATTCTTCAACGGCAATGTCACAAGCTCGAACATTTTTGCAAAATGGCGTAGCCCCATAGCGATGAGCCAAATGCCAACTCATATTCACTGTGCGTTGTAAGGTTGTGACTACACTAAACCCAGTACTGATATAACTTGCAGTTCGCATAGCTGCTTCGGCAATCCCAATCACAGGAGCTGAAGTCATTTCACGTGCAGCATAAAGCGCAGGATCACCAAAACAGGCAATAATATAGGCATCTACACCTACAAATTCACCTTGGCGTATTTCTTCTAAGACACCTACGGCACTTAGAGCTTCATCATAATAACTTTCAATTGTTGCAGGGCCCATTTGAGGACTCACTGCAATAATTAGAGTATCAGAATTTGCGACTATCTTTGCTGATGCAGCAATTTTGTCTGTCATGCTTTGGGTGGTATTGGGGTTAATAATTTTAATTTTCATTGTACTTTTGCCTTAGTCATTGTCGATTTAGCATGGGCAAGCGGTTGATTAAGAAATCGGTAAATGACAAAACCGAATCCCATCCCAATAAACCATGTGAAATTAGCCAGCCCAGACAGTTGTGGTAAAAGTACGCAGAGAATAGGAATTAATGAAGCTGGAATTAAGGCATAAAAGGCAGAGTAGTTATATCCATTTTTGTACCAATACGAACCTTTAGTATCTAAAGTATATAAATCATCTACCACGATTTTTTGTTTTTTAACGAGGTAAAAATCGGCTAACAATACACCAAAAAGTGGACCGATAAATGCACCTAAAATATCAATGGTGTAATGGATCACTTGAGGGTTATTAAACAAATTCCATGGGGTAATGAAAATCGAACCGACTGCTGCAATCATTCCACCCATGCGCCAGCTAATTTTGCTCGGTGAAACATTAGAAAAATCAAAGGCAGGTGAAACAAAGTTAGCGACAATATTAATTCCGATGGTGGCAATCATTAAGGTCAAGCTGCCTAAAATCACCACAAATGTATTATCAAGTTTTCCAACCATCTCGACAGGGTCTGTAATGAGCTTACCGTAGACTGGAAGCGTTGCCGCAATACATACAACAGTAAGTAAAGAAAAGCCTAAGAAATTAATTGGTAGTCCAAGAAAGTTGCCCATTTTAATGGCATTAAAGCTTTTGCCATAACGAGAGAAGTCACCAAAGTTCAGCATTGGTCCAGAAAAATATGAAACAACAAGCGCAATAGCACCAATCATGACGGGTACAACCGCAAAACCGTCGTATTGAACACCGCTCAAGTTTAAATCAATATTTTGCCAGCCAGCTTTCCAGATGAGCCATACTGCCATAGCAAACATAACTACGTAGACAGCTGGGCCTGCCCAGTCAATAAACTTACGAATACTGTCCATGCCAGACCAAAAAACAATCGCTTGCAGTAGCCAAAGCAGCATGAAGCCAACCCATCCTAAATAGGAAAGCCCAAGAAAGCCGTAAGTTGAAACATCAGCATAGGCTGACCATTCTGGAAAGAACTTTAAAATGACCAATAAAAAGGCACTTGAGGCCAAATAGGTTTGAATGCCATACCATGCAACAGCGATAAGACCCCGAATAACAGCAGGAATATTTGCACCAAGCACACCGAAAGTGGCACGACAAATAACAGGATAGGGCGTACCTGTTTGTTGGCTAGACTTGGCAATCAGATTTGTAAAAAACTGAACTATGGCAATGCCGATGAGTAAAGATAAAAGTACCTGCCAGCTATTTAGCCCAAGTGCAAAAAGGCTCCCAGCCATGACATAGCCACCGACACTATGAACATCAGACATCCAAAAGGCAAAAATATTATAAGCGCCCCAAGTTTGCTTTTTTAAAGGAGCTAGGTCTTGATTTGTTAGCTTTGCATCATAAGAAAGTTTAATTATTGCTTCGGTATTATTCATCTTGAACACTCACTTCCCGTATGTTGGGCGGGCACGTTCTTCAGCAGCTTGAAACTCTGGCTAAAAGAATGAAGTTAAAATTGTGCACAATATGTATTTAGATTGTGCACAATTATATTGAGCAAAAGTTATGCCAAACTTGAGATGTGGTATTGATGAGTGATTTCGCTTGATACGATTTTGGAATATGAAGAGACAGATTTGTAAAATGATAAGTGCTTAATTTTTTTATAAAAAGTAAATAAATTTAGGTGTATAAGTTGATATTTTAAGGTTTATTTTTGAATTGTTCAGCAGCACATAGTTGCTGTGGAAATGAGAGTAATATTCCCAAAAGGTTAAGTTAAACTTACACTACAGTTATTAGATAAAGTTTTAAAAAGAGGAGGCATTAATAAAAATGGAGAAATCAATGCCATCGAATGCACCAAAAAAAGCCGTAGAAATGAGCAATGATGAAATTGATGACCATATATATAACGCTATTGTAGATGCTATTTTAAATCGACAACTCGTTCCTGGCGCACGTTTAGTTGAAGCACCTTTGTGTGAGGCATTTGGTGTAACGAGGGGAGTGTTAAGACGTGTTTTCGTCAAACTCGCACATGATAAGGTCATCGAAATTCAGCCCAATCGTGGGGCACTCATCGCAAAGCATAGCGTTCATGAGACAAAAGAGGTCTTTGAAGCACGCAGCATGCTTGAAATCGCCACTGTAAAAAAGCTCGCTCAAAAGTCACATAACCTAGATTTTAGTGAGCTTCGAGGCTTAGTAGATCAAGAGTCTCATGAGCGTTTAGCTGGCAATTGGGCCGAGTGGATTAAGCTATCAGGGCAATTTCATTTAAAGCTAATTGAAGCAAATCAAAATACGATTATGACCAGTTATTTGCAGACGCTTATTGCAAGGACTTCGTTATTAATTGGCTTATATGAAATTCCAAAACATAATAATTGTTCGGCTGATGAACACCGTGCAATTTTAGATGCAATTGAGCAGGGTGATGAAAAACGAGCAACTCAATTGATGGAAGAGCATTTAGAACACTACGCGACAACATTTGTTGAACAAGACAGTACAGCAACAGCAGAGCAAAATTTATTAAATTTATTTAAAAATAAGAAGATTGAAACCATTTAAACTAACTAAAAAATAATGGGCCATTTCTTCTGGAAAAGGCCCCAATTGGTTATTTTATGGGAACGATTTGACGTGTTAGAAAATCAATAAATAATTTTACTTTCTTCGATAAAATCTTACGGTTTGGCCATGTAACATATAAGTGAAGCGGCTGACTGGTGTAGTCTTCCAAACATTTCTGTAATTTACCTTCTTTGTAGTAAGGCTCTGCAATAAACTCTGGAAGAAAGACGATACCATGATCTTTCAAGCACATATCTAATAATAATTCACCATTATTACAGGTCATCACAGGGAAGCAATTAAAAGACACTTCTTTTTGATCTTTTTGGAAAATCAATTTCTTATGTCGGCTATCCTGATAATAAATTAGAAACTTATGTTCTTTAAGTTCTTCTAATGAATCTGGTAATCCATGCTGATTAAAATACTCAGGGGTTGCATATAAATATCGTTGATAGGTATTTAATATTTTACTATTTGCTAAGTTTGGAGGAGAGCCATCTACACGAATGGTTAAATCAAATTTATTATTATTCATATCTAATAGTTGATCAGTCATGAATAAATCAATTTTGATGCTCGGATATTTCTCTATAAAGTCCGAAATGATATGTTGAAGAAAAATATTGCTAAAAGACATTGGCGTATTGAGTTTGAGCTCGCCTTCAGGGTACTGCTGATTGTAGCTAATTTCGTATGCAGCCCATTCGAACTCACTTAAAATGACTTTGCTATGTTGATAAAACTTTTCCCCACAAGAGGTGAGGTTCATCTGTCTTGTGGTTCGAGTTAAAAGTGTGGTTCTGAGGTCGTTTTCGAGGTAGCAAACACGTTTTGCCACTAAGTCACGAGAAATATCGAGTGCTCTGGCTGCGCTACTAAAATTCCCATGTTCTACAACACTTACAAAAGTGGAAATACAGTCTAATCGATCCATGGATAAGCGAATGGTAAAAAATATATATCAATGATTAAACTATAAAAATTAAAAAGCAATCATTGTTTTGATTGTATTCGTACAGAATACAGATTCGAGCTGATTTACTGTCTATGCTTTTACATTTTTATCTGTTTTCATAATAACCAGTAAGCAATTTTAATGCATTACTCATAAGGAATAATGGAGTTTACCCATGAATAAATCACTTTTAGAACAACTATCACCAACCAATTGTCAGGTTATTTTTATTGATCATCAGCCGCAAATGGCTTTTGGGGTACAATCAATAGATCGCCAAGTATTAAAGAATAATACTGTAGGATTAGCAAAAGCAGCTAAAACATTCAATATTCCTGTCACCATTACGACGGTTGAGACTGAAAGCTTCTCTGGTCATACCTATCCAGAACTTTTAGACGTATTTCCAGATGCTCCATTACTAGAACGTACTTCAATGAATTCATGGGACGACCAAAAAGTACGTGATTCGCTTGCAAAAAATAATCGTAAAAAAGTGATTGTTTCAGGCTTATGGACTGAAGTGTGCAATAACACCTTTGCTTTTGGCGCCATGCTTGAAGGCGATTATGAAATTTATATGGTTGCAGATGCTTCTGGTGGCACATCAAAAGAAGCACATGACTATGCCATGCAACGCATGATTCAAGCGGGTGTTGTTCCAGTAACTTGGCAACAAGTCTTACTCGAATGGCAACGTGATTGGGCACATCGTGATACGTATGATGCAGTTATGGCAATTGTACGCGAACATTCTGGTGCTTATGGTATGGGCGTTGATTATGCCTATACGATGGTACATAAGGCGCCTGAACGTACAACATCAAAACATGAAGTACTTGCACCAGTTCCTGCAAAATAAGAAATAGTTGAGTTAAGGGTATTTCGATATTTAAGTTGATTTATTCGATTTTTGACTATATTGGATAAGTGGAAAAGCCATCTGCAACTGTTCGAGGCAGGACAAAATCTGAAAAGATTGTAATTGAACGAGTTTTGCAGATGGCAATGGTTTTGGTTACTTTTCCCGAAAGAAAAGTAACAGAATTAACTCCTCTTATTGGATGTAAAACGGTCAGACTCCGTCGTGTAAAATCAAAAAGAATAATGAAATATATATGTTGCTATACCTTTATTTTTTAGAACGATAATTCACAAGAATGGAGTTCAGAATGACCGAAATAAACCTCATACTCATAAACGGTAAAATCACAACACTAGATCCTCACAATCCAGAAGTACAAGCGATTGCGATTGCAGAGGGTAAAGTCGTACGTACGGGCACAAATGATGAGGTTATGAAGCTCGCAACACCTACAAGCAAAGTCGTAGACTTAAATGGTCGTCGCGTTATACCGGGTCTAAATGACAGTCATCTGCATATTATTCGTGGTGGCCTAAATTACAATATGGAACTGCGCTGGGAAGGTGTGCCATCCGTTGCTGATGCATTACGCTTACTCAAAGAACAAGCCGATAATACTCCAGCCCCACAATGGGTTCGCGTAGTAGGCGGTTGGACGGAATTCCAGTTTGCCGAAAAGCGTTTACCGACTTTAGAAGAAATTAATAAAGCTGCACCAGATACTCCTGTATTCGTTTTACATCTATATGCCAGTGCTTTATTGAACCGAGCTGCACTTGATGTATTAGGCTTTAACAAAGATACACCTGACCCACCTGGCGGCAAGATTGTACGAAATGAAAAAGGTGAGCCAACAGGTCTCTTGCTCGCTACGCCATCGGCTATGATTTTGTATTCGACCTTAGGGAAAGCACCGAAATTGCCAGTTGAAGATCAAGTCAATTCAACTCGACATTTCATGCGTGAGTTGAACCGATTAGGTATTACTTCAGCAATTGATGCGGGCGGTGGCGGTCAAAACTATCCTGAAGATTATGATGTGATTAAGCAATTGCATGATCAAAATCAAATGACGGTGCGAATCGCTTACAACCTATTTGCTCAAAAGGCTGGCCAAGAGCTTGATGATTATCGCCGTTGGACAGAAATGACATTTCCGGGTGATGGTGATGAGCTATTTAGAATGAATGGAGCAGGTGAGAACCTGACGTGGTCGGCTGGTGACTTTGAAGACTTCTATGAGCCACGTCCAGATTTACCAGAAAAAATGGAAGGTGAGCTCGAAGCTATTGTAGAGCACTTGGCTGAAAAGAAATGGCCATTCCGTATTCATGCAACTTATGATGAAAGTATTAATCGCTTACTGAATGTATTTGAGCGCGTCAATTCAAAACAGCCATTTGCGACACGATTTATTATTGACCATGCCGAAACTGTATCTGAGCGTAATATCGAACGTATTGGTGCGTTGGGTGGTGGTATTGCCATTCAACACCGTATGGCATATCAAGGTGAGATTTTCGTAAAACGCTATGGTGCTGAAGCCGCTCAGGCAACGCCACCAGTCAAGAAAATGTTAGAACTTGGTGTTCCTGTGGGTGCGGGGACAGATGCGACTCGTGTTGCCTCTTATAACCCTTGGGTGTGTTTATATTGGTTGAGTACGGGTAAAACAGTGGGTGGATTACCTTTGTATGAGGAAAAAAATCTATTAGATCGTCAGACAGCACTCAAACTCTGGACTAAAGGTTCCGCTTGGTTCTCTGGTGAAAAAGATGTTAAGGGCTCATTAACAGCAGGGGAACTTGCTGATCTGGTGGTATTGTCTGATGACTACTTCAAAGTTGAAGCAGAAGATATCCAGTGGATTGAGTCTGTACTCACTGTCTTAGGTGGCAAAGTGGTCTATGCAGGGGCAGAGTTTAAGCAAGACGATCCGCCGTTACCGCCAGCATCTCCAACATGGTCACCAGTAAAGCGCTTCGGTGGTCAGTGGCGTTTATCCGAAAATCGTAATGCACCTTCTAATCAATCATTACAGTCACAAAGTGCTTTGTGTGCATGTGCTAGCAGCTGTGGAATGCATGGACACAGCCATGCTTGGATGTTTGATGTTCCTGTAAATGATAAGGACAAAAAATCTTTCTGGGGCGCACTTGGGTGCTCGTGTTTTGCATTTTAAATAAAACAGTATGGGAACCTGCTTCATTAAATGGCTTAATTCTCTAAGGTATGTACGATGAAAATGTACTTGTTATCTTTGGCTGTAGGGTTGCTTGTTGGTGTCTTATATTATGTTTTAAATGTTAAGTCACCAGCTCCACCTCTTGTTGCATTAGTCGGTTTATTAGGCATGGTAATAGGAGAGCAACTGCTTCCTTTTATTAAATCCTATTTTTAATCCGTTTCATTCAGAAAAAGCTAAATGGTGCCATGCCATTTAGCTTTTTATATTAATAAGTATCTTTAATTACTTTATACGACGGCCTTGTTCATCAATGATTACTTCACCATCTTCTTTTGCAAAATAGCCTAAGTTTTGTGAATCTAAAATGTCCAGTACAATTTCAGAAGGGCGGCAAAGTCGCGTGCCTTTTGGTGTAACCACAAATGGGCGATTAATTAAAATTGGGTACTGAACCATAAAATCAATTAACTGCTCATCGGTCCAATGATCTTGTTCTAACTCTAAATCTTTGTAGGGATCAACATTTTTACGAATTCCTTCACGTACAGTTAGGTTTGAATCCTTAATGAGTTGAATTAATTCATCTTTACTAGGTGGAGTTTGCAAATATTCAATAACGATAGGCTCAAACCCAGCATGACGAATAAGCGCCAAGGTATTGCGTGATGTGCCACAAGCAGGGTTATGGTAAATCTTTACTAGCTCAGTCATGGTAAATTTATTGTCAAATTAAGATATTGCATTTATATATGGATATCCGTATATTTGCAATAACGAATATACTCTGTTGAAGATATGATCAACCAAGTCGATTTCTTTAAATGTCTATCTGACCAAACTCGGTTAAATATTCTTAAATTAGTTCTAAATAAACAAAATATTTGTGTTTGTGAGCTAACAGAACAGCTTGAGTTGAGCCAACCGAAAATCTCTAGACACTTAGCCTTATTAAGAACTCATGGCATTTTACTTGATGCACGACAGGGGCAATGGGTGTATTACAGCGTCAATCCAGATTTACCCAATTGGGCTGTTGAAGTTTTGAAAACTATAGCAAACCAAGATGAAAATTTAGTGAATCAATCATCTTCACAGTTTTCTTCTATTTCTACCTATTGTGGGTGAGGCCATGAAATTTTTATTTTTATGCACTGGAAACAGTTGCCGTAGCATTTTGTCAGAAGTTTTATTTAACAGCCGTGCACCAAAAGGTTGGAAAGCTTATAGCGCTGGTAGTAAACCATCAGGACAGGTACATCCATTAACCATTGAAACACTTGAAAACTTAGGTCTTTCAACAGATGGGCTATGGAGTAAAACTATTGATGACTGCGAGCAGTATCAACCAGATGTTGTGATTACAGTATGTGATTCTGCTGCACAAGAAGCATGCCCACTTTATTTAGGTGGCGCAATCAAAGCACATTGGGGTTTAAGTGACCCATCTCACTTAGACTTGCCGAAAGAAGAAAAGCTTAAAGCATTCCAAGAGACTGTAGATCATATCAACCGTCGTTTAGATGCATTGTTTGCACTTGATGTTGCGAACTTAAGCCGTTCACATTTGATTGCTGAGATTAATAAAATCTCTCATATTGAGTAAGAGAGCCGAGATGACTAAGCAAAAGCTTTCTTTTTTAGATCGTAACCTGACGCTATGGATTTTTATTGCCATGGCTTTAGGTTTGGCAATTGGGGTGTTCTTTCCTCAAGCCTCGGTTTCTTTGAACAGAATGAGTGTAGATAACGTTAATATTCCGATCGCAATCGGCTTAATTTTGATGATGTATCCACCTTTAGCAAAGGTTGATTATGCTGCGTTACCAGAAGTATTTAAAGATAAGAAAACCTTAACTTTATCGTTGGTACAGAACTGGATTATTGCACCGGTTTTAATGTTCATTCTTGCGATTGTTTTTCTGCATAGTTATCCGGAATACATGACAGGCCTGATTTTGATTGGTTTGGCACGTTGTATTGCAATGGTTTTGGTGTGGAATGGTCTGGCTTGTGGTGATAACCAATATGTTGCAGCGTTGGTTGCATTTAACAGTATTTTCCAAATCTTATTTTTCAGTACCTACGCATGGTTGTTCTTAACCTTTTTGCCGCCTTATTTTGGTGTGGCAGGGCAAGTCATTGATGTGAATTTCTGGACTATTACACATGCGGTTTTGGTGTACTTGGGTATTCCATTTTTGATGGGCTTCTTGACGCGTTTGATTTTAGTCAAGTCGAAAGGGTTGGAATGGTATCAAACTAAATTTTTACCAAAAATTAGTCCAATTAGTTTAATTGCTTTACTTTTTACAATCGTGGCGATGTTTAGCCTAAAAGGTGGTGATGTAGTGAGCTTACCTTTAGATGTATTACGTATTGCGATTCCACTCACGATTTACTTTGTGGTGATGTTCTTCATTAGCTTCTTTATGAGTAAACGTATGGGGAATAACTATCCACGTACCACTGCTATTTCGTTTACTGCGGCTGGTAACAATTTTGAGTTAGCTTTAGCGGTTGCCATTGCAACATTTGGTTTGGCATCACCTGTGGCATTTACCACAGTGATTGGACCATTGGTTGAAGTTCCCGTTTTAATTTCACTCGTTTCAGTTTCTCTTTGGCTCAAGAAAAAGTATTACTCTTAAAAACGTAGCAAAATTTAAAGTATTTTTTGTTAAAAATGACTTTAAAAAAGTGCCTTTATATAGGCACTTTTTATTGTTTAGCTTTTACACTCAGGCCATTGTGGGCAAAAGTTTTTGTAATAGTTCAATAAAGTTTGAAACTTTGGCAGAACTCTCATTTTCCCGAGTAATCAGGTAAAGAGGCGCATTTAGTTTCATTGAATCATCAAACTCGCGATATACAATTTCATGTTCCCAAAAATTATGCATTGAGGCCGGCACAATCGTTATACCAATTCCAGCAGCGACTAAATTTAATGTAGCGGTAGGTCGAGGCGCTTCTTGAATAATGCGTGGACTAAAACCTGCTTGGTAGCAACTATATAAAATATTGTCATATAAACCTTGTCCTGAAGAACGACGGTATAAAACAAAATTTTCATTTGATAAGTCATTTGAACTAATTTTTTCTTTTTGTGTAAGTGGATGGCCTATAGGCAATGCCACCATCATTGGCTCATCTAATATATGGTGATGTTTTAACCCAATATCACGGCTGATCGGTGCTCTTAAAAAAGCAATATCAAGTTTCTCGGAGATTAATCGATCTAATTGTTTTTGGCTGCCTGCTTCTTCAAGTTTGGTTTGTACGTTTGGATATATTTCTCGATATGAGCGCAATACTAATGAAATAAGCGGATGTAAACCTGCGGAACTTGTAAAACCAATGTTGAGTTGTCCAGTTTTACCTTGGCTAACATCTTGGACTAATTTTGGAATATGTCTGGCATGTTCTAATAAAAGTTGTGCTTCTTTAAATAAGGCTAAACCAGCCTCAGTTGGTTCAATTCCTCGAGGCTGGCGAATAAGTAATTGTGTACCAAGTTCTTCTTCGAGTTTTTTAAGTAAACGCGTTAGAGGCGGCTGTTGAATAAACAATCGGTTTGCGGCATGCGTAATATTCCTTTCTTCAACTACCACAACAAAGGCATGGAGCTTATGTAAATCGAGCATAGGAATACCTTTATGGTATGGTTAGTGAAAATAAAAGCATTTGTAGATATATCACAAAAGTATCATTCTATCTTGGTCAGATAAAGTGAAAAGTAACGAAAATGAACCATGTTGAGATTGCTGTGCAGAAGGAGAGTGTCCCGACCTGCACAGAGTTATTTTTAGGTTTTTTAACATTAGGTTTAATTGGATTCGGTGGCGTGCTGCCTTTAGCCCGTAAAGTTATTGTAGAGCAGAGACAGTGGTTAAGCCCTGAAAAATTCACTGAGTTACTTGGTCTGTGTCAATTTTTACCAGGCGGCAATATTATTAATTTATCGGTTGCGATTGGCATGGAGTTTCGCGGTGTTCGTGGGGCAGTGAGCTCACTCATTGGTCTGATCCTTGCACCTACGATAATTGTTGTACTTTTACATTATGTCTATGAGCAGTTCCAAGATAATTTAATGGTTAAGCATCTTTTCGAAGGTTTAGCGGCGGCGGCAGCTGGACTTCTGGTTGCAACAGGTTTGAAAATGCTTAAGCCATTATTACGTAATCCATTAGCGATTTGCGTAGTTCTCGCTGCAATTATCAGTATAGCTTTTCTGAAAGTTCCATTACTTGTGACCATGCTGATTTTGTTGGCATTCTATTCAGCTATTATTTGGAGACGTGTGTAATGGGTGCAGTTCTACTTACTTTAGCGATCATTTTTACTCAATTGTCTCTTATTGCATTTGGTGGCGGGAATACAATTTTGCCTGAGATGCAACGCCAAGTAGTTGATATTCATCACTGGATGACGGCACAAGAATTCAGTGCATTGTTCGCCATGGCTCAAGCTGCACCTGGTCCGAACATGATGATTGTACCTCTGGTGGGATGGCATGTAGCAGGGTTACCAGGTCTACTCGTGACTTCTACCGCTAAATTTTTACCTTCCTCTCTTATTACTGTATTTGTGATGAGAGGCTGGTCAAAATTTAAAGATAAGAAATGGCGCCGTGTTTTACAGCTTGCTTTACAACCTGTCACTGTGGGAACTGTACTTGCCAGTGCGTGGATTATTTCTGAGGCAGCGGCAATAAATACTTTACTCATTATTATGGTAGTCATTGCAACTTTATTATCTTTAATTAAAAAGGTTCATCCTTTACATGTTTTGATTGCTGGGGCTGTATTTGGTGTGGTCTTACTCTAGTTTAACCAGTTTGCCGACCTGCGCTGGATGAGTTCAGGTTGGCTTTTTTTGATTTGAAGTAAATAACAATTAAATCTAAAAAACCGATTAAATCTATAAAAACATACTGTTTCACCTATTCTGTGTTTTCACGTACTATGCATCTATTGAAAGAATTTGGATGCATTGGAGTAAAAACAGATGTTAGATCAAAACATTAAAACTCAATTAAAAGCTTACTTAGAACGTCTAGAAAGTCCAATCGAATTAGTTGCTGCTTTAGATGAATCAGATAAAGCAGCTCAAATTAAAGAGTTGGTGAGTGAAATCGCTGAGCTTTCTGACAAGGTGACTGCCCGTTTTGATGGCAACAATACACGTCGTCCAAGCTTTGGGGTGGCTAAAGCAGGTGAACAACCTCGTGTGTTCTTTGCAGGCTTGCCAATGGGCCATGAGTTTACATCTTTGATCTTGGCACTGTTACAAGTGTCTGGCTATGCACCTAAAGTGTCGGATGAACTACTTAACCAGATTAAAGGTTTAAATCTCAAAACCAACTTTGATGTATTTGTATCACTCAGCTGTCATAACTGTCCGGATGTAGTACAGGCACTTAACCTGATCGCGATTTACAACCCGAACACCACAGCAACCATGATTGACGGTTCATTCTTCCAAGACGAAGTTGAGCAACGCAAAATCATGGCAGTACCGATGGTATTCCAAGACAATGAGCACATTGGTCAAGGTCGTATGACCCTTGAAGAGATTGTGGGAAAACTTGACACCAACTCAGCTGAAAAAGATGCGGCAGCACTCAATGCCAAAGATGCTTTTGATGTATTGGTGATTGGTGGTGGTCCTGCGGGTGCAACAGCTGCGATCTATGCTGCACGTAAAGGTATTAATACCGGTATCGTGGCTGAACGCTTCGGTGGTCAGGTCATGGACACCATGGACATTGAAAACTTCACCTCTGTGCAAAAGACTCAAGGTCCTAAGTTTGCTGCCGAGATGGAAGCCCATGTTCGTGAATATGATGTCGATATCATGAACCTGCAACGTGTCAGCAAAATCACGGGTGCCAACCAGACTGCAAATGGCTTGGTTGAAGTTGAACTTGAAAACGGTGCAAAACTTGAATCGAAAACGGTGATCCTTTCAACAGGTGCACGTTGGAGAGAGATGAATGTACCGGGTGAGCAAGAATACCGTACCCGTGGTGTCGCGTACTGCCCACACTGTGATGGTCCATTGTTCAAAGGCAAACGTGTTGCCGTGATTGGTGGCGGTAACTCAGGTGTTGAGGCAGCAATTGACCTTGCAGGGATTGTTGAGCATGTAACTCTGGTTGAATTCGATACCAAACTTCGTGCTGACCAAGTGTTGCAAAACAAATTGCATAGCTTGCCAAACACAACGGTGATTATGAATGCCTTAAGTACAGAAGTGTTAGGTGATGGCTCACAAGTGACTGGTCTTAAATATAAAGACCGTGCGACGGATGAAGAGCATGTGGTCGAGCTTGCAGGGATCTTTGTACAGATTGGTTTATTGCCAAACACTGACTTCTTGAAAGACAGTGAAGTTGAATTAACCAACCGTGGCGAGATCATTGTGAATGACCGCAACGAAACCAATGTGCAAGGTGTGTTTGCTGCAGGTGACTGTACCACTGTACCTTACAAGCAAATCATTATTGCTACAGGTGAAGGCGCTAAAGCATCACTCTCAGCGTTTGATTACATCATCCGTTCTGGGCAATAAAATTTAAGTCCAAAACGAAAGAGCCAAAGGATAACCTTTGGCTCTTTTTCTTTTTATGGTTTATATAAACCGTGTTCGACTAAATGCTCTCGTAAAATACGACGTAACTCTAATACAGCTTGTGGTGTCAGTTGGATTGAATGACCACCTGGAAGAACTTTCTCAGATTTTGCACCTTCTAAGTGAGCACTCTTATAAGGGACAATACCATCGGTAATCACATTTGGATCATCGCTCTTGGTGATGTTACCCATAATAGAGTGGAAAACTAATCCTTGGTGTGGATTAATATCTTTTGTGAGTTCCATAAATTTAGATTGATGACTTAGATCGCTCGGTCCATTTTGAATCAAACCATTATCAATATTACTCAAGAAATCTTTAACATCTAAATTTTCAGTTGTCAGTGAAGTCGCTACAGCCGACAAAAATGCACCCGGTAAACGAATAATTTTACGTGCTGCCAAGGTAAACCAACGATCCGCATAATCTGTACCGCGATGAGGAGAAGCCAAGAAGATCGCACGATCAAAATTATTGATTGAATGCATTTGCAATCGTTCAGTAACCATTGGATGTTTTTTAAAGCGATTTTGCTGACGGATCGTCATTAACTCTAAGGCAGGTTTAGTAATATCTCCATCACTGACCAGTAAACGGCTGATAATACCTCCCATGCTATGTCCAACAAGAACTGCATCATGCGCAGCAGGGTCACTTGGGTTTAATGAACTAAAAGCTTGTTTGAGTAGTGCATAAATCTGAAAACGACTTTCCAAAATTGGCATGTTGGTCGAATAGAAAATCTGCCAAACTTGGTAATTGTCTCTTAAAACCGTATCGCCCATAACATCATTGGTCAGTGCAATCCATGCCTCGGGGCTACTTGCTAAACCATGTACCAACACGATAATTTTTTTGTTCGGATTATACGGTTCAAGCATATAGAGATGCGGCATAGTTAAATGCTGATCGCGATCAATCAGACTCAAATAGGCTGCAACTCCTAAATTGTTTTCGGCTAACCATAGGCCATAAGGAGCTGAAAAGTTAGCTGCTAGCGGATATTGCTTGCCTGCTACATTAATATTATCTGTTCGATATGGGTCATAAACTCGAATCACGAATTCTGGATTATTAATAATTTCTTCGACAGTGGTCGCGTGTTTGGGTTCAGCTACAATAGTCGCAGCTAAGTAGCGTGCATTATGAATATTTGGATTAACACCATTTTTATAATTATATTTAAGTGGGTCTAGGATATATTCATTAATATCTTCATTTCCTGAACTCGGAAAAACAGCCACAAATTCGGAGCCAAAACCATCGCGGCGGTTAATGGTTCTTAAGCCAGAAAAATTCAGGTTATAACTTGAAATTAATTTTTCTAGTTTTTGACCCGTTAATTGTTTATGAAATTCAAAGTCTATTGAATAAACACTCTTACCAATATGGATTTGTGGCTCTACCACATTTTTTTTCGGGTATCTTAAATCATAAACACTGACCATTTTGGCAATGGCTTGATTATAAAAGTCGCGTATTTGAACTTGTCTGTTATCAAAAATACGGTCGTTAGGCTTACGCTTTGTGGAAAATAGATAGGCATAGCTATAGCGAATACTTTTATCTAATAGACTCAATTGCTGGTCTAAGCAATCATCATATCTATTCAGAATATTCTTTTGTTCTTCTTCAGATTTATGTTTAGTAAATCTACTTACTTTACAGTCAGATGTATCTGATAAAACCATTGCTTTTGCGAGATACATTTCGCTTGCTGCTGATAAGAACTGTTCATCTAAAATTTGAGGAAGGTTTTTGAGTTGATTTACACAGGTTTCAGGGGTATCTGTACAAACTTTAGCTTCTTGACCAGACATTGATAAAACATTCAGACTCGCTTCGCTGAGTTTATCTTGGGTAAGAATACTATTACGTTCATTTGCAATCGTTACATTCAAAGCTTGCTGTTTAACATTTACGACCTGACAACCACTCAGAATTGAACCGAGTAGTATGACCGTCAACAGTGTTTTGCTTCTTTTTATTGAAAACATTATGGTCAAAATATAGTGGCTCAATGGTAGGTAGATCATACAAATTTTAAAATGTTTTTCAAATGATCAAATATAAAAAAGGGCTGTCAAAACAGCCCTTTTTTATAGAATTAAGCTTATTTTTTAGGTGCAGCAGGAGTAGTTGCTGACATTGCTGGGTTAGTTAAAACTTGCCATACGTTCCAACGACCTTGTTTTTCAATTTCTTGAATTAAACGGTCAGCAATTTCCGCTTCGTCTGGATATTTAACTTTATAGTTCTTTAACGTCTGGATCGCGTTTTTCTTTTGCTCCATTGCAATATAGTTATTTGCAGCAGCTAAATATGCTTCTTGAACATTACCTTTAATGGCTTTGTCTAAATATGGAATCGCTTCACGTTGACCGCCACCTTCAGATAAACCAAAACCGAACCAGAAATTTGTCTCCGCATCATCTGGATTAATTTTTAAAAGTCTTTGAGCATATTCTAAAGATTTAGTGGTATGAACAGTACCTAAATCAAGGTTACGTGCAAGAACACTTGCTTTAAAAGCACGAATTAAAATATCAAATGATGCATTTGGATTTGCAGCAAGTGTATCAAGTTGTTGTGTTACTTCTTTAAGTTTACTTTCAAAGCCTTTACGTTCTTGACGGTCAGTAAAGCGAGGTGGGTAATGACGTGCTTTACCTTCCACTAATTGTAAGAAGTCATCAATAGTAGTCACGTCAATTTCATTTTCACCGGCTAAAACTGCGTATTTCATTGAACGCTGTGAATTATTGACAGTCGGAACGATCAGTTTATTGACGTCGAGAGTAAGCTGTTTGGTTGGATCATCTTGACGATTAACGACCATTTTGGTTACAGGCTGTGCAGCAGCGTCTTTTAATGCAACTTCAAATGCCGGTGGCTGATCATAGTTAAAAGGGTTTAGCGCATAAAAAGGAGGAGTAAGCTCTGGTTCCTTGAAAACAAAAGGCTCAATTTTTTGTTCTTTTACGGGTGCCATTGTACAAGCGGTTAAACTTGAGGTCGCAAGGATTATATATGCCAAAGGCTTAAAATTCATAGGATCTTCCGTTCATTTTAGTAAAGTCAGATTTGGTACAGGTAAGTCTAGGAAAAGCTAAACAGACATGCAAGGGTAAGCGTGTTACATTATGAATCAAGAATATTACGTTTTTGATGTCTTATCTTGCGCACCGCATTCACGACGAACTTCTTCAATAATTTTCAGTTCTTCATCACTAAAAGGCTGTTCATCCTGACTTTCTTTTTTGAAGCTCGGGTCTAGCTCTGATAAACGTTGGCATAAATTATTCATACGCGTTTCATTATGCTGAATACGATCAAGTAAAACGCGCATACCCTCTAATATAGGGTCAGACTGATCAGCAGTTGTCGCATATGGAGCGAAACCAATACTTTGCGCATAATCACGGCGACGTTCTTCATCTTTATTCTTGTCAGGTGCATCTTTATAAATATAGCGAGCAGGGTTCCCTACAGCGGTCACGCCAGCAGGAACAGCTTTAGTCACCACAGCATTTGAACCGACTTTAGCGCCTTTACCTATTGTAAATGGACCTAAAATTTTTGCACCCGCACCAACAACAACGCCATCTTCTAAAGTTGGGTGGCGTTTACCTTTATTCCATGTTGTTCCACCTAGGGTCACACCATGATAAAGCGTAACATCATCACCAATTTCAGCAGTTTCACCAATCACAACACCCATACCGTGATCAATAAAAAAACGTTTACCGATTTTAGCGCCAGGATGAATTTCAATGCCTGTTGCAAAACGACTAAATGAAGAAAGAAGGCGAGCAGCACCTTTACAATCTTTTTGCCATAACTCATGTGCGACACGATGCATCATAATCGCATGAATGCCAGGGTAGGTCGTGAGAACTTCGAGTGTATTGCGGGCAGCAGGATCTCGCGCAAATACAGCCTTTATATCTTCTTTCAGCTGTTTAAGCATTGGGTTGATCCTCCTTGTCAGATAATGCTTTTTTCCATTTACCACTGGTTAGGGCTTGTACACGACTAAAAATACCGCGAAGTAAATGATATTCCATACGATCTAATTGTATACGACCAAATAAACGACGCAAGCGTAAAGGTAACAAACGTGGATTATCTGGATCTAAAAATTCAATTTCAGTCAGCATTTTCTCTAGATGAGGATAAAACTCTTCCATTTGTTGTTGAGTCACCAATGGTTCATCCCATTGCATGCTTTGACCTTGGACTAATGGCATTTCATCTGTATCTTGATCCACGTTTTGTTGTTCTAGAGCAGACATGCGAAGTTCGTAACATACGACTTGAATTGCTTGCGCAACATTTAATACGCCATAGTCCGGATTTACAGGAATTGTTAAATGATAATTTGCCAGTGCTAATTCTTCGTTGGTTAAACCACGATCTTCACGGCCAAAAACAATCGCAATTTGTTGTCCTTGAGTAGTGGCTTTAATGGCTTCTTTAGCTGCAGGTCGTACATCAAGTAGAGGCCAAGGAATAGTACGGCTGCGTGCACTTGTTCCAAATACTAAATGGCAATCTTTAATAGCATCTTCTAAGGTGTCGACAATCTCAAGATGTTCAAATAAATCCTGGGCACCAGCAGCAAGCGCTTGTATGTCTGGGTGAGGATATGTTTTAGGTGCAACAAGAACTAATTTAATTAGCCCCATTGTTTTCATGGCACGTAAAGCGCTGCCAATATTGGCAGGCAAGGTAGTGTTTACCATGACAATACGCACTTGTGCTAATTGTTTTGACACAGTGTTGTGATCAAACGAACTCATAAGATTTCCAGAAATTACGAATATTGAGAAACTTCGCTTTGGTATAAATCCAATGCATCGTCCATAGTCATGTCCGCAGGAGGGGAAGCAACGGTTTGCGGACGAGCAGGTTCTGCTGCTTTAGCTGCTTTCGACTTTACTTGATATTCAATATAAATATTATCTTTACCAAAATAATCTCTGAGTTTAGCAAGTAATTCATCGAGAGGAGCAACTTTCCATTGCGGACCAAGTTGAAGCTCAGCTTGAGCATAAGGTTGATCAATCAGGAGTTGTAAAGTGATATGTTGATGCATATCTACATTGCAAAATGGCAAGATTATGTTTTGTAAATCTTTTGCCAAAGTGGCTTGCATAAACTCTTCTGTTAATTTGATCTGAATACTGTTAGCACGTTTTTGTCGTATTTCATTTAAAGTAAAAGCCTTAGTTAAACGGCCCATCGGACGTTCAAAGCCTTCTCTTTCATAAATTTCGCCTTCAAAGACGACAACACGCTCAACTTGGATAATATCTTTAAAACGTTGGAAACGTTCATGGTTGCAACTTACTTCAATACGAGCTGTACCATCATCTAGTACAATAACTACGCGATTTGGGAAGTTTGCGACGTCAATAACTAAACCTGCATACACTGTTGTAACACCGCGACGTGTAGCCGTAATTTCATTTAATTTTACCGGAATAAAAGCTTTAAGTTCTTGTCGGTAAACATCAATTGGGTGACCAGTGAGATATAGGCCAAGCGTGTCTTTTTCGCCTTTTAGACGAACTTCATCACTCCACGGTTTAACAGGTTTAGCTGGCTTACGCTGAACTTCTTCAACCTCACCAAATAAATCCATAATACCGCTTTCACGGTTACTGCGCGCTTGTTCAGCAGCTTGAACAGCTTCAGGCAATTGTGCCATTAAGCTTGCACGTTCAATTCCCAAGCAATCGAGTGCACCCGCACGAATTAAAGCTTCAAGAGTACGCTTATTGATTTTCTTCAAATCAATACGATGGCAAAAATCGAATAGATCTGTATAAGGACCAAATTGTCGACGAGAGTCAATAACTGACTGCATTGCTTGTTCGCCAACGCCTTTAATTGCACCTAAACCATACACAATAGTTTTATCATCGCTCGCATGGAAATGATAAGTCGACATATTGACTGATGGTGGTAAAACTTCTAGGCCATTATTTCGGCAGTCATCAATTAAAAATACAACACTGTCAGTGTTCTGCATTTCCGATGACATTACTGCTGCCATAAACTCAGCA
Source organism: Acinetobacter sp. V104_13 (assembly GCF_031798995.1). Classification (NCBI taxonomy): domain Bacteria; kingdom Pseudomonadati; phylum Pseudomonadota; class Gammaproteobacteria; order Moraxellales; family Moraxellaceae; genus Acinetobacter; species Acinetobacter sp. V104_13. The sequence goes on along the minus strand of NZ_JAVQNP010000027.1, from coordinate 403,731 downwards.
GGATAATGTGCTTTTAACCATGCAGTATGGTAGGCAACGAGGGCATAAGCGGCGGCGTGAGATTTGTTGAAACCATAGCCTGCGAACTTTTCCATATAGTCAAAGATATGGTTGGCTGTACTTTCATCAATTCCTTTTTCAGCAGCACCTGCCAAGAAGATTTGGCGTTGCTTAACCATCTCCTCAGGTTTCTTTTTACCCATTGCACGACGTAGTAAGTCCGCGCCACCGAGCGTATAACCCGCACAGATCTGTGCTGTCTGCATCACCTGTTCTTGGTAAACCATAATCCCGTAAGTTGGCTCTAATACACCTTCAAGAAGTGGGTGAAGATATTCAAAATCTCCACCATGCATACGGTGAATAAAGTCAGGAATAAGATCCATTGGACCAGGGCGATACAATGATACGAATGCAATAATCTCTTCAAATTTACTTGGACGTGCTTCTTTGAGCATTCGTTTCATGCCGACGGATTCAAACTGGAATACCGCTGTTGTATTTGCATCGGCAAAGACAGAGTATGCTTTAGCATCATCAAGTGGAACATGCGAAATTATGAGTGGATCATTACTATCGCGATTTTTATTAATATTTTGAATTGCGTCTTCAATAACGGTTAAGTTACGTAAACCCAAGAAGTCGAATTTGACGAGACCTGCTGCTTCTACATCGTCTTTATCATATTGAGCAACACGGCTAGTTCCATCTTCATCACAAAGCACAGCCGAGAAATCGGTAATCTTACCTGGTGCAATAACGACACCACCAGCATGTTTACCAGTATTTCGGGTGATACCTTCCAATTTTAAAGCCATTTCCCAGATTTCACTCGCATCATCATTATCTGGGTTAGATGGATTGGTAACGATATCTTTAAGCTGAGGTTCCATCTCGATAGCAGTGGCTAAGTCCACACCGAGCGGTTTAGTCGGTACCATTTTTGAGATACGGTCAGCTAAACCATAAGACTTACCCAATACGCGGGCAACGTCACGAATTGCACCTTTTGCCGCCATCGTACCGAAAGTTGCAATTTGTGATACGGCTTCACGGCCATAAGTACGGGAAACATAATCAATAACGCGGTCACGTCCGGCAATACAGAAGTCGACGTCAAAGTCGGGCATCGAAACACGTTCTGGGTTTAAGAAACGTTCGAAAAGTAGATCGTAACGAAGAGGATCAAGGTCAGTAATTTTTAAGCTATAGGCAACGAGTGAACCCGCACCTGAACCACGACCAGGTCCTACAGGAACGCCATTATTTTTTGCCCACTGGATGAAGTCCATGACGATAAGGAAGTAACCCGGGAATCCCATTTTGAGGATAATGCCGACTTCGTAATCAATTCGTTCATCGTAAGGCTTACGAATTTCTGGCCAGTCTTCGCCACGTTTTTCGACAGGGTAAAGATAATCTAAGCGTTCTTCTAAGCCTACTTTTGACAAATGCTCAAAGTAAGTGTCGATGGTAAAGCCATCTGGAATTGGATAGTCAGGTAAAAAGTAGGTGCCTAGTTGTAAGCTAACATTACAGCGTTTTGCAATATTATAGGTATTTTCGATAGCACTTGGGATATCTGAAAATAACTCAATCATTTCATCGGAGGTTTTAAAATGTTGCTCAGGACTATATAAGCGTGGACGACGGTCATCTGCTAATACATAGCCATCAGCAATACAAACACGTGCTTCGTGAGCCTCAAAATCTTCTTTTTCTACAAAGTGCACATCATTATGCGCAACTACACCTACATTATATTGGGCCGCAAGTTTAGCGGCTTCTTGAATAAAGTCTTCTTCACCGGGACGATCGGTACGTGTTAAAGCCAGATAAACACGGTTACCAAATTTTTCGATCCATGCTTCTAAAAGCGGAGCTGCTTTTTGAGGGTTAGATGAGCAAAGCATCTGACCCACATCACTATGTTGGCCAAGTAAAACGATAATATCTTGATGCTGTTCAAGTACCCATTCTTTTTTTACACATGGAATACTGAGTTGTTGACCTTCAATAAAACCGCGTGAAACGATTTCGGTGAGACTTTTCCAGCCTACATTACTCATTGCAAGTAAAGTTGCACGATGTTGGGCATCATCAAGGCGAATTGTGCTACCTAAAAGCGGTTTAATCCCTTTTTTTAAACAGGAATTATAAAATTTTACCGCAGCATGAAGGTTTGATAGATCGGTTAATGCCAGCGCAGGCATTTGGTCTTTAACCGCAGCGTTGACCAAGTCAGGTATGCGAACTATCGACTCTGTAATCGAAAATTCTGTATAAATACCGAGATGAACAAACTGCATAAACCAATCCTTAATACGACTGCAGCATAGTTTAGCACGCAAAGTTAAAACGAAATGCTTAATATTTTGGCAAACTGTTAAGGATTTTATTATTTAAGAAGAATGATTTGAATATCTATTATACAGATTTAATATAAAAGAGCTTATTTTTAAGAAATAGGACCAACCCAAACTTGTGTTTGGGCTGGTTGAAAAACTTAGTACTGCCAGAACATGCGCTGAATTTCTTTCGTGTCATTCGTCTTAGTAAGAGCTAAAGCTGCAAGAAGACGCGCTTTTTGAGGGTTTAAATCATGTGCTGCTACCCAACCATATTTAGAGTCAGGTTGTTCTGCATCACGTAATACGAAACCTTGTGCAACACGTGATGAACGGATAATTTGGATACCGTTTTTGTCGTGAAGATTTTGTAAGGTTGGTACGATATATTTTGGTACAGAACCGTTACCCGTACCAGCATTAATAATCGCTTTAGCACCAGCTTTTGCATATGCTTCATATGCATCTGGAAGCATAGAGTCTGAACCATAAACGATTTGTACGGTTGGAAGTGCATCGCCTTTAATATTTTCAATATTAAATTCTGAAGCATTGGTATGACGTTTTACAGATTGTCTGAACCAATACGGCTTGCCTTCAACTAATGTACCTAAAGCACCCCATTGGCTAACAAAAGCATTTGTATGAATGTTAATGCCTTTAGTTACATCACGTGCAGCAAATATAGAGTCGTTCATGAGAACCATAACGCCTTTATTTTTTGCATCATCAGAAGCTGCCAAAGCAACTGCACTATAAAGGTTAAGTGGACCATCTGCTGAAAGAGCAGTTGAAGGACGCATTGAACCAACAAGTACAATTGGTTTATCAGTATGAACAACCAAATTTAAGAAAAATGCTGTTTCTTCTAAAGTATCTGTACCGTGTGTAATCACGACACCATTAACAGATGGCTTTTTAACAAGCTCATTCACTTGACGAGCAATTTCTAATAATTCCTTGTCAGTAATACTCTCAGAAGCGATTTGTAATGCTTGAATACCAGTTACATTTGCCAAATCTTTGATTTGTGGAACTGCGTTAATTAGCGTATCAACAGGAACTTTTGCAGCAGTATAAGTTGCACTATTTGCTGAGCTTGCGCCAGCACCAGCGATAGTACCGCCAGTCGCAACTACAACAACATTATTTTTTGCATAAAGTGGGAGAGAGCAGGCTAATAAGCCCATCGCTAAACCTAAAGATTTAACAGTTTTAGTCAACATCGAAAATATCCTTATGAAGTGACGAAGTAAAAGTTTGTTGAATATGACTGCTTTTCCTAAGCAAAATACATACCATGTAAAACATATTCATAACTTGTTTGAATAAGAAGCATCCTTGAATAGCATTTTGTTTTATCAACAATTGCTTAGTCATTGCTTTTATTTAGCGCTAATAAATAACATGAATAAAATAAAAAATCTATTAAGTTTTTCTAATTTATCTTGATTTATTTACTTTTTAATATAAATAAAACAAATGATTTTTTTATCAGTATAAAATTAAAAAATAATAGACATGTTTAAGTGGGTTTTTGCCATATGATATTTTTATATTGTTGATTTTTATTGTTATAATTTAATATTAAGATAATTTTAAATTTTCCTGTGTAAGTTAAAAAATAATTCCATTAACTTAATATAATTTAATTGTTGTAAATTGAATTAAAATTTAATCACTTGGTATTTATTTTCAAAAATATAAAATTTGTTTGAATAATTTTTATTCTATTTTTAAGGTTTGTTTTAAGAAAATTTAATAGCAGTTTAAAGTCATTATTTAATATAAAAATATATGTGAATTTCTGCCATCAATTTTAAAATAAAAAAAGAGCAATTTTATAAGGTCATATAAAATTGCTCTTAAGTTGGGAGAGTGGGAGAAAAGAGAAACTTATGCGGTCGTTTGTTCTTGAGTTGATTTAATTAATACTGGCTCTGGTAGTTCTTCAGTATCAGCCACTTTATCGCCTTCAAGTTTGGCAACAACTGCAGTAGCAATACTGTTACCTACTACGTTTGTTGCAGTACGGCCCATATCAAGGAACTGATCGATACCGAGTAATAAAAGGATGCCAGCTTCAGGTAAATGGAACATAGTGAGCGTCGCTGAAATAACTACAATAGAAGCTCGAGAAACACCTGCAATACCTTTACTTGTTACCATTAGAGTTAACAAAATTAAGATTTGTTGAGTGAAACTAAGATCAATATTGTAGGCCTGAGCAATAAAGAGCACTGCAAACGTGGTGTACATCATTGAACCATCAAGATTGAATGAATAACCTAAAGGTAATACAAAGCTCGTTACTTTTTTAGGCACGCCAAATTTATTTAGTGCATCCATAACTTTAGGATACGCTGATTCACTTGAAGCTGTAGCAAAAGCAAGCGTTACAGGTTCACGAATTAATTTACCTAAGCGGAAAATATCTTTTTTAAGTACGATTGCACCTACAGAGAATAAGATGATCCACAGTAATAAAAGACCGAAGTAGAACTCTGCGATTAAGATGCCATAATCAACAATCAAGCCTAAACCTTGTACTGTAATTGCTGAAGCGATTGCTGCAAATACTGCAACAGGTGCAAACATCATGACGTAATCAGTAATACGGAACATGATTTTGCTGAGTTCATCAGTCAAACGAATGATAACTGAATCTTTTTCTTTGCCTTGATTTACAAAAGCAAGGGCTGAGCCAAAGAAAATAGAGAAAACAAGGACTTGCAAAATATCGTTATTTGCCATTGCTTCGGCAATACTGCGTGGGAAAACATGGCTTAAAAATGATTGTAGAGTGAAGCCTGTAGTCGCTGGAGCAGAAGAGCTACTCAATTGTTGCGCAGTTGGTAATACTAAATCTAAAGCTGCACCTGGTTGGAAAAAGTTTGCCAGACCCATACCGATAGCAAGCGATACGAATGAAGCAGTAATAAACCAAGTCATTGATTTAAGGGTGATACTGCCGATTGATGTAGATTTCCCCATTGATACAATGCCTGAAACAATAGTGGCAAATACCAATGGAGCAATAATCATTTTGATAAGGCGTAAAAAGATATCTGTAGGTATGTTGAGATAAGAAGCGATTTGCTTCAATTGTTCACCCTCATTAAAGAAGTGGTGACAAATCCAACCTGTCAGTATGCCAAGTAAAATAGCAACAACAATATACTTGAGCAATTTCTTCTGCTTCATATGAACCTCTATCCATTTGATTCAATCATCCTTTGACGGGATTTGAATGATTGAAAGCTTTCCTTGTTAGTTCAGTTCGGTCGTTCTAACGATGTTATCTTCCTAGATCTGTATCTGTTTTAACCGAATCGAATATGGCGATGTTGTTATGGAGATGGATTGTTGCTCGATTTTGAAGCGGTGTGAAATGCAAAAAAATATTGATCCATGCATTTTTTGCATAATAAAGGTTAAGTAGATTGAAGAAAATCAAGTGATTTTAAACGTATGGTAAAAAATATATAAATCAAAAAATTAACTAATTTTTAAATTTAAAAGAATTATAAAATTTATAAAAATTATTTAAATACAATAATTTATTTGTGTTGATAAAATTGTTATGTGATTAGGAGATTCTTCTTTTATAAAAATGAAAAAAATAGAATTATAAAAAAGGCACCTATTTGGAGATGCCTTTTTTTGTTATGCATTTTTTAACGGCGATTGGCTAAGAAACGACCTAGACGGGTAATTGCTTCACGTAATTCATTTTCAGCAGGTAAGAAAACCACGCGGAAATGATCAGGTGTTGGCCAGTTAAAGCCTGTACCTTGCACCAATAAAACTTTTTCTGCACGTAGCAAATCAAGCATTAACTTTTCATCATCTTCAATTGGGTAGATAGTGGGGTCAAGGCGCGGGAAACAGTACATTGCTCCATCTGGTTTTACACAGCTTACACCTGGAATTTCATTAAGCATTTCCCACGCAATATTACGCTGTTCATATAAACGGCCACCAGGACGGATCAAGTCATTAATTGATTGATAACCGCCTAGGGCAGTTTGAATCGCATATTGAGCTTGAACGTTTGCACATAAGCGCATTGACGCTAACATGTCTAATCCTTCGATATAGTCGGCAGCACGGCTTTTATCACCCGTAATTGCCATCCAACCTGAACGGAAGCCTGCAATACGATAAGCTTTTGATAAACCATTAAAAGATACGCAAAGCTGGTCGCCCGCTAATGATGCTACTGAAACATGTTCAATACCGTCATAAATAATTTTGTCGTAAATTTCATCAGCAAATAAAATTAGATCATATTTTTTTGCAATCGCTACAATCTGTTCAAGAATGTGGCGTGGATATACCGAACCCGTAGGGTTGTTCGGGTTAATGATGACAATACCGCGAGTATTCGGAGTAATCTTACTTTCAATATCAGCAATATCTGGGTACCAGCTATTTTCTTCATCACATTTATAATGAATTGCTGTGCCGCCTGAAAGATTAACTGCTGCTGTCCAAAGCGGATAGTCCGGCATTGGAATCAGCATTTCGTCTCCGTCATCTAATAGACCTTGCATAGCCATTACGATAAGCTCAGATACGCCATTACCAATATACACGTCATTGACATGCATATTGAGAATTCCTTTTTGCTGGTAATACTGACAAATTGCTTTACGAGCAGGGAAGATACCTTTTGAGTCAACATAACCAATTGCATTTGGTAAGTTTAAAGCAACATCATTAATAATTTCTTGGGGTGCTTCAAATCCAAAAGGAGCAGGGTTGCCGATATTCAGCTTAATGATTTTATGTCCTTGCTCTTCCATTTCATTGGCGGCTCGTAAAACTGGTCCACGGATGTCATAACAAACATGCTCAAGCTTCGATGATTTTTTGATTTCTCGAGTAGATGGCATGGAATGGATGGTAGCAGTATTTTTAGACATAACGGGATTCACTTTTGCATATCGGTATAAATAACTTTTAAATGTTTTAACTGTTACCAAATTTAGATCATGTTGATCTTTCAATAGTTCAACAATTTTTTCATGGGTAAAACCCGATTGTTGATATTGTTTGATAATTGGTAGTAGTTGTTGGAAAACCACACTTTTTTTCTGAGACATGTTCTGTCCTATACAACCGTGCGCACTTAGAATAGCACTATGTTTGCTTGCTTTAAAGAAGATTAGTAATAAATTTGCTTACTTTTGATTTTGTATTTTGCTTACTTTTTGCTTTTTTTTCTTTATATGTTTAAATTCCAACAAATTTTACGTTCAGAGACTAGTGTTTTTGTGATGAATGGCGTAAATATAAAACTCGATCATCAGAAATGTTTACTTCAGAATAAAAGGTGTATGTCATGGGAAAAGTCAATAAAACAGACCGGGAATGGCAAAGAGAGTTATCACCAGAAGAGTATCGGATTACACGACAAAAAGGCACTGAACCTGCATTTACGGGGCAATACTGGAATACTAAGCAACATGGTACCTATGTTTGCCGTTGCTGCGGCGCAGAGTTGTTCTCATCAGATACCAAATATGATAGCGGTTGCGGTTGGCCAAGTTTCTTCCGTCCGATCAATGGTGCTGTCATTGATGAACATGAAGATTTAACGCATGGTATGGTCAGAACTGAAATAGTTTGTCATGATTGCGAAGCTCATTTAGGGCATGTATTTGAAGATGGACCACAGCCGACTGGTTTGCGCTACTGTGTAAACTCGGCATCATTACAACTGAAAACAGAAGAAAAAAATGATGAGGAAACCTATCCATGAGTAATATTTATCAGTTTGAAGCTGAGCTGTTAGAGGGTGAAGTTAAGCAATTGGCTGATTACAAAGGTAAAGTTTTACTAATTGTAAACACTGCCAGTAAATGTGGTTTTACACCACAATTTGCTGGCCTCGAAAAACTTTATGAAAAATATAAAGATCAAGGATTAGAAGTTTTAGGTTTTCCCTGCAACCAGTTTGGTGGGCAAGATCCAGGAAGTAATAAAGAAATTGGTAGCTTCTGTCAGCGTAACTATGGAGTGAAATTTCCCATGTTTGCTAAAGTTGATGTAAAAGGCCCAGAAGCCCATGTGATTTTTAGATATTTAACACGTGAAGCTAAAGGTATTTTAGGTAGTAGTAGCATTAAATGGAACTTTACCAAATTTTTGGTCGGTAAAGATGGCGCTGTTTTAAATCGCTATGCACCTACGACTAAGCCAGAAGCTTTAGAAGCTGATATTGAAAAAGCATTAGCTAGTTAATCGTTTAAATGAACGCTATTCCACAAGCTTTTGAGTTTTGGCAAGATGGGCGAATGCCGTATGTTGAAACCAGAAGATCCTGTTTTAGCCGAACGTGTTATAAGTCTCATAGTCATCCAACGTTTTCTATCGGGGCTATAGACGAGGGGAATAGCGTTTTTCAAAGTTCATTTGGTATACCCCAAAAGATTGATGCTGGTACTTTGGTGATCGTACCCGCACATATTGAGCATTCATGTAACCCTTTGCCAAATCAGGCTTGGAGCTACCAGATGCTACATTTGGATATAAGGTGGTTAAATCAGCTGTATTCAGAATTTCGAGAACATGGTCTGGATTTGCATCTGCCTCAGCATAAGCCGCTCATAATAAAAGAAGAAACTTTATATCAGGCTTTTTCTGATATGAATGAAACTTTGTTTGATCCTGAAAAATTAATTATTGAAAAAGAACAGTCGCTGATCTATTGCCTTACCCAGTTGCTACTTCCTCATTTCGTATTAGAAGAAATACAAAAAACTGAATATTTATATGAAGATTTTTTGGACTTAATTCATATTATTAAATCGTCAGAACGATTTATTTCTCTTGAAGAGCTTGCAGAGCAGGTTGGTCTTAGTCGATATGCAATCATTCGTTTATTCAAGGCCAATGTTGGTTTAACTCCACATGCATTTCAAATTAATTTAAAGATTAATCAAGCCAGAGCTCAATTAAAGCAAGGGATTTCACTCGCAGAGCTAGCTGTCAATTTAGGCTTTAGTGATCAAAGCCATTTTCATAAAGCTTTTAAAGCACATACGGGAATTACTCCTCGACAGTTTCAACTTGCAGCCGCGCAATAATTTACAAGAAATTATTTTTCTCTATTTTTAAGCTACTCCATACAGTTTTAAAGATGAAATCGTTATGGAAGTTTTTTTGGTTATCGCCTTTACTCACTTTTTAGCACTACTATCTCCAGGTCCAGATTTTTTTCTTATTTTGACCAGCCTTTTGCAAAAAGGAGCGCGTTATACCTATGGCGTTATTCTGGGAATTACTTTGGGTAATGCTGTTATCTTAATGGTGTGTATATTTGGATTTATGGTGCTTGGCAATTTAAGCACAACGATTCTTTTAGTACTTAAATGGCTGGGGGCTGGGTATTTAGTTTATTTGAGTTTTCTTTGTTTTAGAACCACTCAAGGAACAAACTTAAATATTACTGTTGCTGAAAATAGTTTGGTTGAACAAGAGTCTAGTTATAAGAGTAAAGTTAAAAGCTTAGCTCTGGGTTTGCAATCCAGTCTTCTTAATCCTAAAAATATTATGTTTTATAGTAGTTTAATGCTACTTATTCAACAGGAATTTAGCTTATTTCAAAAATTACTAATGAGTATATGGATGACAGGAGTGGTTTTCGGGTGGAATTTATTATTAGTTCGTTTATTGCGTCAAGAGCGTGTATTAGCACAGATTAAACGCTCTGCTAGAGGAATATATTATTGCTCCAGTCTGGCTTTCATTTTTTTCGCAGTGTTATTGGTTGCCTATAGTTAAAGCAGATCGCATAGCCTTCTAAATAAAACTGAAGGCTATGCAATTTTGCTGGGTTTAAAGAACCGCTTTTAAACGTTTAACAACTTCTTCACATTGTGCCAAATCTGCTACTAAAGCCATACGCACATGATTGGCACCAGGGTTACCTTGTTCGGTATCACGAGATAGATAACGACCCGGTAAAACTTTAATGTGTGCTTTTTCCATTAGCATCTTGGCAAAAGTTTCATCATTATCGACTTTTAACCAGTAATAAAAACCGGCATCAGGTTTTTGTAATGGGAGGAGATGACCTAGCTCAGATTGGAATAAATCAAACTTTGCACGATATTGCTTACGGTTTTCTTCAACATGGTTTTCATCGTTCCACGCTGCGATTGAAGCAAGCTGGTGTTGTACTGGCATTGCAGCGCCGTGATAGGTGCGGTATTGCAAATATGGCTTTAACAGATCGGCATCACCCGCTACAAAACCTGAGCGCAAACCCGGCAAGTTTGAACGCTTTGAAAGTGAATGAAATACGATACAGTTTTTGTAGTCATCACGGCCAAGCTCAGCACAAACTTCTAATAGACCAGTAGGTGCTTGGTCAAACCAAAGCTCTGAATAGCATTCATCAGAAGCAATAACAAAATTATATTGATCAGATAAGGCAATTAGCTTTTTAAATTGTTCTTTGGAAAGCACAGTACCTGTTGGGTTACCCGGTGTACATACAAAAAGTAGGGCTGTCTTTTCCCAAACTTCTGCGGGTACTGCATCAAAATCACCTAAATAGCCATTTTCTTCCGTGCAATTAATGAAGTATGGCTTTGCACCTGCAAGTAAAGCTGCACCTTCATAAATTTGATAAAACGGGTTCGGCATCACCACATAAGGTGCATCTTCACGATTAATTAATGCCTGTACAAAAGAGAAAATGCCTTCACGTGTACCAGAGACGGGCAAGATGTGGTTTTCAGCACTAATGCTGTTAAGTTTAAAGCGCTTAGTTAACCAATCTGAAATGCTCTGGCGAAGCTCTGGTAAGCCTTTGCTGTTTGGATAAGTTGATAAATGGTTAAAGTTATCAATAATAGCCTGTTTAACAAACTCTGGTGCTGGATGCTTAGGTTCGCCAATTGATAGAGGAATCAAGGGAAGGTTAGCAGGAGTAGTATCCTTAAAAAGTTGGTTTAACTTTTCAAATGGATACGGGTGTAATAACGACAAGCTAGAGTTCATTAAACAGTTACCAAGTAGTTGAGTTTCAGTGCTGACAAATTTGATTAGATGCTTCATCTAATGCAGCTTTCAGTTTTTCCGAGAAGAGTTTGACCTCTTCGTTATTCAGCGGTTTTCCATCTTTTTTAGTGACAAAGAAAATATCTTCGGCACGTTCGCCTAAAGTTGCGATTCGGGCTGAATGGATGTCTAAACCTTGCATCATAAATAAACCACCCACGCGCGCAAGTAGGCCGGGGTGATCGAGTGTTGAAATTTCGACCATATTTTGCTGTAAGGCTTCATTTAATGTTACATCGACTGTATTTTCAATATCGAAATGACGTAATTGACGTGGAATACGACGTTGCATGAGTCCCGGGTACTGGTCTGGTTGGCTAAGCGCTTTTACTAATGCATTTTTAACGGTTTCTTCACGCTCTGGGTCGGTAAGCAATGTACCGAAACGATCCAGTACTACATAGGTATCTAAGCTAAATGCTGTACTGGCCGTGATAATTTTTGCGTCCTGAACGTCTAGGTTCATTCGGTCTAAAACGGCAACAGTGGTGGCAAATAGGTTAGGTTGATCGCGTGTATAAATAAAGATTTGCACCGCATCTTGAGCTGCTTTACGGTGAGCACGCAAGAGGACTAATGGCTCCGGATTATCACCATGTTTTAAAATTGCTTGTGTGTGCCATGCAATTTCATCCGCCGATTCTTTAATGAAGTATTCATCACCTAGCTCTTGCCATACTTTTTCAACATCTGCCAATGCGAAGTTATTTACCAATAATTCACTTGCTGCAAACTTGGTGTCTTCAATTAACATTTGGTAGTCAACAGGACGACCTAGACCTGTACGGATTACATCACGAGCGTGCGTATAAAGCTGACGCATAAGCGATGCACGCCATGTGTTCCATAGTTTTGGATTTGTCGCGTTAATATCGGCAACCGTTAAGGTATATAGATAATCAAGATGCTCCATATCACCCAGTTTTTCAGCGAAATCTTTCACGACATCAGGATCAGAAATATCTTTTTTCTGAGCGGTCAAAGACATGAGCAAATGGTTTTGAATAAGCCATGCAATTAATTTACATTCACGCTCTGTAAAGCCATGTGCACGGCCAAACTCAATTGCATCTTCTGCGCCGAGTTCGCTGTGGTCACCACCACGACCTTTTGCGATGTCATGGAATAAAGCAGCAATGAACACAATATCTTGACGAGCAAGACGTTGGAAAACTGAACTTACTACAGGGAATTCTTTGGCAAATTCAGGTTCTCTAAAACGATTTAAATTACGCAGCAATAATAATGTATGAGCATCGACCGTATAGATATGGAATAGGTCATATTGCATAAGGCCCATAATTTGGCCAAAAGCAGGAATATAGTTTCCTAAAACACCATATCGTTTCATCGCAACCAAGGTATCGTATAAACGATATGGTGAGCGAATAATCGACATAAACAGTGCTTGATGCTCTGGATTATCACGATAACTTTGGTTGATTCGTTTCGCAGCAAGAATAAGTAAGCGTAAAGTTCGAGCGCGGATTCCTTCAATATCCGGTCGATTGGCTAAAATATAGAACAACTCTAAAATCGCGCTTGGATGCTCTGCGAATATTTTGTGATGTTGTACGGCAAGTTTATTATCGACAATTTTAAAGTGATCGTTAACAACTTCAATTTTGCGTTCATAGTTGGGCAGTCGAGGAGTAATCACTGACTCGCTAAAATACGCAAGCAACATTTCATTGAGTGTTGAAACTTGCTGCGCCGTACGGTAGTAGCGTTTCATGAACTGCTCAACACCATAATTTACAGGTTGGCCTTCTTGACGAACATATCCAAATTTAGCGGCAATTTCCCTTTGATGGTCAAAGAGTAAACGATTTTCATCACGTTTAGCTAAACGGTGTAAATGATGTCGAATTTCCCAAAGAAAACTTTCAGCTTCTTCTAAAACTGCCAATTCAAACTCTGAAATGAAACCTAAATGCACTAAGTCATAAATACGGTTTACGCGAAAGTGACGTTTGGCAATCCAGCCAATTTGGTTAATGTCACGGATACCGCCCGGTGCATTTTTAATGTCGGGTTCTAAATTACTTTCAGTATTGTTGTGTTGATGGTAACGCTTGGCTTGTTCGGCCATTTTTGCGTCATAAAATGTTTTATCTGTCCATGTCTGCGAAACAATACGGCGAGGCCATTTCGCAAGCTGACTATTGCCAGTAATTAACCGCGCCTCAATTAAAGTGGTTGCAACGGTTAAATCGGTAGCGGCCTGTTCAACACAGCTTTGAATCGTGCGAACACTAATGCCAGGTTTAAAGTTTCCAACGTCCCATAAAGAAGAAATAAATGTAGAGATACGTTTTTCGTTTTCTTCGTTAATTTCATGCTCCGATAGGATCATGATATCGACATCGGAATAGGGCAACATTTCACGGCGCCCATAACCGCCTACAGCAAAAAGGCCCAGTTCTGTCTGATCGAGTTCAGCATGTTTCCATAAAAAGATCAGTGCTTCATCTACTAAATCTGAACGGGCTTTAATGATTTCACGAATAGATTGCCCATTTTCATATGAATCTTGCAACTGTTTTTCTACATCCGTTCGCCACTGATTAATGGCTTTAATATCATGATGACTTGAGACATAGTTCAACAATGGCGATATATTGATCATGAAAATGGGTCTACCAATAAGTAAAAATTAAGAGTTTGTTTGAACGCTTATTTGATCAGCGGTTTCTTTCGCTAAAGTACGAGCAAGATCAGTATTTTCAGCACGAGCGGTTGCTACACCCATACGACGACGTTTGAAACCTTCTGGTTTGCCAAACAGGCGTAAATCGGTGTCTGGGTGTGTTAAAGCTACATTGAGATTGCCATAACTTAAATTACTGGCATCAACTCCAGCATAAATTACTGCACTTGCTGCAACACTGTGGCGTGCAGTGTTTACAGGTAAACCTAAAATTGCACGTGCATGCAGTTCAAATTCACTTTGAAATTGTGATGCTAGAGTTACGAGTCCTGTATCGTGTGGGCGAGGTGAGACTTCACTAAACCAAACCTTGTCGCCTTTAATAAAAAGTTCTACACCAAAAATACCACAGCCACCAAGTGCAGTTGTCACTTTATTTGCAATACGTTTTGCTTCTTCGAGTGCCGCCGCCGTCATTGGTTGAGGTTGCCAGCTTTCTACATAATCCCCGGCATCTTGGCGGTGACCAATTGGGTCACAGTAATGAGTTTCGATTTCACCAGTTTCAGGGTTTTTAGCGCGAACGGTAAGTAATGTAATTTCAAAATCAAAATCAATTTGAGATTCAATAATGACCGTACCTTGATTAACACGGCCACCTTGCATTGCATATTCCCAAGCATCATCAACTTCATCGAAACTTTTTACACGAGACTGGCCTTTACCTGAAGAAGACATGACCGGTTTTACAAAGTTTGGATAACCAATGTCATCGCAAGCGGCGCGGAAGCTTTCGAGCGTATCAGCAAAGCGATACGCAGAAGTAGGTAGGCCAAGTTCTTCAGCCGCAAGGCGGCGGATGCCTTCACGGTTCATTGTGAGGTTTACAGCTTTAGCAGAAGGGATGACAGTTGCTGTTTTGCTCGCTTCAATTTCAAGTAAAACTTCTGTTGCAATTGCTTCAATTTCTGGAACAATTAAATTTGGCTTAATTTTCTCGATGAGTTGTTTTAATTGGGCAGGATCTGCCATGTTTAACACATAAGAAAAATGTGCAACTTGCATTGCTGGTGCGTGATCATAACGGTCGGCTGCATGTACTTCTACACCAAGGCGTTGTAAGGAAATTACAACTTCTTTGCCAAGCTCTCCTGAACCTAACAATAAAACTTTAAATGCAGAAGATTGAAGTGGGGTACCGAGTGTCACGCTCATGCGAATCATCCTGACAAAATTATTTTTTTAAGCATAGCAGAACTTATGGTGGAGTTAAGCCTTATCATGCATAAAAAAAGTAATTTTGTCGGACAATTAAAAAAGTGGTTTTTAGACATTAACCTGATAGTTTAAAAGCAACTCATCAGCATTTTTACCACGGATGCCCCAATTTTCTTTAGGTGTTTCAAAAATAGTAATTTCAATGTCTTGTGGAGAAATTTTACATTGCTCTTGAATATTACGGAATAAGGTTTGAATAAGCTGCTTTTTAGTGGCTGCACTGCGGCCTGCAAACATTGAAAGTTCGATAATAATGTAATGCTGGCTTCTGTCAGAAGGGTAAATGAAATTTCCTGGTTTAAGGCTAATAAAACGTTGAAATCTTTTCTCAACAGGATATTTCAATTCTTCAATAAGCGCCTGATGGATTGCATGAGAAAGTAATTCTCGATACTGCATAATGGTTTGTTCATTTGCATAAATTTTAACTTGTGACATTTTTATCTCTATATAAGTAGCTAAGGTTATCTTTTTAATCAATTCAAAAAATTAAATTTTCCAAGCCAGAAGTTTCAATCTTAAACGCCTCTGGCCAGATTTTATTTTATATAAGGAAGATAAGTTTATCTATTTATAAAGGTAAATAAGTATAGATCAGACCATAAACAATTGCGGCAGTTAAAGTTGCTGGTACGATTTTCTTAAATTTAAAATAAAGACCTGCTAAAACTAAAAAACCGATAAGCATTGCGAAACTCTTATTGGGAGTTTCAAGGAGAGGTGGAAGGGTAGCAACTACAAGCATGGCACTAATTGCAGATATTCCAATACTCCCTAAGGCAATTTTGATCCAGATTGAGCCGCGTCTTTGTTGGCTGCCCTGTAGTTTTTGTATTACGAAAAAAGGTCCAAAGCGTGAAGCAAAATTGGCTATACCCACAATAATGCCGACCAGAATAATTTCTAGGTTCATATTAAGCCTCAACCTCATCATGCTGTTTCAGCACATAATGTTTAAATAGACCAGCTAAAATTCCTGAAAAAATACCTATAAAAATAGCGGCTGATAAGTTAATCCAATAACACGCCAGAGCTGAAACTACTAAAGATACAGCAACAACAAGGCTATGCTTTCTTTCAAACGCTGCTAATAAAAAACTTAAAAATAAAGCAGGTAACAAGAAGTCTAAAGCTGCTTTTAAAAACTTTGGTAAATGAGCAACTTGATCGGCAAATAATCCACCTAATAAAGAGCCACTTGCCCAAGCCATCCAACTAAATAGGCTTAAGCCAAGCATCCAAGACTCGGACCATTGTTGTTTGCGCTGTGAAAGTTGGATCATTCCACTGGCAAAAACTTCATCGGTTAAGCCCCAAGCCCATACTGCGGTTTTCTTAAGATTTAATTTGTTTGGAATCAGGTTGTATAGAGCAGGTCCATAAAGGACATGGCGAATATCTAGTGCAATGACTGTTAATGCTGTTAGCCAAATGGATGAACCGCTAGCCAAAAGCGCGACAACCAAGAATTGGCTAGCGCCTGCGTACATTGAACAAGATAGAAAAAAGGCTTCCCATGGTGTAAAACCAAACTGAGATGCAGAAACGCCAAAGGCAAAAGAAACGGGTAAATAAGTGAGTACGATAGCTTGGCTATCTTTGGCGCCTTGCCAAAAAGTTGCTGTTTGGGCAGGCATCAATTGTTGTTCGGACACAATACACCTTGGCAATAAACCAAATGATAAAAATACTTGAAAGATTGAGTATTGTAGCCGAATTTAATAGCATAGTGCCGAAATGTTTAATCGGCAGTTTGATATGTTCAAGGCAAAGATTCGTTTAGTTTATATCGCCATGATGAGTGCAGGTATTTTTACATTACAGGGCTGTGATAATGGTAATCAAGGTGCAGAAAAAAAAGTAGAAATTAAGCCAGCACCGAAACTAACCAATGATGCAACTGTTTATGCTCAAAAAGCATGGACATTGATTAACACGGTTGAGCATTTAGTTTATGAAAAACAACTCAGCCAAATTGATGACAAAGTTCGTAAACCTTTACGTCAACTGAGTACAGACTGGCGCATTAATGTAAAAATGACGGATTCGGTGACAGAAGGGAAATATGCACTCTGTCGTAAGGCTCTGACAAGTTTAGATATATGGGCACGCGAAACGCTAGAAAACAATAGTTCAGTTGCCCAAAAACAAGCGGACTATGAGCGAGATAAAGCGCAATGTAAGGATGCGATCGATACACCAAATCTTGGAAATACGTCGCCAAAATAAAACTAATGAATCTAAAAAAAGCGAGATGACCAATCTCGCTTTTTTTGCTTTTAAACGATAATGAATGTGAATTACGGTTTTGTGGCAGCTTTAGCGGTGTTTGCAGTCTTCACAGCATCTTGTTTCATTTGATGAGTCATTTGCTGTGATTCATGTTGAGAATGAGTCGCGCTGGTCATTGCATTATGTTTTTGAGTGCTTAAGTCTTTTTTAACATCCTGTTTAGTTTTAGTTACCTCTTTCTTGGCTTTTTGAGCGGTAGCTTTTCCATGTACCGCTACACATTTTCCACCTTTGTGATTTGGTCCTGTACCGCCTTGTAGTTGAGTCCCTTTTGGACATGCAAATGCCGAAACACTTAACATAGCCAATACGCCTGCTGTAAGAATTGTTGATAATTTTTTCATGTTAATCAGTGCCTTGTTGAGTATTATTGCTCAGCTTGAGTGTAGGGTGAAAATATCTGCTTTAACACATTTATTTTGTGGAAATAGAGTTTGAACAATGTTTTGATTTGCAGTGTTATCTAATTTTTTAATTTAATTTTAAGTTTTTATTATTTAGCCGCTTTTAAAAAATTAGCATTGTGCTTGAGCAACTATTTTCAATTTCTCAATATCTAGAATCTCAATTTTTCTAAAAGCAATTTTGATGATTTTCTGTTTTTCGAGCAGGCTCAGCTCATGATTGATCGTCTGTCTAGATGTGGTCAGCATATTTGCCAACTGTTCTTGAGAAATATGAATTTGACGATCTTGAATAAGAATATGATTCCCATATCCTTCTAAAATGAATAGAAGACGCTGAGCAAGCCGTTGAGAAATACTGCGTGTTTGTATCGCAATCTGTTCTAAGAAAACGTATCTAAGTTTTTGACTGGTTAAACGTGCGAAAAAATACCAATAATATGGATTGTCCTTGAGTAGATCATTTAATGGTTTTGCAGGAATATGTAGAACTGTGCTTTTTTTCAAGGCAATCGCATCGTGTGAGCGCGGTTCATGATCAATCAATGATATTTCACCAAACCACATAATCGGCTCAGCAATAGCAGAAAGTGCTTCATTACCATTTACATCGACATAACCCAAGCTAATTGAGCCTTCAAGTACGGTATAAATACCATCAAATAGATCTTGAGCATGGAAAACATAGCTATTTTTCTCAAAGGTGATTTGCTTGCCATGTTCTAAAATAAAATTTTGGAATGTTTCCGGAAGCACACTAAACCATGTGTTTTCTTTTAGTCGGTTAATATAAATTAGGTCCAAAATTCGGTCATCCATGAAAAAATTCATTACTTTGTCAAATAGCTGACAACTTTACGTTTTCCTTATATGTACAGTATGACTATATGTAAGTGAATAGGGAATAACTCATGTCAAATCTGGAGCAAGAGCTTAGCAAATATGCGGCTTACCACTTAAATCATAAAAATATTTTGACGCATTTTATCGGTATTCCGCTCATCGTGTTTTCAATTTTGTGTTTAACCGCAAGAGCTGGAGTCGATATTGGTAGTTTTAAGCTTACTTTAGCCATAGTGCTGATTGTAGCTAGTACGATTTATTATTTATTGCTAGATAAAATTTTTGGTTTACTCATGCTCATTATCTTGTTTGCTGTGTATCCACTAGCGAGCCAAATTGCTCAATTGTCTTTAGGAGAATGGTTAGCAGCAAGTATTGGCTTCTTTGTTGTCGGTTGGGTCTTTCAGTTTGTGGGACATTATTTTGAAAAGAAAAAACCGGCTTTTGTTGATGATGTGATTGGACTTGCGATAGGGCCGTTATTTGTATTGGCAGAATTTATATTTATGCTAGGTTTTAGAAAGCCTTTGCATGCACGTATTTTACAAGAGGCGCGCAGTAAACGAGAGGCGATGGATTTAAGTCATTAAATGTAAAAAAGCCCCAACATATTGGGGCTTTTTTAGCTTTAACTTAAACGTTAAAACGGAAGTGCATTACATCGCCGTCTTGAACAACGTAAGTTTTACCTTCTAAACGCCATTTACCAGCTTCTTTAGCGCCGTTTTCACCGTTGTATTGTACGAAGTCATCATATGCAACAACTTCAGCACGGATGAAGCCTTTTTCGAAGTCGGTATGAATCACACCAGCGGCTTGAGGAGCGGTTGCGCCAACTTTTACTGTCCAT
Source organism: Acinetobacter sp. V104_13 (assembly GCF_031798995.1). Lineage (NCBI taxonomy): Bacteria > Pseudomonadati > Pseudomonadota > Gammaproteobacteria > Moraxellales > Moraxellaceae > Acinetobacter > Acinetobacter sp. V104_13. The sequence continues at coordinate 383,991 of NZ_JAVQNP010000027.1, read as the reverse complement.
GCACGAACTTCTTGTACACCAGCAGTGAAATAAGTCTGTAAACCTAAAAGCGCATAACCTGCACGAATAACCACATTTAAACCTGGTTCTTCCATGCCCATTGCTTCTAGGAACTCAGCACGGTCTTCATCTTCTAATAATGAAATTTCAGCTTCGATTTGGTTGCAAAGAGGAACAACAATCGCATTTTCCTCAGCAGCAAGTTTTTTAACAGCTTCTAAGTGTGGGTTGTTTTCAAAACCGTCTTCTGCAACGTTTGCAATATACATGGTTGGTTTTAAAGTCATTAAACCAAAACCACGAACTAATTTGCGTTCGTCATCAGACAAATCAGCTGCACGCGCTGGTTTACCTTCGTCAAGTAACGGTTGGATTTTTTCTAAAACTGCTTTAGTTGCTACAGCTTCTTTGTCACCACCTTTAGCAACTTTAGTTAAACGTAAAATTGCTTTAGCAACAGTTTCAAGATCGGCAAGCGCAAGTTCAGTATTAATAGTTGCGATGTCGTCTAATGGATCAATTTTACCATTTACGTGAATCACGTTTTCGTCTTCGAAACAACGTACAACATGAGCGATTGCATCAGTTTCACGGATGTTAGCAAGGAATTGGTTACCTAAGCCTTCACCTTTTGATGCACCAGCAACAAGACCTGCAATGTCCACAAATTCCATTGTAGTTGGCAAAATACGCTGTGGTTTAACAATCGCAGCAAGTTTGTCTAAACGTGGATCTGGTACAGGAACAATACCTGTGTTTGGTTCAATGGTACAGAAAGGGAAGTTTTCCGCTGCAATCGCTGCTTTCGTTAATGCATTGAAAAGGGTAGATTTCCCTACGTTTGGCAGACCAACAATACCGCAATTAAAACCCATGAAAACCACTCACAAATGTGTAAATTAAAAATTGTCGCTGATTTTACATGAAAGCCATGACAAAGTCATGGCTAGAGCAGGGTTGTATTGCGTTTAAACTTTACGTTTATCAAGTTGCTGGGCTAATGCATCGCCAGTCGCTTGTACCAACATGACTAAAACAATGAGCACTAAAATTACAGCCAACATAATTTGCATATCAAAACGTTGATAGCCATAACGATAAGCAATGTCTCCTAGACCACCTGCACCAATAGCACCAGCAATCGCAGAGGAGTTAATCATAGTCACAATAGTCACGGTAAAACCCGCCACAATACCCGGCAAAGCCTCTGGTAAAAGTACATGCCAGATAATTTGTTTACGGTTACAACCCATGGCTTGTGCTGCTTCAATTAAGCCTTGATCGACTTCGCGTAAGCTGACTTCTGCAATACGCGCAAAGAAGGGAATTGCCGCAATCGTCAATGGAACAACGGCTGCCCAAACCCCATAACTTGTCCCGACAATCCAGCGAGTAAGCGGAATAAGTGCAACCATTAAAATAAGAAAGGGTACAGAGCGAGTAATGTTGATGACCCAACCCAAAGCTTGATTAATCTTTTGTGACGGATGAATGCCGTGCTCAGAAGTACTGACTAAAACAACAGCAATCGGTAAGCCAATTAAAAAAGCAATAAATGCAGATGCACCTACCATGAGTAAGGTATCTACAGTTCCAGTAATTAATAAATCAATGAGCTGGTCGTGCATAGCCAAGTACCTCAAATTGTGCAATTTCAGTTAATGCATCTTGTCGTATAGATGAAATATCAATTTCTACGTTAGGAATACCGACTAAAAGTGAACCAATAATATGCCCTTGAATGGTATCGACCTGACTTTGATATAAATTGATGGGCGCTTTAAATTTGGCAAGTAATTCTTGAATATCAGGAACCTGATGTGCTTCAGCCTCATATTTCAGTTTTACAATAATATGAGTCGAATCTTCATCGGGTAGAGGACTGATTTTAAAAGGCAGGGTAATTTGCTCAAGGTTTAACAATTCTTGAGTAATTTGTTGTTCTGGTCGTGAAAATACAGACCAGACTTGTCCAGCCTCTACTATCTCACCTTGATCAATCACCACCACTTGATCACAAATTTCTCGAATGACCTGCATTTCATGAGTGATGAGTACAATCGTTAGACCCAGTTCCTGATTAATCTTTTTAAGTAAAGCCAAAATAGTGGCGGTACTTTCAGGGTCAAGTGCCGAGGTGGCTTCATCACAAAGTAAAATTTCTGGGTGGTGAACAAGTGCACGTGCAATACCGACACGTTGCTTTTGTCCGCCTGAAAGTTGCGATGGGTAGTAGCCAGACTTATCTGCAAGACCTACGAGTGCCAGAACTTCATTTACACGTTGGTCGATATCTGCTTTGTTGTAATTGGAAACTTTTAAAGGCAATGCCACATTTTCCCAGACCGTTTTTGCAGACATCAAATTGAAGTGTTGGAAAATCATTCCAATACGTTGGCGAGTTTGAATAAGCTCGGAATGGCTCAATTCAGCAATGTTTTGTTGATGAATATGAATACTGCCTGTATTTACTTGTTCTAAGCCATTTAAAGTGCGGAGTAGGGAAGATTTTCCCGCACCACTTTTACCAATAATGCCTAAAATCTTACCTTGAGGAATATCAAGGTTAATCTCTTTTAAAGCATGCAGTTTTTGACCTTGCGATTGGTAAAATTTATTCAAACCACGAATTTTGATATGAGGTAGAGAAAAATCAACTTGTGATCCAAAACTCACCATTGTCATTCTCCTTATTTCCAGCCTTGAAACCACATACCTTGGCCAAAGTCTTTATCCAGAATATCTCGTGCTTGTTTTGAGTTCTGGAATGCTTTAACAAAGGTTGCAAGTTTTTGGTTTTTATCTTGGTAATCGCGACGGGTCACAAACAAAATTGCATATTTTTTATCGATTGGATCTAAAAATAATGCGCTATGTGGGTCGGTTACCTTTGCCATTTTTAAGTAGTGAGGGAAGCCGAAAATTAAATCGACATCGTTATATGCATGTGCGGTTTGAGGGCCTTCAACTTCAACAAAGCTTAGCTGTTTAGGATTAGCAATAATGTCTTGAGTGGTTGAAAGTTCATTATTAATGTCTTTAAGCTGAATTAAACCTGCACGGTGCAATAAAATTAAAGCACGGGCTAAATTGACCGGATCGTTTGGAATAGCAACACGTGCATTTGAAGATAAGTCTTTAAGTGATTTATATTTTTTTGAATATAAACCCACATGACTTCCTGAACCCACACCAAATGCATGTAAGTCATAACCCGTTTCTTTAACAGCATTACGTAGAAATACGCTTTGCTGGAAAAAGTTTGCATCAATATCGCCGTTTTGTACGGCAACATTTGGTGCTCGCCAATCAGAAAATTCAACGAGTTTGACATGAACGCCTTGCTTTTCTACTTCATTGGCTACGCTTTGTAATAGCTCAGCATAAGGTGGGCTAATGCCAATCGTTAAAACATCATTGGCTTGTTTATTTTTAATATAACGGTAACCGACGAGGCCAAGAACTACGATTAAAATCGTAATTCCGAGTAACCAAGGCTTATGTTGTTTAAACTGAATCGCCATAATTTTTCCGTTATTACTTCCAACCAGGGAACCAAAGTGTTGGCCCAATCTCAGCATCTAACACAGCTTTAACTTTTGGCGAGTTTTGATAGATCTCAACAAATTTCTTTAATTTGTCGCCCTTATCTTGATAGTCATCACGCACTACAAACAAGATTGCATAACGTTTATTGGTATTGTCATCAAGTAAAAGTGCACTTTCTGGGTCAGCTGTTTTTGCTAAACGTAGGTAATGCGGATAACCAAAAGCCAAGTCAACATCATCAATTGCACGAGCAGTCTGTGGCCCTTCAACTTCTACGAATTGCAAATTTTTAGGATTTGAAACTACATCTTTTAGTGCAGATAAATGATTATTTGAATCTTTAAGCGTTATTAATTTAGCTTGCTGTAAAAGTAGCAGGGCACGACCTTGATTGACTGGATCATTTGGAATGACTACACGTGCGTTTTGTGGCAATTCATCAAGGCTTTTATATTTCTTTGAATAAAGTCCCACATGTGATGCTGCACCCACTGCAAATGCCTTTAACTTAAAGCCGGTTTCTTTAATTGCATTGTCTAAGAAAGGTTGGTGCTGGAAAAAGTTCGCATCAATATCCCCGTGATTTAAAGTAATGTTTGGTGTATTCCAGTCAGAAAATTCGACCAGTTTTACATTTAAACCCTGTTTCTTTGCTTCATCGGCAGCAGCTTGTAAAGTTTTTGCAAATGGTGGGCTAATACCAATCACAAGTTCATTTGAGCCACTTTGGCGATGTTTATTCCAAAAGAATAAAGCAACAACAAGGACTACAACGACTAAGCCTACGCCTAGCCATTTTTTTGAGGCTGTTTGAGCCATGTCTATCTCCAAATTTAAGCGGTTATTTCTTCAATTGTTGTTAGGTTTTTGCTGTTGTTATAGGGACTACATCGGAACGCTTGAACAGGGTGTTGTTTTGGTAATTGATCACCCCGATTAAAAATTTTGTTCCGCAGTGAACCCGTTTTATATGCAGTTTTATAGCGACCACGCTGTTGTAGCTCAGGAATAACCAAGCGAATAAAGTCGTGGTGAGACTCTGGTGCAACTGTACGTGTCAAATTAAAGCCATCAATATCTGTTTCATCTAAAAGATGAATTAAGTATTCAGCAACTTCTTCGCCACTACCCACAATGAGTGGGTAACGACCACCTAAAATATGCTGAGCTTTTAAGTCATTTTTCGTGATTTGTTGCTCTTTAAATTTTTCGGTAATCGAAACAATACTGTTACTTTTTTGGTAAGGAATCGCTTCATCGTCGGCAAATTTACTTAAGTCGATACCAGTTGAACTCGCATAATGTGCTAAGCCTGCTTCAGGACTTGCATATTGACGATATTCATTCAGTTTCTGTACGGCTAGATCATGTGTTTCGGCAACAACAACGGTTATACCGACAAAGACTTTAATATCATCCGCTGAACGGCCTTGCTGTTCTGCAAGAGCACGAATCTTTTTCACTTGTTCGCGTATTTTTTCGGGTTTGTCGCCGCCAATAAATACACACTCAGCATGACGAGTCGCAAACTGCATACCTTTGGGTGAAGCACCTGCTTGAAACAGTGTTGGAGTGCGTTGCACAGAAGGAGACACCTGAAATATACCTTCACTTTGGTAATATTTTCCGTGGTGGTGAATGGTGTGAACTTTAGATGGATCTGTAAAAACACGCTGTACTTTATCTTTTTTAACGGCGTCGTTTTCCCATGAACCTTCCCAATATTTATAGCAAAGCTCTAAAAATTCTTCAGCTTGTTCATAGCGAGCATCGTGGTCTTTTAAACCTTTTTGACCAATTAAGCGTTCCGCACTATCTAGATAACCTGTCACGATATTCCAGCCAATACGACCTTGAGTTAAATGGTCGAGACTCGCAAAGCGGCGTGCAAATTGATATGGATGTTCATAGCTCAAATTCACAGTGACACCAAAACTTAAGTTTTGAGTAACTGCTGCCATAGCTGAAATAAGTGTAGATGGGTCATGGCTTGGAAGTTGAATGGACTCTTTTAAAGTGAGATCAATACCATTTTGATAGACGTCATACACACCTGTAATGTCCGCAATAAATAAACCATCAAATAAACCACTTTCTAAGGTCTTAGCTTGTTCTGTCCAATAGTTCAGTTCATTAAAGCGGTGTGATTCATCACGTGGATGTGTCCATAAGCCATGATTGATATGTCCAACACAGTTCATATCAAAGGCGTTTAATAAAATCTCTTTCGCTTTAAAATCTGCCATTACAATGTCCCCCGGCGAGGTGGTAGAACACCGTTAAGAACGTAGTTCCCAATAAAGTAATATTTCCATCGTGCGGCATCATGCAACGTATGTACCCGCGCATTACGCCAGAAACGGTCTAGGCCATCTTGTGATTGACTACCACGGCTACCAGCAAGTTCAATCAGCTTAGACGATGCTTTTAGGGCGATATCGCTACTATGAGCACGTACTTTAGCCACATCAATTGAAGCTTTAGCAATAGTTTCAGGTGTGGTCTCAATTTTTGCGGCATCGATTGATTGCGCAGCTTGTTTTAATAACACTTCACTTGCTCGTACATCTACGGCAATGCGTCCTAGTTCATAAATCGTTAAAGGATCTTGGTTGGCTGTTTCTACTTGTGAGTCAATCCATGGACGAGCTTGATGTACTCTTTGCAAGCTTTCTTCAAAGGCTGCACGTGCAATACCGACCTCAATCGATGCATGCATAATTTGCGCAAAAGGACCCACTAAGGTTGGTTGTAAAAATGCAGTATCAAAAGGAATAACATCATCTGCATCGACAAAAACCTGATCAAATTTAACTGTACCGCTGCCTGTAGTTTTCTGTCCAAAGCCAGACCAGTCATCAACAAGTTTTAATCCTTGTGAACCACTTTTTACAAAGGCTAGATACTCTCGACCCGCATCGTCTAAAACTAAGGTTGGAATACGGTGAGCAAATAAACTTCCTGTGCAGTAAAACTTTTCACCCTGAATGAGATATCCATTTTCGTGAGGACGGATATTGGTTTGTTTGTGAGTTGAAGTTTTAGTTTTAAACTCGGCAAGTGCATTCCCAAAACGAGTGCCATTTAAAACTTCGCTGTATAACCGTTGTTTTTGAGCTTCTGTGCCTGTATTGCGTAACACTTCCAAGGCATAGAAATGGTTTTGGGGAATTTGTCCGATTGAACCATCGGCACCGCTTAAAATCGCAATCACTTTAGCAACTGTATGGCTTGAAACTTCGGCACCGCCATATTGCTTTGGCACTGTAATTGCCCAAAGACCAGATTGGCTCAAAGCATCGATTTCGGTATACGGTAAAATTCGTTTAGCGTCTCGCTCAACTGCGGTTTTTTTAAATTGCTCAGCAAACTCTTTGGCAACTTCTAATGCTTCAGCATCATTTTGAATAATGTGCGCTTGACCAGATGCCGATGTTTGTTTGGTTTGAACTGATTGATATGAAGTCATGACAATTTCTCCTTAAATCCAAGCATGGCGGGCAGGGAAATGACCATTAAGGTAATAATTGCCAATGGCATGTAATTTCCAGCGAACAGGGTCGTGTAAGGTATGTACACGGGCATTTCGCCAATGTTGATCTAAATTGTGTTGGCTTAAGCTTGAACGACTACCGCCTAGTTCTAATAATTTTTCAGAGATTTGTAGAGCAGCATCATTGGCATAGACTTTCGCTTCAGCAACCAAAATTGAAGCTTTAGCTACTTGCTCATCAGTCACAGTTTGAAGTTGGTCAAGTTCATCTAAATATTCAGCAGCTTCATCTAATAATAAAATTGCAGCATCTAGCAAAATATTTAACTTACCTACCTCTTGCAGGGTGTAATGTTCAAAGCTAGCTTTTTCAACATTTGCATCAATAATTGGACGTGCTTTGTGTATGGTTGATAAAGTATCTTCAAAAGCAGCTTCAGCGATGCCGACATCAATTGCTACTTGTAATAACTGCGAATAGGCACCCCGATAGGTTGGGGTTTGGGTCAATAATCGCTCATCAAAAATAAGTTCAGGATTAACTTCAACTTGATTTAATTTAACTGTACCGCTCGCTGTAGTACGCTGACCAAACCCATTCCAGTCATTAATGACTTCAATACCTTGAGCGTCTCGGTTAACAATGACTAAAACCACATGGCCTTCGGGATGAATTGCTTTAATTGCGAGCCAATGCGCAAAGCTCGTACCTGTAGAATAAAACTTTTCGCCGTTTAAAATATATTTGCCGTTCTCAACAGTAAGAGTGGTTTTTAAGGTTTTTGAATCATGGGTATTACGTTCTGGCCCACCGTTGGCAAGACGTTTACCTGCTAATATTTCTGAAAAGATAAATTGTTTTTGTTGTTCTGTACCCATGATTTCAATCAGGTTTAACAGACTAATCTGATTTTGTGGAATCTGACCAACATTCGCATCACCTTTACTCAAAATACGGAAAACTTGAGCCAAAGTTTTATTCGAAACAAAAGCACCGCCGTATTTTTTCGCAATGCGAATACCACCTAGGCCTTTTTGGCTAAAGCTTTCGATTTGCTCATGCGGTAATAAGCGTTGTTGATCACGTGCATTACGACCCTCTAAAGTATAATCAGCCACTTGATAAGCAGCATTAATGGCTTGTTGATCATTTTGAATGATTTGGACGTATGCTGTCGTTTTAGATAGAGAATTAGACATAATGACACCTTGTATTGCTGTCATTACCTTACAAAAGAAATATTTTTCCACTAAACGAGGACTTATGCTCAGCTTATGAAATAAAGTGCAAAGCATTTTTTTTGCTTTTTAATGAAAAAATAGAGATATTGAAAGATTATAAAAAACAATATCTTAGAATTGTTATGCGGAAAAATAATAATAGAATTGGTTTTAATATGAAAAAGAGCAATAAGTACGGTAAAAAAAGATATAAAAAAATAGACTTAAGTGTCAGTGAAAAATGAGCACAATATCCATTGTTTTAACTAAAAATAGCTTCTAAAGTATCTACTTACCGACGACCATTTTTGTACAAATAGTCAAATAAAAATAAACGTGGAGATTTTATGCGGGTTTTGTATCAGTTTCCTTTGTCCCATTATTGTGAAAAAGCTCGCTGGTTGTTAGACCATAAAGAACTTGATTATGTGGCTCATAACTTAATTCCAGGCTTTCATCGTGCTTTTGCACAACTCAAAACAGGCCAAAATTTACTGCCTATTTTGAAAGATGACCATCAATGGATTGCTGAATCGACTAAAATTGCACTTTATCTGGATGATACTTATCCGGAGCATTCACTGTTACGTCGTGATGAACAATTAAGGCAGCAAACATTAAAAATAGATAACTTGGCTGATGAGCTGGGTATTCATGTCCGTCGTTGGGCTCTAGCTCACACGTTGGCGCAAGGAGACCATGCTTTAGAAATTATGATGGGTGAACAAGGCTATTTACGTCAGTTTGAAAAAATATCGAAGCCATTCCTCAAAACACTGGTAAAGAAGAACTATAAACTTGAAGAAGAGCTGGTCAACCAGTCAAAAGAACGTATGGATGAACTCATAAATGAACTAAATAACTGCTTAATCGAAAATCAGGCACGTTATATGGTAGGCGATCGCTTAAGTCTTGCTGATATTTCTGTATGTTCTATGCTTGCTCCTTTATTAGAAATAAAGGGTACGCCGTGGGAGCGGGAAGAGGCTGAAGGTGTTTCGGAAGAATGGAATAACTATCAACAAAATTTACTCGATTTACCTCTAGGTCAGTATGTTTTAAGAATATATCAAACTGAGCGTAATGCGCGAGTAGATTGGCGCGGAATTTAAAATTATAAAATGCCCTGAGAAAATCGGGGCTTATTTTTATCTTTGCTAGTTATTTTATTAATGTAGATATTACTATCAATTTTCTAAATGATTTTTATTAAGCCATTTGTTTATATTATTTTGATGCCAAAATTACTTTTTACAATATAAATTCCATTTTATCTAAATGACTAATAACTTTAATTTTTATGATTTTTTGGAAAATACCATTTTTATAAATACTATTTTTAGCCAAAGTTAAGCCACTTTATTGTGCATGTGTTTACAATGTAATCAATAATTGCCACATTTAAGTGTAAATAGATGAGCTTAATAATAGACAGAAGATTAAAACATAGATTAAAGTAGAAACATGTGAGCAGTTTTAAAGGTATTAATTCTGCAAAACAGATTGAATAGAATAAGTGAAGCAAATGGATGGGTCCGACTTGGAAAAGTTGGCTCGATAATTGCAATTTAATAAAAAATCACTCTATTGCTCTATATGAATGATTCTATAGATAAATAGAGAGAATGATCATCAAGGAGTTCTTATGAAACGTTCTGCAACCTCTCTCATTATTTCAACAGTTATGCTTTGTACGGTTGGCGCTACTTCTCAAATTCAAGCAGCAGATACATTAGCTAAAATTAAAAGTACCGGAAAAATCGTAATTGGTCATCGAGAATCCTCAGATCCAATTTCATATGTTGTTGCAGGTAAACCAGTAGGTTATGCAGTCGATATCTGTAACCAGTTTGCAAATGACATTAAAAAAGAATTGAAAATGCCTGGCTTAAAAGTTGAGTACAAGGCAGTAACTTCATCAACACGTATTCCTGAGCTTTTGGCAGGCAATATCGATATGGAATGTGGTACCACTACAAACTCTAAACAACGTCAGCAACAAGTTGGTTTCTCAACTAACTACTATGCAACAGAAGTGCGCATGGCTGTTAAAGCAAACTCTGGCATTAAGAGTTTGGCGGACTTAAATGGTAAAGCAGTTGTTACTACTCAAGGCACTACATCTGACAAATACATCAAGATGAATGAAAAAGGTCAGGCAGTTAATGTTCAAAATATTTATGGTAAAGATCATGCTGACTCTTTTGCCATGATGGCATCTGGCCGTGCTGCTGCATTTGTAATGGATGATAATATTTTAGCAGGCTTGATTGCGAAGTCTTCTACACCTAAAGCTTTCGCAATTGTAGGTCCGGTACTTTCATCTGAACCTTATGGAATTATGCTTGCTAAAGATGATCCAAAATTTAAAGCGATTGCAGACCGTACTGTAAATAACTTGTGGAAAACTGGTAAAATGGACACTTTATATAAGAAGTGGTTCTTATCTCCAATTCCACCAAAAAACACAAATTTGAACATGCAACAAAGTTCATCTTATAAGAAATTAAAAGCTAACCCAACAGATGCAGGAATCTAACTGGATCTTTTTGTCCTAAATTTACTTGTGTAAGTGTAAAGATTCATTTGCACAAGTGGTCTATTTTCTAAAGATATTAATTTAAGGGGCAAACATGTCAGTCGGCTCGCTAAACTGGACTATATTCTGTGCGGAGTCTAATGAATATGGTGTCGATAAAGCCGCATGGGCAGAATCAGTTTGTAAAGCTATTGGTAGCTCAAGCTACAATGCTTATGCTGAGGCACCCACATGGTTACAAATGTTAGGTTCAGGCGTGTTCACTATGGTTTGGACAGCTATTATAGCCTTTCTTATCGCATTTTTATTAGGTTCTCTCCTAGGGGTAATTCGTACATTACCCAACAAACCTCTCGCATTTATCGGCAATTGTTACGTTGAAATTTTCCGTAATATTCCACTTATTGTGCAACTATTCTTCTGGGCTTTTGTTTTTCCCGAGTTTTTACCGGATAGCTTAAGTGCAGGTAGTGGGGATGTAGTTGCTGGTGGTTGGTGGAAAAATATTTTAAATCAGCAACCGGCGGTTATTGGTGTTTTTGCATTAGGTCTCTACACGGCTGCACGTGTATCTGAGCACATACGTGCCGGAATTAATACCGTTTCTCGTGGACAGAAGTTCGCAGCTTCCGCTATGGGTTTTACTACTGCACAAAGCTATCGTTATGTCATTTTACCGGTTGCATATCGTACCGTATGGCCAACGATTACATCTGAAGCAATGAACGTTTTTAAAAACTCAGCTGTTTTATATGCGTTGAGTGTGTTGAATTTCTTTGCTTACACGAAAACCATGCGTGAAGAAACTTCTCAGGACATTATCATTCTTATTCTCTCTACGCCTGTTTATTTGATTATCACTTATAGCATTAAGTTTGTGATGGCATGGATTGAGAAACGAATGGCTGTACCTGGCTTAGGTTCAGGAGGGAAGTAATCATGGATTTTTCTTTATTACAAAACCCTGATGTGATCGCGGCACTCAAAGAAGGTTTCATTTTTACGCTTACCGTAACGGTATTAGCAATGATGGGCGGTATCCTAATTGGAACCCCATTGGCAATGATGCGTTTATCTAGTAATGCCATCGCAAGTAATTTTGCAAAATTTTATGTTGATCTGTTTCGTGGTATTCCACTGATTCAGGTGATCTTTATCTTCTATTTTTTGTTGCCGAAAGTATTTGAGTTTCAATCTGATACTTATTGGGGACCGTTGTTTTCGAGTGTTGTAACTTTTGCCATTTTTGAAGCAGCTTTTTTCTCGGAAATTGTACGTTCTGGAATTCAGTCTATTTCAAAAGGTCAGGTACATGCAGGCTATGCGCTAGGTTTTACCTACGGTCAATCAATGCGCTACGTGGTATTACCTCAAGCCTTCCGTAATATGCTCCCAGTATTGTTAACTCAAACAATCATTCTATTTCAGGACATCTCTTTAGTTTATGTGATTAGTGCACCAGACTTTTTAGGCCGTGCAGATACATTGGCTAATACTTATGGACCTGAAACAAAAGCAACATTCTATTTAATCGTCGCTGTAGTGTATTTCTGTAGTTCGTTTGTGCTGTCGCATTTAGTCAAACGCTTACAGCAAAAAATTGCCATCATTCGCTAATTGGAGATTTTAAATGCCAATGATAGACATCCAACATATCTCTAAATGGTATGGTGATTTTCAAGTTTTAACAGATTGCACGACGAGTATTGAAAAAGGTGATGTCGTTGTTGTTTGCGGACCATCTGGTTCGGGAAAATCAACACTCATCAAAACAGTAAATGCTTTGGAACCATTTCAACAAGGTGACATTATTGTTGATGGAATTTCACTTAAAGATCCAAAAACAGATCTTGCTAAATTCCGTTCACGAGTGGGAATGGTCTTTCAACACTTTGAACTTTTTCCGCACATGACTGTTTTGGAAAATTTAACCATTGCTCAAGTTAAAGTGTTAAAGCGTTCAGTTGCAGATGCTCGTGCAAAAGGTTTGAAATATTTAGAGCGTGTAGGCTTACTTGCTCATAAAGATAAATTTCCAGGGCAGTTATCGGGTGGTCAGCAGCAACGTGTAGCGATTGCACGTGGCTTGTCTATGGACCCAATCTGTATGTTGTTTGATGAACCAACTTCTGCACTTGATCCTGAAATGGTCGGTGAGGTTCTTGAAGTTATGGTGCAGCTCGCACATGAAGGCATGACCATGATGTGTGTTACTCATGAAATGGGCTTTGCTAAAAGAGTATCTAACCGTTTAATTTTTATGGATGAAGGTAAAATTTTAGAAGACTGCCCAACCCATGAATTCTTTGATAATTTAGAAGCTCGTCATGAGCGTGCTAAACTTTTCTTAGAAAAAATTCAGGCGATGCACTAATAACCCTAATAAAAAAAGAGCCATTAAAGGCTCTTTTTTTATATCTAATTTTTAGAAGCTATACTTTGCTAGCAGGTTGATACGTGAATAATCACCCTTGTCACCTGCAAAAGTTTCACGTTGACCGTAAGTATATTCGGCTCCTAAATCAATATTTTTAGTTGGGTTCCAGATTAAATTGACTAAAGCGTTATAAATTTCTTTGTTATAGCTAGTATTGGTTAAATTGCTATTTGCATAGACATTATCATCTTTGTATTGAATACCACCTACAGCAAAAGTAGAACGCAGAATAGGGCTCCATTTACGTTGATATCCAATTACTGCGCTATCAAATTCTCCTAAATTAATATCTTGTGTTGCTGTGTCATAGTTATAAGCCGAATTGCTATAAAGTAAATAACGGCCATCGCCTTTAACATGATAGTAATTAGCAACCACGCTATCTTGAGGCGTTAAATCATATTTACCACCAACGCCTACACCCCAGCCAAATTTCTCTTCAGAAGTACTATCTTTTGGAGCCACACGGTTTTCATGGGCAAGACCATGTAACTGTAATAGGCCTTTGTTATCCGTAGTTTTGAAATCATATCGTGCTGTTAAAGCAGGAAAACGGCTTCCACCGGCAGCATTACCAGCTTTTTCAACATCGCCACCCTCTAAGGCAACTAATATTTTCTGTTGTGCATTAATTGGTTGGGTGTAACGGACCTGTACTGTACGTGTAGTACCTGTACCGATAGCGCCATTAAAATCTACTGTTTCTGGTGATGTATCTGTGTTTACAAAAGGTGATGTCGTTTGACCAGCTAACCATTTTCCTAAAGACATATAGGCATGACGAACACGGAAAGTACCATTGCCATTATCTCCATTGCCACCCATGAAATCGGCTTCAATTTTACCTGTTAAATCTCCATATTGAGTTGGACGAGTAATATCTAAGCCAATTCGTGAAGTTGCTGCAGATACATTTAGTGAGTCTTGTTTTGGATCATCTTTATTCAGTGGATAATTGGCACCATTTGAAATACTGCCATTTGAACCTTTAAAGTCATAGGTTGCATCTGCGCGAACACTACCATAAAGCTTGACTTGAGTTTGCCCATCGGCCATAGCTATCCAACCTGGTTTTGATGCAGGGGGTGTAGGGGTGGTAGGTGCTGCGGGAATTGTTGCTGGAGCAATGACAGTTAAAGCTGTTTTTTGTTGATCAGATAGTTTCTGGACGAGTTGTTTTAACTCCTTTACTTCATCACGTAAGGCGTTAACTTCAGCATCTGTAGCGGCATGCACAGGCATCGTCACGCTCATTGCACCTAAAGAACTCATTGCTAACACTAGTGTTTTGATCTTATTCACAGGAACTCCCCCGACATGGATAAAAATTTTCCTGCAAATACATAACAAAAATGATGCCAACTTTAAGAAACTTGAAAAATAGTCAAATTTTGATGATTACTTCCTTTTTAGCCTCAAATGGTAGTGAGAATAAGAATTTTGCATCGATAAATCAGATTTAAGCATAAAGCTGACTCTCTAAAATGAACCGCACATGACAGTACTTGCACGTTTAAAAGGCATAAAAGACTTAAGCTCTATAGAAGAAATATGGTTTTGTTGGCCATAAACCTTTGTATTTTCAATGCAGAGGTAGTGGTATAGGGTTATACTGTCTTCACTGTGAAATTCTGGCTGGAGATAAGAGTGGAGTTAGATCGTTTTGATAAACAAATTCTAGAAATTTTGTCTCATGAAGACTTAAATTTGAATGAACTTTCAGAACGGATCAATCTGTCAGTCAGTTCTGTGCATCGCCGTATTAAGCACCTGATTGAAGCCAACATCATGGGACAGCTCAAAAGGGAAATTAATTTTAGTAAGCTTGGTTTTACTTTACATATTTTATTGCAAGTTTCATTGAGTAAACATGATAGTGAAACATTTGATAAGTTTCTGTCTGAAATAGAAGCAATTCCAGAAGTAACTAATGCATTCTTGGTAACGGGTCAGAGTGCTGATTTTATTTTAGAGCTTGTAGCACGCAACATGGATGACTACAGTGAAATTTTATTAAGACGTATTGGAAAAATCGACAATGTAGTTGCTTTGCATTCTAGCTTTGTCATTAAAGAATATAATGTATTTAATTGCTATAACTTGCTCAACAAGCTATAAAAAAACGCACCAAATGGTGCGTTTTCTTTGATTCAAATGTTTGATTTAAGCATCAAGTTGAGCCAAAACCTCATCCGAGAATTCAACGTTAGTATAAACGTTTTGTACATCGTCAAGATCTTCAAACATATCAATCATTTTAAGAATTTGTTTTGCTTGGTCAACATCTGTAATTTCAGCTTTTGTAGATGGACTCATCACAACTTCTGCGTTATCAGATTTTAAACCAGCAGCAGTAAGGGCGTCTTGCACTTCACCGAAAGTTTCTGGTGAAGTGATTACCAAAATTTCATCTTCTGAAACTTCAATATCTTCAGCACCAGCTTCTAAAGCAACTTCCATGATTTTATCTTCTAAAGAAACATCTTCAAAAGTAATCTCACCACGTTTAGTAAATAGATAAGATACAGAACCTGCAGTTCCTAAGTTACCATTTGTTTTACTAAAACAGTGACGTACGTCTGGTACTGTACGGTTTAAGTTATCTGTCATTGTTTCAACAAGAACAGCAACCCCGCCAACACCATAACCTTCATAAGTTACTTCTTTTAGATCATCATTATCTTCACCACCAGCACCACGTTGGATAGCACGGTTAATGGTGTCACGTGTCATATTAACTGAGAGAGCTTTTTCAACTACTGCACGCAGACGAGGGTTGCTAGCAGGATCTCCACCACCAAGTTTGGCAGCAGTCACAATTTCACGAATATATTTAGTAAAAACCTTACCGCGACTTGCATCTTGTTTAGCTTTACGATGCTTAATATTGGCCCATTTAGAATGACCCGCCATGGACGTGAACTCCAAAAAAAGAAAATGCAAAAGTGCTGGAATATTAGCATAGGCTTGGTTTTGTTGAAAACTGTTGCCCTGCGTTTTGTTAGCCAATTGAATAAGAACAATAAGCTTAAGACCTAATGATTGAGATTAGGTCAAATCAAGTCCAATTTGATTTAGTTAATTTTTACATCTATACCAAATTGAGCGTACAGCTCTTTAATGGTTTCCAAGTCTTTTTGTAAATCAGTCGGGTAAATTTTACCTAAAATTCCACCTTGTTTACTTCGAGCATTGGCATACATTAAAACAATAGGAACATTGGCTGCTTTTGCAATATGCCAAAAACCTGTACGGATAGGCTTACGTTCAGAGCCATCTTTAGCACGTGTAGCTTCTGGAGCAATCACTAAGTTAAAAGTTTCATGGGTTTGAAATTGTTCAACCATTTGCGAAACGATATCTTTATTTGCTTTACGATCAACAGGAATGCCACCCAATTTTTCTAAAATTGGCTTAAGTGGGCCTTTGAAAAGTTCTTTCTTTATTAAAGTATGAATTTTGATGTCTAACATTTGGAAGAGGGCAATCGAGAGCACTGCATCTAGATTTGAGGTATGTTCAAAGCCAATAATAACTTGTTTTTTCTCAAGAATTTGTGGGTCTACATTGTAGGTCCAACCAACGGCTTTAAAGATAGAGTTACCTAGAAATTTTTTCATACATCAGTGCAAATTGATAAATTTTCAGGATTCTAATATGAGTTTGTAAAAAAGCCTAGAAAAATTATGAAAGCTAAAGTAGAGCATAAAAGTTAAGGATTATCTAAGTTCTAAAATACTTTAAAAGTTCTTTTTTTATTTTTCTCAAACTTCGTCTGAAAGTAATAAACCTAGATAATTTTAAAATTAAGATACTGGCTGTGGTATCTCTTCATTAATTAAATATTCAATATATTTCCAAATTTTTTCAGGGTTAATAAGGTTTTTATCTGTCGTTCCATCAATAATCATCCCATCAATAATAGAAATAATGATATGAACAAGGGGTGTTGGATTTTCTATACCTAATTGATTAAGCTTTTCATGTAATAGATTAGTCAACCATTTTGTATATTCATAAAATGGTTCACGAATTGAAGTATATTGTTTAGATACTTCAATAAATGCCTTTTTAAATAAACAGCCATTAAATGTTTCGCTATTGATCCATTCAATATACCAATTAAAAATAATATGAATTTTCTCAAGAGGACTAGCATCTTGATGTAAACTTAATTGTTCATTGATTGAGTTTTGAATATTTATGTTTCGATGTTGCAAGCATTCCATAATTAAATTTTCCTTTGACGGAAAATATTTATAAAAAGTCATTTTTGCAACATTTGATTCAGCAATAATACGGTCAACACCAGTAGCATTGTACCCAATCTGATTAAATAAATTTAAAGCAGTATTTATAATATCTTCTTTTTTTGACATTACTATTCCATATAGTTAAAACTAATTATAACTTAATCTAAAATATTAAATTTTTAATACAAATTATGATAATAAAAAACTGATTTTGATTCAAGTTGAGATTGTGATAATGATTATCATTAATTGGATTTTTTTAAAATTTTTTATTTGATTTCGTACGATTTTAATTCTAATATTAATCAATGAAGGAACATATTTAAATATTAATTTAAGTCATTGTTTTTATAATAAAATATGTAAAAATCGATCATGCTTCAATAAGTTTAATGAGAGCGGATATGCCTAAGAAATTTGAGAATTTTAATAATCCTAGAAAGAAAGCACTCGCAGGGATGAAACAGAGCATTTCAGCTGAACTATGGGAAAAAAATTCAAACTTTTTGACCCGATTAAGAGCAAAGATTGCGAAACATCCTGTATCTCATCATCCTGCAATCGATACTTTAAATAATGGCGAAATTAATAAAGAAGATTTAAAAAAAATTCATTTAGAGTATCGCCATGCAATTGTGCAAACTTTTACTGATGCATTGCTCATGGCCCAATTTCAAACTAAACAATTAGAGCCGAGATTGCATGCCGGTGCAAAAATGTTCCCGCGTTTTCTTTTAAGTTTAAATATTTTTGATGAATTTGGATTTCGGCCAGGATTGGATAAAGATGGCTACTATCAGGGAAATCCTGAATATGCTCATTATCCTTTATTTGAAGATATATTGAATGATTTTGGTATTACAGAACATGATCGCCTAACTTATCATCCGACTGAAATTGCAGATCAGGTGAGAGTATTTTTAGAAAATGCTTATGATGACTATAAAGCTGTTTCTGCCTTGTTAGCAGTCGCAGAAGAAGAAGTCATTCTATATAGTCCACCTTTACGTAGAGCAACTAAAGCAGTTGGGCTAGATGTGGAGGGTGGTGGTTATTATCATGTACATGGTATCTCTGAAGATGAAAGTGCCGAAGCAGCAGATGACGATCATGAGGAAGACTTATGGTATGTCTTGATGCAAGCTTGTACAGAAGAAGACTATAGCTATATTGAAAAATTATGCTTAGAGTATTGTGATTTATGGGAAAAGTTTTGGGATACACAATTAGAGAATTCTGAGCCCATGCGAAAGCAAATCTTAGCTTAATAGATGAAAGATGGATATTTAGTATGGAACGTAAGTGTATTTTAAAACATCTAAAATTTAGGGATAAAATAAATTTAAATTTTGAGTATTTTTTATAAGAGTAAAGCATATTCTATTTGGATATATATTAAAAAACCCCATAAACTTTTTGTTTATGAGGTTCGGTATTTGGTGGGCCCACACAGACTTGAACTGTGGACCAACGGATTATGAGTCCGCTGCTCTAACCAACTGAGCTATAGGCCCTATAAGTCAGAAAAGCTTTTAATCTCAATGCTTTTCAGTGCGTGCAATACTAATCAATTTTTTAATTAAACACAAGTCATTTTCTGAAGTAGACGCAAACTAAACCCAAAAATATTGTGTCATATTGGCTAATATTTCAAGCGATAGTGATTCTAGCTTATGTGTAGTTCAAGAGTAAAGTGGGAGAAGTTATTTATCGATCAATTAGAATTTATTCCAACAATCTATTGTGACGATGACTTAATTGTATTTGTAGTTTGAGACATTAATTTATATAAAATAAATTTTGTTTAAAATATAAGCAGGAAGTGTGGATGTGCTGTTTGAGTATTGTGAAAATATAGAATTAGAAAAACTTATTTAAGATAATATAAATAGAGATTAAAAATACTATATAAAAGTTTATATATTTTCATATTGTAATTAAACTTTAGGTATAACAAATCGTCTTTTAATTATATCTTTCGAAAAATAATAGTTGAAATAATTCTCTTAATAAGTTCTAGTCTATATAGTAAAGAACATAGACTATTAGGGCTAAATGACTTTAGAAAATAGCATCATTAATTTTTAGAGTAGGTCGAAATTTAAACTCAACTTAAAAAGTAAACACTGAGATATAAAGTTAGCAACTTTAATAATGAAACATAAAAGTAACAAATAAAGGGATTCAATATTTTTTGATGCAAATAAATTTAATTAAAATATAATAATTTTTCTTAAGGTGTTTTTTGTGTTTTTCTAAAAAAGCTGTTAAGGGCGGTAATAGAAATTTTTATCATTAAACTATCTTTCCTTCTCTAAAGTATTTTCTATATAAAACATAAATTGTGATTGTTTTCACAATAGTGTAAGTGTTTGTATCTTATAAATTTTATTCTTGACTAAAACACTTGTTTTTAATAAAGTATAAGTGTATTTTTTACAAAATAAAATATTATTGCTTAATCCTGAAATACAGCAACAGGCCTACTTTCTAAGTAGGCTTTTTGTTTTTAGTAGTATTTAGATATAGAGTACAGAGTAATAAACTTAAGCTTTAAATAAACTAGATTTAACAAGAATTAAAACTATAAAAATCCTTAGACTTTCAGAACTAGCCTATAAATTTTCTTGAATAATTTGAATTAACTCTCTAGCTGCTTTAGGTAAAGGTCGGTCTTGGAGCCAAATTAAATAAATAGATAGAGGTAGATGATTTTTCGTATTTTTAAAATCTAAAAGGACTAAGTGACCTTGATCAATTTTATCTTGTACTAGTGATAACGGAAAATTTCCCCAACCAAGTCCAGCTTCAACCATATTAATTGCTGTTTGTAGACTATTGGTTTTCCAGTACATTGCACCAATAATTGAACGGGGATCTTTCATTTCATGTTCACTACTCGCCACAACAATTTGTCTAATATTAATTAATTCCTCTATAGAAAATTGCTTTGTTTTATCTTGTAGTAGAGCGTGGTTAGAAGAAATCGTAGCCGCCACTGTTTCAGTCATTACCAATTGTAGATTCTCGCGCATTTTTATATTGAGGTCTGAACCCGCTAAGCAAAGACTGATTTGCTCCGTATAAAGTAAATTAACAATGTCGTCTTGGGGAGCAGTAATAACTTCTATGTTTAGTAAAGGGAATTTATCGGCTAGTTTCTTTATTGAATGGAATAATAATTTTGTATTTACATCGGAAACAACGCCAATACGCAATTTACTTTCAAGTCCTAAAGAAAGTTCATGTGCATGAGTGCTAAATAGCCTAAGTTGTTCAGAAATGATCCGTGCTTGAGGTTCCAAGGCTAATGCTGTAGCGGTAGGAATGACCTTTCTAGGAGTTCGTTCAAATAATATATAACCCAATTCTGCTTCTAAATTAGCAACGGCCATACTTACTGCTGAGGGGACTCGATTTAGTTTACGAGCAGCCGCAGAGAAAGAACCTGTATCGAGTACCGTTATGAAAAGTTCAATATTTTCACTGTTAAAATTCATTTTGATATCAGCTGAACTGAAAGCTATTAACTTTATATATGATTTTGACTGAAATTAAAATATAAGGAATTAAGCAGAGTTTAGTGATTATGCAAGGTATAAAGCGTCGAATTGTATATGTTTCTTCCTATGAAATAATCGGAATGGTTATTTCATCAGTAGGGTTAGCGATTTTGGCAGGTGATAGTGTTGAACATACTGGACCCTTATCCGTCATGATTACGACCATCGCTGTAACTTGGAATTTTATCTACAATATTTTATATGAGAAATGGGAAGCTAAACAAAGCAGTTATATCCGTACAGTTAAGCGTAGAGTTGGACATGCCATCGGTTTCCAGCTTACTTTGGTTCTGTTTTTAATTCCGCTTATTTCATGGTGGATGGATATTTCCCTGATTGCTGCTTTTTGGTTAGATGTGGCCTTTATTATCATTATTCCTGTCTATACTTTTATATTTAATTGGAGTTTTGATAAGTTATTTGGATTGCCTATTTCGGCACAGGCTAAAGCGCTAGCAGAATAACCGTAAAATTATTTTATAAGCTATCAAGGTGATTAACTTTGATAGCTTATTAAGTTCAATTATTTAATTTGATCAATCACTAATTGTTTTGAAAACTTGAGTTGAGCTTTCTTGGCGAAAATGTAGTAAATCAATGCAGTAGAGATAAGTCCTACAAGCCACGATAAATCGATTCCTCCTAACATTGCCGCAATTTGACCCGTATAGAATTTACTATCAATAAATGGTAGTTGAATCAAAATACCTAGAAAGTAGCAGGTAATTCCAATCCGATTCCAACGGCCATACTTACCATTTGGATCATAGAGTGCATCTACATCACATTCTTCTTTAGAGATAAAGTAGTAATCAACAAGATTAATGGCACTCCACGGAATAAAAAAGGTGAGTAAAAACAAAATAAATGCTTTAAAGGCGCTTAAAAAAGTATGTTCACCTATAATTGCAATAAAGGTTGAGACTACAACCATAGCAAGGACAATCAGTAATCTTGTTATTTTTGAGATTTGATTTGTCGATTTGAAACTATTCCAAATCGTAGCAATACACATAAAACTGCCATAGGCATTTAAGGTCGTTAGAGTAACTTTCCCAAAAGCGATACTAAAATATAGAAAGATCACGACGAGGGCAATTGGGTTCATACCAACAACATATTGAACTTCATTTCCTACAAAATTGCCGTTCGCAACCTGAGCGATTAAAACGCCTAAGCTCATAGAAATTTGTGAGCCAATTAAAGAACCTAAGCCGACAGCCCAAAAAACACGAGATGAAGATGTTTTAGTTGGAAGATATCGAGAATAATCTGCAACATAGGGACCAAAAGAGATTTGCCAAGAAGCAGAAAGGGAAACTGCTAACAAGAATGAAGACCAGCTGAAATGACGTACTGCTAAGAGTTCAGAAAAATCAGAAAGTGCGAAGATCTGAGTCAAAATAATCACAAAAGCAATCAAACCAATAATACTGGCTACTTTGCCTACCAAATGGATTAAACGATATCCAATCGTTGCGAATAAAATGATTAAACTTGCATAAATTAAGATACCAGTTGTGTTGCTGACATGTGCCAAATGTGCAATTGCTTTACCCGCTAATACCTCTCCAGTTGCGGTAAAACCAATATACATAAGGCAAACAAGTATGATTGGAATGCACGCGCCATAAACCCCAAATTGCACACGACTTGAAATCATTTGAGGGAGGCCAAGTTTAGGACCTTGGGCAGCATGCAGTGCCATGACGGCAGCACCAAAACATTGTCCTACTAATAAGCCGATAATAGACCAAAAAACATCTCCGCCTAACACAACGGCTAGCGCGCCAGTCACAATGGCTGTGATTTGTAAGTTGGCACCAAACCATAGGGTAAATTGAGCAAATACTCCGCCATGTCTTTCATTTTCAGGAATAAAGTCGATGCTTCGGTTTTCTATAAAACTACTATTAGGTTTACCAGCCGATGAGTCCATTTCACTCTCCTTATCCTTTAAGAGCCATCCTATTCTTATTTATTCATATTTGTATAAGCAAATATAATCATGTATATACAAGTAAATTTAAGAAGAATCAAATATTTTTGAAGTATTGGACGTTAAAATTGAGTTAAATAATTCATAGATAAATAGAAAAAGTATTTGACTGATTTTATTTTTTAAAAGTTAAATGATAAAAAAATAATATATGAAAAAGCCCTCTACAGAGGGCTCGATTTTATGCATTTGCGTCTAAAACTAGTTGGAAATAAGTGGGAAGTTCAGAAAATTGTACCAGTTGGGTCTTATCTTCTTGCTTAAAATAATACTGATAATTTGGAGTGTCTAAATGGTTATCTAGATATTGGGTTGCATCTGTAAACTGTGCTTTTGCAATAGGCTTATCTTTCTTGCATTTAATAATAACAGGATTTACGGAGTTTAATTTTACAGGAACGCCATTTTCAAATTTAGCAGTTTCAATCAATAAGGAAATTTTGAAATCTCCGAAGGTTACACAGAAGTGGCCTCCATTTTCTGTCTTAATTTCTCTGTCAGAGAAAAGATCTTTAAATAAATTCTTAAGGGATTCTCTGTGTTTATCTAAGGCAACTTGAAATTCATGATCTCGTTGCTCGATCTTTTCTTGCTCTTCTTGTAGCAATTTGGCTTGCTTTTCAATTGTTGTAAAATCCAGCTTCATTTTAATATCTCCTTTGGTTGTTTTAAAACTATATATGGCAATCTTTTATTAAGTTTTAAAGAAACATACAGTATTTGTTACAACGGAATAATTAAGATGAGCTTTTGTATAAACCATCACAATTGTAAAAAAATATTTTGAAAATATAAGAATTTAAAGAAATTGTTGAGGAATAATTTATATATTTGAAATGCTGCTACATATTAAGAATAGATTTTTAATGTAGCAGCATATTTCTTATTTTGTACAATGTTTTGCCATAAGTGGAGTGCTTTTAATTTTAAAAAAACCTCCGCTACTCATTACACCAAGCATCACTAAAACTGTTCCTACTAACTGCCAGATATTGAGGGCTTGTCCAGTAAGTAGAGCAATTATCATACTGAACACTGGCACAAAGTTAAAAAAGACAGAAGCACGACCAGCACCTAACTTTTGTATACCATTAAACCAGAATAAATAAGCAATCATGGTAGAGCAGATAACAACATATCCCATGGCTAAATGTGCATTTAAAGGTGCAGATGCAATTGCTGTAAGAGGATCTTCAAATATCACACTCAACAAACCAAGTGTTATTGCCCCGAACAACATAGAAAAAGTTGTTGTTTCTAAGGGAGTAGCATTTTTTACATAACGGCGAGACAGTACATTTGCAAGACAAAATCCAAATGCGCCCAATAATATAAATAGATCTCCAATGTCTATTTTGAGGTGCAGCAAAGTCGTTATATGTCCCTGACTAATCACCAGTAACACGCCACTTAAGCCAAATAAAACGCCTAAGAATTTATTCGTAGTAAGTTTTTCACCATCTAAAAGGATTGTCATTAATAGAGTCATTAATGGCGTGGTTGCCATAATCAAAGCACCGTTAACAGCTGATGTGGTTTGAAGTCCATAAAAACAGCCGATGTTGAAACCCGCAATTCCGATAATACCAATAATCAAATAGATTACTAGATTCTGTCTTAAGGTTGCCCATCTAAGCTGGCCTGTTATTGAAAAGATTAAGAGTAAGCCTAGACTTGCAATAAAAAAACGTTCAGACGCAGCAGATAACGGGGGCATATGTTGAATAATATAAGACATTGCATTAAATGCTGATCCCCAAAAAAACATCGTTAAGACAACACCAGCATAGGCATAAGCCACCGTTCTGTTCATGGACAGGCTCCCATTAAGAAAGGTTTTATTCTCGACAAATCTATAAAGGTGTACAATTCCATATTAATACACTTCTAATGTGAAAATTTGCACAATGATTGATTGGGAAAATTTGCATTACTTTTCAGTTTTTACCGAAGAAAAGTCTCTTTCCGCTGCTGCCAGAAAATTGGGAGTAGACCATGCAACCGTGTCTAGAAGAATTGCCCAGCTAGAACAAAATTTAAAACTTAAATTAGTTGATCGTAGGCCACGGACATACATTCTGACTCCTGATGGGGAACGTCTTGCACAAGTAGTTGCTCGTATGATGGAAGAAACTTTTTCTATTGAACGTTTAACACAAGCAGGTCAGCAAGAAGTAATGGGAAGTGTTTCTATTAGTATGCCCCCTTTAACTGCTGCACATCTCATCATGCCCCATTTGTGTAAATTTTATCGCCATTATCCGCAATTAAAATTACGGGTGCTCGGTGATGTTCATTATGTTTCTTTACAGCATAGTGAGGCTGATATTGCGGTACGATTTGGACGTCCCAAAGATGAAAATTTAGTTGCTCGAAAAGTAGGTGAAATACCTTTTGGAATATATGCAGGTCCAAATTATTTAGCTTCAACAGATCCTGAAAATTATGATTGGATTAGTGTAGAAGTGGGGGGAGTGCATGGTCAAAAACAGCAAAAGTTAAAAGAAAGGTTAAATCATAAAGAACCTATAATGGTTACTAATAATCCCGAGTTACAGTGGAGAGCTGCATGTGGGGAAATTGGTTTAGCGGTCTTACCAGATTTTTTAGGAGCTCTTAGTAATTTGGTCAGATTACAAGATGATTATCCGATGAGTGCTGAAATATGGTTAGTCACACACGAAGATTTACGGCATAGCCCTGCAATACGTGCAGTAATGGATTTTCTAGTAAGCTGCTTCGAGCCTTTCAAAATATAAATTTTCTTTAATAAACAAGGTGAATATAGATAATTATATCAAAGTGGTTTTCATCTAGTTATCAGAAAAAAAGCCTGCATCTTCACGTGCCTGTTTTAAAGCTAAAATAAAAGATATTAGTAAAAGTAGTCCTATGAGGAAAAGAAAAAGATCAATTTTACTGATCGCGTAACCTATACTTATAGCTCCTAGACTTAGTAAAACAATACATAATATTTTCCAAAAAATGAGCATGTTACGTTCTGATAAAAGCCTAAGAATATTGTTTGTAATTGAAGGGGATTTCTAAATTTATTTATGTTTTTTTTATTATAGATTATGTAATTCTTTATAGTTTTATAAAATTCGTTTTTTATTAAGCTTTTGAAAAATAAAATAAATTATTTTTAGGTCATGTATATCGATTTCTTTCTTTTTTCTTAAAATTAAGTTTTTATTAATTAATAGAATGATAATTCTTTAGAAACACTATAAAATAGGAATGTAAAAAATAAATTTAATTTTTTAAATAATATAAAACAATAGCTTACTGTGGTTATTTAAATTTTTGTTAAAAAAAAGACTTGATTTTTAAGCTAAATTTTGGAATTATAGTTATGCAAATTGTGATCTATTTCCCACAATTTGTATTTCAGGTTAAGTGGTTATCACTAATGCTCATTTGCTATTTTTGCTTATGAGCATTTTTTTATGTGACTTTTTAATATAACTACAAAATTTCTGAAACGTTAAATTTTAAGATTATTTAGCTGAGCTAAGCTTAATTATTTTTTAATAAATTTTAAGAGATAAATTAATCATATTGAATAGTTACAGTTGCTGTTGCCGTAACCTCGCCCGCGCTTACATAAGCCGCTGTTTGATAGTAACGAGCAGTTAAGGGGATGTCGTACTCTATAGTCTGATTAGAGCTGACTATGCCTATATTTTGTTTTATTGTTTTTTGAATTGGGTTATTGGTACCATTCATATTCCATAATAGTTCTACACCCACACCATTGGCTTTGGTTGAGTTTGCTGCACTATTATTAATGACCTGATTATTTTTGGGATCAGAATTATAGTCAAAACTTAAGCTGATGGTGTTACTTGTTGCTATACCCGAGTTGTTTTCACCGCCGTTACATAAAATCGATAGATTAAAACTCTGCTCGCCTTGTGTTGAACCAATCGCTTTAAAACCTGACTTTGTAACAGTCGGGAGTTGAATAGGTATATCTACACCATTTTGAATTTCACACGATGAAGACGCGATCAGAATAGGAGCATTACTTAATACTGTAGTAGTTAAAAATGGTCTGTTTTGTTGACCTGATACATAATAGGTGCTGTAACGTCCTGCTACTAATGCTCCTGAACCTGTGGTCATGGACGTTTTAATAACTTCCATAACAAAATATCCTGGTGAAAGGGTATATGCAGTATTTGGGGTTAAAGTACGTCTATATGGATAATACCCAGAAAAATCTGAAGCATCTGCTGCTTCACGATAAAGACGAATACCAATACCGGGAATATTGGTTGCATATACATTATTACCTATTGGGCTAACTGGATAATTTAAGGGGAGAGCCGCAATAATTTGATCACTAGCACGACTACATGTTGCAGTGGAATTATTGGGAGAAATTGTAAAAGTATTCCTTTGTAAGATAGTCCCTATAGGGTCAGTCGGTTTTACGACGATTTTACCAATGTTCATCGGGATATCGACGGTGGTAAATCCCTTACTTAAATTACAATTTGCATTTGTATGGCTATAAGCAAATAGACTCACTGCCAAAAATCCAATTTTTTTTAAAATCTTATTCATTTACAGACTGCCTTTGTCATAATAATTGATTGATTGTTATGCTTTATTTGATCCGTGATATCGTATTCAAGTTCGCATTTTTCAGTACTCCTTTCTCCCCATTTCACATATAAACGGTCATGGGTTAAGGGGGTTCGTAAATAAATACGGCTGCCTTGCGCAACAATACCTATTACTTCGTTATTTTGGTTATATACCTGTGCGGCAAAAGGCAAATGTGAGCCATCTAAAGTTGTTGGGCTGATAAAAAGTGCATAACCTTTTTTTGTTGAGAATTGAACTTTAGTGATTGAGCCTGCATAGGGAGCAATACGTAAGCTACTTTCAGCTAGTTCAACCTGTGTGGACATGTTTTGCGGATCAAGGCTAATGTCATTCATATGGTAAGGCGTAACATAGGGGATAACCGCATATCCATTTTTGTTTATGCTGAGACCTGGTGTATTACCGACTTGTGCTCCTTTTGCATCTGGTGCATAAACTAAAACCATTGTTTGAGCTTGATCTGGACCAAACAGAATTCCTTGGGGGTGAGCAACGATATTGCCACTCAAGTTAAGCATTTCTTGTTGATATGAGTCAGCGTAACTAAATGAAGCACCTAATGTTGTGTAGTTTGTCTTATAGTTGCCATTGATATTTAGATTCGTTTGACCATGGTTTTGACTGGAAATTGATGCGCCGTAATTCAACTGGTTTCCTGTAAAACCGCTAAAACTCAGAATTTGGCTATCTTCACTTATAAGACTATTAAAATTTAAAGAGCTTTTCTTAAAATCTAAGGGAAAGGATAGAGAAATGAGGTATTGAGTATCTTGGTTAGCTCGCCCGCCAGCTTCAATAGTTTCACTATTAATTGCAGAGAAACTATAAGTTAAATCTTTAAATTGGTTGCTATAGCCTAATTGGAATTGCTTATTAGTAGTAGACTGGTTCCAATAGTTTGTCCACGAACCTACTAAATAGAAATTTCCCCATTGGTTTGGAAGAGCTTGATTTAAATTAATCTGGAATTCACTTTTTTGCTTACCTACCGAAAAACTATCAATATTTTGCTCTTGTAAGTCTTGAATTAAAATTGCGTCACGCAGTTTGAGATAGTTTTGTGTTGAATAACGATAAGTTGCTAGTGTTAGGTTAGTATGCGTTGGAGCAAATAACTTATTGTAACTTAAACGATAACTTTGCCCTGTCTTTTTAGTTGAATGGGAAAAACTGGCATTTGACTGATTTGCATCAAAAGAAATAGCGCCAATAGGCGTTGAAAAAGCTGTACCTAACAATACAGAGAAATACTGCTGCGTTCCTTGAATTGCGCTATAAGTTGTAAGGTAATTATTGATTCCGCGTTGATATTTACCCTGTATTAGCCATGGAGTTAAATTAATGTTTGGGTCTCGAAATTGTCCTAAAGTGAATGAATATCGGCTCATTTGAGGACGTAGCATTTCAATTACAGAAGCATATGGAATAGAATATTTTTGAACTATTCCATTAGATTCAAGTACTGAAACTTGTAACTCACCTCCAAATCCTGTGGGATAGAGATCATTAATTTCAAAGTTTCCTGGTGGGACTGTGGTTTGGTAAATTAAATTACCTTGTTGTCTAACTTCGACTTTTGCATTGGTTTTGGCATAACCTCGAACTCTTGGAGCATAACTGAGCATACTATTTGGAAGCATTCGGTCATCACTTGAAATATTCATTCCACGATAGGGCAAAGAGTCAATAAAATCGCTATTAGTAAAATAATCTCCTAAAGTCACAACACCGTGGATATCTGGAAATGCCTTTTGTATATATGTATTTGTCGAGGTATAAGAAGAATTATTAGATTGAGAATTAGATTGGCTTTGCCATTTCCATTGTCCATTATGGCGAAACTGCCAACTTGCTAAATTTGTTCCAATATTGGCTCCCATAAAAGCATAACGATTTTCATGTTGTTCATTGACTATTCGATATGCTGTGGCGTTATAGCTTAAAAAAGCTGCATTAATACCGCGATCCCACAAATGCGGATCGATGTAACCTTGCGCATTTTTTTCTAAGACGACTTGCGGGAGCGAAATATCAATTCTTAAACGGGAACTATCAAATACATAAAAAGCACTATCTATCCATGAAGCGAGAGCTTTACATGAAAGAGACGAAGTAGAGTCATGTTGACTTAGAACATTAGCTTTTACGCCATATTCAAGTAACGTGGCTTCTGTAAAACATGTTTCAGCATTTGCGTTAGGAGCTGAGGCAGTAAATCGCATACGCCGTTTACCCAGCCATTGACCATTAAGATAAACATCTAAGCTATATTCACCAGATAAGATCGGGTTGCCGTATTTGAAGCGAGCTATATCAATTTTTTGTGCATTACCCACTAAGAAATTGCTATCAAATTCAGCCTTCGTAAAATGTGGAACATCAGTATTATTTTCAGCATATATAGCCACAGGCATGAATAGCGTAATACTTGAGACGACATACCAAGTAAAGGGGCTTTTTAAACATATATAAGG
This sequence comes from Acinetobacter sp. V104_13, assembly GCF_031798995.1. NCBI lineage: Bacteria > Pseudomonadati > Pseudomonadota > Gammaproteobacteria > Moraxellales > Moraxellaceae > Acinetobacter > Acinetobacter sp. V104_13. Next base: position 353,846 of record NZ_JAVQNP010000027.1, on the reverse strand, counting down.
TATAAACCATTTAGACATAGTTCTAGAGCCTATTCATGATAGGTTTTAAATTTTTTTAAGTAATACAATGAGGTTAGAATTTTATTGGGTGCTCAACTCGTCCACCGTAATCATTGATATACACAAAGCTCATATCTGCTAAGTTTTTATTTTTTAGTTTAATTTTATCCTCTGAAAAAGGGGCAATCATTAAGCCTTGTTGCAATAAGTCTGTTTTATGGCTTTCACTTCCTTGAAAAATGGAGGTGATAGTAAGAAAAAAAGGTGTCGGATTTTTTATCATTAGATATTGATCATTTATTTTCCACTCGACTTTGTCACTTAGTTGATCAATATTTTCTTTTAGATCTATAGGGCGGTAAAAAAATTTAATTCGCGAACGAACAGCGAGTTGCAAAAAATTGTTAGAGGTTGTTGTGGTTTGACCTTGTTGAGTTCTCCCTTCAGGTTTAGGAGGTATATCTAAAACATTAAGCCAAAAAATTGATTCTTGTTGTTGGCTTAGTTGATATGTAGTAGGCAACGCTGTAATTCTTAAGGTTTGTCCCTTAGTTGCCTCTACTCGTGAAATTGGTGGAGTAATAATGAAAGGTACATTTGTTTCATCTGGTGTTGACTTTGCATTTCCATCATCGATCCATGCTTGAACAAGAGACGGAGCCGTGCCGTTATTACTCAGTTGTAATGTGATCTCACGGGCATTTGAAGGATAAATGACACGAGTACCATGTAAAACAATCTCAGCATGACCTGTAGTAGTGAGCGCTACTTGCAGACAAACTAATCCCCAAAAAAATTTACGACCACGAAAAAGCATCAGTCATATTCTCAATAACAAATAATAGGAAGGAGATAGCTTCTATTCATGAATAGAAGCTTCAATTTTAAGTTTATTGATAAATGATCGTGTATTTTACTTGCGATGTTACCGTACCAGCAGTAGAAGCACCTGTAGCATAATATTCAGCATAATAGTTAAGATCAGCACTACCGCCTGCTGAAACATTTACCCATTGTGAATTCGTTTGAGTTTCATTTGTGCTTGTAGCAAGTACAGGAATTACAGCATTATTACTGCCAAGTAATTGAATATTTACATTTGTTGCTGCACCAGAAGTTGCTTGGTTTAATAAACGACCCGTATTAAAGTCAACGGTTGCGCCTGGTTCAAAATAAGTTGCGACTTTACCTGCAGCGGTACAGTTCGTTAAATTAATTTGAAAAGGTGTACGACCAGCTACATCACCAGCATTTTTTAAGGTTTGAGATGAAACAGTAGGCAAATTGATTGTTAAATTTTTATCTCCAGTATCAATAGTACAAGTATTATCCGTGACAAGACCATTAATAGTAATTGTGCCATCTGCTGCTTGTGCATTTGCTATATTTAAGAGAGAAACTGCCGCCACAAAAATAAATTTTTTCATAAAATCCCCAGAATAGCTTTTTAAAATAAAATCCATTACTTTTCAGTAAGTTTATTCTGATTAAGTAAGGCGAAGGAAATATATCACTTTTCAATCAAAAAACAAGAAAAACATTATATTTATATATATTTTGATCAATTGTTTTTATTAAGAAAAATTAAAAAATTTATTTTTTATCATTTGGTAAAATAATTAATTAGTTTTTATTTAAAATAGAATTTAAAAATTAGTAATATCTAAGTGATTGTATTGTATTGAATTAATGTAATTTTAAAATATTTAAGATAATAAATATCTAATATATTTGATTAAGTTATTGTTTTTTAAAAATAAAATTATTTTGTGTATATCTTATAAATATATTTAATTTTTTAAGAATTTTTTAAGATTCAATTCCTACTGTTTTAGTTGTAATTCAATAAAAGATAATCTGGAGTTCAGTTCCATGAATACTATGAAGTATAGCTATAAACCTAATTACTTTTTCTTTGCTCATAAATTAGTTTTATTTTTAAAGGATTATCTCATCAAGCATCCGACGGAGCAGCAAACAACATTTAACTTGCAAACGATTTATGACATCTTTAGCCATGATCTTGCTTCAAGTACGACAAACCTTGAAGGTATCTTAAATATTGCAGATGAATATGTCTTTGAAACAGAAGATGGCTTACTTCCATTAATTAGCAAGCATTCAGTCAATCTCAAAAATCATGTACTTTCTTTAGAATTTACACCTCAAGCCTTGGCAAGTCTATTGTCAGGTCATTCGTTAGTAAATCCTAAAGCAGCTTAGATTTTCTTTTAAGGTAGAGTGAACTCATATAAAATTCATAAAATTTATTTTTAAGAGTTATTTATGAGTAAAGACTTCAAGGCCTTAACTTATATTGCGGATGAAAATGTAGCAGATACAGTGACTTGGCTTTTACACCATCAAGATGTTTTTGATTCTTTTAATTTTGATGTGTTGAACCAAGAATTCACAGTAACACATGCAGCAGGAAAAGATATTATTCGAGTCGGAACCTTTCTGAATGCTACTTACGGAATATTAGTAACTTCTATATAAATGAAAAAAGCCCTGAATAATCAGGGCTTTTAAATTTTCTAATTTGAGTTAAGCACTCATTGCATCTACTGATAAATCAGCAACTGTTGGCTTTGGTTTTTCAGCTGTTAAACCTAGTTTATTAAATAAAGCTTGGTCTTTACCTTCACCGGCATTTGGTGTGGTTAGTAGTTTATCACCAGAGAATAATGAGTTTGCACCCGCCATAAATGCTAATGCTTGGTCTGAATCACTTAATGATTCTCGGCCAGCAGAGAGACGGATATAACTATGCGGCATGATAATACGCGCCACAGCAATAGTACGAATCCACTCAATAACATCAAGCTTTTCAACATCAGCTAAAGGTGTTCCTTCAATAGGAACAAGCATATTGATTGGCACAGATTCAGGATGAATTGGTAGGGTAGCTAGTTCATGTAATAAACCAATTCGGTCTTCACGACTTTCGCCTAAACCCACAATACCGCCACTACAAACTTTCATACCAGCTTGACGAACATAATCAAGGGTATTTAAACGGTCATCAAAAGTACGAGTACTAATGATGTGAGAATAATACTCACGAGATGTATCTAAATTGTGGTTGTAGTAATCTAAACCAGCAACTTTTAGGCGTTCTGCTTGAGATTGGTTAAGCATCCCTAAAGTCATACAGGTTTCCATACCTAATGCTTTAACTTCACGTACCATTTCTAAAACATAAGGCATATCGCGCTCATGTGGGTTACGCCAAGCAGCACCCATGCAAAAACGTGAAGAACCTGAATCTTTTGCAGCTTTCGCTTCACTAATCACTTTTTCAACAGCAATACGTTTTTCTGCTTCTAGTTTTGATTCGTAATGTGCCGATTGTGAGCAGTATTTACAATCTTCAGGACATTTACCCGTTTTAATAGATAAAAGGGTACTGACCTGAATTGAATTGGCAGTGAAGTGCTCACGATGTACTTGCTGAGCCTTGAAAACTAAATCCAAAAAAGGTTGTTCATATAAAGCTTGGATTTCTTCACGATTCCAATCATTACGTAGAGTCATTGTCATATCCATGATGATGGCATTAATTCACTATACATAATCATACAGAATTCGTATTAAAGCTATAGGGCAAAAAACATCATTTTTTTAATTTGATAGCTGAAGTTGATTAAGTTGCTGTTCAATTGCCCAATCAATATGCACATTGACGATTTCGTCATGTAAATTTTTGCCATTTTGTAGGTGATCTACAATTTCTTTTGAATAAGGAGCATTTCCTAATCCGATTGCAATATTACGTTTAAATGATTGATAACCTGTCCGGCGGATAGGGCTACCTTCCGTATTGGCTAAAAAAGTGGCTTCATCCCACTGCCAGATATCAAGCAGACTAATATTATCTAACCCATGTCTAGGATTAAAATCAGAAATAGATGCTGTTTTGGCAAAGCTATTCCAAGGACAAATTAACTGGCAGTCATCACAACCAAATATTCGGTTTCCAATACCTGCACGTAATTCTTCAGCAATAATTCCTTTATATTCGATTGTTAAATAGGCAATACAACGTCTTGCATCTAACATATAAGGCTCGACAATTGCTTGCGTCGGGCAAATATCAATACAAGCGCTACAAGAACCACAATGTGCTGTTGCAGGCTCGTCGAAAGGTAAATCGAGTGACGTAAATAGCTCACCTAATACGAAAAAAGAACCTGACTTTTTATGAATGAGCAAAGTATGTTTACCCGTCCAACCCATTCCAGCACTTTCAGCTAATGATTTTTCAAAAATAGGTGCCGAATCTGCAAAAGGACGAGATTCAAAGTCACCAACTTTTTCACGAATTCGTGTTGCTAGGGTTTTCAATCTACCACGCATGACTTTATGGTAATCACGGCCACGTGCATAGCGGGCGATAATGGCAGAATTAGGCTCTAAAGGTACATATCGTGGTTTTGGCGATTCCACAAGATAATTCATGCGGACACAAATAATACTTTTTGTGCCAGGCACTAATAGTGTTGGATCAGCTCGTTTTTCTAGATTTTCTTCTAAATAAGTCATATCTGCATGATAACCACGTTCAAGATACTCTAAAAAACGTGGCATTTGCTCTTGAGCATCTGGTTTTGCGATGACACAATCAGCAAAACCCAAGTCTAATGCTTGAGCTTTGATCCATGCTTTTAATTCATGTGGATCAATTTGTTGCACTGCAATGCGTGATGTGTCGGAAGATGTCATAAACCAAAATGCAAGAGGATAATAATATGCAGGCGGTAGTTTACCATAGCGATGATATTCGAGCATGGGAGCGGCGCTGGTTTGCTGCGCAAAACTCCCCATTAGGTTTAATGCAACAAGCGGCTTGGTCAATTGCCCAGCAACTTATTGAGCTTTTTAAAGATCGGCCTATCAAGAATATTGCTGTTTGGTGCGGGCAAGGCAATAACGCAGGTGATGGTTACTTTATAGCAAGTTATCTGAAGCAAGCTGGATTTCAGGTTGAAATCTTTGCAGCTCAATTCGGTGAGTCAGCCGATTTACATTATGCAGCGCAATTTGCTAGAGAAATAAAAGTCCCAATTCATTCAAATTTTGAGATTAAAAGAACATTTGATTGTCATATTGATGCTTTATTTGGCATAGGCTTAAATCGTGAATTAAATACTAATTGGCAACAGGCTATTCAACAATTTAATGAACAATCTGGTCTAAAAATTTCAGTTGATATACCGAGTGGATTACAAGCAAATACAGGACAAGTCTTACCTTGTGCAGTGAGAGCTGATCATACCTTTACTGTTTTAGGCCTTAAAGCAGGATTGTTTACAGGACAAGGAAAAGAATATGCGGGACAAGTTTGTTTAGTTAGTCTAATTCCTATAGACAACGAGTTGAAACCCTTAGCTTATTTGTCACCCACAAACATTAAACTTCCTCAGCGTATGGCATTTGGCCATAAGGGAAGTTATGGGCATGTTTTAGTGGTGGGTGGACATGAGCAAATGGGCGGTGCAGTTATTATGGCTGCTGAAGCTGCCTTTCATGCGGGTGCAGGCAAAGTGACAGTGGTTTGTCATCGCAACCACCATCAGGCCATTTTGTCGCGGGCACCTAATATTATGCTTCGTGATATTAATGCTTTAGATGAAAACAATATTAAAGAGATTCTATCTCAGGTCGATGCAGTCTGCTTTGGAATGGGATTAGGCCGTGACGATTGGGCAAAGCAGATTTACCAACAATGGTTTAATTTGTTAAATCAGAGTACACGCCTAGAAGTTGTTTTAGATGCAGATGCTTTATGGTTTCTGGCTAAACAGCCTGAAAAGTTAAATACACATATTTATGCCACACCTCATCCTGGTGAAGCCGCTACTTTACTTAGTTGCTCTACAGCGCAAATTGAAAATGACCGAATTGCTGCAATTTATGCCTTACAACAAAAATATGCAGGCCATTGGGTGCTTAAAGGAGCGGGTAGCTTAATTTTAGAAGATAATTTGTATATCTGTACGCAAGGTAATGCTGGTATGGGAACCGGTGGAATGGGAGATGTGTTAGCAGGAATGATTGCGAGCTTAAAAGCTCAGTTCCACAAAGGTATTGCATTACATGAGATAGTGACTCTGCATGCTCAAGCAGGTGATGAACTTGCAAAACAAGGTATGCGTGGTTTACAGGCTTACCAAATGAATCAAGCCATTAGTCAGGTTGTAAATCAATAAATTTTTAACGTCTACGACTGCTAGAACGACTTCGCCCACGTGCCATACCACCTAAGGCATTTAAAACAGAAAGTTTACTCATGCTTCCCGATGCATGAGCATGGCAAATGGCAGCAGCAAGGGCATCGGCTGCGTCGGATTGAGGTTTAATCGTCAAATTAAGTAAACGCATCACCATCATTTGGACTTGTTCTTTATCGGCAGCGCCATAACCAACCACAGACTGTTTAATTTGACGAGCAGTATATTCTGCAACTTGTAAATCTAAATTAACTAATGCTGCTATGGCAGCACCACGGGCTTGTCCTAATTTTAAGGCAGAGTCTGGGTTTTGAGCCATAAAGACTTGCTCAACCGCAGCTTCAGTTGGACCATGGAATTTCACAATTCGCTCAACGCCAGCAAAAATACGTTTTAAGCGTTCTGGCATTTCTTGAGTTTCTGTTCGGATTGTACCGGCATCAACAAAACGTAGTTTACTACCATCTTTTTCAATGATTCCATAACCTGTTAAGCGTGAACCCGGGTCAATACCAATAATCAATGCCATGTGAAGACTTATATAAATAGTTTAGAGAGTATTGTTACATAGCCAAAAAGGTTCTGCATGCGTAATTTAAAGAATGCTGCGATGAATGGTTATTTTTCGGTTTTATCGAACCAATTTATATCTTTAAAATCATTTGATGTAATTCTATTTTAGTGGAATACTTATCTATAATTTTGGAATTAAAGTTTATCGGTGGATGGAAGATATTAATATCCGCATTGCGCAGCAAGTGCGTGAAATACGTCTAGCGCGTGGATATACCCTAGATATTCTCGCTAGTCGATGTCAGGTAAGCCGTTCTGCAATTTCACTCATTGAAAGAGGAGAAGCGAGCCCTACAGCTGTTGTTCTTGAAAAGCTAGCAAATGGTTTAGGGGTGCCTTTGACTCAGCTATTTGATTCCCCCCCGAATACTCAATCGCCTCAACCTATGGTACGGCGTACTCAACAAGCAGAATGGAAAGACCCGGAAACGGGATATATTCGCCGTCAAGTTTCGCCTCCAAATTGGAAATCTCCATTTCAAATCGTTGAAATTGAATTTCCAGCTCAGTCACGAGTTACTTATGAAACAAGTGCGAATTCCAAAGTTATATTACAGCAAATTTGGGTGATAGAGGGGCAAATTGATATTCAACTGGGTGAAAACTTTTATGCTTTACAAAAGGGTGATTGTTTGGCGATGCAATTAGATCAACCGATCATATATAGCAATCCTTCTTCTAAAGCTGCTCGATATATTTTAGTTGTATGTAATGAGCTCATCTCTATTCTTAAGGAATCTTCATGATTAAAAATCTTAATCCAAATTTACATTTAATCGATTGTCATGAAGCTACACATGCAAAGGCTATATTAGATATTTTGAATGAAGCAATTATCAATTCTACCGCTTTGTATGACTATTTGCCGCGCTCTGAAGAGTCAATGAAAAACTGGTTCGGGGTTAAAAGAGAAAATGGTTTTCCTGTCATTGGTATTGTAGATGAGACAAACAAGTTATTAGGTTTTGCAAGTTGGGGAACGTTCAGAGCTTTTCCTGCCTACAAATATACGGTCGAACATAGTATTTATATTCATCATGAACATCGTGGTAGCGGATTAAGCAAAATTTTAATGCAAGAATTGATTAAGCGTGCTCAAGAGGCAGACTTACATGTATTGATAGGCTGTATTGATGCAACCAACCAAGCAAGTATAGGTTTGCATGAAAAAATGGGCTTTATTCATGCAGGTACTTTTAAGCAAGTCGGTTTTAAGTTTGGCCAATGGTTAGATGCTGCTTTTTATCAGTTAAATTTAAATACACCGCATACGCCAGTTGACGGATAAATAATAAGGTTTTCAAATTTCAAGTTTAAGCAATAGCCTGGTTTATAATGTGAAATATGAACCCGGCTAAAGAGTCTAAACTATAAAATACCGAGTTGTTCTAATCCCTTATAAGCAATTTCTTTTCGAATAGAACTAGGTATGCCTTTTTTCATTTCTAAATTGAGTGAGAACGCTACAATTTTTCCTTGAGGTTGAACGACCCAGCCTGTTAACCAGCCCACTTGAGGCTCCACATCCCATCCCCAACCACTTTTGGCATAAATTTTCCGTCCATTTTTTTCTTCTATGAACAGCATAGATTGAACTTGTTCTTGCACATTCTTGCTAAAAGGAAGAGTTTTATGGGCTAGTTCATAAGCAAACTGGGCTTCTTGTTGAGGTGTAATTTTAAGTGGACCAACAAGCCAAAAATCATCTACTTTTGAACCAATATCAGCATTACCGAAACCAATGCGTTTTACCTCTTTAGACATAAGATCAAGGCCAATTCGTCGAGCTAGTTCCTGATAAACTGGAATAGCAGAAGCTTTCATCGCATCGCCTAGAGTCATGTCCTTTTCCCAATCAGGAAACAAACGCTTTTGCCCATCCCATTTAAACACTTCAGTTGGTGTTGCTTTATGATGCTCAAGTCCTATCAAAGCATTTAACATTTTAAAGGTAGAGGCGGGAACATATTCGGTTGATGATCTTTTAAGATCATTGCCATAGATTTCCTCTGTTTGCCCACGTTTTATAACTAAAACACCTTCAGTTTGTGCTTGTTCAAACAATGATTTAATTTTCTCTGAGTTTTTATTGGTAGAAATTGACTGTATTTGATGTTGTTGTACGGTATTAAAAGAACATGCCGACAAAAACATCGTACCAATGGCAAAGAAAAGAGCTTTTTTAGTCATGAGTTTATGTGGGTTTAAAAGAATTATTCTTTAATTTAACTTGAATAGAGGTACTTTTAGATAGAGAAAATGTAAGTGATTTAGGAAATTCTATATCTATGCACTACTTTTTAAAATTTTATAAAACAACTATATAAATAAAGGAATATATCCAATTTTTCTAAGAACCTAAGTTTTCAACTAGACTAAAAAACTGCTTTCTTGAAGGACTTTTCGTTTAACTAGAGTAAAAAAATTAAAATCTAATTGAAGTCGCACTTGATAAACTTGATACAGCACTCATTAATAATAAAGCATGTTTGTTTTTATCGAGTTAAAATCAAATGTACTCTAGTATTGCAGACTCTGGCTGTTTCGATAGGGTTGGGGCAAATAAACTGCAATGAATTTTCTTTTTGAGATAGATAAAGTTTTACATGAATTTACTTCTTATTGTAGTTCTGGGCGCGATTGTTGAAATTGCCGTATGGATTGGCGTAGCACAGTTCATCAGTGGATGGTATGTGTTCTTTTGGTTCATTCTTGCTTTCTTTATTGGTTTGGGGCTTATTCGCAGAAGTACTGCTGGTATTATGCCTCAATTACAGCAAATGCAGATGACTGGCCAACTCGGTAATGACCCAACAGTAACTAAAAAACTTGCTTATGCTTTTGCAGGTTTCTTATTAATGTTGCCAGGCCTTGTTTCTGATGTGTTAGCGGTTTTAATTTTGATCCCTGGTGTTCAAACTGCTTTCCGTAATATAGCCATGAGAACTCTTGCAAAACGCCAACAAGCTATGATGGATAAAATGATGGGTGGTATGGGCGGTAATATGGGTGGGCAAAATCCATTTGCTGATCTAATGCGCCAAATGCAAGATATGCAGAATCAACAAGGTGGTGGTAGCCAAGGTCAATACCGTGATTCAAGCATTATTGACGGAGAAGCGCGAGAAGTCACTCCAGATCACAAGAAAATTGAACATAAAAATAAGGATTAATAAATACCTTATCTAAAGGCCTAAACCTCTAAAGTTTAGGCCTTTTTTATTTTAAGAAAATATAAATTATTTAGTTAGATGTTCAGTCACAACAGAATCTGTTTGAGCCACTTCAGTTGGGCTTTCTTGTGGTTTTGTTTGAGGTTGGTATTTGTTTGAAGCTAAGGCTGTTTGCTTATTCTCAGATTGTTGATAACCTCGGCTTCGGTTGGCTCGTTCGCGAAAGCCACCTTTATTAATGAGCTTTGTATGTGACATGCATTTGCCTAAAATGTGAGATTATTCGCTTATTTTAACAAATTTGGCAAAATATCAAAATAAGAAAAATAGTCCTATAAAAATAATATTTAACTTATATATATGTTTTTAATTAATATTTTTTAATTGACTCAATTGTTCATCCAGATTGAATTATCTATTCATTTCACATAGGATAAATATAAAGGATGTATAAATTAAAAAATGTAGCAAACCTATTAAAACAACAACGGTTGAAATGAGGGAAGGAGGGTTACCTATGCTATATCAATACCATTGTGCGTGTTGCGACAAAGTTGTGGCATCAACTGATAAATCATGTCCATATTGTGGTTCACAACATATTCGAAGCCCGTATGGCTTATGGATGTTTTGTGTGATGGCTTGTCTAGCTGTTGTCGTTGTATTTAAAGTTGTCCATATTTATATCCAGAACCATCAAGATACTCCAACGCAGTCAACTTTACTGGATGTATTAAATCAGGATGATAAAACGACAAGACAATAGATTTTGATTACAACTACAAATGATATGGCGTCAAGGATGATTGCTAGAAGATTAAACCCTACATACCATAAAATTTGAACTATAAATAAAAAAGCCCGCTCAATGGCGGGCTTTTTTACGATTTTATTTTAGAGGCCAGCAGCATCTTTAAGGGCATCAACTTTATCAGTTTTTTCCCAAGTAAATGCAGAGTCAGAACCTTCGCGACCAAAATGACCATAAGCCGCGGTTTGTTTGTACATTGGTTGAAGAAGATCCAACATACGAGTAATACCAAACGGTCTTAAATCGAAATGATCACGTACAAGTTGAATAATCAACTCATCAGAAACTTTTGCTGTACCAAAGGTATTAATTGAAATCGAAGTAGGTTCTGCTACACCAATTGCGTAACTCACTTGAATTTCACATTTGTCAGCAAGACCAGCGGCTACAATATTTTTTGCAACATAACGACCAGCATAAGCAGCAGAACGGTCAACTTTAGATGGATCTTTACCAGAGAAAGCACCACCGCCGTGACGAGCCATACCGCCGTATGTATCAACAATAATTTTACGACCCGTTAAACCACAGTCACCTACAGGGCCGCCAATAACGAACATACCTGTTGGGTTAATGTGGAACTTAGTAGCTGCATGGAACATTTCAGCAGGGATGATCGGTTTGATAATTTCTTCAATAACTGCTTCTTTAAGCTGGCTTTGAGAAATTTCAGGATCGTGCTGAGTAGATAAAACAACAGCATCTAGACGTACAGGCTTGCCATTTTCATAGGCAAAAGTAACTTGGCTCTTTGCATCTGGGCGTAACCATGGAAGGGCACCTGAACGACGAAGTTCAGCTTGACGCTCCATTAAGCGGTGAGCATAAGAAATCGGCGCAGGCATAAGCACGTCTGTTTCACGGCTTGCATAACCGAACATTAGGCCTTGGTCACCAGCACCTTGATCTTCTGGTTTTTGACGGTCTACACCTTGAGCAATTTCAGGTGATTGTTTACCAATCATATTGATTACAGCACACGTTGATCCATCAAAGCCAAGATCAGAGTGGTGATAACCAATACCGTTAACAGTATTACGAACAACAGCTTCAACATCAATATTAGCAGTCGTTGTTACTTCACCAGCAAGTACAACAGCGCCTGTTTTTACCAGTGTTTCACAAGCAACACGTGCGTATGGGTCTTCTTTTAAGATTGCATCCAAAATAGCGTCGCTAATTTGGTCGGCCATTTTATCGGGATGACCTTCGCTTACAGATTCCGAGGTAAAAACAGCGTACTCGCGCATGAAAGTCCTATCTTGGTTATTTCAAAAGACATAATATGTTACATCGACTTGAGCTTGAGGACCAGTTCATACTGACTAAAAAGCATGAATTTATTTCATTTATAGTGTGTTTTAATTGATAAGTGTATTAGTAAAATTGATATAGAAAGCTTTAATTTAAAGTATTTATATTTTAACAACTTGTTGGTAGTGTGTTTTTTAAACATATAACTTAATAAAAATCTTAAATATCAGAATTTGAATTTTAAAGTAAAGAAACATGATCAACGCATACAGGATTGGCTAAAAATTTTATCGATATATCAAAAGCTAACCAGATAAATGCTCTTACATTTAGTCATTGTGCAGAAAAATAAACACTGTTTTATATAACTTAAAGATTCAAATGTTTTTTGTGTAACCAAGAAACGGTTAAAAATAAAGAAATATACCGTGTTGGGGTTTACCCTAAGCCTTTTTTTTAAGACAATATAGCGGCATTGAATGGTTATTCATCTTCTTCTTTTCATCAATCTATTAAAATTGGATTCTGATCTATGACGACCCCTTTAAACGAACGTCGTATTGCAAATGCAATTCGTGTATTGGCAATGGATGCTGTGCAACAAGCAAACTCAGGGCATCCAGGTGCTCCAATGGGGATGGCAGATATTGCTGACGTCGTCTGGCGTGAGTTTTTAAATCACAACCCAACAAATCCACAATGGGCAAACCGTGACCGTTTCGTTTTATCAAATGGCCATGGCTCAATGTTGCAATACGCTTTGCTTCATTTAACAGGTTATGATCTTTCAATTGAAGATTTAAAACAGTTCCGTCAATTGCATTCTAGAACTCCTGGTCATCCTGAATATGGCTATGCACCGGGTGTAGAGACGACAACTGGTCCTTTAGGTCAAGGTATTGCTAATGCTGTTGGTTTTGCTTTAGCAGAAAAAACATTGGCTGCTCAATTTAATAAAGATGATTTAAAAGTTGTTGACCATTTCACTTACTGTTTCTTAGGTGATGGCTGTTTAATGGAAGGCATTTCTCACGAAGTATGTTCTTTAGCTGGCACATTACAACTTGGTAAATTGATTGCTTATTATGATGATAATGGCATTTCAATTGATGGTGAAGTAGAAGGTTGGTTCAGCGACGATACAGAAGAGCGTTTCAAAGCTTATGGTTGGCAAGTTCTTCGTGTAGATGGTCATGATGCTGATGCGATTCGTCAAGCGACAATCGAAGCAAAAGCTGAAACTCAGAAACCAACAATCATTATGTGTAAAACGATTATTGGTTTAGGTTCACCAAATAAGCAGGGTAAAGAAGACTGTCATGGTGCGCCATTAGGTAAAGATGAAATTACTTTAACTCGTGAAGCATTAGGCTGGAACGAAGAAGCATTTGTTATTCCTGCTGACGTATATGCTGCATGGGATGCAAAAGCAAAAGGTAGTGAGTCTGAAGCAGCTTGGAATGCGGTATTTGCACAATATCAAGCAAAATATCCAACTGAAGCGGCTGAGTTACTTCGTCGTATTAGTGGTGATTTACCAGCAGAATTTGCAGCACAAGCAGATGCTTTCATTCGTGAAACAAATGCGAAAGGCGAGACAATTGCAACTCGTAAAGCAAGCCAAAATACATTACAAGCATTTGGTCCTTTATTACCTGAATTATTAGGTGGTTCTGCTGACTTAGCAGGTTCTAACTTAACACTTTGGAAAGGTTGCCAAGGTGTTCAAGAAAACCCAGCAGGTAACTATGTCTACTATGGCGTACGTGAATTTGGTATGACTGCGATCGCTAATGGCGTTGCATTGCATGGTGGTTTCGTTCCTTACGTTGCAACATTCTTAATGTTTATGGAATATGCACGTAATGCAGTACGTATGTCTGCATTAATGAAACAACGTGTAATTCATGTTTATACACATGACTCAATTGGTCTAGGTGAAGATGGTCCAACTCACCAACCGATTGAACAAATTGCTTCATTGCGTGGTACACCGAACCTAAATACATGGCGTCCTGCAGATACTGTAGAAACTGCAATTGCTTGGAAATCTGCTTTAGAACGCAAAGACGGTCCTACAGCACTTATTTTCTCTCGTCAAAACTTACCATTCCAAACGCGTTCTGAAGAGCAAATTCAAAACGCTGCTAAAGGTGGTTATGTACTTGCTCAAGAAAAAGGCGAATTAAAAGCAATTATTATTGCAACTGGTTCTGAAATTTCTTTAGCAATGGAAGCTTATGCACAACTTGAAGGTGTACGTGTAGTTTCTATGCCATGCGCGGAAGAATTTATGAAGCAAGATGCTGCATATAGAGAAGCAGTATTACCAGCTCATATTCGTGCACGTGTGGCAGTTGAAGCAGCTCATGTTGACTACTGGTGGAAGTTTGTTGGTCTTGATGGCAAAGTAATTGGTATGACAACTTATGGTGAGTCTGCACCAGCAAAAGATTTGTTCCAATTCTTTGGTATTACGACTGAAGCTGTTGTTGCAGCAGTAAAAGAATTAACTGCTTAAATATTAAAGTAGTGTAAAAAAGCGCTCCTAGTGGTGCGCTTTTTTTATTTAAAATTTTAAATGCTAAGTTCTGTTTGGATACTAATCTGAGAGGTTAATAACTTATGAATAGGGCAGTTCTCGGCAACTTTTAATAAACGCTTGTGTTGGTCTTCAGTAAACTCGCCTTTGAGTGTGATTTTCCGTTCAATATTATTTTGACCTTTCTCAGGTTCGCCATTTGGATTTAATGCTAAATCCACTTGAACATGATCTAGCTTAATTCCTTTAAGATTCGCATACATTTCTAAAGTAATGGTAGTACAAGCTCCTAAAGCAGATAATAAAATCTGAACGGGGTTTGGAGCAGTATCTAGGCCACCTTTATCAGTTGGTTCATCTGCAAACCATTGATGACCTGAAGGATCGGTGAGAGTTACCTGATATGGAGTAGAAGTGCTTTGTGCTTGAGCAGTATTAGCCATATTTTACCTTATTATGAATCAATAAATTTGAAGTAAAAATAAAATTCTAGAATTCGAACACGGTATGACAGTACCGCTACTTTATAATATAGTTTTTGAATAACAACTGTAACGCTTTTATTGTTGCATGGATGAAACATATCGTTTTATAAAGAATAGTGAATTAAATTACTTGATGTATACACTAACGACTATATCAATAAAGGATACGAAAAATGCATCTTAAAACATTAAGCTTCGGTTTGGCAGTAGCATTAGCTAGTTCAGTTACTTTAGCTGCACCAGTAGACTACAAAATTGATCCAACACATACAGCTACTGTTTTCTCATGGAATCACTTTGGTTTCTCTACTCCAAGCGCTAACTTCTCGGATATCCAAGGTGTAATTAAAGTTGATAATGCTAAACCAGCAAACTCATCTGTAAATGTGACTATTCCTTTAAGCAGTGTAAATACAAACGTACCTGCTTTAGATAAAGAGTTCCAAGAAGAAGCTTGGTTTAATGCTGCTAAATATCCAAATATTACGTTTAAAAGTACTAAAGTTGAAACCAAAGATAAAAAGCACTTTAAAATTACTGGTGACTTAACTGTTAAAGGCGTAACTAAGCCAGTTGTACTTGACGCTGTTTTAAACAAGCAAGGCGAGCATCCAATGGCTAAAGTTCCAGCAATTGGTTTTAATGCGACAACTTCATTCAAGCGTTCTGACTTTGGTTTAGGAAGTTATGTGCCTAATGTTGGTGATAAGATCACTGTAAATATTACCACTGAAGCAACTGCTGCTAATGCAGCTAAAAAATAAGCTATAAGTTTTCTAAAAAGCCCTCAAATATGAGGGCTTTTTTATTTAGACTGGCTCTTTTTTATCTGGGTCTATAAATACTAAAGGCGCTGAAGGATCGATATTTCTTTTCTGCGATTTTTCTCTTAAGAACTGGTAAGTAGGGACTTTTCTTTTTGCCTGATCGCGCAGTTTCTTTTTAATATAAAGAACCAGAGCAAAACATGTAGTTGCAACGGTGAGCATCATACCATTCATATAGCTCATGATTGAGCTTACATAGCCAATAGTTGTTAAACGATGCATCATACGTTCAACTTGAGTGCTACTTTCAATGCCCGTAATTGCCCAACTACATAGATGTTCACAGTTATTAATAATCAAATGATAGTGGTTTTCATGCATACGTGAACGCATTCGGCGAACCACAATCTTTCCTTTATAACGAGGTCTGTCATAAGAACGGACGTGTATTTTTTTGCCATGCGAGAAAGCATCTATTGAAGTGATTTCAATCGGGCGTTTTTTGATGAAATGAGCTAAGCCGGAATAATGGATAACTCGACCTCTCCCTGCATATATACCATGATGGCTATAGCCGAGATGCTTTACGATGAGGTGAGCCCCTAAAGGGTAGCGTTTATTCGGTTGTTGCATGCTTACGCTGATCCAATAAAGTGTAAATGGCTTTTATTGAAAAGCTACTAAACATTATAACCAATATCAGCAATTTGCAGTGTATTGATTACGTCGAATGAAAGAATTTGATGCATATCCAATCTATTCATATTTCTTGTATATAATTTAAGAACTTAATATGAAGGGAAAATGTCATGTCAGGTGTTATTCAATGAAATGGGTCGTCGGGTGCTTAGCTTTGTATGGGCTTTTATTTCAGACTGCATATGCTATAGCACATCAGCAGGTTAAAACGGTCGAAGGTGATCAATACGATGTGGTCTCGATCAGTGATTTTAAAGTATTACGCTTGTTTTTAAAGAATCCTAATAATCAGCAATACTATAAAAGCTTTAATAAAATTAATGAACAATTAAAGCAGTGCGAGCAGCTTAGCTTTGCAATGAATGCGGGGATGTTCCATTTAGGATTTTCTCCAGTAGGGTTGTATGTTGAACCAGCTAAGGTAATTCAGCCCTTAAATGAGCATAAAGGATTGGGAAATTTCTTTTTACAGCCGAATGGTGTATTAGCTTGGAATAAAAAACAGGCATTTGTTTTAACTACGCAACAATATAGCCGAAAAAATTTGAAAGTTGATTATGCAACACAATCTGGGCCAATGTTAGTTATTGATGGAAAGATAAATTCCCTTTTTTTACCAGACTCTCAATCAAAGAAAATTCGTAATGGAGTTGGTATTCGAGATAATAAACTTTACTTTGTAATATCGAAAAATAGGGTGAATTTCTATAATTTTGCCGAGTTTTTTCAAAGAAACCTTAAGGTGGAGCAGGCTTTATATCTTGATGGTTCTATTTCTAGTTTATATATGCAAAAGAACAATCGGAACGATCAGCAATTTCAAATGGGACCAATGGTCGGTTGGGTAGACGAGTCCAATTGTGCATTGAAGTGAAATATAAAAAAAGCCAGTACAAGACTGGCTTTTTAATTAATGAATAGATGGTTTTTGAGTGAGTTCATTTAACTCTTTTCGGCTATAACCACGGGAAATAAGAACTTTTTTAATTCCCTTAATGACATCTTCATCTGTTGCTTGTGCAAGTGCACTTAGAAGTTGTTCATTAGTTTTACATGAGCAGTCATTTTCAACACAAGCAGTTTGGTTTTTATGCTCGTTATGCTGTTGATCTGCCAAGAACAGCTTTTGCCAAAAACTCATAGAGCCTTCATATACAACCTAACATAGCTCGAAATATAGCCAATCTAAAATAAAATACAAGACTCCATAAGTGATAAATCCACCAATTGAACTCGAGAATTTTCGATGGGAATGCTTGAGTTAAACGAAATTATGACGAATAGATGACTTGATATTTTTTGAAAATTTAAATACTTAACTAATAAAACGTAAAAAAATAAGGAGGTATATAACCTCCTTATTTAAAACTTTACAATGAAAGATTTTGTTTAAATCTTCTCAAGTAAAACACCAGACTCGACATGATGCGTATAAGGGAACTGATCAAATAAGGCGAATTTATTCACTCGATGAGTTTGACTGAGAGTTTTTAAATTTTCATATAGCGTGTCAGGGTTACATGAAATGTAGATAATACGTTCAAAACCTTGTAGAAGTTTTAAAGTCTCATCATCAATTCCTGCACGCGGTGGATCTACAAATACGGTGTCAAAGTCATAGCTCTGAATATCAATATTCGCTTCTTGTAGACGGCGGAATTCGCGCTCACCTTGATAAGCTTGAGTAAACTCTTCAGCCGATAGGCGTGCTACTTGAATATTATCGATTTGGTTTTGTTCTATGTTCCATTGAGCTGCATAAACAGAGGATTTTGCAAGCTCGGTAGCCAATACTCGTTCGAACTTTAAAGAGAGCGGAAGCGTAAAATTACCATTACCACAATAGAGTTCTAATAAATGTTTCTTTGATCCTTCAGCTGCATCACATGCCCATTGCAGCATTTTTTTGCAAACTTGTGCATTAGGCTGGGTAAAGCTACTTTCGATTTGTTTATATTTAAATGAACGATTTAAAAGTTCGAATTCTTCAACAACGAAATCATCGCCAATAACAATTTTCTGGCCACGACTACGGCCCATAATCTTAATATCTAATTTATCGGCAAGCGCTTTAGCTGCTTGTTCCCATTCTTGATCCAGTTTACGGTGATAAATTAGGGTAACCAACATTTCTCCGCTAAGTGTTGCGAGGAAATCAGCTTCAAATAAACGGTTAGAGAGCTTAGGCTCAGCCTTGAGTTCTTCCAAGAGCTTTGGCATTAAATCATTGATGCTATGATCTGCAATTGGAAACTCATCAATGCGTACAACGGTTTTTTGCTTGTCGTCATCATTACGCTCAAACATGGCATAGAACATATCATTGTCTGTATGCCAGATACGAAATTCAGCACGCATACGGAAATGTTGTTCAGGTGATTCAAACACTTCTAATGTAGGTGGTGTAAATTCAGAAAATTGAGTAGTAATACGTTCAATTTTAGCTTGAAGTTGTTGACGATAAGAAGAGGTCATAGACAAAGAAAATTTAGACAGAATCAAATAGTGAATGGTATCAAAAAAATTGAACTTACAGGAGCCAATTTTAACCAGATATTCATAAGAGAAGGGAGGTGTCTAAACTACAGCTAATTTAAAACACGATTAATAAAATCTGATTTTATTGTTCTATATTGATCGGGGTCTAAATGGCTACACTGTAATTTTAATTCATTATATTCATTAACCAACTTGGGTGAGCTTATAAGCTTATTTTTAAATGTTAAGAAAAATGTGAATATTGAATCCGTGACTACAATTTGAAATGCTACATCATCATTGTTGAGTGATTCGAGCATACAAAGCTCATGTGTTCTTAATGTATTTTGTTTTTCGATAAAATTAAGTGTTTTTAATTGTTCTATTGCGAATTCGAATTGCTCAGACATAACTTCAATATAAATATCTAAATCACCTTTTGAAATTGCATTCGGTATTGCAGATGAACCAATATGCTCAATTTTGGCAAATGGTAGAAGTGTGGAAATATCTTTTTGATATGAATTAAAAAGCTGAGCGCATCTTTGTTGATATTGTTCTGGTTCTAAAAAGACCATTATTAGAATCTCAATTTGATAAAATTTATATAGTTAAGAATAGATTACTTTATTAAATAAAAAAGCCCAAATACTGAGATTCGGGCTTTTTAGAAAAATTATCAATTAATCAGTCATTGTCATTAAGCTTGCGTTACCACCAGCTGCAGCTGTATTCACACTAATTGCACGTTCAATCACTAAACGCTCAAGTGGAATAGTTTCATTCGGCTCAACATGCGTAATACCGACAATTGCACCAGAACGAGTAGCAATCGCTTGCTGTAATGAGAAGATCTCTTCGCGATTACCATGATGTAAAACTGCATCAAAATCATCTGATGCGATATTTTTAACTGTAGTAATTGCAGCAAGCACATCTTTTGGCAATGTTTGTTTGTATTTTGCCAATAACGGACTATTTGGCATTACGGCCGCTTGGCTACCCACTGCAAAAATTGCGAGCAACTGATGCAATTGATTTTGTTCAGTGTCTGCAATTGAAAGCACACGATGACGCGGCAAAATAATATATTGGTTACTTTCCCCAGTAGGGCCTTGTAACTCATAGAATTTACCTACACCAAATGGTTCAATCTCACGATTTGCTTGCAGTAAATGCTGTTTCGCCCAATTTTGTAAGCTCTTATAAACCTCACGGTTAAAGCCTTCAAAAGCAGTTTGCTCAGTTTTCATAGCAAATGGTGTTGCCAATACTTTGTTTGAACACTGCTGCATCAAGCGATACATGTAAAGCGGACCACCAGCTTTCGGGCCTGTACCAGATAAACCCTCACCACCGAATGGTTGTACACCAACGACAGCACCCACAATATTACGGTTGATATAAAGGTTACCCACTTCAGCATGCTGAATGACTGTTTGGATGGTTTCATCAATACGGGTATGCAGACCCATTGTTAAACCATAACCTTTGGCATTAATACGTGAGATCAACTGCTCAAGCTCGCCATACTTATAGGTAATGATGTGGAGAACTGGACCAAAAACTTCGCGCTGCAAATCATCAAGGTTAGGGAGTTCAATTGCTGTTGGTACAACAAAGGTTCCTTTATCTAGTTCATTCTGGCTTGTTGCTCCAAACATCAACTGATGTACTGGATAGCCTTTCGACTTCATTTTTTGGATGTGTTGATCAATCGTCTGTTTTGCTTCGTCATCAATAACAGGACCAATGTCAGTTTTTAAAATTGCAGGGTTCCCTACAATTAACTGTTGCATTGCACCTTTAAGCATTTTAATAACGGTTGCAGCGCTGTCTTCTTGTACACATAAAATACGTAAAGCAGAGCAACGTTGACCCGCGCTATCAAAGGCGGAACTTACAACATCGAGTACGACTTGTTCAGTTAATGCAGATGAATCCACAATCATTGCATTTTGACCGCCAGTCTCTGCAATGAGAGGAATAGATTGACCATTTTCAGATAAACGTTTCGCAACGGTTTTCTGTAAAATTTTTGCAACTTCAGTCGAACCAGTAAACATGATGCCATCAATACGGCTATCTTGGCTAAGCTGAGCACCTACTGTTTCACCGCGGCCAGGAAGTAGCTGTACAGCACCATGTGGAATACCAGCTTCCCATAAAATCTGAACTGCTTGAGCTGCGATTAATGGGGTTTGTTCAGCAGGTTTAGCAATAACGCAGTTACCACTGACTAATGCTGCAGCAATTTGGCCAGAGAAAATTGCAAGAGGGAAGTTCCACGGGCTAATACAAAGTACAGTACCTAAAGGCTGAATAGCTGTATTTGCAGGAAGATTCTCAACTTGAGTTGCGTAATAACGTAAGAAATCTACAGCTTCACGAACTTCTGCAATCGCATTGGCATAAGTTTTCCCACTTTCACGGCAAAGTAATACCATCAACTCTTGAATGCGGCTTTCCATTAGGTCAGCTGCATGTTTTAAGTGTTGAGCACGCTGTTCTTTAGGCGTATTTGACCATTCTGACTGAGCTTGTTCAGCTGCATTAAGCGCAATTTCAACATGCTTAAGATCAGCTTCTTGCACATAACCAACAATTTCATCATTTTGTGCTGGGTTTGTAATTGCAACAGAATGACCTTGCTCTAACGACTCGTTATTTGCCAATAATGGATGACTTTGCCAAATACGATTACGTAATTCTTGAGCTGTGCTATCTAATGCTGCAAGTGGGGTGTCATTTGCTAAGTCATAACCTTTAGAATTTTTACGAAGCGTTCCGTACATATCTAAAGGTAGAGGAATAGATGGGTGTTTTAAGCCAACTGAACCTTCAAGCTTAGCTGCATGATGAATATCGTAAATTGGAGACTGGATAAGATCTTCAACTTTAAGTGTCTTATCGGCAATACGGTTAACGAATGAAGTATTCGCGCCATTTTCAAGTAAACGACGAACTAAATAAGCTAACAACGTTTCATGGTTACCAACGGGAGCATAAATACGGCATGGTACGCCTAATTTATTTTGCTCACGTGGACCAACAACTTGTTCATAAAGCGGTTCGCCCATGCCATGTAAGCATTGGAACTCATATTGACCAGCATAATATTTGCTTGGATCAGCTAAATGATAAATCGTTGCCAATGTTTGGGCATTATGAGTGGCAAATTGCGGATAGATGAACTCAGGCGCTGCAAGTAATTTTTTAGCACAAGCGATATAAGATAAATCGGTATGTACTTTACGAGTGAAGACAGGGTAGTCATCCATACCTTCGATTTGCGCTTTTTTAATTTCGCTGTCCCAATATGCGCCTTTTACAAGGCGGATCATGAGACGCTTTTGGCTGCGTTTAGCAAGGTCAATAATATAATCAACCACGAAGAAACAGCGTTTTTGATAAGCTTGAATTACGAAACCAATGCCTTTCCAGTTCGCAAGTTCCGGCTCGAAGCAAAGACGTTCAAGTAACTCAAGAGAAATTTCTAAACGTTCTGATTCTTCAGCATCAATATTTAAACCAATATTGTATTTTTTAGCCAAAAGAGCGAGTTCAAATACTTTACCGTAGAGTTCTTTGTGAACACGTTCAATTTGCGCACGTTGATAGCGAGGATGTAAAGCAGAAAGCTTAATTGAAATACCTGGGCCATCATAAACGCCTTTACCATTAGATGCTTTACCAATTGCATGAATGGCTTGTGTGTAATCGCTAAAGTAGCGTTCAGCATCATGTTCGGTTAAAGCTGCTTCACCCAACATGTCATAAGAATAGCGGAACCCTTTGTCTTCGAGTACTTTGGCGTGGTCTACAGCTTCTTCAATGGTTTCACCAGTCACAAACTGTTCACCCATCATACGCATTGCGACGTCAACGGCTTTACGAATAATACCACGACCACTACGTGCTAAAAGACCAGTAAGTACACTTGAAAGACTAGTTTGCTTAGGGGTTTCCATCAGCTTACCAGTTAACATGAGACCCCATGCTGCAGCATTTACAAACATTAAGCTGCTTTGGCCAACGTGTTCTTTCCAGTTACCTTGATTGATTTTATCTCGAATAAGCAAATCACGTGTTGCTGAGTCTGGAATACGAAGTAAAGCTTCGGCAAGACACATAAGCGCCACGCCTTCTTGTGAAGAAAGAGAGAATTCTTGTAATAACCCTTGAACAATACCTGCTTTACCCGAAGAGGTCTTACGTTCACGTAAATTATTGGCAAGATTAAAAGCAAGATCATAAATTTTATGATCTAAATCATCAGATACCGCGGCAGCTTGTAATAGCTCTTCTACAGCTTCTGGTTCAGCACGTCGCCAAGCTGTATTAATGCGTTGTTCAAACTCACTTTTATCGTTAAATTCGGTGATATAGCCTTGGTGAGATTTATCCATTTGATGAAAAGTATCCATTGTGTTCATATCAGTTTCCGCCAAGCAACTCTCATACTCCCTTCTTGAGTAGAGAGGTTTAGATAATTTATCATTACAGAAGAAACACCGAATAACTCACTATATTTAGCCCATTTTTTAGAGGAAAATTCAGATGAATGGCCCAATATTAAGCCTTGACCGTACTGATTTAAAAATTTTGGATATTCTTCAAACAGATGGGCGAATTTCTAATAGTAAATTGGCGGAACTTGTTAACTTGTCGCCAACAGCTGTTATGGCTCGAGTGCAGAAGTTGACAAAAGATGATTTTATTTTGGGATATGAAGCAAAATTGAATCCGGTTAAGTTAAACGCAAATTTTTTGGTGTTCGTTGAAGTATTACTA
This sequence comes from Acinetobacter sp. V104_13, assembly GCF_031798995.1. NCBI lineage: Bacteria > Pseudomonadati > Pseudomonadota > Gammaproteobacteria > Moraxellales > Moraxellaceae > Acinetobacter > Acinetobacter sp. V104_13. The sequence continues at coordinate 330,037 of NZ_JAVQNP010000027.1, read as the reverse complement.
GATAAAACCACACCTAATGTTTTAGATGAGTTTATTGATGCTGTGGTTCACTATCCAGAAATTGTTGAATGTCATATGGTGAGCGGTGGCTTTGATTTTTTAATTAAATTACGAAGCGGCAGTATGGAAGAATTTAGACGTATTGCAGGGCAGGTGCTGTGGCAATTGCCGGGGGTAAAAGAGACTCGTAGTTATCCAGTTATGCAAGTTGTAAAAGATACTTCAAAAATTAAAATCAAAACTAAAAATAAATAAAGGGGCCGAAGCCCCTTTGATTTATTTCAATAACTTATACGCTTTCTTTGTAGAGTTCATCTGCTTTTTCAAAGCGGCCAGTTACTGTTGTATTTGGCGCTTTAGTTAAAAGACTCACTACAATGATGCTGATAAATGCAAGGATAAAGCCTGGGATAATTTCGTAAACACCAGTGTCTGCGAAAAGATTTTTCCAGCCAATCACTACAACTGCACCAACGATCATACCCGCTAGAGCACCTTGTAAATTCATACGTTTCCAGAACAATGACAAGATGATAAGCGGACCAAATGCAGCACCGAAACCAGCCCATGCATAAGCAACAAGGCCAAGAACTTTACTGTCTGGGTTACCAGCAAGAGCAATCGCAAGAACAGCAATTGCAAGAACCATAACACGGCCAACCCATACAAGCTCTTTCTGAGATGCATTCTTACGAATGAAACCTTTGTATAAATCTTCTGTTAATGCACTTGAACATACCAAAAGCTGACAGCTCAATGTACTCATCACGGCTGCTAAAATCGCAGCAAGAATGATACCTACAATCCATGGATTGAATAAGATTTTAGTCAATTCCATAAATACTGTTTCAGGATTTTTGCTTACAACTGCTGCTAGTTCAGGGTGTTGCTCAAAGTAAGCAATACCGAAGAAACCAGCACCGACTGCACCAGCTAAACATAAAATCATCCAAGTCATACCAATACGGCGCGCAGCAGGAATTGATTTTACAGAGTCAGCAGCCATGAAACGTACAAGGATATGTGGTTGACCAAAGTAACCCAAACCCCATGCCATGGAGGAGAGAACCGCCACAATACTCAAATCTGAGATGATGTTAAACGCATGTGGACGAGCAGTTTCAATAAGTGTCACAAATTGTGTTGTATCGCCGATTGCAAGATAAGTTACGATTGGTGTTAATAACAAAGCAAAAATCATTAGGCCAGCTTGGAACGTATCGGTCCAGCTAATCGCTAAGAATCCACCGATACAAACATAACTGATGGTTGCAATTGCGCTGAGCCAAATAGCAGTGGTGTATGACATTCCGAATAAATTTTCAAATAAACGGGCGCCTGCTACCATGCCTGAAGCACAATAAATTGCGAAGAAAACCAAGATGATAACGGCAGAGAAAATACGAAGTACTTTTTTCTGATCGTCAAAACGACTTGTAAAATAATCTGGCAACGTGAGTGCATTATTTTGGACTTCAGTATGAACGCGTAATCGACCAGCAACCAGTAGCCAGTTAAGCCAAGCACCGATAATGAGACCAATTGCAATCCACGCTTCAGATAAACCAGAAAGATAAATTGCGCCTGGTAAACCCATGAGCAGCCAACCACTCATGTCTGATGCGCCTGCGGATAATGCAGTTACGAAACTGCCTAAACTACGACCACCGAGAATATAATCTGAGAAGTCGCTTGTAGCACGGTAGGCAAATAAGCCGATAAGTACCATTGCTACGATGTACACCATAAACATGATGAGGGTGGGATCAAAATAACTCATAATGGATGTGTGTCCTTATATCCATAATCCGTGATTGTAACCTAATCCAGGTCGCTGTTTTCTTGTACGGCATCCAAGAGGTTGAGATTCAACCACAAAAGATTTTTTTTGCACTGTTATTTTTATATTGTACTTTTGTATCATTGTGTAACTTGAAATAAATTGATTTTATAGATGTAAAATTATAATATTAATCATTAACTTATAATTTTTTAATATTTATTTTTTTTTAAATTTTTCAGCAAAAAAACGCCATTCTGCAAAAAACTAAATCGATATAGAGTTATAAATAGGCTATTAGTCAAAAAAAATTTATAGAAATTGAGAATAAAGTTAAAAAAAACGACTTTTTTTTGTTCATTTAATAATTTTTTTTATGTACGTTGGGCTTATTTAGTGTCTAAAAATAGCAATTAGCCGATTAAATTTTCAAAAAGTTTATGCATTCCTTGAGTCGCTGACATCTTTAATAATTCATATTGGTGGGGAACACGCAGATGATCCGCATTGGGATCTATATAGTAGGCTTTACATTGATTTGAAGTTTCATGAACTAAAGCCGCAACAGGATATACGCTTAATGTCGAGCCGATCACAATAAAAATATCTGCACTTTGTACTAATTGAATTGCTTCTTCATAAGCGGGTACAGCTTCACCGAACCAGACTACATGTGGACGCAGGGGATAGCCATCTGGGCAAAAGTCTTGTTCTAAATCTAGCTTCCAGCCATTAATATCGTAAAACTGTGTTGTAAATTGTGCATTCGGGCCAGAGCTTTTCGCTAAACGAATGTTTCCATGCAAGTGTAAAACGTTAGAACTCCCAGCCCGTTCATGTAAATCATCAATATTTTGAGTAATCACTTGTACGTCAAAGTAGTCTTGTAGTTTGGCAATATATTGATGAGCTTCGTTAGGTTCAGCCTCTAAAATATTTTTACGTCGCTCATTATAAAAGCGTTGAACTAAAGCAGGATTCTTTTGCCATGCGTCAGGTGTGGCAACTTGTTGGATGTCGTAATTTTCCCATAAGCCATTGCTGTCACGAAAAGTGCTAATTCCACTTTCGGCACTCATGCCAGCGCCAGAGAATACAACAAGCTTTGTCATAGAAGTCACCGATTCGTAAAACTGAATTTGAATAGATTTTGAATAGATAAAGAAAAAACCAGTTTAAGACTAAACAAACTGGTTTTTATTAAATATGAAAAGCTATAGCTATCTTTTATAAGCCAGCTTCATATTCTGCATTTGTTAAAAGTTTTTCAACATCTGCAATGTTGTCTGGTTTGATTTTATAAATCCAGCCTTTTCCATATGGATCGTCATTTACAAAATCAGGATCATCTTCAAGGTCAGTATTTACTTCTACTACAGTGCCTGAAACAGGAGCATGGATGTCAGAAGCAGTTTTTACTGATTCAACCACACCAGCTTGTTCGCCAGCAGTAACTTTACTCCCAACTTCCGGAGTTTCAACGTAAACCAAATCGCCAAGTTCATCTTGTGCATGATCGGTAATCCCTGTAATAACAAGATCACCCTCAATCTTTACCCACTCATGTGTACGTGCATACTTCAGTTCCGAAGGATGATTCATGGTAACTCCTTAAGCTTGTGTCCAATAGTTTTAAACATTATAAGTATGGGTCTTTACGCCAGTTGCTTGGGCTACGGCCACTCCAGCGTTTAAAAGCACGGCTAAAATTTGCAACGTCTGAATAGCCAAGTTCATCTGCAATTTGTTCCAGACTATAATCTGTACGTGAAAGTAGAGATGTTGCATGTCGATAGCGCACTTCATCAACCAATGTAGAAAATGAAGTTCCTTCAGCGGCTAATTGGCGCTTTAGCGTGCGGTCTGACATGTGTAGACATTCAGCTACATTTTCAATGCTTAAATAATGTTGTTCAGAATTACTTAAAATATCACGAACTCGCATTGCTAAGCGACGGCGCTCACCTAAAGCGGAAAGTTCGGCTTCGCACTGATTAATAGCAACCTGACTTGCGATAGGATCAGCATTAACTAATTTAATTCCTAAGTATTTTTTATCAAAACTTGAAATCAGATGTGGCTGGTTGAAGCGAATTGTGCTGCTTAGTTTATTTCTATACTTTTCAAAGCCTTCTGGTTCAGGAAAGTCCAAATCTACATCACCAGCTAAATCTTCGATACCCGTAATCGCTTTTGCCATACTCATAATACCAATGGTCAAACCTAAAACGATTTCTGTTCTTAGAGGTTCAAGTTCGATGTCACACTGTAATTGTAGGGTAGCTTTTGGCCCAAACGTTGAAAAATAGAGTTGTAAAAAAGGTAGACGTAGTTGAATAAAGCGTGCTGCAAGGGCAATTGCTTCTGTAATATCTTTGGCTGTCATAATCGCATAGCCAATGAAGCCATGAATCGAAATACGCATTTGAGTACCAAGATGGTACCCCAACGTGGTTTCACCAGTTAAATTAAGCGCGTGTTTAACTAGTTCATTTGCTACAGGTGTAGAAATACGATAATCAGGATCGGCCAGTTGCTCACTAGTAAGATGAAATGGAGCAAATAATGTTTCATCGTTATATCCCCAACGCGAAACAACATCTAATAGCAATAAGCCATAGACTCCCGGAATACCTTGATCTTGACGAGCTGAGGTAATTTTCATATGCGTTCCATTGCTCTCATCAATTTGTCACATGCATTTCTTACACATCTTGTCATGAAATATAATCTGAGTTTATAAAAACTGTTAGACAATCATATCAACCATGTTTTAAACATTCTTTTTAAAGACAACAATTTTTGTTGTTGAAATAAGTAATACGTCGCCATTTTGATTTAAGGCTTGCGTAACGTAACTTACAATACCACGATCTAATTTTGTTTTGGATGGTGTGATCGCTGAAATTTCTGCTTCCACATGAATTTTATCACCTGGCCGAGTGGGGCGTGGCCACCGTAAGCTAGATTCTGAACCAATTAGGCCGCCATGAATCGGCATACATTCCGTCCATAACCGCATAGTAATTGCAGAAGTATGCCAACCGCTAGCAGCAATTCCTTGAAAAATTGGATCGTGCTTAGCTTGTTCTTCATCTATATGGAAGGGTTGAGGGTCATAGGAGCTTGCGAATTTTTTGATTTCATCTAAGGTAATTTCATATTCACGGCTAATGAAACGATCACCAATTTTCAAATCTTCTAAATAAAGCATTAATCTTGACCCTGTAATACTTTTTGTTCAATTAGGAAACCCCCTGTTTGACGTTTCCATAACTGTGCGTATATACCATTTTGCGCAATTAACTCTTCATGAGTTCCTTGCTCAGCAATTCGACCTTCATCAAGAACGATTAAACGGTCCATTTGTGCAATAGTAGATAAACGGTGTGCAATTGCAATAACGGTTTTATCAACCATCAGGTCATTTAAACTTGACTGAATTGCTGCTTCAACTTCTGAGTCTAAGGCACTAGTTGCTTCATCTAAAATAAGAATAGGAGCATCTTTTAAGAATACACGTGCAATGGCAATACGCTGTCTTTGACCACCAGAAAGTTTAACACCACGTTCACCTACTTGAGCGTTATAACCACTACGTCCTTTTAAATCAACTAATTGCGGAATAAATTCAGCAGCTTTGGCTTTATTTACAGCATTCTCCATGTCTGCATCAGATGCATCTGGGCGACCATATTTAATATTTTCTGCAACTGAGCGATGTAATAAAGACGTATCTTGAGTAACTAAAGCAATATTAGCTCTTAAACTATCTTGAGTTACATCTTCGATGTTTTGGCCATCAATTAAAATAGCACCTTGCTTAAGATGGTAAAAATGTAAAAGCAACTGAATCAGCGTAGACTTTCCTGCGCCAGAACGGCCCACAATTCCTATTTTTTCACCTGCTCTAATATGCAAGTTGAAGTGATCAATCACATTTTTATTGTTATAAGCAAAACTTACATCTTTAAATACAATCTCACCTTTGGTCACTGCAAGTGGTTTCGCATCTGGTTTGTCTTGAATATTGATTTTTTTACCTAATGTTTGCATACCATCTTGGATGGTTCCAACATTTTCAAATAAGGCTGACATATGCCACATCATAAATTCAGCCATACTATTAAGTTTTAAAATCATTGCAGTAGTTGCTGCGATTACACCTAATGCTGCTAAACCTTGGGTCCATAGCCACACAGAAGTACCAATTACACCTACAAACAAAACAGCAGACAACATATTGATGCTGACTTCAAAGAGAGTGCCTAAACGCATTTGGGCATAGACTGTGGTCATAAACTCTTTCATCGATGCTTTTGCATATTGGCTTTCACGACCAGCATGAGCAAATAGTTTTACTGTTTGGATGTTGGTGTATGCATCTGTTACGCGGCCCGTCATGATCGCTCTAGCATCTGCTTGTTGTTGAGAAACTTTACTTAAGCGGGGGATGAAGAACCATGCACTTAATAAGAATAGACTTAACCAAACTAAAAGTGGAATAAGTAAAATTGGTGAAATTGCGCCAAGAACAATGCTGACTGTAATGAAGTAAATGCTGACGTATGCCAACATGTCACCCAAAATAATCCAGAACTCACGGATTGCTAATGCTGTTTGCATAACCTTCGCAGAAAGTCGTCCTGCAAAGTCGTTATGGAAAAAGTCTAAGCTTTGTTTCAACAAAAGATTATGGAAACGCCAGCGCAAACGCATTGGGAAGGTGCTATATAAAATCTGATGTTTGATAATAGATTGAATATTTACAAAAAAGATGTTGGTAAATAAGACCGCAATCAAAATGAGTAAATCAGTAGCATGCTGACTTAAAAAGCTTTCCGGATGACTTTTACTTAACCAGTCTACGAGTTGTCCAATCTTTGAAAAAAGTAAGGCTTCAAAGCTTGCAGCACCTGCTGTAAAAAGAATGAGTAAGAATAAATAAGGGCGTAGGCCTTCCGTAGCTTGCCACACAAATGGGAAAAAACGAGTCGGTAAAGGTTCATCTAAACCTTTAGTTGGGTAGGGATCTACAAGTTTTTCAAACCACTTCAGCATGAATTACTACCTTTGACACAAAAGCCACTTAATTAAATCTTTGCAATTTAATTTGCAAAAAGTCAGTTAGATCAATATCACTTAGGGTTTTGATCTTGTGAATATATGCAAATACACATGAACTGATAATGTTGTACGTCTTAAATTAATACATGACGCAAAAATGGAGACTCGAAGAAATCTTCAAGAACGTCGCGAGGACTAAAAATATTATTCATTATATCGAGATTAATAGATAAAGGGTGAAGGAATTTATTCTTTAAGTATTTTTTATTAGTATTTTGAACATTTGTTAAATTATTACAGCTACACATATTAGAAAAGGCCTTTAGATTTTGGTCATAAAGGCCTAAGTATCGTATTACCACATTAAGTCATCTGGAATAACATATGCTGCATATGGATCTTCCTCATCAGTGGCTTGTTCGTTTTTCTCAGCATTATTAATCAAAATGAAGCCTTGCATTTTTTGATCAATTTTTTCACCTAAAGCTTTTGGAAGATAGGCGTATTGATCTTGATCTTTAGCAATAACTAGGCTACCTGCAACAAGTGCATTATAAACTTGCTGAGATAGATACACTTTTTTGATTTTATTTTCATCAATAAATTGATAAGCTACATCCCCAGCAAAATCAGTAATTTTGTGCTGCTTAATCATCTGAATGATTGATGCTTTAAGTGCTCTTTCTTCAAGCTGTTTCTGTTTTTCTAAATTTAAAGCCTGATCTTTAGCTAACTTTTCTTGTTGAGCTTTTTCAATATTTGCTTTGATTTCAGCTTCATTACTTAGCCCAAGACGTTGTTCGTGATGAGCTTGCTTTGTTAATTTTTTTGCTTTTTTATTATCAACTAAACCAGCTTTTAATAGCTGTGCTTGTAAGGCATTTTTAACCATGTCTTAGTCCTTGTGTGAAGTTGAAGTACTATAGAGATAAACTATCCAGTAAGAAATACTTAAGGCTAAGCTTAAAATTGCTGGCAACAAAAATGATTGTAGTTTCAAATATGGATGTACTGAAGCTGCAAGAATTCCACCCAGTAAGAAGCCAGCAAGAATAAGTAAATGTAAAACAATACGTCGATTTTCTACAATTAAGCCTCTGGCTTTATACCCAAGTGCTAAACCAATATCAGTCAGCACACCAGATAGATGGGTGGTGCGAATAATTGTTCCTTTGTAGTGGCTTACCATCGCATTCTGTAAACCCATTGCCGTACAAGCCCATAATAATCCATAGCGTGGAAAATAAGGAAGCAATAACCAGCAAAGGAAAATGAATAACGCAACAAGGCTCAAAGGTAAGCCATAACGACGACCTAGTCGAAAATGACTGCTACCTAAAATAAAACCACTATAAAATGAACCGCAAACATAGCAAATAATCACTAGAAGTAAAAAAATGATATGTTCGGGTTGCCACGCTACCAAACTCATAGCCAGCATACTAACGTTGCCAGTCATATGTGAAATAGATTGATGCAAAAGAGTAATTAACCCTAATACATTAATCATTCCGGCATTAAAAGCCAGTAAAAAGGCTCCAAGTTGGAACCAGTTTGGTAGACGTTGAAATGGCATTTTGTTTAAGACGTTTGTTTAGAGCGAATATCTACAGCTGCAGTAAATAATACATCTGTAGATGAGTTAAGGGCTGTTTCTGTAGAGTCTTGCAATACACTGATAATCATACCAACCGCTACAACTTGCATCGCAATTTCTGTTGAAATACCAAATAGACTACAAGCTACAGGAATAAGTAGTAAAGAACCACCAGCAACACCAGAAGCACCACAAGCTGAAATAGTAGCAACAACTGATAAAATAACCATTGTCGCAAAATCAACATGAATACCAAGCGTATGTACAGTAGCTAATGTAAGTACAGTAATCGTGACTGCTGCACCTGCCATATTTACTGTTGCACCTAAAGGAATAGACACACTAGCTGTAGATGGGTTAACACCTAAACGCTCTGCCAAATCTAAGTTAACTGGAATGTTTGCTGCTGAGCTTCGAGTAAAGAAAGCTGTAATACCACTTTCTTTTAGACACTTGAATACGAGAGGGTATGGATTTCCACGTATAGTAAGGGCAACAAGAATAGGATTGATAACTAAAGCAACAAAGAACATGGTACCTAACAATACCACTAATAATTGTGCATAGCTTTCAAGTGTTGCAAGACCGGCATCGGCAAAAGTCACAGCAACTAATCCGAAAATACCGACTGGTGCAAAAGCAATTACTTTATGAATAATAGCGCTTACAGCATGTGAAACATCCTGCATCACTTGTTTTGTGGTATCTGAACTATGGCGCATAGCTAAACCTAGGCCAATTGCCCAAGCTAAAATACCAATAAAGTTAGCTTCACTAATTGCTTGAACAGGGTTCGCAATAAAGCTTAAGAGCAAGTTTTTTAATATATCTGCGAGACTACCAGGCGCTTGTAAGTCATTATGTGAAACTGTATTGAGGAATAATGTGCTTGGAAAAGAAAGACTGACAATCACAGCTGTGAAAGCTGCAAGCAACATACCTGCCACATATAGAATCATAATTGGGCGTAAATTGGCGCTATGACCCACTTGGAAGTTGGCAATAGAAGAAAGCACCAATACAAAAACTAAAATAGGGGCAACCGACTTTAAGGCTTTAATGAAAAGCTCACCAAATAAACTTAAGTAAGGCGTAACGTTCGGAAATAGTAATGCAACGCCTATCCCTAGAATAATGGCGATAATAATCTTAGTGACTAAGCTTAATCGAGAAAAGAATGCAAGCATATAAAGGCCTTATTAACCTAATCATGGCTAAAGGTTGAACAAGCGGAGTATTTTATACTTAAGTGATGTGAATCTTAAGCTTTTTTATAGCACCTATAAGTATTTATACTTGATGGTAATATTAAATAATTGTTTTTATTGGTCTTAATTTAATATTTTAAATTTTATAGTTGGTGGTTTTGCTTGTTAATTGCTCATTAAAAAACTAGGTATATCAAAAAGCTGTGAAAGCATGGAATAGGCTAAAGACAATATAGGGTCAAAAAGTTAAATATGGTTGAGCTTTTTAGAAAAGCTACGCGAATTTTCAAAACTTTGTGCTTGGATTGGACTCTAAGCTTTCAAGCTGAAAAATCGCATATTTCAGGAAGTTACTACTATTATTATAAATTTATAATTTAAAAATATTATTTACTTGCACAGTACAGCTGATGAAGCGTATTTAAAATTGAATGCATATTGTCATCCTTAATTGAATAAAAAATTTGCTTGCCATCACGCCGGGTTGATACAACATCACTTTTGCGTAGCATCATAAGTTGTTGTGAAAGAGTGGGCTGGGTAATTTGGGTTTTCTCTTCAATTTGAGAAACATTTAACTCCTCATAAGCTAAGTGACATAAAATTAATAAACGATCTGTATTAGCCAAAGATTTAAGAATTCCAACGACTGAATCAGCCGCATTTTTCATTTCTTCGATTTGGAGTCCATCTTTCATACTTTATACCTATATCAATATAGCGGGCATAGTATAGATTGATCTTATGAAAATGAATGTAGCAAAACTAATCAATCCAATTGTTTTTGTTGAAAAGCAATATAAGGGGAACTGATAAATAAGTAGTCTTTCTAATTAAAAACAACTATTTGTATTTCTTTTGTGTCTAAAATGTTTCTTTGTGTTATAAGTGTAATTGTTAAGTATAAGTGAAACGAGGTCAATCTAAAACAATTCCAATTTGCTTCCAATAAATAGTTAAATCTAATTTATCTTGAGATAAATCATAAAAAAGGATTGAGTTTTTATTTTTTAAATATATAATCTTTTTTGTACAGACAGGTCTGTATATTTTGGTTCAGTAAGGTCGAAAAAAACGTCTAATTGTGAGCCAAAATGACTTTCAGACGCAGCGTGATACATAAGAAGAATCATTAAATATAAGAAGAAGAATATCACGCTTTATTTTTATGCCGCTCTTTCGAAATCGATTAATTTTTCTACTCGAGTCCAGTAATCATTAATTTTTATTGAACCATGTTCGACTTGAGCCTGTATGGTCATACCTTCCAAAATATTAACGAGTAGTAAAGATAGGGGAACTGGCTCTTTTACATCATACTGGTTAAGAAGATTTTGCATGAGTTGGGTCAACCAAGCTTTATACAAAGTGGCAGGTTGATGTGTTGAAGGATATTGTTTTAAAACCTCTTCCAAGGCTTTTTGAAACATGCAGCCATTAAAATCTTCACTATTAAACCAGTCGGAATACCATAAAAATACTGCTTTAATTCTCGCAAGAGGGTCTAACTCATCATGTTTTGATAAGGCAGAAGTAAGAGAGTTTTGTAGAAGCGTATTTCGAAGAAGTAGACACTCTTCAATTAATTTTTCTTTTGATGGAAAATGCTTATAGAAAGTCATTTTTGCAACGCCAGATTCATTAATGATGCGATCTACACCTATAGAATTATAGCTATACGAGTTAAAAAGTCTTAATGCAGTGTTAATAATGTCATCTTTTTTCGACATATTTTAGCCTCTCACAAATGAATTGCTATTAGCTTGAACGGTGATCTTTATCAATGAGAATCTAGATAATTTAATTTTACAAGGTATTGTTTGTTATTGATAGAAAAAAGATATTATTTTTTTAAACGCTGAAGTTTTACTTTTAAGGGAAAGGTAAAGAGTTTTAGGCTATATATTTAAATAATTATACTCCTTTTTTCAAAATCTTTTAACTTCAATATTTTTGCGATAAATCGATTTTAAAATTTAAAAGGGAAATTAATAAACAAAAAACAAATCTATTTTTGAGTTTGTCGGCCAATTTAAAAATGGACTTCCCATTGCTTTGAAAAGTCCACTTTTATTAAAGTTTCTTACTCTGAAGGAGGTAAAAGCATCAAAATAGATTCATTGAGTAAGTAAGCAACATTTTCAAGGATTTCAAGCTCATTAAATTCGCTATTGAAAGCTAAGCTTTCTCCATCAGCAATAGCTTTTAATTTTGGTGCGAAAGTTTCAGCTATACATAGCGCTTCGCCATTTCCCCAGAAGTTTAGAATTCCGTTATTTTCTGTATAAAGTAGGCGAGAGGCAGGTTCTAATAGAACTTCATAACCTTCATGTAAGATCTCTTGAAGATCATCGGCTTCGATCTCATCAGGTTCTGGAATATTATCTGGATATTTAGGTTCGCTCATATATGACATGATTGCTGCATCAAGTGCTGCAGAGTCTTGCAACTGAGCTAAAACTAAGTCTTTTAGATAGCTTAGTTCAGTTGAGTTAATTTCACCAATTTGACTCATTTGTTTGCGTGCGATATCTACAACAGGATTTTGAAGTAAAGTATTAGCTGAAAATTGATCGCTAATACGTTCCATCATTCCTGCAACGTTTGGCATGCGAAAGCCAAATGAGAAAGTTAGGCAGTCATCTTCGGCGACCCCATAATGTGCCATTCCAGGTGGAACATAGAGTAAATCGCCTGGTGCTAAAACCTCATCAAATTGCACATCTATTTCTGGTAAGAGTTTTAGTGGTTGATTGGGTACAAATGCAGTATTTACATCGCACATTTGACCTAGTTGCCAGCGACGATGACCATGACCCTGAACTAAAAACACATCATAGAAATCGAAATGTTTCCCAACTGAACCACCCTTAGGTGCATAAGACACCATAATATCGTCGCGGCGCCATTGAGGAATAAAAGGAAATTTTTTCCAAAGTTCAGAAAGATCAAAAGAGTAGTGATCTACTGCTTGTACTAAAATCGACCATAATTTTGGTAGCTTTTGAAAATCACCTTTGGTTAAAGGTGAAGACTTTACGTGCCATTCATTTGGATTTTTATCTTTTTGGCGAATCAGTCTGGCACTTGCATGTTCTTCCAAGGCAAGTTCTTGCACATCCTGGGGTTGTAAAAGACCTACAATCTCTGGCAATCCGTTACGCACCAGTAAAGGTTTTTTCTGCCAATACTCTGCTAAAAATTGCTCGGCAGTAATGCCGCCTAAAACTGTTAAAGGTTCTGTCATGGAAATAACCTATTTATAAAATATCTAGAATTAAGGAATTTGTAGATCAAGTTGCCTTAAAATATGGCAAAGTTGAATCATAGGAAGACCCATCAGTGTGGTCTGGTCTTGGCCTATCATTTTTTCAAACAAGCTAATTCCTAAACTTTCACACTTAAAGCTGCCAGCGCAATGTAGTGGCTGATCTAATAAAACGTATCGTTCAATTTCAGCTTGATTCAGGTTTCGAAATTTAACTTGATAATGTTCAACAAGCGTTTGTTCAAAGTTTCTATCGAGCCATTGCACGCTAAGCGCTGTACTAAAAAAAACAGTTCGACCAGAATTTTCGGCTAGTTGTGCTTTAGCATTTTCACTAGTCATCGGTTTGCCAATAAAGTCATGCGGAGCATGTTCTTGCCAAGCAACTTGATCTGAACCAATAACGATGGCTGATGGGTTCTGTTCAGCAATCACTTGAGCTTTTGTGAAAGCGAGCCTTTTTGCAAGTTCATCGGCATGGGTTTCATCGCGAGGACTTTCATCAATATCGGGACTAATACAAATATAATTAATTCCAAGACGGTCCATTAAGTCTTTGCGAGTTTGACTACTCGATGCCAAAATAATTTGTGGCTGAACCATTACACTGCAAATTCCATTAATACATCTAAAGGTACATAGCTTAATACAGCTTGATGACATGCATGTATTTTAATAGGAGGGGCTTCACCAGCTTGATAAGCCTCTACCCAGCGAGTTACGCAGATACACCAGAAATCACCCGGTTTCAGACCAGGGAAACCTACTTCTGGCAAAGGAGTAATAAGGTCATTACCAATTTTCTGAGAGAAATTTAAGAAATCAGAGGTCATTTGTGCACATACGGTGTGCTGACCAAGGTCTGTTACTGCTGTGTGGCAGAAACCATTTCTAAAATAGCCTGTAATAGGGTCAAAGCAACAACTTGCTAAAGGTTCCCCTAAAACATTTAAGCGATTGATTTGTGGATCTGGATGAATAGACATAATGGGTGAAATATCAAATAACTACCTCTATCATAATCAAAACTGGGGCTTTCTACAGCTTTTATGCAAAAAAACTAACCTTTTTTGATGTAATCATTTAAAATTGGCGCGTTTTTAAAATCATAAAGAGAGCTTTACATGAATTTTCAGCGTATGACTGACCTTAACTTAACAGGCAAACGTGTCCTTATTCGTGAAGATTTAAACGTTCCTGTCAAAAATGGTGTGATTACTAGCGATGCTCGCTTACGTGCAGCATTACCAACTATTAAAGCTGCTTTAGATAAAGGCGCAGCAGTGATGGTATGTTCACATCTAGGTCGTCCTGTTGAAGGTGAACCAAAGCCAGAACAATCACTTGCACCAGTCGCTGCTTATTTAACAGAAGTATTGGGCCAAGAAGTTAAATTATTAACAGATTATCTAGAAGGCGTTGAAGTTGAAGCTGGTCAAGTTGTATTGCTTGAAAATGTACGCTTTAACCATGGCGAAAAGAAAAATAATCCAGAGCTCGCTCAAAAATATGCTGCATTATGTGACGTATTTGTTATGGATGCATTTGGTACTGCCCATCGTGCAGAAGCATCTACTGAAGGTGTAGCTCGTTTCGCTCCAGTTGCTGCTGCTGGTCCTTTGTTGGCTGCTGAGTTGGATGCACTAGGCCGTGCAATGCAAACTCCTGAAAAACCAATGGTTGCAATTGTTGCTGGTTCTAAAGTTTCAACTAAACTCGATGTTTTAAACTCACTTTCTAGTATCTGTGATCAACTGATCGTTGGTGGCGGTATTGCAAATACATTCTTAGCAGCTGCTGGCTTTAACGTTGGTAAATCATTATATGAAGCTGACTTGGTTGAAACTGCTAAACAAATTGCTGCTAAAGTAAGTGTCCCACTTCCTACAGATGTTGTAGTTGCGGATGCATCGCAAATTAATTTTGAAGATTTCTTAGGTTCTTTAGCAGCAGCTCAAGCTGTTGTGAAGAAAGTAGAAGATGTGACTGCAAATGATATGATTTTAGACGTTGGTCCAGAAACAGCTAAAGCATTTGCTGATATTTTAACAACATCAAAAACGATCCTTTGGAATGGTCCGGTAGGCGTATTTGAAGTAGATCAATTTGGTGAGGGTACCAAAGCGCTTTCTCTTGCGGTCGCTCAATCGGAAGGATTCTCGATCGCTGGTGGTGGAGATACATTAGCTGCGATTGATAAATATAACGTCGCTGATCAAATTGGTTATATTTCTACAGGTGGTGGTGCATTCCTTGAGTTTGTTGAAGGAAAAACATTGCCAGCAGTTGCTGTTTTGCTTGAACGTGCTTAATACTGTTATATAGAAATAAGAAGGGATTGGGTAACCAATCCCTTTTTCATTGATAAGTCATTAAACTGTCATATATTTGCAATAAAATGTCGAGTATTAAATCACCAACTGTGGAAAATAGTGATGAATTTAAAGCTTACATTTGCTGCTATGTTAATTGTACCGATGATGTTGACTGCTTGTGCTAAGAAAGATGAAGCATCTCAAGCGGGGCAAGAATCAGCTGCATCTACTGCTGTTTCTGAAAAAGTAACGCCTGAGCAACAAGCAGCAATTGATGCGATTGATAAGCCAGTTCTAGATGAAAAGAATACAGATGTGGTTGAAGGTAGTGCGCCAAGTGAGGCTGCTGCTTCAGAAACACATTAATTTGTTGTTTTTTGTTAAAAAATCCCTGCAAATGCAGGGATTTTTTTTGAAATACTGTGATTTGTTGCTGAATTGAAATAAATGACAGGGTAGAATAAGCCGCACTACCTGGGAGGATATTATGGCACTCATTTCAATGCGCCAGCTCTTGGATCACGCTGCTGAACATAACTACGGCGTACCAGCATTTAACGTAAATAACTTAGAACAAATGCGTGCAATTATGCTTGCCGCGGATGCAACCAATTCACCTGTAATTGTTCAAGCATCAGCTGGAGCTCGCAAATATGCAGGCGCTCCATTCTTACGCCATCTTATTTTGGCTGCAATTGAAGAATGGCCGCATATTCCAGTGGTAATGCATCAAGACCATGGAACAAGCCCCGATATCTGTCAGCGTTCAATTCAGCTTGGCTTTAGCTCAGTGATGATGGACGGTTCATTAGGTACAGATGGTAAAACACCTACTTCTTACGAATACAATGTTGATGTAACTCGTAATGTCGTTGCTTTAGCGCATGCATGTGGTGTTTCTGTCGAAGGTGAGATTGGCTGTTTAGGTAGCCTTGAAACTGGTATGGCTGGCGAAGAAGACGGTGTTGGTGCTGAAGGTGTACTTGATCACTCACAACTTCTTACTTCTGTTGAAGAAGCGACTCAGTTTGTTGCCGATACTAATGTAGATGCATTAGCGATTGCTGTAGGTACTTCACATGGTGCTTACAAGTTCACTCGTCCACCTACAGGCGATATCTTGGCAATTGACCGCATTAAAGAAATTCATGCAGCGTTACCAAATACTCATCTTGTTATGCATGGTTCAAGTTCTGTGCCGCAAGAATGGTTGAAAGTAATCAATGAGTTTGGCGGTGATATTAAAGAGACTTATGGTGTACCTGTTGAGCAGCTTGTAGAAGCAATTAAACATGGTGTGCGTAAGATCAATATCGATACAGACTTACGCTTAGCATCTACTGGTGCAATTCGTCAGTTTATGGCTGAAAACCCAGCTGAATTCGATCCACGTAAATACTTTGCTAAAACTGTAGATTCAATGAAGCAAATTTGTATTGATCGTTATGAAGCGTTTGGTACAGCTGGAAATGCTGACAAGATTCGTCCGATTTCTTTAGAGAAAATGGTTGATCGCTATAAATAATTCCCGTCAGGGTTTAATTTATAGAAACCGGTTATTTATATAACCGGTTTTTTATTACATACATTTCATTCATAAAAAAACCTGTGATAAACACAGGTTTTGATGGAGATAAAAAGACTTACTTTTGTAAGTTCTTTTTATCTAGACTTGGATCTTTGATTTCTACATATGCATTTGCACGTACTTCACGTAACCAGCTATCAATCTCAGTGTTAAATTGGCGTTCACCTAAAATTTGACGTGCCATACGCTCTTGATATTCGTGCGTCATATCTTTTTCACGTTTCTCTGTTACTTGTAAGATATGCCAGCCGAATTGAGTTTGGAAAGGTTCGCTAATTTCACCTACTGGAATTTCCTGCATTTTTTTATCAAATTCAGGAACCATCATTCCAGGTGTTACCCAACCCAAACTTCCACCATCACGTGCTGAGCCTGTGTCATTTGAATAGGTTGCTGCAAGTGTTGCAAAATCTTGACCAGCTTTTAAGCGTTTATAGATGTTATCAATAATTTGCTTAGCATTCTCAAGAGTCACTACTTCAGATGGCTGAATGAGAATGTGGCGGGTTTGAAATTGAGGTACTAAAGCTTTTTGCTCATTTTGTTTGCGTTCAAGAAGCTTTAAAACATGTACACCATCACGTACTGAAACTAAGTCAGTCGTTTGACCATCTTGTAATGGTGTAATACGAGCCGCAAGTTCAGCAGGAATATCAGACAGTGGGCGGAAACCCATATCAGCACCTTCAACTTTTACATTTGCAGTTGAAAGTTTTTTCAAAGCATTTATATCATTACTTTGAGCAAGCTTTGAACGCACTTCTTGAGCTACAGATTGAACTTCTTGTGCATTGTCACCAGAAATGCGCATATGAATTACATGTGCTTGATTACCTAGCGCAGCTTGTCCCTGAGGTGATTTTAAGAAGTTTTCTACATCTTGATCACTAATTTTAATACGAGACATCACTTGTTGTTGGCGCAAACGGCTAATCGCTAAATCTTCAGCGATTCGGCCACGTAAACTTTCATAAGTTCCCGGAGCCATAGCATCTAATTTTTGCTGGAAAGCTTCTAAACTTTTACTTCCAGATTGACTTGCTACTTTTAAGACTGCTTCATTTAAGCTTTTTTCATCAGGTTTGATGCCATATTTTTTAACTTGTTCAAGTTGTGCCTCACGCAAGATGAGTTGATCTAATACCTGAAACTGTAAGTATTGCTGAGGTGGCACTTCTTTCTTTTGAGCTTGCAGTTCATGAGCTGCTTCAGCCATACCTTGTTGAAGATCGCTTTTTAAAATTACGCTATTGTCCACAATTGCCACAACTTCATCAGCGGGTTGGGCAAAACTATGCATTGATGAAGAGATTAGGGCAGCAAGTGTAGTTGCTTTAAAAAACTGTTTAAGATGCTTTGTCTTCATTAACGTTGTGTCCAAGATTGATTAATTTTGTTAAAACCTAAAACGCGATTTTCAAGTAAAGACGCGAGTTTATTGTTTAAACCACCTAAACCTTTTAGTGTAATTTCGGCCATGATCGCGCGCTTTTCACTAACATCTGGAGATTTTGGATCGTCTAGATCGTTATAGTATGAACGGCCATAGACAGAAATACCCCAGCAACATGACTCATAGTTAACTCCTAGCAAGAGTTCGCGGGCAACATCATTGTCCATGTCATATTGTACGTGGCCCATAATACGCCAATTGTCTTTAATTGGTTGTATAAACGATGCAACCACTTGGTCATAAGTATCTTGACGACCAGGAATGTCTTTACGATAGAAATAGCCTAAGTTATATAGATTTCCTTTATCACCTGTATAGTAAAGCTGGAAGTCACGTTGAGCATTGTCACCATTCGACATCCAAGCTGAGTTGGCAGCAATGGTAAAGTTTTGATTAAGTTGGCTAGATAGGCTAACAACAGGACCAGTGTTACGCTCGGTGTCAAATTCGTCTTGACCTTGTTTTAAAGTGACACGTCGATCTTCGAAATAGTAACTTTGGCCTACGCTTGCACGTAAACGTTCTAAACCTACTGTGTCAAAAAGGCTATAACTCACACCCAATGATAAAAAGTTGTTGTCTTCAAGGCGGTCATGACCATAAAAACGGTAAGGGTTAAATAATTGATCATAACTTACTGACGCAGTGGTTGAGTCAAAGTTAGGATAACCATCTTGATTTTTGTATGGCGCATATGCATAGAAAGCACGTGGTGTAAGTGTTTGTAAGTACTTACCATCACGTTCAAAGTTTAGCCCAGTGTCTAAAGTAAACTGAGGTACAACGACTGATTTATTTTCAGAACCGCCAGGGTTATTTAACTGAGTGTCTTTATCATAAAATGTTTGAATAGAACGTACAGAAACTTCAGGGATCACAAATGCTGCTGGTGTACGGTAATTATAGCGCGTTGCAAACTGGTTATAGAAACGTGTACCACTACTTTCTTGGGCAGAATCATCATTAATTGATTTCTTAAAGTATGCAGTATCGTTATTAAATTCGTATTGTAGTCCTAGTGGATTACCAGTGACGTAATTTAATAAGAATTGTGGTAAACGTGCATATGGTTTGTCTGCATCCTTAACTTGAGGATCAAGTGTCTGGAAATCTTCGACCTTAAGCTGTGCTTTTAATCCTGGAATACCATGTTGGTAGTTAAGTTCCCAAGCTCTACGTAAGTTAAGATCAGTTTTAGAGTTAGGACTGCTATCTAAGTCGGAGAAATAATCTTTATCAGATGCATAGTTATATTCGAGGTTAGTAGACCACTGGTCGTTGATATCCCAATTATGTAAAAAATGGAAATCTTTACGATCTTTGTCATCATAACCTTTGTCAGATGGCAAGATGCCACCCCACATTTCACCAGCACCAAAGCCATCAGTTAAATATCTAAATTCACCTTTTAGCATTGCACCGCGGTCTGCTAAATATCGCGGAGTAAGTGTCAAATCATAGTTAGGTGCAAGGTTTAGATAAACCGGAACAGAAAGCTCAACACCGCCATCGTTTGAGAAACCAAATTGTGGGTTGAGGATACCTGTAGTACGGCGGTCATCAATCGGGAAGTTAAAATAGGGAACAGCTAGAACAGGAACGTCCTTAACATATAATTTTGTTCCACGAGTTACGCCGCGTCCAGTTTCCTGATTTAACTCAATTTTATTGGCTTGGATTTTCCAACCAGGTTTTTGGCCTGGTGGGCAAGTCGTATAGGTTGCATCATTAAGAACCATAACATTTGGTGAGGTTCTTTCGATTTTTCCTGCATGACCATGGGCATGTTGCTGTTCAGAAATATAAAAACTATTGTCTAAATTCCCGGTTTGGGTTTTTAGGTTGTAATTAATTTCATCACTCTGTGAAAGTAACCCGCCTTGAGCTAACTGTACTCGACCTTGTGCATGCGCAAAGGTTTGGGTTTTATCAATCGTTACTTTGTCAGCACGAACTGTGCGTCCTTCCTGATCAATAACGACATCACCTTCTAAAACAGAATCACCCGCTGGATTGTAATGTCCGTAGTTAGCCGTAACGACAGAAGTCGCTTTGTCGGCATCTAAAGCTTTGGTCTCAGGGTTAATCGGTGTAACCCATGTGCCTTGGCAAAATGCCGAGCTTAAATATTTATTGTCACGAAGCTGGGCTTCAGGTGCAGATTTATCAACATAATATTGCTGAAAGAATTCTTGACCTGGGTAAGCTTCCTTAATGCTCGCTTTAAGTTGATTATTGTCTATATTGGAGACAACATCAGTTGACTCAGCATAACTTGATTGTATGGAGCCACATAAGAGCGTAAAAATAGCTGTCGCTAAAGGATTAAATTTAAACTGATGCTTCATTGTCTCATTAACCAAGTATGCTAATTCACAATTAATTATTGTCGCATCATAGAGAAAAAGTTTATAAGTGGCTACACTTAACCCTTCAAAAATCTCAGCTTGTTTTAGATTTTATTGCAAATGAATACACAACGTGAACAATTGATATATACATGGCTTACATCTGTTCTTGAAAATGATCAATTTAAGATCGCTTTTTTAGCAGGTGATGCAAGCTTCCGCCGTTATGCGCGTATCGAGTTACAAAATAAAACGTATATGCTCATGGATGCCCCTCCAGAAAAAGAAGACTGTGTTCCGTTTGTGACCATTGACGAGTTTTTTGCGAGCCATGGCGTACGTGTGCCTCAGATTGTTGCGAAAGATCTGGCTCAAGGTTTTCTATTGTTAGAAGACTTTGGTGATGTGCTTTTGTCGACATTATTAACTAATGAAACTGTTGATAAATACTACGAACAAAGTTTTAAACAACTTATTCAATTGCAATCTATTGACGGGACTAATCAGTTCCCAGCTTATTCTTACGAAAAATTAATGTCGGAAATGCATCTACTCACAGACTGGATGTTACCGTCGCTTTCTATTCAGCCGACTGCTGAACAGAAAAAAACGATTGATAATGCATTTGACTTCTTGGCTCATGCTGCATTAGCCCAACCACAAGTTATTGTACATCGAGATTTTCATAGTCGAAATTTGATGAAAATTACCGATGAGCAAGAATTAGGGGTAATCGACTTCCAAGATGCTGTTATTGGCGCTGATACATATGATCTAATTTCGATTACTCGTGATGCATATGTTCAATGGAACGCTGATCGTGTTTATCAATGGTTTAAAGTGTTTTATGACCTGTTACCAGCGTCGACTAAACAGAACCGTAGCTTTGATCAATTTAAACGTGATGCAGATTTAATGGCGATTCAACGCCATATTAAAATTCTAGGTATTTTTGTTCGCTTGTTTGAACGCGATGGTAAGTCAGGTTATTTGAAGGATTTACCACGTGTCATGTGGTATTTGCTTGAAGAAAGCCGTGGTTACGCTGAGCTTGAAGAGTTTATGGTATTTATGAATAACAACGTGATGCCTAAATTTATCGAGAAATATGGTAGCTATGAGGTAGCAGCATAATGAAAGCAATGATTCTTGCTGCTGGCTTGGGCAATCGTATGCGTCCACTTACGCTATATACACCAAAGCCTTTGCTCGAGGTGGGTGGTAAACCCCTTATTGTATGGCACATTGAAAAACTTAAGAAAATTGGTGTGACTGAAATAGTCATCAATTCTGCATGGTTGGCCGACAAACTTATCAGTAGTTTAGGTGATGGCTCTCAATTTGGTGTTGATATCCGTTGGACACGGGAGGATGAAGGGCTAGAAACAGCTGGTGGAATTATTAATGCTTTGCCACTGCTTGGAACAGATCCTTTTATTCTGGTGAATGGGGATGTATGGACCACAATGGATTTTGAAGGTCTGCGCCATATTAAGCTAAATGATGATTTGGCACATCTTGTATTGGTTGATAATCCTAAACAGCATCCTGAAGGCGACTTTACATTATTGGATGGGCGCGCTTTTACATTCGATCAAGATGTGACGGGCGAAAACCTCACTTTTAGTGGTCTATCTGTTATTCATCCTAAACTTTTTGACGGATTGGAAGCGGGTAAGCGTCCTTTAGCTCCACTATTGAAGCAAGCGATGCATAATCAGAAAATATCTGGTGAAAAGCTTAAAGGTGCATGGGTAGATGTGGGAACGCCTGAGCGTTTAATGGAGCTAGATTTGCAAATTCGTGAAGGCTTCTACGATTAAGTGTGTAATCCCTAATCGTTAACTAGTGTTCCACGATGCATAAATGGGTATACTTTGTTTTAAATTTTACTTAGATGTTATCTGTTTATGCATCCGTTTTTTCAAGAGTTACAACAGGGTAGTCAAAAATTAGGTTTATCGCTTAGCGATGAAGCTTTGACATTATTGTTGAAGTATCAAGATGCTTTGGTACTTTGGAACAAAGCTTATAATCTAACAGCGATTCGTGATCCGAAAGAAATGTTAGTGAAGCATTTGTTAGATAGCCTAAGTATTTTGAAAGATTTGCCAACAGGCCGTTTGCTTGATGTAGGTACAGGTGGTGGTATGCCGGGCATGATCATTGCTTTATGTCAGCCGGAACGCTCATGTGTATTACTTGATTCAAATGGTAAGAAAATTCGTTTTTTGAAACAGTTTATTGCTGACCTTAAGTTAAAAAACGTAGTAGCCGTGCAAACACGTGTTGAAAATCAAGATACAATTGATGAGCTTGGTCAATTTGATGTGATTACAAGTCGCGCTTTTGCTTCTTTAATGGATTTTGTGGATGCAGCTCAGCCATACTTGCATCAAAGCAGTATAATTGCAGCAATGAAAGGAGTTGTGCCAGTTGAGGAAATTGAGCAACTTAAGTATGACTTTTCATGTAAAGTGATTGAGCTGCGCGTACCAAGACTTGATGAACAACGTCATTTACTTTTACTTCAACGTATTTAAATAAAAAGTATTAGGGTTACCATGGCTCAAATTATTGCGATTGCAAACCAAAAGGGTGGTGTTGGTAAAACAACGACTGCAGTAAATCTTGCAGCGTCTCTAGCTGTATTAAAGAAACGTGTATTACTTGTAGATATGGATTCACAAGGTAATGCTACGATGGGGTCTGGTATTCAAAAGAACGATCTTTTGTATTCCATTACGGATGTTCTACTTGGTGAAGTACCAATTGAAACGGCCATTCAAAAAGCAGAAGTTGGATATAAAGTTTTAGGGTCTAATCGTGAACTTTCCGGTGTTGAGCTTGCTATTGCAGAACAAGAGGGCCGTGAATTCATTCTAAAAAATGCTTTGAATGAAATTCGAAACTCATTTGATTTTATCATTGTGGATTGTGCGCCAAGCTTGAGTTTGATTACTGTCAATGCTTTGGCAGCTGTAGATAGTGTAATCATTCCAATGCAATGCGAATATTATGCGCTAGAAGGTTTAGCTGATTTAACCCAGACTATAGATCGTATTCAAAAGGCATTAAATCCTGATTTAGAGATTATTGGTGTATTACGTACAATGTACGATGCACGAAATGCTTTAACACGTGATGTATCTGCTGAGTTAGAACAGTATTTCGGAAAAAAACTTTATGATACTGTCGTTCCGCGTAATGTTCGCTTAGCAGAAGCGCCGGCGCATGGTTTGCCTGTTATCTATTTTGAGAAAAGTTCTAAAGGTGCAGTTGCATACTTAAATCTTGCAGCTGAGATGTTGAAGAAAAGTAAAGTGAAGAAAGGAAGTAAAGTATGAGCATCAAAAAACGCGGATTGGCTAAAGGACGTGGTTTAGATGCATTACTTGGTTCAATTCAAAAAGAAAAATTACAACTGGAAGCACAGGCACTTGACCACGGACAGTTGAAACAAATTGATGTAAATTTATTGAAACGTGGTGAATATCAACCACGTCGCTTTATTCATGAGCATGATTTGCAAGAGTTAGCATCTTCTATTGAAAAACATGGAGTGATGCAACCTATTGTAATTCGTCCAGTTGATGATGAATCACATCCATACGAAATCATTGCGGGTGAACGTCGCTGGCGTGCAGCGCAACTTGCGGGTTTAACTGAAATTCCTGCAATTGTTCGTGATTTAAATGATCAGGTTGCCATTGCGTTAGCACTTATTGAGAATATTCAGCGTCAAGATTTAAATCCGATTGATCAGGCTATAGCCTTGCAGCGTTTTCATGATGAATTCGGTTTGAGCCATCAAGAAATTGCTGACACAGTAGGGAAAGCACGTACTACGGTAAGTAATTTACTTCGTTTGTTGAGTTTGGCGGATGAAATTAAAGATTTCATGCAGCAAGGCCAGCTTGATATGGGGCATGCTCGAGCTATCTTGACGTTAAAGGGTAAAGATCAATTAGACGTTGCTAAAATCGTAATTGAAAAAGGACTATCTGTTCGTCAAACAGAGCAATTGGTGCGTGATAGAAGTGAGCCTAAGCAGGAGAAGGAAAAAGCACCTGTAGCACCTGATATTGAACAATTGACACAAAAATTATCAGAGCGTTTTGGCGCTAATGTGAAAATTGATCATAATCAAAAAGGTAAGGGTAAGCTTGTTATTCATTACCATACCTTAGATGAGTTAGATGGCATTTTAAATATTTGTTTGCCTGATTAATTTGCATTTGGGTCATATATTTCTAATTTTATATTCTTGGGGAAGAAGATATGTGGGAACTTGTGAGAGCGGGTGGCTGGTTGATGCTGCCTTTAATTCTGTGCTCAATTTTAACTGTTGCGATCAGCATTGAACGTTTTGTTCGGTTAAGACGTTCACAAGTTCTACCCAAAGCATTAATTGATGATAGTTCGTTAAGAACTGAAGATATTGTGGAAAATTTGGAACAAAATGTAGAAGTGCAAAACAGCGCATTGGCTCACATTTTAAAAGCAGGTTTTAATCATCGTGAGCATGGCGAGCAATTTGCACGTGCACAAATGGAAGTAGCCGCTTCTCAAGAAATTTCTTATTTAGAGAAAAATATTAATTTTTTGGGGACTTTGAGTGCTGTGGCGCCTTTATTAGGGCTGCTTGGTACAGTAGTTGGGATTATTGAGTCATTCCTTGTGATTGATTTTGGATCGGCAGGTAGTCCAAGTTTAATGATTCCGGGTATTTCTAAAGCGCTTATTACTACAGCTGTGGGAATGTTAATTGCGATTCCTGCTTTAGTTGCCTATCGCTATTTCCAAAGATTAGTACAAGATTATATTGCTGAACTAGAGCAGCAATCGACTTTATTTCATGCCTCATTGTTCTATAAACGTTCCTCGTCTATAGCAGAACATCGTCGTGTTGGATGATGGGTGAATAGCCAGATGAAATTTAAACGTTCTCAGGTTGAAGACATTCATATCAATTTAACGCCTATGATTGACTGTTTGTTGTTCATTTTGGTTTTTTTATTACTATCGACTACTTTTAATCAGCCAAGTCGCCTCAATTTAACGTTACCAGATGCACAAGGTGTTCCACCAAAACAGTACGATCACAAAATTGAAGTCGTGGTAGACTCTTCTGGTCATTATGCTGTAAATGGTCAGGCACTTTCGTCTAAAGAGGTTGCTGATCTGAGTACTGCGATTAAGCAAGTTGCTCAAGAGCGCCGTGATTTTATGTTTATCATTGCTGCGGATGCCAAAGCGTCTCATCAGGATGTAATTCGCGTTATGGATGTAGCAGGACAACTCGGTTTTGTTAACATCAATATTAGTACCAAAGTTCCTTCTAGAGGTTTTTCTGAGTGAATCAAGATTTTAAGGTTTATTTGCGTCTCATAGCCTATTTAAAACCTTATTGGGGCGTGGCCTTATTAGTTCTTATCGGGTTCGGTATTAACTCAGCAACAGAAGTCTCCGTTGCTAAATTGATTAAATTTATTATTGATGCAATCCAAAATGGCAGTAGAGGTGATTTGGATTGGTTCCCATTATTAATCATTTTATTGGTTTTTTTCCGTGGTTTAGGCCTTTTTATGGGAGGTTACTATACTGCGGTGATTTCACGTAGTTTAGTTTTTAGTATTCGCCAAGAAGTTTATGCCAAACTTTTAAGACTACCGGCACAATATTACCTAGATAATTCATCTGGCCATATTACTGCCAAGATTATGTATAACGTTGAGCAGCTAACGGCAGCTTCTTCGGAGTCATTAAGAACCATTGTTAGGGATGGGATGATTACTCTGGGACTGTTAGGCTACCTGTTTTATACCAATTGGCGTCTTACGCTATGTATTTTTGTATTTTTACCTGTAATTGGTGTATTGGTACGTAAAGCTTCAAAACGTATGCGAAAACTCTCATTACAGGTTCAAGATACGATGGGTGACGTGAACCACGTTGTTCAAGAGAGTATCAATGGTAATGCTGTAGTAAAAACTTTTGCTGGTGAAGAGTCTGAACAAGAACGGTTCTATAAGTCATCAGAAGAAAACTTAAAACGTGGTTTAAAAATGGTAATTGTACAAAACCTGAATAGTCCTGTGGTTCAGGTAGTAATGGCTTGTGCGATGGCCCTTATTGTATGGTTAGCTTTACGACCACAGATTTTAGGTAATACTAGTGCTGGTGAGTTCGTGGCTTACCTTACAGCTGCTGGTTTATTAGCAAAACCAGTAAAAAACTTAACTGACGTTAATGAAAAGTTACAACGTGGTTTAGCAGCAGCTCATTCTGTTTTTGAACTATTGGATTTGCCTGAAGAGCAAAATAATGGTCAGTTGAAACCTAAACTAAATGGTGCGATTCGTTTTGATCATGTGGCATTAAATTATGCTGATGGCGTACAGGCTATTAAAGATTTCTCTTTAGATATTCTTCCTGGTCAAACTGTAGCATTAGTTGGACGTTCAGGCGCTGGTAAAAGCTCATTAGTTAATATGTTGGTACGTTTCCAAGAAGTATCAAGTGGGCAAATTTACTTAGATGGTTTGCCAATTAATGACATTGAGCTTTCTTGTCTGCGTACACAAATCGCAATGGTAAATCAGCAAGTTGTATTATTTAATCGTACTGTTCGTGAAAACATTGCGTATGGTCAGTTGCAAGGTGCATCAGATGAGGAAATTCATGCCGCTGCAAAAGCTGCATATGCACATGACTTCATTATGAATTTACCAAATGGTTATGATACTGTTTTAGGTGCACAGGGCCTAAACTTATCTGGTGGTCAGCGTCAGCGAATTGCTATTGCTCGAGCAATTTTAAAGAATGCTCCAATACTAATTTTAGATGAAGCTACAAGTGCTCTTGATAATGAATCTGAACATTTTATTCAGCAAGCATTTGATGAAGCGATGCAAGACCGCACTACGATTGTCATTGCTCACCGTTTATCAACAATTGAGAATGCTGATCGTATTGTAGTGATGGATCAAGGACAAATTGTTGAACAAGGTACTCATCAAGAACTCCTCGCAAAACATGGTGCTTATTATCAATTACATCAGCGTAATTTCGAGGATAACTAAGCATGTCATTAGCCCAGCTGATCCAGAGTGCATGGAATAAACAATCGAGTTGGTTGATTGTTTTACGTCCATTGTCTTGTTTGTATCGGGCTGGGTTTTTACTAAATCGTAATCTTTATAATTCAGGTTTTAAGCAAGTTTATAAAGCGCCTGTACCTGTGATGGTTATAGGTAATATCACAGTAGGTGGAAGTGGAAAAACTCCCTTGCTAATACAACTGGTGAATTATCTACAGCAGCATAATGTAAAAGTAGGGGTAATTAGTCGGGGATATGGGGGTAATGGTCCTTTTCCACTGCTGGTTACCTCGGGCGGCCAAGTAGCTCAAGCTGGGGATGAGCCAGCATTAATTGTTCAGGCTACAAGTGTACCAATGGCAGTAGGCCCTAATAGGCAGGCCGCAATAGAGTTATTACTTGAGTCATCAGAAATAGATTTGATTATTAGTGATGATGGGTTGCAGCATTGGGCATTAGATCGACAGATCGAGTGGATTGTACTGGATCAAAATCGTGGTTTAGGGAATAAAAAACTATTACCTGAAGGTTATCTGCGAGAGCCTGTTGAACGTTTAGAAACTGGAACAGTGATTGAGCATACTCATAAACCTGCTACAGAATTAAACATGTATCTCGAGACAGGACAGCCATATTTACTTAACCCTTTATCTAATTCTAAACCAAGCTTTAATCTTGAGAATAATTATCATGCTGTAGTTGGTATTGGCTTTCCTCAACGGTTTTATCAAACCCTTAAAGATCTAGGGTTGAAGCAATTCGAAGAGCATGCCTTTCAAGATCATCATGATTACACAATCAATGATTTAATTTTTAATGATGAGCTGCCACTTATTACAACTGAAAAAGATGCAGTTAAACTATTACCGTTACTTGAAAAACATCCTGAATTTAAACAATCTATTTGGGTAGTTCCTGTTAAAGCTGTCCTGTCTACACAGTGTTATCAGGTTTTAAAAATGCAATTGCAAGAACTTGATATTCAATTATCTTAGGAAGAAAAAATGAAACACATCGTCATTCCAGCACGCTTCTCAAGTTCGCGTTTGCCAGGTAAACCATTGTTGCTTATTCATAACCGTCCTATGATTTTACGTGTAGTGGATCAGGCAAAAAAAGTCGAAGGTTTTGATGATTTGTGCGTGGCAACAGATGACGAACGTATTGCTGAGATCTGCCGTGCAGATGGAATTGATGTAGTTCTTACCAGTGCTGATCATCCTTCGGGTACAGACCGTTTAAGTGAGGTGGCTCGCATTAAGGATTGGGATGCAGACGATATTATTGTAAATGTTCAAGGTGATGAACCTTTGTTGCCAGCTCAACTTGTTCAACAAGTTGCAAAAGTTTTGGTAGATAAACCAAATTGTTCAATGTCTACGTTGTGTGAGCCGATTCATACTTTAGATGAGTTCCAGCGTGACAGTATTGTAAAAGTAGTCATGTCTAAACAAAATGAAGCCTTATATTTTAGCCGGGCTACCATTCCTTATGATCGAGATGGGGCTAAGCATGATGAACCGACTTTACATTCACAAGCATTTCGTCATTTAGGTTTATATGCTTATCGAGTGAACTTATTACAAGAATACGTAACATGGGATATGGGGAAGCTTGAAAAGTTGGAGAGCCTTGAACAATTACGTGTTTTGGAAAATGGTCATCGAATTGCAATTGCTGTAGCCGAAGCCAATTTGCCACCAGGTGTGGACACTCAAGCTGATCTTGATCGCTTAAATAGTATGCCTGTTGAATCTTTTGAATAAGCGTTAATTTTTAATGAATCCGAATGTAACTTCAAAGGTTTATCCTTGGCAGCAAACAACATGGGACACCTTGACAACAAGGTTTCCCAATATTGGACATGGTCTCTTATTTTACGGCAAGCAAGGTTGTGGAAAACATGCTTTTGCTAAGCAGTTTTTGGCATGGGTACTTTGTTTAAATAAGCAGCCGCAGGGCCCTTGTGGTGAATGTAGTAGTTGCCAATGGTTAAAATCAGACACTCATCCCAATTATGTTCATATCACAACGGATGAAGAAAATAAAAAACAGAATGCAAAAATTAAAATAGAAAAGATCCGTGACTTACTACCTTTCGTACAACAAACGGGAGAAGGTTGGCGCGTTATTGTGATTGAGCCTGCAGAAGCACTTAATTTGGCATCTTCAAATGCTTTGCTAAAGACTTTAGAAGAACCAGGCGAGCGTGTTGTTTTAATTTTATTAGCTGATCACTATCTTAAACTACCGGCCACTATTCGTAGCCGATTGCAACATTTCGCTTTAGATCGTATTTCATATGAGCAAGCTACTTCTTATTTGAATGAGCATTTATCTGAACTTGCGGAAGTGCAGCCTGATTTACTGCTTGGCTTATCTAATGATATGCCTTTACAAGCAATAGAAATTGCTCAAAGTGACTGGTTTGCGAAAAGGCAAGTTTTCTTAAATGATTGGCTTAAAATTGTTGCTCAAAAAAATATGCCTTTATTTTTCTCAGGCAAATGGCAAAAAGAATTAAGTTTTAATGATTTTATAATGCTTTTTGAATACTTGTTGGGTGATTTAATTTGTGTCAAGCTAAACCAACCACAGAAAAATACTGATTTAGATTTTGATCAGTTAAGCCCATATTATGATTTAGAAAGCTTATTTAATATTTATAGTGAATTACAGCAAGCAAAAAAGCTTGTTGAACAAAATGTACAAAGCCAACTTATTATTGATCAATTATTTATAACGTTAATGAATATTTAAGGGGAAAACTATGCAGCCGCAAATGGGGGGGATTATTCAGGTAAATATTCCTGATAAAGCTACTTTGCAAGCAAGCTATATGGGATATGTGCAAGGTGGAGGCCTATTCGTACCATCAAAACAAAAGGTAAAGATGGGACAAGAAATTTTCATTTTAGCGACTTTGCCTGAGCAGTCTCAAAAAATTCCTCTAACAGGCAAAGTAATCTGGATCTCCCATAAGCAAAGTGGATTTAAACCTCAAGGTTTTGCTATTCAGTTAAGCGGAGATAAGGGAATTTACTATAAAACTGAGGCAGAACGAGTTTTGGCTGGTAGTATGTCTCTAGACCGTCCAAGTTATACGATGTAATTAAATAGGAAAGAAAAGTGTTTGTTGATACGCATTGCCATTTAACGATGTTAGATTTAACACCTTATAACGGTGATCTGGACCTTGCGCTTGCAGCGGCGCGAGCAGAAGGAGTGTCTAAGTTTATGGCAATTTCCGTTGATCTCGATGACCATATTGCATTGGCTGAAATTGCAAATAAACATGCAGATGTTGGTTATACGGTAGGTGTACACCCTTGTGAGGATGTGGACACAATGGCACGTGCAACAACTGAGTATTTGGTTGAATTGGCTCAATCAGAAAAAGTATGGGCTTTAGGTGAAACTGGACTGGACTATTATCACAGTACTGATTTTATTGAAGAGCAAAAAGCATGTTTTGCAAGACATATCCAAGCTTCAAAAATTGTAAAAAAACCAGTTGTCGTTCATACCCGATCAGCAAAGCATGATACGGTAGATATTATCCGTGCTGAACACTCAACACATGGGATTCTGCATTGTTTTACTGAAGATTGGGAAACTGCTAAAGCTGTACTTGATTGTGGTTATTACATTTCTTTTTCCGGTATTGTGTCATTTAAGAATGCACAGGATTTGCGCGATGTAGCTAAACAGGTTCCACTAGATCGCCTTTTAATTGAAACAGATAGCCCGTATTTAGCACCTGTCCCATATCGTGGTAAAACAAATGAACCAAAATATGTGCCTTATGTAGCCAAAGCGCTCAGTGATGTATATGATAAATCGGTTGAGGAAATTGCAATGATCACCTCACAAAATTTTGAGAACTTGCTAAAAGCGATTTAGGTTATAGAAACTATATAAGAGAGTAATTGCGTGAAGATGGATCGTCAGGCTCAGTTCCGAGCAAGAGAAGTATTAATATTTCAGGTTGCGGAACAATTGTTGCTAGAAAATGGCGAAGCCGGAATGACACTCGATGTCTTGGCTGCTGAGCTTGATTTAGCAAAAGGAACTTTGTACAAACACTTTCAAAGTAAAGATGAGTTGTACATGCTGTTGATTATTCGTAATGAGCGTATGTTACTTGAAATGGTTCAAGATACTGAAAAAGCCTTTCCAGAGCATTTGGCCTTTTTCATGTTGCATCATTTACATCATCCTGAACGAACAGTTTTATTTCATCAAATTGAAGAAAAACTCTCAATCACTGCTCAAGGCGTTCATCATCTTTTTCATGAACTTTATCAAGTGCGTAAACAGAGATTGCGAATTATCATTCGGATGACAGACCATTACCTGGAATCTATTCAAAGCAATATGCCTACACGAGATTATCTTGCTTCTATTTGGTCATTAACTCATGGTGCAGCAGCTATTCTTAATTCAAGTTTTTATCAACGATATTTAGGTTCAAGAGACACTTTAAGAGTGGCTTATATTGATCAGGCTTTAGCCTTACCTAAACAAGCTATTGAGCAATATGCTTAGGTCGATATGAAATCTCAATCACCACTTAAATCCCAAAAAGGTTTTACTCTCATAGAAGTGATGGTGGTGATTGTTATTATGACGATTATGACTTCTTTAGTTCTACTCAACATAGGTGGGGTTGACCAAAAGAAAGCGATGCAAGCAAGAGAGTTATTTTTGCTGGATATGCATAAAATTGGTAAAGAGTCGCTTGATCAGTCTCGTGTTTTAGCTTTATCTACTGTCAGTGAAACAGATGTTTCACCATTTTCTTATGAATTGTATGAGTATCACGACCAGAGTAAATTACAGGTCCAAGATTTAAAAAATCGCTGGCAGAAATATTCTGAGTTTAATACACGCCAGTTGCCTAAACATGTATCGTTTACAATACAACCTTTAGATGAGCAAAACTATTCAAAAGCTACGAATACCGATTTAATTGGAGGGCAGGCTCCCCAGTTAATCTGGTTCGGTAACGGTGAAGCTAAAACTGTGAAAATACAGTTTTACTTTGAACAAAAACCAATTGGTTCAGAAATACAAATTGATCATTTGGGTAAAATAAATGAAATCTAAAGGCTTTACTCTATTAGAAGTAATGGTTGCTTTAGCAATTTTTGCAGTAGCGGCTGTCGCGTTAACTAAAGTAGCCATGCAATATACTCAATCTACCTCAAATGCAATTCTTAGAACCAAAGCTCAGTTTGTAGCAATGAATGAAATTGCTTTAATGGAGATAAATCAGGAATGGCTTGAAGGTACTCAAAGTAAGCAAGTTACTTCTCAAGGCGAAACATGGCAGATTGACAAATCTGCACAATCTACAATTAGCCCGAATGTTCAGAAAGTTGATTTGCAAATTAGCTTATATGATTCTGATAAGGGCAAAGTTCAAAATGGTATTACTCACTTGGTGTTTTTTAATTATCCAATGAAAGCAAAATAATGATAAAGAATAAAAGTTTTCGCTATCCAAGCACCGCTTCACGTCTTGCGACACGATCGAGCAGTGCTCGATTAACTCGTGCCTCAGGATTTACTTTAGTTGAGCTTTTAGTTTCAATTGCAATTTTTGCTATTTTATCTTTGTTGGGGTGGAAGGTTTTTGACTATTTATTAAAAGTTCGCGATCGTAATACTCAACATGAAGTGCAGCTATTTGAATTACAAGATGCTTATCAACAAGTTTTGCGTGATACATTGCAAATTATACCTTTATCAGCCAATCAAGGCGGGCAATTGCGCCCAGCTTTAGAAATTGATAATCAAGTTCTTCGCTTTAGTAAGGCGGGGGTTACTGATCCATTAAAGCAAGGATTATCACCTTTTGAGCGTATCGAATATCGATATGATCCTGATCAAAAAAAGCTTTATCGCCTAAAATATAGTAACTTAAATACTTCAAATAGAGAGCAACCCTTATCAAGTACGCTGTTGAGCCAAGTTGAACAATTTCAAATTATGGTTTTGACACCTCAAGAAGTAACAAAGTGGCCTGAAGTTAATATTGACCCTACAAAACCTGATGAATTTAGGAAGTTGCCAAAAGGAATAAAAATGCAACTCACGGTTGCAGGTGTAAGTTATGAGTGGATTTATAGCTTAAACCAAGGTGACTTATCGCTCTCCAAACAGGGAGGTCAATAAATGTTACTCTATAAAAAAAATCAGCAAGGTGTAGCGTTACTCACAATTTTGATAATGGTTGCTTTGGCTACAATTTTAGCTGCCTCTATCGCAAAGCATCAAACTAATACGATGGAAAATACGGGTTATTTGATGCGTCAAAATCAGTCATTACTTTATGCAAAAAGTGCAGAAGCTTTTTTTTCTGAATTATTAATTCAAGATGCAAATAATGCTGGTGGTATCGATCATTTAAAGGAAAGTTGGGCTCAGCCAATGCCACCTTTTCCAATAGAAGATGGAGTTGTATCGGGGCGCTTACTAGATGAGTCAGGAAAATTTAATATAAACAATTTAACGACCAATGAAGGCAAGGTAAACGAAGCTGCTAAAAATTGGTTTGAGCGATTGCTTGTGCGTGTAGGATTACCAGCAGAGTTAAGTCAAGCAGTTATTGATTGGCAAGATCCAGATGATGAACCAAGCGGCCCTATGGGGGCAGAAAGTAACTATTATGAAGGACTTGACCCTGGCTATTTGGCTTCAAATGCTAAATTTCATCGTATAGAAGAGTTGAAATTGGTAAGAGGTTTTGAAGGCAAGAAATATGATTTAATCGCACCATACATTTCTGCATTACCTGAAAATACAAAAGTGAATGTTAATACCGCATCACCATTAGTATTAGCGAGTATTGATCAAAAATTAGATTTAGGGACTATAGAAAAAGAACTTCAATTACGCCAACAGAATTTAAAGTTCTTTCAAAATATTGATGAATTATGGCAATTGAATGCTTTTTCAGCAGTTGATGCGCAAAAGAAAACTGAAGTTAATAGCCTTTTAGATGTGAAGTCGAACTTTTTTCAAGCACAAATCGAGGTTGTGTTGAATAATAGAAAAAGACAGTTTACAAGTGCCTTAATGCGCAGTGATAAGCAGGTTTATGTATATTCTAGAAATATAGTGCCTTTTAACTAATTGAAAAATTATGATTTATTTACTTTAGATGTTTTTTGAAGTTTGTAATTATAAATTTTTCTGAAGTTAAATATTAAAGTAAATATAAACTTTCTATATGTTTATATTCAATATTTCTTCATCAGTCTTATCATACTTTTTGCTAATTGTTTCTAATTGAAAAGTGGTGCGAAATTTTCGTCTTTTGCTTTATAATAATGTTCTTAGAAGGAATGATCGATTTGGCACATGTTAATTCGTAAGTTATTTAAGTTTGAAAATGCACATGTTGTACGTAACTGTACATCGGATCGTTGTAAGCGATCAATTCATGGACATAGCTATAAAGTTGAGTTATTGCTTAAAGCTTCGAAATTAGATCATGGGCAAATGGTTTATGATTTTGGACTCCTAAAAGGAGTAATAAAAGACCTATTCGACAGCTTTGATCACGCAATCTGTTTTTGGGAAAAAGATGATTCTCAATATATTGATGCATGTCAGACTTTTAGTGCTCGTTGGATTTCTTTACCTGTTTCACCGTCGGCTGAACAGTTTTCACGTATTTTCTTTTATCTAGCTCAGCAAGTTTTACAATCAACAATCACTCAAAATGGGGAAGGTGATGTTGAAGTATATTCTGTTATTGTTCATGAGACTGATACTGGATATGCTCAGAGCTTTATTGAAGATATTCAAAACGAACAAATGGGTATTTTAAGTCTTGATGGAATTGTTTTTTCAGAACAAATTCAGATAGAGTGGGCAAATCCACAAATGTATGAAGACTTGAAAAAAGGGATTAAATTTAATAATCCTCAAGTTGATTTGCAAGTCGAAGTATAAATCGAATTACTTATTTTATTTGTAGAATTGAAAATTGATCTAGGATGACATTAATGCAATTAACTGAGCAACAGCAAGATAAACTCAGTAAAGTTCAATTAGAAGAAAGTTGGAAAAGATCTTTAGCACCTTTTCTATTAAGTCCTCAGATGGATAGTTTGCGCGATTTCTTATTTCAACAGAAACAAGCTCAGAAAATAATATATCCGCCTAGTAAACAGATCTTTAATGCTTTAAATACCACACCACTGGCTGATGTGAAAGTTGTGATTTTAGGGCAAGACCCCTATCACGGGCCAAACCAAGCGAATGGATTAAGTTTCTCTGTTCAAAAAGGTATTGCATTACCACCATCTTTGCGCAATATTTTTCATGAATTACATACAGATTTGGGTATTCCAGCTCCTCGCCATGGTGACTTAACAAAATGGGCTACGCAAGGCGTACTTTTACTCAACAGTGTGCTTACCGTGGAGGCTGGACAGCCGACTTCACATCAAAAGCAGGGTTGGGAAGCCTTTACTGATGAAGTTATTGATGTTCTAAATGAACAGAGACAACATATAGTATTTATTTTGTGGGGTGCTTATGCACAGCGCAAAGGACAACGTATAAATAGAGATAAACACTTGGTTTTAACAGCCGCACATCCATCACCTCTTGCTGCAAATAGAGGGGGATTTTTTGGATGCAAAGTGTTTTCAAAAACAAATCAATATTTGAAACAACATGGCATTGAGCCCATAGACTGGCAATTGGACGCATGATGAACTCTCCCAATGTAAATAACTATCACCCGGACTTGGTGGTTGAAGAAGCAAAAAATGGCTGGCGTATAGTACGTTTGAATCGTCCTAAATCGTTACATGCTTTAGACGAATCAATCGTAACGGCATTATTGCGTGTATTTGAAGATTTCCGTGACGATGAACAGGTTAAAGCAATTTGGTTAGACTCAACTACACCAAAAGCTTTTTGTGCAGGTGGTGATGTTAGAAAATTACGCCAACTTGTTATAAATCAAGAAGTCGATACCGCAAATATGTTCTTCCAGCAGGAATATGCTTTAGATTTACTTTTACATAATTATGCTAAACCGGTTGTGGTTTGGGGAGAAGGTTATGTAATGGGTGGTGGTTTAGGCTTGTTTATGGCTGCACCATTCCGTCTAGTGACGCCATATTCACGTTTAGCAATGCCTGAAATTAATATTGGTTTATATCCTGATGTTGGTGCGAGCCGTTTCTTGGCAGATCGTGGTCCAATAGGTTTGTTTACGGGTTTAACAGGTTCAATTATGACTGCTGCTGGGGCGTATAGCATCGGTTGGGCAACACATATTTGTGAAGCTCAGCGTGATAATGTTTTGCAAAAAGTTTTAAATATTAACTGGGCTCATTATCCTGCAGGGGATTTCCGAGCAATTGATGATACTTTAAATAGTTTGCACCGTCCTGTTGCGGCAGGTCCATTGCAAAACTCACTTGATGTAATTCATAGCGTTTGCCGTGGTTTTAATTTTGAACAAGACTATCAAGCTATTGTTAGCTTACGTGATGCGAGCAGTGATTGGTTACGTCAAGCGAGTGAGAATTTGCAAAAAGGATCTCCTAGTACTGCGGCAATTACTTGGTTACTGTGGCAATGGGGCAAACAAATTCACTCATGGGATGAGGTCTTTGATCTAGAGGCTCAGATTTCTGAGTGGAAAATACGTCATCCTGACTTTGTGGAAGGTGTTCGCGCACGCTTAGTTGATAAGGATTTATCACCTGAATGGAAGCCATGTGACGATCTAAGCTTAAGAGGTATATTGGCTGATTGCCCGCCAGTGACTTCAATTGATAGCTGGAATGCCTTACTTAGACAGCACGGTGTGATCACCTAAAATAAATGACTGAATATAGTGATGAATACTGGATGCAGCTTGCTTACGAGCAAGCTGAATTAGCCGCCCAGCAGGGTGAGATACCTGTTGGAGCGGTTCTGGTGAGCCAAAATCGAGTAATTGGATCTGGTTATAATGCTCCAATTACTTTATTAGATCCAACCGCACATGCAGAAATTCAAGCTATCCGTGCAGCGTGTTCCTCTTTAGAAAATTATCGATTACCCGAAGATACAACTTTATATGTCACTCTTGAGCCATGTACTATGTGTGTAGGTGCGCTCGTACATGCAAGAATTAAACATGTAGTTTTTGGTACGCCAGAACCTAAAGCAGGTTCTTTGGTGAGTGCACGTCAGTTATTACAGCAAGGTTATTATAATCATAGGTTTACATTTCAGAATGGTTGTCTACAAGAAAAATGTGCTCAACAGCTTAGCCATTTTTTTAAACAAAGACGTGAGCAAAAGAAACAAGAGAAACAACAAAAAACGTCCTTAAATGATTAAAAATTAACATACTCTTATGGCAAACTAACGCGGTTTTAATGTCATGATTCTATTTAATAAGGACGATCCAATGCGTAATGTAATTACCGTAGAAAAAGAATTTAATGCTCCTCTTACTGATGTATTTAATTTGCTCTCTAAGCATTCAACTTACAATACTGCTTTTGCACCTTTACAGGTTGTGCGTGTTAAAGACTCCGCAGATTCTAAAAGACCTGATGGACTAGGCTCAATTCGACGTATGGGATTTGGTCCAATTAAGCCACTTAAAGAAGAAATTACATTGTTGGAAGAAAATAAAAGTATTGAGTATAAATTAATAGACAATCCTTTGATTAAACACCATTTAGGCAGAATCGAGTTTTCTGAGATCACACCATACATTACTTTAGTTACATACCGCATCGAGTTAACGGCAAAAGCGCCAGTGGTCAGTAAATTAATCCTTGCACAGCTAAAACTAGCCATTACACTAGGCTTTTCGAGATTAGCTAAAGCATTTGCTTCTTAGTGAGAGTTCAATGACAGTTCAAATTATTACTATTGATGGTCCGAGTGGTTCGGGTAAAGGAACATTGGCCGCAAAACTTGCAGCACATTATCAATATCATTTACTCGATTCGGGTGCCTTATATCGTTTATTAGGGTTGTCATTACATAAACACGATTTATTAGAGAAATTAGACAGTCAGCTTGATGAGTGTATCCAATATGCACGTCAACTGGACATTAAATTTGAAACGTCTACCTCAGGGATTTTGGTCTTCTTGGATGGAGAAGATGTATCTCAAACAATCCGTACAGAGCGAGTTGGTGAGTACGCTTCAAAAGTTGCAGTGGTTCCAGAGCTTAGACAGGCACTATTTGAAAGACAAAGAGCTTTTGCGCAAAGTCCTGGTTTAGTTGCAGATGGCCGTGATATGGCAACATCTATCTTTCCAGAAGCTAATGCCAAAATTTATCTGACAGCTTCGGCCGAGTCGCGCGCTGAGCGAAGAGTAAAACAGTTGCAGGGTATGGGGCTAGATGCTAAAATAAACGACATTTTAGCTAATATACAGGCACGAGACAAAAGAGATATGGAGCGAGAAGTTGCTCCACTCAAGCCAGCCAAAGATGCTTATATCATTGATAGTTCGGAATTAACGATCGATCAGGTATTTAAGTTAATGGTTGATTATGTCGATAGCCGTACTATTTAGTAAATAGAATTATCAGTTGAAGCATAGCTTGATCAGTCTATAAAGACTATGTTGATACTTAACTAAACCGGCCTTGTCTGATCCAAGACCGCTGAATTTATCAGGTATATCATGACCGAATCTTTTGCAGCCCTCTTTGAAGAAAGTGAATTAAACCTCAACGTTGAAAAGGGTGCAGTCATCCAAGGTGTTGTTGTAAACATCGATAGCGACTGGGTAACTGTTGACACTGGCCTAAAGTCTGAAGGCATTGTTGACCGTGCTGAATTTTTAAATGAACAACGTGAACTTGAAGTTCAGGTTGGTGATACTGTTGACGTAGTTGTTGAAGCTCTTGACAACGGTATGGGTCAAACAGTTTTATCACGTGAAAAAGCTAAGCGTGCTGAAACTTGGACTAAACTTGAAAAAATCTTTGAAGATGGCGAAATCGTTACTGGTGTTATCTCTGGTAAAGTTAAAGGCGGTTTCACTGTTGACATCGGTCCTGTTCGTGCATTCTTACCAGGTTCATTAGTTGACACTCGTCCTATCCGTGACACTACTCACCTTGAAGGTAAAGAGTTAGAGTTCAAAGTAATCAAACTTGATGCTAAACGTAATAACGTTGTTGTATCTCGTCGTGCTGTTATGGAAGCTGAATCTTCTGCTGACCGTGAAGCATTACTTGCTCAACTTGAAGAAGGTCAAACAGTTACAGGTACAATCAAAAACCTTACTGATTACGGTGCATTCGTTGATCTTGGCGGTATTGATGGTCTTCTACATATCACAGATATGGCTTGGAAGCGTATCAAGCACCCTTCAGAAGTTGTTGAAGTTGGTCAAGAAGTTACTGTTAAAGTACTTAAATTTGACCGTGAACGTAACCGCGTATCTTTAGGCCTTAAACAATTAGGCGAAGATCCATGGTTAGCGATCATGAGCCGTTACCCTAAAGGTTCTATCGTTAAAGCTCGCGTAACTAACTTAACTGACTACGGTTGTTTCGCTGAAATTGCTGAAGGCGTTGAAGGTTTAGTTCACGTTTCTGAAATGGACCACACTAACAAAAACATTCACCCATCTAAAGTTGTTCAGATTGGTGATGAAGTTGATGTTATGGTTCTTGAAGTTGATGAAGAACGTCGTCGTATTAGCCTTGGTATCAAACAAACTCGTGCTAACCCATGGGAAGAGTTTGCTAAAGCTCATGAGAAAGGCGAAAAAGTATCTGGTACTATCAAGTC
This sequence comes from Acinetobacter sp. V104_13, assembly GCF_031798995.1. NCBI lineage: Bacteria > Pseudomonadati > Pseudomonadota > Gammaproteobacteria > Moraxellales > Moraxellaceae > Acinetobacter > Acinetobacter sp. V104_13. The sequence continues at coordinate 289,517 of NZ_JAVQNP010000027.1, read as the reverse complement.
TATCACTGACTTTGGTATCTTCATTGGCTTGAACGGCGGTATTGACGGTTTAGTACACTTGTCTGATATTTCTTGGAACGAGCAAGGTGAAGAAGCTATTCGTCGTTACAAGAAAGGTGACACTGTTGAAGCTGTTATCTTGTCTGTAGACGCTGAAGGTAACCGTATCAGCCTTGGTATCAAGCAATTGAACAGCGATCCGTTCAATGACTTCTTAGCTGCTAACGAACGTGGTGCTTTAGTTAAAGGTACTGTAACTGCAGTTGATGCTCGTGGCGCAACTGTTAAGTTAGCTGACGAAGTTGAAGCAACTCTTAAAGCTTCTGAAATCAACCGTGACCGCGTAGAAGATGCGACTAAATTCTTAGAAGTTGGTCAAGAAGTTGAAGCGAAGATCATCAACGTTGATCGTAAATCTCGCTCTATCAACTTGTCTATCAAAGCAAAAGACGAAGCTGAAGAGAAAGAAGCAGTTGCTAGCTTGCGTACAGCAACTACAAGTCAAGACAATGGTCCTAAGACTATTGGTGACTTGATCAAAGCACAAATGAAGTAATAAGTTAACAAAGTACAGTTTCATGTAACGGAATTGTACTTTTTATACAAATTACTGTAAACGGTAGCCTAGTATTCAACATACTGCGCTACCGTTTTGTATTTAAACAGGTTATTATCGAACGACATAGAGTAGCAATAAATAACGAGGTCGTAGATGACTACTGAAGCTCTTAATAAGTCTGATTTGATTGAACGCATTGCGCTAAAAAACCCACACTTAGCTGAACCTTTGGTGGAAGAGGCGGTTAAAATTATGATTGATCAAATGATAGAAGCACTATCAACTGATAATCGAATTGAAATCCGTGGTTTTGGTAGCTTTGCTTTACACCACCGTGATCCAAGAGTTGGTCGCAATCCTAAAACAGGAAAATCAGTTGAAGTTGCAGCTAAAGCTGTTCCACATTTTAAACCCGGAAAAGCCCTTCGTGACGCAGTAAACGAATCTGGGAAATAAATAAAATTTATAAGTCGGGGTGCCTATGCGTTATATTTTAATTGCATTGCTTATTGTTGTATTTGGCTATTCTTTAGCACTTGTTTTGCAGAATCCAACAGAACTTTCTGTTGATTTGTTATTTACCCAAGTTCCAGCTATGCGTTTAGGCTTATTATTGCTACTCACATTAGTACTAGGAACAGTGGTCGGTCTTTTACTTGGTGTACAGGTTTTCAGAGTATTCCAAAAAGGTTGGGAAATTAAACGCCTGCGTAAAGATATTGACCATTTAAGAAAAGAACAAATCCAAAGTGCTCAATTAGCAGCGGCTGAAGCAGCTGCAAATGTAAGACATGAAAAAACCGTTGTAGATATTTATCCGCAAGATAAAAATTCTACTCCGCTATAATCCCCGTACTACTCTTTATTAATGAGTAAAGAGTAGTATCTCTCTAAATTTTATCTCTTCTTTTATTCTTCTTAATATAAATGCTTTTTCTTATCGCTTTAATTTTGGAAAGCAGCTCTCTACATTCCTTTATTCCTTCATGAGTTGTCTATTATAATAACGCTGATTTTATATGATGGAAGAAAGTCTCTTGAGTATCATTGTTGCGTTAGATGCAAAAAGCCAATATGACGCTTTAAAAATTGTTGAACAGCTTGACCCTGCTTTATGCCGTGTAAAAGTGGGTAAAGAGCTTTTTACTCATGAAGGCCCATCTGTTGTAAAAAAACTGCAAGAACAAAATTTTGAAGTTTTTCTTGATCTTAAATTTCATGATATTCCAAACACTACAGCTCAAGCAGTATGTGCAGCAGCTGATTTAGGTGTATGGATGGTAAATGTTCACGCTTCAGGTGGCCGTAAAATGATGGAAACCTGTGTGGAGCGTTTAAAAGCGGGTAACTATCAAACCCAACTTATTGCTGTGACAGTACTCACATCAATGGGTCGTGAAGATTTGAAAGATATTGGTTTAGATATTGAACCTGTAGAGCATGTGAAGCGCTTAGCTAAATTAACTAAAGAAAGTGGCTTGGATGGGGTGGTTTGTTCTGCTCAAGAAGCTAAGATTCTTCGTGAATTGATCGGGCAAGACTTCTCTCTGGTAACACCAGGAATTCGTCCAGAAGGTTCTAATGCAGACGACCAAAAACGTATTGTAACTCCAAAGCAAGCTATGCTTGATGGCTCTACGCATCTGGTAATTGGTCGACCGATTACTAAAGCAGAAAAGCCAACAGAAATGTTGAAATCTATTCTTGCTTCGATTGCCTAAAAATTTAGGAATAAGCTAATTAATAACGGGGCGAGTAGGCTTAATAATAAGCCGCTCATCATGGCATGTGGTACATAATGTGTACCACATGACTGTTTTACCATTGCTAAGGTAACATCCATGGAGGTTGCACCCGCACTTGAGATAGCAGGGCGTGGAAAACGCCAACCCATGGTATACATTAGAAAAATAGCAACAATTTCTCTAAATAAGTCGGTTAATAAGGCCATTCCACCCAACTCTGCCGAATGTAATTGCGTAAATAAGATGCCTGACATTGAATACCAGCCATAGCCTTGTGCTAAAGCTAAAGTTTCATTAAGTGTAAAATGCTTGTTGAGCAAATAGTAATTCAAAAGGCCTGCTATACATGACCCTATAAAAGCGGCTAAGGGTACAATTAAAATTTTCCAGCTTAACCATGTGCGGTTAAAGTGGGTGAAGGCAAGTTCGATACCAATTAAAAAAATAAAAAGTAATAACAAATACCAGCTATTAAATGCGATATGTGAGGTGAATTGAGTAATGATAGCGCCGAATAAAACACCGACACCTAGTGCAAGAAAAGCCTTCGCAATATTCTTTAAAGCATTTACAAAAAGTTGTAGGGAAATTTTGCCTTTAACACTTTGTTTATCAAAAATTGTATAAGCAAATAAACACGTAAAGAACGAACCAAAAGAAGTGGTAAGAGCAATGATAATAGCGGGTGGGAGTATGGCAGAAGGATTCTCGATTTGATCAAGTGCCAAGGTTAATTCAAAAGCTACACTAGCTAAAAGAATATAAGAAAAATAGGGCAGTATTTTAAATATAAATTGTCGGATATTTAGAGATAGTTTGGGTGCTAGGAAATAACCGAAAGCAAGTGCTAAAAAAATTTGAATGATAAGATAAAAAGATTGCATATAATAGGTAGATTGTTATCAACCTACCTATTATGTCTTGAACATTTTAAGCTGCATAGCTCTGTGAGCTTTTATTTAAAAGTAAGTAGTCTTTGGGCTTAACTTTACGTGTTTCTAACCAATACTTCCATGTGTAAGTTGGCCATAGTGAAAAGTTTCTACCATCGGCAGATTGATACCAACTACTACAGCCGCCAGCTTGCCATACGGTTCCTTGCAGCTGCTTTTGAACACGTTCGTTAAAAGCGTCTTGAATGTCAGGCTTGATCTCAATTGCTTTTTGACCAGACTCTTCTACTAACTGAATAAGCTGTAAAATGTAATTTACTTGAGATTCAATCATAAAAATAATCGAATTATGGCCTAGAACTGTATTAGGGCCTACTAGTTGGAATAGGTTGGGAAAGTTTTTAGTCATAATGCCGTAATAGCTTTCAGCACCATCTTTCCATGCTTGTTTTAACTCGATTTGATTACGTCCGATACATGTGAAATGTTTTAAATAAATACGTGGGTCAGTAATAAAACCTGTACCGTAAATTAAACAATCAATAGGTCGTTCTCGACCATCTTTAGTAACAATACTGTTTTCTTTGATCTCTTGAATACTATCAGTTACTAGCTCAACATTTTTTCGGTTAAAGGTAGGAAAGTATTTATTTGAGATAAGAATACGTTTACATCCCATAACGAAGTCAGGTGTGAGTTTTTTTGCTAACTCTTTGTCTTTAACTTGAAAACGGATGAATGCTTCTGCCAATTTTTGGCCATACTTCATGATTTGAGGTTGAACAATGGGTACAACGCGAGATTCATTACTCCAGTAAAGACGACTACGATGAATCTGGCGATAAATATTAGAAGATTTGAATAATGCTTTACTTAAGCTTGAATATTTGCGCTCATCTCGTGGTATTACCCATGCAGCTGTTCTTTGAAATACATAGAGCTGTTTAACATCTTTGGCTATTTCAGGAATATATTGAATTGCGCTACCACCTGTACCAATAGATGCGACTGACTTTCCGTTTAAGTCATAGTCATGTTCCCATTTTGAGGAATGAAATACTTTTCCTTTAAATTTTTCAATTCCTTTGATAGAAGGAATTTGTGGGATGTGTAGGGGACCAGATGCAAAAACTACAAATTGAGCTTCTATAGAAGGTTGGTCCTTAAAATCTAGAGTCCAGACATGACGTGTTTCATCATATTGGACATGAGTTACGTCATGGTTAAATTTACAGTAATCTTTAATTTTATATTTCTGTGTAATGTCTTGAATATAATTAAAGATCTCTGGTCCCTCAGCATAGCGTTTTGTCCAATCTGTTTTTGGTGCAAAAGACAATGAATACATGTGAGATTGAACATCACATGCTGCACCTGGATAACGATTTTCTCGCCAAGTTCCACCGACATCATTTGATTTTTCTAAAATAACAAAGTCTTGCTGTTGATTTTGTAGTAAACGGATTGCCATTGCTAGGCCACCAAAGCCAGCACCAATAATAGCGATTTTAGTTTTTTGAATAGCATCTTGCTTTGCGTTTAGCATTGGAAACCCTGCATAAGCTGAAAAGAGGATTGCACGCAAGACTAACGTTTTTTAATCAGTTTAAACATGATTGTATCGACGTGAAAATTGATAGATTCGGCAATTAATTTTCTTGCTTCTTTATAGTAAAACATTTCAGTCTAGGGAAATTGATAGAAGAATGAAACGGTCGATACTTGGTTTAATCTATTTAATTCAAGGAATGCGCAATGCTGGCATTGATGTCGACTCACGTTTGGCCGATATAGGTATTAAAGTCGATGCTCTAGACCCGAGTTCCACAATTCATGATCGTCTTGAATGGGACATTCAACAAATAATTAGTAAAAATGTAGAGCCTGAAAAGGGTTTATTTATTGGACAGCATTACGCTTTAGCGGGTTACGGCCCATTGCTTATGTTACTTGTTACAAGTAATGATATTCAAACTGCTTTAAATAAAGGTATAAAATATCAAAAGCTTACACACTTATTTGGTAGCTTAGCTTTATACGAAACTGATGAGCGGACCATTTTAAATTATTTGCCGGTTGATTTAAAAACGGAAATTGGTCAGTTACGGGCACAATGTGAAGTCTCTGGAACTTATAAGTTTATTCAAGATATTTATACGATGATGGGATTACAAATGCCTACGATGCGTATAGAACTCCCATTTGAAAAGCCTGCTGATATAGATACTTTGTCACGCTATTTTGCATATTATGGCGAAGATGTGCATTTTAATGGTAAATATGCGGCATTTAGCCTAAGTAAGGATGTACTTGAAATCAAGATTCCTTCTGCCGATATCATCACACATCGTATCTATGAATCAAAATGTATTGCAGAAATAACAAGATTAAATCAACAAGATCATCAAACTCCACATATCATACAATGTGTGCAAGATTATCTTGAACTGCAACAAGGAATTATCCCGAGCATGGCGGAAACGGCTTTTGCACTGAAAATGCCTGAAAGGACATTAAGGCATCAACTGCAACAGCTAAATACGAGTTATAAGCAAATTCGTGAACAAATTATCAAGAATAAGGCATTGAAGCTTATGGAATATAGGGAATACTCAATAGAAGTTGTTGCCGAATTACTCGGCTATTCTGAACCGGCGGCATTTAATCATGCATTCAAACGATGGTTTGGACAGAGTCCTCGACAATATGCAAAAGAGTCATCGTCGTAACTCTTGATGCTAAAAGCTAATGTGGTTGAACAAAATGTTCGCTATACTCTCATCAGTTAAAATTGAAATAAAACGATATGTTAAATTTAAAATCTTCTCATAGTACTGCATTCACACCTTCTTCCCCAGCAGAACGCTATGCTGAGGCTTTAACTTCAGGTCAATTTATGGCAGATGAAGCGCAAGCACAGGCAGTGCAAGAATTAGATCGCGTATGGAAAGAACTTTTAAACCGTTATAAAGCCTCAAAAAAAGCTTTCCGTCGTTTCCGTCGTCAAACTTCACCTAAAGGTGTATATATGTGGGGCGGAGTAGGCCGTGGAAAAACTTGGCTTATGGATCAATTTTATGAATCTGTGCCATTTCGCCGTAAAACGCGTATGCATTTTCATCATTTCATGCAACATGTTCATAAAGAGCTAAATAAGCTTTCAGGCCAACGTAATCCACTTGAAATCGTAGCTGACCAAATCTATAAAGATGCTGTCGTTATCTGTTTCGACGAGTTCTTTGTATCAAACGTAACAGATGCAATGATCTTAAGCGATTTATTCCAAAAATTGTTTGTTCGTGGTGTGACATTAATCGCAACATCAAACATTGCACCAGATGGCTTATATAAAAACGGTATTCACCGTGATCGTTTCTTGCCAACCATTGAAATGGTTAAAAAGAACTGTGCTGTTTTAAATGTAGATGCAGGTGTGGACTATCGTTTGCGTGTACTAAAACAAGCTCAATTATTTAAATCGCCATTAACGAATGAAGCTCAAAGCTGGATGGCTGAACGTTTTAGTGCTTTAACTCATACACAAGCTCATTCTCAAGAGCCGATTGTGATTAATAATCGTGTTGTCGAGACTTTGGGACATACAGAAGATGTGTTGTGGTGTGAGTTTTCTGAACTCTGCTTTAAACCACGTAGCCCAGCAGATTTTATTGAAATTGCGAATATTTATAATACGGTTCTAGTGAGTAATGTTCCTCATTTGACAGATTTCTTGTCAGAAGGTACTCGTCGCTTTATTTATCTAGTAGATGAGTTTTACGATCGAGGTGTGAAATTACTTTTAACGTCTCAAGATAGTATTATTGATATATATCAAGGTGAAAAGTTAGCATTTGAAATTGAACGTACGCGTTCACGTTTGCTAGAAATGCAGTCTGATGAATATTTACATTCTGAACACCGACATATTGATGCTACAAAAACCTCTTAAGTAAAGTAGATATGAAAAGCGCTCTAGATTGAGCGCTTTTTTATAACAAAAAATAGATAAATTTAATTAAATAGTGCTTTTTCACGCAGCAAAGTTTGATATAACTAAATACGCTTTAGAAAAACAAGATAGTGAAACTTTTTGTCTGTTAACAAAAAGTCTAGTTTCAGTATCTTTAAATATTGAATAAATTGCTGGGAATCATAGTTAGAATTTTAATATTTCCTATATAGAAAAATTTATCTTTGTCAATAGTTTTGCAAGGGAAAATGCTTACTATTTAGGAATGTGATATTAGTATTCAGCTTAATTTAAATCGGTATACTAGGATTCTCTTGGTATAAAAAGTAGCAACTTCAGGAAAGACAATGACTGCACGTATTCAAAAAGGCAAGTTAGCGATTGCTAAAGAACTTTACGATTTTATCGAAAATGAAGCTTTACCAGGTTCTGGTTTAGATAGTGAAACTTACTGGAAGAACTTTGAGCAAGTTGTTGTCGATCTTAGCCCAAAAAATAAAGCATTATTGGCTAAGCGTGATGAATTACAAGCAAAAATTGATGAATGGCACCGTAACAACAAATTTGAATTAGGTGCTTATAAAGCGTTCTTAACTGAAATTGGTTATTTATTACCAGAAGTTGAAGATTTTCAAATTACTACTGAAAATGTAGATGAAGAAATTGCGTTGTTGGCAGGACCACAGTTAGTTGTACCTGTACGTAATGCACGTTATTGCTTAAATGCAGCAAATGCCCGTTGGGGTTCTTTATATGATGCACTTTACGGCTTCGATGTAATTTCTGAAGAAGGTGGAGCTGAAAAAGGTAAAGGATATAATCCTGTTCGTGGTGCAAAAGTTATTGAGTTCGCTAAGAATTTCTTAAATGAAGTTTTCCCGCTTGCTCAAGGTTCACATGCAGATGCAACAAAATATGCAATTGAGCAAAATAAACTCGTTGTAACTTTGAAAGATGGTTCAAAAACAGGTTTAGCTCATGAAGCCCAGTTTGTTGGTTTCAATGGTGAAGAAGCAAATCCTTCAGAAGTTGTACTTTTAAGTAATGGTCTTCATGTCATTATCGAAATTGATGCAAATAGCCCAATTGGACAAACTGATCCAGCGGGTGTTAAAGATTTAACATTTGAAGCGGCAGTAACCACAATTCAAGATTTGGAAGACTCTGTTGCGGCTGTCGATGCAGAAGAAAAAGTTGAAGGTTACCGTAATTGGTTAGGTTTAATGAAGGGTACACTTCAAGAATCTATTGAAAAGAATGGTAAAACGATTGTTCGTGATCTAAATAAAGATCGCGAAATTAAAAACTTAATTGGTGGTACAACAAAACTTCATGGTCGTTCACTTATGTTACTTCGTAACGTAGGTCACTTAATGACTAACCCAGCTATTTTGGTAGATGGTGAAGAAATTTTCGAAGGTATTATGGATGCATTGGTAACTCCATTGTTATCAATTGCTGATATCCGTAGTACAAACGAAAATAAAAACTCTCGTAAAGGTTCTATGTATATTGTTAAGCCAAAAATGCATGGTCCTGAAGAAGTTGCGTTTGCTGTAGAGTTATTTGAACGTGCTGAACAGGCGATTGGATTACCACCTAAATCGTTAAAAATCGGTATTATGGATGAAGAGCGCCGTACATCTGTAAACTTGAAAAACTGTATTGCTGCTGCTAAAGACCGTACGATCTTTATTAATACTGGCTTTATGGACCGTACGGGTGATGAAATCCATACTTCTATGGAAGCTGCACCTGTTGTTCGTAAAGAAGCGGTTAAAACACAAAAATGGATTGCTGCTTACGAAAACCGTAACGTTGCGATTGGCTTGAAATGTGGTTTACAAGGTAAAGCACAGATTGGTAAAGGCATGTGGCCAAAACCAGATAGCATGAAAGATATGTTAGCAACTAAAGCTGCACATCCAAATGCGGGTGCTTCATGTGCTTGGGTTCCATCTCCAACTGGTGCTGTTCTTCACGCGATGCATTACCATCAAGTAAATGTAAAAGCACGTCAAGATCAGTTAAAAGCTGAAGAAATGTTGTCATTAGATGACCTATTAACACCTCCATTTGCACCTGATACAAATTGGTCAGCGGAAGAGATTAACAATGAACTTGAAAATAACTGCCAAGGTATCTTGGGTTATGTTGTTCGTTGGGTTGACTTAGGTGTAGGTTGTTCGAAAGTTCCTGATATTAACAACGTGGGCTTAATGGAAGACCGTGCAACATTACGTATTTCTTCTCAACACGTTGCTAACTGGTTACGTCACGGTATTGTAACTCGTGAACAAGTTGAAGAAGTGCTTAAACGTATGGCAAAAATTGTTGATGAGCAAAATGCGAATGACCCATTGTATAAACCAATGGCAGCTAACTTTGAAACAAATATTGCTTTCCAAGCAGCTTCTGACCTTATCTTCAAAGGTTGTGAACAGCCTTCTGGTTATACTGAGCCGTTACTTCATGCTGCTCGTTTGAAGTTAAAAGGTTATACAGGTGATTAATTTCATCCTGTTTTGAAAAAAGCCTCTTCGGAGGCTTTTTTTATTTTCGGTATATTTTGTGCTTATAGGAAGGGAATTTATAGCTAAAAGGTTTTGAATTTGATTAGTCTAAAAGATCTTGATCGTGAGAATTGGATTCTATGTGCAAAGCTGTCGTTGGATGAATATCAAAAGGACTATGTTGCACCAAATGTATATTCTATTGCTGAGTCTAAAGTGGAAGAACATTACTGTCCACGAGTGATTTGTTCAAATGATAGAGTCATTGGATTCTTAATGTACTGTGCCGAAGTTGACCCACCTGATGAGACATTATTTTGGTTGTTTCGTTTTATGATTGACAAAGATCATCAAGCCAAAGGTTATGGTACCAAGGCATTGCAAATGGCAATTGATGAAATAGCTGCAAAAGGAGCTAAACGAATTCGAACGATGTATAAATCTTCTAATAACATTGCTGGAAAACTTTATAAAAAAAAGGGTTTTCAAGAAACTGGAGAATATGATGAGTGTGGAGATATTATTTTAGAGTTGAATATTTCGCTTCAAAAAAAACGCTAACTGAAGATTCAAGTTAGCGCAGGAGTTAATAGAGTTAAATATATTGAAAAGCAATATTAGTTACTGCTCACAATTCCAATTTTAGTGACACCTAAACGTTGTGCAGTAGCCATGACCATCGCTACATTCTTATATTCAGCCATCTGGTCTGGTTTGAGTTTGATCTGGTCTTGATCTTTTTTAGCAACAACACCTTGAAATAAAGTCTCTAGCGCCTTTCGGTCAGAAACCTCTTGGTTATTCCAAAATACTTTTCCTACCGCATCAATTCTTACATCAATCACTTCAGGTGGCTTTTCATTTGTTGGTGGCGGTGTGCCATTTGGCAAATTAATATTAATAGCGTTGTTTGGTGCAGGTATGGTAATAATAAACATAATAATGAGTACCAACATGACATCAATAAGAGGTGTCATGTTGACTTCTAACATCACATCGTCATCATTATTTGAACCGACATTCATACCCATAAAATTCTCCTTAAGTTAATTACGGGGAGGCTGGAGGGGTAGTAACAAAAGCAATTTTGCCAATACCAGCTTCTTTGGTCGTACTAATGACCTGATCTATCGCTTCAAAATGGGTAAGCTGATCACCCCGAATATGAACTTCTGGCTGAGGTCTTTTTTGTGCAACTGCTTGAAGTTTTGCCAGCAATATCTCTTTACTAGGCACATAACTTTCGTTCCAGAAAATATCGCCTTTCTTATTTACTGAGAGTTGAATATTTTCAGGCGTGGTTGCATAGGGAGTATTTTTTTCTTCTGGTAGTTTCACTGGAACCGTATGTGTGACTACCGGAATAGTAATAAGAAAAATAATAAGTAAAACCAACATGACATCAACCAAAGGTGTCGTGTTAATTGTGCCAATCATTTCATCATCATCTTCAGAACCAACACTCATACCCATAATGTTTGCTCCCGATTATTTAATACTGCGATTAACTGAATTATTGGTATTAATTTCTCCACTTAATAAAACCGCGTGTAAATCTGAACCAAATGAACGGACATTTTCCATAACTGCTTTATTACGGCGTGTAAGCCAGTTATAACCAAGTACAGCAGGTACTGCGACTGCAAGACCAATCGCTGTCATAATCAGAGCTTCACCAACGGGGCCTGCAACTTTATCGATAGATGCTTGACCTGAGATACCAATGGCTGTTAATGCGTGATAAATTCCCCATACAGTACCAAAAAGACCAACAAATGGTGCAGTAGAACCTACTGTTGCTAAAAAGGCTAAACCACCGCCTAAATGATTTTGTATTTTCTCAATTGCGCGTTGAATTGAAATGCTCACCCATGTATTAAAATCGATTCGTTCAAGTAAAGAACCGCCATGTGATTTAGTTGAATTAATGCCTTTTTCTGCAATAAAGCGATAAGCGCTACTTTGTTCTAAACCTTCTGCAGCATTATCAAGGGAAGTTGCTTCCCAAAAGTGTTTTTCAGCTTCTTTGCCTTGGCGTTTGACTTTACCTTGCTGCAATAGTTTAGAGATGATGATGTACCAAGTTCCAATCGACATGAGTACTAATATAAATAAAGTAGACTTAGCAACTAAATCACCTTCGCGCCAAAGGGCTTCTAGGCCATAAGGGTTTTTAACAGTTTCACTCGTTGCGGGTTTCGGTGGTGGAGTTGGAGTATTTGTACTTGATGTAACTTCAGTAGTTGCTGTGGCCACAGGAGTATTGCTTGTTTCTTCTGCGAAAACTGAGCTTAATGGAAGTAACGAGCAAGCTGCGATTAGACTTGCAGAAGCGAAACGAACTAACGGTTGAGTTGATTTTTTCATCATATATCTCCAATATTTTTTAATTTCTTGCTAATTCAATTGTTTATTCAATTACAAATGGATATTCAATTTCATACCAATCTTGCTGAGGTACACCATCTTTCATTGCTGGTTTGAACGTACATAAGCTGTAAGCTTTAGTTGCCGCTTTATCTAAAATCTTGCTGCCACTCGATTTTTTTACTTTGGCATCAATAACTTTGCCGGATGTATCAACCAGAACACGTATTCGCACTGTCCCTTGTTCTTCATTCATAAGTGCTTCGCGTGGATATTCTGGTTTTTCACAGCCAGCAGAACCCTCTGAAACACCACGACTCACACCAGCTGGTTTTGGTGCCGGCGCAGCAGCCACTGGAGCAGGTGCAGCAACAGGGCTGGGTGATGGGGTACTAGGTGCAGCAGGAGCTGGGGTAGCCACTTTAGTCGGTTGAGCCACCGGTGTCGTTTTTTGTACAGGTGTAACTTTTTCGACCTGTTTCACTGGCTCAGGAACCTTGGCAACTTTTTCTACCATTTTTGGTGGTTCAGGTGGTTTTTCCTTTGATTTCGGCTCTTCCGGCTTTGGTGGAGGAGGCGGCTTAATATCCTGAATAATTTGTAATTCCACAGGTTTTTCTGCTGGTTTTTGAATATTGTTTGCTAAACCTGACATCAGAATATAGGCAACAAGAAGATGCAGAAAAATAACTGCAGCAATACCAATTAGGCGTTTGGCAGATTTATTTTCTATGTCTGTAAAAGTCATGCCCATAGTTACTCCTGAAACTGTAGACAAACAATTTTTAAAATGACTGTTTGGCTAAGAATGAGTATTTGTTCTGCAAACTAACCGTTGAGAGTTATATTTGCAGAACAACCATTTAGAACTTATATGTACCTCGTACAAAGTAAGTACGTCCTAAAGGATCTGCGTAACGTGGGTCATATCCCATTTGGAAGTTGTCGCCAACATTTGAAGCTGGTGGGTCTTCATCAAAGATATTCTTAATGCCCGCTGTAACTTCTAGATTTTTAAAGCCTTTGTATGTGCCTGAAATATTATAGGTTGTATAGTCGCTCACTTTGTGATTTCGATAGCCTGCCTTAACAGAAGAACTTGAATTTTGATCCTCATAACCGCGTGAAAAATTTTGTTGTAGGTTTAAAGCCCAATTCTCATAATTCCAATTTAGGTTTGCAGTATGTTTCCAGCGAAGAATAATAGCTTGGTAGTCTAGACCGCTATAAGTGCCTGCAACACTTTTCCATTCACCATTTTGCTCGGCTTGATATTTGTAATCCGTAATATATGTTCCATCAATATTGAAACCAAAACGACCTGTAGCAGTCATTGGAGAAACCCAACTTAAGCCCACATCGAAACCAGATGTTTTAATTCCACCTAAATTTTGTTGTGTTGTAATAATATAATCTAATGAGCCATCAGGATTACGTACAAATTTGTCTGCATATTTCACAGGGTCATCAAAAATAGCAGTTTCTGAAAGCGTAGCAATTTGCTTATCTACTTCAATATTGAAATAGTCGAGAGTCAAGGCTAAATTTTTAATTGGTTCAAATACTAAGCCAGCAGTAAAAGACTTTGACTCTTCCGGATCAAGACTTTTATTTCCCCCATTTTGTCTATCAAATTGCATATTACAATCACGTTCTCTTACACCACCTGGTTTTAAGACATTCCCTGGGCAGAGTACGGGATCATAATAGTATCCACCCGTATTGGTTACGGAGTTTGGTCCATTCACTTCCCAAAGTGTTGGAGCTCTGAAGCCCGTACTATAAGTCGTACGGAACATTAACTGTTTAATAGGTTCCCAACGAAGTGCAAATTTTGGATTAAACGTATCGCCAAAATCGTTGTAGTCATCATAACGAGCAGCGATTTGAGCTTCTAAAGTTTTATGAAGGGGGATATGAAATTCGGTAAATACCGATTTAATATTACGATCGCCAGTATTTACTGGCTCATCAGGATCGACACCTGTACTAGGTGCAACTCGGGCAACATCAGTAACGACTTTTGAAGTCCAATCTTCATAACGATAGCTTGCTCCAACTGCAAAAGCCACATCTCCTGCTGGTAATTTAAATATAGGTCTACTTGCAGTGAAATCGACTGTAGTTGTATCTAGATTGGCTTTTAAATATTTACCTTCAACACCTAACTGGTTCCATACATTGGCATCTTCAGGACTTTGCGGTCCGAATGGGTTTAAAATACCATTGTTTAAAGCTTCTTGTGTTTTGTCAAAGTTTAAATAGCCACTTACTACTGCATCCGATGCACTACTATGAGCATAGGTAACGCCGGAGTTAATGTCCCAACCATGAGTTTCACCCTCAATACCAGCAAATATTCTATGTGATTGATTAATACTATTACTTACACGATTACCTGATTGTGAACGCAAATATAGAGGGATAGTTCCAGTAGCGCCTGCTAAAGCTGGAGTAATACCTTTACCTGGATAATATTTACTACTAGGGTCAAGCGTCAAATCAAAAAATACATCTGGTGCGACTGACGTTGTAACTTCATTTCTTGCATATAAATATTCTGCAATCGCGTTAAAATTATCATTTAATTTAAAAGTAGCTCGGCCCATAGCTGAGATGTCTTCTGTCTTTGGAACAATACCAATTACTGCTTGGCTGTTATATTTACAAATTTGACCATCAGTCTCTACTAGAGGGTTATTACCACAACCTGTAGATGCATAGGGATTACCTAATCCAGGTACATTGGCAGGGAATGAACCACTACTAGTTTTATGGATTCCTAATTCAGGTAATATGCCTCCACGTCGACTAACTTTACGATCTTTGGCCATGACATCGTCGCCTTTGCGATAGTCCACAACACCAAAAACATTGTAGCCATTTTCGTCTAAATCACCGAAGCCGCCAAAGATACTGTAGTCTTGTTGCTCACCGCCTTTTTGTTCTGGTTTTTGATAGCCAGCAGTCAGATTAAGTCCTGTAAACTGTTTTTTGGTAATGAAGTTAATTACCCCGCCAATTGCATCAGTGCCATAAATGGAAGAGGCACCATCTCGTAAAACCTCAATACGGTCTAACATTGCGAGTGGAATAATATTTAAGTTGGTAACGCCACTGTCATAGGCGTTTGCAGCCAATCGACGGCCATTAAGTAAAACAAGTGTCTTATTGGCACCTAAGGCTCTAAGGTTCGCTGCTGAACCCACCGTCTTACTTGCGCCTACATTACTTGCAGTCACAAAGTTCGATTGGTTTGCACTGATCTTTGCTAATGCTTCCTCTGTTGTTGTTACCCCTTGTTTTAAGATTTCATCAACTTTTACGATGGTAATGGGGGAAGCACTTTGTGCTGCAACTCCTTTGATTGAAGAACCTGTAACGGCAACTTTTACGACTTTTGTTGGTTTTTCATCAGTACTTGATTGTTCAGTTTCTGCTGCCTGTGCCAGGGTAAGACACATCATACTTAAACTAAGGGTGCTTAATTTAAGAATTGTTTTGCTGATCTTGGGGGTTGCCTGAGATCGAACATTGTATTTTTTTTTCATCGTGGATTTGATCCCTTTTTGTTGTCGTTAGCGATATTGCTGGAAAGTTTTTAAGCAAAGCAAGTGCCAACTATATATTTTTCTTTTTTTAGTTTATGCAAAATATTGATATATATTGATTTTATTATGGTTCAGCACGAAGGTTCATCTTTTATTAAACAAAAATAAATTTTCCGTTTGGAAAATTT
The DNA here is from genome assembly GCF_031798995.1 of Acinetobacter sp. V104_13. NCBI lineage: Bacteria > Pseudomonadati > Pseudomonadota > Gammaproteobacteria > Moraxellales > Moraxellaceae > Acinetobacter > Acinetobacter sp. V104_13. Next base: position 273,731 of record NZ_JAVQNP010000027.1, on the reverse strand, counting down.
TTGAAGGCTGGCCAAAAGTTTCAAATTTTTTTGTATAAAAAATATACATTGCTGGACTCTTCACATGCTTAATAAATAAAAATGTATCGTTTTAGAACCTTTTTATATGTAATGTTATACTATTTGTAATGCTGGGATTTGTTTAATTTTTTATTTTAAATCAATTGTTTATTTTATATTTATTTGTTAATTTGGCTTGTCTCAATATGAATCATAATGTGTCATTAATGTATTTTATTTGTGCATTTAAGGTATTGGATGATTAACATATGCAAATATAATATTTGGCAAAAAGTTACTTTTATTTATATAGTTCAAACCATTTTAAGTACCTAATAAAAATATGAATTTCTAATATTATTAATTATTTTGTGATGAATATTAATAAATGGCATGAAATTCGCTTTATTTTCAGTAGTTACAAAAGATTGGGTTTTTGACTTTGTTTTTCCATTTGTTCAAATAAAAATGCTCATAGAAAAGTAAAGAATTAAACCTAAATAGGCTTATCTGTTGAAAAAGAACTTTTCTTATGCAGATTTAGATGTTACTCAAAAGGATAATATCTTTTAAAAAACTAATTACGTGGGTATGAACTTGAAATTAAAATTTTTTAAGCTCGCCATTTTAAGTCTGGCTATTACATCAGTTCCTTGTGCTTACGCAATTACGCCAGCGCAACCAAACAAAATTTTGCATGTTGCCTATGAAGCCCCAGATGATGGCTTCGATATGGTCAAAACCACCAATTTCTATAGCGCTAATATTGCTGAGGCAATTTTTGAGCCTTTACTTAAATATGACTATCTGGCACGCCCATTACAGTTAGCTCCCTATACAGTAGAGAGCCTGCCCAAAGTGGAACAAGACGGTAAAGTTTATACTTTTAAAATTAAGCCAGGTATCTATTTTACCAATGATCCCGCTTTTAAAGGTAAACGCCGTGAGCTAGTAGCCGAAGACTACGTCTATACAATTAAACGGATTCTAGATCCTAAAAATAGAGCACCGTCTGTTTCATTCATTGATGGTAAGTTACTAGGTGCCGATACGGTTGTAGCTCAAGCAAAGAAAACTGGAAAATTTGATTATGCTGCTCCAATTGCAGGAGTTAAAGCGCTTGATCGATATACTCTACAATTTACCTTAACTCGCCAAGACTATAATTTTCCTTATATTCTTGCCTATATTACTTTTGGCGGAGTTGCTAAAGAGGTTGTTGATTATTACGGTGACCGTATTGGTATGCATCCCGTAGGTACAGGCCCTTACATGTTAAGTAAGTATGTACCAAGAAGTAAGGTCGAGTTGATTGCTAATCCTGATTATCGTGGTTTTGTCTGGAACTTTAAGTCGACAGGAACACCTTGGGATAATCAGCTTGTTAAGGAAATGTCTGGAAAGAAAATGCCACAAATTGGAAAGGTTGTGGTCAGTATTATTGAAGAACAACAGTCAAGATGGTTAGCTTTTCAGTCGGGACAATTAGATTTTGACAAACTTACAGCAGATGCCGTTCCTCAAGCCTTAGACGGAAATCAACTCAAAGCCTCTTTCAAGAAAAGGGGAATTAAACACTATCCAAATAAAGATCCCGAGATTACCTATACCATGATGAACATGCGTGATCCGGTCATTGGTGGTTTTAGTCCAGAAAAGATCGCTCTTCGTAGAGCAATTACTTTGTCGTATAACCAAAAAGAAAGTATAAAACAGGCTTATAAAGGGCAAGCTGTTCGGGCTGAAATGTTTATACCTGATGGTGTAAATGGCTATAACCCGAAATATAAAAGTAGCGTAGGATACAACCCGCTGCTAGCAAATAAACTACTTGATTATTATGGTTATAAAAAAGGAGCTGATGGTTATAGAACCCAGCCAAATGGAAAACCTTTAATTTTAAAAATCAATACAGAAAATAGCTCAGCATCAGTTATCCATTCCGAACTCTGGAAAAAGAATTTAGATGCGATTGGCATTCGAGCTGACTTTAAGGTGAGTAATTTTGCAGATAACTTAAAAGCCGCAACTCAATGTAAATATATGATCTGGAGTGGGGCGTGGATTGCCGACTATCCCGAAGGAGATAATTTTGCACAGTTGCTTTATGGACCAAATGCTGGTCAGGGAAACCATGCTTGTTATCAGTCTAAAACATATGACGCTCTTTATACTCAGGCCATTCATTTACCACCGCAACAACGTCTACCATATTATGAAAAGCTCAATCGCCAGATTGAAGCTGATAACCCATGGATTGTTCATGTAACTCGAATTCGTAACTGGTTAGTACGGCCACAAGTTCAAGGTTTTAAACCCCATCCTATGATGAATACAAACTGGCAATATCTTGATATTACTCCTATTAAAAAATAATTTTAGATAAAGATCATGATGACTGAAAATTTAAAACAAAAGCTCAAGCACTGTAGTATCAGCTTGCTATTCGCTAGTATGGCCTTAACGGGATCTACAAGTATTTTTGCGAAAAGCCCAGCCGATCCGAATAAAGTTTTACGTTATGTATTTCCAACAGCTGAGACAGGTTTCGACCCGGCTTATATCCATGATTTATATTCGGCGCATGTAACCACTTCGATATTTGAAACTCTATATACCTATGATTATTTAGCAAGGCCGGCAAAGCTTATTCCGCAAATAGCAACTGCTATGCCAGAAGTTAGTGCCGATGGTTTGACCTATACCATTCGCATTAAGAAGGGAATTTATTTTACACCAGACCCTGTTTTTAAAGGCAAACCTAGAGAATTAACAGCCAATGATTATGCGTACTCTTTTAAGCGTTTATTGGACCCGAATCTGCGCTCTCCAAATAGCTGGTTATTAGAAAACAAAATTGAAGGTATGGATGCGTTAGTCAAAGCAGCTAATAAATCCGGAAAATTTAACTATGACCAAAAGGTAAGTGGTTTACAAACACCTGATAAATACACTTTGGTAATTCGTTTAGTTAAGCCAGACTATAACTTTCCTTTATTACTGGCCCATGACCCGACAGGTGCAGTGGCACGTGAAGTCATCGAAAAGTATAAAGACAAAGCCGGTTATGTTATGGGCCATCCTGTAGGTACAGGTCCTTATGTGCTGAGCAAGTGGGTACCAGCATCGCGTATTGTTTTAAAAGCGAATCCTGATTATCGGGGCTTTACTTGGAACTTTAATGCCAGCAGCCCTGAAGATCAGGCAATTGTGAAGCGACTTAAAGGTAAAAAAATGCCTCAAATCGGCACAATTGATATTCAGGTGATGGAAGAAAACCAATCGCGGTGGCTAGCATTTCAGCGTGGTGAGGTTGATATATTTCAGCTTGAAGGCCAACTGGTCGCAAAAGCGGTTAAAGACGGTAAATTAAGACCTGAACTTGCTAAAGAAGGTGTGCAGTTATCTCGCATTGTTGACCCCGAAATTAGTTATATTTATTGGAATCTTAAAAATCCAGTTGTTGGGGGAATGAGTAAAGAGAAAATTGCTTTACGCCGTGCGATTGCGATGTCTCGTTCAATAGATCAAGAAATTAAACTAGTAAGAAATGATGATGCACAGCGTCTACATTTTCCAATTCCACCAGGTGTAGTGGGTAATGACCCTCAATACAGAACCAGTACGCCATATTCTGTGAAAGCAGCAAATTTACTATTAGATCGATATCACTATAAAAAAGATGCCTCAGGTTGGCGTACGCAACCAGACGGAAAACCACTTGTCATTGAATATATGGCGCGTAGTGACAGTATTGGCCAGCAAAGCGCTGAGCTGTGGAAAAAAAATTTTGATAGTTTGAATATCCGTATGGTCTTTAAACCCATGCTCTTTGCAGATCTTATTCGTGCGCAAAAACAATGTGACGGGATGTTCGGGTCTTCTGCATGGATAGCCGATTATCCAGATGGGGATAATTTTATGCAGAATTTTTATGGACCTAATACACATATGACGAACTGGTCTTGTGGCTCTATTCCAGAGTTTGATCAGTTGTATCGCCAAACGCAACAAATGCAAGCAGGTGCTGAGAGAGATGCACTTTATCGAAAAATGACACGGTTGTTAGAAGTGTATATGCCTGTCCAAATCTCATATGCACGCTACCGGAATATGCTGGCTCAACCCAAAATCATTGGATATAAGAAGCATCCAATTTTACATGCAGAGTGGATGTATTTCGATATTGATACAAATACTAAATCTAATCATTAAATGAAAAAAATTGGAGATACGATGAAAAATAATGCACTGAAAATGACAACCTTATGTATGTTGACCATGGGTATAAGTCAATTTGCAACGGCAGAGACAACACGTCCTACTTTGCCATTACTTAAAGCACAACAACTTCCAGCATGGTGTGATGCGAATTTAAAAAAGATTCAGAAAGAGATTTCAAATTTTGAAAAAACGCCTGTTAAAGATAATGCAGCAGCGGCACCTATATTGGCAAAGTGGGATAAAATTTTTGCGCATTTTGAAGATTTCTCAGGTCCTATAAGTCTATATAGTAACGTAGACCCAGATGCAAAGTTACGTAAGGCAGCTGAAGACTGTGAAATCAAAATTAATCAGTTTCATACTGATATATTCCAAAATTCAAAATTATATAATGTCATTAAGAATACAAATGCTACTGATCCGATAGATCAAAAATACCGTCAAGATATTCTAGATCAGTTTGAAGACACAGGGGTTCAATTAGAACCAGCAAAACGTGCAAGAATGAAGGCTATTCTGGATGAGCTCACCAAACTCGAACAAGAATATGCGCGTAATGTCCGTGATAATCCAGAGAAACTTGAGTTTACTCCTGAAGAGATGAAAGGCTTACCTCAAAGTTATATTTCAGCATTAAAGAAAAATGCTAAAGGCAACTATTTATTAGGTTTTGAATATCCTGAATATCGTCCTTTTATGGAGTTGGCAGATAATGATGATGCCCGGAAAAGATATCAAATTGCCTTTACTCGACGTGGTACTGAGCAAAATTTAAAACTACTCAAACAAGCAATTGATTTGCGTTATGAGCTTGCCCAGTTATTTGGAAAAGCAAGTTATGCAGATTGGGTTTTAAAAGACCGTATGGCTAAAACGCCTGAGGCTGTAAATCAATTTTTAGCAGAAGTCCAAAAAACAGTAGCGCCACTTGAACGTAAAGAAGTAGAAGAACTTCGTGAATTTAAAGCACAAACCTTAAAAACGCCTTTAGAGAAAACTGAGATCACACGTTGGAGTGAAGCTTACTGGAGTGAAAAGCTTCGTAAGAGTAAATATCAGATTGATCAAGAAAAACTTCGTGATTATTTTCCGACTTTAGCTGCTCAAAAATGGTTGTTTGCTATTTCATCTGACCTTTATGGTATTGATTTTAAACCTGTCAAAGTTAAAGCATGGCAGGACGAAGTTGAATATTACGATGTGGTTGACAAAAAAACAGGAAAGCTTCTTGGTGGCTTATATATGGATAAATTCCCTCGTGAAGGGAAGTATGGCCATGCTGCCGTTTGGGGAGTATATGGTGGTAGTACATTAACAAACCGCTTACCAGTTTCAGCCCTAGTCACGAACTTTAATCGTAAAGGGCTAAATAGCGATGAGCTTGAAACTTTTGTCCATGAGTTTGGCCACGCTTTACACGGCATTTTATCAAATACACGTTATGCCAGTCAGTCAGGAACATCCGTAGAACGTGATTTTGTAGAAGCGCCATCTCAAATGTATGAAGAGTGGGCACGCCGTAAAGAAACTTTATCTAAAGTGGCCGATTATTGCGATCCAGCCTGCCCACGTGTTGACGATGAGTTAATTGCCCGATTAAAAGCAGTACATAACTATGGTCGTGGCTTGCGTTATGCCCGTCAGACCCTTTATGCACAGTACGATATGTCATTGCATACTGCTGATGCTTTAAAAGTGAAACCTTTAGAAAATTGGCAAAAAATGGAAGCTGCTACAGCTTTGGGTTATGTACCAACAACAGAGTTTCCTGGGCAGTTTGGGCATTTGATGGGCGGTTATCAAGCTGGTTATTACGGCTATATGTGGTCTGAGGTTTTAGCTTTAGACATGCTTTCTGCTTATGGGGACAACCTTAATAACCCGCAAGTAGGGCAACGTTACCGTCAAACGATCTTATCGCAAGGTAGCCAAAAACCAGCAGCTGAATTAGTTAAAGATTTCCTTGGCCGTGATCCTGACAATAAAGCATTCTTTAACGAAATTACCGGACAACGGGTTAAATAAGGAATTATCACTATGCTGGCATATGTTATTCGGCGTTTATGGCAGATGATTCCAACTATGTTGGGGGTAGTCTTACTTATTTTTATTCTTTTTAACTGGGTAGGTGGCGATCCTGCTTATATTTTAGCGGGCAAGATGTCTAATCCTGAGCAGATTGAAAACATTCGTAAACAGCTAGGTGTAGATCAGCCTTATTACGTTCAGCTCTGGATTTTTATTAAGCAGATTCTCACTTTTGACTATGGTGCAAGTTGGAGTACTGGCGAACCTGTTTCTCAAATTATCTTAACTCGATTAGGACCATCGCTCACACTTTTAATTCCACTCACTATTTTACAAACGGTTATTTCAATTATTTTAGCATTGGCTGTTGCCGCGGTACGAGGCTCTCTAACCGACCGTATGGTTATGATGCTATGTACCATTGGCATGTCGATCAGCATCTTAGTTTACATTATCGTTTTTCAATATGTTCTGGCGTATCAGCTAAGTTGGTTTCCTGTACAAGGCTGGAGCGACACCTTTACTGATAACTTATTTAAGTTTGCCTTACTACCAATTCTAATCATGCTGGTGGTGAGTATTGCACCGACTTTACGTTTATATCGTAGCTTTGTGCTTGATGAAATTAATCAGGACTATGTTCGAACAGCACGGGCTAAAGGTGTGGGTGAAAGCCGAATCTTAGGTGTACACGTACTACGTAATGCTTCAATTCCGATTATTACCGACGTGATGTCAACTTTACCTGCACTGCTCATAGGCGCATTTTTAATTGAACGTTTTTTTGGTATTCCCGGGATTGGTAGAGAGGTGATTATTGCAGTTGAGCGAAGTGATTTTCCTGTCATTAAAGCGATTACAGTTTACATCGCCGCTGCAACCATGATTTTTAACCTGATTGCCGATTTGGTCTACAAAGTGGTTGATCCACGTGTACAGTTGAAGTAGGTGGGCTATGCTGAGCGTTTTATCAAAAAGAAAACAACAAACAAAAGCCGAAGCTCATTCATCTGGCCTGTGGAAACTTGCCATGCGTCGTCTTCGGGCCGACAAGATCGCAATGTCATCGCTAGTGATTGTATTGCTTTATTTTATTATCTTGGTTCTATCAATGACGGGCGTGATTGCATCTGACTGGAATAAAGAGGTAGCCGTAAGTTATGCACCGCCTACATTTATAGGGGCAGATAAGACAACAGATGCAGGGCAAAAGGCGGCAGCGATTGAAGAAGAGTTACCAGAAAATCCAGTCGATCCTTTAAAAGATGTAATTGATAAGCTTAAGGCTGAAATTAAACAAGAAAAGAGCTCTGGAAGTGCAATTGATTATTATGGTGTAGTTGACCCATTAGCCGATGATATGAAAGCGATCGATCAGCAACTTGGAGGACATTTACTTGATCAACAAGCAGAACTGAAAAGTACCCTTGTGTTTGGAGCTGATAAATGGGGACAGGACGTTTTAAAGAAAACTATTAAAGGTGCTGAAACTTCAATTATTGTTGGGGTGATATCGGCTTTACTTGCAGTAGGAATTGGTACACTTTTAGGCGCAATTTCTGGATATTTCGGTGGTTGGGTTGATGATATTCTCAACTGGTTTTATAACATTTTTACCTCAATTCCATATTTGTTATTAGTTCTCGCGATTGCTGCAGTACTTCAACAAAAAGGCATTCTATCTATTGTTCTGATTTTGGGTTTAACGGGCTGGACAGGTGTTTATCGATTAATTCGTGCCGAATATATGAAACACACTGCACGTGAGTACGTTCTTGCTGCCAAAGCAATTGGTGTTGGTCACTTCCGCCGTATGTTCATTCATATTTTTCCAAATGTCAGCCATATTGCTTTAGTCCAGATGTCAATTTTGGTGGTGTCTTTCATTAAATCTGAGGTCATCTTGAGTTTCTTGGGTTTTGGTGTACCAGTAGGCGTAGTGTCTTGGGGAAGCATGTTAAATGAAGCACAAAGTGAACTTCTTTTAGGTAAGTGGTGGCAACTTGTCGCAGCCTCTGTCGCAATGGCTGTTTTGGTTACGGCATTTTCAATGTTTACTGACGCACTTCGTGATGCGTTAGATCCAAAGCTAAAATAAGAGGAAGGTCAAATGTTAGAACAAGAAAATAAGAATGCGCCGTTACTGCATGTTAAAAATTTACGAGTAAGTTTTAAAGGTGAAGATAAGCAATATATTGAAACCGTAAAAGGAATTACTTTTGATATTCCTGCAAATACTACGGTTGCTTTAGTAGGTGAGTCGGGTAGTGGTAAATCGGTTACTTCTTTGGCAACTATGGGATTGCTGCCTGTAGGTCAGAGTAAAATTGATGAGCAAAGTAAAATTATATTTGAAGGCAAAGATTTACTGAGCTTATCTCGTACAGAGATGCGTAAAATTTGTGGCAAAGATATTGCGATGATTTTTCAGGAGCCGATGTCATCATTAAATCCAGTTTTTACGGTTGGCAATCAAATTGCAGAAGTGTTGTGTTTACACATGGGATTGAGCCGTAAACAGGCTCGACAACGTGTTTTAGAGTTGCTTAAAGAAGTAGGTATTCCTTCACCTGAAACTAAAATTGATGCCTATCCAAACCAACTTTCGGGTGGTCAACAGCAACGTGTCATGATTGCTATGGCGATTGCGTGTGAGCCTAAACTCCTTATTGCCGATGAGCCGACTACGGCACTTGATGTCACGATTCAAAAGCAAATTATTGATTTACTCGAGTCATTGCGTAAGCGCCGTCAAATGTCGATGCTTTTTATTACCCACGATTTAGCATTGGTCGGTGAAATTGCAGATAAAGTCATTGTAATGCGTCATGGCGAGATAAGAGAACAAGGTGCTGCTGAGCAGGTCCTTGAACAGCCTAAAGATGTATATACGAGAGCTTTGTTATATTGCCGCCCGCAAATGTCTCAACGGCCTTATCGTTTGCCTGTAACGGATGATTTTATGCGTCAAGAAGACGATGTATTGGTCGAACAAAGTTTTGATGTTTCAGCAATTCCCGAGCGCAAACGTGGTTTAAATGGCGATGAGAAAATCATCTTGGAAGTAAAAGACCTGAAAAAAAGCTTTTATAGCCGTAAAGGTCTATTTGGCAAAGAAGAGTTTCAGGCTGTAAAAGGAGTTTCTTTTAAGCTGGCTAAGGGAAAAACCTTAGGATTAGTTGGTGAGTCAGGTTCAGGTAAAACGACTGTTGGGCTATTACTCATGCGCTTACATCAGGCATCTGGTGGGCAGGCTTTCATCGAAGGTAAAGATATTCTTTCATTAACTGAAAAAGAGTTTGCAAAATATCAGCGAAAGATTCAGATCATTTTTCAAAATCCATATGCCTCTCTTAATCCACGTTTTACCATTGGGCAGATATTATTAGAGCCTATGCAAATTCATAACATTGGTAAAGATGATGCAGAGCGTAAACAAATTGCCTTTGGACTGCTTGAGCGAGTGAATCTGCCTGAACAAGCTTACTACCGATATCCTCATGAGTTCTCGGGTGGACAACGTCAACGTATTGCCATTGCACGCTGTTTAACGCTAAAGCCTGAAATTTTAATTTGTGATGAATCTGTTTCGGCGCTCGATGTTTCAGTTCAGGCACAAGTACTTAATTTATTGCAAGACTTACAAGATGAGTTTGGACTAAGTTATATATTTATTTCACATGACTTATCGGTTGTGAAATATATCTCTGATCAGGTCATGGTCATGAATAATGGCGAGGTTGTAGAAATAGCCAATTCAGATGAACTCTATGCACATCCTCAACATGATTATACTAAACGACTATTACAGGCGATTCCTCAAGGGATTCAACACGTTTCATAAGCGTAAAGTTATGTCGTGAAGGGCACTTTCGAGTGCCTTTTTATTTGGTTTATGTGGTAAATGCTTATAAAATAAAAGAAGTAAATGTAGAGTATTTTATTCTTGTTATGTGCGCTAATTTTAAACCTTTAACGCTTGCCCAATTACAGCAACTTCAGTTGCCTGTGGTCGGCTTTAGCTATGCCGAAGAGGTTTATCCTGCAGGAACAATGCCACTATTATTCAAATCACCACAAGGGTTTGAATGGCGCGAAGTGATGTTTGGATTGGTTCCCAAATGGGCTGAAGATACCAACATAGCGAAACATACTTACAATGCCCGTTATGAAACGATTTTCCAAAAACCGAGTTTTCAAGAAGCTGCACTTAAATGTAAGTTTGGTGTGATTCCGGTGACTGAATTCTATGAAAGTAAATATATAAATGATAAACCTGAGCGGTGGGGTGTACGCCGTAAAGATGGACAGGCTTTTTTTATTGCAGCAATCTATGAAATTTGCAAAATTAATGAGATGGTTATTCGTTCTGCAAGTATGTTGACCATGGACGCTATAGACCATCCAATGATGAAAGACTTTCACGAGCCGGGCGATGTTAAACGATCAGTTATTGTGATTCCACACGACCGACTAGATGAATGGTTAAGTTTAGAATCACCTGATATTTCCAGCTTTATCGAAGGTTTTCCAGTTGAAGAGTTTGAATGCTCTCATGTACCAAAAGAAAAAATTATAAAACCGACACCACAGTTAAGTATGTTTGACTAATCTATCTAAAATTAAGATGAGGTTATTGATCTCAAATTTGAATCAATAACCTATATCACTTATTCAATATTTTTACTTAATGTTTGTACCTCGGAATCTTCAGCTAAATAGCTCAATTCAATGGGTGAAATCACAAAAGTGGTATTATCTGAGGTCTGTTTAAATACAAAACCATACTCAAAAGATTGGCTATTTTTACTGGGTAACCAGAATAGATAAGGACAGCCTGTATAACTACCATCCCAACCCATTTCTCTAGCGAGAGCTAAAGCTGTATCAGATTTCGCTATGATTTCTTTGAGAGATTCTTTATCTCGTGTTGAAACATCACCATCATCATCTGCAAATGTTTGTAGAAACTCATTTAAGGGCTTAAGGTCTTCCCAGTTATGTTCTATTGTTGAGAAATGATATCCATATAGCATCATGTGCACTTTCTTCCATCTTGTTATTGTGTCCTTGAACATACCAAGAAATATATGAAAAGGAAATGGATAAATCTGATTTAAGTTGTTTATTTTTCATAACTTATAGATTGTTTTTTGTACGGAATAAAGACTTTTATAAATATTAAAATTATTCATATTACTTAAATAATATAGGCGGAAAGTAACAATCCTAATGATTAGGATAAATGACTATTTTAGTAAATCAAACTGTTGGCGAATATAGAATTGTTCATAATTCACCTATAATAGAAATGAAACTATGTAGAGCATATTTATGTTTATAACAACTACGCGCCCACAAGATAATTTAATTAACCAACTTCTGCCGATTTTGGAACAGGCGAGTCAGATTTTACTAGAAGAATATCAAAATTATTCTGCGGGTTATGAGTTTACTATTCATGAAAAGCAAGATGATTCACCTGTAACCCAAGCAGATCTAAAGGTAAATAGATTTTTATTAAAGCATCTTGCAGAGATTACTCCAGAGTTGCCTGTATTGTCTGAAGAAAGTGATTATAGTGCCCGTCATGACTGGTCTACATGTTGGATGTTAGATCCGCTTGATGGTACGAAAGAGTTTATACATGAACGTGATGAATTTACGATCAATCTAAGCTTGATCAACGGCAAAGAAACAGTTTTCTCAGTTATTGCCGTGCCATGTGAACAAGTTGTGTACTTAGGATATCTACAAGATTTACCTTTTAAATATAGCTTTAGCCAACAACAATGGTATCAATATCAGGTCAATTCAACTTCGTTAGATGCCCCTATACAAATAGGACTTAGTCACGGTAGTAAAAATCCAAAATACCAAAAATTTATTCAACCTATAGAAAAAGAACATCGTATTATTCGACGAGAAGCTGGGAGTGCCTATAAGTTTTGCATGATGTTAGAAGGTGAAATAGATATTTACCCACGCTTTCATCCTACTTCTGAATGGGATACCAGTTCTGGTCAAGGTCTCTTAGAAAGTATAGGCGGTGGTTTACTTACTCTGGATGGAAAACCTTTTGAATATAACCAGAGACACACGGTTTTAAATAAGGGCTTTATCGCTTTTCGTGATCAGGAAAGCAAAAAAATAGCATTTGAAGCATTAGCCCAATCAGGCGTTATAGATTGAGAGTTATGCCAGACATGTTATAGTGGCAAAGTATTGAAAAAAGATGACAAGATAAAGATGGCACTCGATTTATTGCCTAAAAGTATGTTTGAAGCAATTGATTTATTGCCCGATGCTTCAACTCCTGTAACCTTATTTACGCGCCATTCTTTAAGAGAACTTGTAGATGGGCAGGGCTTGGCTGGTTATGATCTCCAACTTACTCCTCAAGGACGTGAGCTTGCGCAGGCATGGGGTAATTACTTAATCAAAAATACAGATCGTGTTATTCAGCATTGTATTTCAAGTCCAATACAACGCTGTGTTGATACGGCTGCACTCATGATTGAAGGGGCTGACGATGTAAGTCCTCAATCAAATACTCATACAATTGAAATTATTGAGCAAGGGCTACTTGTTGAACCAGGTAGCTTTGTGTTGGATATACAACAAGCTGCTCCTTATTTTAAAAAGCAGGGCGCTTTAGGCTTTATTAATAGTTTTGTAAATAATGCATTACCGGGTATGAAACATCCTATTACGGGTGTTTTAGATGTACTAGAGCTTATTTACCGAACTCATCCAAAAACTAAAGGCGGTCTTAGTTTAGCCGTGAGTCATGACACGATTATTGCAGCAATTGTTGCTGTAATTTCTGGCGAAAATAAAATTAAGAAAGAAGACTGGCCGGAAATGATGGAAGGATTATTTGTCTGGTTTGAAGGTGAAGAGTTTCCAAATTGTAAATTAAAGTGGATTTGGAGAGGAAAAGCCTATGAGCTGAATGTAGCTAAATTTCATAAAGTGCTATAAGCTCAAAAACGATAGATAATAAAAAAAGCCCTATTGGGCTTTTTTTATATGTTCAAATTAGTTAGCTAACGCTTTAACTTGAGCATTTAAACGGCTCTTATGACGAGCAGCTTTATTTTTGTGGATGATGCCTTTATCAGCCATGCGGTCGATTACAGGAACAGCTTTTTTGTAAGCTTCTGTAGCAACAGCATAATCACCACCAGCGATTGCACTTAAAGTACGTTTGATGTAGGTACGAACCATAGAACGCAAGCTTGCGTTGTGTTTACGCGCTGTAACGTTTTGACGCGCACGTTTTTTAGCTTGAGCAGAGTTTGCCACTCTTGCACTCCTTGAAAATAAGTTGGTCTGGGCGGGCTGTGGTCAATTCAGTAAACTGGTGTAACCATCACCAGCCCGTAAACAAGTGCCATATTGTGATGAATCAACACCGTGAAGTCAAGCCTTGCGAGCATTTTAAGCGGTTTTAGGGGCTGCTAAAACGGTAAGAAAAGGTTAAATTTGATACAAACTTAAAGAGGGTTGGATAAAAAATGACTATAAGTACTAAAAAAGCAATTGTGATAGGTGCTACGGGACTTGTGGGTTTAGCGCTTGTCGAACAGCTTGAGCAAACTCCGGAATTTGAAGCGATTACTGTTGTGGTCAGAAAAGAATCACAACTACTTAATACATATAAAAAAGTTACTCAACTCGTTATAGAGGATTTTTTATTACTCAATGATGAAGATGTGAATGGCCATACCCATGCATTTAGCTGTCTTGGAACAACATTAAAAATGGCTGGTTCAAAACAGGCTTTTTACGCTGTAGATTATGAAATCAATGCTCATTTAGCAGATTTAGTGCAAGATAAACATATTCATCTATTGCTAGTGAGCGCCCTTGGAGCAAATGCAAATTCTCCAATTTTCTATAATAAAGTGAAAGGACAGTTAGAAGATTATATTGAGAGTCTAGAACTCGAAAAGCTATCTATTTTTAGACCGTCTTTACTAATTGGTAAACGCAGCGATGTACGGTTTATTGAAGACTTAGGGCAGAGTCTATTTAAACTTATCGAGAATAAATTTCAAAAGCCATTCAAATATAAGCCAGTAACTGCCGAGCAATTGGCTCATACGATGGTCGTAGCGGCGCTAACGCAAATTGAAGCCTTTAAACGATATGATAATCTGAGCATACAACAAACTCGATAAGGGAGTATTAAAGTGTCGACAGTACCATTTGTAACATGTGATTTATTAGATGATAACCCTGAAAAAGGCTTGCAGGTTGTAATCCCATCAATGGATGGCAAGTTCTTTCAAAGTTATGGAGCTCGTAAAACTTTTGGGGGACAGGTTGTAACAGTAAAGTGCTTTGAAGATAACTCACGTGTAAAAGAGTTATTGGCAACAGATGGTACAGGTAAAGTATTAGTTGTGGATGGTGGTGCATCTATGCGCTGTGCGCTCATAGGTGATTTGATTGCTGAGTCAGCAGTTAAAAACAACTGGAATGGTGTAGTGATTTACGGTTGTGTACGAGACGTTGATGCACTTGCGACCTTAGATTTGGGAGTACATGCATTGGCTGCAATTCCACAAAAAAGTAATCGTAAGGGCATTGGTGAGGTAGATATTAATTTGTATTTTGGTGGAGTCACAATTCAATCTGGTGATTTTATCTATGCTGATAATAATGGGATTGTGATAGCAAAAGAAAAATTAGTCTAATTCTCTAATATAAAGGAAGGCACGATGGTGATTCATCAAATTAAAGTACTTCAAGCAGTTGTATCTGCAATTGCTGAAGGTGGTAGAGGTGTTTCAGGAACAGCATTTCCACAACAACCTGTAAAGGCTTTGAAATTATATGAATTTGAAGGTTCACCATTTTGCCGTCGTGTTCGTGAAGTGATTACTCTTTTGAATCTGGACGTTGAAATTTATCCATGCCCTAAAGGTGGAACAAAGTATCGTTCAGTTGTAAAAGAAAAAGGCGGTAAATTACAGTTTCCATTTTTAATTGATGAAAATACTGGCGATCAGCTATATGAATCACAGGATATTATTCATCATTTATTTAAACATTATGGTAAGACAGGGAAAACGCCGCAGAAATTTTCGAGTTACCCAAACATGCCTTATGTTGCAGTTGCTGGAACTCTATTAAATGGAGCTCGCGGAATATGGATAAATAAAAAAATTGTTAATAGAGCTGCACCTGAACAAAAACTTGAGTTATGGAGTTTTGAAGCAAGTCCGTATTCACGAATTGTAAGAAGTCTACTCTCTGAACTTGAGCTTCCATATATTTTGCATAATGTAGCAAAAGAGAGATGGCAAGATATGGGACCTGCTATTCTTCGCTTAAAACCAGGGAAATATATACCTTTAGAAGGTGGAAAAAGGGAAAAGCTGTTGCCTATTATGCAAGATAAAATGCAGGTGCCGTATTTGGTGGATCCAAATACGGGAGTGAAGATGTTTGAGTCTGCTCAAATCGTAAAGTATTTAAAAAAGCAATATGGACGTTGATTAAGCTTAATCTGTGTAAGAGTTTAAGGCGTTTTGCTTAAGCTCTTATTAACATCAGATTTCTTAATAGGTTGTATGAAAAAAATATGAGTATGCTAAATTAATAAGCTTAAATACCTAAAAAGGCATATTTTATGGAATGTATGAGAATTCAACCTGTAACGAGTGCTCCTGGTGAAAATGCATTATTTATTGTATTGGGGCTAGCTCAAGGTGATTCTGTAATAGAAAAAGTAAAAGATTTTGCTGCTAATTTTTCAGCACTAACCAGAAGTCTCTTTAATCGTTACCCAGATAGTAAATTTAATGCCACTTTAGGTTTTAGCTCCAATGCATGGGATATATTATTTCCAGAGCAATCCAAGCCTCAAGAGTTAGAGCCATTTCAAGAAATTAGAGGCCCGAAATACACAGCTGTCTCAACTCCGGGTGATTTATTTTTTCATATACGTGCTGATCGTCAGACTTTATGTTACGAGCTGGGTAATATAATTAATCAACAGCTTGGTAAAGTAACATATCCAATTGATGAGGTTCATGGTTTTCGTTATTTTGACGGTCGTGCAATTATTGGCTTTGTAGATGGAACAGAAAACCCTGAACCTGTTATTGCAGCGCAGTGGGCATTAGTAGGCGATGAAGACCCTGACTTTATCGGGGGAAGTTATGCTTTTATCCAGAAATATACACATGATATGGATAAATGGCGTTCATTAACTGACGAAGAACAAGAAAAAGTGATTGGCCGTAAAAAGTTCAATGATGTTGAGCTCGGCGATGATGAAAAACCTTTAACTGCTCATAATGTCGTTAGTAAAGCTCATGATGCAGAAGGCAATGAACTTAAAATTATGAGAGCTAATATGCCTTTTTCAAATCCTTCTAGAAATGAATATGGTACATTCTTTATTGGCTACTCGCGTAAATTTAGTACAACCCGACAAATGCTTGAGAACATGTTTTTAGGTAACGAGCATGGTAATCTGGATCGGTTACTTGACTTTAGTACTGCTCAAACAGGTACTTTATTTTTTGTACCGACTGTAGATTTTCTTGATGATTTAGGCGATGAATAGTCGTTAGTTTAGAAGACTCAAATGATGGGAGTGACTAGATGACTTCCATTATTTAAATTGAAATAAATATGATGTGATGAAATGTTTAAAAAGATAACGCAGCTTTTTCAAGGCTCAAAAGAAACGCCAGAACAACTTTACTTGCAAGAGAATCAATTAAAATTTGATTCTGAACGTGGGCCTATCATTAATGATGTAGTGATTAATCAGAAGTGGTCAGAGCATCTTGAATATTTCTCAAACCGTAAATTACAGAATTTTGATAATCTTCAAAAGTTATTTCAAATTACGCCACAAATTAATGAAAAGATTGATTTAGAAATCGCAACACAGCGCTATGTTGCAAGATTGGAAAATAATCAAGAAAAGCTACTTCAACTCAAAGCGATTATACAAATTTTAAATCAATATTACGTTTTGTTTTTGCGTGATAAATAATCATAGTTGATTGATTAAAAAATATAAAAAGTAGGGCCAACTAGTAGTTTGATTTTCAAAAAAATAACTCATTTCACTAAAAACATCATGCTACTATTGAGCTCATATCTTCTTAGCTGATAAAAGCCATATACATGTTTCAACAAGAAATCTCTCAATTGAATTTACAACAGCTCAAAGCCGGTGAAAAGCGTTGGGTAGGGTCGTTATTAGGTTCGTCTGCTGCATTATTATTCAAAGAAATTGCCGTTCAGCATTCATCTTTGCTCGTTGTAGTAGCTCGAAATAACCAACATGTTGCTCAGTTAGAAAGTGAACTTGAATTTTATGGCATAAAACCGACAATTTTCCCTGATTGGGAGATTTTGCCGTATGACCGCTTGTCACCTCATCAAGATATTGTTTCAGAGCGACTCGCGATTTTATCCAATATGCCGCAAAAAGGTGTATTGCTCATTTCAGCAAGCACTTTAGCTCAAAGAGTTGCACCATATTCTTGGGTTTTAGGGGAGCATTTTGATATACGTGTGGGGCAAAAATTTGATTTAGAACAACAGAAGCTACGTTTAGTACAAGCTGGGTATCATTTAGTAGATACGGTTTATGACCATGGTGAGTTTGCTGTACGTGGTAGCATTATGGATATTTTTGCATCTGGTCAGGATGCACCTATCCGTATTGACCTTTTTGATGATGAAATTGATACTTTAAAATTCTTTGATCCAGAAACGCAAAGAACAACAACTACTTTAAAAAGTTTTACCGTCTTACCAGCAAAAGAGTTCCCATTAAAAGAAGCTCGTTCAATTTTTAGAGACCGTTATTCTGAACTTTTTCCGACTGCAAATCCTAAGAAAAACCCAATTTACCAAGATGTTCTTGATGGAATTGCATCTCCAGGAATTGAGTTTTATTTACCGTTATTTTTTGATAAAACTTACATGCAATCTCAAAGTACACTTACAACGTACTTTCCAAAGAATTGCATTGTAATTACAAATAATGATGTGGATAGTGATTTAACCAGTTTTTGGAAAGAAGTTTTCCGTCGCTATGAAGATAGACGTCATAACGCAGACCAGCCAATTCTCCCACCTGATGAGTTATTTATTGCACCAAATAACTTACTAAGTGCTTTAAATCAGTTCCCACGTATGCTTGTGAGCGCTGAAGCAGTTGAAGAAAAAGGTGGGGCTCTAAATCTTAAGGTTGAGCAACCACCTAAGTTGCCTGTTGATCCGAAAAAAGACAAACCATTTGCCGTAGTTAAAAAATATATTGATGAAGCAAATCATCCTGTTTTATTGGTTGCAGAAAGTGCTGGTCGACGAGAAAGTTTAAGAGATGGTTTGCGTGCCAGTCTGGGAGATATTCCTAGTGTAGATAGTTTTGAGCAATTCCAGAAAAGTCAGTTTGCGATTGCTATTACGAATGCACCATTAGACCGTGGTTTGCTTTTAACCGATCAATTGTCTGTTATTTCAGAAAATCAGTTGTATGAGCATCGCGTAGTTCAACGTCGTCGTAAACGTCAGCAAGAAGTTTCAGAAGAATTCCTAATTCGTAGTTTGACCGAATTAAGCATAGGTGCTCCTGTTGTTCATATTGACCATGGTGTAGGGCGTTACGCTGGATTAATTACTTTGGCAATTGAAGGGCAAGATTATGAATTCTTGCAACTAGACTATGCTGAAGAGGCAAAAGTTTATGTGCCCGTGACTAACTTGCACCTCATTAGCCGCTATAGTGGCGGAGATCCAGATTTAGCACCATTACACAAAATTGGAACTGACGCGTGGAGTAAGGCTAAACGTAAAGCTTTAGAACAAATTCATGATGTTGCAGCAGAGTTGCTACATATACAAGCACGTCGTCAGTCAAAACCTGGCTTTGGTTTTGGAGTCGATCAGTCACTTTATATGCAATTTGCGAGTGGATTTGCGTACGAAGAAACACTTGATCAAGCCAATGCTATTGAAGCGACGCTTTATGATATGCAACAAGCTAAACCGATGGATCGACTTGTTTGTGGGGACGTTGGTTTTGGTAAAACAGAAGTTGCAATGCGAGCAGCATTTGTTGCGGTGCAAAATGGTAAGCAGGTCGCTGTATTAGTACCGACGACATTACTTGCTCAACAGCATTATGAGTCTTTTAAAGACCGCTTTGCCGACTGGCCTGTTCGTATTGAAGTATTATCACGCTTTGGTTCAAATAAAACCCATACGAAAAATATTGAAGACCTTGCTGAAGGCAAAGTCGATATTGTGGTGGGCACCCATAAACTTTTACAAGAAAATGTACAGTTTAAAGATTTAGGCTTAATGGTGGTCGACGAAGAGCACCGTTTTGGGGTGCGTGATAAAGAGCGTATTAAAGCATTACGTGCAGATGTAGATATGCTAACGCTTACAGCTACACCAATTCCACGTACGCTTAATATGGCTTTTTCGGGAATGCGTGATTTATCTATCATTGCTACACCGCCAGCCCGTCGTTTAGCTGTTAAAACCTTTGTACAAGAACATACTGAAGCGTCGATTAAAGAAGCGATTTTGCGTGAGTTACTACGTGGTGGCCAAGTATATTTCTTGCACAATGAAGTTGATACGATTGAGAGAGCAGCTGAAAATATTCGTGTGCTTGTCCCTGAAGCTCGTGTAGCTGTTGCACACGGACAAATGAGGGAAAGAGAACTTGAGCAAGTCATGCAACAGTTCTATCACAAAGAATACAATGTATTGGTATGCTCAACCATTATTGAAACCGGAATTGATGTTCCAAATGCCAACACTATTTTGATAGAAAGGGCTGACAAACTTGGTTTAGCTCAACTACATCAATTACGTGGCCGTGTAGGACGTTCACATCACCAAGCTTATGCCTATTTATTGGTTCCTTCGATAAAGCATTTAAAAGGTGATGCTGAAAAACGTCTAGATGCAATACAACGTGCTTCAACTCTAGGTGCTGGTTTCATGCTGGCTACAGAAGATTTAGAAATTCGAGGTGCCGGTGAGCTTTTAGGTGAGCAGCAAAGTGGCTCAATGCAGGCAATTGGATATAGCTTGTATATGGAAATGCTGGAAAAAGCTACTAAAGCGATTCAGCAAGGGAAAACGCCGAATTTTGATGCACCTTTATCATTAACAGCAGAAATTAATTTACATATACCTGCTCTTATTCCAGATGAGTACCTAGGTGACGTGCATCAGCGTTTATTATTCTATAAGCGTATTAGTAATACAGATACCCAAGAAAAGCTCGACAATATCCGTATGGAGCTTATTGACCGTTTTGGGGTTCCACCGCAATCAGTTAAACACTTATTTAGTGTTCATCAAATTCGACTGAAAGCTGAACAGCTGGGAATTACTAAAATCGATATTAATACTCAAGGTGGCAATATTGAATTCTCGCCTGATACACCTGTTCAGGCCATCAGTATTATTCAACTCATGCAAAAACATCCAACCTATTATCGTATGGAAGGTGGTCAACGTTTAAAGGTTATGGTTCAGCTTGAAGAGCAGGAAAAACGAATCCAATTTATTAATGATTTATTAGCGAAATTATTGAATGAATTACATGCTTAAATAGTGTTTTAAAGTGATTTTCATTCTATATAAATCCTTTGTATGTTGATAACAGAATTTTATGCACGATTTCTCGGTCTATTGGGTGAATAAGTGCATAAAATCATTGTTATTTGTAATCAAACCAGACACTAGCAATACTCACATCAAAACTGATGTGATAGTATTAGCCATTATTGTTTATTGTCATTTATAAAAGATATGTTTAGTTTGCATCCACAACTTGCTCAAGATACTTTTTTTGTAGGCGATTTTCCGCTTTCAACATGTCGTTTAATGAATGATATGCAATTCCCTTGGCTGATTTTAATCCCTCGTGTGCCGGGAATCACAGAATTATATGAGTTGAGCCAAGCTGACCAAGAACAGTTTTTACGTGAATCAAGTTGGTTATCTAGCCAGCTATCTCGTGTATTCCGCGCTGATAAAATGAATGTTGCCGCTTTGGGGAATATGGTGCCTCAATTGCATTTCCATCATGTTGTACGTTATCAGAATGATGTTGCATGGCCTAAACCAGTATGGGGTACACCTGCGGTTCCTTATACAAATGATGTGTTGGCTCATATGCGTCAAACTCTTATGCTTGCGTTACGTGGTCAAGGTGATATGCCATTTGATTGGCGCATGGACTAAATCAATGCAACGCCACATTCATATGAATGTGGCTACATTGAGGTGTGGAGGATAGGGTGCAATTAGAGAGGTTTATCGATAGAGAGCCTAAGCAATTTGCATATTTTCATCGTTTGATGGGATATTCAATTCTGTCATTAATTTTAGTGATCTACGCTTTTACCTCACCTAATACTAATTATCAGATCTATGTTCCACCCTTTTTCCTATTTCTGCTTTTTATTAGCTCGAAGTTAGAACACTGGCTTCAGTACCAATTCGATAAAAAAACTCAAAAAAGTGTTTTCTTTGCAATCGATGCAATTGTTGTAGCAGTTACTTTGGCAGGTCTGCATCTTAATTTAGTACCTACATTTATTGCACTTTTTGCCTTGTTTTATTCAGCAATTAATAGTCGTATTTCTTTCGCAGTCATTTGTTTGACGAGTTTGTTAGGCGCGATTATTTTTTATTTAAGTACTTTCTTTCTATTTGGTTTTTATACATATTTTGAGCCTACTAGCCAAGAGTTGACAGTAATAACTCTTCTTGGTTTGGTTATGTTTATTACCATTGGAAATTATTACCAACATCGCTGGGTTAAAAAAATCAGTCAGCAGCGTCAACATTACTATGACCAAATGACCCGCTATATTGCTTTTGCTAATCAGCTAAGCCGTTATGCGCCACTACAGTTGTGGCAGTCTATTATGCGCGGCGAGGCTGAAGCAAAGATTGAATATAAGCGTAAAAAAATGACTGTGTTTTTTTCTGATATTCAGGGTTTTACAGAGTTATCAGAAACTTTGATTCCAGATGATTTGGCATTTTTGCTTAATGATTATTTAAGCCATATGACTGAAATTGCTAAACAGTATGAGGCTACTGTCGATAAATTTATGGGGGATGCCATCCTCATATTTTTTGGTGATCCGAATTCACAAGGTGTGGAGCAAGATGCCAAAGCATGTGTAGAAATGGCAATAGCTATGCGTCAGCAAATGAAATTGCTACGTGAGCGCTGGAAAAAAATGGGTTACTCAGCATTGCATATCCGGATGGGTATTAGTACTGGTTATTGCCACGTAGGAAATTATGGGGCAACACATCGTATGGCTTATACGATTGTAGGTCGTGATGTGAATTTAGCGGCTCGTCTACAATATGCTGCTGAAATAGACGAAATCTTAATTTCAGATGATACTTATCAATTAATCAAAAGTGATTTCCTGTGCGCACCTAAAACACCGATTTATCTAAAAGGTATTCAAGGTGCCGTAAAGACATGGCAAGTGATGGAGAAATATACAGGGAATAAGTCAGATCATCAGCAATGGTTTGATTATGAATATAAAGGCTTTCACTTGGTACTTAACTTAGAAGAAGTACAAAACTATGAATATCCTGAATTAGTAGAAGTGCTTGAGAAAATGATTCAACGAATTAAAGTTCAACAAACTTTAGTAAATACTCAAGGTATTGCACAGTTAAGACTTGAAGATGAAGTTAAACCTTTAGAGATAGACCAACAAGATCAAGTTTAGAGTTTATAAAATATAAAAAAAGCTGCTTTTAAAGCAGCTTTTTTATTAACACCATTAATGATTTTCTGAAGCGTGGTTGATTGTATATTTAGGGATCTCAATTTCTAAATCTTCATCAACAATTTTTACTTGGCATGAGAGGCGAGAATCTGGTTCAAGACCCCAAGCGCGATCTAAAAGATCTGCTTCAACATCATCCATTTCTTCTAGGCTATCAAAACCTTTACGAACTACTACGTGACATGTTGTACAAGCACATGACATGTCACATGCGTGTTCGATTTTAATTCCTCGATCAAGCAAACTTTGGCAAAGATTTGCATTCTGTTCAACTTCAAATTCTGCACCTTCAGGACAAAATTGAGCGTGAGGAAGTACTTTAATGCGGGGCATATTGATCACCTATACCTTTAGTTTGAATTTGACCAATCTTCAAGTTTTGTACCTTTTAAGGCGTGGTCAATATGTCGATTCATACGTAGTGCAGCAAAAGCATCACTATGTACTTTAAGTTGTTCTACAGCTTTTTCAATCGCTTGAATATCATTGCCTTCAAGTTGTACTTTAAGCGAGTTTTCAGCGGCTTTAAGTGCTTCGAGCTGTTCATTATTGAGTAAATCAGCATCCAGTTTCAAAGCTTGTTCTAATGCTTCAAGCTCGCGTTGGGCCTCAACTTTGGTTTCTTTTAAATGACGCAGATTTTTGTCTTCTTCTGCATGTTGGAAACCTTCAATTAATAAGCGTTCAGTGTCAGACTCTGATAAACCATAAGATGGTTTAATATCAATTTGAGCTTGTACACCTGAAGTTGTTTCACGAGCTGAAACAGTAAGCAAGCCGTCTGCATCTACCTGAAAGGTAACTTCAATACGTGCTTGACCAGCAGTCATTGGAGGAATGCCATGAAGAACGAATCTTCCTAAAGATCGACAGTGTTCGACTAAATCTCTTTCACCTTGAACTACATGAATCAGCATGGCAGTTTGGCCATCTTGATAAGTAGTAAACTCTTGGCGGCGAGCAACCGGAATAGCTGTATTACGAGAAATAAGACGCTCTACTAATCCACCCATGGTTTCTAAGCCAAGAGAAAGAGGAGTAACATCTAAAAGTAGTGAGCCGTCTTGGCTGTTTCCAATTAATTGATTGGCTGTAATAGAAGCACCAATCGCTACTACTTCATCAGGATTAATTGTGCAAAGTGGTTCTTGGTTAAATACATTGCGAACTGCTTGCTGCACAGCATACGAACGGGTAGAACCACCTACTAAAACAACATTTTGAATATCTGATAACTCAAGTTTTGCATCACGTAAAACACGTTTGCAAACACTGATTGTTTTGTCTAAAGCAACTTGAATAATGCTCTCAAAGGTTGAACGATCAAGTGTTAGTACATTTTCAAGTAGTTTTAATTGAACGGATTCTTGTGCAGAGAGTTGTTCTTTTGCTTGGCGAGCAGCAACAATAAATACTGCATAGTTTTCATCACTTAGCGTATCAATATTTAATTGTTTTTTAGCCCACTTAACAATGAGACGATCTAAATCATCACCGCCTAAAGCAGTATGACCACCTGTGGCTAATACTTCAAAGACACCTTGTGAAAAACGTAGGATTGATACGTCGAAAGTACCACCACCTAGGTCATAAATCACATAGTTATGATCTGTAGCTAAATTTGTTTCTTGATCTAAACCATAAGCTACAGCAGCAGCAGTTGGCTCATTTAATAGACGTAGTACATTCAACCCAGCCAGCTGTGCAGCATCGCGTGTTGCTTGACGTTGTGCTTCATCAAAATAAGCTGGAACAGTAATTACGGCTCCATTTACTGGGTTTTGTAAGCTAGATTCAGCACGCTCTTTTAGTTGTTTTAAAATTTCAGCTGAAATTTCCACAGGCGTTTTACGACCAGAACGTGTCTCGAAAGCTGGCATCTCATTTTCAGAACCCACTAATTCATATGGGTGTTGAAATTTGATATCTGCTTTTGAGCGTCCCATAAAGCGCTTTACAGAAACAATTGTATTTTTTGGATCAGCAATAATGAAAGGTTTTGCTTCTTCACCATAATGAGTGACATCATTTCCATAATGCACAATAGAAGGAAGAAGTCGTCTTTCTTTTTCGTCGTTAAGGACTTTTGGTTTGCCTGATAACACTGTCGCAACTAAAGAATGTGTTGTTCCTAGGTCGATACCAATCGCAATGCGGTGTTCATGTGGGGCACTGGATTGACCCGGTTCAGCAATTTGCAAAAGTGCCATGAGTTAAATCCTTTGAATATAAATTGGAAAAAGCAAATTAAAAATCATCGTCTAAATCAAAGTTGTCTTCATCATCCAACAGTTGATCTTCTGCTTTTTCAATATCGTTAAGAACGCGCTGAAAGAAACGTAATTTACGTACAGTATCTCGAGCTTCGCCCCAATCTTCATCTGAGTAGTCAATTTTAAATTCGCGAACTAAGCCCTCAATCCACTGAAAAACTTCTTGCTTAAGAGTACTCAAATGCTCTTGTGAAGTTGCTTCATCAAGTTGCTCTCGAAGCTCTAGAGCTGATTGTAGGAACTCAAAATCACTAATGGATTGATCGAGGTGATGATCTTGCTTTTTTAACGCTAATAGATAAGCAGCGCGGCTATCTACTTGCGAAAGTACTTTAAAAGCTTGATTGATTTCACTTGATTTGATCAATGCCTGATCTTTATCTTCTGCTTTATCTGGGTGATATTGCTGTTGCAAACTTAAGAAACTAGATTTTAAGCTCGCCAAATCGATATCGAGTTCTACGGGTAAATTGAACAACTCAAAATGATTCATTAGAAAGGAGGTCCACGTTAATTAAATACATTAAAACAGTGCTATAAAAAGTCACTGTTTTAATGAAAAGGATGGAAGGAGAAGAGGGAGTTATACAGTGAAAGACTCACCGCAACCACATTCACCTTTTTTATTGGGATTGTTAAATTCGAACCCTTCGTTAAGGCCATTCTTTACGTAGTCCATTTCTAAGCCTTCTAAATAGACAAGACTTTTTGGATCTACAAAAACCTTAACGCCAAATTGTTCGAAAACTTGGTCATGTTCATCGACAGAATCAACAAATTCGAGAACATAAGCCAACCCAGAACAACCAGAAGTTTTCACACCCACGCGAATGCCTTCACCCTTACCTCGATTTTTAAGGTAATTGCTAATATGAGTCGCAGCATTTTCAGTTAAATGAATCATGAAAACTCCAACGTTTACAATGGTAACAAATTAAGCTTTAGATTTTTTACTGCGGTAATCATCAATCGCAGCTTTAATTGCATCTTCAGCTAGTACAGAGCAGTGAACTTTTACTGGAGGAAGAGCAAGCTCGGTTGCGATATCAATATTTTTGATCGCTTGAGCTTCATCAAGAGTCTTACCTTTTAACCATTCAGTTACAAGTGAGCTTGATGCAATTGCAGAACCACAACCATAAGTTTTGAAGCGTGCTTCTTCAATCACACCACTATCATTTACCTGAATTTGTAAACGCATCACATCGCCACATGCAGGTGCACCCACCATGCCTGTACCAACATTTTCAGAGTTTTTATCTAAAACACCAACATTACGTGGGTTTTCGTAATGATCAATTACCTTTTCGCTATAAGCCATTTCGCTTCTCCAAACCTCGGGGTCAGCCTAATATTAATATGAGGGTTAAAACACTAATTTCAATAATTAGTGTTCTGCCCATTCAACTGTAGAAAGATCGATACCTTCTTTGTACATATCCCAAAGCGGAGAAAGTTCACGTAATTTCTCAACAGCGGCTTTGGTAATTGTAAGCACGTGGTCAATGTCTTCTTCAGTTGTGTATTTACCAAAACTAAAGCGGATTGAGCTGTGTGCTAGCTCATCAGATAAACCTAATGCGCGAAGAACATATGAAGGCTCTAAAGTTGCAGAAGTACAAGCAGAACCACTTGATACAGCAGCATCTTTAAGCGACATCATTAAAGATTCACCTTCAACAAAGTTGAAGCTAACGTTTAAATAGTTTGCAACGTTTTGAGTTGGGTGACCATTTAAGAACACTTGTTCAAGGTTTTGTAAACCGTTCCAAAGTTTGTCACGAAGTTTACGGAGACGCTCTTGTTCTGCATGCATTGTTTTGCCTGCAATTTCAAAAGCTTCACCCATACCAACGATTTGGTGAGTAGCCAAAGTACCAGAACGCATACCACGCTCATGACCACCACCATGAATTTGTGCTTTTAGACGAACACGCGGGCTACGACGTACATATAATGCGCCGATACCTTTTGGACCATAAATTTTATGAGCAGAGAAACTCATAAGGTCAATTTTCATCGTAGATAAGTCGATATCAATTTTACCAGCTGCTTGTGCTGCATCTACGTGGAAAAATGTTTTGTTGGCACGTGTTAATTCACCAATCGCCGCTACATCTGTGACTGTACCAATTTCATTGTTTACCATCATAAGAGAAACAAGAATAGTATCTGGGCGAAGGGCAGCCTTAACCATTTCAGGAGTGATTAAACCTGTTTGTGGTTCTGGCTCTAAATAAGTAATTTCAAAGCCTTGTTCTTCTAATTCACGACAAGGATCTAGAACAGCTTTGTGTTCAATTTTACTTGTAATGATATGTTTGCCTTTAGATGCATAGAATTGAGCTACACCTTTAAGGGCAAGGTTATCTGATTCAGTTGCACCAGAAGTCCAAACGATTTCACGTGGATCAGCTTTAATTAAATTTGCTACTTGCTCACGTGCATATTCAACTTTTTCTTCTGCCTGCCAGCCATAAGCATGGGAACGAGACGCAGCATTACCAAAGGTACCGTCGAAAGTTAAACACTCCATCATACGTTCTGCAACTTGCGGATCTACTGGAGTGGTTGCTGCGTAATCAAGATAAATTGGACGTTTCATATCAAATACCTGTACCCGATAAAAGAGCTGAATCTGTGCCAGTCACATTTTGGCGTAATGCAACAGTTTGAACGTTGTCTCGGCTAATGAGGTCGGCAAGAGAGATTTTTGCTAAATAGTCGGCAATATGATGAGAGAGTTCTTGCCATAAATCATGAGTGAGACACATTGCACCATTTTGGCAGTTACCTTTATGGTCACAACGTGTTGCATCAACCGTTTCATTTACAGCTTCAATAATTTCTAACACAGTAATTTCATCAGCATTTCGAGCCAAATGGTAACCACCATTTGCACCACGAACACTAGAAACTAACCCATGACGCTTAAGTTTTGCGAATAACTGTTCTAAATAAGCAACTGAAATGGATTGGCGTGCGGCAATTTCGGCGAGCGTGATCGTTTGTTCAGTTGGCTGCAAAGCTAAATCAAGTAGAGCAGTCACTGCGTAGCGACCGCGAGTTGTAAGGCGCATGATTCGATACACATGTTAAGACTAGATAATAGGATTTTATGAATCCCGACTAAAATAGTCAAGTTTTTTTATTTTTAATTCAAGTGTAGGAACAAAATAGAAAAATAAATTAGGCAACCCACAAATTATATATGAAATAAACAACAAATATTAGGCTAATTATACCAAAGGAGAAGTTAATATTTCGTTGACGTCGTTGTAAGCGAGTAATTCGATTTTGATACTGTTTAATTTCGACGTGAAGGGAGTTGATCTCTGATCTTTGTTGATCAATTTTCTCAAGTAATGGAGCGATCCGTTTACGTGAAGCAAGGGTTTCAGCTTCATCATCTGAAGTGTTAAACCACTGTTTCCAGTCAACTAGCAATTTTGGAAGAGTTAAATGAGAAATTAAATCTAGAAGTTCCTTTTTCGTTTCCTCATCACCATCAATACGCATATTTTTAAGGCTGCGTTGGTTAGAAAAACCAAAAATTTTAATTAAATCGATAAGCGTACTATTGATCTCAAGATCAATACGTCTATCAAAAGAGTGAATATCGAATAACAAACCTTTTTCTGTAAATTGAACATAGAAGTCAAAGAAAGGTAAATAGCTATTAATACGAATCGTTGTTTTGTTCAAAATAAACTTTTTCGCTTGCAAGCGAAGGGCACCATCGTGGGTGAGAATAAATGAAAAAAAAGTTTCTAAAATAATTAGAACAATATTCAGCAACAGACGCGGATGTTTTTGTCTTTGTTGCGTTTCACTCATAAAAGTTTATCCTTAGAAATAGCAATTAACTGAAGAATGGGACATCCTATCCCAAACTTAACACAATGTCGTGTTAAATATATTTACATGACTTATTTGCTTTGTAGAACAGTTTTGTAAATGGATCAAGTCTTTACTTTGATATTATAGAAATATTTTGTGGTCAAATCAGTCATCATTTCTCTCATCTGATTAGGAGTTTAGATTAATGGATAATGCAAATACAGATACCCAGATAGAAGAGTCGGAAGAAAAAAATAAATTAAAATCAAAAAGTTCAAGAAAATCAGCTTTAGATTTTAGGAAGTATACTAAGCAAATTTGGCTAGCAGGACTTGGTGCTTTTTCACGTGCGGAAGAAGAGGGAAATAAGCTCTTTGATTCTTTGGTTAAAGTGGGTGAGGAGCTAGAATCAAAAACTGGAGACTTGGCAGACAATACTGTTGGCAAGGTCACAGAAAAAGCAAAAGAATCTGTATCTGAAACAAAAGACAGAGTAGAAAAGATTCTTGATACGAGTGTTAATCACTCTTTAAACCGTATTGGGCTGGTGACGCCGAAGGATTTGCAACACATCGAACAGCTGCTTGTACAACTGCATATTAAGGTGGATGCTTTAATAGAAGAAAATCAACATTTGAAAGAAAAATTGAATAAAAAGTAAAAAAATGTTGGGATTTAGCAAATATATAACAGTTTTTTAGCATTTATTTTTGCTAAAAGCCCTGCTCTAGTATTGCGTTTTCCCCTAAAGCATTGCTATAAAGGCGTCATGGCCTTTTAAACTATAGCCTTGGACCTTAAACAAACGATATTAAGAGGATGTTTTATTCATGAATAAATCAGAATTAATCGATGCAATTGCTGAAAAAGGGGGAGTATCTAAGACTGATGCAGGCAAGGCACTCGATGCGACAATTGCGTCAATTACTGAAGCACTTAAAAAAGGTGACACAGTAACTTTAGTTGGTTTTGGTACTTTCAGTGTTAAAGAACGTGCTGCACGCACTGGTCGTAACCCTAAAACTGGTGAAGAGCTTCAAATTAAAGCAACTAAAGTACCTAGCTTTAAAGCTGGTAAAGGTCTTAAAGATTCAGTAGCTTAATCTTTTAAGATGAATAAACGCGCCAATATAGGCGCGTTTTTTATTAAATATCTGAATTGACCAATATTGCTCATTCATTGATTGTGGTTTTTCAGTTAAAATTCTCCTCGAAATAAAATATTGGAATACTTATGGAATCGTTTCGTACAGTCATTAAGGGTTGGCTCGGCAAAGTCCTTCTAATTTTGTTTTTGACCCCTTTAGCACTTGTAGGTATTGAAGGATATTTTAATAGGGGAAACAAGGCTGACGTTGCTAAGACAGTAAATGGCCAAGAAATATCTAAAAAAGACCTTGAAACTTTAACTCAGTCTTACAAAGAACAATATTTAGCTGCTGTTAAAGGAGATGAAAGTTTACTTAATTTGCCTGTCATTCAGGCTAAGGCACTCGATATTTTGGTGTCACGTAATCTATTAATACAGCAAGCAGAAAAATTAGGTATCTCTTTGAGTGATGCTCAAATTGAGCAAATGTTAGCTCAGCAGCCTAGTTTGCAAGAGAATGGTCAATTCTCACAAAAACTCTATGAAAATTACTTACGTTCTATTGGCATGACGAGTCAGGGGTTAATAGCAAGCCTACGTCAAGATCATGCTTTGAAAATGTTAACGTCAACGTTTGCTGATTACTCTTTAGTAAGCAAAGTTGATCTAATGCAAATTGCGAATTTGCAAACTGAACAACGTACGTTACATTTAGCTAGTATTAAATTAGATGCTTACAAAACAGGTTTAACGGCATCTAATCAAGAAGCTACAGATTACTATAACAAGCATCAAAATGAATTTAAGCAACAGGCTTCAGTTGATGTTGATTATGTTGTCTTATCTCCATCAATGATGACTAAACCAGCTCCTGCAACCGAAGCTGAACTTCAGCAAGCTTATGCAAAGTTTGTTGAAGCTCAGAAAAAAGATGCTAAACGAACTGTAAAGCACATTTTAATTACTACTGATGCTCGTGATGATGCCGCTGCTCAAAAACTTGCAAAAGAAGTTTATGCGAAAATTCAGGGTGGTCTTTCGTTTGCACAAGCTGCATCGCAGTTCTCTGAAGATCCTAGTTCAAAAGCAAAAGGTGGTTTAGTTGAAGCATATGCTCCAGGTGTTTTCTCGGATGCATTTGATAAAACTGTTTTAAGTTTGAAAAATGGACAAGTTTCGCAGCCAGTAAAAACACAATATGGTTATCATATTATTGAAGCAGAAACTCAAGCTAACCAAATCCCTTCATTTGAAGCTGAGAAAGCGCGTTTAACGGCTGAGGTTGAAAAGAATAAAGTTGCTACGGTTTATTCAGATGCCGTAAACAGTTTGAATGAAACAATTGTTGGTAATGATTCTTTAGAAGCTGTTGTACAAGAAGTAAAAGGTGCAAAAATTGAATCATTGAATGGTGTAACTTTAGCAACTCAAAACCCATATTTAAGTGATCCAAGTGTCAAAATTAAGTTATTTAATGATGATGTGAAAAATGGTGACCGTAATGCATCATCTAATATTCAATTAGCAAATGGTGATACGGTATGGGTTAAAGTGCGTGATTACCACGCAGCTGGTGTAAAACCATTAGCGCAAGCGATGAATGAAGCAAAAGCCAAAGTTATCGATGCAAAAGCGCGTAAAGCAGCCCAAGCAAAAATTGCTACCATGTTGACTGAGTTTAAAACTCAACCAGCAGAACAAGTAGTTGCTAAAAATAAAGTCGCATTTGAATCAGCTGGCGTATTTAGTCGTTCACAGGGTTTAAAGCGTGAAATTGAACGTGCAGCATTTAGTTTAGCTACCCCAAAACCGGGTATGTGGTCTGTTACAACAGCAAACTTGCCAAATGAGCTGGTAGTCGTTGCAGTTTCAAATGTAAATTCATCAGCCGCTAATGCTATTCCTGCTGATCAATTACAACAGCTAAAACAACTTTATCGTCAATCTCGTGGTCAACAAATATTGGAAGATTACAGTCAATATTTAAAATCACATGCAAAAATTAAATAATAATTTGATCAAATAAAAAAAGCGCTTCGGCGCTTTTTTTATTTTCTATTAATCGAGATGATGTTCGATATATTGCTGTCGATATTGTTTAGGTGATAAATCAAAAATTCTTTTAAAGGCCTGACTAAAAGCAGTCTCGGATGAATAGCCGACTTTGTTTGATATTTGCTGAATTGAAAAATTACTTGTGCGTAAGTACTGACTTGCTAAACGAAAACGGTAATGTTGCAAATAAGTTAGAGGTGGTTCCCCAATAATACTATTAAATAGATTTGCGAATTTGGACCGTGACATACAGCATTGTTCTGCTAAAGACTCAACTGTCCAAGCGACTTCTGGTTGGCTGTGAATAGCAGATAGGGCATTACTTAATTCAGGATGGGTTAACGCACTTAGCCAGTTTTGTTGATCTGTCATTTGTTGAACGTGATCACGGATGCACTCAATGAGAAGAATACTGACTAAATGATCAATAATTTTGTCATGTCCCGGCCTGATTTTTTGAGTTTCAATTGCTAAAAAATAAAGCCCAATTTGTAGCCATTCTGGTGGGTTGGTTTGATTTTCGTGTTGAATATGCATGATCGAAGGCAATGCATTAATCAGAGGGCCTGCCATATGAGTATCAATCTGACAGCGCAAACACAGTAATAAGGTTTTATTATGAGAGGAGGTGCCAAATTCAATTGCGTCTTGTCTATGACCGTTAAAAAGCGAAGTAATATCTAATGAATCTACTAATTTAGTTGCTGTTGATTTTGAGTCGGTGGCATTATGTGCCTTTCCAGAAGGAATTAAAATAATATCACCAGCTGTCGCAATTATTTTTTCTGACGCATTAAGTTGAATATATACTGAACCAGTTAAAACAATATAGGCAAGTAAAGCAGATTGATCTTGTGTTTTAAAAGCCCATTCTCCTTGTGCTTTTAAATAGATGTATTCAGACTTATTAAGGTGAATATCATCAAAAAATTTACTTAGTGCATCCATCTTTAAATGATCAATCATTATTTTAATAAAATTATAGTGAGCTATAAGAATAGATCAACATGTGTTTTTAGGACAAAAAAGTGGAAGAAAATGCCAAAGACTTTGAAATAGGTTTTTTGGACGGTTACTACTGTTAAGTAAGTACTATTTCTTTAACTATATAGATATATAGAAAAAGGAAATATGACTATGAATGCACCAGTAAATGTTCAGCAAGAACTTATGCCAGTGCCAGCGTCTATGCGTGAGATAGATCGTAAGCGCTATTTATGGATGATTAGTCCGGCTCTACCTGTAATTGGTTTAGGTATTTTAGCTGGATACCATTTTGGTCCACGCCCATTAAAGAAAGTATTTGCTTTAGGTGGTCCACTTTTATTACACGTTGTGATTCCTGCAATTGATACGATTATTGGTAAAGATGCACGTAATCCAACCGACGAAGAAATTAAGCTTCTTGAAAAAGATCCGTATTATTCACGGTTAGTGAAGAGCTTTATCCCATTACAATATGCTGCAAATGTTTATGCATGTTATTTAACAAGCCGTAAAACTACGTCATTCATTGATAAAATTTTGCTCGGTGTTTCAATGGGGGCGATTAATGGTATTGCGATTAATACAGCCCATGAATTAAGTCATAAGCATGATCGTATTGATCATATTTTATCTCATCTTGCTTTGGTTCCTACAGGTTATAACCATTTCCGTATCGAACATCCTTATGGACACCATAAACGTGCAGCAACTCCTGAAGATCCGGCTTCTTCACGTATGGGCGAAACATTTTATGAGTTCTGGCCACGTACAGTTATAGGTTCTTTTAAGTCTGCAATTGAAATCGAGAAAAATCGTTTAAAACGTAAAGGAAAAGAGTTCTGGTCAGCAGATAATGAATTATTACAAGGCTGGGGAATGAGCGCTGCTTTCCATGCTTCTATGGTGGGAATTTTTGGTAAAAGCACAATTCCATATTTAGCGACACAAGCATTTTACGGCATTAGTCTTTTTGAAATTATTAACTATATTGAACATTATGGTTTACTACGTCAGAAAAAAGAAAATGGTCAATATGAGCGCACAATGCCAGAGCATAGCTGGAACAATAACAACGTAGTAACAAACTTATTTCTGTACCAGTTGCAGCGTCACTCAGATCATCATGCTTATCCGACTCGTCCATTCCAAGCATTACGTCATTTTGATGAGGCGCCAGAATTACCAAGTGGTTATGCAAGTATGTTATTACCTGCGTTAATTCCTTCGTTGTGGTTCAAAATAATGGATAAGCGAGTTTTTGATCACTATAAAGGTGATTTGAACAAAGCGAATATTTCACCAAAACGACGTGCAAAAATCTTCAAAAAATTTGGTGCAGTAGATAAATCATTAGAAGCATAAAAATTGAATAAATAATATATATTCCTGAAATACCAAACCCTCTAATCATGTGATTAGAGGGTTTTATCTTTTAGATAAATCTTAGAGTTATGAAGCAAGAGAGTTTAGATTCTCTTGCGTCTTTTTTATTTTAATTCACTGGAAGATTTACCAAGCTCACGACGCGCAATAATTAATTGTTGAATTTGCTGAGTACCTTCAAAAATATCAAGAATCTTTGAATCACGTGCCCATTTCTCAAGTAATTCATCTTCGTTATAGCCTAGACTTGCTGCTAACTCGACACATTTTAAAGTGATCTCGTTACCAACACGACCTGCTTTTGCTTTTGCAATAGAAGCTTCTTTAGAATTTGGCTTTTTATTATCAGCCATCCATGTTGCTTTTAACATGAGCAGACGAGCAGCTTCCCATTCAGCCTCCATGCGGTAGATTTGTGCTGCAAGGTTAGAAGCATGCAGATAGGGAGTCGAGTAGTCAGGATCAAGCTGATCTTTAAAAATCTCTTTAATACGCTCTAGTGAAGCTTTCGCACAACCGATTGCCATTGCTGCAACTAGAGGGCGTGTATTGTCAAAAGTTTCCATTACTCCGGCGAAACCTTTAGCAACATCCACTTCGGCATTACCCAAAAGGTTCTCTGCTGGTACACGGCAGTCAATAAAACTGATGACTGCTGTATCTGATGCTTTAATTCCTAATTTATGTTCGAGACGTTCGACCTTCATACCGGGCGTACCTTTAGGTACGACAAATGATTTAATTGCTGCACGTCCAAGTTTACGATCGAGCGTAGCCCAAACAACGACAGAATCTGCACGTTCGCCTGAAGTTACAAAAATCTTTTCACCATTTAGAATGTAGTCATTGCCATCTTTGGTTGCTGTGGTACGGATAGCGGCAGAGTCGGAGCCACAACCAGGTTCTGTGATGGCCATTGCTGCCCATGTTCCTTTGAACCGTTCTAATTGCTCATCATTTGCGACAGCAGCAATTGCTGAGTTTCCAAGACCCTGACGAGGCATACTCAGTAATAAGCCTGTATCGCCATAACACATCTCAATAATTCCAAGAGCGGTCGACATGTTGGTTCCATTGCGAATACCTTCATTGTCGGTATCACCGCGCTTTCCAGCACCCGCAGCACCAGCATTAATTCCTTCACCACCTTCATTCATGCCATCAATGAGGGAGGCAAGCATATCAAGTTCTTTTGGATATGCATGTTCAGCTTTATCATATTTACGGGAAATCGGGCGTAAAACATTGATCGCAACATCATGTGCCTGATCAATCATCATTTTGAATTTTTTAGGATTTTGTAAATTCATTAAAGTATCCTCTGATTGATCTTTTAAGCATGTAAGCCAGATTGTAAAATTGCAGTAGCCCGTAAATCGCGGTACCAACGTTCAACAGGATGTTCTTTTGTGAAACCATGTCCACCAAGAATTTGCACACCGTCTGTGCCAATTTTCATGGATTTTTCAGCACAAAGTAGATGGGCTAAGTAAGCTTCGCGGTGAAATGGCTTGCCTGACTCTGCAAGGCTTGCTGCATTTAAAAT
Organism: Acinetobacter sp. V104_13; assembly: GCF_031798995.1. Classification (NCBI taxonomy): domain Bacteria; kingdom Pseudomonadati; phylum Pseudomonadota; class Gammaproteobacteria; order Moraxellales; family Moraxellaceae; genus Acinetobacter; species Acinetobacter sp. V104_13. Next base: position 237,467 of record NZ_JAVQNP010000027.1, on the reverse strand, counting down.
CAACATACGCATTGCATCAATTTCAATTGCCATATCTGCAATCATGAAAGCGACACTTTGACGATGTGAAATAGGTTCACCGAATGCAGTTCGTTCATTGGCATATTTAATACAGTAAGCTTTTACAGCTTCACATGTACCTACAGCCATTGCACACCACATTAAGTTGCCTAAATCTACAAAGGCTGTGTAATCAAAATCTGTTGCACCTAAACGTAGAGCAGGAGTGTGATTAAAGCGAAGAGTTGCTGTTTCTGTGGCTTTAAGACCCATGGCCGGAGTGTTTTTTATTGAAATTGTTTCATTACACTGCACGACGAATACGTCTGGCTTGCCGTTAAAGTCTGCACTTACTAAAAATACATCAGCTAAATCGCCTAAAATCACTAATGTTTTTTCACCATCAATAAAAAACTGATCGTTTTCAAGTGATGCTTTTGTTTTTAAAACATAAGGGTTAAATGCTGGAGTTGTTTCTTGAACAGCAAAAGTTGCTGTAATGTCTGAGTCTTCTGCAAAACATGGTAGGTACATCGACTGAACTTCAGCAGAACCCCAACGTGTGATTGCATTAATAACGCTAAATGTACTGAGTAATCCTGCTGTAAGACTAAAATCACCTTCAGCTAGTTTTTCAGCAATTAATAAGTTACTAACGATATTTTGTTCGGCCGCTACTCCACCGAGTGCTTCTGGAAGTGCATAGTAGTTAAGTCCTAAATCTTCAACATATTGCCAAAGACTTTCAGGAAACTGAGCTTCCTGATCGGCATTATGAGCTAACCCCAATAAAACCTCTTGAGCAAATTGAGACATTGCTTCAGAAGTCATTTGTTGTTCTTCGGTTAAACTTAAATCAAATAAATTTTTTTGTTGGCGAGGTAAACGTTGTTGAGAGATTTGCTTGGGCTTAAATGCTTTTTGAGTCTGCGTTAATGCTCTAAAGCCAGCTTTTGAACCTTGATAAAGAGATTTTTCAACAAATTTACGCAACTTGAGTTGATCAAGTACATCGCTTCCAGCCAATCTTGTGATCAGCGATAAACCCAAACCCTGAGCTTTATTGATCATACTTGTCATGATTATGGTGTCCTAACACATTGTTATTGTTTTATGCTGACACGCCTCATATTAAAAAACTATGTCGTTACTGACATTCGAAAAATGAGTAGATAAATGGTAAATAGAAAATAAGAAAATTATAAGTTTTTGATTTTATTTATTTAAAATAATTGCAATGTTGGGGAGCCGAGAAGGATTGACTAGAATGACATGGAATCATTCTAGTCATTCATTAAATCAAGCAAAGTTACGAATCATACGTCGTACATTGGTTTTTGCATCAATAACCGTCATAAATGTGTAGGCTCCAATGAATTTACGGCTAATGAACATAAACTCTTTGGGAGGAACTGAGAAATAACGTGACGCCATTGATTTACTAGCTTGTTGCATAACACGGCTATGGAGCTGGCTTTTCTTCCAGTCATAACGTTCGTGTTCATCCATAAGACCAGCGGGCATATCTGGGTTATTTGCAGGAGTACTGAATGCTTCTGTCGCAAGTAAAAAGACATCAGCCATACCTGGCTTAATACTTTCAGGCATTGCATCAAAAAACTCGTAACCAGTCATGGCTTTCACCATTGCATCTTTATTATGTTGATAACCTGCCTGAATGAGTTGACGGGCAACTGTTAGCAAGTGTTCATCAAACTGGCGAATAGCACCAAAATCTAATAATACAATTTTGTCCTGAATGTCTTGACCATTACCCAAACGAACAAGGTAATTACCAAAGTTAGGGTCAGTCTGCATTTCACCCCATTCAAAAATTTCACGAACCGCGATCTCTAATGACGCTTCCCCAAGTTGATTACGACGTTCCTGAGGTAATGACAACATCACAGGACTGTTGATTGGTACACCACGTTCAAAAGTCATGCAGAGCACTTGATTTGTGCAATATTCATCTACAATTGTAGGGACAATATAGCGCTCATCATCTTTTAAGCGTTCACCAAAGCGACGAGTAGTGGCAGCTTCAACATCATAGTCAACTTCGCGATGCATCATTTCACGTACTTCATCAAACCACTGATCAAATTCACGGGTTTGTGGAACCATACGCGTCAGTTTAAGCATGTTTTTAAACAAGCTCATATCGGAGTCAATAGCATTTGCAACGCCCGGATATTGAATCTTTAAAACTAACTCTAAACCATCTGATTTACGCGTTGCACGGTGTACTTGTGCGAGAGAGGCCGTACCAATTGGTTCATGATCAATCGTTAAATCATTTAATTTAGCGCCCAATTGCTCTTGAAGGTGCGGCTTAATTGCAGGCCAATCTAAAGCAACTGTCTGGTTATTTAAAGTGTTTAATGCTTGTGTAATTTCTTCAGGTAAAAAATGTTCACCATAAAGGGCCATCATTTGGCCAATCTTAACAATAGAACCCTTAAGTTTACCTATTTCAGAAACCAGATAATTAGCTTGCTCACTCATCGCTTTTTTGCGTTTCTTTTCTTTTTCTTCCTCATTAGAAAATAAAGAAGAGGCACTTGCAGTTGCCCAACGTGTTCCTGCAAGTAAAGAAGCTTTCGCGATTGATAAGCGTCGATCCATGGAAGAAGTTTTTAAACTCTTAAGCTTATCTTTCTGATTTGACATGAAAATAGAATCCTATGCGCATCATGCAGCCAAACGCTGGTGATCTAAAATTGTAACGAATATTACATGTTTTGAGCGTATTAAAATAGTTCTCTCAGACTGAATGATCAGTCGAAATGGCTATCTTTATTTCATTAACTTTAAAATAGCCTAAGCAATTTTAAAATTTAAGAAACCTACAGCGTTCAGGTGAGTAAAACTTGGGTAAAAACGGATCTTTCACAAAAACTTAAATTACATTTTAAATTGGATCTTCAATTCAGACTTCTGCATTAAGTGAAGGCGATTGGACTGAATATGCTGTAATAACATTTGTTTGACTGAATCATGCATAAAACCAAGTGCATGAGCTTTTACAATAATAATGCTGGGTAAGGTATAGAAAAAATACTTAACATCCTCGAGTGTTGCATTATTAAAGATGCCTTGTTCAATTAACGTCTGCTGTAAAAACTGCTTTTCATTTAAGACATAATCTGAAGATTCATCCCAAAAACGGTGACGCATAGCCATCAGATTGTTGTGTTTATAACTCATAAAATTGTCAGCTCAGACTTAAATCTAAATAAAATATATGGAGTCGAGCCATGAATATCAAGTTGAGATTATTTTTTATTCAGTTGCTGTTTGATTTTTTATGTAATTCTTGTAAATAGCCTAAGCAAATTTAAAAATTTTTCTAAAAAAACTATAATCCAAATAATTTCATCTATAACACTATTTATTATGACTCCTGCATGTAGACTGTTAAAAAGCAATAAAATCGAATTTTCTATTCATGAATATGAACATGATTCAAATGCTAAAAGTTTTGGATTAGAAGCAGCAGAAAAACTAAATTTAGATGTAAGGGAAGTATTCAAAACTTTAATGGTGAGTGATGATAAGAATTTTTTTGTTGCAGTATTGCCAGTTAATCACCAATTAAATTTAAAAAAAGTGGCTATGGCGTTTGGCTGTAAAAAATTGCAGATGGCTAATCCTAAAGACGCTGAACGTTTAACAGGATATTTGGTCGGAGGGATTAGTCCTTTAGGTCAAAAGAAACGCTTAAAAACCGTTATTGATGCATCTGCACAAGAGTTCAGCAAAATCTATGTGAGTGGAGGAAAACGGGGACTAGATATTGGCTTAAACCCGAAAGATCTAGCACAACTCTTAAATGCTCAATTTGTTGATGTGCTTGATGAGTAAAATAAATTTTTTTCTTATCTCATTAAATTAACTAATTTTAAGCTAGGTAGTATTAAATCAAGTTTTTTAATAAAAACAATTCTCATTATTATTTATATTTAGTATTATCCCGAGCCTTATAACTATCTAATAACTTTTGGGTTTGGAGAAAGGGAAAATGAATCAATACAAAAAGGTTGGGGCTAACTCAAATCATCTGATGTATGCAGAATCACGATATTTTAAATTAAAACCTTGTTGTATTGCTCTAGCAGCAATATTTGCGCAGCAGATTTATGCAAATACAAATATTGAAAAGGTAGCTCTTAATAATCAACCGACACAAAAGCCTATAGCTCAATTGCAAAAAATTATAGTCACGGCGACGAGGACGCCAAAAAATATTGCTGAAATTGCAGGCACAGTTCAAACGATTGAAAAGCGACAAATTGAACAACAGGCAACTGCTGGACGAAAAATTGCCGATATACTGGCTCAGTTGGTTCCATCACTTGGGGTGAGTAGTGGAACAACTACCAACTATGGGCAAACAATGCGTGGTCGTGATGTCATGATTATGATTGACGGCGTATCGCAAAATGGCTCACGCGATGTTGCTCGGCAGCTAAATAGTATTAGTCCAGGCATGATTGAACGTATTGAAGTTCTTTCAGGAGCTACAAGTATTTATGGATCAGGTTCTACCGGCGGGATTATTAATATTATTACGAAACGTGCTGATTCGACTAAACCAGTAAGTTTTGAAACTAAACTTGGTATTACGTCTTCCGATACATTTCGAAGTGATAGTCTAGCTTATGAAATTGGCCAATCTATTTCATTTAATAAAGATAATATAAATGGTTTCTTAGGGGCTAATTTCACTAGTCGCGGATCTCAGTTCGATAGCCATGGTGATCGTATTGCTATAGCACCTATGCAAGGTAGCCGTCCTGATACTGATACAATTGATGTTAATAGTCGTATAAATATAGATTTAGCTGATAACCAATCACTAAGTTTGGGTGCACAGTATTATAAGGATGAACAAGATACGAATTATGGTCCTGATTATGGGAAAAATTATATTTATGGAGGAGCGCCTAACTCATATATTGGGAAAAAGGGTTTAGAAATATCTAATCAGCCTTTTACAGAGCGCTATGCATTCAACACTCAATACCAAAATAAAGATATTTTAGGTCAGGTCTTAAATTTAGAAGGATATTACCGTAAAGAAGATGCTCGTTTCTTTCCAGTCTTTTTAGGAGGGGAAGGTACAGAAGCAAAGCAATCTCAATCTGAAATCGAAGTGGCTGGTCTGCGTTCAACAGTACAAAGTGATTTAAATATTATGAATCGTGATCTTAATCTAACTTATGGTTTAGATTATGAACATGAAAAAGATCATCAACATTATGAGCATTTCACAGCATTTAATACAGGTTTGACCTATAAACCTACAGGTAAAGCTTCCGATGCCGGTCCAAATACAACAATTCAAAGTGCTGGCATTTTTATACAAGGTGATTACGCTTTAACAGACCGTATGAATGTCCAGGCTGGTACTCGTTACCAATATATCAAAGCTGAAACAGAACAGTATTCGACTAAAAATGGGATACAACCAAGCGGATCTGTAAATGACGATGCTGTTTTATTCAATTTGGGAGCGATATATAAATTAACAGATGAGCAGCAAATATTTGCTAATTTCTCTCAAGGTTTTAGCTTTCCAGATGTACAACGGATGATGCGTGATGCATTTAATATATCAACCGCTAATATCCAACCTATTAGTGTAAACAGCTATGAATTAGGCTGGCGTTTACAAGGAGAGCAGAGTCTAAATCTAGGTATAACAGGTTTCTATAATACCTCAGACAAAGTTGTTCAATTCTACAAGAACAGTAATAAAGAAACTGTTGCTGAGGTTATGGACAAAGACCAGCGTGTATATGGTGCTGAACTAACGGCGACCTACCCATTTATGGAAGAGTTTAAAGTTGGGGGAACACTGGGTTATACGCGTGGTCAATACAAAGATACTGAGGGTAAATGGAAAGAGTTGAATGCTTTTCAAGTTTCACCAATCAAAGGTACGGTTTTTGCCGAATGGAGTAGCGATGAGGGTTATGGCGCTCGTGTGCAAATGCTTGCTATAAAAGGTACAAATGAAGCAGTAAAAGATGGTTCACTTTCAGCTGTAAAAATTAAAGGCTATAGCACGATGGATGTTTTGGCACATTTTCCAGCTTGGAAAGGACGTATAGATTTTGGTGTATATAATGTTTGGAATAGAGACTATCGAACTGTCTATAGTCAACAAGCAGAAAAAGTATATGGGCTGGTAGAGAGTATTCCAGCTGAAGGACGTACTTACGGCCTCAGTTATACATTTAATTATTAATATGAGGCAATAGAGGGAATATCTATAAATTATAGGTATTCCTTAATAAATATAAAAAAATAGCAAAATAAACTTGCATCAATAAATGAAAATGATTATCATTATCTATATTGAAAATTGAGAAACGTTCTAGTAATTAAGATTAACGTCTACTACTGTAATGCTAAGTTTTAGGCGATTTAAAGTTATACCAGAGACTCCAATAACAATGGTGTTGAAAAATATGAGTTGATTTCTGGTATGTGAGCGCCTGCAGGATATTATAAAAATAGGCAGGTTCAACTAGCGGTAAATGGAACAAAGAAAAATAAACATTATCAGCGCAACAAAAAGAACTAACCAAAAGCAGCAGGCGAGGATGGCCTGCTGCTTTTGTAGTTAAAGTTGATTTCATAATTATTTATATATTTCAACTCTTTTGGATGTTTAACTTGACTCAGTAACAGATCGATTATATTTTTGATTAAAAAATAACCACTAATGTTTCATTTATTAACATCCTGCCTTTTTAGCCATTTTTTTGTATACCCTGAATAAAACATGATCAAAAAAAGAGGTAAAAACGTGCTTATTTTTCATGGAAAACCTGTTCACGGAGCTATCTTCGATATGGATGGGACAATGTTTGATACTGAGCGATTGCGGTTTCAAACATTGCAACAAGCATCTCAAGAACTCATTGGACAGGAGTTTTCACACGAATATTTAATGCAATGTTTAGGTTTAAGTGCAACTACTGCTGAGCAATTGGCGCAACGTCTATATGGAGTAAATGTTCCATATAAAGAAATTCGAAAAAAAGCTGATGAGATGGAACTCGAATATATTCGAAAACACGGCGTACCTATCAAAAAGGGTTTAGTTCAAGTTTTAGAACGTTTACGAAAATCTGGTTTAAGAATGGCTGTTGCGACTTCAAGCCGTAGGGCAATTGCCGAAGAATATTTAATTAATGCGAATGTTTATAAATTTTTTGATGTGATTACCTGTGGGGATGAAGTAGAGCAAGGAAAGCCGCATCCAGAAATCTTTTTAAAAGCTGCTAGTCAACTTCACTTGGATGCTAACCAGTGTCTTATGTTTGAGGATTCTGAAAATGGTTTAACTTCAGCTCATACTTCAAAAGGTTTAACGATTTTATTAAAAGATATTAAAGAACCAAATGACGAAATGCTGGAAAAAGCACATTTTTATTATGATCAGATGTATGACTTTTTAACCGATCTTGATCAATTTATCCCTGTTATAGACATGCCAGAAATGCAGGAACCTTTTCCGCAAAGTCTGAATCAACTTACAGTTGGAATACATGGTTTCGGTGCTATTGGCGGTGGTTACATAGCGCAAATCTTGTCACATTGGGATGGATATACAAAACCAAAACGTATTATTGCATCAACACGAAATAGTCTTTTTCGCGAAGCCGTGAATGCATTTGGAACATATAGCATTCGCTATGGGCAATTTTCTTATGATGAACGTATTGAGAATATGACCATTGTTGATTCTGAAAATGAACAACAAATGTTAGAGATGTATACTCATTCAAGCTTAATTGCACTTTGTTTACCTGAAGAGGCCGTCGAAGTTGAGGCAAAAATAATTGCAAAAGGGTTATATGCACGTTTTAACTCATCACTTGAAACATGTATTGAACCGCTAACATTTCTAATTATTTTAAATAAAGTCGGCGCGAAATATTTAGTTATGAAACATCTTAGAGAAGCTCTGCTAGAGTTGACCAACGATGAAGATGTGACTGAGCATATTTTAAAAGAACATTACTTTTGCGACACCGTTGTAAATCGCATGGTTTCAAAATTATCTAATCAGAATTTATATCGCCAACTTCGTATTAAGCATAATTTTCTTGAACAGCATTTAGAAGATGTGGAACACGAGGAACAAATCGAAATTGAAGACTGTAATAAACTGACTCAAGATCAGCAAAATCAGGCTTCTTTATATGTTGATAATATGCGCCGTAATTTCCAGCCAGGACATATATTACAAAGCATGGACCTAATTCTGTTTCATAGCGAAACGGATATGCCAATTTATGTAGAAAAAGGCAGCCCTTTACTCAAAAAGTTGCGTCAAGTTGTCTTGGTTAATCAGATTACAGACATTCAATTAATCAAAAATCGACTATGGAATGGTGTGCATGCCATGCTTGCTTGGTACGCATCTTTAATGGGTTATGAATCTATTGGTGTTGCCATGGGCGATCATTCAGTTAAAGCATTTGCAGAGAACTTAATTGCAGAAGTGAAGCAGGGACTTGCAATCGTATTGCCTAATTATGCGAAGGATTTGGACCGCATGGCACAAAGCTTTCTAGACTCATGTGAATATGCTTTTAAAGATCCTTGTCAAAGAGTGGCAAGAGATCCACTTCGCAAATTAACTCATAATGAAAGAGTAATTGCATCAATTGGGGTGAATATCGCTCATGATTTACCTTATAAAAACCTTTTAAAAGGTGCTGCGCTAGGTTATGCCTATGCGATTCAATTTTTAGAAATTGAAGAGACTGATGCAATTAAACATTTACACGACCAAGTTCAAAAACTGGATATGAGTGCCGCTCAAAAAGGGCAACTTGAAGTTGAGTTAACACAATTAGTTCAATATTTATTTTCTGAACAAAGCAAACGGTCTTTAAACATGAAAATTACCAATTCAAAAAATGCGAGTACTCAACATGCCTAAATTCTTTTAAGTAATTAATGCTCTACAACTGAAAGGCAAACATGTTTTAATACAAAAATTGAATGATTTTGAATTAAAGCTGTGCTGCTAAAACCCTCGAGGTTCATGGTGCCAACATCTATACGTGATTATCCTGAGTGGCACCTTGGGCGTCAAAATTACGCTTTATGGTATCTAGAAATTAATGATCGGAAATTAGTTCATTATCTAGATCAATTGCGTGCGCATTTTTCAGAATTCTTATTAGAACCCAATAGCCGTCAATATCATGTCACATTATTTATATGTGGATTCTTAACTCATGAAACTAAAATTTATAGTGATGACTTTAGTTTTGGTGAATTTGAGCAGCAAAGAGAAATCTTAAGAAAAGAAGATTTTGCTTCGCTTCATTTAAAAATTGGTTCAGTCGATAGTTTTAGTAGCGCTTTATTTGTTCAAATTCAAGACACCGAAAATATCTTATCTCAAATACGCCAAAAGTTAGGTTTAGTTTCTAATGAAATTGCGGCTTTAGATTATTGCCCGCACATTACATTGGGGTTGTATAAAAAAGACTATAGTAGTGATTTGATTTTACATAAAATTTCTCAATTACCTGTACAATACAAATACGCTGAATTTGATCTTAAAGTCGAGCATTTAACATTTGGTTCTTATCAAGCTCAAACTTTACAAGGTAAGTTATATCCATCTCAGCATTTGTTTTTAGGTGATTCATGTTGCAACTGATTTTGGGTGGAGCCCGTTCTGGCAAAAGCCGACTGGCTGAACAAACGGCAATAGATAGGCAATTAGCTGTCACTTATATTGCAACGGCGCAAGCACTTGATCCTGAAATGCAAAGTCGAATAGCCCATCATCAAAAGCAGCGTCCTTCTCACTGGTCTTTGGTTGAAGAACCTTTATATTTAGCAAAAACTTTGCAAAATATTGATCGAACTAACCAAATTATTCTGGTGGACTGTTTAACACTTTGGCTAACCAATTTGTTACTTTTAGAAGATCAAAATGTTCAGCAATTTGAATGTGAACAGTTGTTAAAAATTTTACCTACGCTTGAGTCAGAAATCATTTTAGTAAGTAATGAAACTGGTTTAGGCGTTGTCCCACTCGGTGAGATTAGTCGTCGATTTGTCGATGAAGCAGGCAGGCTACATCAAGCTCTAGGACAAATTGCAGATAAGGTTTTGTTTTGTGTGGCTGGTTTTCCAATGATTTTAAAAGGTGAGAAATAAAATGAACTGGTGGTTAGAGACTGTACAGCAACCTGATTTGGACACAAAACAACAAGCTGAGCAACATCAACTTCAACTCACTAAACCTACTGGAGCTTTAGGTGATCTAGAACTGATAGCAGTCAAACTTGCTAGTTTGCAATCAAATGCACATCCGCAAGTTAGCCATCCATGGATTACAGTTTTTGCTGGCGATCATGGCGTGGTTGAAGAAAATATTTCTGCATATCCGCAAGCAGTTACCCGCCAAATGTTACAAAACTTCACGACTGGTGGTGCAGCAATTAGTGTACTTGCTAAATATCATCAAGCTCATTTGCAAGTGATTGATTGCGGTACCCTAGGTGAGGCATACGAATACACCGGAGTTGAACGTCATTGTATTCGTGCCGGCACAGCAAATTTTGCCAAACAAGTCGCAATGAATGCAGATGAATGTCGTGCTGCTTTAGAGTTAGGTAAAAACAGTGTAGACACGGCCAAATCTAAAGGTGCAGATATTTATATTGCTGGTGAAATGGGAATTGGAAATACTTGTTCTGCTTCTGCCTTAGCATGTCTTTTATTAAATGATACTGCAGAGCAATTAACTGGAGTTGGTACGGGAATTGGTGCCGATCAGTTAAGACATAAAATTGAAGTAATTGAAAAGGCAATTGAACTTCACCATAAACATGTTGTTGGTGATGTATTCAAAACACTATGTGCTGTAGGTGGTTTGGAAATTGCAGCAATTATCGGTGCTTACATTCGCTGTGCGCAGGTGGGCTTACCTATCATTGTCGATGGTTTTATTAGTTCGGTCGCTGCTTTATGCGCAGTACGAATGAATTCTAACGTGCGTGACTGGATGCTTTTTGGCCATCAATCGGCAGAATATGGACACCGACGTATTTTACAAGAACTCAATGCTGAGCCGATTTTAAAAATGAATTTGCGTTTAGGTGAAGGTAGTGGGGCTGGCGCTGCTTTGGCATTAGTTAAAATGGCATGTGTATTACACAACCAGATGGCTACATTTGCTCAAGCTGCTGTAAGCGGGGATAAAATTGGGTAAATTCAGAATTGATTTGCTCAGACATGGCGAAAGTCAGTATAGCCATACTTTACGTGGACATTTGGATGATGAGTTAACGGCAAAAGGTTGGCAGCAAATGCAGTCAACCATTGAGCAAGTTACAAATCAGTTATGGGATGTCATTATAAGTTCAACATTAAAACGTTGTGTTTGTTTTGCTGAGCAACTTGCAAAGACAACTCAGCTACCTTTACTTTTAAACCATGACTTAAAAGAAATGTATTTTGGTGAGTGGGAAGGTGTCTCAACTCAGCAAATTTATGAAACTTCACCAGAATTACTGGCAAATTTTTGGCAAAAACCGAGTCAATATTGTCCACCGTGTGCAGAAACATTAATGCAATTTCAAACAAGGGTTCTTAAAGGCTTTCATGAACTACTTGTAGAGATGCAAAAACAAAACTGGCAACATGGATTGGTTGTTACCCACGGCGGTGTAATTAAGCTATTGACTTGTTTAGCTAAACAACAACCTCTAGATGACTTACTTAAAATGCCAGCAGAGCTTGGAAAATTATATTCACTCGAATTTTCTGAAACAGATGGTCAATTAACTTTTAAGTTAAGATAGTAGTTTTATATTTTTATATATTTGTAAGTTGTTATTTTTATGAAGATATTTAAGTTTATGTAATAGAACTGTCACTCCTAAAAACTAAGCTATTGGCATTTCTTATTAATTACTCATCTGACTTATGAATATTTTATTTAAAACAACTATGCTCGCTGCATCACTATTACTCGTAGCGTGTAACAATAATGATGATCAAGAAGCTCAAACTGCACCATCTACAAACCAATCAAAATATTATCAAACGAAAACGCCTTACCAACCTCAACAAGAAATAAAAAACTATGAACAAGCACCGAATGGATTCCAGCCAGTTTTTACAGAGCTAGTGGCGCGTCACGGTTCAAGAGGCCTCTCAAGTCTGAAATATGATTTGGCACTTTATAATTTATGGAAACAGGCAAAATCAGAAAATGCCTTAACACCTTTCGGTGAGCAATTAGGTGCTGATTTAGAAGCCATGATGAAGGCAAATATCTTATTAGGTTATGGCGTGGAAGGGATCCGCCAGTACGGTTATGGAAACGAAACCATGACTGGTATCTTAGAACACCGTGGCATTGCAGATCGTTTATTACAACGCTTACCAACTCTTTTAAATTCTCAAGCCTCTATATTGGTACAAAGTTCTGGGGTGGATCGTGCGGTAGATAGTGCTAAATTTTTCACTGCTGAACTTGTAAAACAACAACCGCAACTGAAAGATAAAATTTTTCCATTGTCTTATACCAATTTATCAAGTGAGAGCGTGGCGAGTGTTGAAGATGGCGGCGTAGATCGTTTCAAACTCTATTTTCATAGTTTGAATGCAGACGAAGACTTAGCTCAACCCCTGAGTGCTAGCCAACAAAAAATTTATGATGCTAGTCAGGCCTATCAAGATTTTGAAGAAAATAATAAAGATTTAGCACAAAAGTTAGATGAGTTATCAAAAAATACTGAGGCTGAAAAAACAGCTCAAACAGTGCTCAGTCCGATTTTTAAAGCAGACTTTATTAAAAAACTGGGTACAATAGGTTATAGCTTTAGCAATACCGGATCTTTCACGGTAACCTCACCTAAAGGTGAGCAAATTACAGAAAAAGGTAAGGGTAAAAACACAATTGCCAGCGCAGTTGATGCAGCAGCTTATATTTATGAACTCTATTCAATTTCTGGTGGTATGAAAGATGAGTTAAAAGGTGTCGATTTTGATAAATATATGCCGTTAGATGCTGCGAAATTCTACGCTGAATTTAATGATGCAAACGATTTTTACGAAAAAGGTCCAAGTTTTACAGAGTCAAATCAAGTCACAAGTGAAATTGCCCAAGGACTCAAACAGGATCTGTTCCAACAAGTTGACGCTGTGGTGAATAAAGCTCAGCCTTACAAAGCAGTTTTACGGTTTGCCCATGCTGAAATTATTATTCCTCTGGCAACTAGCTTAGATTTGCATAATATGATGCAGCCGTTACCACTACGCCAGACTTATAATTACTCGACAAGTGCATGGCGTGGTGAAGTAGTTTCACCTATGGCGGCAAATGTACAGTGGGATATTTACCAAAATAGTCAAGGCTCTACTTTGGTAAAAATGCTTTATAATGAAAAAGAAACTTTGTTCAAATCTGCATGTAACTATGCACGCTACACACCAACCAGTTTTTACTATGACTACATCAAATTGAAACAGTGCTATCAAATGCAATAGATTTTCAGTTTTTTGAAGTCTTTAATGGGAATAGGGATTGCTATTCCCATTTTTATTTCTTCATAATTTAATTTGTTTTTAGATATAAATCAGTTAGAGACTTGGATATGACACCTTTTTGGATAGCATTGCAATTTTTAACTGTTCTGCCTATTGAGTTAAAGACTATACCAACGGCGCAACAAAATGGTCGAGCTATTTTGTTTTATCCTCTAGTCGGTCTGATTATTGGCGGCATACTTTTTATTGTTGCCTGTCTTTTTGCCAAATTACCCGTTATTTTGCTTGCAACTATCATCATGACTTTATGGATTTGGCTAACAGGTGGGCTGCATTTAGATGGGCTAGCAGATACGGCCGATGCATGGATAGGTGGTTTTGGAGACAAACTACGTACTTTACAAATCATGAAGGATCCAAGTTGTGGCCCAATTGGAGTCCTCAGCTTAGTTATCATATGTTTGCTTAAACTCGCATTGGTTTATGTATTGATTGAACAGCATCAAACGTTATTTTTAGTCTTTGTTCCTATCCTTGGGCGTGTGGTGCCATCTATTTTATTCTTAACTACACCATATGTACGTGAAAAAGGTTTAGGGCGTTCTTTGACTGATCACTTACCTAAAACAGCCTCATGGATAATCACTGGGTTAGTTCTACTATTACCTTTGTATTGGGAGTTGCAAGGGCTTATTGCCATCATTAGTTTTTTAATAAGTCTCGTTTATTTAAGACATCTGTTTGTAAAAAGAATTGGTGGTATTACGGGGGATACTGTTGGTGCAGCAATTGAGATTAGTGAAACCGTGCTGCTTTTTGCTTTTGTTTTGAGTTATTTTTATTTAGTTTAATTTTGAGATCCATCCAAAAATAAAAAAGCCCTCAAAAAAATGAGGGCTTAATTTTCAATCTTAAAAAGATGAATTAGCGGTTTGGTAAAACTTCTTTTAAAGCTTCATGCATTTCAAGCAATGTCTTCTCGGTAGTTTCCCAGTCAATACAGCCATCAGTTACTGATTTACCATATTCTAAATCACAAAGATTTTCAGGAATATCTTGGCGACCACCTTTTAAGTGACTTTCAACCATAATACCTACGATTGACTTATTACCATCTAAAATTTGTTCAGTAATATTTTTAAGAACAAGCGGTTGTAAGTACGGGTCTTTATTTGAGTTAGCATGGCTCGCATCAATCATAATTTTGTTGCTCACTTTTGCTTTTGCTAAAGCATTTTCTGCTTCCGCAACAGAGCCTGCGTCATAGTTCGGTTTGCCATTACCACCACGTAATACAACGTGTGCATAAGGGTTACCATTTGTATTAATAATTGAAACTTGGCCATCTTCATTTAGGCCTAAGAAACTATGGCCATATTTAACAGATTGCATCGCATTGGTTGCAACAGTTAAGCCACCGTCTGTACCATTTTTAAAACCAACTGGTGAAGATAAGCCAGAAGACATTTCACGGTGAGTTTGGCTCTCGGTTGTACGTGCGCCAATTGCAGACCATGAAATTAAGTCTTGGTAGTACTGTGGAGAGTTAGGATCGAGTGCTTCAGTTGCACATGGTAAACCTTTTTCATTTAATTCAAGCAAGAGTTTACGACCAATACGTAAACCTTTTTCGATGTTAAATGAGTCATTCATATCTGGGTCATTGATTAGACCTTTCCAACCAATTGTTGTACGTGGTTTTTCAAAATAAACACGCATAACTAGATATAGAGTATCTTTAACCTTTTCGCTTAGCGCTTTTAAGCGATCAGCATATTCGTGAGCAGCTTTTGGGTCGTGAATAGAGCAAGGACCAATAACAACAAACAAACGTTTATCTGAACCATCTAAAATATTACGAATAGTTTCGCGGCCTTTTAGAACAGTTTGCGAAGCAACATCAGATAAAGGAAGTTCTGACTTAAGCTCATTTGGTGTTACAAGAGTTTGAATGCTTTTAATATTAACGTCGTCGATATCTGGCTTTGAAACGGAATTTGAATGTGTAGTCATTGCTGTCACTGGTTCGATCATACTAAAGGTTGTTTTGTGTACTGAATATACCATGAAATAATTATGAAAATACTACATCTCATGGTATTTCAGATTGGAAAAATCCTATTGATTTTACTATCTTTCAGTCGAGTTGCCTGTTTTTTCGGCAACTACTGCTTGTTGTTGTACCACAGGTGCTTTCGGTTTTGCTTTGACTGGATGAACCATAAAGTTAACACCGAGGGCAAATAGGGTAATCCCTAGAATTTTTCGGATTAAACGTTCAGGCATACGAGAGCTAATTAATGTTCCAATAATAATTGCTGGAATTGAACCCACCAATAACCACATCAGAAGGGTAAAGTCGACGTTACCAGCACTCATGTGTCCAAGACCAGCTACTAAGGTAAGTAATACTGCATGTACAACATCCGACCCGATAATTCGGATCATTGGCAAGTTCGGGAACATAATCACAAGTGCCATGATTCCAAATGCACCCGCACCAACTGATGAAAGGGTTACGAATACACCTAAAATGATGCCCATAATCACGATAAAGCTACGTTTTTTATGGATTGCCAACAGCTCATTTTCAGTTTGGGTGACTTCTTTAGTTCTGAATTTATTAAAGAATTTCTCAATACGCGTACGGAAAATGATGGAAACACCAGTTAAGGTCAGCATAAAACCTAACACCATGGTGAGTACAGCTTTATAGTGTGTTGACTGGCTTAAATAATGCTCAAGTACCCATGAAGTACCGAAAGATGCAGGAATACTACCTACTGCTAACCATAAAACAATTGGCCAGACAATATTGAGTTTTCTAGCGTGAACCATTGATCCACAAAATTTTGAGATTGCAGCATAAAGTAAATCGGTACCAATTGCGATATGAGGTTCAATTCTAAAAAGGCTAATTAAAATTGGTGTCATTAATGATCCACCACCAACTCCTGTAATCCCTACACAGAAACCAACTAACATACCCGCTAAGATAAATTCAAAAGCACCAGACATCTTTATCGCCACTTATCACGAAACGCAGATATCTTATTCCTTTTAGAGATAAACAGTTGTCATGAATAATGATTTACTTATGCAAAAAAAAGCTAAGCAACGAAAATTTTGCTTAGCTTGCACTATTTTTCATCATTTTTTAAAGAAAATGATTATTTTGATGACTTTAGTGGGTTAATTAAAAGTATAAGAATAAAAGTTAATGGCGTTGCAAAGATCCACCAACTGACAAAACCAATTGAAAATTTATATTGTTGAATAAGAATAAATGCACATAAACCAAATAGCATGAATGCAGCTATTTTAAAGTGCCGGTAATATTTTTGAGCTAATGATTTGAAATGACCTGTTGATTTCGGCGATCGATATTTTTCGCTCGCCATAAACAATAAATACATACCTAATAAAATTAAGATGAAAGCTATAAGAATCATGAGCTCACCTCAGTATTTAATTTATTCAGCTTTTTTTGAATTTTTGCGACAGCTTTATGCTGGATAGGTTGAATTTTGCAAAATATAAAAATGGCTAAAGCTGCAAATAGCCACAAAAATACATCTATGCGTGCAAAGGTCCAATAATCACTGAGGTTTTGCATATAATCATGTTTAAGTAAATAAATTAGATTTAAGATTGGAAGTGCAATACACAGCATAATAAAAACGCTAAGTTGAGTTCGCCACAAATGCTGTTTTTTAGTGATTAATGCAATGATTAAGCTGATTAACCAAACCAAGAAAAAGCTATAAATTTCATAATTGATTGTGGTTGAAGTAACTGTAAATAATCGATTAGCGCTTAAATAGGCGACAGTTGCACAAGGCAATCCTACAAATGCTGCAATATTTAAACGGTCAACTAAGTAGAGCCCGAAATGAAACTGACTACTTTTATTTTGAATTTGGCGTTTAAGACTCCAAAGTAATAAACCAGAGGCAATCATTACACAGCCTAAAATGCCTGAGAAAAAGAATCCTAAACGAAGCAAAGGCTGAGCAAATGTCGCCATATGTAATCCATAGACACCCGCATTTAACGTTGCAATAGGGCTATTATTACGTGTATCTGCCAAGACTTCGCCAGTTGAAGCATTTAAGGTAATTTGAGGCTGATTTCGAGTAATAGTGCGGTCTTCTTTTTGAATAAATGTAATTTGAGCTTGATTGGTATTCGGGTTTTTTACACTCATCGTTGATAAAGGTTGGTTGCCCCAACTTTGTTGAACTTGGCTCAACAACTTCTCAATAGCTAAGTTTTGAGTAGGCTGAATCGATTGATTCTCAAGTACGGTCTTTGTACGAATTTCAGTAAAATATTGATAAGGGTTTTCAGCGTAAAGTTTTTGCATTCCCCAAGGCAGATATAAATAAAAGAAAATAGCTAAGCCTGTAAATGTAATGGTTAAAAAGAAGGGCAGAGCAACGACTGAAGAAATATTATGAAAGTCTAGCCATGAACGCTGAGACTTAAATGTACGTAAAGTAAAAAAGTCAGTGAATATTTTTTTATGGGTAATAATGCCTGAAACCAAAGCAATCAGCATAATAAATGCGGCAAGACATACGACTAATCGCCCAACTATGATTGGAATGCCAAAAAGTTGGTAATGGAAGCGGTAAAAAAAATCTCCGCCTAGAGTTGCCGAAAGTTTAAGCTCTTTTCCCGTGTTAGCATCAAGTGTGGCATTGCCATAACCGCCGTCAGCTTTTTCCCAATACATGGTGTTGATCGGACTTTCTGGTGTTGCAACTGTTAAATACCAAGATTTGGCGTCTGGAGCGTTTTCTTGTAAATATTGATATGCTGTTTTAATAGCTATATCTTGATTTACTTCATATTGGGCAAGTGCAGGCTGCATCCATAAATTAATTTCGTGGCGGTAATAAGATAGGCTACCCATTAAGAAAATGGCAAATACGAGCCATCCAAAAATTAAGCCAGTCCATGAGTGTAGCCATGCCATAGATTGACGTATACCTTTATGCATAACCCACCGTCCGTGTCACAATAAAGAAAAGAGCAAATAGTGCGATTGATAGAATGGTCAGTCGCACTAATGATTGAATGCAGAAACCAACAATCACAAAGACGACATAAAATAAAATCCCTATAAATGCTGAAAGATAGATAGCCTCAGCTTTGTCCAGATTCAAAAGGAAAATTCCAGTGAGTCCAAGACTTAAATACGCCATACAGGCAAACCCCATACCGAAAACTAGCAAGAATCGATAGAAAACTTTTATACGATATGACACAGGGAGATTTACAGTTTTGGACATCTTTACTGACACATAAACAAAGAATAATAAGTAAAGCCAATCCCTAAATTGGGATTGGCTACGGTATTAATATTTAAACTTTACAGCAACTGTATAATTGGCTGGAGCGCCATAAAAAGCTTGCCCATCGGGGAAACTATTTAAATATTTCTTGTCAAAAATATTATTACCATTTGCTTGAAGCGTAATATGATCATTGACTTCATAGCTTGCCATTAAATTGACTAAAGCATATGCATCTTGTTTGATCATACTGTTTACATTTGAATCATATAACTTTATCCCATCTTGCCATTGTAAGCCTGCACCAACTTTCAGCTTAGGTAAAACTGGCGGAGTATAGGTGGTTAGCAAGTTAAGTGTTTGGTTTGGATTGTAGGTTCTTGCCTCGCCACCATTTTTAGTATCTTTAATACTAAATTGAGCATAGCCGAAAGAAAGATTTACGTTATCAGTAATTTGACCTGATAGACCGACCTCTACACCTTGTGACTCTAAATCACTCGTTGGTATTTTTCGATTAAGTGGATTTCCATCAGAGCTGCGTAGAGGGTAATTCTTTTGTTCAGTTTTAAATACTGAAAGTGTTCCTGTTAAACGGTCATCTAGCCATGAACTTTTTACGCCCATTTCATAGCTTTTACCATCAATAGGTTTTAAAGCTTGATTGGTATCTTTATCAATACCAGTTTGAGGACGGAAAATTGAGGTGTAACTCATATAACCTGTATATTCAGGTGTAAAGTTATAAGTTAGTCCAACATATGGTGAGACTTTACTTTCACTATATGACATTGGTGAACCATAACTTTCACCTTTACTTTCAGCTTGGACATAGTTTGCACCAAGTAAAAGTTTTAAATCTTCATTAAGATGTAAACGTGTCGCGGCATAAATTGAGTTAATATTTTGTTTATAGTTTGCGGCTTCCGTAAAATCCGACCAAGTTATAGATTGCGGTGTCCAGCTTGCCCAATCGGTAGTAGTTGACTTTATAACATTACTATCATTAATCGTTCCTGTAGATTGTTTATCTTGTTGACGATTACGTACATAGCTGTAGCCTAAAGATGCCTCATGTTCTCGATTGAAAAGTTTATATGTTCCTTCGAGATTAAAATCGACAGCATGTTTTTCTTGGTGCTCTTGACCGCTCCAAGGGGTTAAAGAAACACCTGATCCATCAGCTTTTGGATACCCATAGTAATAGAGAAGACGGCTATTATGCTTCGTATCAAGATAGTTGTAAGTTAGCTTAGCCGTCCATAGATCATTAATTTTTTGTTTTAATTCAACAAAAGCATTTTGTGTCTCATTATCCCAGTGTGCCCAGTCAGGGTTTGGATTATATGAGCGATCATATGAAATTTGTTTACCATTGGCATCTAATAAAGGCAGAGCACCCCAGTTGTTTGCATTGGGTTTATTTTGTTCTTGGCTATAACCTGCAGTAAGTAAAGTGCTATCTGTCAAATCAGCTTCAATAATACCTGCGAAACCATTTTTCTCAGAAGAATACCGATCAAGGTAAGAATCACCAGTTTGTTCATAGCCCATAATACGGCCACGTACTTTTCCACTCGGTATTATTGCGCCAGAGACATCAGCTTCATAACGCTGCGTATCCCAAGAGCCATAACTTACACCGCCACTTGCTTGGAATTCCTGAGTCGGGCGTTTTCGAATATTATTGATTGTTGCACTTGGATCACCGAAGGCGTTAGTTAAAGAATCAGCACCTTTAACAACTTCTACACGATCATAGAAATAAGTATCAGGGTTCGTATTATTATAGTTATAACCTGAGAGGGGAAAACCTACGCCGTCAGTTAATATATTTGAAATCTCAAAACCACGAGCCATATAAGTAGTTCGCTCAGTTTCTTGATTAGATACGGTTACACCTGGGGTATTTTTTAAAACATCTCGGGTACTGGTAAGTCCGAAATCTTCAATTTGCTGACGAGTAACGACGTTAATGGTTTGAGGAGTTTCTTTAGCCTCAATATTAAGCTTGGTTGCACTACTCGAATTTTTAACATTATATGCTTTAGTTTGTTCAGAAGACTGTTCAGCATTTGATGCTTTAACTTGAATCGTCTGTAAAGATTGTACCTCTGAGTCCTGAGCATGAGAGAGGTTCGCATAACAAATCGCGCAGGCGATTACGGTAAGCTTAAATGGTCTAGGTGGGATATTCATAAGATTAAGGATAATGTAAATAATTCTCATTTATTTTATTGTTTGTAAATGTAAGCTACAATTCAAATTGCATTGTTAATTTAGATTAAAAGATGGTGAATGAGTGTAATTTTAGATAGCTTGTGCTGTGGCCGCTCTTGGTAAGTACATATAGATCAAGTTCAAGATTGATAAACCTCTATGCTAGAATGCATTATTTCAAATTCTTGGGTAAATCGCCTTGGCAAACCGAAAACTTAAAATAGGTATTGTAGTTGGGGAAGTTTCTGGAGATACGCTTGGTGTGAAACTTATGCGTAGTTTTCGAGAACAGGGAATCGATGCTGAATTTGAGGGAATCGGTGGTCCCCAAATGATTGCTGAAGGTTTTAACAGTTATTACCCAATGGAAACTCTATCTGTGATGGGGATTGTTGAGGTCTTAAAAGATTTAAAAAAATTATTCGCCGTGCGTGATGGTCTAATCAATCAATGGACTCAACATCCGGTTGATATTTTTATAGGTATTGATGCACCAGACTTTAACCTTAGACTTTCGAAAAGTATTAAAGAAAAGAATCTTCCAATAAAAACAGTTCAATATGTGAGCCCATCAGTTTGGGCGTGGCGCCAAGGGCGTGTTCATGGCATTAAACAGAGTATAGATTTAGTACTTTGTTTATTTCCTTTTGAAAAAGTTTTTTATGAACGATATGAAGTTCCAGCAGCATTTGTCGGACATCCGCTAGCTAAACAATTGCCACTTGAGAATCCAATTCAAATTGCCAAACAGCAATTGGGTATTGATGAAAATCAAAAACATATTGCCTTGTTACCTGGTAGCCGCAAAGGTGAAGTAGAGCGTCTTCTTCCTATGTTACTGGGGGCTGCCAATATTTTGCATACCAAACATCCAGACATTCAATTTTTAATTCCGGCAATTAATGATGCTCGTAAACAACAGATTGAGCAGGGTGTTGAACAATTAGCGCCTCAATTAAAAGCAAAAATTCATATTTTAGAAAATACGGATAGTGAATCGAAAATTGGTCGTATGGTCATGAACGCGAGTGACGTTATTGCTTTAGCTTCTGGAACAGCGACATTAGAAGCCATGCTCATGCATCGCCCAATGGTCACATTCTATAAATTGCATTGGTTAACTTATTTAATTGCTAAATTCTTGGTGAAAATTCCTTATTACTCTTTGCCTAATATTATTGCCGGTAAAAAAGTAATTGAAGAGCTGATTCAAGCCGATGCAACACCTGAAAATTTAGCAGCAGAAATAGAAAAACTAATGAATGTTGAAACCGCTCAAATTCAGGTGATGCAGCACTTAACCATGCATAAACAGCTTATTTCTGGAAATACGGAAGACCCAGTTCAAGTCATCCTAAATGTACTAGAGAAGTAAAAAAAAGGCATTCATATAAGAATGCCTTTTTTATTTATGCACGTACAATCAGCTCGTACCCTGTATATTTACGAATGTTGATAACACCGATATCAAAAATTAAATATTGGCCTTTAATCCCTTGTAAGACACCGCGAATTTTCGGTGTTTTATCTAAGTTTAGAGACTTAATTTTTTCAGGATATTGTTCAACTGGGTAAACAAACTCACGTGGCAATTCATTTTCTAGTAGTTCAACCGTTTCGTTAAATTCAAGGTTTTGACTAAATTCTTCACGAATAGTTTGAATTTTAGGGGCGAACTCTTCGATTAATTGATCACGTTGTTCAACCATATTTAAAGGTTCAGCTTCACCCTTGAGGAGTTTGCGCCAATCTGTTTTATCAGCAATTAAAGAACCAAACATGGTTTCAAGCTGACCAGATAAACGGCGTGATCCAACTTTTAAAATAGGTAAGGCTTGAGTTGCACCTTGATCTAACCAACGACCTGGCATATGGCTAACACGAGTAATCCCCACTTTTAAAGCACTAGAGTTTGCCAAATATACAATATGTGGTTGGAAACAAACGCTATGGGCAAAGTCATCTTCACGACATGTACCTAAATGATAGTGACATGTTTCAGGTTTCATAATACACAAGTCACATTCCGCTTTAGTTTTAAAACATTTAAAGCAGTGACCTTGAGAATAAGACTTCGGTGTTTTAGTGCCACAAGAAGTGCAATAAATATTACCTGTCCATTCGATTTCTAGTTCTTGTCCTAAATTAAAAGGAAGATCAATTTCTGAACGGTCTAATACAAATTTGTATTCAACATTTGCCTTGGTTGTCTGTTGATCAGTTACACTAGCATCTTTTAGGCCTGCATGCATTTTATGGCAAATGCCTTGTAGTTCCATAAAGTTTAAACTCACATCTTTCAATTAAGGGTTGCAGTTATGGCTGAACAAAATGTCATCACTTCTATGCTAGACGATTTATCAAACGAACAGCCCATTCATACTGCACTTTGTATTGGCCAGAAAATTGACCAGAATAACGCAATTCAATGGCACTATTTTACCGTAACTGAGCTTTTAAGTCTGCCTTTTACTCAGCGTTATGACTTGGGTTTTGTATTGTTTGATACTGATGAAATGCAGAACATCAGCGATGTACAAAAATCACAATTATTAGTAAAGCTAAGAGATTTATTAGCGAAACGAATTGTAGTGGTAAGTAAACGCAGTGATGAGCAGTTATTACGTTCTTTAGGTTTTACTCAACTTATTGATAAAACTTCACATGATAGTGATTTTGCTTTATGGCAATTTAATATATTGACTTATAAACATGTTCCAGACTGGTTTAATTCAAAGTTCTGGGCGAACCCGGAAAACTGGAATAAATTCCGCTGGTAAAAGAGCCCTAAATCTCTTTCAAAATTTAACAATTTGGCTTTTGCTGTCTTATCAAGAATCCGCGTATGCTCATGTATAAACCATACATAAGAGTTACACATGACTAATTTAAGCAACATTGTAGAAGTTTTGGCTAAGCAGGCTTTAGGTGGGAATCAGCAAGCATCAAGTCAAGGTGGTTTAGGTGGAATTTTAGGTTCAGTACTAGGACAAATGGGGGGCAATACTTCTTCTGGCGCTCAAGGTGGCCTTGGAGGAGTATTAGGTTCTGTACTAGGGCAAGTGACTGGCAATAACAATACACCTCAAACAGGTGGCGGCGTACAAAGTTTATTAATTGCAGTTGTGCCTTTAATTTTAGGTTGGGTACAGCAACAAGGTGGTTTACAAGCTGCATTAGAAAAGTTGAAAGGGGCTGGTTTAGGAAGTCAGGTTCAAAGCTGGGTTGATCCAAATCAAAGTAATAGCGAAGTTCCAACCCAACAGTTACAGAGTCTATTTAACCCAGCTGACATTGAACAAGTTGCCGAGCAAGCTCAAGCGCCCAAAGAACAAGTTTATAGTGCAATCGCATCCGTCTTACCTCAGGTCATTGACTCTTTAACACCTCAAGGTGACAGTACTGATCATCAAGAAGCAAACCAAGATATTCAAAATGTCATGAATCTTGTAAGTGGTTTTTTAAAATAAGATATAAATCTTAAAAAAGCCGATAAGTTTTATATCGGCTTTTTTTACTCAGGACAAAAAAAATAAAAGGGCATAAGCCCTTTTATTTTAGATCTGAATCAAACATAACTGATTAGAAATTATATTCGATACCAGTACCTACAACAGTTTGTTTGTCGTCTTCTTTAATCCAGTCGCGTTTTTGTTGAGCAACGATACCGTAGAAGCGAGCTTGTTTGTTGATTTGGTAGTCAAGACCTAAACCGTACAAGTCGATTTTACGATCTGATTGACCACTTACTTGTGTTTCAGCTGAAGCATATTCTGCTTTCACTTTAAGTTTAGTGTTAGGAATTTTATAAGCAGCTGTTACTGCATATGCTTCTTCTTCTAAACCACGGTAAGCTTTGCCAGCTTTATCGATTGAACCATCTGTTTTATATGATTGACCATATGCAGTCAAGTCATCAGTAGGTTCAGCGTGTTGCCATAAAGCACCTACAACAAAACCAGATTTAGCAATATCATAAGAACCAGTTACACGGTAAGCATCTGTATAGACATCTTTTAGACCGTAAGCTGCATATTTACCTTTAATACCAAAGTCACCAGCAGCAGCAATTGCTAAACCGATATCTTTGTTTTCGTAACCAAGCGAAGTTGAGACAGAGTCAAAGCTATCATTTTTGCTGTCTTTACCAGTTTCACCTGGTTTGCTATCAGAGGTGCTTTCACCAGTTTGAGTCATAATATTGAATGTTAAACCAGCTAATAATTTAGGGTCTAATTCAAAACCGATCACGTTGTCTAAACGGTTTTCACCGTACATGATATTAGTAATATCTAAACGTGTATCGTCATTAAAGATGTCTTGGTTACCACCGGCAGCTGTTTTGAAGTAAGAATCATACTTACCTACTTTTAATGTACCAACACCTTCAGTTTTTAAACCGATAAAACGGTTACGAGCACTAAGGTCAGTATCAGAACCTGAACCATCAGTAGAAATTGCCCATTCAGCTAAATAAACAGCAGATAACTTGTCAGTTAATTTCTCTTCGCCTTTTACCCCAATACGAGAAGAGTTTGAGTTAACTTCGGTAACGTCACTTTTACCATCGAAATTTTTATTATCAACTTGGTTAATAGAAACATTTAGTTTGCCATACAAAGTTGGCGCTGCTTGCACCGCGTTTACGCTCAAAGTTGCAACTGCGGCAGCGAGTAGCAATTTCTTCATTGAGATTTCTCCAAAAGGTATTTAAAAATGGCGTATGCCTAGCTAACTATTTATTTTGTAGTTGACTTATGTACAAAAAGTTACAAAAGCTCACCAACTTGCTAAGCAGTATCGGTAAATTTTGTGACAGAGAAGTGAAGAATAAATGACAGTTTTATGACGTTTAAAATTTAGAAATAAATTAGTTGTTTGTATTTTTTATAGTTTTTAGACGAAAAAAGCGGAGCCTAAACTCCGCTTTAACCATCTAAAAATCAAAGAGCTGCTTTAATTTTTTCAGCTAATTCTTTAATTTTTTCTTGATCCCCTAACTCAACAGCATGGCGTCCAAGATGATGCACATTTGTTGGGATTAGGTGAAAATGAACATGTGGAACAGTTTGTCCTGCTGCTGCTCCAGAAAGTTGCATCAATACAATACCTTCCAAATTGAGCGCTTTTTCCATTGCCTTAGCAATCTTTTGAACAATTTGTATAGTATAGGCTGCTGCTTCAGCAGGTAAGTCCAGCAGTGTTACAGCAGGTGTTTTTGGAATAACTAATGTATGACCATCGGCTTGAGGCATAATATCCATAAAAGCTAGAACTTGATCATCTTCATAGACTTTTATCGCTGGAAGTTCTCCACGTAAAATTTTTGCGAAGATGTTTTGATCATCATATGCCATGTATTATTCCTTTAAAATTATTTACATTTCAATTCTTTTTGACGTTCTTTAATAGCGTCAAGACGTTGTTGCTCTTTGTCAGAAAACTTTGGTTTTGTCGTATGACAGTTTTCATTACCATATTTTTCTTTAGCATCAGGATCTTTAAAACAAAAGCCTTTTGACGCATAAATCAAATTGTAATCATCTTGCAATTTTTGACATTCTTGCTCAGGTGTTGCAGCTTGTACGCCTAAACTAGCAATGCTCACCATGCCAGTAAAGACTGCAACCATAAATTTATTCATGAGCTTTTCCTCAGTTAAAGGTATGAACCTGTACTCAATATAAGGTTTCTTACCAATATTTCAATGACTATTAATTACTCAAGTGTCATTTTGGTTTGAATTTTGGGCAAAAAATGAATAAAATCTTTATATATCAAGGTTTTAAAAATAAACAATAAAAACAAAAACTTAACTAAATTTTTATATATCTTTCCATAATTTAACTACTATCTAATACCTTGTAATTGCTCATAATGAAGGAAATAGGGAGCTTGCTTCTATTAAATAAAAAATCAAAAAGTTCCTAGAAAAACCATATTCATGACTCATCTTTTGCTGAAAAGACAGTTTTAGTTTGAATTTTGGTCAATGGAAAAGAAAGATATTAATGCCATGATCAAAGAATAAAGCGTGATAATTATCACATTTTGTATTTTAGGATTAGGTGGAATTCACTAGGCCCATTTATTTTAGACGGAAATGGGCTTCTCTTATTGAAACAGAGATAAAATTATTTTCGACTTTTATTTAAGATTAAAATTCACCTGAAAGATGCATTGATTTTACATATTTAAAGTCTTATTATATGGCCCATAATTGCTGCGTTTGATAGTTTTTTGTTTTTATAGCCTATTTCTCCAAATGAAATAGGCTTTTTTTATTAAAGTTATTTCAAATCATGAAAAATAGAGGTTTATAATGATAATGATCATACACGATATTGTATTTCTGTGATCAAATAGATGTATCACTTTCACAATTGCTCTAGTCGTTACTTTATAGCATCAGACCCTTACATATAGTAATAGTA
Source organism: Acinetobacter sp. V104_13 (assembly GCF_031798995.1). Classification (NCBI taxonomy): domain Bacteria; kingdom Pseudomonadati; phylum Pseudomonadota; class Gammaproteobacteria; order Moraxellales; family Moraxellaceae; genus Acinetobacter; species Acinetobacter sp. V104_13. The sequence continues at coordinate 209,965 of NZ_JAVQNP010000027.1, read as the reverse complement.
TATCCATCATACTTCCTTAAAGGATCTAGTCATTCGTTAAGACTAAATATTAAAGGAATAGGTGATGCCACAATTTTTACTAATTGCTGAAAGAGTTTATAAAAAATTTGAAGAGCAAAAGCTTTTCTCAGAGGATATGATCGAGCATTTGAATAGCTTAGTTAGTATTATTCGACTAGAGATAAAAGACACTTCATATAAACTAAAATATAACTTTATTGATTTTGAAGAATGTTTAAATAAGCCTGCAAAGGAATGTACAGTTAAACTCGATATCAGCTTAATGCCAACTTATAAGAATAAAAGTGAGTACATTATGTGGTTGGCAAGTTTTATCGAAAAAATTACTCTAGGTGGTAGGGAAAAGTTTCCACCGCTTACAAATAGTTTACTACCGAGCTGTATAGTGACGAATCCTTATGTAACAAAACTGGAGCAGGCCAAGGCCTCTTCTGAAAAAAGTGCACAGATGATTGTAAATTACTTTAAATCATCCGATTATAAAAAAGTTAATAAAGTGCCTTCATAATGAAAATAATAATTTTCTATTAAAACAATAATATTATTGGTAAATGCACTGTTATACGAGGGTTTATTCCACCCAAGCGAATAAAAGCAATAGATTGAATCATGACCTTATTCTTAAATTTGCGTTGATCGTTCGGTGAGCCATTTTGCTAGTTGTGGCCAGAACTCCAATGCACTTGCCTGACTCGACATGAGGCCTAAATGTCCGCCAGGGATGAGAGTAAACGTAACATCTTGGCTACTGGTTAACTGGCTTAATGGTTGAGCTGCATCAGCGGTAACCAGTTGATCACTACGACCCGCGCCCACTAAGAGAGAGCAGTCGATATTTTTTAATTCAATTTTTTTATCTTTTAACTCAATAAAGCCGCGCTTCAATGGATTTTGTAGCCAAACATTGAACAACATGTCCTGATTAATTCCCCCCGGGTAATCAATCATATTATTTAAAAAGCTACTTAGAGTGGCATGCTCTTGTACGAACTGAAGATCATTAAGATTTTTTAGTAGTTGAATATGACCATCGAACCAGCCTTTAGGGTCGAGAATTTTGAAACCTAAAGAATTTAAAATTCCTGGGCTATGAATCAGACGTTTTGGTAATCCGGAATAAATACGTTCTTGAATTTTTTTATTGCGACTAATCGCGTTGTTTATGGTTCGATAGAGTTTCCCAATATAGCCAGAAGCATAACTGTCTATTGGACTACCAAGTACTATAAGGTTTTTAACATAATTTGGATGATTATGCGCTGTATATAAAGTGACGAATATACCTGCCATACTCCATCCATGAAGCGAGATTTGTTCACTTCCTGAATGTGTGCGTACAAGTTGTATTGCTTTAGGAAGGAAGTCTTCAATAAATGATAAAAAGTTAAGATGTCTGTCCTTAAACTTTAAACGGCCCCAATCTACCAAATAGACATCAAAACCAGCATTTTGGAAGTATTTAATAAGAGAACGATAAGGGTATAAATCATATATCGCCATATTAATAGCGAGTGGTGCAACAAATACCAAAGGTTCTTTAAATTGTTTTTGGTTAGCGGCGTAATAACGAATACGGGTTTGATTGAATTCACCAATCACTTCAAACGGAGTGCTTTGTGACAATACTAATGTTTGAGGGCGAAATAGTCGGGTAGAGAGGTGCTTGATTTGACTTTGTTCAGAGACAAGGGACTTTAAGCGTTTCATCTTGCTTTTACCAACTATTTACTAAAGTTGAATAAAGTCTAAGCGATAATTTTAAGGTTTACCTTGACCTTAAATACCCTAGACACTCAAAATGATGATAGTTTTTTAGTACATGACCAGTAAAGGCGAACATTTAATGAACCAGTCTGATGATTTAGAATACCAACTTGATACTTTAGCCATTCGTACCGGACATACTCGTAGTTTTGAAGGCGAACATGGCGAACCGATTTTTTTGACTTCATCATTTGTATATGAAAATGCGGCTGAAGCTGCAGCAAAATTTTCTGGTCAGGTTCAAGGAAATATCTATTCTCGTTTTACTAATCCGACTGTATCGATGTTCGAAAAACGTTTAGCAGCTTTAGACGGTGCTGAACGAGCTGTAGCGACGAGCTCTGGAATGGGCGCAATCTTGTCAGTTGCTATGGCATATCTAAAAGCGGGTGATCATGTTATTTGCTCAAGAGCAGTTTTTGGTTCAGTTGTTGCTTTGTTTGAAAAATATATTGCCAAGTTTGGTGTAGACATTACATTTGTTGATTTATGTGATTTAGACGAATGGAAAAATGCTGTACGTCCTGAAACCAAACTTTTCTTTGTTGAGTCACCGTCTAACCCTTTAGCTGAGATTGCAGATATACAAGCGTTAGCAGATATCGCCCATGCGAATGGTGCATTACTTGCGGTTGATAACAGTTTCTGTACACCTGTTTTGCAGCAACCAATCAAGTTTGGTGCGGATCTTGTGATTTACTCTGCGACTAAATACTTAGATGGCCAAGGCCGTGCATTAGGTGGTGCTGTTGTTGGTAATCATCAGTTGTTAGAAGAAGTTTTTGGTGTTGTTCGTACGCTTGGACCATCAATGAGCCCATTTAATGCATGGGTTTTCTTAAAAGGTCTAGAAACTTTACGTTTACGTATGAAAGCACACTGTGAGAGTGCTCAAATTCTTGCAGAATGGTTATCTACTCATGAAAAGGTAGAGAAGGTTTACTACGCTGGTTTACCTGCTCATGAAGGTCATGAACTTGCTGCTAAACAACAAAATGGCTTTGGCGGTATTGTATCCTTCGTTGTTAAAGGCGAGCGTGAAGGTGCGTGGAAGGTTATTGATAATACTAAGTTTATCTCGATTACAGGTAATCTAGGTGATGTGAAATCGACGATTACCCATCCAGCAACCACAACTCATGGCAAACTTTCTGTTGAAGCAAAAGAAGCAGCTGGTATTCAAGAAGGTCTAATTCGTGTTTCTGTTGGTCTAGAAGATATTAATGATATTATTGGCGATATCTCGCGTGGGTTAGATTTAATCTAATTAAGTTATGTTTGTTATGGAAAAGCCACATAGATTTTAATGTGGCTTTTTTTGTTACTTATAAACAACAATAGCAATAAAAAGTCTACGTTTTGTTATAAATCAGTCTAAAATTTCAACGTATAAAAGTTCTAAATTTAATAAAAATAACAAAGAGAGTCTTTAGTCATGCTTAAACCAATAATTATTTTAGTTACGATAGGGGCAATTGGTCTGGTTGGCTATAGAGTATTTGCCCAAAAAGATGAACCAACACAGATGAGTGAAACTGTATTATTAATTAATGATGCAAACAAATCTGTTCAAGATGCTGATCTTTCAATAGAAAAAGCCAATAGTTCGTTCAAGAAAGTTCCCTTAAGTGAATATAAAACAAACAATAAAAGTCTACAGGCTGCCCAGTAACTTTTCTAAATTTTACTTTTTTCTACTCATCAAAAGTTTTCTACATAAAAGCTTTATAGTGGATTGACCATAGAAAATAGTTTCATAGATACCAATAGAAAACATTGATTTATTGTGTCAGAATTACGGATTAATTTTGATTTAAACGTACTAACCTCAATGATCTTGATGATCTATAGGGGAGTAGAAAGAGTTTAAGTTTTGCAGTGTTATGTGACTATCAATATTACTTGAAATATTTGATAGAGATACGGAGTTAGGTTTATGAATATCAATATGCTTATGCAGCAAGCGCAGCGCATGCAAAAAGATATGGAATCAAATATAAAAAAGGCTAAAGAAGAGCTTGCTCAAACTGAAGTACACGCTGAAGCGGGCGGTGGTTTAGTTAAAGTTACAATGACTGGCCGTTATATCGTAAAACGTATCGAAATTAATCCAGAATTACTTCAAGATGAACCAGACATGATTGAAGACTTAATTGCTGCTGCAGTAAATGATGCTGTGCGTCAAGCCGAAGTGATTTCTGAAGAAAAAATGCAAAAAGCAAATTCTGGTATGGGTTTACCACCTGGCTTAGCGGGCATGTTCTAAGGAAATTCAGTGTTTAGCGATAGATTTGAACAACTCGTTCAAGCTTTACGTATATTGCCAAGCGTTGGTCCGAAGTCGGCTCAACGTATGGCTTTACATCTTTTGATGAAAAACCGAGAAGGGGCATTTGCATTAGCGCATGCTTTACATGAGGCTTCAAGTTATATACATGAATGTAGTGTCTGCCATTCTCTGACTGAACATGAAATTTGTGATATTTGCGCCTCAACTGACAGAGATGATCAGTTATTGTGTGTGGTTGAATCACCAGCGGATGTGATGGCGATTGAGCAAAGCGGTAGCTTTCGTGGAAAATACCATGTTTTAGGTGGCCATCTTTCTCCATTAGATGGTATTGGTCCAGAAGAAATTGGTATTCCTTATCTCATTCAGCGTCTAAGCCAAGGTACTATTGAAGAAGTCATTTTGGCAACCAATGCGACGGTAGAAGGACAAGCGACGGCCCATTATTTGGTAGAGGCGACTAAACATTTACCAATACAAATGACGCGTATTGCTCAAGGTGTACCTCAGGGTGGTGAACTCGAATACGTAGATAGCCATACTTTAAGTCAGGCAGTGCATAACCGCATGAGAATGAAATAAGCATTCCGATGCTTATTTCATTAATGAATGTACTATCAATTTGATTAAATTTATTAATTAAATTCAGTTATTAAACATAAATATTATTCTGTCTTTTATTATTAAAGATAGTTTAAATAAAATATGAATATAAGAATGAAAAAGATCTTATAAATTTTAAATAAAGAACATTTGGAGATAAATTTAAAAAGTACAAATAAAAGATCAAAAAATTATCTATTTTCGAAAAATTGTTCAAAAATAGAGTATTCATAAAGGTTTAAGTGGTATTTTTCTGCTTCTATGTTATATATACCAGAGTTTAAAGCACTCTTTGCAATACTTGAGAAAGCATGTTTCAGTTTATCCAACAGCAAACCCAATTGGTTGATGTTCTTCAAAAAATGGATCAATGTTCAATATATGGACTTGATACAGAATTTATTAAGGTTGACACACTCTGGCCTAAACTTGGAGTATGCCAAGTCAATGTAAATGGTGATGTCTATCTGTTGGATGGTGTTTCATTAGATCTAAGTCAGTTTTGGAAAAAGATTTTCCTCGCGCAGCAAAATATTTTTCATGCATGTGGAGAAGATATTGATTTAATCTATCATTACGCTGATCAAGAAGATTTGCTTAATGTGTTTGATACTCAAGTGGGTCTTTCTTTTTTAGGTCATGGCCTGCAAGTGAGTTACCAAGGTGCTTTGAAGCTTTGTCTCGATATTGACATTGAAAAAGATCAAACCAGATCTGATTGGTTAGCTAGACCTTTATCTCCTCAACAACTTTGTTATGCGGCAAATGATGTTCTATATATAATGAAGTTAGCTCACCATATTCAAGAACAGCTTAAGCAAAAAGGGCTTTATAACTATGTTCTTGAGGACTGTAGTAGTCTAACTAAAGAAATCATTAGTGAAACACCTACCGAATTACTATATACCGATGTGGGAAATTATCGTCACTCACGTCGTCAGCTAATGCAGCTACAAAATTTAAGCGAATGGCGTGAATACATTGTGAAAGCAACGAATCAGCCACGTAGTTTTATTCTTAGAAACTCAACTATGATTGATATGGTTGAAAAGAACCCACGCAATAGCTTTCAACTGTCGCAAGTGAAAGATATTCGTCCAAATGTGGTTCGCGAGTACGGCAAAACGATTTTAGAACTTCTTAAAGATTTGCCAGTCGAAAGCAAATGGCCATCAAAGATTGCAAAACCATTTAAGATTACGTCTAAAGAGACTTTAAATAAAATGGATATGGTGCTTGCTCATGCAATAAATGAGACTTCTATTCCTAAAGAAGTGTTGCTGAGAAAAAAATGGTTAAACGCCATTCATCAACATGTTCTGTCTCAAGGGGATGAACAGGATTTACCCGACTATCTGTTAGGATGGCGTTATGAGTTATTAACGCAACCATTAATCCAATTGTTTCAAGAAGAAAAACAAAGTTTATCTATTTAAAATGCAATAAATAATTAGAAATTTAAAGGCTCATCATATGATGAGCCTTTTTAACTAAAGCATAACCATTCTGTTAAATTTTTAATTAATTACTATTTAAAATGAGCTAATTATAATATCTAAGTATACAAAAAATAGATTTTTATGTAGTTTATCTAAATAGTTATTTAATCTAATAAAATTCATAAAATAATGTAATAAAGTAAATATAATTTGAAATTTCAATAATGAATTAAATTAACTTATATAATGAGAAAAATTCAATTGATTAAACATACAGGTCTGTATATTCTTGGATTTAAGAAAAACAACTTCAATTTATATAATATATAACTATAAGTTTGTTTCGGTGCAGAAATGAAAAGCCTACCCAATTGGGTAGGCTTTTTTATTTTTAATGATATGGCTTAGTTAAAGTGACTTAATTTATGAAATTTAAAAATGAGTATTAAAATCTACAGATATTATCTAAATGAATCAGCAAGTTTAGAAACAACTTCTTCAGCTTTTTGAAAAGCATTTTCCAATGATTCTATATGCCTATGATCTCCAAACTCTTGATACTCAGAAGTAATTTCATAAATTTTTTCTACGCCTAAATATTTGCTCAGTGTACGAATATGGGGTACAAGATGACTCATATCATGCCGAATCCCATCTTTCTCAAACCCAAATTCACCGCTGGAAGTGATAATAATTAAAATTTTTCCAGCTAAAAGAGGTTGTAAGGGAAAGTCTCCACGAGCTAGGTCAAAATCAAAGGTTTTATTGATACGAATAATTTGATCAAACCATGCTTTCAGTTGAGCAGGCATGCCGTAATTGTACATAGGTGAAGAAATTACAAGAATATCTGAGCTCGAAACTTCTGCTATTAATTGATCTGATATAGATAAAACATCACATTGAGCTTGAGTTCTTTTATCTTCAGGTGTGAATACAGCATCAATCCAATTTTGATTAATAAAGGGTGGTGGATTCATTCCTACGTCACGATAGATATACTCATCTATAGGCAATTGTTGTTTCCAAGAGTTGATCAACCGACTGGCAATATTTTTTGAAATAGAATTGTGATTTGGGTTGGGGTTAATCGCAGCTCTGACACTAGCATCTATATGTAATATTTTACTCATCATTAATTTCAAAAAAGTTAGGATTTAATTTATTTTGAGTTTTAAAACATAAGTAGACAAACGAGAAAATTACATTTATAGATGATTTTAATTCATTCATAAATGTAAATGGGGAGGAAGCATGCAAGTTTCTTTGCAAGCACTTAAAGCATTTGAATCAGCCGCTCGATTGGGTAGTTTTAAGTTGGCTGCTGAAGAACTTTCGCTTACACCGACTGCAATTTCACATCATGTTGCGAATCTAGAAAGCAGATTAAATGTTGATTTATTTCATCGACAGGTAAGGAAAATAACGCTTACAACGACAGGGCAAAGACTTGCTGCAGCAATTTCTGAGGGGTTTCGTAAGATTGAAGATGCACTAGATGAAATAACAGTAAATGGAAACGTAGTGAGAGTCGCTAGTACGTCTTCACTAGCTGCAATGCTGCTAATTCCTTCAATAAATGAATTTTATCAATTGTATCCCGATATATCAGTTGAGTTTTCTACTGGTGAAACTTTAGATAATCACTTATATACATTACCTATTCGATATGGCGACGTATCATTGGTCCAGTCTCAAGATATCGTTAAATATGAGTCTTTTAATGTATTTGGTACATCCAAACTTGATCCGCTTAAATGTTCTAGTGAACCAATAACTTTATTTACGACAGAATGGAAAAATAAGGCGTTACCAAGCCCACCACTAGAGGCTTGGCTTGAGGAAAATGAATGGAACCAAGATAGGGTGACGATTAAGAAATTTGATCAGGAAATTTTTGGGATACACGAGGCTTTATCTGCCAATGGATTAGTATTTTGCTCTACTACACTTATCCATAGGTTTGTTAAGGCGAATCTTTTACAGGAGTTTAAAACTAAAGCCGTTCAATCAAAGCTATGTTACTACATTCCAAATAAGGAAGATCTTAAAAATAGAAATGCCAGAAAATTTATCGAATGGGTAGAAAGTTTATTCAATCAATAAACTTATATCTCTGATTAGTTTTAACTACACAACACTAAAACTTATATAGCCTTTTTATGCTATAAAATTATATAGATTAATAATTAGAGAGATAAATATGCTTAACAACTTTAATGCTGAACAAGCTCGTCAAAACGCTAAAAACTTTAAAATAAATCAAGACGTCATATTGGAAAAAATTTTAACTGGTACTGAGTCTGAATCTAAGGAGGGGAAACGAAAAGCAACTTTCTGGTTTCCTGTTGATGCTATAAGCCCTGATCATCTTACACTGGTTGAAGAGGAGCTTAGAAGCAGAGGTTTTAATGTATCAACTGATATTGAGCACTCCGGTACTACGATTACAATTGAAATAAGCTTCTAATGAGTGATTGTTTTAACTAAACCACTCTTAAAAAAGAGTGGTTTTTTACTGTATATTTTTCCGTGATTTAAATGAAGTTAAATATAAATTTATTTACAATTAAATTTATATTAATCAGGATATTATTTGACAGATTCTATCTTGTTCTGTAGCTTTACTTTTTAAGTGGAATATGGATATGAACTTCCAAACAATACTTTTATCTTTCAAAAATCAATCTACTGGTACAAATGCATTTAAAGACTTAAAAAATGCATGTGAGCAGTCTCTTAAAGAATCTCAAGATACAAAAGAAAAAGCAGCAGTTTACCTAATCTACGGTTTCGCACGTAGTTATGTAATCTTATATGAAGATGAAGCTGTAACGACCGAATTTGCCCATACTTCTAAAACCCAACTCATCGCTTATATGGAAAGTCTTAATGAGGCTTTATTAAGTCAAGATGATAGCGCTATTTTGAGTGCCTTAAATCAAGTAAGCGATGACTATATAAAAAGCTCTCGCGTCTTCTAGAAAAAAATTAAAACGTCTTTAAATAAAAAATACTTCTTTAGTTTGGCTAAAGAAGTATTTATTTTTATATATTAATGGGACTTTTTCTTACCGCCACCATCTTGTTTGTTGACGGTAGACCATGCAATTCGTTCGGCTTCTTCTTGAGAATGGCCTCTATCTACTTCACTCTCAACAATATGTTTGGCCTGACGTTTTTGCTTTGCTGTATAAGCAGTTTTATCACCACGAGGCATAAGTTCATCCTCCACCATATCTATGAACAAGATACTTATTATTGAAACATATCTCGCTATTAAACGAGTTAAGTAACGTCTGGTGATGTGTAGTGAAGTAGTTAAAAGTTTTACTCAAGTGTGTATTCTTAAATAGGTGAAAAAGAAATTTATTATTTTGATAGCTTAAGTATAAATCTTGCAAGAACACTATTATCAAATCTTTGATGATGAATACTTTTTTAAAATCCAAGAACTGCTTTTATTTTAATAAAATAGATTTTGTATTTTAATATTTAAAATCAAAAACTTATATTGTTTTTATGAAATCTAACTCCTGTTTGGAACAAAGTTATTATCGACCTTAATCAATGTTGTAGGTTAATATTTCTCAAGAATTAAAAAAACGACTGATGCGTAAACAAACCTGCGTGTGTGTGTCGTTTTTTTTCATGTATGCTGTCCTTAGTTCAAGAGTTGATTTGAAATGCACTGTGATATTTATAGATCGAGCAAAAAAGATGAAATGTACATGTATATTGCTCGTCCAAACTATCCTGACAATACGGAACAAGCTGATCCGTTTGAAAATGTTCCTGAAGCTGTTTTACAAGCGTTTGGTCGTGCAACGTTTGTCATGCATTTAGAGTTGGCTCCAACACGTAAATTGGCGCGTGTTAATGTTTTACATGTTTTAGACTCATTACAAACAAAAGGTTTCTTTATTCAGATGCCGCCAGAAGGGTTAATTAACCCGAATGCAGTTGAACCAGAGGGCTTACGTGGTGCGTGAAGATCAAACAGGAATAATGAATCAGTTATTCTCTTTTTTGGATGTTATTCCTGAAGGTGTTATTGCTTTAACAGCTTATGGAATAGGCGCTATTATTGCTTTGTGGTGTTGGTGGCGATTAATGCGCCGTCTTCCTACCACTTTTGGTGCAATTAGCTGGTTGATTGTATTTGCTATTTTAGTTACACCAACAGTGTCTGAAGGACCGAATGCATCTGTAGCACCTGCTATTTTTGGACTTCTTTTTGGTATTTTAACTAAAGATAGTCCGTTAATTTGGTCAAATTTATCTTTAATTCTGTTTGTAGTTGGTCTAGGTTTGGTGATTGGATATTGTTGGTCAAAATATTCAACAAACAAAAGCATGCGTTCCATCTAACCATTGAAATAGAAAAATAAGGTCTTTACATGTCTGCTGATACCCAACATTTTACCGGTACAGATCAATATATCGCGACTGATAGTCTTAAGCTTGCTGTAAAAGCAGCTCGTGCTTTGCAAAAGCCTTTACTGATTAAGGGTGAACCGGGCACGGGTAAAACTTTACTTGCTGAACAAGTAGCACAAAGTTTAGGTTTAAAACTGATTACTTGGCATATCAAATCTACAACTAAAGCACAGCAAGGGTTGTATGAATATGATGCAGTTTCTCGTTTAAGAGATAGCCAGTTAGGTGATGACCGAGTTTACGATATTAAGAACTACATTAAACCCGGTAAATTGTGGGAAGCTTTCACCAGTGAAGAGCGTTGCGTATTATTAATTGATGAAATTGATAAGGCCGATATCGAGTTTCCAAATGACTTGTTGCATGAACTCGATAAAATGTCTTTTTATGTTTACGAAACGAATGAAACAATTACGGCAACGCAACGCCCAATTGTAATTATTACTTCAAATAATGAAAAAGAATTACCGGATGCATTCTTGCGTCGTTGCTTCTTCCACTATATTGAGTTTCCAGATGAAGCCACAATGCGAGAAATCATTGCGGTTCATTTCCCAAATATCTCTGCCACACTAGTAAACGAAGCTTTACAGGTTTTCTTTAAACTACGTGAAATTCCTAATTTAAAGAAACCACCATCAACCTCTGAGTTAATTGATTGGTTAAGCTTACTCATGGCAGATGATATGCCTGAAGATGTATTACGTAATCGAGATACCTCTAAAGCTATTCCACCTTTATATGGTGCTCTCATCAAAAACGAGCAAGATGTACAACTTCTCGAACGCTTGGCTTTCATGTCTCGACGTTAAGGGAGGGAGTAACCCATGTTTGTGCGGTTATTTTACACCTTACGTAAATATGGTGTTCCAGTTACCACTCGTGAACTCATTGATCTAAACCGTGCGGTGAGTGAAGGTTTGGTTTTTGCCGACCAAGAAGAGTTCTATCAGCTTGCTAAAACTATTTTAGTTAAAGATGAGCGATTTTTTGATAAGTTTGATCGTGCCATGAAAGATTACTTTGATGGCATTGAAACTTTTGATATCGATGAGTTGCTTAAGCAAGTTCATAAATTACCAAAAGACTGGTTCGATTTAGAACTTCTCGAAAAGCATTTAACACCAGAGCAAAGAGCTGAACTTCAAAAAGCAGGTTCTTTAGAAGAACTGATGAAAATGCTAGAAGAGCGTTTACGCGAACAGCATAAGAAACACCAAGGTGGTAACCGTATGGTTGGCACAGGTGGAACTTCACCTTTTGGAGCTTTTGGTGACCATCCAGAAGGCGTCAGAATTGGTGGGCCGGGGCGTAAACGTTCGGCGGTTAAAGTCTGGGAACAGCGGAAATACCAAAATCTAGATGATGACCAAGTTCTTGGAACTCGTCAGATGCAAATTGCGTTACGACGTTTACGCAAATTTGCTCGCCAAGGCGCAGCTGAAGAGTTAGACGTTGATGGAACTATTCGAGAAACAGCCAAACAAGGTATCTTGGATGTTCAGATGGTGCCAGAGCGTCGCAATCGAATCAAAGTACTCATGTTGTTTGATGTGGGTGGTTCGATGGATGCACACATTGCCCAATGTGAAAAGCTTTTCAGCGCAGCTAAAACCGAATTCAAAACGCTTGAATACTTTTATTTCCATAACTGTCTTTATGACTATGTTTGGAAAGATAACTACCGAAGAACAGCAACCCGCATGAATACATGGGATCTGTTCCATACTTACGGACGCGACTATCGTGTAATTGTGGTGGGTGATGCCAGTATGGCACCGTATGAGCTGAAATCGGTAGGTGGCTCGGTTGAATATATGAATGATGAAACAGGTGAGGTTTGGTTACGTCGCCTACGTCAACATTTTGATAAAACAGCATGGTTAAACCCTGAAACTGAAGGGTATTGGCATTACACTCAAACCATTGGTTGGATTAAAGAGATTTTTGAAAACCATATGTATCCAATGACCTTAAAAGGCATTGAGGACTTAACACGCTACCTTTCTCGATAAATTTGATAACTTTAATAATTTAAAAAGAGGGATGATATGCAACATCAAATTAATGGTATTGCTTTGCCAAATGAACAGGGATTTTTTGGTGAATATGGAGGCCAATTTATTCCTCCGCATTTAAAAGAAGCAATGGATGAAATTAATGTTGCTTATGAAGAAATTCGACATACACCAGAATTTCAAAATGAATTATCGGACCTCTTTTCAAATTATGTAGGTCGTCCAAGTCCGTTATTTCATGTGAAGCGTCTATCTGAACAGTTAGGTGGCGCACAAATTTACTTAAAACGTGAAGATTTGAACCACACGGGCGCTCACAAAATTAATCACTGCTTAGGTGAAGCTTTACTTGCTAAATATATGGGCAAAAAGAAAGTTATTGCTGAAACAGGTGCTGGTCAGCATGGGGTCGCTTTGGCAACCGCTTGTGCTTTAGTTGGTATTCCATGTGAAATTCACATGGGTCAAGTAGATATTGAAAAAGAACACCCTAATGTGGTCAAAATGAAAATTTTGGGTGCTCATTTAGTTTCAGTAACACGTGGTACAGCAACCTTAAAAGATGCAGTTGATAGCGCTTTTGAAGAATATTTAAAAGACCCTAAAAACTTTATTTATGCAATTGGTTCTGTGGTTGGACCACATCCATTTCCAAAAATGGTTCGAGATTTTCAATCGATTATTGGTAATGAAATTAAAGAGCAGACGCATCATCGTTTTGGTAAAAACCCAGATTATGTTGTCGCATGTGTTGGTGGTGGTTCAAATGCAATCGGTGCCTTTACAGTATTTCTAAATGATTCGGATGTGAAATTGGTTGGGGTTGAACCAGCAGGACATGGTTTAGAAACTAACATGCATTCGGCAACTTTAACCTTAGGTAAACCAAGTCAAATTCATGGTATGGCGTGTTACGTGCTTGAAAATGAAGCTGGTGAACCGTTACCCGTGCATTCTATTGCTTCAGGATTGGACTATCCTGGTGTTGGGCCACAGCATAGTTTCTTAAAAGATTTAGGCCGTGTGGAATATAGCACTGCAACTGACCAAGAATGTTTGGATGCTTTTATGACCTTATCTCGTGTAGAGGGAATTGTTCCCGCACTTGAAAGTTCACACGCTGTTGCATGGGCAATACGAGAAGCACCAAAGCTGTCGAAAGAAACCATGATTGTGGTTAATCTTTCTGGTCGTGGAGACAAAGATTCGGATTATGTGGCAGAAAAACTTAAGCTTTAAACCAACTAAACATAAAAAGCGGTCAAACTTCAAAGACCGCTTTTTTATTTCATAGGCGAAATCTATACCTGGTTAAAAGTTCATTATTTCTTAATTAAAACAAAGTATTCTGATTTTAAGCTGTGATTGTTAGAGATAGGTGTGTAAAACACTGCTTCATAAGGCAAAGCGTTGCGTTGCTTTGTCTCACTCAGTAGAATAGTCACTTTGCAAAATTTGCCTTTGGAGACGCCTAAGTGGAGCGACCGACGATTAGCCCTGAACATTTACAGGAAGCTGCTGAAAATTTATCTACAATTCGAGATTTTATTCGCTTTGGGGTATCAGCATTACGTCAACATGATGCACATTTAGGACAAGGTACTGAAGATTATTTTGCAGAAAGTTCTGCATTAGTTTTACAAACCTTATCTCTTGAATGGTCAGCAGACTCAGAGATTTTAGATGCTAAGCTTTTGCCAAGTGAAAAAGCAGAATTCTTAAGTTTGTTAGAACGTCGTATTAATGACCGTATTCCGACTTCTTATTTATTAAATTTAGCTTACTTCTTTAATAAGCCATTTTATGTGGATGAGCGCGTACTTATTCCGCGTTCACCAATTGCTGAATTAATTGAACAGCGCTTTGCACCATATTGCTTAGATGAAAATGGTCAAATGCGTGAAGCACTTAATAACCTGCCAGAAAATGCAAAACCTAAAACTCCACAGCGTATTTTAGATATGTGTACAGGTTCTGGTTGTATTGCTGTTGCTTTGGCTTATGCATATCCAGATGCGGAAGTGGATGCAACGGACATCTCTAAAGAAGCCTTAGAAGTAGCATCGATTAATGTTGAACACCACAATAAGCAATATCAAGTTGCGTTACTTGAATCTGATTTATTTGCCAAGATTCCAGCTGAAAACCAGTACGATTTAATTGTAAGTAATCCTCCGTACGTTGATGCCGAAGATATGGCTGACTTACCGGAAGAGTTTTTACACGAACCTGAGCTTGCATTGGCAGCAGGTCAAGACGGTTTAGATCTAGTGCGTAAAATGCTTGCTCAAGCGGCAGATTATTTAACTGAAGATGGTTTAATTGTCATTGAAGTGGGTAATTCTGAATGGGCTATGCGCCAAAACTTCAATACGATTGATTTCAACTGGCTTACTTTCCAAAAAGGTGGTTCTGGCATTTTTGCTTTAACCGCAGAACAATGTCGTCGTTATAGAAAATTATTTGAACAGCAACAAGCATAAGGAGTTGTACATATGGCAGGGAACAGTATTGGACAACTCTTTCGTGTAACGACATGTGGCGAGTCTCATGGCGTTGGCTTAATGGCAATTGTTGATGGTGTGCCACCTGGTCTTGAGTTAACCGAAGAAGATCTACAAAAAGATCTGGACCGCCGCAAGCCGGGTACATCAAAATTTGCGACCCAGCGCAAAGAACCTGATCAGGTTGAAATTATTTCTGGTGTGTTTGAGGGTAAAACTACTGGTACGCCAATTGGTTTACTTATTCGTAATACTGACCAAAAATCGAAAGATTACGGCAATATTGCTCAGACTTTTAGACCGGGTCATGCGGACTACACCTATACACAAAAGTATGGTTTCCGTGATTACCGTGGTGGCGGTCGTTCGAGTGCACGTGAAACTGCTATGCGTGTTGCAGCGGGTGCTATTGCTAAAAAATATTTAGCAGAAAAATTTGGTGTATTGATTCGCGGTCATGTCACACAAATTGGTAATGAAGTTGCTGAAAAACTGGATTGGAATGAAGTTCCAAATAATCCATTTTTCTGTGGCGATGTAAATGCTGTTCCTCGTTTTGAAGCATTGGTTACGTCTTTGCGTGAACAAGGCACAAGCTGCGGGGCTAAGCTAGAAATTTTAGCTGAAAAAGTTCCTGTAGGTTGGGGTGAACCTGTTTTTGACCGTCTAGATGCTGACATTGCTCATGCCATGATGAGCATTAATGCGGTTAAAGGTGTTGAAATCGGGGATGGTTTCGCAGTTGCTGGGCAGTTTGGTCATGAAACACGTGATGAGTTGACGAGTAATGGCTTCTTAGCGAACCATGCAGGCGGTATTTTAGGCGGTATTTCGAGTGGTCAAACCATTCGAGTCGCTATTGCATTAAAGCCTACTGCAAGTATTACAACGCCAGGTAAAACGATTAATTTAAGCCGTGAAGATACTGATGTGTTAACTAAAGGTCGTCATGACCCATGTGTAGGTGTACGAGCAACTCCAATTGCAGAAGCAATGTTGGCTATTGTCCTAATGGATCACTTCCTACGCCATCGTGCACAAAATGCAGATGTTGTTCCACCGTTTGCACCAATTGAACCATAGTCATAATTTTGACTATAGTAAATTAAGCCCCCATATTTAACTTAAACTTGGGGGGCTTTAATTTTTTATCATATTCGGCTCTATTAAATTTTAAATTATTTCCTTGTCTTATAATCTCTATATAAATATAATACCCGCGATTTATTTCTGAATATATTTATCTGCTTAAGTAAAAAATTAAAATCTTATTAATTTTTATACTTGCACAAGATATTTATATCCTAAAACTAATTTTATTAAAATTAGTTTTATATAAGTTTATTACATATTTAAATTTTATTACTTTAAACAAATAATTTTCAAAGTCATCATTGAAATTGGGGAAATATCAATGAATCAATGTACATATAGAATTGGCTGTATGTCAAAGGATAAACTATTGCCTAAAAACTTAGAGGCAATGATAAAAGTTATTCATGACTTATCTTTATCGTCTCAGCTATCTGAAAACTGGATATATAGTGATGATAATCCAGATATATATATTATTGATTTAGATAGCGGCTATACAAATATTCTTATTCCTAAAAAAATTAAAATTGTATTAAGTAATAATCCTGAGCTTTTAAAAGGTTATCAATATGGTCTAAAGAGACCCTTAAGGTATCAGGAACTATTAAAAATTTTATTAGAAATTGAAAATAATGAATATTTTAAAAAATCTTATCGAGAACGAATAGAAAATATAACCGCTACAGATCCGTTTGAGACAAAAATTCTATATAAACTTGTTTGTTATCCAAACTTTAAAAATATTCATGCAGAGCAGATTGTTAATGTCACTAGAGTTTGTGCTTTATTATCTATTGAATCAAAAACAGTCCAAGAAATTAAAAAATTCTTGAACTTATCTGTAGATGAAATACAAAAAATTATAGAGATTATTAAAAAAGAGGCTTATCCGAACTATGAAACGATACATGAGAATATTGTCTCGATATTGCCATTTTCAAATGAAATTGTTCAGACAGCCCCTCCTAGAATGGAGCAAAACTTATTGCTCTATTTTATAAATAAACTTTGGAAGAAGTTAAAAGGAGAATTCTGATGAACTTGATTTTTTTAGCTTAGAGTAGGTATGTATTAATCTTAACTAAATCATTCTTAATTTAATATTAGGAACTAAACAACAATATTTAGTACATATTAAATCTAGATTACATTTTAGCTTTACCACGGATGGAAAAGCTAAATAGAGAATTCTTTCATTATTTTAATTCAAAAGATTAATATCAAAAAAAAATAATGTAATCACTAGCCAAAAGTTATCCTCAATTGTTATTTGCCATTATTAAGTTAAATCTACAATTTGTTCTTCATTTACAGCAATCTTATATTGATTACGTCCATTGGTTTTTGCTTTATATAATGCATGATCAGCTCGTGCCACAAAAGCAGAAATAGAATCGTTTAGACGTGGAATTGTGGTTGCTACTCCAACGCTAATAGTGACTTGTGGTGAAACATCACTACATGGGTGTTTAATCGCAATTTTATTAATCGCATTCATTAAACGTTCGACTTGTATCAAAGCTTGCTGAGAATTTGTCATTGGGAATAGTAGTAAAAACTCTTCACCACCATAACGAGCAACTAAATCACCACTACGAGCAGCAATAGAAGAAATAGCAATTGCGATTTCTTTTAAACATTCATCACCTTTGAGATGTCCTAGCGTATCATTGTAGGCTTTAAAATAATCGATATCGACCATCATAATAGTGAGTGGGGTTTCATGTCGTAATGCACGGCGCCATTCATTATCCAAGGTTTCATCTAGATAACGTCGATTGGCTAAACCAGTAAGTGCATCTTGCTGAGAAAGTAAGGATAACTGCTGCGCTTGTTGCATGAGCTCAATGCGGTTCAGCTCAATCATACAGTTTTGTAAATAGTTTTCTCGATGTTGACGGTCCGTTGCATAGGCGAGGGTCATTCCCAAAAAACTACTAAAAGTGTAAGTTCGGTTTAAGAACGTCCAGTCGATCACACCATTTAAGTAGTTACTTACTAAAATTCCAACTAGTCCTCCCATCCATCCAGCAAATATGGCGGTATAAAAGCGCATACCAACAGCACCATAAATAATAACGATTGCATACATCATGGCAGCATGAAAAAGAACATTATCTTGTCCATTCTCAATAACGTTAATTAAAATAAAAGTAATTGCTACCGCTAAAGCCGAGCCAACTCCTACATAATAATCAAAATACTGATTTAATTTTTTAATAAATGATAAAATCCAAGCGATAAGAACAATTACACCAACCCAAGAATAATAGCTAAACCAGGATAAAACTTGTTCACTTGGTAAAACTTGATATATACCAAAGCTTAAAAATATATATAATATTAAAATAATAGGCGCTCTATAGCGGAACTCATAGGCAGCACCGTTTTGGTATTGAAAACGATAAATCGTTTCAAGCTGCTTTGGAAACCATACAAAGTTTAATCCTCGTGTGGTTAATAAATCTATTTGTTCCTGTCCCAATATATTGGAACCCTGCAACTTCATAATTAATGCTCTCTATATTGGAAGTTGTCATAAAATGAGACTTATTTTAAGTAAAGTTCCATCTAAAAATATTGATTATATAATGTGTGGTTTATTCAAAATAATAATACAGATTTTTTAAAAAAGTAATGATTTTTATCTATGTTAAATGTGATAAAAATCACGACATTTCAATGATTAGCCTAATAATTATCTAAAGTTCTCCAATCCATCGAAAAAAGTTACAAATGGTCGATTAACGATTGTATCTTTATCATTTTCGGATAGACTTATAGTGTGAAATACAGATGATTGCTGTCATATAAATAGGAAAATTAGCAATGACTGCTCTAAATCAATATGGAATGAATTTAGAAATTACGCCGCATAATGGATGGTCACAACGGTTCTGGGACGACCTGTTACCAGCTAAAGAACGGGTGAGTAAACATCCGTTTTTTACGGAAATGGCCAATGGGGGATTGAGCCTAGATAGTTTCCGTTATGCTCTACTTAATTTCTATCCATTAGTCGCCCATTTCCCGTCATATATGGCTGGAGCATTGGGGAAAGCGACTGGATTTTCTGAACCGGGAGTTACTGAAGCGCGAGATTGGTTAATTCAAAATATTAAGGTAGAAGAGCGACACTTAAAATGGTATCGCGATTGGGCTGGAGGTTTTGGCTTAACAGTTGAAGAACTTGATCATGTACGACCACCCGCTGCTATGAATGCTGTAAACCATTTTCTATGGAATATGAGTCATCGAGGCAATTTGGCAGAATGTCTGGCTGCAACAAATTTGGCGATTGAATGGGCAACTGGAGATTGGTCTATTCAGGTGTATAAAGGTATTCATACCTATACTAATCATCCTGAAGTCACGATTGATAAACGTTCTTTAGCTTGGTTGCGCGCTCATGCACATTACGATGATCTTCATCCTTATGAAGCTATGGAGTTGATTAAACGCTTATGTAATGACCGTCCTGACTGGCAGCAAAAAGCATTTCATGCTGCTGAAGAAGGGCTACGATATTATGAATTAGCTTTGGACGACTGCTATAGGGTACAGCTTCAAGCCTCTGCTTGATCTAGCCTTAAAAAGGGAGAATATCGTATGGATATTCTCCCTTTTATTTTATTCGAGCAACTTTAAGAGTTTAGTTCGATAAGGTGTTTCTTCGGGTAATAATTCAAGTAAACGTTCAACGGCATCTACACGGTCTGGTACACGACTGACCACTCGTAATAATTGATCAATATCTTCAATTTGATAAATCACATGACTCAAACGAGCGTCAAAACAATCTCTCCATGCGCATAAAAAAGGACTTTCTGATTTAGCTAAGAAACTTCCTCTATAGAGTGTAAGCGTAGTTGATGTAAAACCAAGGTTTAAGGCTTGTTCGGCCATTAAAAAATCACATTGAATTTCGCAGTTAAGTCTATATGGTCGTGACTCGATAACATCGGGTATTAAGTTTCTGAGTTGAGAAAGTTCTGCTTTTAAAGTGGTGGTACTTACAGGTCGATCACCATATAGAGCATAGTGAAGTTCTTCAAGATTAATCCCTTCGGGACAAAGAGTTAAAATACACAGAATCTCAATTTGACGTTGAGTCAATGTAAGGCTGTGTTGGTTATATTGAACTTTAGGAGTACCGAAAGCTTTAATATATAAGATATTTTTCTGATGAAGCTGAATTGCTTGTTTAACAATGTCAGCACAACGCTCTACTGCTAAAACTCCAAGTGAATTATGTTTTTGATATTTAGTCGATAAATTCATAATTCCATAAAACTGACCTGTATTTGTATCGGTAATCGGTGCTGCATAACAGACCCAGTCTCTGACACTATTCATTTGGTTTTCATGTGAGTAAACACAGCTTGCAGAATGTGTATTTAATGCTAGACCAATGGCGTTTTGACCTACTGCCTGAGTAGACCACTGACCACCTTCAACAAAGTGTACTTGCTCAGCCGATGAGCGCATAGGGTGACTACTCCATGTCCAAAGTAGAGTACCATGAGGATCAGTCACACCAATGGCCATATCGGCATCTTCGGCAATATGCATTAAGTTGCGATGGCACTCGTGAATCGAACGACCAAATAATGAGTGTTCCCATTCCTCACCCAGATCAAACAAAGGTGCTGCTTCAAGGTCAAGTGATGGTTTTTTTCCTAATTGTTTAGAATGAGATGAGGATTCCGACCGAAATAAGGACGGACTAGTGTCTATTAAAGGCGATGATAATTGTTCTGACATATCCATATCGAAATTCCTTTATCATTGAAATGGCGTATCCGTAGCCGCTCAACAGTTATAACTTTCTTATTGTGACTATTTCCTAGTTATCTCCTTACCTTAAATAATTTTATAAGTCTTGACCATTATCCTATTGGATAAGTTTTGTTAATTGCCTAATCATTAAGATAAGACATCTTGTCGGCTGAAAGGCTTTGGCACTTCTTCTCCGAAATATTGTCGAT
Source organism: Acinetobacter sp. V104_13 (assembly GCF_031798995.1). Lineage (NCBI taxonomy): Bacteria > Pseudomonadati > Pseudomonadota > Gammaproteobacteria > Moraxellales > Moraxellaceae > Acinetobacter > Acinetobacter sp. V104_13. The sequence goes on along the minus strand of NZ_JAVQNP010000027.1, from coordinate 188,803 downwards.
CAGCAAAATAGCTAGAACGAACCATAGGTGCACTCCAAATATTTTTAAAACCTAATCGCTTACCGTGTCGGGTATATCGTTCAAATTCTTGTAAATTTACAAACCGATGAATAGGCGCATGTGATTTTGAAGGCTGAAGATATTGACCAATCGTGACAAGATCGACTTGATAGTCTTTTAAATCGTTGAGTAGGGCAAGCACTTCAGCCTCTATTTCTCCTAATCCAACCATCAGGCCAGACTTGGTTTTGATATCGGGACAATATGCTTTAAAGCGTTTAAGTAACTCAAGCGAATGTTGATAATCTGAACCGGGGCGCATCGCTTTATATAAACGAGGAACCGTCTCAATATTATGGTTAAACACATCTGGAGGAGATAAGCTTAGAGTTGAAAGCGCTGTCTCTAAACGACCGCGAAAATCTGGTACTAAAATCTCAATCAATGTTTCTGGACAATGTTTTCTAATTTCTTCAATACACTTTACAAAATGTGCAGCACCGCCATCATGTAGATCGTCGCGGTCTACAGAGGTAATCACGACATACTTTAAGTTTAGATTTGCGACTGTTTCTGCCAAATGCTTAGGTTCATCTTCATCTAGCGGTTTTGGGCGACCATGAGCGACATCACAAAATGGGCAGCGACGAGTACAAATATCGCCCATAATCATAAATGTTGCCGTACCTCCACCAAAACATTCCGGTAAATTTGGACACGCCGCTTCTTCGCAAACACTGTGTAACTTCTGTTGGCGTAGCAAATTTTTTATGCGGTTAATTTCTTCAAAATCGGTTATTTTGGCTCTAATCCAGTCAGGTTTAGTCGGTAACTCTTCTGTAGGTAAAATTTTAATCGGAATGCGAGCAACTTTATCCGCTCCTCTTAATTTAATACCAGTTTCTATTTGCCTTTTTAAGTCCATATATAAAATTCCATTTTATATTAAATAATATTTAACTAGACTCTATATAATAAAAATCCTTATAATTTAAATAAAGGACATAGAGTTTATTAATGAGCGTAGTACACAGCTAATATTATAAATTAATAAAGGTTGGTTAAAGGTTTGTTTCACAAGCCAATGAAATGTATTAAAATTTTTTAATTTTATTTTTGCTGTACAAGTTTTTGAAAAATAAAAAATAATATCCATAAGAACCATTTAAAAATTTTTAGTCTAATAGCATATTAAATTAAATTGAGCTTTATTATTTATAGCGAAATATATAACTCTCGCTGAAACTTGGTTGATTTTTAATAATCAAGATAATAAAGGAAAAGGATATGCAATTAACGGAAGAGCAATTACTCGCAGCATATAAACGCATGCGCGATATTCGTGAATTTGAGGATCGACTTCACGAAGAAAATACCAATGGTGATATTCCTGGCTTTATTCACTTATACAGTGGTGAAGAAGCTGTAGCAGTCGGGATTTGCGAAAATTTAACCGACAAAGACTATATCACTTCAACACACCGTGGACATGGACACTGTATTGCAAAAGGTTGTGACATTCACGCCATGATGCTGGAAATTTTCGGTAAAGATGACGGGCTATGCCGTGGAAAAGGCGGTTCTATGCATATTGCCGATTTAGATAAAGGTATGCTCGGTGCCAACGGGATTGTGGGTGGTGGACCTCCTTTAGCAATTGGTGCGGCGTTGACAGCGAAAACCTTAAAGACTGGTGGGGTCGGACTGTCTTTTACAGGTGACGGTGGCTCAAACCAAGGCCTTACTTTTGAAGCGATGAATATGGCTGTTGTACTTAAACTTCCAGTAATTTTCGTTTTCGAAAATAACGGCTTTGGTGAAGGAACAGGGCATGATTACGCAGTAGGAAGCAAAGACATTGCTGGTCGTGCCGCAGGTTTTGGTTTACCTGCAGTTAAAGTTGATGGTACAGACTTCTTTGCCGTTTATGAAGCCGCTCAAACTGCTATTGAACGTGCACGTCGTGGTGAAGGTCCGAGTGTGATTGAAACCATTACAAACCGTTTTTATGGCCACTTCGAAGGTGACCCTGGCTTGATTCGTTCTAAAGAAGAAGTCGAGTTCATCAAAGAAAATAAAGATCCTTTGAAAATTTTCCGCGAAAAAGTCAAAGGCAAAATTGATGAAGCCAAACTAGACGAGATTGATGCATCTTCTAAGGCAAATGTTGATGATGCCGTTGCTAAAGCTCGTGCTGCGGCATACCCAAAACCAGAACAACTCCTTACTGACGTCTATGTCTCTTACTAAAGGAATAGTAAAGATGCCAAATAAAAGTTTTCGTAATGCAATTAAAGAAGCCATTGAATCAGAAATGCGTCGTGATCCAACCGTATTTGTTGTTGGTGAAGATGTTCGTGGTGGGCACGGCGGTAAAAATACCGAAGAGAACGAGCTTGAAGGCTTCGGTGGGGTACTTGGTGTAACCAAAGGTTTATGGACGGAGTTTGGTTCAGAACGTGTGATTGATACACCAATTACCGAGTCTGCAATTATCGGTATGGCCGCCGGTGCGGCTGCAACAGGTTTACGTCCTGTTGCTGATTTAATGTTTATGGACTTCTATGGCGTGTGTCATGACATGCTCTATAACCAAGCCGCTAAATTCCGTTATATGTTTGGTGGAAAAGCAAAAGCACCCATGGTTGTACGTGGCATGATTGGCGCAGGTTTTTCTGCGGCAGCTCAGCATTCTCAGTCACCATATAACGTATTTGCCGCGGTTCCAGGCTTAAAAGTTGTGGTTCCATCTAGCCCATATGATGTGAAAGGGCTATTAATTCAGGCCATTCGTGATGACGACCCTGTGGTGTTCTGTGAGCATAAAATGCTCTATGACATTAAAGGCGAAGTTCCAGATGATGCCTATACCATTCCTTTTGGTGTAGCAAATTACACCCGTGAAGGGACAGACGTGACCATTATTGCTTTAGGCTTGATGGTACATCGTGCTAATGAAGTGGCAGACAAATTGGCAAAAGATGGTATTTCGGTTGAAGTGGTCGACCCTCGTACAATTTCACCTCTGGATGAAGAAGGAATTTTAGAGTCTGTTGCGTCGACTGGACGTGTGGTTATTGTGGATGAATCAGCTGCACGTTGTGGTTTTGGACATGATGTTGCTGCACTAGTTGCACAGAAAGGTTTCCACTATTTGAAAGCACCTGTTGAACTTGTAACGCCACCACATACGCCTGTTCCATTCTCTCCAGTTTTAGAAAAAGAATGGATTCCAAGTGTAGAGCGTATTGAGCAAGCTGTGCGAAAAACATTGGAGGCTTAGGATGAGCGAAATTAAAACGCTGGAGATCCCGAAATGGGGATTATCCATGGAAGAAGGTACTATTGCCCAATGGTTGATTAAAGAAGGCGATAGCTTTAATAAAGGCGATGAAATTTGTGAAATTGAAACCACAAAAATCGTCAATGTATTAGAAGCGCCTTTTGCTGGAACACTCCGTAAAATTTTAGCAAAAGACGGGGATACTTTACCCGTCGGTGGTCTTATTGCGGTATGTGCTGATAGTGAAATTTCTGATGCAGAAATTGAAAAATTTATTGCATCACTAGGTGGTTCAGCAGATAAGGCCCCTGAAGCATCTTCGGAACAAAGTAAAGCGGAAACATCTGCACCTGTTGCTGAAAAAGCCGAACAACCACAGTCTGTAGCTGCAAGTGCTCCAGCTCCTGCAAAGGTAGCTAAAGGTGACTACGATGTACCGGAATCATTACAAGGTTATCAAACATCTGATGATTTGTTTGCAACACCGCATGCGTTAAAGCTTGCAGAAAAGCACAATGTGAACTTGGCAAAAGTCACAGGTTCTGGCCGTGAAGGACGTATTAGTGTTCAAGACATCCAGAAAGCTGTACAAGCTGCTGGTGGTCAGTGGCCTAATGTTAAGCAGCAAACTCAAGTTAAAGTAGTTAAATCTACTGCCGACGATAGTCAAGTTTCAGCGACACCTGTAGCACGCCGTTTAGCAAAACAATGGGGCATTAACCTAAATGACTGCCGTGTTTCAGGTACTCGTGGCCGCGTCTGTAAAGAAGATGTTGAAGCAGTTTACTATCGTAATAATCCAACCTCGGTAAATGAACAATCTGCTCAATGTGCTGTTGCTCAACCACAATCGACGGTTACGACTGTGGCGATGAATGGGATGCGTAAAGCGATTGCTTCACGGTTACAGGCTGCAAAACGTAATGCACCGCATTTCCGCTTGGTGGTCGATCTCAACGTAGAAGCTTTGCAAAAACTACGTAAGCAGATTAATGAGACTGTTCCACAAGTGAAACTTTCTATTAATGACATGCTAGTTAAAGCAGCTGCTGCGGCACTGATTAAAGTACCTGAGGTAAACGTTCAATTTGATGAAGCGACTCAATCAATTTTACAGTTCTCTCAAGCGGATATTTCGGTGGCCGTAGCGATTCCAAACGGTTTAATTACACCGATTGTAAAAGCTGCGAATCAAAAATCTTTGGCACAAATTTCTGATGACATGCGTGATTTGGCAACCCGTGCTAAGACTGGCAAGTTACAACCTGACGAGTTTCAGGGGGGGAGCTTTAGCATTTCAAATTTAGGAATGTTAGGCATTAAACAGTTCGATGCCATTATTAATCCACCGCAAGGTGCAATTATGGCATTAGGCGCTTCTGAATCACGTGCTGTTGTTGAAAATGGCAATATAGTGGTTCGTGAGATTGTCACAGCGACGTTGTCATGTGATCACCGTGTCATTGATGGCGCAGTTGGGGCGAAATTCTTGGCCAGCTTTAAGCAGTTTGTTGAAAACCCTGCTTTAATTTTGGTGTAGGAGAACCCGCATGTCAGAAGCTCAATTTGATTTAATTGTGATTGGCGCGGGACCGGGTGGGTATGTGGCTGCAATTCGTGCAGCCCAGCTCGGATTAAAAACCGCAATTGTAGAAGAGCAACATTTAGGCGGAATTTGCCTAAATTGGGGCTGTATTCCAACCAAAGCTTTGCTTGCAGGGGCAGAGCTTGCAACTCAGTTTAAACATGCTGGACAGTTTGGTTTTCAGGTATCTCAACTCGATTTTGATATACAAAAGCTTGTGCAACATAGCCGACAAGTGTCAGCTCAGTTAGTACAAGGCATCGATTATTTACTTAAAAAGAATCAGGTGACGGTTTTTAATGGCCGTGCTCAACTTACGGCTAAAGAAAAACTTGAAGTGACAGATGCTCAAGGTAACAGTCAGGCTTTAAGTGCGCCACATATCATCTTAGCAACTGGAGCTAAAGCTCGACATGTTCCTCAACTTCCTGTCGATGGAACATATGTCTGGAGCTATAAAGAAGCGCTTGTGCCAGAGGATTTACCAAAAAGTTTACTGGTTGTAGGTTCAGGTGCAATTGGTAGTGAGTTTGCTAGTCTTTATCAAGACTTGGGGTGTCAAGTCACCCTTATTGATTTAGCCAAGCAGATTTTACCAACTGAAGATGCCGAAGTTGCTCAATTTGTTAGAAAGCAATTTGAACAAAAAGGAATGAAAGTCTTAACCGATGCTGTCGTTCAAAGTATTCAAATTGAAAATGGTCAAGTTCACTGTGTGATTGAAACGGCAAATGACGTTCAAACGATTGTTTTTGACCGAGTGCTTTCAGCAATTGGTGTGCAGCCGAATACCACGGGGCTAGGATTAGAACGTTTAGGTGTAGAACTCAATCCACAAGGTTTTGTGACAATTGATGACTATTGTAAAACCAACGTAGCAGGGTTTTATGCGATTGGTGATGTGGCTGGTGCACCGTGTCTTGCCCATAAAGCAAGCCATGAAGCCATGATATGTGTCGAGAAAATCGCTGGTGTAGCAAACGTACATTCACTGGATCGTAGCCAGATACCGGGTTGTATTTTTACACATCCACAAGTGGCGAGTATTGGTTTAACGGAAAATGCAGCAAAAGCTAAGAATCTACCTATACGTATTGGTAAGTTTTCTTTAACTGCAAACGGCAAAGCTTTGGCAATTGGAGATGCGTCAGGTTTCGTTAAAACGGTGGTACATGCAGAAACGGGTGAATTACTTGGTGCACATATGGTCGGTCATGAAGTGACCGAACATATCCAAGGATTTGCGATTGCCAAATATCTAGAAGCAACTGATGAAAGCTTAGCTCAAGTGATTTTTCCACATCCAACCTTATCAGAAGCCATGCATGAATCTATTTTGGCTTCAATGCAACGAGCGATTCATATGTAGAAATTCTACATTTACAGGAGTTGAACATGGTTAATGGATTAAAAAATAAAGTCGTTTTAGTGACTGGGGCAGCTCAAGGCATAGGCCGTGGGATTGCCCTGCGCTTGGCGCAAGAAGGGGCACATATTGCATTAGTGGATATGAAACAAGATCGACTGAATGATGTGCAGCAGGAAATTCAAGCTTTAGGTGTAAATGCGAGCACATTTATTGCTAATGTAAGTGACCGCGAGCAAGTGTATGCCGCTATAAATCATGCTGAGCAGACACTTGGTGGGTTTGATGTCATGATTAATAACGCTGGAATTGCACAAGTACAAGCGATTGCGGATATCACACCTGATGAATTCCAAAAAATTGTTGATATTAATATTGGCGGCGTGCTGTGGGGAATACAGGCTGCTGCTGCAAAATTTAAGCAACGCCAACATAAAGGTAAAATCATTAATGCTTGCTCAATTGCAGGCCACGATGGGTTTGCTTTACTCGGTATTTACTCGGCAACCAAATTTGCGGTACGAGCACTTACCCAAGCTGCGGCAAAAGAATATGCCAGTCACGGTATTACGGTAAATGGATATTGCCCCGGAATTGTCGGAACTGATATGTGGGTTGAAATCGATAAACGTTTTGCTGAAATTACCGGTGCCGCAATTGGTGAAACTTATAAAAAGTATGTGGAAGGTATTGCTTTAGGTAGAGCCCAAACACCAGACGATGTAGCCGCATTAGTTGCTTTTCTGGCAAGTGAAGATTCGGACTATATTACGGGTCAATCCATTTTAACGGACGGTGGAATAGTCTATCGCTAAAACAACATCCTGATTTGAGGGAGATAATAATGAAAGCAGCGCGTTTTTATGACAGAGGAGATATTCGTATTGAAGATATCCCTGAACCAGAAGTCACTCCCGGCACTGTAGGCATTAAGGTAGCTTGGTGTGGAATCTGTGGCACAGATTTGCATGAGTTTATGGAAGGGCCAATATTTATTCCACCGTGCGGACATCCGCATCCTATTTCAGGCGAATCTGCGCCGATTACGATGGGACATGAATTTTCAGGGGTGGTCTATGCCGTAGGTGAAGGTGTTAATGATATTGAAATTGGTCAACATGTGGTGGTAGAGCCTTATATTGTGGCCGATGATGTACCGACTGGACCGGGCGATAATTATCATCTTTCCAAAAATATGAACTTTATTGGTTTAGGCGGTCGTGGCGGTGGCCTATCGGAAAAAATTGCGGTTAAACGCCGTTGGGTACATCCAATTTCCAATAAAATTCCGCTAGATCAGGCAGCCTTAATTGAACCGTTATCGGTGGGTCATCATGCTTTCGTACGTAGTGGTGCAAAGGCTGATGATATTGCACTGGTTGGCGGTGCGGGGCCAATTGGGTTATTGCTTTCGGCAATTTTAAAAGCGAAAGGTCTTAAGGTCATCATTACCGAACTAAGTGCTAAACGTAAAGAAAAAGCCAAAGAGTCGGGTGTTGCAGATTATATTTTAGACCCGTCAGAAGTTGATGTTGTTTCTGAGGTCATGAAAATTACCAATGGCGATGGTGTTGATGTTGCATTTGAATGTAGCAGCGTTAACAAGGTATTAGATACTTTGGTTGCGGCAGTGAAACCAACAGGTGTTATTGTTATTGTTTCGATTTGGAGCCATCCAGCATCAATTAATGTGCATAGTGTAGTAATGAAAGAGCTTGATGTAAGAGGCACAATTGCCTATGTAAATGACCATCAAGAAACTATTAAATTGGTTGAAGAAGGTAAAATAAATCTGGAACCTTTTATTACGCAGCGCATTCAACTTGATGATTTGATTTCACAAGGTTTTGAAACCTTAATTCATAACAATGAGTCAGCCGTTAAGATTATTGTACATCCATAAACAGACACTTAAACCTATAAAAAAGAGCGATGATTCGCTCTTTTTTATTAAAGTAAATTGTTGTTTTTGGCTTCAATAATAGGCGGCAATGGCTGTCCTAAAGAGCTTAGAGACTCTCGCTCAATCAAACGCACAATTGAATCGAGCGGTAAATCATTTTCTTGCAAACCAAAAGGTTCTTCAATTTGAGCACTTAGAGCATCTAAACCTAAAAATATATAAGCGATTAAACCCACAATCAGCGGTGTCCAAATACCTAAAGCTGCTTCAAGGCTAAACGGTAAGATGAAACAAAAACAGTAAACGGCGCGGTGTAAAAGTACTGAATATGAATAGGGCAAAGGCGTGCCAGCAATTCGGTCGCAACCCGCTTGAATATTACCTAGCTCAACAATATGTCGATTTAGCGTGCTATAGATAATGTCACTAATTTCGCCGTCTTTTAGAGCTTTGACTAAATCTTTTTGAATATTTTCGAGTACAAATTGAGGTGCATTAATATGCTCATTTAAATAATTAAGTGAAGAGTTATTTAAATAGGCATGCTCAAGAAATTTTGTGGGTTCGACTGTTTGTTGACGCAATCGATCACGCAACAAATTACTAAAAATTAAGACCTGATGAATTAAATGTTCACGTTGTTCATTAGATAAAACATGGCTATCTCTAACAATATGTCTGGCATTGGCAATTAAAGCCCCCCAAAGTTTCCGGCCTTCCCACCAACGGTCATAACACGCGTTATTTCTAAAACCAGTACAAATCGAAAGAATCACACCAAATATTGTAAATCCAATCGCGGGTACGGTAGGAATTTGAATCCAATGATAATAAGAGAGCCAGACCACACATGCTGAAATAAAGACAACAAAACTCAGTGCTGGCAAGACCTTAGGTAAAATTGTTCCTTTCCAAGCAAATAATAATTTAAATACATTGCTTTTATCACGGACAATCATATAAAGCCTTTGAACTAACGAACCTAACCAAGTGCAATATGATACGCCTTAGACGAGCTAAATACCTAACTAAAGCTTATGCTTTTGTCTGTATCGCCAAAGCGTTGTACGGCTAATACCAAAAATATTCGCGACCATATTTAGGTTATGGTTATATTTTTCTAAAGCGGCTTGCACATTTTCAGGGGTAAGTTCTGTATATGTCTCGGGTAATTTAACGTAATCCTCGGCATTTAAGAGCTCATTTGGTAAGTCTTCAACCTCAATTTCATCCTTACCATTTGCCATGGTTAAGGCATAAAGCAAAGTGTTTTTAAGCTCACGAACATTTCCTGGCCAGTCATAATTTAAAAGAACTTGCATGGCTTTTTGATTAACATGACGAGGCATTGTGTCGAGTTGAGTGGAGCTTTCTTTTAAAATCTGATCGACAATGAGAGGAATATCGACTTTTCGCTCTCTGAGTGGCGGTATAAAAATTGGAATTACGCGTAAACGGTAGAGCAAATCATGACGGAAACGCCCAGCTTTGGCTTCTTCGCGTAAAGCTTTATGTGTTGCGGTAATAATTCGGACATTGGCCTGAATCGGTTTTTCACCACCTACAGGAGTAAATTCACCTGTTTCTAACACCCGTAATAATTTAGCTTGAAGCTCTAAGGGAATCTCGGCAATTTCATCTAGAAACAGCGTTCCACCAGCGGCACGTTCAAACACACCTTTATGGTCACGAATTGCTCCTGTAAAAGCACCTTTCACATGCCCAAAGAGTTCACTTTCTAGAATATTGGCATTAAGAGCTGCACAGTTAATCGCTACAAAAATCTTATTTTTACGTTGGCTATAATCATGAATTGCTTGTGCCACCAGTTCTTTACCGCTACCAGATTCACCGCGAACAAGCACAGGAAACTCAGTAATTGCCACTCTTTGAATAATTGAAAACATACGTGCCATTTCTGGTGAACAACTATTAAAAACTTTAGCCAAGTCTTGCAATTGTTCTGTTAGCTCTCCTTGATCAGCAATATCATTCTCTATGCCAACAGGCTGTAGAATATGCAATTTCCCGATAATGCGATGCTCTGCGATGTAAATATCATGTTCTTGATAGATAAATCGCTTTCTCATTTTTGGAGTATTAACTTCGAGATATTGATTGTGATGATCTTGAGTAAGCGCTGCCATGCTCTCAACAGAAATATCATCTGTATTAAATTTATAGTGAATTGCTTGAGTCGTTGTGTCGGCTAAAAACAGACTTGCATTTGGGAATAAAGCTTTTAATTGCTCAAATAAAATAAAAAAATCTTGTTCTGACTCAAAATTTAACTTTGCCATTTCATATGTTTCACAATCGTTTCATTGAAACATACTTGAGTTTCATAGAAACATCAAGCTGCGTTTGTTTTCTAACTTTAATTTCATTTTTTATTTTAAGTATTTGATTTTTATATTTATTATTTAATTTTAAATAATTGGCATCTTATTTGCAAAATATAGGAAAGAAATAAATTATTGGGGTATAAATCATGTTCTTTAAGCAGTTTTTTGAAAAAGAAAGTTCGACTTATACATATATGCTTGGGTGTAAAGAAACACGAGAGGCTGTTTTAATTGACCCAGTAGCATCAGATATAGAGATTTATGCAAAAGAATTAGAGCAGCATCAATTTACGCTCATCTATACCTTAGATACTCATGTTCATGCAGACCATATTACCGCTGCAAATTTACTTCGTGAACGTTTCCATTGCAAATCAGTTTTACACAGAAACTCAGAAGTAAATTGCGGAGATATTTTAATTACTGATGGTTGCATGCTTAAAGTTGGCAACCTCAGTATTGAAGCACGTTATACACCAGGTCATACCAATGCTTGTACGAGTTATTTAGTTGAAAACATGATTTTCACTGGTGATGCATTATTAATTGACGGCTGCGGTCGAACCGATTTCCAGCAAGGTAGTGCGGGCACACTTTATGACAGTATTCATAGACAACTTTTTAGCCTACCTGACGACACTATTGTGTATCCGGGACACGATTATAAAGGTCGCCTGTCTTCAACAATTGGTAATGAACGTTTAAATAACTCACGTTTAGGTCAGAATCGCTCACGAGAAGATTTTATTAAATTGATGAATAACTTAAACCTGCCATATCCAAAACAAATCGATAAAGCACTTCCTGCCAATCAGGCTTGCGGCTCAATTTCACAATTATAAGGTGGCAATATGGAACTTAAACGAGTTAATCAAGATTTTTATGTTGCTGACCAGATTACTGCCAACGATATTGCAAAAATTGCAGACCAAGGAATAAAAACTCTGATATGTAACCGTCCAGATGGAGAAGGTGCAGATCAACCTAATGTGATTGAAATTGAAGAAGCAGCTCAGCGACATAGCCTAAACGTAATCTATCAGCCTGTTACCAGTGGCAAAATTACCGACCAACAAGTTGTCGAGTTTAAGCAGCTTTATCAGAATGCTCAGAAGCCCGTTTTAGCATATTGTCGCTCTGGTATGCGTGCAATCAGTTTGTGGGCTTTGGCTGAAGTTGCTCCACAAGATGCAGCACTGTTAGTTGAGTCGGGTAATAAGCTTGGGTTTAACTTAAAAGGCTTGGTGCCACGTATTTTAAAACGTGATCATGAACCAGCCACAATTCCTTGTTATAGCGTTGTGATTGTTGGCGCTGGGGCAGCAGGAATTTCTGTAGCGTCGAGTCTTTTATGTCGTGAACCTCATTTAGATATTGTCATTATTGATCCGGCAGATACCCATTATTATCAACCAGGCTGGACCATGGTTGGTGGCGGTATTTTCAAACTACAAGTAACCGCACGCTCAATGGCAAGTGTGATTCCTTCAAAAGTGAAATGGATGAAAGCAGCCGTTGCCGGATTCGACCCTGAGCATAATCAGGTCATTTTGGAAGGATGCCAACCCATTCAATATAAAGCTTTGGTCGTCTGTCCCGGTTTAAAACTGAATTGGCATGGGATTGAAGGTTTAGTTGAAACCTTAGGAAAAAATGGGGTGACGTCTAACTATCGTTATGATTTAGCGCCGTATACATGGGAACTGGTGCAACAATTAAATGGTGGAAAGGCAATCTTTACCCAACCGCCTATGCCGATTAAATGTGCAGGTGCTCCTCAAAAAGCGATGTACCTTTCAGCCGATTACTGGTTAAAGCAAGGCAAACTTAAAGATATCTCTATTCATTTTTATAACACTGGCGCTGTTTTGTTTGGTGTGAAGGAATATGTGCCTGCACTAATGCAATATGTCGAAAAATATGGCTCTGAACTTCATTTTAACCATCAACTTGTCAAAGTAGATGGACCTGCAAAAAAAGCATGGTTTAAAGTCGTGAACGATGAAAATGCAGCATTGGTCGAAACTGATTTCGATATGTTACACGTTGTTCCACCACAACAAGCCCCAGATTTTATTCGTGCCAGTACACTCACTGATGAAGCAGGCTGGGTGAGTGTGAATCCTCAAACCTTACAACACACACAGCATGCCAATATTTTTGCTTTAGGCGATGTGATGAATGCACCTAATGCCAAGACTGCTGCGGCGGCACGGGCACAAGCCCCGATTGTTGCTGTGAATGTTCTAGCACAACTGAACGGTGAGCAAAACTTCTGCGAGTACAACGGCTATGGTTCATGTCCACTCACTGTCGAGCGTGGAAAAATCGTTCTGGCTGAGTTTGGTTACGGCGGTAAGCTTCTTCCAAGTTTTCCAAAATGGGTGATTGATGGGCAAAAGCCATCTCGTTTGGCATGGTTACTTAAAGAGCAGATTTTACCACCGATTTATTGGCAAGGCATGCTTAAAGGCCGCGAGTGGATGGTCAAACCTGAGCGAGGATAAGTAAAGCTTAATAAGTTTTACCCGAGCGCAAGACGAGAACTATGTTCGAGTTAAGAGGATAAACAAAGCAACGCTTTATCCTGAGAAGCGGTTAAAGCTTCGCAAGAAGACGAGATCTACTCACTCATTAACCAGCAGTCTACTGCAAATAATGTATATGCAATTTTAGGCTTTTGATATGTTATTACTTGTCGTTGAAGGCATCGTGATTGGCTTTTTACTTGGTCTTACTGGTGCTGGTGGGGGTATTCTTGCTGTACCCGCGCTCATGACCAGTCAAGGCTGGAGTGTGGCGCAAGCTGCACCGATTGGGTTGTTGGCGGTTGCGCTATCTACTCTCATAGGAACCATTGAAGGCTTATTTAAAAAGATTGTGCGTTATCGCGCTGCAATCTGGATTGCCCTAATTGGTGCTCCTATGGCACATATCGGCATTTTAATAGCTAACACGATTTCACCTATTTGGCTCATGTTAATGTTTAGCTTGGTCATGTTTACAGTGGGCTATCGACTTATTAGTAACCGAGTATCAGACTTTCATAACCCGCCGTGTCAGGTTAACCCAAGTACGGGACGCTTTATCTGGAATTTTAAAACGGGAAGCGTTCTTGCCAGCATCGGAATTATTGCTGGGCTTTTAACAGGCATGCTAGGGGTTGGTGGCGGCTTTGTAATTGTACCAGCGCTTAGAAAAGTCACAAATTTGGATATGCATAGCATTGTTGCAACGTCACTTATGATTATTTTTCTCATTAGTGGAATGAGTATTGTGATGCATATTGTAGAGGGTTTTCACTATCCAGTAGGCATTACCAGTGCGTTTGCGCTCGCATGTGCAGTTGGTATGTTATTAGGGCGCAGAGCTATTCGTTTTATTCCGTCTGCAATTGTGCAAAAAGTCTTTGCTTTAATGGTTTTTGCTGTCGCAATTTATATGGTTATTAAGATTGTTAATCTAACAAATATCTGAGCGATATAGTATTTTAACCATCTCTATAATTAGCAATTTTCCAAAGACGAGATGTTAAAATTCTCTTGGGAAATTTGATTTAAACGATATAAATTTTTGAGAAAGTGAAATGAAGCAAATTAATGTGGCAATTTGTGGTTTTGGACGGATTGGGCAACAAATTGCAGAGCTTCTTTTAAATCGATCGACCTACTATAAACAAAAATATCAAATTGATACCCGTTTAGTGGGTGTCTGCAACTCATCATCAGGCTTAATTGACCAAGATGGTTTACAGGCTTCAAAGTGGCTAGATAAAACACGATTTCAGGAAGGCCTAACAGAGCAAAAGTTTTTAGAACAGGTTCAAGCAGATGTCATTATTGAGACTGGACCAAGTGATTATGTGACAGGTGGGAAAGGCTTATTTTATTTAAATTATGCTTTAACACACAACATGAATGCGATTGCGGTATCTAAAGGTGCTTTAGTCGTAGATGGTAAAAAATTAGTTAACTTGGCACATCAGCACAATAAAAAACTATTTTTTAGCGGTGCGACAGCTGCTGCCTTACCAACTGTTGATTTGTTTGAATATAACTTATCTGGCTGCCAAATTTTAGAAATTGAAGGTGTCTTTACCGGAACCACGAATTTTATTTTGAATGATATGTTGCAACACGAATGTACATTTGCAGAATCTCTTGGAAAAGCTCAAGCAAAAGGAATTGCAGAACCTGACAGCTCTTTCGATGTAGATGGATGGGATACCGCTGCTAAAATTACGATATTGGCAAATACTGTTTTGGGAGCTGATGTAAAAATTCAAGATATTCCAAGACAAGGAATCAGTCATGTTACGGCTGAACATATTCGTGATTGGAAAAAAGAAAATCTAATTCCTCGTCTGGTGGGTTTTATTCATATTAAAAATCAGCAAATTCAAACAGGTGTTGAATTAAGGTTAGTCCCAGCAAATCATCCGTTTGCTCATTTGCAAGGTTCCAATAAATGCATTCGAGTGTTAACACAAGAAATGGGTGAACTTGTTGTAAGTGGAGGGGCATCTGCACCTTTAGCTACGGCAGCTGCAGCTTTAAAAGATTTCGAGTTGATGCTAAAAACGGGCTGCTAAAATTAATTATGATTTATAAAAAAGCAGGCTTTTATGCCTGCTTCTCACAATTTTTTTGACTGTTAAATAACTTTTTTCCAATTTCTAACTTACTAAACATTAAGTAGTTGCCGAGTAAGATTAATAAAATTCCAAATACAGCATTTAAAGTCCATACATATCCTTCAAAGAAAGTAGAAACTGTTAGAGCAACTAACGGGAAGAGCAATGTGCTATAGGCTGCTTTGGCTGCGCCAATTCGTCCAACAAGAGAAAAGTAAGCAGAGAACCCAATAACCGTACCAAATACAGCCAAGTAAAGTACCGAGCTTAAAAATGGGAAATTCATTGGAGGCATTAAATCTTGGCCAGTAAATAAAGCTAGACTTAACATTACCAGTGCGCCATACGTCATGGCATAACAGTTTGTTGAAAAGATATTTAGACCACGTTTTTGGTGTCTAACACTAATCATATTACCTAAAGAAAAACCGTAAGTGCCTACTGCACATAACCCAATACCCATTAATAACTGCGCATTAAACTGGCTATTAATGAGGTCATGCCAAAATAGTAAAACAATACCACCTAGGCCTAAAATTGCAGCTGGGGCAAAGTTTGGCGATGGTTTTTGCTTAAAAAAGATAAGTGCATTAATAGCATTAAAGAAAACAGCCATTGAAAAAATGACAGACTCTAAACCACTGTTTACATATTTAACTGCAGTATAAAAGCAAATAAAGTTTAGGCCGAAAACACAAAGGCCTTGCAGCATACAAAACAAGTGATCTTTTAAAGCAATTCGCTGTAATTTTCCTGAAAATAGTAAAACAACCCACAGTAATAAGGCTGAAATAGCAAAACGCCATAAAATTGCGACAACTGGTGTTGCATAATGGCTTTGAACGGCAATTCCAATCCATGTTGTTCCCCAAATCAACACCACCGCAACATAGAGTAAAATATTCATAACTTCATCCTCGATTACCAAGCTTAAGTATCTAGGAATGCTTCATTTTTCACGTATATATTCTTGTGTTTCACATGCAAGATCTTGCGTTTTTTTATATGACTGAACTAGCTGAATTTTGCTGAATATGGTTAACTTAAGCTCAATGATATTTGTTTTAATTTTGCATGGCCTATCAAACTTTAGAACAGCTACAGCAATCTAAAGCCAAGCTTCACGAAACTGTGGTGCTTGATGAGAATATGCAACTTGCATTTTGGTCTAATCAGCAAGATCGTGTAAGTGTCTGTAGCGATCACCACACTTTAAGTCTCTATATTCAAGATGGCTATGAAAGCTATCAAAAAACCCCTGCAGGCTGGAAAAACGGCGGTGGGCCGGGGCGTTTTTGCTTATTGCCTGAGCATCAGGAGTCGACTTGGGATATACGTGGTGGGCTTAAATTCGTTCACTTGTATTATACCGACCAACATTTGCGTGATGTTGCCGAAAAAATATGGGACAAAGAACCTAATCAAATTGAACTAAACGAAGTTGTTTTTAACGATGACGAAAAGATTCGAGCGCTTTATCAGTTTTTCTTGCTAGATTGTGATTGGAAAGATTCAGCAAACCATTTACAAATGAGTACAACTGCCAGTTTATTGCTGAACCATTTAATTCGAAGATATAGCAGTGTTCAATGGCAACAACCTACTATCAAGGGTGGGCTCGCTCCTCATAAACTCAAATATATTCAGGACTGGATTGAAGGGCATCTAGATCAAGCACTTACCTTGTCTGATTTGGCGAATGTTGTAAATTTAAGCGAATACCATTTTGCTCATATGTTTAAACAGTCCATGAATATGGCACCTCACCAATATGTCATGCAAAGACGCTTAACCAAGGCCAAAAGGCTAATTCAGTCATCTCAGCTTTCTTTGCAAGATATTGCCCTAGTATGTGGGTTTAGTTCAGCAAGCCATTTAAGTCATCGCTTTAAACAATTTTATGGCATAAGTCCTTCGCAGTTACGTTAAGTGTCTAATGTAATTGGTTTATCTTGAGCTGCATCAAACGCAGCTCTTGCCGCATCAATATCCGCAATATGCTGCTGAGCCCATTGGCCTAAAGCAATTACAGGTTCTGTAAGTGAATGGCCCAATGGAGTTAATTCATATTCAACATGAGGTGGAACTACAGGATAAACCGTACGTTTAACCAATCCATCTCTTTCTAAACCACGCAAACATAAGGTAAGCATACGCTGTGATATTCCATTGATACTTCTTTTAATTTCAGAAAAGCGATGAGAACGTGATGCAAGTGTCATTACAATGAGTATACTCCATTTCTCGCCAACTCTAGCCAATACTTGGCTGACTCTTTGGCAATCTGAACTTTGGATATCATGAGGTATAGTTACAGTCATATTACTTGGTTCCCTAAATGTGCCTTCTTGTGCATCAGAATAATAGTAGTAACATAATTAGTTCAAGTAACAATTTTATACTGTGAGTATAAACGATGAAACTACTTCAAATTGACACAAGTATTTTAGGTGAGCAGTCTGTTAGCCGCCAACTCACCTCATCTGTTATTGGAAAGCTCAGCGTAGCTTATCCTGATGCAAAAATTATTCATCACGATTTTGCTTTAGAACCAATTCCTCATTTATCTGATGCTGAGTTTTTGGCATGGCAAGGTGTTGAACCTAATAATGAAATAGCGCAGCAACATGTTGCACGAAACACCCAATATTTGGACGAGTTCTTATCGTCAGATATCGTTGTAATCGGCGCGCCAATGTATAACTTTAGCTTTCCATCACAGTTAAAAGCGTGGCTTGACCGACTATCTGTTGCTGGAAAAACATTCCGTTATACGGAAAACGGCCCTCAAGGTTTAGTAGAAGGTAAACGTGTCATTATTGCTTCTTCGCGTGGTGGTGTGTACTCAGAAGGTTCACCAGCCGAAGCTTTAGACTATCAAGAAACTTATATCAAAGCGTTTTTCAATTTTATTGGTGTGACTGATATTACTTTTGTGCGCGCGGAAGGGATCGCTTTCGGCCCAGAAGCACGTCAAGCTGCCTTAGATAATGCAGCAGCACAAATCGCACAATTAGCGGGTTAAAAATATAAACAGCCGAACAGAAAAGAAACTGTTCGGCCTTATTGATAAGATTTTCTGAATTTAAAAAATATTTAAATCAATAGTTAACTAAAAAAAGTGACAGCTAGTCCAACCAGCGCTGATGCAAAAATCACATATAACACGTTCACGTTAAAGCGGAATAAAGCAATAAATGCACCAACAGTAATGAAGGCTGCAACAATGTCAAAATGCCCTGAAAAGCCTTGTGGCCATAACACGTGATAACTAAAAAATAGTGCGAGATTTAAAATTACACCGACCACAGCCGCGGTAATTGCAGTGAGTGGCGCAGTAAATTTAATTTCATTATGTGTAGATTCAATAATAGGCGCACCCGCAAAAATAAATACAAATGAAAAGAGAAAGGTAAACCAAGTCACAATGACTGCACCAAGTGCTCCAGCAAAAAATAGATGCTCAGAGCCAAGTAATGAATGATTGACGCCTCCTAAAAAGCCAACAAAAGCCACTACCATAATCAGTGGACCCGGTGTAGTTTCACCTAAAGCTAAACCATCAATCATTTGTGTAGGTGAAAGCCATCCAAAATGATTTACAGCTCCTTGATAGACATAAGGTAAAACTGCATAGGCCCCACCAAAAGTGAGTAATGCAGCTTTAGTAAAAAACCACGCCATTTGAGTATAAGAATGATGCCATCCAAAATATGCGCCTAAAGCTAAAATTGGCAATAGCCATAAAGCGATTGCTACAAAAATAAGTTTAGCTAAACGCAACCAATGGAATTTAGCGTGCTCAGGTGTTGGAGTCTCATCATCAATAAATGCCGGACCATAATCTTTTTGACTGGCTTTATGTCCAGCCGCGGAGGAAAATAGTTCTGGGTACTTTTTACTCGCTAAATAGCCAGCAATACCAGCTGATAAAACGATAAGCGGGAAAGGAAGCTTTAAGACAAAGATGGCAAAGAACGCCGCAATCGCGACGATCCATAAAAACTTATTTTTAAGCGAACGACTACCTATACGGTACGTTGCATGGAAAACAATTGCGGTAACGGCAGGCTTGATTCCGTAGAAAATACCTGCAATAACGGGAACATCTCCAAATTTTATGTAAATCCAAGACAGTCCAATTAAAATAAATAAGGAGGGTAATACAAATAGAATACCTGCAACCAATCCTCCAGCAGTTCTATGCATAAGCCAACCAATGTAGGTTGCTAATTGCTGTGCTTCAGGACCAGGTAATAACATGCAGTAGTTCAGGGCATGCAAAAATCTTTTTTCGGATATCCAGCGTTTTTGCTCAACGAGTTCCTGATGCATCACAGCAATTTGTCCAGCTGGTCCCCCAAAGCTAATAAAGCCGAGCTTGAGCCAAAATAAAAAGGCTTGCCAGAAGGTGACTTGTACCACTGAATCATCAGGGGTATTTTGTTGTTTTTGTTGCATATTATCCCCTAAAAAATAATATTAATTTTTACGTTTATGGCATAACGGAGTATGTTTTATAGCATAACAAACACAAATGTATTTTTTATGATAAAAATTCAACTTTTATAGATAACTATTTATTAATTTATTGATATTAAATGAAATTATTTTTTTAACTAAAGTTATCGCTTTAAATTATTTCCAAAGCTGAAACATTTTAAACATTATTTGCTCAAGTTGTTATAACAGGTTGTGAGCCGTGAGCCAGCTACCCCAAGATCCCAAAAATCATAAGCCTCTTTACGATCAGTTAAGGGAACTCATCCTTAACAAAATTGTAAATGGTGAATATGCCGTGTTGAGTCAAATTCCATCTGAAAACGAGTTTGCTGAACAGTTCGGTGTAAGCCGAATCACAGTTCGCCAAGCACTCAACCAATTACAGTTGGAAGGCTATATTTTTAAGGTGCCGGGTAAAGGGACCTTTGTAAGTAAGCCAAAAACGTTCCAGAACATCTCAAGTTTGCAAGGTTTTGCAGAAGCAATGTCATCTGCTGGTCACGAAATTTTAAACCGTGTCATCTCCGCCGAGCTTAAGCAGGTCCCGATGCATGTTGTACCCAAATTAAAGTTACCAGTTAAAGCCAATGTGTATGAAATTCAACGTGTCCGTTTACTCAACCGTCAGCCAGTGTCGTATGAGTTGACTTATTTGCCTGAACATATTGGTTTGAAGCTTAAAGAGAAAGCGATTGATTTACGTACAACCGATATTTTCAAGGCATTAGAACAAGAGTGCGATATTCCTTTGGGACATGCGGATTTAAGCATTGATGCCACGGTAGCAGATGAAGAGTTAGCGGCTTTGTTGCAAGTCGAAATCGGAACTCCGGTATTACGGGTCGAACGTTTGACTCATGACGCAAATGGCCAACCAATTGACTATGAATATCTCTATTTCTCGGGCGATACCTTCCAGTACCGTTTACGTATTCATCGTTAATAACTCAAATAAAAATAAGGATTTTACAATGGAAACTAAATATCTTGAGTTCGATATTGTGGTGATTGGTGGTGGAACTGCTGGACCAATGGCTGCGATTAAAGCAAAACAAGAAAACCCGAATTTAAAAGTCTTGCTCATTGAAAAAGCGAATGTAAAACGCAGTGGGGCGATTTCAATGGGAATGGACGGGCTGAATAATGCTGTCATTCCGGGCTACGCAACACCTGAGCAATACACCAAAGAAATTACCATTGCTAATGATGGGGTAGTTAACCAAACCACTGTATATGCATATGCAAAGCATAGTTTCAAAACCATTCAACAGCTCGATCAATGGGGCATTAAGTTTGAAAAAGATGAGACTGGTGAATTTGCAGTAAAAAAAGTACATCACATGGGGGCATATGTTTTACCAATGCCCGAAGGTCATGACGTTAAAAAAGTTTTATATCGTCAATTAAAGCGTGCTCAAGTCAAAATTAATAATCGGATTGTCACCACGAAGCTTTTAAAAAATGAGCAAGGTGCAATCAATGGTGTACTTGGTTTTGACTGTCGTAGTGGTGACTTTTATGTCATTAAAACGAAAGCTGCCATTTTATGTTGTGGTGCGGCAGGGCGTTTAGGTTTGCCAGCTTCAGGCTACTTGATGGGCACTTATGAGAACCCAACCAATGCGGGTGACGGCTATGCAATGGCATATCATGCAGGTGCTGAACTTGCCAACTTAGAATGCTTCCAAATCAATCCACTGATTAAAGACTATAACGGCCCAGCTTGTGCCTATGTAACTGGTCCCCTAGGAGGTTATACGGCCAATAGTAAAGGTGAACGTTTCATTGAATGTGACTACTGGAGTGGTCAAATGATGTGGGAATTTTATCAAGAATTGGAAAGTGGTAATGGTCCTGTTTATTTAAAAGTAGATCATCTGGCCGAAGAAACCATTCAAACTATTGAAGAGATTCTACATACCAATGAGCGCCCAAGCCGTGGTCGTTTCCATGAGGGCCGAGGAACCAATTACCGTCAAGATATGGTGGAAATGCATATTTCAGAAATTGGTTTCTGTAGTGGACACAGTGCTTCTGGTGTATGGGTTAATGAAAAAGCTGAGACTTCGGTTAAAGGCTTATACAGTGCAGGTGATATGGCGGCTGTACCTCATAACTATATGCTTGGTGCATTTACCTACGGATGGTTTGCGGGTGTAAATGCTGCGCAATACGTAAATGCAATTGAAGATAGCGAATTAAACCAAAGCGAAATAGAAGCAGAAAAAGCTCGAATATTTGCGCCACTGGATTGCTCAGAAGGTTTACCTCCAGAACAAGTGGAATATAAGCTGCGCCGTTTTGTAAATGACTATTTGCAACCGCCTAAGACTCGCCAAAAAATGGAAATTGGGCTCAAACGTTTTGAAGAAATCAAACAGGATATTAAGCGAATCTCTGCAAGAAACCCGCATGAATTGATGCGTGCTGCTGAAGTTTCTTTTATTCGAGACTGCGCGGAAATGGCTGCTAGAGCCTCACTGTTTAGAGAAGAAAGCCGCTGGGGACTGTACCACTATAGAGCAGATTTCCCTCAAAAAAATAACTCGGATTGGTTCTGTCACGCTCATTTGAAAAAAGATGAACACGGCAACATGGTCAGTTTTAAAAAGCCAATCGAGCCTTATGTGGTTCCGATTAATCAAGATGAAGCTGTGTCGTATGACCGTTTACGCATTCAAAAAGATGTTGCTCTAGCAGACTAAATAAATCAGGAATTTAAATCATGGCTTTTATTTTTAAAGAAGTTCAACACCGTACTGTCGCACCCGTCATTATCGATGAAGATAAATGTATTGCTGATAAAGGATGCACAGTCTGTGTAGATGTTTGTCCAATGGACTTATTAGCAATCGATCCAATAACTCAAAAAGCTTTCATGCAGTTTGATGAATGTTGGTACTGCATGCCTTGTGAAAAAGACTGCCCAACAGATGCAGTCAAAGTAAATATCCCGTACCTACTCAAATAATTAATTTGGAATACGTAACATGAGACAAAATAAATTGATCAATAAAAAACTATTACTCAGTAGCTTAATTGGTGCCATTGTACTTGGCACTTTGGGGTGCAGTAGTAAAACAGAAACTGTTCGTGTAGCGATTGGCACACAAGACACGACTATTAACTGTGCAACAGGTGGGTTGCTCATTCGTGAATTGAATTTATTACCAAAATATTTGCCTAAAGATGGTAAATACAAACACGTTAAATATGATATTCAATGGAAAAACTTTACCTCTGGTGCACCACTTACCAGTGAGATGGTGGCTGGGCGTCTAGATTTGGGAGCAATGGCTGACTTTCCTGCTGTTAATAATTTAGCGGCATTAAAAAAAGCTGGAAAAGAAAGCATATTTTTAGCGCCATTGTCGGGCAGTATTAATGGTAGCGGTAATGCGATTGTTGTTCCAATTGACTCAAAAGTAACCTCGCTTAAAGAGCTAAAGGGGCAGACTATTTCCGTACCTTTTGCGTCAACTGCTCATGGCCTGTTGCTACGAGCCATTCAGGCAGAAGGCTGGCAACTTGATAAAGATATTAAAGTGATTGCTCAGGCGCCAGAAGTGGCGGGGCCTGCATTAAAAAGTCATAAGATTGCTGCGCATGCTGACTTCGTACCATTTGGAGAGTTATTTGCTTACCAAGGTTTTGCTAAAAAAATCTATGATGGTTCACAAGCAAAATCACCTACATTTCATGGTTCACTTGCCAGCAAGGATTATGCACAGCAGCATCCAGAAGTCATAAAAGCTTATTTACAGGCAACTATTGAAGCAAATCGTTTAATTCGCGAACAACCTGAAAAATATAGTGAATTTATTGCTGAAAAAACAGGTATTCCTGCCGAAGTGGTCTATCTGTTTCATGGTCCACTAGGTCTGCAAACTCGTGACTTAACTTGGAAACCTGAATATCGAAAAGCGACTCAAATTGCGATAGACACATTAAAAGTTTTAGGCAAAAACGACGGTACGCTTGATGTAAGTAAATTTATTGATGATCAATATATTAAGGATGCATTTCAGGCATCTGGACTTAATTACAGCCAGCAATTGGCTGACTATGCAAAATCACCTTTAGTTGCCAATGACGCTTTAACGGGACAACCCATCAAAACATTTGATAGGGTGACTCAAATTTGGGTAAAGGGTGAAGAAAAAGTGCGTAGCTATGAAACACCTGAGAATGCTTTTTCTGATTTAAAGAAAATTCAAGCCGCTGGAAAAACGGTGCGTGTGGTTTATAGCCAAGATCATCAGTCCGACATTAAGTTACTTGCCAATCTGGCATGGTATGCCACAGATAAAGCAGGACAAATTCAGGCCTTTTTATTAAAAGATGATGCTGAAAAATGGGCTAAACAACAGGGCGGAAAAGTATATGACTTTAAAGCTATTCAGCTTGTAACACAGAGCTGATGTGTTGTCTTACCTAATGAGCAGGAGGTGACGAATGAGTAGTTTAGTCCAAACAAAACCTAAAAACCAAAGTACATTTTTGATTAAATTTTTCCAACAATTGAGGTTATATCCGACGCATTTAAAAAACTACGCGATTGCTTTTATATCGATAGTTTTCTGGATAGTCATTTGGCAAGGCCTAGCTCAGTTTAAAATAAATTTAGGTATTGTGAACTTTAGCAATGTACCCACACCTTTAGATGTTATTCATGCACTGTGGACTTTCTTTCAACTCAGCACTGCATTTGAACATGTTGAATCTAGTGTCTTTCGCGTAGTAGTTGGTTTTGTATTGGCAGCTCTAATTGGTGTAGGTATTGGTTTGTTAGCAGGACGTTATCAAAAACTTGCTGCATTTCTAATGCCGCCATTAGAAGTACTACGTCCAATTCCAGCAGTTGCATGGATTCCTTTAGCGATTCTGATTTTTCCATCATCAGAAGCTTCCATGATTTTTATTACCTTTATTGGGGCTTTATTTCCCATTTTATTAAACACGGTACATGGCGTTGGTGCAGTTGACCCAAGACTCGTTGCATCTGCGAAAAGTCTAGGTGCTTCTGATCTCGCCATTATTCATGAAGTCATCATTCCGGGAGCATTACCGAACATCATTACCGGTTTATCTATTGGAATGGGTACTTGTTGGTTCTGTTTAGTGACTGCCGAAATGATTTCAGGCCAACACGGAATTGGATACTTCACATGGGAATCGTTCACCTTGCAAAACTATAGCAATATTGTGGTTGGCATGGTGTTGATCGGAGCTTTGGGTATGTTTAGCAGTACCTTGGTACGTGTGATTGGAAACCGATTTACCCCATGGTATCAACTAAGGAAGTCTTAAAATGTCAATTACACAAGGCCATGTGCGTATTCAAAATCTATCTCTACATTTAGGGCAAGCTAAAAATCGTTTTCAGGCATTAGATCGGGTTAATTTCGAAATACAACCGGGCGAGTTTATATGTCTACTTGGCCCGTCGGGTTGTGGTAAATCCACATTATTAGGCGCTTTAGCAGGACATTTACCGATTAGTTCTGGGACTTTAACGGTCGATAATGAATCTATACTTGAACCGCATCCAGACAGAGGTTTGGTATTCCAGCAACATACCTTATTTCCATGGAAAAGTGTGCTTGAAAATATTGCCTTTGGTTTAAAAATGAAAGGCATCGCCAAACAAAAGCGTATTGAACAAGCTAAGAAAATGATTGATCTGGTCGGGCTTAAAGGTTTTGAACATAAATTTCCAGCCGAACTCTCTGGAGGCATGCAGCAACGGGTTGAAATTGCGAGAGTACTGATTAATCAACCTCGCATTTTATTAATGGATGAGCCTTTTGGTGCGTTAGATGCGCAAACTCGTTTAAAAATGCAAATGCTATTACTCGAAATTTGGCAAGAAATTCAAACATCGGTTTTATTTATTACCCACGATATTGATGAGGCACTTTTTTTAGCTGATCGAGTGCTGATTATGAGCCATAGACCGGGGCGAATTATTGAAGAAATTCCGCTTAAGTTTGAACGCCCAAGAGACGTTGAGCTTGTAACAAGTAGTGAATTTACAGCCATTAAAAAACATTGCATCCAGACTTTAAAAGAAGCAACCCAACAAGAAGAGTTAAGCCGTTTAAATCCATTAGGGCTTGGAAAGAAATCACAAATTAAGGAATACGAATGAGTTTTTATTATCAAGCTTTAGATGACCTCGATGAATATAATCAGGAATTTCTTGCGCAGCTCAATCATGCAGATGAAAAGATCCGCTTTGTCGCTTTAATGAATATTGGTGATGAAGAAAATCCGGATTTACTTCCTTGGTTGCATACAGCACTGCAACACGACTCTTCAGCTTTAGTCCGTGAAGAGGCGGCAAAAAAACTAGAAAGTTGGGAAGATCCAACCAGTTTGCAAGTATTGGCACAAGCCTTATTTGATACTGATCTGAATGTAAAACAAGCTGCCAGCCAAAGCTTAAGTGAAGTAAAAAATGCGGCATCAGCCCAGATCCTTGCGCCTTATTTAAAGCATACGGATACTTTTGCTCTTAGTGCAATTTTACGTGCTTTAAGACCTTTACGACCACAGCAATTATTCACAGAGATATCTGCTTTGGTACATCATGAAGATGCTTTAGTGCGCCGTGAGGCAGTCAGTGCATTAAGTTGGTTACAACAAGACCAAGCGATTACGATATTGGCAAAAATTGCAGAAACAGATACAGATGATGAGGTTCGCCGCATTGCAACAGGTGGTTTGGCTTATAGCCAGAACATAAACGCTGATGTTATCCAAGCGCTTCAACATTCTTTAACCTCGGAAAGTTGGCAACTAAGAGTGGAAGCCGCACTTACGATTGGAAAATTACATATCATTCAGCTTGAAACTCTCTTAATTCATGCTTTATCTGACTTGTATTGGCAAGTACGTATTGCAGCAGTAAGGAGCTTGGGACTACTTAAATCACATCTGGCAGTTGCTCATTTGACTGATAACTTTAAACATGAAATTAGTAATTTACGTAAAGAAGTCGCTTTAGCACTCGGTGAAATTGGTACATCAGAAGCTCAGAAGCTATTGGAACAACATCAAAATGATCCAGATCCTGAAGTACGAAAAGCGATTCGTATTGGATTAAATCAAATTGGTGAGGTGAAATATGCAAATCAGACCTGATATCCGTGTCGACACTATAAATAAGCAGGTTCACTTTATATGGACCGATGGCTCAAGCGTATCTTTGAGCCATCAAAATTTAAGGGAAATTTGCCCATGTGGCTTTTGCCGAGCGAAGCGAATTAAGCAAATTAAAATTGAAGATCAAAATGTCGAAGTAACAGCTATGTTCGATCAAGGTTACGGTGCCCAAATTTGTTTTAGTGATGGGCATGATAAAGGGATTTTTCCGTGGGCTTTTTTAAAAGAATTTGCTAAGTGCTAAAAAATGCCTTCTGGTTGGGACAGAAGGCATCTGATTTAATTAATGATCATGTTCTAAATAATCTGGTTTTTTCGGAAGCGCAAGGCTACATAAGAAACAGATAATCAGCATGACAATGACATATATAAAGAAGGTATTTTCAATTCCGGCAGCTTTGAACTGTAAGGCAACTGAAGGTGCAGAACCACCAAACAGCGCATTACCTACCGCATAAGAAAATCCTACGCCTAAAGCTCGTACATGAGGTGGGAACATTTCAGCTTTTACCAAGCCACTGATAGATGTATAGAAACTGAGTAACATCATCATAAAAATAAGTAGCAAGGTAATAATGATCGGCGAATCAATATAGGCACGCATCCCGATCACCATGACTGGGTATATAAAAATCGCAGACAATAAGCTAAAGGCCAGCATTGAAGAGCGTCGCCCAATACGGTCGGAAATTGCACCAAATACAGGTTGAGCACACATATAGACAAATAGGGCGAAGGTCATGATATAACCAACGGTTTTTCCATCCATCCCTAAATTGGTTAAATAGGTTTTTGAATAAACAGTCTCTACATAAAACGTTAATGAACCAGCAGAAGTGTATCCAACCACCAATAAAAAGGTTTTCCAGTGCTTTTTAAAGAGTTCTCTTAAGCTACCAGACTCTTTTCGTTCGCTGTCTTGATGAGAAAGCGTTTCTTCTAAACGACTACGTGCAAGCAAAGATAAGATTGCTGCAATACCACCAATAACAAATGGAATACGCCATCCACCATCATGTAATTGTTGTTCACTTAAGAACGTTAATAAAATTACACCAAGTAAGCTTGCGAGTAACTGACCACCAGAAAGGGTGACATATTGGAAAGATGAGTAAAAACCACGTTGGCCTTTTAAACCCAATTCACTCATATATGTTGCTACTGCACCATATTCACCACCAACCGATAAGCCTTGAAGTAAGCGCACTACCAGTAAAAGAAAAGGGGCAAATAAGCCAACTTGGTCATAAGTAGGTAGGGCTGCAAATAGAAAAGAACTCAAAGCCATCAGACAAATTGAGATGACCATCGACTTTTTTCGACCATGCCGGTCTGCAATTCGTCCAAATACCCAACTACCAATAGGACGCATAAAAAAGCTTGCAGCGAATACGCCCCAAACATAGATAGATTTAGTCGTACTATCCATATCAGGTGCTGTTAATGCTTGAGTAAAGTAGGCAGCAAATACTGCATAGATATAAAAGTCGAACCATTCAACTAAATTACCAGAGGCTGCGCCTACAATCCCACGTATTCTGCTACGTTTTTCTTCCTGAGTGTATGTCATATTTCTTCCATCATTTTGCAGACAAAAATGAGGAATTTTTAGATATGCTGGATAGAAAATAGAATGAAACTTTAAATATCACTCAATCCTGAGCACTTCCTTAAATTCCTAACCATTCATTTTTTCTAATTTTAAAATTCGTTTCTAGTAAGATTACGTCCTTTTGTTCGATTTAAAGATAATTTTACCAATGATCGAACACTTCCTTTCATTTAACTTAATAATTAATTCTATTTAAAATCAGTGAGCTAATTTACAACGGTACTTTTCTATTTTATTTCTCCTTTTAAGTTTCATTTCGAGCTTAAGTTTATTTTGAATATTTGGTAATACTTAAAAAGTTATAGCGTCAATTCCTAATAAAATAAATGAAATTTATATAATGATAAGTTTATAAAATTTGTGTCAAATACACTTAATCGAAAAAGTACAGAATGTATTGTTTCTCAATATATGTAGCTGTATTCTTGCGTGGCTAAAAATAGACTCCGCACTCATTTCTAGCGCTTTAGAATTATGCACGGTATGGCAGGTAGTTATTCAATGGAAAGACGTTCGATAAATCTTCACTTCATGACATGCTCTAAAACAGCATTGGCTTCATCTATTGCACTCATAACATCTGTCGTCTATGCAAATGAAGCGGAGGTTTCGCAGCTCCCAACTATTACTGTGAATGCTACACAAAATAATGATGCACTATATACGTCTAAAAAAGTTAATTTATCTGGTTTTCAAACTAGTGATGTAAAGAAAGCTCCTGCATCTATTACAACTATTACATCTGAGCGCATAGCAGACCAACACGCAAAAACTTTAACTGATGTTATTAAAAACGATTCTTCTTTAGGGGATGGCTATGCTGCAATTGGCTACTATCCAAATTTTGTAGCACGTGGTTTTGCGCTTGATTTAGGCTCAAGTTATCTCATTAATGGCCATACTATACGTGGCGAACAAAACGTGGCTTTAGAAAATAAAGAACAAGTTGAAATCTTAAAAGGCATTTCTGCAATTCAATCTGGAATGTCGACGCCGGGTGGTGTGGTTAACTATGTAACCAAAAGACCAGCCGATGTTAAAAACATTACTGTAGATGCAAATTCAGAAGGTGGCTATACGCTGGCAACAGATGTTGGCGGCTTTGTTAATAATAGTTTTGGTTATCGAATCAATTTAGCCCATGAAAGCATCCATCCAAATGTTGATCATGCAAATGGTAAACGAGAGTTTGGTTCAGTTGCTTTAGACTGGAAAATTAATGATCGTTCTAAATTATTGTTTGATATTGAAGCTCAGCATCAAAGTCAACGTTCAGTACCAGGTTATCAACTGCTTGATGGGCAAGAAGTACCAACAAATGTAGATCAAGACCGTTTATTGGGTTATCAGTCTTGGAGTAAACCTGTTGTAAATAACAGTGTAAATGCAAGTTTGAAATATCAATATGCATTTAATGATCAATGGAATGCTAGCTTAAGTGCATCGCAAAGCCGTGTTGTGATTGATGATTATATTGTGTTTCCTTATGGAAGTTATTATTCATCGGGTAATCCACTTGCAGTATTTGACAAAGATGGAAACTATGATCTTTATGACTATCGTAGCCCAGATGACACACGTATAACTAATCAGTTTTCTGCTGGGTTAGAGGGTCAATTCAATACTGGCAATATTGAGCATCAGGTAGCTTTTGAATTGCAAAATACACGTAAAAACCTGAAGCGTTATGATCCGAGTAATCAACTTATTGAGAATGAAATTGGCAATATTTATACTGATTCATCAGATTTTAAAATGCCACCTGAAAAATTAGGCAATCGCTTTAAAGCTCTAGAAAGCGATCAGACTGCTTTTACTATATCTGACCGAGTTCAGTTTAACGATCAATGGTCAACTTTATTGGGTGGAAAACTTATTCATCTTGACGAACAAGCCTATAAGCCAGATGGCCAGCAAAGTCGTGATACCGACTTAAACAAGTTCTTACCACAATTAGCGCTTATGTATAGCCCAACTGCTAAGACTAATCTTTATGCTTCATATGCTAAAGGTTTATCAGATGGTGGCGAAGCTCCTTGGTTTGCTAATAATGCTCTAGAAGTTCTATCACCGAAAAATTCTGAACAATATGAACTTGGTGTTAAGCAACAAATACGAAACTTCTTATTAACAGCAGCTATTTTTGATTTAAAACAAGACAATCAATATAGCAAAGTAAATGCAGAAGGAACTTTCGATTTTGTTTCACAAGGTGAACAACACAATAAAGGTATTGAATTAGGTTTAACAGGTGCTTTAACTGATACACTCGATGTAAGTTCAGGTATTACCTATACCAAATCTCGTCTAGTTGATATTGATAATGACAGCTACAAAGGTCATCAAACTCAAAATGTACCGAAAGTACGCGCAACTGCACAGTTATCTTATAAAGTTCCGTCAGTTGAAGGGTTAAGATTACTTAGTGGTATGCAATACAGTAGCAGTAAATATGCAAACAAAGAGGGAACTGCAAAAGTAGGCGGTTACAGCGTTTTTAATATTGGTGCGGCCTATAAAACAAATTTTGCTGGGCATGACACAACTTTTAGATTCAATATTGATAACTTGTTTAATAAGAAATATTGGCGTGATGTAGGGGCATTTATGGGTGATGACTATTTATTCTTAGGTAATCCACGTACAGCCCAGTTCTCTACAACTTTCAGTTTTTAAAATATAGAACAAATAAAAAAGGAGCTTATAAAAGCTCCTTTTTTATTTTCAGGAATTAAGCCGACATTTTTGGTTTAACCATATTATTAATCGACAAGATATCATCAAGCACTTGTGCCGATAATAAACCTTCATTTTGAACTAAAGCCAATACGCTTTGTCCAGTTTCGTTTGCAGTTTTAGCAATACGAGTTGTAGTTTCATAACCTAGATATGGGTTAAGTGCAGTCACAATACCAATTGAGTTTTCAACCAAAGCTTTACAATGCTCAGGGTTCGCCGTAATTGTATCAATACACTTACTTTGGAACATTGCCATTGCCTTACCAAGCAAATCCATAGATTCAAACAGTTTGAATGCAATAAGTGGTTCCATTGCATTTAACTGTAATTGGCCCGCTTCAGCAGCTAAAGTTACAGCCAAGTCATTTGCAATGATCTGGAAACAAGCAAGGTTCATCGCTTCAGGAATAACTGGGTTTACTTTACCCGGCATGATCGAGCTACCCGGTTGGCGAGCTTCTAAATTAATTTCATTAATGCCAGTACGTGGACCACTTGAAAGTAAACGTAAGTCATTGGCAATTTTTGAAAGTTTAGTTGCGGTACGCTTTAATAAACCAGATAAAAGAACAAAGTCACCCATATCTGAAGTTGCTTCGATTAGATCAGGAGCAGACTTAATTTTCTTACCAGAAATTTTTGCAAGTGCTTGAATAGCAAGTTCACGGTAACTATATTCAGTAGTAATTCCCGTACCAATCGCCGTACCACCAAGGTTCATATAGGCTAAAACATTTGGAATAAGCGTATTAATTTGTTCAAGGTCTTTTTGTAAAGTTACTGCAAAAGCACCAAACTCTTGACCTAATGTCATTGGCACAGCATCTTGTAACTGTGTACGGCCCATTTTCAGGATGTGAGCAAACTCTTGAGATTTATTGCGGAAACTTAAAATTAAATTGTTAAAAGGAAGATTTAGTTCATCTAAGCTTAATAACAAACCTAAGCGAATCGCAGTAGGGTACACGTCATTTGTTGACTGTGACATGTTAATGTCATTATTAGGATGCAAATATTGATATTGGCCTTTTGCATGTCCCATATATTCTAAAGCGACGTTTGCTAATACTTCATTTGCGTTCATATTGGTTGAAGTACCAGCACCGCCTTGCATCATATCTATCGGAAACTGATCATGAAAATTACCGCGAATCAGCTGATTACAGCTGTATTCAATTGCTTCAAATTTAGTCTGATCTAAGCTTTTAAGATTATAGTTCGCTTCAGCGCAAGCAAGCTTTACCATTGCTAAAGCTTTAATAAGGTGAGGGAAATTTCCGACCTTGCTTTGAGTTAAATTAAAGTTTTCTAGAGCACGTAATGTTTGAACTCCGTAGTAGTCGTTATTATTGATCTCTCTATAACCAATAAGATCCTTCTCAATACGGGTGGTAATTTCAGCGTTCATCATTAAACTTCGAATTAGTAAAGAAGATAATTCATATTAGATTTCGAAATGCTTCACTTCTAATGCATTTATCAAGTTGATTATGCATTTTTTGCATATCAATTTTTTAATTTTATAGTCAACTAAATAGGAGAGCTCATTTTCAACTATTAATTTAACTTTATAAATTAACAACTTAAGATTGATATGAAGTTGATTTCAAAATTTGCTTGATACAATGAATGGTCATCTAATTTTTGAAAGAAACCCATTGTAAAAATTAAGACTAGTTAATTTAAGTGAAATATCAACTTAATTATCTTTATTATTAGCTTTTAAAGTGAAGCTTATCTAACAAATTCATATAAAAATGTGATGCATTTCACATAAAAAACACTATAATACGAAAAAATCTTAGTTTTAAGTTTATGTTAAAAGTCACAGCCGCATTAATTATTTTGGGAAGTTTTACATACTATGTGCTTTTCCACGGTGAAGAGAAAAGTGAGTCTAAAACTTCTCGTCTGCTTAAAGAAGCAGAGCAATCAATCGCTTCTGCTGAAACCTCAGTAAACAAAGCTAATAGTATTGTGCCCATATCTTACAAGTAGCCTCAGTTCTTAGGTTAACCATTCCATATTATCCATCAAAATATTGTTTTATCTAGATTTTCTTAAAATTTGGGTAAAAGACTGTATGTATAGAGACAAAATTCATGAGAATGAAGTTTATCGCCTATGATCCCAATTCTGGGGAAAAATTAAGCTTAAAAGAGCATATCCACCATATGGATAAATACACCACTTATATCTTTTTTAGTGATGAAAACGACAATATGGTGTTCAATCCCCAGAAAAAGCAAGTTTTTGAAATTACTCAATATACTTCTAATATGATGGTTGAAATTTCAAGAAAGTTATATTACCTCATTGGTGAATATTAGAAATTCGGTTTTTATTCAATCTTAAGTTAAATACTTTAGTAGAATAGTCAGGTTTTATGGACTGAGCTATACTACAAGCATATCTTCTGATTTAAATGAATTTATTGAGTCAGAGAGCTTAATTCCTGAAATAAGCAAGATAGTCAATTTCAGTTTTACAGTCCGTATTCTTCCCCAAGGTGCGGACTTTTTTTATAAAAAAAACATGAGTAAAGCATAGGGTTATTTCTATTTTTTATTAACTTAAAACTTGTTATTTACTTGCTTTATATGCTCTTTACTTTTTGATTTAAAATAATTTTTAGAGTGATAATTTTATATTTGTATGAGTTGTTGATTTAAATCAAAGTCTTTTATTCTCTTACGCTCTTTTCTATGTCAGAATTATTTAAATACTTACTTTTATTGTTTGGCTTTGCCAACCCTCCATCGCATTTTTGCAGGTACTCCCATGTTTTATAGTTTTTATTCATCTATTCAGCTATTTATTCAGCTTCCCAACCAGACAGATTAAGGACATAAATATAAAAAGGGAATGCATAAAATGAACTTAGAAGTACGTTGGGTAGAAGACCTTTTGACACTTGAACGTGAGCGTTCTATTTCAAAAGCAGCCGAAAAACGATTTATTAGTCAATCTGCGTTTACGCGTAGAATTCAGCAAATAGAAGAGATGATCGGAGCTGAAGTTATTATTCGAAATAATAAAAATAATATTGAATTTACAGACATTGGGCGGATTATGCTGGTGATGTCTAAAAATATTGAGAAGCAGGTAGAAGAAACAGCAAAGCTGATTAAAAACATCAAAAATGAAACCGAATCTACGATTCGTTTCTGTGTTGTTCATTCATTAGCATCAGGTTTTTTAACCACTTTTTTAAAAAAATTCCCAACGTTTATGCGTGATTTAAAAATTGAAATTGTCGCAACGAATAGTGGTGAAGGCTTATCTCTTTTAAAAGAAGGTGCCTGCGATTTTATGATTTGCTATGCAGATCGATCTAATATTAATCGAGTTGGTGATGATATTTTAAGTGGCATCAAGATCGCTGAAACAGAGATTGTTCCAGTGTCAGCTACCGAAGCAGATCATACGCCTAAGCATACAATTCAGAGTAATTTTTCATTACTTGCTTATAGTAAACATGCTTATTTGCGCAAATTGGTCGATCAATTGATTGAAGGTAAACTGATCTATAAAACCTTATATGAAACTGACAATGCCACCAACTTGAAAGAGCTTGTATTACAAGGTTTAGGTGTAGCATGGATTCCAAAAATTAATGTAGAGGAAGATCTCGCTACCGGAAAATTGGTCATGTTGGACCATAACGAATACTGCCTGCCACAGGATATTTATATTTTTAAAAATAACTTGAGTGATAACAAATCTGTTCAGCAAATTTGGAAGGGCTTCCAAACTCAGCATGATTAAAATTTATAATGATATGTGATGTCCTCAAGATATTTACATACAAAGTAATCAATTAAAGAGCTCATACCTTTGTCTTTATGATGAAAGGCTTTATAAAGCATTGCTCATGGTCTAGATTCTTTGTTAATTTAGACCATATATCAATAATTCAGAAATCTAGAGAGCATTTTTATATCTGCTGTGCCTGATTTCATTCCTTTTGAATGGATTATTTGATCCAGACGGAGACAATTTTGTTTGATCTAGATAGTAGATTACTAAATATTTTTTATCATATTTATCGGTTTAAAAGTGTTTCAATGGCTGCTGATGCTATTGGCCTTACACAACCGAGCGTTAGTAATGGACTGAACAAAATCCGTCAGCATTTTAATGATCCACTTTTTATTCGTGTTGGGAATGAGATGATCCCAACCGAATTAGCAAAAGAAATTTTTCCACTCATTAGTGAAGTTATTGATAAAGTGGAAAGCATTAATAACTTTAGTGTGAACTTTGATCCGCTAACTTCAGACCAACTTTTTACAATTGCGATGACAGATGTATCTCATTTGGTTTTATTACCGCAATTAACAAACTATTTAAAAGAGAAAGCCCCTTTAATTCGCTTGAATATCAGGCCCATTACGCCAGAAACCAGCTATCAAATGGCAAATGGTGAGATTGATCTTGCAATTGGCTTTTTACCCCAACTAGAAGAAGGCTTTTATCAACAAAAGTTTTTTAAACAACATTATGTGGTGATTAGCTCTAAGAGCCATCCTCGTTTAGACCCAAATAATTTTACTTTAGATGATTATATGCGCGAGTATCATATCGATATTGATGCGGGAATCGGGCACTACCATATTAAAAATGAATTACAGAACAAAGGATTGGATCGAAATATCTTAATTCGATTACCGAGCTATCTTGGAGTGGGATTAGTCGTACAAGAAACAGATGCGATCGCAACGGTACCGTATTATTTAAGCCAAGTCTTATTGGTGAGAGAAAATTTACAGATTTTACCAGCACCTCTAGACTTCCCAACTTATGATGTTAAACAACATTGGCATATGTCTTGCCATCATAAAAGTAGCCATAAATGGTTCCGTCAAACCTGTTATGAACTTTTTAAAGTCTAAAAAAGAAGATGTAAGAAAAATTCTTACATCTTCCGTGCACTTTAATTTTTAGATTTCAATTGCAACAGCTGTAGCTTCACCACCACCAATACATAATGCAGCAACACCTTTCTTCTTACCAAAGCGTTTTAAAGCATAGATAAGAGAAAGAATAATTCTTGAACCAGTTGCGCCAATTGGATGGCCTAAAGCACAAGCACCACCATGGACGTTTACTTTTGCCTCATCAATGCCGAGTTCATGAATTGGCGCCATTGCGACCATTGCAAAAGCTTCATTAATTTCCCAAGCATCTACCTCGTCAACTGACCAACCAGCGCGCTCAAGCACTTTTTGAATAGCACTAATTGGAGCGATGGTAAATTCACTTGGATGCTGGGAGTGCGTAGAAGTTGCAACAATTTTTGCTAAAGTATTTAAACCATGACTTTGAGCATATTCTTCAGTGGTGAGTACTAACGCCGCAGCACCATCAGAAATTGAGCTTGAGTTCGCAGCTGTAATTGTCCCATCTTTACTAAAAGCTGGACGTAATGTTGGGATCTTCTCAAGATTCGCTTTTAATGGCTGTTCATCTTGATCGATAACTTCAACACCTTTACGTGTTTTTACTTCAACAGGAACAATTTCTTCTTTGAAATAACCTTCAGTAATCGCAGTTTGCGCTTTTTTAAGTGAAGAAATCGCAAAGTTATCCATTTGCTCACGTGTAAAACCTTTGGTGTTTGCCATGTCTTGAGCAAAAGAACCCATTAAGCGGCCTGTTTCAGCATCTTCAAGACCATCTAAAAACATATGGTCTTTAATTTCACCATGTCCCATACGGTAACCACCGCGAGCTTTAGGTAAAATATAAGGCGCATTGGTCATAGATTCCATGCCACCTGCCACAATAATATTGGCACTGCCTGCTTTTAAAGTATCTGATGCCATTAACACCGCTTTCATGGCAGAGCCACATAGTTTATTAATGGTAACTGCGCCGACATGATCAGGTACACCAGCTTTACGCATCGCCTGACGAGCAGGACCTTGACCTATACCTGCACTCAATACACAACCAAAAATAACTTCATCTACTTGGTCAGGTGCAACACCTGCACGTTGAATAGATTCACGAATTACAGCTGCGCCAAGCTCTGGTGCAGTTAAAGCAGATAGGTTACCTTGAAAACCGCCCATTGCAGTACGGCTACCTGAAACTATAACAATTGAACTCATCTTAATATCTCTTATTGATGTATTTGCTAAATTTGCCTTTAGCCTAAACCAAAGGCGCCAGTAAATTAAAAAGTAGGTGGGGTATAGCTAAGCGTTCTTCCAAAGAACCATAATAAAAATAAAACTAACGGAAAATGCACAACGAGCTGAGTGACTGTAAAACCAATCACATCTTTTGCTTTTAGTTTTAAAATGCCTAACATTGGAAGCATAAAGAACGGATTGATTAAGTTCGGTAAAGCTTCGGCTGCATTATAAATTTGTACAGACCAGCCTAAATGAACTTTCAAATCATTTGCTGCTTGCATGACATATGGGGCTTCAATAATCCATTTTCCACCGCCAGATGGCACAAAGAACCCAAGAATCGCAGAGTAAATTCCCATCACAATTGCAAAGGTTTCTTTTGAGGCGATTGAAACGAAAAACTCAGCTATATAATGCGACAGCGATAAATCTTGACTGTTTAAAGCTTGCGTCATAATAAAGGCGATACTTCCATAAAGTGGAAACTGAATTAAGATTCCTGAGACAGCCGGAACTGCTTTTGAAACTGCATTTAAAAAGTTTCGTGGTGTGCCATGTAACGCTAAACCAAGCATTAAAAACACAAAGTTGTATGTATTTAAGCTTGAAATAGCAATAATTGGATTACTTTTTGAAAACTCAAAAAACATCCAGATTAATCCTAATGCGACCACAATAATCGTTAAGATAGGCGAGTTTTCTAACCAGTCACCTGGACGATTAGATTTCTCATCATGGGGTTTGTCT
This sequence comes from Acinetobacter sp. V104_13, assembly GCF_031798995.1. Taxonomy (NCBI): domain Bacteria; kingdom Pseudomonadati; phylum Pseudomonadota; class Gammaproteobacteria; order Moraxellales; family Moraxellaceae; genus Acinetobacter; species Acinetobacter sp. V104_13. Next base: position 150,777 of record NZ_JAVQNP010000027.1, on the reverse strand, counting down.
TCTTCAAATTGAACATCAAAACTATCAATCGTTTTAACATTATTACCTTTTGGAGCTGACCAGTAAGCGATTGCGATTGAAACAATCACTAAAATAATAGTCATCGCAATTGATTGCCAAAGGAAAATCGTTTCAGTAAATGGAATAACGCCAGTTAGGTTGTAAATTGACTCAGGTAAACTAGTTTTATTCGCTTGAAGCTGTGCTGCCGAAGAGCTGATTCCAAGAGCCCAAGTTGCACCCATACCAATGATTGCTGCCGCTGCCGCAGCGCGGTAATCCATATTCAGCTCTTTACGTTTCGCTAATGCAATCACTAAAAGTGCTGTAAGAATCGTGCTTACTGCCCAATTGACCAGTGAAATTAACAAGCTGACGGTTGCAACTAAAACAATAGCACCACGTCCAGAATTTGGAATACGTGCCATTTTTTGAATGAGGAACTTTACGGGCTTAGATACAGAAACGACATAACCTACAATAATGAGCATCGTCATTTGCAGAGTAAAGGGAATAAGACTCCAGAAACCGTTACCGAAGGAAGTCGCGACATCGTGAATAGGTGCACCAATACCTAAAGCGGCAACTGACACGATAATGACGCCAAGTAATGCAAAAATATATGAATCAGGAAACCATTTTTCAGACCAATCACTAATCCGAAGAGCGAATCTTTCAAAAATTCCTTGCTTTTTTTCCATAGCTGAAAAAATCCTTCTCATTCTTATTTATAGACAGCACATCCGGTGCTTTAAAGGGCTAAGACTCAAGCTCACTTTCTAACTTAAGTCTTATCTGGCTTACTAAAAATTAAAATTTACGCGACTAAGGTTTTATAAAACTCAACGCCAGTAGCAGCTTGAATCTGTTCAAGCGTGACATCTTTAGCAAGTTCAATCAGCTCTACGCCTTGTGGTGTAATGTCCATTACACCTAAGTCAGTAATGACGCGATGAACCACACCTTTACCTGTTAAAGGTAGGCTACAGTTTTTAACGATCTTTGGCGTACCATCTTTTGCACAGTGTTCCATAAGCACTACAACTTTTTGGACACCAACAACCAAATCCATGGCACCACCCATACCTTTGACTTTCTTGCCAGGAATCATCCAGTTCGCTAAGTCACCATTTTCGGAAACTTCCATTGCACCTAAAATTGCAATGTTGACATGGCCACCGCGGATCATGGCAAAAGATTCTGAGCTTGAGAAAAATGCTGCACCAGGGCGAGCAGTAACTGTTTGTTTACCGGCGTTAATTAAATCAGCATCAACAGTTTCTTCAGTTGGAAACTCACCAATGCCTAATAGACCATTTTCAGATTGAAGCCAAACATTAATATTTTCTGGAATATAGTTAGCAACTAGAGTAGGTAAGCCAATACCTAAATTGACATAAAAACCGTCTTCAAGTTCTTTTGCAGCACGTTGTGCCATTTCATTGCGTGACCAAGCCATTTTATACTGCCTCCGTGCTTAAAGTTTTATGCTCAATACGTTTTTCAGGTGACGCATTAAGTACAATGCGGTTTACATAGATACCCGCTAAATGGATCTCATCCGGATCTAATTCACCAATTTCAACAACCTGTTCAACTTCGGCGATTGTAATTTTTCCAGCCATTGCACATTCAGGGTTAAAATTCTGAGCAGTTTTACGGAACACTAAGTTACCAGCCTTATCTGCCTTATAGGCCTTAACAAGAGCCACATCTGCTGTTAAAGATTCTTCTAAAATGTAGTTTTTGCCATTAAAGGTACGTTCTTCTTTACCTTCGGCAATGAGTGTACCAACGCCAGTTTGTGTATAAAACGCCGGAATTCCAGCACCGCCAGCACGTAACTTTTCAGCTAAAGTACCTTGTGGAGTAAGTTCTACATCAAGTTCACCATTTAAATATTGGCGCTCAAATTCTTTGTTTTCACCAACATAAGAAGAGATCATTTTTTTGATCTGTTTGGTTTGAAGCAAAATACCTAAACCAAAATCATCTACACCTGCGTTATTTGAAATACAAGTTAGACCAGTCACACCACTTTGCTTAACTGCAACAATCAGTTTTTCCGGAATTCCACATAAACCAAAACCGCCCACGGCAAGTGTTTGATTATCTGCAATAACATCTTTCAGTGCTGCCTCTGCATTGGCATAAACTTTATTCATTCTATTGTTATCCTATATCCCTTAGTAATCTTAGTTTTAGCATCACATTTTGCGTTATAGAAGTTAATTTTTTTAAATGATTAATAAGTATAATCAATGAATGGTTTCAAATCGTCTACAAAAGATCAGACGAACATAAAGCAAAATACTTTAAAAAATCACCTCATATCATTGAAAATTATTATAATTAATAATTTTAGCTTAAGCGTATGCTTAGCTCATCCTAAAAAGCAGTCTTTAATTTTTTAAAATTTATATTGAATCAAAGCTTCAATAAATTGAGTCGAAATATTTGAAATTTCAAAGTTCTTTTTATAAACAATTCCTACAGTCTTATGGATAGATTCATCCTTTAACTCAATGAGTACGTTATGTTCTTTATCAATGTGTTTAGCAAAATGTCTTGGAATTGCACTTACCCCAATTCCATAAGCCACAAAACTTGAAAGTGATGAAATTTGATGACATTCAACTTTCAAATCGAGCGTTATATTATTTCGCAAACAATTCTGCTCAACCAAATATCGAACAATTGAAGGTTTTTGCAATGTCACGAATGGATTTGAACAAAGCTCTTGCCATGTAATAGAAGATGATTGAGCAAGTGGGTGAGTCTTTGGTAATAGAGCTAAGAAATCTTCTTCAAATAGTGGTTTGAACTCTAGGCCTTCGGTGAGATCAGGTTCAAAGCAGATACCAAGCTCGAAAATACCATCTTGTACTTTTTCTATAATGGTTTCATTGGGAATATCGTGAATTGAAAAGTTAAGATTGGGATGAAGTTCTAAAAATTGATGAATCACCTCAGGCAAAATTGCATGGGTCACAAAGGGCATTGAGGCAATACTTAAAGTTCCACGATTGAGCTTAAAACGTTGTTTAACATCGTTTTCCATTTCATCCCAATTGGCGAGTAATTTTTTAGCATAGGGAATGAGGGATTTACCTTCTTGTGTAAGCTCAACACGGCGAGTATTACGGTTAAAGAGCTTTCCGCCTAATTCTTCCTCTAAGCTTTTGATGGTGAGACTTAAAGCAGACTGGCTGAGATGTAGCTCTAAAGAGGCATTAGCATAGTTGAGGGTACGCGCAAGGGCTAAAAAAGCTTTTAGTTGTTTAAGCGTCATTTCATTCCTTTAGATTACCCAGCTCACTTAGAAGGGTAATTTATACGAAAATTTGTTTAATATGATGTTTTTTTAAAAAAAATTAAGAAAATAAAGCAGGGGACAATAGGCTGAGCTACTTCAGTAAATTTTCCCAACAAAACTCATCTGTGTTGTTAGCAAAGTATAGAGCCATTCCAACTATATGGAAAAACAAATAACCTAGCCAAATTGCTTGAGGAGCAACTTTTAAGCCTTCTAATAAAATAGTTATTGAATAGATTGTTAACAAAAAGGTAAAGAGGATGATGTATGTAGTACTCGCTACAAATTTATATTTTGGTGCTAATTGAGGAATTTTATAACCAATCAAAATTTGCATACCGCAATTTATGATCAATGAAAGTATAGCTACAAGGATTTGTGGCATATTTAGATATGTTAAAGAGAGTTGCATAATTATGAAAATAATTTGCCACAGTATAAACATCCCCCAAGGATATATTATAAATTTAATCCACATCATATTTTGTTTTCTTATCAAGATCTTACATTGTTATTCTATTGAATAATTTAAATTAAATAAATACTATTTTTAAAAAATTTAAAGCACTGGCAGGTGGTTTTTAACTTTCTGAGCTGTTAAATTTTAAACATTATTAAAATGGATAATTTCATGAAAAAGATTATTTTTTTAGGATTAGTTCTTGGTTTATTTGGGTGTTCAACAGCTCCAGTTGTTTCGAATACAGCGAAACCAATACCTAATGAGAGAGTGTACAATCAGAACTACTTAAAGAAACAGACTCCTGAACAAGCACAAGTTACATTTTTAAGAGATAAAGGTTTTCTAGGATCTGGCTGTACTCATGATATTTATGTAAATAACGAAAAAGCATTCTCAATCCACTCAAACGAAATAGCTACCATTTATCTTGAGCCTAAATATTATATCTTTAGATTAGAAACTGGTGGGGGAATGTGCCCAAATATTGCAACTTCCCAAGAAACGGAAGTCAGACCAGGAGCTGAGATAGAATATCGCATTTTACTTCCATCCGACTTTAATTTAAGACTAACTCGAATGAAATAAAAGAGTAAGTTTCTGGGGCTAAGGCAATCGAGTAATATTAGCTTTTAATTAAACCCACTCGTCATAAGGTGGGTTTTTTCTTACTTACTAATAGACATTAATCTAAGCCAAGAAAATATTTATCAAATTAATTTAAAAAACATATTATTTAATTGTCTTTATTAAATAATAAAAAGATATTGATTTAATTTACTCAATAATTAATAAGTTTTATTAAATAATAATAGTTTTTAAATAATTAAATTTTACTAATGAAGAAACTTAACTATTTGTATTTCATTTATATTTTAAAATTAAAATAAATTACATTGTTTTTAAATATTTTAATGATATTTTATTTTTAAGCTCATTTACCTATTACCACACATGGATATTGTGATTTTTATCATTATAGGTTTGGGATAACCTAAATATCTTTTGGTAATTTAATTGAACCTAATATCTATTCTTTAGGGAGAAAGAATATATGTGGGAATTATTTGTAATTCTACTTTCACTTGGGCTGTTGATGTATACAGCTTACAAGGGCTTTTCAGTCATTCTCATGGCACCAATTTGTGCCTTACTTGCTGTTCTACTCATTAACCCTGCAAATGTCTTACCGTTTTATTCGGGTGTATTTATGCCCAAAATGGTGAACTTTATTAAAGATTACTTTCTTGTATTTTTACTCGGGGCAATTTTCGGTAAAGTCGTTGAAATGTCAGGAATTGCTGAGTCTATTGCACGAACCATTGTGAGATGGATTGGAGCAAAAAAAGCAATTTTAACCGTTGTATTGTTAGGTGCAATTTTAACATATAGCGGTGTAAGTTTATTTGTTGCTGTGTTTGCCATTTATCCTTTTGCAAACCAGCTATTTAGACAAGCCAATATTCCAAAACGTTTAATTCCGGGGACCATCGCGCTTGGTGCATTTACATTTACCATGGATGCATTGCCAGGTACGCCACAAATTCAAAACGTAATTCCAACTACATTCTTTGGCACCAATATTTATGCCGCACCATTTCTAGGAATTATCGGTGCAATTTTTGTTTTATGCATGGGTTTGGCTTACTTAGAATGGCGTCGCCGCGCTGCTGCAAAAGCAGGTGAAGGGTACTCTGGCTTTGGCGCAGACAACACACAGCCTCAAGAAATTGAAGCCGATATGAACTTGCAAAATAACGGAAGTACGGCGCGTCAGTTTTTAGCTTTTGTACCTCTTATTCTTGTTGCTGTAATGAACAAATATTTGTCTAAAGCAATCAAAGAGTGGTATCCAAATGGTTTTGATTTTGCCGCAGTTGGATTAGCGGATTACACCGTAGATGTTGCGAAAACTGGCGCGATCTGGGCGGTGGGCCTTGCGCTTATTGTCGGGATTATTTCCGCAATTTTATTTGATTATCAGCGTGTAGTGATGAACTTCAAAGAGGGTATTAATGCGAGTATTGGTGGTTCACTTTTAGCGGTGATGAATACAGCTTCTGAGTATGGTTTCGGTGCAATTATTGCGTCATTACCGGGCTTTGCTCTGATTAGCCATGCAATGAGTAGTACCTTCACAAATCCTTTAGTCAATGGGGCTGTGACCACAACCGTTTTAGCAGGTATTACCGGTTCAGCTTCGGGTGGTATGAGTATCGCTTTAAGTGCGATGGCTGAACAATATAACGCCGCGATTTTAGCTGCGGGTATTCCACCAGAAGTCATGCACCGTGTGGTTGCGATGGCGTCAGGCGGTATGGATACACTTCCGCATAATGGTGCTGTTATTACTTTACTCGCTGTTACTGGGTTAACCCATAAACAATCGTATAAAGATATTTTTGCAGTTACCGTAATTAAAACATTAGCGGTATTTGTGGTGATTACGGTCTTTACCGTAACAGGTATTGTTTAAATCAGCACATTATAAGTATTAAGGAGTAAATAAATGACTAAACTTTTAGACGGTAAAGTTGCTTTTATTACAGGTTCTGCAAGTGGTATCGGTCTAGAGATTGCTAAGAAATTTGCTCAAGAAGGTGCCAAAGTTGTTATTTCTGATATGAATGCTGAAAAGTGCCAAGAAACGGCGAACTCTCTTAAAGAGCAAGGTTTTGATGCATTATCTGCACCTTGTGATGTGACCGATGAAGATGCTTATAGACAAGCCATTGAGCTGACTCAAAAGACCTTTGGTACAGTTGATATCTTAATTAATAATGCTGGTTTCCAGCATGTTGCGCCTATTGAAGAGTTTCCAACTGCTGTTTTTCAAAAGTTAGTTCAAGTCATGTTAACGGGGGCATTTATTGGGATTAAACATGTCCTTCCAATTATGAAAGCTCAAAAATATGGCCGTATCATTAATATGGCTTCAATTAATGGTTTGATTGGTTTCGCTGGAAAGGCCGGTTATAACAGTGCTAAACATGGCGTAATTGGTCTAACAAAAGTTGCCGCTTTAGAATGTGCACGTGACGGTATTACAGTAAATGCTTTATGTCCAGGTTATGTAGATACGCCATTGGTTCGTGGGCAAATTGCAGATTTAGCTAAAACTCGTAATGTAAGTTTAGACAGCGCACTTGAAGATGTAATTTTGGCAATGGTTCCTCAAAAGCGGTTGCTCTCTGTTGAAGAAATTGCTGACTATGCAATTTTCCTTGCGAGTAGCAAAGCAGGTGGGGTAACAGGCCAAGCTGTGGTGATGGATGGTGGTTACACTGCCCAATAATTTAAGTATTTTATAAAAGCCGCTTATTTAAAATAGGTGGTTTTTTTATTCGTTAAAAATTTACGATAATCTACTGTTCAAAAGAATGCTTTATCTCTACTCTATTTCTTTATAAAAAATCTAATAAAATAAGTTTGTTAAGGTATGAAATTATACTTTAAAGGTATTTAACTTATTTCCATTTTTAAAATCTAATAGAGTATGAGAAAGTAATCTTCAGTTTCTTTCTTGATTCGATATTTTTTCAGGAAAACTCGTCAATTAAAGGATATTAATTGGCATACAAGTTGCTTTTTAAGCAATAAGTTATTTAGCTAGGTGAAAAGGATATGATATCACTCAGCCAACAGACGGAACTCAATCATTATTCGCGCAAAGCTGAATTTGCGCAGAATTTGATGTCCACAATTTGTGGGGAACACCGTCTAGATACAATTTACAAAGACACTCTCGATTTTCACTATGACGGAATGCGTTTGCCTAATAAAAAAATGGCAATCGGTACAATCAGTTATGGTGCAAACGTTGCCATTAACATCTCAAATTTAAAAGCGTATAGTATTAGCTTACCTATACAAGGGCGACAAGCTCTCAATATTCGTGGCGCTCATTATCAGTCTGATGAAAACAGAGGCCTTATTGTTTCTAATAACGATCAGCAAGATTTGATTATCGATAAAGATTGTAGAAAATTTCAGGTCGTTATTCCTGAGCGAAGTATGCAGATTGTCCTTGCGGATCTACTGAATAAACCCATAGAGACACCTATCATTTTTAATCCTGAAATGCACTTAGACTCTGAGCAACTTATTGGTGCATGGTGGAAGAATATTCAAAATTTTTTACAGCTAAAATCGCAATATAGCAATTTTTATGGTTTGCAGATGTTATCTGAAGACTATGAAAATTTTGTAATTAAAGCTTTACTATTATCTCAAGAAAACAACTACTCTGAAGCCTTAAAGTCACTTTCACATCAAGATGAGCCAGCTTATATACGTAAGGTTCGTAATTTTATTATTGAACATGCGCACGAGGAAATCTGTGCAGAAGATTTGCAGCGTTTGGCTGGGGTTTCAAAATCAAAATTGTATGATGAATTTCAACAATACTACGGCACCAGTCCAATGTCGTATTTAAAAAAATATCGCCTCCAACAAATTTACAAAATTCTGAGCACCACAGGAGCTGATAGAAAGGTTTCTATTTCAAAGCTTGCGTATGACTGGGGCTTTAACCATTTAAGTCGTTTTTCTCAAGAATATCGTGAAGAATTTGGAGAAAATCCAAGTGAGACTAAAGGGAAAATTTTCTAATATTTAATTTTTCGCAATAAAAAACTGATTTAGGCAACTAAATCAGTTTTTTATTTATCGCTTAATATTTATAGACTTTCTTCGAGCTTTAACACTTGTTTGTTTTTAGATTTCTCATAAATCACTTTCAAGCTAAGCGCAATAAATGAGATGAAGGTTGGTAATGCAAGAATAAAGAAAATACCGCTTAAGCTTAGGTTAAAAGTGAAAATGAGCGAGCCAAAGAAAGCACCTAAAATTGCACCGATACGACCAATACCATGCATCCATGAAACACCAACCGCGCGGCAAACTGCTGGATAGAACATAGCTGCAAGTGGCAGTAATGAAGACTGTGCACCAGCGAGCAATGCACCAATTAAGAAGATAGTAAGACCTAACAAGAAAATATTTGAGCTCACTAGACCTGCAATAATGAACAGTCCGAAAGCGATGAGATATGAATATTTAATCACTGTAGTTGGATTCAGTTTATCCATGTACCATCCCATAATGGTTGCACCAATCACACCACCAAAAGGGAAAATCGCGGCAATTAAACTAAACTGTTGCGTACTAAAACCAGCTGTTTTTAAAATTGTTGGCATCCAGCTTGTTAAAAGATAAAACACTAAAAGACTCGTAAAGCAGCAGAGCCAAAGCATGCTTGAACCCCACAGATATTTTCCTAAAGCCACTTTAACTGGATTTTCATCTGAAGCATTTTCTGCTTGAGTTAAAACAAGTTTTACTGGCTCTTGGAAGGAATGTCCTTGAATATTTTCTAATATACGCTGAGCTTTGTCTTGTTGATGACGTGTAATTAAGTATTGAGTTGATTCAGGTAATTTAAGCAATAAAGCAACCACTAAAATTAGGGGAATGCTTCCGCCAATAATAATCACTTTTGCCCAGCCATAGCTTTCTAATAGATAAGCTGACAACACACCGCCACAAGAAATACCCAGCATAAAACCACAGCCAGCAAGACCTGTAAGGAATGCTTTACGTTTTACAGGCATATATTCAGAGACAATGGTACTGATGTTTGGCATGGCTGCGCCTAAACCAACACCTGTAATAAAGCGATAAATCATTAAGTCTTGAGTTGAATTAGCAAAGCCACACAAAATCGTAAATATGGAAAACAAAAGGCTGGTAAAAACAATAACGCCTTTACGGCCAAATTTATCGGCTAAGGGCCCCGAAATGATTGCACCAATTGACATGCCGACTAAAGCTGCACTTAAAACTGGGGCAAGCTGAGGCTTGGTAATTCCCCAATCATCTAATAATGCTGGGGCAATAAAACCGATAATTCCTGTGTCTAGACCATCACAGAAGAAGACAAAAAAGCCTAGGATAAAAACCATCCATTGTAATGGAGACAGTTTTTCGCGATTGATAATCGTGTTTGCATCTATCGTTTTCATACGTATTCCTTATTCATTAAAATTTTTTGCTGTAATTGACGAAGAAACGGTTTTCAGAGAAATCGTTTCCATGCTTAACGTCGTAATTGATAAAGATGTATTGAAGAGCTAAACCTTTGAGGAGTGGCTGTTGAAGGGCATAATTGACAATAACGTTTGCTTCACTTTCTTTATTTTTTAAGCCATCTGCTGTCTTAAAGTGATCGCCATATACATACTTCAAAGTGGTATTTAGGCCCAGCACATAATCTTTAAAGTCATAGCCATAGATGAAGTGATAAGACTTTTCATCTTGTTTGAAGAAACCAGTCGTATTCCAGTTAATGAAATAAGTTTCAGGCAAGAAACCATCTGGTAACGGGTAAGCAGACTCACCAATAATTTGCTGATAACCCACACCAAAACTATGATTTTTTATTTTAAGCGTTTCTAGTAACCCTACATTTTGTGCGTCGATGTCAAAAAGATTTCCATTATCTTTGGCATTGAAATATTTGAATTTTGAATTAACTGAAAAATTAGCGTTTTTCCATAGGTGGTCAACGCCGACATAATGTTTGTTATATAAATCCTCCATATTTCCAAAGTAATATTCGCCTTTCAACGTAGGCGTAAATTGATAGCGAAGATCTATATAGTTAAGGCCGTCGGAGTAACCAGTCACACCTTTTGAAGTAAAAGAAAATCGATGGAAATCTTCTTCATTTCGCGGTGATACTTTTTCAATACGGCCAATTTCTGCAAAAAGCTTATCGTTTAGCTGACTTTTAAGATTAGTTCCCCAATAAGACGTTAGAAGTTGTCGACTTGCATCTACAGTGGTTACGGGTAAATCCAGCCATAATTCACCAATGCTGAGTAGTGTCTTGTTATAGCCTAACTTTAAGGTTGCGCCATATTTTAGATAATCAGGTGCTTGGGACTGCGTCGCTTTATCGAAAGGTAATACCGTATCTGCAACATGTTTATCTTGGCTTAAACGAACCGCATATTGTGCTGAAGCATTTGCGCCAATTTGAATTGGGGTTCCACCAATTTCTAACGGCGTATCATGCATATTTGAGTTGTAAAATAGAGAAACTGATTGTGACCAGCTACCTGTGTCTTTTACATCTGGATTGTCATAGTTTCTGTCTATATATGCATTTTTTGATATAAATTTCCATTCTTCATCCGCTGAATAAGCCTGAGTAGAAAATGCACTACAACATAAAATATTGATGAGCATTAACGTTTTTTGTTGTCCATAAATTGGCCATGGTCGATGCATAAATAAAACGCCTTAATTTAGAAAATGACTGGGCTTTTTTTATGTAATCAAACGAATTACATGACTTGATTGAACTATTTTTAGCCAATCGTCACTATCCAATAAGTCCTAATCTTCATCCATTTTTTCCAAATTAGATAAAAAGTATTAATTTAATTTTTTAATTTAAAGTTATGAAATTTATTAGTTTTATTATTTTTAGTGTTTTATCCATTTTTATTGATTTTGATAATTGCGCAGAGATTGGATAGTGCTTGCAGCTTTTGGACAGCCTAAAAAAATATTCGGATAGAAGATAAAGCCATAACAATGTCAGGAGTTGACACTATGGCTGGTCAAACCGTTCAAATTAAAACAGCATCTGGAAAGCAGTTCAGTGCATATCTAGCGACACCAGAAACAGGAAAAGGACCTGGAGTGGTGCTTTGTCAGGAAATCTTTGGGGTGAATGCGGCCATGCGAGAAAAAGCAGAATTTCTTGCAGAAGAAGGCTATACCGTTTTAGTTCCTGATTTATTTTGGCGTGTAGCACCTAATATAGAACTGGGTTACACACCAGATGACTTTCAAAAAGCTTTTGAAATTTATCAGCAATATGACGAAAACCTCGGTGTTGAAGATATTCAGGACAGCTTAGCTTTTTTAAAGACTCGACCAGAATGTGACACTTCTACAGGTCTCGGTGTGGTGGGGTACTGTTTGGGTGGAAAGCTTGCTTATCTGGCAGGCTGCCGACTTCCTGATGTGGCATGTGCTGTAGGTTATTACGGTGTAGGCATTGAAAAATCGTTAGATGAGTTAGCCAACGTAAAAGGACGTTTGGTTTTACATATTGCAGAACTGGACCAATTTACACCGCCAGATACGAGACAAGCGATTGTTGATGCAGCCAACCAATATTCAAATGTACAAACTTATGTTTACAAAGGTGTTGATCATGCATTTGCACGCCCAAAAAGCAATCATTATCACAAACCTTCAGCACGTTTTGCCCACGAGCGTACAGTAACAGCTCTACATGACACGATTGGACCGAAATATGACCTAGTTGCCTTATGGGAAGAGCATATTCGTCATGAGTTTGATACGCGTGATGTGCCAGCAACCATGGCAACAATGGTCGCAGAACCGTATGTGAACCATATTCCAACTTTAACTGGTGGTGTAGGCCAAAGCCAGCTTGCTCGTTTTTATCAATATCACTTTGTCCATCAAAACCCGAAAGATATGAAGATCACCTCGATCTCTCGTACGGTTGGCTCAACGCAAGTGGTAGACGAGTTCATTATGAGCTTTACACACGACGCTGAAATTGACTGGTTATTACCGGGTGTAAAACCGACTGGTAAATATGTCGAGATTCCAATGTTAGGTGTAATTCAGTTCAGAGGTTCAAAGCTATGCCATGAGCATATTTACTGGGACCAAGCATCTGTACTTGTTCAAATTGGTTTATTAGACCCAACAGGCTTACCAGTTGCAGGTGTCGAGACAGCAAGAAAACTTCTTGATGAAGATCTTCCTTCAAATACGTTGATGCCATCTTGGTCAAGTAGTGAAGGCAAACCAGTCAATTAAGGAGAATCTGCAATGAATATAGATTTAAAAGGAAAAGTCGCTGTGGTGAGTGGCGGTGCAACACTGATTGGTAAAGCTGTTGTACAAGCTTTGGTAAGTGCGGGCGCTCATGTCGCTATCTTAGATATTGATGCCAAAGGCAAGTCAATTGCAGAAAGCTTTAACCATGATGTGATGTTTATTCAAACCGATTTAACCAGCGATGCGGCTATTCAACAAGCTGTGGCGGATATTCACCAACATTTAGGTGAAGTGAGTTACTTGGTCAATCTAGCATGTACCTACTTAGATGACGGTTTTAAATCTTCACGTCAGGACTGGTTACAAGCACTCGATCTTAATTTGGTCTCTACCGTTGAGCTGAGTCGTGCTTTATACCATGACCTAAAAAAGCAACAAGGTTCAATCGTTAATTTTACTTCAATCTCGGCCAAAGTGGCGCAAACAGGGCGCTGGTTATATCCAGTTTCCAAAGCTGCAATACGTCAACTCACACAAAGCATGGCAATGGATTTTGCTGCCGATGGTATTCGCGTCAATTCAGTTTCACCGGGTTGGACATGGTCTCGTGTCATTGCAGAAGTCAGTGGTAATAACCGTGAAAAAGCCGACAGTGTAGCAGCCGATTATCACTTGCTAGGCCGATTGGGTCATCCCGAAGAAGTTGCCAATGTTGTTTTGTTTTTATTGTCACCTGCTGCGAGCTTTGTTACCGGAGCAGATTACGCAGTTGACGGTGGCTATTCAGTGATGGGCCCCGAAGGATTACAGCCCGCTATTCCACGTTTAGCCGAATAGCACAGCGTTTTAAAAGCACATTTAGAAAATTATGGAGAAGATTATGCGCCGTATTGCAATTGTTGGAGCAGGACAGTCTGGTTTACAGCTTGGTTTGGGTTTATTAGATACAGGTTACGACGTGACAATGATCACCAACCGAACTGCCGATGAAATCCGTCAAGGTAAAGTCATGTCAAGCCAGTGTATGTTTCATACCGCTTTACAAACTGAACGTGACTTGGGACTAAATTTCTGGGAAGAACAATGTCCAGCGGTTGAAGGCATTGGGCTAGCTTTAGTTAATCCTGAAAATGGTGGTAAAGCATTTGAATGGAGTGCTCGTCTTGAGCGCTACGCTCAATCGGTCGATCAACGCGTCAAAATGCCATATTGGATGGAAGAATTTGAACGCCGTGGTGGTCGATTAGTAATTCAGGATGTTGGAATAGAAGAGTTAGAACAACTCGCAAACGACTACGAGCTTGTATTACTCGCGGCTGGTAAAGGCGAAGTTGTTAAACAATTTGAACGTGATGATGTACGAAGTGTTTTTGATAAACCGCAGCGTGCTTTGGCTTTGACCTATGTCAAGAACATGAAGCCAATTTCACCTTATTCACGTGTGACTTTTAACATTATTCCTGAAGTCGGTGAATACTTTTCATTTCCAGCACTTACCGTGAATGGGCCTTGCGACATTATGGTGTTTGAAGGTATTCCAAACGGTCCAATGGACTGCTGGCAAGATGTCAAAACACCTGAACAGCACCTGCAATGCAGTCTGGACTTACTCAAGAAATTTGTGCCTTGGGAATATGAACGTTGCACAAATGTTGAGTTGACCGATGCAGGCGGATATTTGGCTGGACGTTTCCCACCGACCGTACGTAAACCCGTTTTGACATTACCGTCTGGCAAGAAGATTCTTGGCATGGCAGATGCCTTAGTGGTCAATGATCCGATTACCGGTCAAGGCTCAAACAATGCGGCAAAGTGTAGCAAGATCTATTTCGATGCCATTTTAGCCAATGATAATCAAAGCTTTAGCGAACAATGGATGGTTCAAACTTTTGAGCGTTATTGGGCTTATGCAGAAAAAGTCGTGGCTTGGACCAATAGCTTGTTATTACCACCTGAGCCTCATGTCGTTGAACTCCTAGCAGCTGCAAGTCAAAACCAGAGCATTGCTTCAATTATGGCCAATAACTTTGATGACCCTCGCGCTTTTGCCCCTTGGTGGTTTGATGCAGATCAGGCTCAGGCATTCATAGCCTCAAAAACCGCAGCAAAAGTGGCTTAAGGTCAAAATATCAAAGGGAGAATTAAAAATGGACATAATTGAAACTCAAGGTTTACAAACCATTAATGCTGAAAACCCAAGAGAAATTCGTAATTTACTTGGTCAGTTTGCAACTGGCGTTACCGTGATTACAACCCGTGGTAAAGACGGTCGGAAAATAGGCATGACAGCCAATTCATTTTCATCACTGTCTTTAGACCCGCCATTAATTTTATGGAGCCTTTCAAAAACAGCGCCAAGTTTGTTTGATTTTGTAGAAGCTGAATATTTTGCCATTCACATGTTGGCACAGGAGCATCACCAGCTTTCGGGACATTTTGCTCGGGGAGCTGAAGACAAATTTGCAGGCATTGCCCATCAACAATGCAATGCTGGCGTTCCAATTTTGTCCGATGCGCTCGCAACCTTGGTTTGCCGCAATGTAAATCAATACGAAGGCGGAGATCACCTGATTTTTATTGGTCAAATTGAACAATACCAACAACGCCAAGGTGAACCATTGGTATTCCACGCAGGAAAGTATCGGATTGCCGCAGAGCATCCAGAATTAGCACATTAATTCACCACAATCACGATCAATCCGGTCGTGATTTTTTTTATAGGAAATAAGAATATGAAAAGCACTTTAATTAAACATGGTTTTTTAGCAGGGACATTGTTGGGTTTGCCATGGGTTACACATGCCTATGATTTACCGACCGTAAACTTAGGTATGACCAGCTTTCTCGATGGTGGTTTACCCGCAGGGCCTGGCTGGTATGCTCAAACTTACTTTCAAAATTACGATAGCAATAAACTAGTCGATGCCAATGGACAAAAATTAGGTCTACCTAAAACAGATTTAAGTTATCAAGTACTGGTTGAGCAGATTAGTTATTTATCGAATGTTCGAGTAAAAGATAAAGCCAGCCTAGGTATGAATTTTTTAATTCCTTTTGTCAGTAAAATGGACATGCATGATGGCTTGAATAATGCTGCCATTAAGGCCCAAAGCGGATTTGGGGACATTATGATTGGACCTTTTATTCAGTTTGATCCAGTCATGGGCGCACAAGGACCGAAGTTTGTACATCGTTTTGAGTTTCAGGTCAATTTACCTACTGGGGAGTACGACCAGCAAAAAGATATTAATCCAAGTAATAACGCTGTTTCATTTGATCCTTATTGGGCTGCCACATATTGGTTTAATCCAAAATGGACAGCTTCAACGCGTATTCATTATCTCTATAACTTTAAGAATAATGACCCAAGCTATGCATTTGCTGGAGCAAATGATATGCGAGCTGGGCAAGCAATTCATGCAAACTTTGCAACAGACTATGCTATTACCGAACAGTTCCGCTTAGGACTAAATGGTTATTGGCTAAAACAAATCACAGACACCGAAGTTGATGGTGAAAAAGTCAAAGGCCGACGTGAACAAGTCTGGGCGATTGGCCCCGGTGCGATGTATAGTTTTTCTAAAAATGACCATTTAGTTGCAAATGCTTATTTTGAGCAAGATGCTGAAAACCGCCCAGAGGGAACACGACTGCAAGTTCGTTATATCCATCATTTTTAAGTCATAAAAAAAGCCTTTTATATCAAAAATATAAAAGGCTTTTATCTATTTTAGTTTAAGAAAAAGTTGAAGTAATTAAGCCTTCACTGTGACCAGATCGGCGAGTAGACGAAGGTAACTCACCATAACGGCGTTTATATTCTTGAGAAAAACGGCCTAAATGGCTAAATCCCCATTTAAATGCAACGTCTGTGACCGATAGATTTTCATTGTGCATCAGCTCTAAATGGGCTTGCTCAAAGCGTAACTCTTTTAAATAAGACATTGGGGTTGTCCCCAAATAATTTTTAAAACCGGTAAATAGCGTTCTCACACTCACGCCTGCATGTTCAGCCAAAATTTCGACATTAAGCGGCTCATGTAAATGTTCTTTAATATAGGCTTCTGTGCGCTTCACAAAATAAGGAGAGACGGTTTTTTCTTTATGCTGATCTATTTTATGTAATGCGTTATTGGGTTGACCATAAATGAGTGCATTGAATAGATTCGACTCAAACTGTTTAAAGGCTAAAGGATGATGAAGCGGGTGTTGTTCACAAGCCAAAGCATCCATCAATGTTCTAACGAGCTGTAAAAAGTAGCCTCCACTTTGTGTAGCAAAGTCTAATTTTGGGTCGAAAATGAGTAAGTTGTTTTCTGAATCGGCAATGTGTTGGCGACAATGGTAAGTAAAATCATCCTTTGAAACTTTTAAAATGAGCTGCGGTGAGTTAGCGTGCCAGCGCATACGTAAAGATTGCTGAGGAGAAATAAGAGAAGCAACTTGAGAATAAGAAATAAACTTTTGAGAACCAAACTCGATTTCTGCGTAGCCTTGAGTTGGAATTTGAATTAGGTAAAAGCTATCAAGGTAATCTGGTTCAATAATGACATCCGCACCATATTCCAAGCGACTAATAGACAGTGCGCCTGTTTTAACATGGTGCATGGTTGCACTGAAATCTCGCTTCTGCTGAGAGATTTTAAGATCATGCGGTTTAAAAATTTGGCCTACATTTCGGCAAGTTTCGCTTAAATCGTGGTGATCAAACACCAGATTATGATTGGTAAAGATAGACTCATTTTGAAAATGACGCCCACTGAGTTCTGGGGAGTTGGCTTGGTTCATATTTATCCCTTTTGGCTCACTCCTGTATTTACTTGTATTGCAAGAGCTTTAAAACTTCGCTGCACAGCAAGTAAATACGGCACTTAAAAAATTAAGTTACTCGCAAATTACAATGAGATATAAGCAAAATACAGACCAATTTAACCGCTAGTTAATGTGATTTTCTCAAATTTTTACATCGGATTTTGTCCATCAATTTAGTAAATTCGAGAAAGAAATAGAATAGGGGGATATAAAAGGTGCTATAAGTTAATCTCATCATGATCTTATTCCTTAAGATCTATCAAAATATATAGCAAATCCGAGTGAGCTGGTCAATTTATTTTGTCGGAATTTATTGTTTTATATTATTGATATATAAAAACTTTTAATTTAAATGCAAAAATTCAATATACCCCCTACAGAGTATATTGAATCATTTCAGGTTTTAGTGGTTTTTAAATTATTTATACTTCAACGTGATGTATTACTCTGTAAAAACTTCTCGCTGTAAATACGGTAGTTTTGCAAAGATTGTTCATCTAACCAATTTTTAACAGCTTCAATCATTGGCGGTGGACCACATAAATACATATCAAAAGCCTGCTCGGCCAATTGATCTTTATTTAAATGCTCATGAATATAACCCGCTTTGCCTTGCCAAGCTTCGGTTGCTTTAGTCACAATCGGGTGATAACTAAAGTTTGGTAGCTGTTCAGCATAGGCATGTAAACGCTGTTGTTCACACAAGTCAGTTTCATTATTTACGCCGTAATACAACTGAACTGCAGGTGAGTTAGGTTGTTCGACCAAGTTATCTAGCATTCCCAAGAAAGCTGATAATCCTGTTCCACCTGCCACAAAAACCAGTGGTCGCTGTACTTCACGTAAATAGAAACTACCAAGCGGCGCTTCAATAAGTAGGGCTTGTCCAACCTGACAGCGATCACGCAAATAATTACTCATCACACCGTCTGGCAAGAGACGAATGAGAAATTGCAATTGATTGGTTGCATTTGGTCTATTTGCAAAAGAATAAGAACGCCAATCTTCAGTATCTGGAATTTGCAAACGAGCATATTGACCCGGTAAAAACTGAAGCTGTTCAGCATGACTGCTCGCATCAAGATGTAAAATTGCTGTCGTTTCAGAAACCAGCTCAACTGCAGTCACTTTGGTTTCAATTTTTAAAGTATCACCAGCGTTACAGATAGCAGAATCATGATCGAAATAAAAAGCAGCATCGGATTTCACACGTGTCTGGCAAGCTAACATTTTACGCTCAGCCAAATCACGCTCACTTAATGCATCTTCATCAACATATTCTTGTTCATAAATACCGGTTTCACACTGTCCCTGACAGGTACCACAAACACCTTCACGGCAGTCTAGCGGGAGGTTAATTCCTTGGCGAACTGCTGCATCAAGCAGCAATTCGTCGTTATTTACCGAAATGAAAAAGGTTTTGCCATCGGCAAAATTAAGTGCAACTGAATGTCCCATTTTCATTCCCCTTAAACGTGATAGAAGTCTAAAACGGAATCAATTTTGTCATTCAGCAAAATGCTGTGCTGATGACGAATGCGGAAACCATCTGCTGTTTGGCGTAAAAGATAAGTAGCGTGTCCGTAAAAACAGCCTTCTAAACCTTGACGGTTATAAAGCGTTTGCCATGCAATTTTTGCTTCAATTAATCCATCATCCAATGTTTTAACTCGGATATTGTTTATGCTATGCAAAGTACGTGGTAACGGTGTTGCAGATGCTGCTTTACCTGTACGAATACGGAATATACGGTCTTCAAGGCCTGTACGGTCTGCATAATAAATATAAGACAAACCCTGATTGGGATCTTGAACATAGTTATGGTCATCAATCCACTGTGGAATATGATATTCACTATCTTCATCGTAAAGCTCTAGATAGGCATCCCAGTCATAAGCATCACAAAGCTCTGCCTTTTTGTACAAAAACTGAGATACAGCAAAATGTAGTTCTTGTGACATGGTTACACCTCATCCATTACGGCATTATTTTCAAAAGTAATATCCTGCATTTTTAATGCTTTCTTGTTTAATCCGTCGAGCATTAGACGTTGCCAATGTCCATGCTGGTTTACATAAAGTCCTTCATGGGTAAATTCACGACCAGTAATAACGGGGTGAATGCCTAAATCTTGCGAGTTTTTGGTCGCGCCATATTCCCAAGACTGACAACCACGCGAAATATCGCTCCAACGTTCAAGTCGTGCCTGAAAACCTTTTTGCTGTTCACGGAATTCAACTAAATCGTCGGGTGTACCAAGGCCTGATACGTTAAAGAAATCTTCGAACTGGCGAATACGGTTACGGCGTGCTTCAGCAGATTCACCTTTAACCCCAATACATTGGCTAATGACTTCAGTTTTATTCCATGCAACAGGGCGAACAATACGAAGCTGTGAACTAATTTGGTCCATAAAAAATAGGCTAGGGTACAAGTTCAAATTTCTTAAACGATGCATTGCCCATTCAGCATATTTTTCGCCATATTTTTCAACCATATATGGCATAACTGTGCTGTAACCCGGACGAACTGTAGGGTTTGGCATGTCACTAAATAATACGCTATGACCATTTTTAAAACTAAACCAGCCATCGTCAGTTTCTGAATCACCGGCACCTAACTTGCTATAGTCAAGCGTATCGAGTTCTTCACCTTTTGATGCATTGACTTGCTGACGATGTTGAACTGTAGAGACATAGTTATAGTGAACAGTGCTGACATGGTAACCATCTAGGCCATTTTCATTTTGTAGTTTCCAGTTACCTGCAAAGGTATAAGATGACTTGCCTTGTAATACTTCGAGTTCACCTGTTGGAGATTGGTTAACCATTAAATCAAGGAACAGTTTTGCATCGCCCAAAAAATCTTCTAGAGAGTCTGTTGCTTGAGTATCAAGACTTACAAATATAAATCCACGATAGCTGGCAATACGGCCTTGTTTTAAGCCACGGCTTGATTTATCAAAATCTTCACAGTACTCGCTAGGCGCTTTTACCTTAACCAAACGACCATCTGACTTGTAGCACCATGCGTGGAATGGACAAGTAAATGTAGACTGATTGCCTTTAGCAACGCGTGTTAAGGTCGCTCCACGATGCTCACAAGCATTAACCATGGCATGTAGTTCGCCTTTACCATCACGGCTCACAATAATCGGCTGACGGCCAATTTGAACGGTTAGGAAATCATGATTGTTTGGAATCTCACTTTCATGACATGCATAAATCCAAACCTTTTCAAAAATAAGTTCCATTTCCAAGTCAAATAGTTCAGGCTCGGTAAACATATTACGTGCAATACGAAACACGCCATCGTTAGGACGGAAGTCGATACATCCATCTATAAAATCATTCCATTGTTTTAAATTAGATGAGGTCATTTGCTCAATCCTCCAATCAATCAGCTTTTAACTGATTGAACCGCGATTAGGCCTTAGCCTCTATCCGTTTTTTCCAGATCTTTATCCACTTTGTGCAGTTTTGATTTTTTGATCGAACTCTTTTTAGGAAAGAGTATAGATTTAAAAATTCTATGTGTTTTAACCTATCAAAGTTCCTTATAATGTTAAGGAGCATAAAATGAAATTTTGTGAACTAAGTCTATGAAAGAACAAAACTTAAAATTACAAATTAGAATTCTTTTAGAGCAAAATATTGCATTTGGTCCGGGTAAGGCAGACTTACTTGAAGCAATTGAGAGAACTGGTTCGATCTCACAAGCCGCAAAATCTATGAATATGAGTTACCGCCGTGCGTGGCAGTTAGTCGATACAATGAATCAGTGCTTTGAAACAGCTTTGGTTGAAACTCAAACAGGTGGAACACATGGTGGTGGGGCAGCCGTTACAGCTTTTGGCCAGAAAGTCTTACAGCATTACCGCCAAATGGAAATCAATGCTCGACAAGCCTTAGAACATGATTATCAAATCATGAGTACCTATTTAAAAGGTTAAGGTAAAAGATTGCATAACGACGAAATCTTTTAATTTGGTATAGCTTTTGCTTAATTCAAATTAAGTGCTGAAAAAGCACTGCTGCATTCCAGACATCTATAGTTAATGAATTATGCTTTTCATAATCTTCATGTAGCGCTATATTCTTGGGTATATATCGCTGCAAAAACGACAAAAAGGTAAAAATAATGGTAAGTGATACGAAGATAAAAAAATTGGCTTTAGCTTGTTCAGTCCTCAGCATCGGATTGATCTTTAATATCTCAGCCAAGGCTGAATCGGTTACCGTTTATGCAGCAGCGAGCTTAACCAATGCAATTAATGATTTAGAAAAAATTTACGAAAAACAGAATAAAGTAGAAGTTAAAACTTCGTATGCTGGTTCATCAACCTTAGCTAAACAAATTGAAGCTGGGGCACCTGCGGATATTTTTATTTCAGCAGATACCCAGTGGATGGATTATCTGCAAAATAAAAAATTAGTTTCAGCAAATGACCGTATAAATTTATTAGGTAACCATTTGGTTCTAATTATTCCAAAAGGTCAGTCATTAAACATCAAATTAGATAAAACGACCGATCCCAATAAAGTATTTACAGGCAAGATTTGTACAGGCGATACCAAAAGTGTGCCTGTAGGCAAATATGCTAAACAAGCTTTTACCAATTTAGGTTGGTGGAGTCGTATTGAGCCAAAGTTAGTTGAAACAGAAGATGTTCGAGCTGCATTAAATTTTGTTGCACGTGGTGAATGTCAGGCTGGGATTGTCTATGCAACTGATGCAGCGATTAGCAAAGACGTAAAAGTAGTTGGTGTATTTCCGATAAATACACATTCGCCAATTACTTATCCTGTAGGGTTGATTAAAAAGAATCCGAGCTCAACAAAGTTCTATCATTTTTTACAAAGCAATCAAGCCAAAGCTGTTTTTAAAAAATATGGCTTTAGCGTGTTGGCTCCAGCAAAACCATGATGTTCTCTTTAACCCCAGAAGAGCTTAGCGTGCTACAACTTTCTTGTAAGGTTGCAGCAAGTTGTCTTGTGGTCAGTATTATTCCTGCAATTTGTGTGGGATGGTTTTTGGCACGTAAAGAGTTCTGGGGCAAGTCATTCATTGAAACATTAGTGTTTTTACCTTTGGTTTTACCGCCAGTTGTTCCTGGTTATTTGCTTTTACAAGTTTTTGGGAGCCGCGGCTTTATTGGACAACATTTGGCACCGCTTGGAATTGATTTTGCATTTAACTGGAAAGGTGCCGTTCTTGCTTCGGCAGTAATGGGTTTTCCGTTATTGGTGCAATCTATTCGACTAGCGATTGAACTGGTCGATCAGCGTTTAGAAATGGCAGCAAAGACATTAGGTGCCTCATCCTTAGGGGCCTTTTTTCATGTCACGTTGCCTCTTGCCAGCAGTGGTATTTTAATTGGTGCTATTTTATGTTTTTGCCGCAGTTTAGGTGAGTTTGGTGCAACCATTACCTTTGTGGGTAATATTTCAAATGAAACACGGACTTTGCCTCTAGCCATGTATAGCTTAATGCAACAGCCCGATACCGAGGCCGCCATTCAACGGCTTATTGTTTTATCGTTAAGCGTGGCTTTTTTAGCCCTATGGTTTGCACAGTGGTTTCATCGTTATCAAAAAAAGCGCTTAGGACGGTAGAATTATGTTGATTGATTGCCGTTTTCAGCTACAAATGGGCCAATTTCATATTGAACCTAGTTTCCAGTCAGATGCTTCTGTTATTGGCTTATTCGGTGCATCGGGTTCAGGTAAAACATCGATTTTACATGCCATTGCAGGGCTGAACACACCGCGTAGTGGGCTCATTAAAATACAGGATCAAACATGGTTTGATTCAGATCAAAACATTAACTTGAGTACCCGAAAGCGGCATATTGGATTGGTTTTTCAAGATGCTCAGCTTTTTCCACATAAAACGGTAAAGCAAAACTTATTATTTGGTCTTAAGCATCTTTCCCAACAAGAACGTCACTTTGAAGCAGATTATATTATTGAGTTATTAAAGTTAGAGCACTTATTACAACGTATGCCCATTAAACTCTCAGGAGGGGAAAAACAGCGCGTGGCACTAGGCCGAGCATTATTATATTCACCTAAGCTGTTACTACTAGATGAGCCTTTATCAGCATTAGATGCGAATCATAAAGCTGAAATTATTCCTTTTTTTCAGAAAGTAAAAGAGGAAATAAAAATTCCAATGATTTATGTGAGTCATGATATTCAAGAGATTAAACAACTGACTGAAACAATGTGGATTCTATAATTTTTCATTTTTTATACGTATTTCCAAACTTACAAGATTCAGGATTATCGAGAACTCATTCTTAGCCTGCTGGAGATTGAACCCTAAAAAGTTACTAGGTTTAATAAACCATAAATCTGATTTTAGCCGAATAAATCAAAACCTGCCTTATTGAAAATGATTATTAACAATAAAATATTTCTGACCTTATAATTTAATAAAACGCATATAAAGCAACAATTTAATTTAAAATTTTAAGCTAAAGCTCATTTGCCTGAGATCATAAATTAATCTTTTATCTTAATTTGCTCTTGATAAGAATGATAATTATTTGCAATTATATTTATAGATTTCTTTATAATATAAATTGGAGTATCCACATGCGCTCTACCATCGTGGTCACAGGTGCTGCAAGAGGGATAGGAGCGGCTATTGCCAAGCAACTACTAGATCAGGGCTATCATGTTATTGGTATTGACCGACAAGAAAATCCTAAACAATGGGATATCAGCAAAACAATAACGCCGGATCAAACTTCACAATGGCAAGGCATCTCACAAGACATTACCCATCAACAAGAAACACAAACTTTAATTTCAGAGCTTTTAGAAAGATACGAAATTACGGGGTTAGTAAATGCAGCAGGAGTATTAATTATGCGCTCCATGCTTGAAGCCAAAACGGAAGATTGGGAAACACTTTTTGCGGTCAATGTCATGGCACCTATTGCGATTAGCCAACAAGTTGCTAAACATTTTTGTGCAAAAAGGCAGGGCAGTATTGTCACTATTAGTTCAAATAGTGCACGCATGCCGCGTATGCAACTTGGTATGTACGCCACCACTAAGGCTGCACTGAGTCATTTTTGTCGCAATCTGGCACTTGAAATCGCACCTTATCAAGTCAGGCTAAATATCGTTTCACCAGGATCAACTCTCACTCAAATGCAGCAACAACTCTGGACTGATAATGCACCTCCACCTGCAGTAATTGATGGTGATTTGAGTCAGTACCGAACAGGTATTCCCTTAAGAAAACTCGCGCAACCAGATGATATTGCCAATACCGTGAGCTTTTTACTTTCGGACCGAGCGGCCCAAATTACGATGCAAGAAATAGTGGTAGACGGGGGAGCTACGCTTGGGGTCTAAAGATTACTTGAGTACAACAACACCCTGAAATTAAAAAACAAATCTTTTTAAAGATAGAAAAGGAAAATACTAATGAGTATTCCAAAGATTGCAAGTTACAGTATGCCCCAAGCCCATGAATTTACTCCCAACAAAACAAATTGGCCATTGCATACCAATCGAGCTGTTTTATTGGTTCATGATATGCAGCAATATTTTTTAGATTTCTATGACTTGACTCAGGAACCTATTCCAGAACTCATTAAAAACACCAAAGCATTAATTGACGCCGCTCATCAATCTAATATTCCCGTTGTTTATACAGCACAACCGGGCAATCAATCACCTGAACATCGACAGTTATTAACTGATTTTTGGGGACCTGGTTTAAAGAATGAGCCGAGCTTTACGCAGATTTTGCCAAAAATTTCACCTCAAAAAAATGATACGGTTCTTACCAAGTGGAGATATAGTGTTTTTAAATTTTCACCTCTCGAACAACTCATGCGGGAGTCTGGTCGCGATCAACTAATTATCTGTGGGGTATATGCACATATTGGTTGTCTTATGAGTGCTGCTGAAGCTTTTATGCTAAACATCCAACCATTCTTATGTGGTGATGCACTAGCTGACTTTAGCCGAGAAGAGCACGATATGGCGTTAAAATATGCTAGTACACGATGCGCTCAAGTCATGACAACACAACAAGTGATTCATGCATGGATGCAAGAACAAGATGCACTATCCTTAGCATAATAGTCATTTAACTTATTCTATTTAAAATATAAAAAGCAGATCATCGATCTGCTTTTTATATGGGTGGAAATGAATACTTATTTAGTAATATATAATGGTTATCATTATGTATTTGATAATTACTTAATATTGAATATTGAAACTTATATGTATATGATACACCGCTAAACACAAATGATAATATTTATCATGTGTTAATCATTATATAGAATAAGGTCGAAAAATGACTTAATGAAGAGGGTGCAATATGGTTCAGCTCAAGAATGCTTTTATTAGCCAAGCGCGTACATGTAGATAGTGAGGTAGGAGTAATATTAAATTATTCAGAATCTTATAATCAGCTCAAAGCTTATTTATAGGGTAATAAGCTCTGATTTATACATCCAATCATTTCCATAATTTTCAAGTAAGTATAGACAAAATAATTTTAAAAAATTTCTATTTTTTTTCAACATTAAGGTTAATTAATCATGACAGCAACTTCAAAATCATTATTAAATGGACTACCCATAAAAAAATCGAGAATACAGGTTTTTGAAATTTTAAATCAAAATCCACAAGGCTTAAGTGCTGTGAGTATTTATACGCAAATTAAAAATGAACATAAAATAACGCTAGGAACGATTTATCGAATCTTGTCAGAATTTGAAAACCGTAAACTCATCAAAAGAGTATTTCTAGGAAAAAGCAAAAGTATTTATAAGCTTAGAAAAGACAAGATGAGTTGTAACCTCATTTCGCTCAAAACCTCTGAAGCATTGAACTTTGAAAATGACAAAGTTAAAGAATTACTTCATGAGGTTACTGATATTATTTTTGCAAATACCGGAGTCGATATCAGTAGTGTTGAGCTCAATCTATATACCGAATAAAAATCTTTTAAACTGCCATAAAAAATAAAGGACAGCATCATACTGTCCTCTATTTTATTAAATCAGTTACTTGATAACTTTAATTCGAGTTGTAGCTGGAATAGTTAAAGGTGAATTGCTAGTAACATAAGTTTCAAGTGCATCAATATCTTGACCACCACCGACACGGTTTTGGCCTTCTTTTAATACCGTAAAGTTGTCACCACCATCTGCCAAGAAGCTATTTACCGTCACGCGATACACTTTAGTGTCAACTAAGGGAGAACCAGCAACTATGATGTTACTTGCTCGTGGTGAAACAGATGTATTTGCTGCATATTGGTAACTCAACTCTTTAGATGGCTGTAAAATTCTAGGTGAATTTGCATTTGCACCAGACCATTGCTGTTCAAGCACATCTCTAATCTGTTTACCGGTTAAGCTCAAAGTCACAATAGAGTTACCGAAAGGTTGAACTGCAAAAACATCGCCAAAGGTAATCTGGTTACTACTATTAATGAGTAGATCCGCACGCACACCACCTGGATTCATTAGCGTAAAGTCTGAGCCTTGATTACTTGCTTTTAAGGCAGCCGCTTGCTGAGCATCGGCAATCATAATACCTAGCGGACTTTCACCACTTTCGACTTGAGTACGGCTCACAACGGCAGTAGATGTACCAACCACACGACTTGAAATGGTGGTCACAGCTTGGCGGTATTTATCTAAAATTGCTTCAATGCTTGGGGTTTTACTAAATTTTTGATAGAGATCTGTAAGACTTACTGTGGTTGTACCAGACGTATATGCTTCACTTTGTACAGGAACCTGTTTCGCATCTTTTTTAATTACATCACCAGTTTTACCATCTAATTCAATCTTGATGTCAGTAATAAGCGTGCCATATTGTCCAGCTGAAGTAAGTAAGAATGGTTTAGCTGGATTTTTTGTTGCATAGTCACAAATATAAGATTGATGTGTGTGACCTGAAACAACAATATCAACTGCTGGATTAAGCTTATCCAAAATTCCTAAAATCGGACCACTTAAACCATCACATGTTTTTTGATTGAGCTTCGTACTTGGCGCCGCACCTTCATGGACAACGACTACAATCGCTTCAATTCCTTGTTTTTTTAATTCAGGAATCAACGCATTTACTGTATCTGCTTCATCACGGAACTCAACGTCTTTAATACCTGCCGCAGAAACAATACTTGGCGTCGCTTTAAGAGTTAAACCAATAAATGCAACTGGAATTCCGCCATAAGTTTTGACTTTATAGGCTGGGAAGATCGTTTTACTGGTGTCATTTTTCATTGCGACGTTAGCAGCGAGGAAATCAAATTTTGCACCACTAAAGTTTTTATTAATTTGACAAGGTACAGTGCTGGTATATTGCTGACATCCACCATTTTTTAAACGGCGTAATTCGTCTGTACCACGGTCAAATTCATGGTTACCTACAGCATTAAAGTCAATTTGAATATCATTCATGACTTCAATGGTTGGTTCATCTAAAAATAAAGAAGAGGTGAGGGGAGAAGCGCTAATTAAATCACCTGCCGAAACCACAGCATTATTTGGATTTTCTGCTTTAAGTTTTTTAATCGCATCGGCGAAGTAACTCACTCCTCCTACAGGAATACGAACAGATTGAGCAGCATCATTTGGATTTGGTGCCTCGACATAACGCTTAGGTGGCTCAAGATTTCCATGAAAGTCATTAAAAGCTAAAATATTTACGGTTTGATTGCTTCTTTGGGCAGGTGGTGCTGTGTCATTATCATCATCGTCATTACATCCCGCCAATAATGCTACAGCCAGAGAAAGTGTTGTTACTTTAAAAAGTATTGTTAAATTTTTCATTTTTTTATCATTTGATCAATTAAGACGGATAAAAAATACGCTTTTAGTATGAATGTTTGATGAAACACCCAATAAGCAAATATGTTCGAAATATTAAAATTTGGACAAAAAACACAATTATCGAACAATATCTTAGCTAGGGGTGGTCTACAAACCCAATTTTTTTATTTAGAATAAATTTTTAATTGCCTTATAAATCTTAATCAAGTGATTCATTTCATAAGATTAATATGAACCGGAGATAATTTATGCAATGGACTAAACCAGCTTTTACTGATTTACGCATTGGTTTTGAAGTTACAATGTACTTTGAAGCACGTTAATCAGTTTCGTCAAATATGTCATAAGCCCTAGTCTTGTTCTAGGGCTTATCTCTTTCTAATAAGATATTAATTTTATGTATATTTATGTTTTAGGTTCAGCTGCCGGAGGCGGGTTCCCGCAGTGGAATTGTAATTGCCCGAATTGTGATGGTGTGCGCACAGGTACAATCCAAGCCAAAGCCCGTACTCAATCATCGATTGCTGTTTCTGAAAATGGAACAGACTGGGTTTTATTAAACGCGTCACCTGATATCCGTCAGCAACTCTTCGAATTTAAAGCAGCTCAACCAGCACGTAAATTACGTGATACAGGAATAACAAGCGTTATTTTAATGGATAGTCAGTTAGACCATACCACTGGGCTCTTAACCTTACGTGAAGGTTGTCCAATGAATGTATGGTGTACAGAAATGGTCCACCAAGATTTAACGAGTGGCTTTCCAGTATTTAATATGCTTAAACACTGGAATGGTGGTCTTCAATATAATGAAATTAATCCTAAACAAGCCTTTAAAATTGATGGTTTCGAAAATTTAGAATTTTTGCCTTTAATTATTAAAAGTGCAGCTCCACCATATTCACCGCATCGAAATGACCCACATGACGGCGACAATATCGCTTTAATTATCAAAGATCATAAAACACAAAAGCAGTTATTCTATGCACCGGGTCTTGGAAAAATTGACGATCAAATCATGCAGATTATGCAGAGTTCAGACTGCGTCATGATTGATGGTACGCTTTGGACAGATGATGAAATGCAACAAACAGGGGTTGGAACTAAAACTGGCCGTGAAATGGGACATTTATATATTAGTGGCGAAGGTGGTTCATTGTCTTATTTAAACCAGTTGAGTACACCTAAAAAAGTGCTGATTCATATTAACAATACCAATCCAATTTTAAATGAAGACTCCGCTCAATTTGCCGAACTAAAAGCAAATGGTGTAGAAGTTGCCTATGATGGCATGCAGATTGAACTCTAAGGTGAAACATGACTCAAACACCTGAAGCTTTAACAACAGAACAATTTAAACAAGCCATTATCGATAAAGGTCAGTATTATCATATCTATCATCCATTTCATGTGATGATGTATGAAGGTAAAGCGACCCAGCAACAAATTCAGGCTTGGGTTGCAAACCGCTACTACTATCAGATCAATATTCCGCTCAAAGATGCCGCAATCATGGCAAATTGTCCTGATCAACGTGTGCGTCAAGAATGGATTCAACGTATGATCGATCAAGATGGTGAATATCCAGATGGCGGTGGTCGAGAAGCATGGCTACGCTTAGCCGAAGCTGTGGGCTTGAGTCGTGAACAAGTTATTTCCGAAGAATTAGTTTTGCCGGGTGTACGTTTCGCAGTAGATGCATATGTGAACTTTGCACGTCGTGCTTCATGGCGTGAAGCAGCAAGCAGTTCTTTAACAGAACTTTTTGCTCCTCAAATTCATCAATCACGTCTTGATTCATGGCCACAACATTACCCATGGATTGATGATAAAGGCTATGAGTATTTTCGTTCTCGTTTAAGTCAGGCACGCCGTGATGTTGAACATGGTTTAACAATTACGCTTGATTCATTTACAACTTTTGAGCAACAAGAACGAATGCTGGAAATATTACAGTTTAAGCTGGATATTTTATGGAGCATTTTAGATGCTTTAACTTTGGCATATGTTCACAATGAAGCACCATATCACAGCGTGACAAGCAAACGAGTTTGGCACAAAGGACTATTTAAATGAATAAAGAGCAGTTTGATTTAAACCTTGTGCCAACATGGCGACAAGGTTACCGTTTTCAGTTCGAGCCAGCTCAAAATGGTTTTGTGATTTTATATCCTGAAGGCATGATCAAATTAAATGAAAGTGCAGGGGCAATTGGACAATATATTGATGGGCAGCAAAATGTTTCTGCAATTATTGCTCAGTTAAAGCAAAAATTTGGTGATATTGCTGAGATTGATCAGGATGTAGTGGATTACATGCTGGTCGCAAAGCAGCAACACTGGATTGATTTAGTATGACAGAAGGTGTTGGCCTGCCTTTATGGTTATTAGCGGAGTTAACTTATCGTTGTCCGCTACAATGCCCATATTGCTCAAACCCATTAGACTACGCTCAGCATAAAAATGAACTAACCACTCAAGAGTGGTTTGACGTTTTTGATCAAGCACGTCAGATGGGTGCTGTTCAACTTGGCTTCTCTGGCGGTGAACCACTGGTACGTCAAGATTTAGAACAACTCGTTGCACATGCTCATCAACAAGGGTTTTATACCAACCTCATTACCTCTGGTATGGGCCTTACTGAACAACGTATTGCCGATCTAAAACAAGCGGGTCTAGACCACATTCAAGTGAGCTTTCAAGCTAGCGACCCTGTGGTGAATGATGCCTTGGCAGGTTCAAAACATGCTTTTGAACAAAAGTATGAAATGTGCCGGTTGGTTAAGAAATACGATTACCCAATGGTGCTTAACTTTGTTATTCATAGACATAACATTGACCAGATTGAACAAATCATTGAACTTTGCCTTGAGCTGAATGCCGATACAGTCGAGTTGGCAATTTGTCAGTTTTACGGCTGGGCTTTTTTAAACCGCCAAGGTTTATTACCTACACAAGAGCAACTGACACGAGCTGAACGGATTACCAATGAATATCGAGAAAAATTAAAAGCGCAAAATCACCCTTGCAAACTTATTTTTGTAGTGCCTGATTATTATGAAGAACGACCAAAAGCCTGTATGAATGGCTGGGGTAAAATCTTCTTTACGGTTGCTCCAGATGGTATGGCGCTACCTTGCCATGCAGCACGACAACTGCCCATTTCGTTTCCAAACGTCCGCGAACATAAATTGTCAGATATTTGGTACAAATCAACTGGATTTAATCATTTCCGTGGCGATGCATGGATGCCAGAAGGGTGCCGTAGCTGTCCCGATAAAGATCGTGATTTTGGCGGATGTCGTTGTCAGGCCTATATGTTGACTGGAGATGCGGCTAATGCTGATCCTGTATGTGGGAAATCGCCGTATCATCAAATGATTGAACAAGCGCGGACAGAAAGTCAATTGGCTGCACCTTTGCAAAATTTAGTATTCCGTAATAGTAGAAACTCTAAATCCTTAAGCACCGCACAAAATATTCTAGTCCACACAATTACAGACATATAGCAATTAACAGGAATACTCATGAAGCCTCGCCATATTCCAGTTTTTGATGGACATAATGATGCATTAACACGCTTATGGCTAAGTGACCATCCAGATCCTGTACATGCTTTTGTTCATGAACGTTTAGTGGGCCATCTTGATTTAAAACGCTGTCAAGAAGCTGGTTTTATTGGTGGAATGTTTGCGATTTTTTTACCGCCATATAGCTATGTGCAACAGCATCATTCCAATAAATTATTTGATCAGAATGCTTCTGATTTTACGCAACAGCAAATTGAACAAATTTGCTTGGAACAACTTGATTTAGCTCACCAACTTGCTCAGTATTCTAAAAATATTAAAATTTGCACCTCGGTTCAAGATATTCAAGATTGCAGAGCAGAGAAAAAGCTAGCAATTGTATTGCATATGGAAGGTGCAGAAGCTTTACAACAAAATCCTGATTTACTCGATGTATTTTATGAAAGAGGCTTGCGTAGTATTGGCCCACTCTGGAATAGACCTAGCCGTTTTGGACATGGTTTAAATGCTAAGTTTCCGCACTCACCTGACACTGGAGCAGGTCTCACGAGTGATGGCAAACATTTTATAAGACGCTGTGCAAATAAAAAAATGGTGATTGATGTTTCACATATGAATGAGAAAGCTTTTTGGAATACTGTAGATATATTGCAGCAGCCAATTGTAGCAACACACTCTAATTCACATGCTTTATGTCCTCAAGCTCGCAACTTAACTGACCCACAACTCAAAGCAATAAGGGAAAGTAAAGGGATGGTGGGGGTAAATTTCGATGTCGCTTTTTTACGGTCAGATGGACAACGAAATACAGATACATCGATTGATGTAATTTTGGAACATTTAGAATATTTAATGGATCATTTGGGCGAAGAACATGTAGGTTTTGGTTCGGACTTCGATGGTGCACTTATAGGTACTGAACTTGAAGATGTAACAGGCCTACATCGCTTAATTGAACGTATGCAACAGCGTGGTTATTCAAAAACACTGATTGAAAATATATGTCTTAATAATTGGGTGAGGGTGCTTTATAGAATTTTTGGTCAATAATGAATGACTAAATAGAGTTAATCTACAGAATCATAACTATTTTTTTATTGGCCGAAATGACTAAAAAAAATACAAATAGTTTAATTGTCAACCATTCGGTATATTCACTACACTCAACCTTACTGAATGTAAGAACATTTGGTATTTCAGGTCTTTTGTGGTTTTCACATCACCCATTTCTTTATGAGAAGTAGAAATGGGTTTTTTCTTATCCTAATTATATAAACGTGACAGTCATCACAATAATCACTAATTATTGGTAAAAACCCTCAATCCCATCTTGACTAAAAGTTCAGCATTAAATACATTTGTAATGTATTTTTAAAGATAATAAGATTGCATAAAGCGATTCATAATACTGCTTAATCCTGAAATACAGTGAAAAGCCTATTCTTTTTTAGAATAGGCTTTTTGCTTTGTATCAAAATTTATTTTTCGGGATTATTTTTCTCTTCAATTAACATAAAAAATAAACACCTTACAAAAGCGGAGCAAATGAAAGCCGTTAAATAACAAATTTTATGCTATTAATTTAAGCTAATTTCTCAAAAGTTACTCCGTTAATCGAAGAGGTGCAAAATGTTAAAGTCAATTATAGTATTGGGAACAGGTATCGCGATTGGGATGTGTATGTACAAGAAAAAGCAAAAAAATAGCAAAAGCTTTACCACAGATAGTGATACAGGCTCATTGATTAGTAAAGACACTGCTAAAAATAAAGATGATGGTTCGCTGGATAACGCAGTACAAGTTTAGAATTAAATAAAAAGGGTTCAATTAATGAACCCTTTTTATTTAATTAAAAGTAAATTTTTTAATAAGTAATATTTACATTGAATAGATTAACTTAAAAATAATATTTAAATTAAATAATCACTCAACTATTCATTTAATTATTACAAAAATATGATTAGAACAAAGAAAACACTTTCATTATTAAAATTTACATATTGTATCAGTGGAGTCTTTATTATTGTCGATGCGGATAATAAAAAAATGGAGACTAGTATGTCAAAACGCCATATCTTAAAAGAAGTGAATGCTAAAAGTATGTGTGGTATGGAAATCGTTGTCGAACAAATTTATGAAAATATCAATGAAAAAAACTTTATAGACGTTGAACTGGAACAGAGCTGGTTACCACTTTCTAAAATTGTGATTTCGGATAAAGTCATCAATTTAGATCCAGATAATACCTTTGCTCATCCAAGAACAGGTAAAGTCTTTAAAGTACTTAATTCTTAATCGTTTTCCTGTCAGTAGACTTTTCATATTTCTAAGTCATTGAGGCGAAACATAGATACGTTTCGCCTCAATGTATTTAACTAAGAATTAATTTACTTTTTTGAAAATAGTTTCTCTGCGGCTCCCAACACAAAAATAAAGAACACAGGAACAAAAAAGATGGCTAAGATGGTGGCAGATATCATGCCTCCAAATACTCCTGTACCTAATGCATGCTGAGTTTCCGAACTTGCTCCAGTTGCAATGACCAATGGGATAACACCACAGGTAAAGGCAAGGGAAGTCATCAAAATTGGGCGTAGGCGTAACTTTGCTGCTGCAACGGCTGCTTCAATTAAAGTCATGCCTTCTTCTTTGAGCATCTTTGCGAACTCAACAATTAAGATCGCATTTTTGGCAGATAAACCAATAATAGTGATAAGACCAATTTTGAAGAAAATATCGTTTGGCATTCCTCTTAACATAATGGCCATTACCGCACCAAAGATGCCTAAAGGAACAACAAGCATGACAGATAACGGAATTGACCAACTTTCATAAAGTGCAGCTAAAACTAAAAACACGACTAACATCGATAAAGCAATAAGGAATACCATTTGAGATTCAGATTGCTTTTCTTGTAATGAAATACCTGTCCACTCATAACCAATACCTTGAGGAAGTTTGGCAATCAGCTTTTCCATTTCTCGCATCGCATCACCTGAAGATACCCCTATGTTAGGCACTCCAGCGATACTTAATGATGGTCGGCCATTGTAGCGGTTATATTGCTGCGGCAACTTATTCCACAGAGGAATCACGACCTCAGATAAAGACACCAGTTGTCCGTTTGCGCCTGCAACCTTTAAACTCAAGATATCTTTTAAATGCATTCGTGATTTTGCATTGGCTTGAACAATAACTTGCTGCATTCTGCCTTGATTTGGAAAATCATTGATATACATCGATCCCATTGAGGTCGAAATAATATCTGAAACAGAAGCAAAGCTTACTCCTAGAGTGTTTAATTTCTCGCGGTCGATTTTCAAGCTAATATTGTCACCTTGAGGTAAACCTTCTGGGTAAACCATATAAAACTTTTTGTTTTGGGCCGCCATTTCCATGAGCTTTTCTTGGGCCGAAATTAAAGCAGGCATTCCTAAATTTGCTTTGTCTTGTAAACGCAAACTAAAGCCTGAAGATGTACCCAATTCATCAATTGCTGGAGGAAGTACAGACATAGTTGTACCTTCTTTACTGTTTGCCATTTCAGCATTTATGAAGTTGGTATAGTCAGTAGTAGATTTATCACGCTCACCAAAATCTTTTAAGGTTGTAAAAGCGAGTGCAACGTTTTGACCCGCGCCACTAAAACCCCAACCCATAATTGAAATATTGCTTTTAACATCCGACTGCTCATTTAAATGGTTTTCAAAATCTTTCACAATTTTTGTCGTACGTTCAGCAGTCGCATCTGAAGGTAATTGGAACGACGTTAAAAACCAGCCTTGATCTTCCTCGGGCATAAAAGCAGTTGGCCAATATTTCATACCTGCAAAAGTTAAACCTGTAATCACCACAAAAATAATTAAAGTCGGAATAGTATGTTTAATGACTTTAAGTAAAATCGCTTCATATTTTTTTGTGACTTTATCAAAGCTACGATCAAACCATGCATAAAAACCTTTCTTTTGATGATTTGCAACAACTGGTTTTAATAAGGTTGCACAAAGTGCAGGGGTGAGCGTTAAAGCTAAAAATGCCGAGAATAAAATTGAGACTGACATCGTAATGGTAAATTGGCGGTAAATAATACCGACTGAACCACTTGCTAAGGCCATTGGTAAAAATACGGCTGCTAGTACCAAAGTAATACCAATAATCGGGCTGGTAATCTCTGTCATGGCTTTGGAAGTCGCTTCTTTAGGCGATAGACCTTCGGTTGCCATAATTCGTTCTACATTCTCAACAACTACAATCGCGTCATCGACAATAATCCCGATCGCAAGCACCATGCCGAACATGGTTAACACATTAATTGAGTAACCTGTTAAAAGCATGATGGTAAACGTACCAAGCAGAGCAATTGGAGCAACAATCGCAGGAATTAAGGTATAGCGAACATTATGAAGAAATAAATACATCACAATGAAGACCAAAACCATGGCTTCAATTAATGTATGAACTACCTTTTCTATCGAAATTTTAACAAAAGGAGCAGTATCGTAAGGAATGCTAAATTGCATGCCTTCAGGTAAATTTACTTTTAGCTCTTCGAGTTTCTGTTTTACCGCATCTGCTGTTTTTACTGCATTTGCACCAGGGCTCAACTGAATAGCTGCAGCTGTTGCAGGTTTACCATTTTCTAAAATCGCAAAATTATATGACTGAGCACCCATTTCTACATCGGCTACATCCGACAACTTAATAGTGGCACCACTAATATTGCTCTTTAGACTAATATTTTTGAACTGCTCTACATTTTCAAGCTGTCCTTGAGCGGATAAAGGTATAGTAATTAATTGACCATTAACTAGAGGGCGATCACCAAGTCGTCCTGGTGCAATATCGATATTATTGTTACGAATCGCATTATTTACATCACTAATCGATAGACCATAAGAAACTAATTTATTTGGATCTACCCAAATTCGCATCGCTTTTTCAGCACCGAATGACTGAATTTTTCCGACACCTTCAACACGTTTAAGCTCTTCGACCACATTACGAACCAGATAATCACTCAAATCGACTTCTGAATAACGATGGTTAGGTGAGTTTAAACCAACAAGCATTAAAAAGCCTGAGGAAGATGCCTCTACAGCTAAGCCTTGTTGGCGGACGACTTGGGGTAAGCGTGCTTCAACCGCTTTAATTTTATTTTGTACGTCGACTTGTGCCATATCCACATCGGTACCGGGTTTAAATGTCGCGGTAATTTCAGCGGTTCCTGAAGAATCCGTTGTAGCACTATAGTAGAGTAAGTTTTTTACTCCTGACATTTCCCGTTCAATGAGGGTAATCACACTATCATTAATCGTTTTGGGAGTAGCGCCAGGATAACTTGCTGTAATGTTCACTTCGGGTGGAGCGACACTCGGAAAGCGTGCAATGGGTAGCTTTGGAATACTCAGCACACCAAATAGAATAATAAAAATTGCAATTACCCATGCAAAAACAGGACGGCGAATAAAGAATTGAGACATCATTTAGCATCTCCTTGCTTCACCGTATTTTCTGTTGAAGCCGCTTTCCATGCTGAAATTTCCAGTTTTTGGTTGGGCTGAATACGCTCTATACCTTCAACAACAACTTTGTCGCCTGCTTTCAGCCCTTTATTGATGAGATAAAACTGCTCATATTGTTGCCCTAATTCTATTGAGCGAATATCTGCGCCACCTTTGGCATTCACTACATAAACTTGAGGATCGCCATTCATATTGCGC
Organism: Acinetobacter sp. V104_13; assembly: GCF_031798995.1. NCBI lineage: Bacteria > Pseudomonadati > Pseudomonadota > Gammaproteobacteria > Moraxellales > Moraxellaceae > Acinetobacter > Acinetobacter sp. V104_13. Next base: position 113,283 of record NZ_JAVQNP010000027.1, on the reverse strand, counting down.
TGAATAGCTTGTTCTGGCACGAGTAAGGCCTGAGGAACCGAAGCACGCTCAATATTAACGCGGACATACATACCTGGCAGTAATTTTCTTTCAGGATTGGCCACTTCAATACGGATGGTGACATCTCCAGTTTCAGGGTCCACATTAATATCTTCAAACAGCATTTTTGCTGTAACGTTATAAGGCTGTCCCAAACTATTCAAAATCTGTACAGCTTTTTGATTGTTGGCAGATAACTCACCACTTTGTAGAGCTGCTTGTAAGCGCTCATATTCTCCAATAGATTGCTTTACATCGACATAAACGCGGTCAATTTGTTGAATAGTCGCCATAGTATTGCTATCAGCCTGACTAACCAAAGCGCCTTCTGTTACGAATGATTTACCAATACGTCCGGAAATCGGTGCTCGCACTGTCGCATACTGTAAATTAAGATTTTGTCGAGCTAATAATGCTTTCATTTGAGCAACATCTGCAATCGCTTGTCGATATTGCGCTTCGACATTACTTACTTCTTGCTTACTAATCGCATTACTTGGTAAAAGTTGCTGGTAGCGCTCAAGTTGTATTTTTAAGCGGTTTACTTCTGCTTCAGCTTTATTTAAACCCGCTCGATTACTATTTACATCAGCCTCAAATGTTTCTGAGTTTATTTTGTATAGAGGTTGTCCAGCTTTAACTTCACTACCCTGAGCGAATAAAACTTTTTCGATAATACCGCCAACTTGAGGACGAATTTCGGCAGTTCTGAAAGCTTGAACGCGCGCCGGTAGATTTTCACTAAAGTTAATAGACTGCGGTTGAATTGAAATAACGGTAACCTTAGCCGTAGATACTTGTGTTTGATCACTTACTTGTTCATTGCCACAGCCATGTAATACAAGACCGAAAGATAAAACGAATGGAACTAAAAAATGCTTTTGCACTTTTATAACACCTAATGGACTTCTAGATACTGGCATTATTTTTGATGTGTGTGTAACCAAAATCACGAATATGTGGAAAAAGTGTGGAGATCTATCAAAAAATACGCGTATGATAAATCAAATTTTTCCCGCGTCTTATTGCTATGTTCGAGTCAACCTTTACGTTTAATTGTCAGGATAAGCTTATTCTTGTGGTAGAAGATGAGTATGATATTGGCGATATTATTGAACATTATCTTAAGCGTGAAGGTATGCGTGTTGTACGGGCCATGAATGGTAAGCAGGCAATTGAAATACACGCAGCGCAACCTATTGATCTGGTGATTCTCGATATAAAAATGCCGGAACTGAGCGGGTGGGAAGTACTGAATAAAATTCGGCAAAAAGCAGCAACACCAGTCATTATGCTTACGGCTTTAGATCAAGAAATTGATAAAGTCATGGCTTTAAGAATTGGAGCAGACGACTTTGTCGTAAAACCCTTTAACCCAAATGAAGTGGTCGCACGTGTACAAGCAGTACTAAGACGTACTCAACAAAACCAGCAAACTCCCAACCGAAATCTGATTTATAAAAATATTGAGGTGAATACCGAAATTCATACTGCTTACATCCATTCGGGCGATCAAAAACAAACACTCAATTTAACTCTAACTGAGTACAAAATTTTATTACTGATGTTACCGCAACCTCATAAAGTCTTTACTCGTTCAGAGCTCATGAATCAGTGTCTACCAGATCGAGATGCATTAGAACGTACGGTCGATAGCCACGTCAGTAAGCTGCGAAAGAAAATAGAAGATCTGGGTTTACGAAATATGCTCATCAATGTTCGTGGTGTAGGCTACAGGTTGGATCATCCACATGAAAAATAAAACGGGCATTAGTAAACAACTGATTATTGCACTGAGCTTTACCAGCCTAAGTGTTACACTGAGTTCGCTAATTTTAGGTTATGGCACCTACTATGTTGCAATTGAAGTAGGGCTTATATCTCTCGAAAAGCTGAAAGAAAGTGATGAGTTTTTCCACTATCTAGATGGTATATGGTTATTCGCCGTGCTTTTGTTTGGCACAGCATTATCAATTATTTTAGGCATCAAGCTTGCTCAACGCTTTATCGTGCCTATTAATCTATTAGCAGATGCAGCCAAGAAAATTAGTCATGGAGATTTAAGCGCACGAGTTGAAAAACCGGCGCATCATTCTTCTGAAATTGGTGAGCTTATGGATAATTTTAATGATATGGCACAAAAACTAGAGACTTCAGTTGAAAATGCTCATGTCTGGAATGCCGCAATTGCACATGAGTTAAGAACGCCAGTCACCATTTTGCAAGGTAGGTTGCAGGGGATTATTGATGGTGTTTTTGAAGCTGACCCTATTTTATTTAAAAACTTACTGAATCAAGTAGAAGGTCTTTCAAACCTAGTCGAAGATTTACGTACATTGAGTCTTTTTGAAAACCAACAGCTTAGACTTAACCTCGAAATGATTTGTTTTAATGAAACTGCTCATAAAGTCGTGCACATGTTTGAAGAAAAATTAGAAAAAGCTCAGCTTAAAGTCATTTTCGACATTAAAGCGCCAAAAGTTGAGTGTGATCAACGGCGATTTGAACAGATTTTAATTGCTTTACTGGATAACGCTACACGTTATGCAAATCCGGGAAAGTTAATTGTTTCAACGAGACAAGAACAAACTAACTGGATTCTTGAAATAGAAGATGAAGGACCTGGCATTTCAGCTGAGCATCGCAAAGATTTATTTAACCCTTTTTTCAGGTTAGAACAATCAAGAAATAAAGAGTTAGGCGGCACTGGGTTAGGTCTTTCGGTTGTACAAGCTCTTGTCATTGCCCATAAAGGTCAAGTCGATTATTTAAATCAATATTCACATAGTATTTTTAGAATAAGCATTCCCCAATAATGATCGCTTTTGTACAACCTTTAACGCTTTAATTAAGAGAAATTGCATTTCATGACTCGTGATTAACTAAAAAATAGGTTAATTTGTTTATAAAATTTTTAAGTAAATACTGATTTTTTATGATAATTGAGATAGAAACCCATCCACTTGAGCCATTTTTACCTGAAAATGCCCGTTTATTAATGTTAGGCAGTTTTCCACCGCCACGTAATAAATGGAAGATGGATTTTTACTATCCTAATTTCCAAAATGATATGTGGCGTATTTTCGGTTTAATCTTTTTCCAAGACAAAACTTACTTTTTAAGTGAAAGCCAAAAAAATTTTAATGAAGAACGTATTCGAAACTTCTTGATTGAAACTGGTATTGCAATCTTTGATACCGCTTATCAAATTAAGCGGTTGAAAGGGAATGCCGCAGATAAATTTCTTGAAATAGTAACGCCAACAGATCTTGCAGTTTTACTTCAGCAGATTCCTCTATGTCAAACCATTATGACCACAGGCGATAAAGCGACTGATATTTTAATTTCAGTTTTACCAGAACACACCGAAAAACCGCTTATAGGAATGTCTACCTCGACTTACTTTGCAGGACGAAATATTAATTTATACCGTCTACCATCTTCTTCTAGAGCATATCCATTAGCGCTAGAGAAGAAAGCAGAGGCTTATCAAAAATTCTTTAACGAGATTGGCATTTTATAAATAAACTTGAAATGCTGTTACATCATCCATTCAACTGGTAGATATGAAACAGCTTTAATCATGGTACGTTGGAAAAGGCTCGTATCTGGGTCTTTTTCATATTCAACAATCTTTCCATCCGACTGATAATCTAACCAAACAATTTTGCCTTCACTATTTAACTTAAGCTGGTAAGCAACTTGAGGTAAGTGCTGATCGAGCATGACTGAAATTTGCGCTTGTAATTGACTCGACTCAATAACCAGACCGACCTCAGTATTTAAGTAAGTCGAACGCGGATCAAAGTTAAAAGAACCAATAAATACTTTACCGTCTACATCAAAAAACTTGGCATGTAAGCTTGATTTATTTTTACCTTTTGCAGGGATCACACTTCCAGTTACCACTTCATACCAAGTTCTGCGTCTGCGTTCTAAAAAGGGCTTAAACTCAAATAGTTCTACACCACTTTTGAGCATTTCAACTCGATATTGACTATAAAAGGCATGCACAATTGCTACGTCATTTGCAGCAAAAGAGTTGGTTAAAACCCTGACTTTAACACCTTGTACCTTGAGTTGTTTTAAATAGTAAGTGCCTTGTTGGGTAGGAACAAAATAAGCAGAAGCTAATTCAATATGCTGCTTTGGTTCACCCATAATGGCCATAACTTGCCCATAAAGCATCTCTTCTTTAGAAGCTAGTCCTAAGATCTTTTTTGGTGAATCAGCAACAAAATATGCTTTTGACCACTGGATTGGATAGTGCTCTAAAAGTTCTTTTAAATAGCTTTGAGCATCGTAAAGCTTATCTTCAGTTTGAGTATGATTTTCACTTTCATGAATTAAATCATGGTAGTGCTGCCTTAGTGTTTGCAAATGGTGGACAGCACATGTTCCCACCAGCTCAGTAGCATTTTGACTTAAATCACTTTGCCAAAAATCATTAAAGACAGACTGTGCATGTTGTACGGTATGTCCATAAAATAAAATATCTAGATCTGTAAACTGAAACTTACTACTTGCGTCAAAATATTCACTACTAATATTTCGACCGCCTGTTACCGCAATCACACCATCTGCAATAATTAACTTATTATGCATGCGATGGTTTACTTTTTTGAACCGAAAAATATAGTCTAAAATTCTTAAATATCTAAACTTGTATGGATTAAACAATCGAATTTCAAAATTGGGGTGGTGGAGAAGGCTTCTAAGAACTCCATCCAGCTTTACTCCATTTTGATCATCAATAAGTAAGCGGATTTTTACGCCACGATCTGCCGCCGTTAGTAACTCGTGCAGCATTAAGTTTCCAACAAAATCATTGGTCCAAATATAATATTGTAAATCGATTTTTTCTTTTGCATTTCTAATCAGATACATACGAGAAGCAATACTGATAAAGGCATCATCTAATGCCACAAAAGCAGTCAGTCCTTGTTCTGTTTTTTTTGTAGCTTGCTCATCATTCAACCAATTAAAGCTATTCGTCACTATATCATTCTCATCAGGGTCGTATGTACCGTTATACGAAGGTGTATGTGTAAAGCCCCAAGCATTTAATGCCATACTACTATACTGCTGATAAATTTGATTAATCATGTAAGCTTTTAAAGTCGCATCCAAGATAAACACATCTCAGCATTTTTATATTCAATTTATATGTCAAAATTCATATTAAACGTTATAAATACATTCTGCCAAGCCTCAACGCTAGCAATTCCTTATATTTATTGGCACTTCTTAGAAAACATATCAATTAAAAAATATAAAGTTAAATTTAACCCTTTTATGCCTAATGCTATATTCAATATTATTTTTTAAGGATGCTTGAGATGAGTTACTTGGGTTCTTGTCTATGCAATGAAGTCAAATTTTCAGTTACTAAGAAAATAAACACGGTCTATCACTGCCACTGTAGTCTCTGCCGTAAACAAACTGGAACGGGGGCAAATGCAGCAACATTAGTAAATAAGGATAAATTTGAATGGTTATCAGGTTTAGAACTTGTCCGTACCTATAAAAAAGAAACAGGCTTTACATCTTCATTTTGCAGTCAATGTGGCTCACCAGTACCTAACTTGGTAGGCACTACTGATTTTATGTGGATTCCATTAGGCCTGTTAGACCAAGATATTGTTGTGCTAAAAAAGCTTAATTTTTGTATCGTTTCAAAGTCAAATTGGGTAAACACAGTAGATGCAGATGAATCTTACGATGAACTTCCAACTTTAAATAAACTAAACATATTGTTCGATTAGAGAAATTTTAAAATGAGACTTAGTTTGCATTAAATTTAGTTTTTTCGGATGGTTATGCTTGCAGGTTTCACAAAAACACACTAATTACAATTGGCAGTATAACAATTACATTAGAAAACATGATATCTATCATACTTCCTTAAAGGGCTGAGTGAGTAGCTTAATAATAAAAGGGAGAAAATAGAGATGCCACAATATTTAATCATCGCTGAGAATGTATATAAAAAGATTGAGGACAAAAATTTATTTTCAGAAAGCTCGGCAGAAAACTTAAATCAATTAGTTGGTGTAATTCGTAATGAAATTAAAGGCACCAAATTTAAACTTAAATACAATTTTATAGATTTTGAGGAATGCCTAACCAAGCCCTTAGAGGAGTGTGCCATTAAGTTAGACATGAGCCTTATGCCTAAATATAAAAATAAAGACGAATATATACTTTGGCTCGCAGGTTTTATCGAAAGAATTACGACAGGAGGTGAGGCGAAGCTTCCTCCGATCTCAAAATTTATTCCTCCAGACTTTAAGTTTAATTATGAGGAACCACCCAAAGTATCATCTTCTACACAAGATGATGGAGAGATGATCATTAATTATTTCAAATCAGATGCCTTTAATAAAATTATAAGCCAAGAAAAATAAGTACATAAAAAATATAGAAGTGCTCGTCCACTACACTTCTATATCTCGCTGTAAATTCAGCAACCGCCTACTGGGGCGGTTTTTTAATTTTACCCACCTTATTCATAAAAAATATATTGTTATAACTTTTCACAAAAGTTTGCATAAGGCACAGAATCAGTCTCATTGGCCTAAAAACAGATACAACCTTCAATGTTAATTTTAAATTTACTTAACTATCGTTTGGAGATAAGTATGTTCAAAGCTATGTTTTTCTTTGGTGCTGGGGCTGTTTTCGGTTACTGCTGTAAACACAAGGAGGATAAAGCTAAAGAGGAAAACTCATCAAAATAAGCGAACTGCATTCATAAAGAACTTACTAATGAGTTGGTTTTTTATAAGGAGGTGTCTATGCTCCACAACCTTAGACAGCTTTTCTGTATTCATGTTTGGGAATATGACTTTGATATTACTCATGACGAAGTTAAAGAATGCAGAAAATGTGGGAAAATTCATAAAATCAAGAGTTTCCCAAAATTGACTTAAGATGTAAATTTTTAATTTTAGTCTTAAGTGAATATTAAAAATTAAATAGGCTCAAAATTTAAATATTGAGCCTATTTAATATAAAACTTAATTAATTACCGTTAAATGAGATTAAAGAACACCTACCAATTTAATCAGAATAAAATCCCAAATAAATCACATTTTAAATCAATAAAACAGTTATATTGCACATAACTTATCAATTAAAATTAAAAATACAGAAACAATTTAATAAAAATTAAAAACTTATTTTTATAGCTTTCAAATTATACTTATATTTTACAAATAATTAATAAGGAGATAGAAATGCCAAAATACTTACTATTAGCAGAAAGAATTAATAAAAATATTAAGAGTTCTTATTCAAATAATCATTTTAGAAATTTAAATAATCTTATTGTAGAAATAAAAAAAGCTATTGCAGGCACTGAACTAAAGTTTTTATATAACTTTGTGAACTTCGAAGGTGTTGTTATTAGTGTAAAAAATGAACTTCCTATTAAGCTAGATATGAGTTTGATTCCAAAGCATAAAAACGAAGATGACTTTATTTTATGGTTGGCAGATTTCATTGATCGAATCACTATAGATACAAGCAAGGGTGTTCATTAAAGATCGTTATCTCTCTGGCAAGAGAAGACTATTTGTAATCAATTATCTATAACTTTAATGGATAAGGTATTTAAGGTTCTTGTCTAGGAGCTGAATTCATATCATGTCGAACTCTGCTGATGTTTTCATAAATGACTTTACGCATTCGGTTTACTGCGCCTAATGGTTTATGCTCAGGTAGGGCATGCCACGGTGTAAAAGACAGATTCTCACAAAACTTATTTTGTTCTGGTGTGTCAAAGTTCTGCTTGGGAATATGAATAGTTGCTACTTGATAGAAAGGAGCTGCTTTTTCATCCCATTCTGTCATTGAGTCTTCTACCAACATTTGATTTGAAGTTCGTGGTTGAATAAGGAACTCCATACACGCATCATTATTGTGTAAAGTATTCTTTAAAGCTTCTCTTAAAAAATCATGACTAGGATTCTTAGGTAGATTGTTTGGCTGCATTGAACAAGCACGTACTGAATATTTAACTGCTTTTCGATCATTGCCTACTCCTAACTGATAGGGAACCATAGACCAATAACGTGCGTATAATGGATTTGCAATTTGTGAATTACGTGCTCCAAGAGCATTCATTGTTCCCTTAAAACCTAAAGTAAATGGAATGTGAAGTTTTCTGACCATATTATGGCTATTCACGTCATTCATAAAAGAAAGGTATCGTTTAGCATCATTCGCAAAAAAGACTGGATGATTAATCATAATAAAATCTTGAGTTGTTGCTTGCTTTTCACTTTCTAAAATTTTCTGTCCAGACACACCTAAAATTTTTATTGCTATGCCACGTGCATCTTTTTTAATGTCCGCATTAGAGGCATCATTTGAAGCATTAGAAAATCGAATCCATGCTTGATAACTTCGATCTGGAATAAACATCCCTTTAGCAAACTGGACAGGTATATTTTTTGAGACATGAAAATCGGCACGAACACAACCATGCGCCTTAGGGTGTGCATCACGTAAAGCATTTCCAGCCGTATACTGTTCCCGAATTGACTTTTCAATGACTTGAGCTATGTTTTGAGCGAGCAACTCTTCGTTAGGCTGTAACTTTTCTCCTAATACTGGGTCAATCTCTGGATAAGCGTTACTTTCCGAAGAGATCTTTGTGGTCGACGTTGTGTTGGAATATAAAGTTTCTGTACAACCTGATAATACAAATACAAGAGGAGTAAATAAAAACAAACCTTTAAAATTTATAGGCTGTATAAAAGTTGCCATTTATTAACTCCTCAGTGTAAAAATATTTTAGGATAATATTAAGATTTCATGTTTAATTTTATTTTGAACTTTATGAAAAATATAAACTGTAAATAATTTAAACGTCATTGTTACTTATCTGAACAATAAAATAGGAATTATTATTTAATATAAAACCTCTTAATACATTAAGAGAATGTAGACATGATAACTAACTCACAAAATGTACAAAATAATACTAATACATCACCTCGCCCAGTCACTCAGAATACACTTATTGATCGGTTTAGCCCTATTTATTGGAGAATAGACGGCCCGCAAACGATGTCTTTTGCCATTACAAACTATGGAAATGGTTTTGAAGCATCTTTTAGATCACGTATGACAAATGATTTGGTAGGAATTACTTGGGATTCTTATGACACTAAAGATCATAAATTTTTAGCGTATCAAACCAAATATAGCTATGCAGGGGTGGTTTGGGACTTCGATATTGAGTTATCTGCCACGATGCCAGTGCTGAACAATCCAAGTTTAACGCCCACTTTAACGGTGTACTATAATGAAAATGGCGTAAATAAAATTGCATATATTGTCCTATTTAATTACGCAAATAATCCTTCCTCGCGAACGGCGCATATTCGTATTAATTGGGATACAGTAAAAGCAGGCTTCTCTGCTACAGATAGCTTTCCGGTAACCAATATTCAGCGAATTTCATTTTCTGGCTTTACCAGTGACTATAATGGTCAAACCGCTATACCTTTAAGTCAACCAAAAGATGGCTACATTCGCCTCACTAACTCCGTTGTAACTGGAACAAATGCAAAGTTAAATTTGAGCCGCGTAGTTGTGCCACAGCACAATTATGGCATCTGCACCAGCTATGATGACCACTATGACTTAAACCCGCAGCGCCTAGTCAACAATATGGTCGCTTTGGGATACCAAGGTTTCGTTAACCACTATTGTGGAATGTCGCATTATCCAGAAATGACATGGAAAAGCGATATTAATAAATGGCAAATACCTGATACGTTGGTGACAGGCGAGGCGGTCGTTAATTCATGCACTCGTAAATGGCATGAGAAATATGCCCAGGCTTTACATAACGCCAGTTTGCAACCCATTTTTGGGGTCAGCTTTGAAATGTATTCCTTGGGCGCCAATGAATATTGGGCACAGCGTGACTGGAACAGTAATTTAGGTAAAACAGGCTACCAACCACCGAGCTATTTTTTTAGTTTAAGTCATCAGAATGCTTTGGCATATCTACATAAAGTCTTTATTGAGTTCGCAGATACAATGGTAGTGGGTGGATGCGATGTAAATATGCAGATTGGTGAACCTTGGTGGTGGTATAACACTGACACCAATCTACCTTGTGTGTATGACTACCCAACAAAATTGGCTTTTAATGCAGATACAGGATTATATGCACCAGATTTGGGTACAATTTATGAGGCAATGAATAAAACAGGAACGCCTTATGATGAGTTTAAAACATGGCTTAGAAATAAATTAGGACAAACCTGTCAAAATATTCGTACCGTGATCAAAGCAAAATATTCCAGTGCCAAAGTTAGTCCGCTCATTTTCTTTCCTTCCATTCAGTCCCCAATTCAGACTTTAGCCACTTATATTAACTATCCAAGCCAACATTATTCATATCCTAATTTTGATTACATGATGACAGAAGCTTATGATTGGCTATTAGAAGCTCGCTTAGACTTGGCACATCAGGCAGTTTCCCAAATACCTATACAAGGGTTAGGCTATCCTGCCAATAAAGTCATTTATTTATCTGGTTTTGTTCCCGATGCATCTATTGCCTATATTTATGGATTTGATAAAATCAAACCTTATCGAACACCTATTTGGCAACGAATTTTTGGTGACATGAAAAACAATGTTTCTTTAGGTTTAATGAAGCAATTTATCTGGGCATATCCACAAGTTATGTTTGATTCAATTACGATTGATACCACTCAAGCCCCAAATGGCTTCTTTGTTGAAAATACGCTTTATTCTCCAATTAGTGATAACACACCATATCCACCAGATATTTACCTCTAAGTAAAAATAAGCTGCTTATAAGCTAATGATTTGATAAGAAACCTCTTCAAGCAAGAGGTTTTCTTCTTTTTTAAATGTAGGCTTGCTTAGATGTATCTGACTGGCTATGCTGTGATGGATTGTCATGAAAGCCAATTTTAATTTAAGCAAAATTAAGCTCTTGTATTATCAATATATAATCTATTTTGCTCGACTATAAATACCGAATGATTTAAAGGAAACCCAAAGATGAAATCTCGTGCAGCTGTCGCCTTTGCCCCAGGAAAACCTTTAGAAATTGTTGAAGTTGATGTTGCACCACCTCAAGCGGGTGAAGTTTTAATAAAAATTACCCATACAGGGGTATGTCATACCGATGCTTTTACATTATCTGGCGATGACCCAGAAGGTGTTTTTCCTGCTATCTTAGGTCATGAAGGCGCAGGTGTTGTGGTTGAAGTAGGTGAGGGCGTAACAAGCGTTCAACCAGGTGATCACGTGATTCCACTTTACACGGCTGAATGTAAAGAATGCTTATTCTGTAAATCTGGAAAAACCAACTTGTGTGTTGCGGTACGTGCTACTCAAGGTAAAGGTGTAATGCCAGATGGCACCACACGTTTTTCATATAACGGCGAACCAATTTACCACTACATGGGCTGTTCAACCTTTAGTGAATATACCGTAGTTGCAGAAGTCTCTTTGGCTAAAATCAATCCTGAAGCGAATCACGAACAAGTTTGTTTACTTGGATGTGGTGTGACAACTGGTATTGGCGCCGTGCATAACACAGCAAAAGTACAAGAAGGTGATTCTGTTGCTGTATTTGGTCTAGGCGGTATTGGTTTAGCTGTTGTACAAGGCGCACGTCAAGCAAAAGCAGGACGCATTATTGTCGTAGATACCAACCCAGATAAATTTGAACTTGCTAAACAGTTTGGCGCTACAGATTTCTTAAATCCAAAAGATTATGACCAACCTATTCAGCAAGTGATTGTAGAAATGACAGGTTGGGGTGTAGATCATTCATTTGAATGTATTGGTAACGTTAATGTTATGCGCTCGGCTCTAGAGTGTGCACATCGTGGTTGGGGGCAATCTGTTATTATTGGTGTAGCTGGTGCAGGCCAAGAAATCTCGACACGCCCATTCCAGCTAGTGACGGGCCGTAAATGGTTAGGCACCGCGTTTGGTGGAGTAAAAGGTCGTACACAACTTCCTAAAATGGTCGAAGATGCTATGAAAGGTGAGATTCAACTTGAGCCTTTTGTAACACATACCATGCCTTTACAAGATATTAATACTGCTTTTGATTTAATGCATGAAGGTAAATCAATTCGTACTGTCATTCATTTCTAAATGGAATAAAGAAGGGCTGTAATTCAGCCCTTCTTTATGACTTATAGTTTTATATCTTAAATGGCATTACCACACATATCTGTTGTGCCTTGAGGGTAGCTAAACTGTAGCGCATTACGGTCAGTAATCAGTTCATTAGATAATTCTTGTCCAAATAATTGATTAGAGTATATTCCTATACTGCTTGAGACAGAAAAACGTATATTCTCTAGTGGAGCAGGTAAAGTAGATTGATACCCCTGATCAACACCATTTACTATCAAGCCAACCTGCTTAGTATTCTGATTAATATACATCCCTAATCTTTGGTATTCATTTGAATTATTTGTCATGTTTTGACCTTTATAATATGGATTGTTAGGCCCACTATTATCACTAAGTCGATAAGCTACATAATAGTTTAATCTAGCAGGATTCTCACCAAAATCTGGATCATACCCCCCCATATCAAACCAATAGTTGGATCTAATTGTATAACCATTATTTGTTACCCCACTAAATCCAATGCTAGAGGAGTAATAAGTAGAATTTCCAAGTGATGAACTCCCAAGAGTGGATGTTGGAATTTTAAGTTCCATTTCAAATGCAATAATACCTGTGTGAGGTATCGTTAAATCACCAATTTCATTAACCGAATTCAGACTATCTACTTTACTTGTAGCTACATAATCTACGTAGCCATACTGACTTTCTGGCGTAGGTTCTACTTTAAAACCAAATTTTTGACCAGTTATCAATGGGAATATTTTCATAGGAAAATCAGGATGTTCATTATTCCATAGATCGAGATCTTCCTGAGTCACATCAAAATTGTATTGGCACACTGGGGCAGAATTAAGGGAATTTGTTTTTGCCAAAAGTGTTTGAGACGTTAATTTTTCATCCTTTGCAGTTGATGAAAATTTTTTAGATGCTACTTTTTGGCTTGACTCGCTATGCGTTACTGTATTGGTATTATCAGAAGATACTTCATACATGGCCCAGCATAATGTAATTGCACTAACAGCAAATATACCTATTTTTTTCATAAACATTCCTATCTAGTTAAGTATGAAATTCTTAGAAAGTAGTGTTAAAGTAAAATTTATTATTAATATTTAAATATTTGAAATTATTAGGTTTAAAAACTATTGAATATGATTAATCATATTCAATAGTTACAGTAGCCATGGCGCGAACTTTACCAGGTGTAACATTTGCTGCAGTTTGATAGTAACGCGCTGTTAAAGGAACATCATATTGAATGGTTTGATTTGATTTCACAGTTCCCAATTCTAGTTTATTACCTAAGCCAATAACTTGATTTTTATTTTGATAATTCCATATAAGTTGAACCCCAACACCATTTGCTTTAGTTGCATTTGGTTCAAGATTTTTTAAAACTTGGGTATTAGTACCGTCTTGTTGATAATCAAAACTCAAGCTAATGAGGTTTTTCTCTTCATAACCCGTTGGGTTGATACCACCATTACACAGAATATTGAGTTCAAAGGATTGATCTCCTTGAGTTGAACCAACACCTTTAAACCCAGCTTTTGTAACTGTTGGTAGCTGTACCTGCTTATTAATAGCACCACGCCATTCACAAGATGAAGAGGCAATAGTAATCGCATTAGCATTAACCGTACTGGTTAAAAAAGGTCGATCACTTCGGTTTCCGGCATAATAACTACTATAAACACCTGGGACTAAAGTTCCAGATCCAGTATTTTCAGCTGTTTTTACAATTTCTACAACAAAATAGCCTTCCGCAAGACGAAAGTTGTTTGATGGAACACGACGAGTATAAGGGTAATAACCAGAGAAATTTCCAGCATTAAACGCTTCTCGGTAGAGTCGGATACCTATCCCTGGAATATTAGTTGAATAGATGCTATCACCAAGTACGCTAAGTGGATAACTTTGTAATAACTTTGCCGTCAACATATCAGAAAGACTACAGGTATATGTAGTATAAGGATCTGGTCTGATCTCAAAAAGTGATTTAACCAAAACTTTACCTACAGGGTCACTCGGTCGAACTACAACTCGTCCAACTTGCATCGCAACATCAATTGTTCTGAAACCGGGACTAGTCGTACAGGCCGCTTGAGCACCTGTATTAATACAAAAACCTAATACAACTAAAGCACCACTATTTAAGAGTAATTTTTTCATTTGCAGACAGCCTCAGTCATTACCATGCTTTGTTGCTTATTTTGCAACTGATTACTGATGTTGTACTCAACCGAACAACGCTCATTGCTTTCGTCGCCCCATTTCACATATAGACGATCTTGAGCAAGTGGGGTACGTAAGTAAATCATACTACCTTGCGCAACAATACCTACAGCTTCATCTTTTTGATTAAAGACTTGAGCGCCAAACGGTAAACTGTTGCCATCAGCAGTTTTACTATTAATGTAGACTGCATAACCTGTCTTAGTCGCAAAATCCACTTTCGCAATTGCGCCAGCAAAAGGTGCGATACGTTGACTTGTTTCTTCAAGCTCTACTTGGCTCGACATTTCTTGTGGGTCAAGCGTAATATCGTTTAGGCGATAAGGTGTAACATACGGGATAACCGCATAACCAGCTTTATTTACGCTTAAACCAACGGTATTATTAACTTTTGCTCCAGCTGCATCAGGTGCATGTACAAGTACCATTGTTTGGCCTTGCTCAGGTCCAAATAAAATACCATCTGAATGTGCAACCACACTACCACTTAAGCTAACCATTGCTTGTTGGTAAGAGTCAGCAATACTATAAGAGCCGCCAACAGTTGCATAGTTAGTACGGTAACGACCATTAGCATTAAACGTTGGGTTTGCATAGTCTTGATGCGAAACAGAGGCACCATAACTAAAGCGATCACCAACCATCCCACTTGCACCAACAGTACGGCTGTCTTCAGAAGCAGTAACGTTAACGTTGACTGAATTCTTCTTAAAGTTAATTGGGAATGAAAGCGTCATTAAATATTCAGTATCATGCGTCGCATCATTTGAACCGTACTCAACCTTACGGTTAATTGCAGATAAACCATAAGTTAAACCATGGTAGTTATTGCTATAACCAATTTGGTACTGCTTAGTACTTTCGCTACGGTTCCAATAGTCAACCCACGAACCCACTACATAGAAGTTACCCCAACCTTCAGGGAGTCCTTGGTTTAAAGTAATTTGGAATTCACTACGCTGGTGGCCAGCAGCCGCATAAGTGTTTACGCCTTTTTCTTCTAAATCGCGAATAAGTAGAGCATCACGTAATTTATAGAAGTTTTCTGTCGAGTAACGATATGCAGCAAGGGTTAAGTTTGTGTTAGTCGGAGAAATTAACTTACTATAGCTTAAACGGAAACTTTGCCCAGATTGTGATGACTGTTTTTCAAAGTCGGCTTCAGAGTGTGTAACATCTAACGCAACAGCACCAATTGGTGTAGCAAAAGCAGCACCTAACAATACAGCAGCATAATTTTCTGTAGCTTGTATGCCTGTATAACCTGTTAGGTAGTTGTTAATACCTTGTTGGTATTTACCCTGAACTACCCAAGGATTAAGGTCAATATCTTGATCTCGGAACTGACCTACAGTTAAAGAATAACGGTTTACACCTGGACGCAACATTTGTACAACTGAAGCATATGGAACCGAAAATTTTTGTACTTGACCATTTGCTTCAATAATAGAAACTTCAATTTCCCCACCAAAACCAGTAGGGTAAAGGTCATTAATCTCAAAATTACCTGGTGCAACAGTTGTTTGATAGATAAGTTGGCCTTGTTGACGAACTTCAACTTTTGCATTGGTTTTTGCGTTACCACGAATACGCGGGGCGTAACCTAACATACTATTTGGTAGCATTCGGTCATCACTTGAGAAATCGATACCACGATAACCAATAGAGTCAAATACTTCGCCGTTTGTAAAACTATCACCTAGCGTTAAAACACCACGGTATTTAGGGAAGGCTCTTTGTAAGTATGTACTTGTTTCTTGATAATCTGATTTAGATTGATTTTCAGCAGGTGTATCTTGCCATTGCCACTGGCCATTATGACGTAATTGCCAACCAGCAATATTTAAACCAGCTGTAACGCCCATAAATGCGTTTGTTGTTTCGTTTTGATCATTCGACTGATTAAATGTTTTATAAGCACTACCACTATAAGACAGAAAACCAGCATTAATACCGCGATCCCATACGCTTGGGTCGACATAGCCTTGAGCATTTTTTTGCAAAGCAACTTGCGGAATAGAAATATCTACACGTAAACGAGAGGTATCAAATTCATAGAATGCATTTTCAACCCACTCTTCAATTTTATAACAACTATTATTTTCTTTTCGAAGGGCAGTGTGTTTAGACAAAACATCTTGTTTAACGCCATACTCAATCAGGTTTGTTCCTGTGAAACACGTTACTGCATTTTTATTAGGGTCTAATGCTTTAAAGACCATACGACGTTTACCAAACCATTGACCATTTACATATACGTCAACGTTATATTCGCCTGGTAAAACAGGGTTTCCATATTTAAAACGAGAAATATCAACTTTTTGAGCATCCCCAATTAAAAAAGCAGAATCAAATTCAGCCTCTACTGGAGCACTCGTAGTTGTTTCTTCAGCATGCACGAATACAGGCATTGTCATTGTGACAACACCAGAAGCCAAGTAGTAACAAATATGGCGTTTTAATAATTTATAAGATTCTTGCCTTTTTTTTGGCATAGCTAAGTCCGCCTACACATATAGGTGCTTAAATTTATTAAAAAGATAAATCTGATTACTGAAGTTTTATCGGGTGCTCAACGCGACCACCGTAGTCATTGACGTTAATAAAACTCATATCTTGAAGGTTGCCATTCTTAAGCTGAACTGACGCTTCAGAGAAAGGCTTAATCATTAGCCCCTGAGGTAATAAATCAACCTTTTTATCACCTGCCTTTTGGTAAACAGAAGTCATTGTGATATGAAAAGGGGTAGGATTTTTTACCGTTAAATTTTGACCAGATTTAATCCATTGAAGCTTATCTGATGCTAAATTCGCATCTTCTTTAATCGATGAAGGACGATAGAAGAATTTAATACGTGAACGAATTGCAAGTTGTAAGAAATTATCAGGCGTCGTATCTTCACTTTTTGAAGTAGGTCTTGGTGGAATATCTAAAATATTCAACCACAGAACTGTTTCTTGCTTCTGATTTAACTGAGAAGCATTTGGTAAAGCTGTAATACGAAGAGTCTGACTTTTCGTTGCTTCAACACGAGAAATAGGAGGAGCAATCATAAAAGGAACTTTTGATTGGTCCGGTGTACTTTTTGGGTCACCTTCGTCAATCCAAGCTTGGACAAGTGCTGGCTTTGAACCGTTATTGCTAACTTGTAGCGTAACTTCTCTAGCATCTGACGGGTAAATTACACGAGTGCCATGAATTACAATTTCTGCTTGAGTAGCAGGTGCAATAACTGCTGAAGCAAATGCTAAACCTAACAAAAAATTATAACTGTTCAATTTCATTTTCGAGTTCTCAACCAAGAAAGATTCAGGAAAGCGTTACACAAAACAGGGTTTCCATGCGGACATAGAAACCCCGCTATCAATTAATTATTGATAGATAATTGTGTATTGAACAGAAGTAGTTACTTTACCAGCAGTAGAAGCGCCAGTTGCATAGTATTCAGCGTAGTAGTTAAGGTCAGCACCTGCGCCATCAGCTACGTCAACCCATTGAGAGTTAGCTTGAGCACCGTTTGCACCCGCAGCAAGTACTGGGATGAAGTTGTTGTTGCTACCTAAAAGTTGAACGTTAACGTTTTTAGCACCAGTAGCGTCTTGGTTAAGTAAGCGACCAGTATTAAAGTCAACAGTTGCACCTGGTTCGAAGTAAGTAGCTACTTTACCTTGTGAACAGTTAGCTAAGTTGATTTGGAAAGGAGTACGACCAGCAACATCCCCAGCAACAGCTAAAGTTTGTTTAGAAACAGTTGGAAGAGTAACTGTGAAGTCTTTACCAGCAGGGGTAACGATGTCACAAGTTTTGTCTGTAACTAAACCATTAATTGTAATTGTACCATCAGCAGCTTGAGCATTAGCAATCCCTACAACCGAAAGAGCAGCGATCAAAGCAAGTTTTTTCATAGTGTTTTCTCAAAAGTCTGGATAAAAGTTTATTTCCTTACTTTTCCAGTGTTTGACATCTTGAAAAGTAATGCGGCGATCTTAACACTTCTTAAACAAAATGCAAACTAGATCACATTATTTTTTCATAATTTTAATTAAATCACGTTTAGTATTTGAAGTTCAGGCCGACCATCAATAGCCTATATTATTGTTTATGAAAGTTTTTTTATTTTATAAAAAAGAAAAGCTATGAAGAGAAGAAAATTACATAAGAACACGATGTAAATAAAAAAGAATTAAACAAATTATGTGAAAAATAAGCTTAAATTCATAGAATATAATTATATAGAATAAATTATGCATATGTATACAGAAAAAATATACAAATAGTCATTTTTTATGAAAAAAGAGTGACTCATCAATTAATTGATCAAAAAATGCGGTCAATTCGACAAATCACTCTTTCATCAAACTTACTGCAGAAATAAGTTGGGATATTAATGGTAATTAATAAGCACGACTTTGTGGTTAGAACTTATGCTCTCAATGCTTGTGTCCATTTTCTCAGTATGTTGAGCTAATTTAAAAAGACTATCTTTATTTAAATATTCACTATCAAGTTTAATATTTAAATTATTTACCTCAACACATTCTATCTCGCTATGTTCTCTTGAACATGTATCTTCAACAATATTTCCTCTTATCATTATTGTGTTACTCGCATAACAAAATAGTGGGGAAGAGGAAAGCACCATCAAAACAAGAAGTTTAAATATATTATTTTTCATTTTATATACCTATTTATAAAATAGTTTATATATATGTGATACCTTATTTTTAATTTAAAAACAATCATTAAGCTTTAAATAATAAAAAATCATTAATTTATACGTGATATAAATCACATTAAATACTTTAAATAATGTAATAGTTATAATTTCTAAAAATTTATTAATAATAAAACCACTAAAACAATATTAAGTTATTGTTATTTATAAAAATTTATAAAATAATGATTAATAAAAAAACAGACTGCAAATTAAAACAGCATGATATGCATTAAAATATTTAATAAAAATATAATTCATTTTTTAATTTATAATTTATATTTCAAAATTATTACTGAGAAATAAAATATAGATTTCAATAAAAATGTGACTAAATATACATTATTCAACCAATCTGTAATTAAATTTGCTTTATATTGCGGATTGGAGCATATCAGAGTTAATAAATTAGAATTTAGCATAGACTTTAAAGATTTTAGGAAAATGGTCTAGCGAAATATAGTTTTAATTTCTAGGAGCGCTAGGTAGAGAAAAAGCTCAATAAAAATCAAACAAGCGATTATTAGCCAAACCTAATCATAATTTCTATTTAATTAGATTTTATAAATCCTATTTATTATCTATCAATAGCAACGTCAGAAGATGCTAGTGCTGAATTTAATTAGAATAAAAATTCATTCCACATAGCTAAAAGTGCCGCAATAGCTAGAAAGAAATAAGCACTACAAACAAATGAAAGATAGCTACCAAGCTATGGGGCAATATTGAATTATACAACTGTTCGTATAATAGCCGCATTATGTTACTTGCCATGTTCGTTGACTAAAACCCCGCGTTAGCGGGGTTTTTTGTCAATGATGCGACCATATACAACGCACTCGCATGGCATTTAACATCAATGCTCATTATGCGAATTCGATCTTGCAGCGTCGGGGCGCGACCGTCGGCGAGGGCTCGCAGCCGATCGGCGTTGACACGATGATGCAAGGTTGGGAGAGAAGGGCACACTACTATCTAATAGTGTGCCTGACTGCGGAAAGTTTTTTGAAATATGATTTATTCCTGAAATAATTCATATACTTACAAGTTGTTGAGAAAGTTTCGCAACAAGTCGATATTTTGATCATATTTTATTCATTTTTACTTCTTTTCATATTCTTTTTGCCACTCGATTACATCTTCTGGTTTTAGTTCTTTTAAATATTTGGCAATAAGGGCGTTTACGATGTCTGCTTCATCTATTGGGAGTCTAGTTTTTACAATGAAATCAATGTGTGTTTTCTGTATCAATGACACATATTCAGTTTTGACTCTATAAGTCTTTGACATTTCCAGCATCTCTAAGCTCGTTAATTTCTCTATTTTATCATTGTGACAGTGTTGCATTGTCACACGCAACTGTGATACAAATGTGCCATAAAGTTGCATGTGACACTGTCACAATATTTTATCTTGGGGAAGATAATGAATAAAGAACAAGCAATATTAAATAATAAATTTCAGGCTGATTAACTATGCTTGATTTTCTGCGGTTAGCGATTCCAATCATACCTACGCATGTACGTAGCCTTGAGAATAACCACTGGTTTACTGGTGATATTCGTGATTTTGGTATTCCTGCTGCTACTCGTCATGTCGGTAAGTTGGACGATGGTACAACAACGACAGGGGAGCTTTACCATCCTTTTGAAGCTCTTCCTAGTGATTACACCGACATGGCTATGAAGTTTTACACTCATACAATCAATAGAACGCCTTACGTCGAAATTAAAGCGTCTCCTTTGAAGTTGTTACAAGGTCACAATGTGTATGGCTTTGAGTCTATCGAATTAGGCTCTGACCATATGCTTGGCATGTTACTCGAAGCCTTTCCCCAGTTAGCCCCAATTTTGGACTTGGAAAATACTGAGGTCTTACATCTAGATACGACATATTTATTTAGATTGCCTCATCAGAATATGGTTCAACCAACTTTGGATTACATGGCTAACTTGGCTTCGGGTCACCGTAAAGCTAGACAGATTAAATACGAGAATTACATTACTTGGGGTAATGACGGTGCAACCGTTCGTCCTAAGGCTTATGGCAAATTTGAAGAAGTAAAAAGCCAATTACATAAGTTACAGAAGCAAGCAGACAAGGGCTGTATGCGCTCTAAATCGCTTGTTATTGCTATGAACAATGCATTGCCATTTGCTAATGCTGTTTTACGTTTAGAAGCTCGTATTTGTAAAACCTATTTAACCAAGAATGGTTATCCATCTAATTTATTTCAGCTTATTAAGCTGCAACATGAACAGCCAGAATTATTGCTACGCCTCTGGCACGTAGCTTTTGACCCGATCTTAAATACATTGAAGGGTAAACACATGAATTTTTCGAATGATGGAGAAATCCTAGATTTATTTAAGTCCAAATTAGTGACTTATACAAAGACAGGTAAACCTAGTTATACCAAAGCGAATAACGCAATGAAGTTTTATTCATTGATTCGCCAGATCGGCTTGAAAGCTACTAAAGAGCTTTATAACGAACGTACATTTTATGACGCTCTTAAAGCATTGGAATTATGTGAGATTTCTAAAGGTCATTTACAGAATCTTGCTAAGAATCCTAACGGGAAAGTTATTCCATTTGTTCGTTTGTTTGAACTCAAGATGTCTGAGCAAGCTCCACAAGATTACGTTCAACCAGTTTCACAATACACACCCAAACATGGGTTACATCTAGTTGCCTGAGGAGGCTTTGACCATGCAAGTTTCATTTAATAAACGCACAATTTTTCCAACAGTTTACCGTTCTGAGAAAGACGGTAAAGAACGCGCATTTTTATCTACGACAGTTTTGTCTCCAGTTAAATACAACTTAACTGCAATGCCTGGGATGATGCCAGTTGAACAGATTCAGGCAATCCTTGAGGAATGTGCTGACAACGCACAGGAAGTAGAAATCGAATTTACAGAGCAACAAACTAAGTTTGGTGCACAGATGCAGGTGTTTAGCGTGAAGCCTGTACCTAAGAAAACGCAATAGAATCAAAGGCTTATTAGTGAATTATACGATTGTTCGTATAATGTATAATATGTTAAAAATCAATAACTTACGTGTATTTTAACTATGACAGAATATGTTTATACATGCAAGAAGTGCGGTAAAAAGTTTACAAAACACTCTAGTTACTGCATCCACTTTTATAAGTGTAAATAACAGATTTGCTGGCTTTTGGGGGCGGGAACGCAAGCCAGCAATTTATTGGGGAATATAAGAAATGTCGTCATACGTCTGCACCGAATTAGTAAACAACGTATGCCAACAATGGGCGGAGAATCCTAGCATTTTACCGCCTTTAACAATGGGTCAGGGCTTGGCAATTGGCGGTGCAATTTTCACGGTTCTGGCTTTTACACATGGAATCAAAATATTGATTCAATTCGTCAAAAAACAATAGGTGAAAACTATGGAAACTCAAGTTCAACAAACTAACAAACCTTCTACTTTAAAACGCGGTTTAGTTGTAGCTGCCGCAGTTGGGGCAACAGTACCGGCTTTTGCAGAGGGTTTTGATCCTTCAACCATCGTTACGATCATTTCAGGCTTTGTGGCTGGTGTATCTGCTATTGGTCTTGCTGTGTTATCACTTGTGGTAACTGGTAAAGTCTTTAAGTGGGTACGTACAGCAATGTAAAACCATTCTGGTGATCGAGTAGTGAATGATCTCTTATTCATTACTCATCACCATTTTTTTATCTAGAGGTTTTATATGACTTTAGAAACGTTTGGGGCTTACTTATGTATTTTCGTACTTACACTAATAGCTATAAAGCTCTTCTAGTTTGCATCATTTCTTTTTTTCTCACTTTTACACCATCTCTTGTATTTGCTACGACCGTTTCTGCTGAAGGTTGGTCTGTCACTAAACGTATAGTTAACGGTGCAACAACCATTTATGACGGTGCAAAGAATGTCGTTATAAACGGTAAAAACTATACTGCGAAAGGTGTTGCCTCTGTTACTCCAGCAGCATCACAAGTTTCTAAAATGATTGTAAGAACTGGAGCTATATTAGCTGTTGATTTAGCAATTAAATCTTTGATTGGCGCTGTTGATTACGTGATGGATCCTGCGAATAACAGAGTTAGATATTTTGTAACTGGTGATCCAGCGAACCCGCAAGATCCATCCGTCAAATATTATTACTCAGTAAATTCTTTTGGAGTTATTAAGAATTTTTCATCAAATCTTGCTGCTGCAACTGACATTTGTACTAGAAATGCGAAGGGTTATGGTTGGATTTTAGTTTCAACTACACCCGCGACTTTTGCACCTGACGAAGAAGCCTTAAAATCTGCTATATGTGTTATTAAACGTAGTGCTAGTGAACCAAATGAGGCTTTTCAATGGCCTTACAATAGAATTAAAAACCCTGCATATAATCCAAATGCTACTGA
This sequence comes from Acinetobacter sp. V104_13, assembly GCF_031798995.1. Lineage (NCBI taxonomy): Bacteria > Pseudomonadati > Pseudomonadota > Gammaproteobacteria > Moraxellales > Moraxellaceae > Acinetobacter > Acinetobacter sp. V104_13. Next base: position 89,735 of record NZ_JAVQNP010000027.1, on the reverse strand, counting down.
CCCGACACGTGAAGAAAAATATTTACCTTATGATGCTGTTGCATCTCAAATAATTAGTGACGCTGTTGCAAATAAAACAGAAGGTAAAGCTTATGTTTCATCTGTTGCTGATACCGCACTTGAAGATGAACAAAGACAAATCGTTCCTGCTACTGATATAACTCAACAGCTTAATAATTCGCAGTCTATTCCTACGAGTGGAGCTGCTACTGGTGCGATTGCACCACCCACTACAGTAGACCCAACAACGGGCGAACCTGTTACACCAAAACCTTCTGATTTAACTTTAAATTTTCCTGAGTTCTGTGGTTGGGCACCTTTAGTATGTCAAGCGGCTCAATCTGCTATTAATTTCCCGTCAACCGTTGCGGAATACTGGAAGTCACTTACTGAATATTTAAAAGGTTTTGATACTTGGTTAAATTCATTCGGTAAAGATGACGTAAATTATCCTGAATTGGATGAATATAAGATTCAAGAACCAAATCTTGATATATCAGTACATCAATACTTCGATTCTTCTGCATTTTGCCCTGAAGATCGTCATATCCCTTTATCAATGGGTGGTCAAAGCCTAGATATTATTATTTCTTACTCTGCTTTATGTACTGTCGCACAGCAGTTTAGACCAGCCGTTATTTTGATGTCTTTCTTAGCTGGTGCATTCATCATTACTAATACTGGCCGTCGCGCTGAAACTGGAGATTAATAATGTCTTTAATCTCTCTTTTACAGAAAGTATCAGATATCACTCTTAGTAAAGGTGGGCGTACAGTCTTATCCAGTTTAGGAGTCGGTCTTGTTTTTTCATCCGTTTCTATATCACTTTTTAATTCGTATATCACATACCTCCAGAACTCATATTCAGCTTTAGGGGATGTTGCAGGGATACTTGGTTTAGCAGGTGTTCCTTATGGTTTATCAATCATCATTAGCGCAGTAGTTATAAAAATCACATTAAAAGCTAAAAACGTATCTTTAGGAAAATCATCATGATCTATTTAATTGTGGGTCAACCACGTTCGGGGAAATCTCAATATGCTGTTAAATTGGCTTTTGATATTGATGAAGCTAATAAGAAAATTCAGAAAAAAGTTGATGACGGCAAAGAGCTAACAGAAAAAGAATTAATGGCTTTGCAGGATGGAACTATTGTTCCTGCAATTCGTCCTGTTTATTCAGATATTGAAGAACATGCCAAGCGAAATGATTTCATTCAATTAGCACCAGCCGACTGGCGTGATGTACCTGATGGCTCAATTATTTTTTATGATGAGGTTCATTTTAGAGATGAGTATTTAGATCAAAGTAAATACATGTCTCAAAACCCTATGATTAAAGAGTTATCGACTCATGGTCATAGAAACATTGATATTTACTTAATGACTCAGGATCCACGGAGACTAGAGAAATCTATACGTGCTCTTGTGTTTAAAATGTTCTTAGTTAAACGTCCAGCTAACTTACCACCGTTTGCAAATGTTTATACTTTTGACCGTTGGCTTGGCGATCCGTGGGCAGCATCAAAGAATAAAGATAATGTTCATGATGAACAGTTATTTCATTATAAAAAGAAATATCAAGATGCTTATAAATCCGCATCGGCTCATACATCAATGGTTTTCAAGTTGCAGCGTAAATTTATTGTGGCCATTGTTTCAATTCTTGTCATGATTGGTTTGTCTATTTTCTTATTCAAAATCAGTGGAATGGGTAAGATTGTTAAAGATGCTACTAACGTATCCGGAATGACTGAAAAAACTAAAGTAGATGATAAAAAAATCATGGCTTCCGCAACTGGAAATAGCACTCCAGCTAAGCCTGGAGAGATAACACAAACACAGTTAGATTGCCGTAAAGCTGTCAATGTAGAAAAGCCCGAATGTGTAGAATGGTTTAATAATTTAGATAAAAATAAAGGTTCATTTACTACGGCAGATAATGGCCAAATTAATGTTTCATATAACCCTAATCAACCCTATGAAACTGCTGAAATACAGAAAGCAGCTAGCTATCAAGTTACTGCGCGACCAGTATTTAGCGGTTGTACTAAGGTAGGTAATAAATATCAGGGTTATACCCAGCAGGGAACTAAGCTTAATGTCTCTAAATCGGATTGTGAACGTTTAATTAAGAATAATGACAGGCCGTTTAATTATTTTGTTGAGCAACGACCAGAGCAACCGCAACCACAGCAACCTATACAGAACCCTCAACAATTCGATGATGAGTTTGTTGCAAAGTATCAAGCAGCTAAAGCTGAGGGGTTAATTTGAAATCTTTTTCTCTGATTACCAAAAACCGTCTATATGTTTTACCGTAGAAGTAACCAGAAAAACTCGTTCAGGGGAATTGCGAGTCCCCGAAGCTGTGCGCAGGGGTCGCAAGGCGTAGTCTACGGGTTTTTACGTGACCAAACCTCGAGTTACACACAATGCTCATACTGTGGCCGTACACTCCAGTTTGGCCAGTTGATGAGACATCTAAAAGTGTGGCATGGTTACGGAACAAAAGACTTTACAATAGATTTTTGATTGGCATTTTATTACAAGTGCTCGCTCTACTCGAGTTTAAACCGGGAGTGAAAAAAATGAATAAAATCAACACTTGTGATTTTTTAAGGATTGGCAAAATATGACATTTAAAACTTATGATATTTACAACCCGACAGCTGGTCTAATTGATTTTACATTGGGTGAATTAACGGATATTTATACTTCTATTCTGTTCTCAGGTTGTTCTAACGACAATCAGATATTGAAGAAAATAGAAACCAAATACACCTTTTGCTCTACCTGTAGCAACTTAATTTTAAAAGAAGAATTTGATGAACATTTGGACCAGTGTTTAGAGGACTGAGAGTTCGCATAATAGCCGCATTATGTTACTTGCCATGTTCGTTGACTAAAACCCCGCGTTAGCGGGGTTTTTTGTCAATGATGCGACCATATACAACGCACTCGCATGGCATTTAACATCAATGCTCATTATGCGAATTCGATCTTGCAGCGTCGGGGCGCGACCGTCGGCGAGGGCTCGCAGCCGATCGGCGTTGACACGATGATGCAAGGTTGGGAGAGAAGGGCACACTACTATCTAATAGTGTGCCTGACTGCGGAAAGTTTTTTGAAATATGATTTATTCCTGAAATAATTCATATACTTACAAGTTGTTGAGAAAGTTTCGCAACAAGTCGATATTTTGATCATATTTTATTCATTTTTACTTCTTTTCATATTCTTTTTGCCACTCGATTACATCTTCTGGTTTTAGTTCTTTTAAATATTTGGCAATAAGGGCGTTTACGATGTCTGCTTCATCTATTGGGAGTCTAGTTTTTACAATGAAATCAATGTGTGTTTTCTGTATCAATGACACATATTCAGTTTTGACTCTATAAGTCTTTGACATTTCCAGCATCTCTAAGCTCGTTAATTTCTCTATTTTATCATTGTGACAGTGTTGCATTGTCACACGCAACTGTGATACAAATGTGCCATAAAGTTGCATGTGACACTGTCACAATATTTTATCTTGGGGAAGATAATGAATAAAGAACAAGCAATATTAAATAATAAATTTCAGGCTGATTAACTATGCTTGATTTTCTGCGGTTAGCGATTCCAATCATACCTACGCATGTACGTAGCCTTGAGAATAACCACTGGTTTACTGGTGATATTCGTGATTTTGGTATTCCTGCTGCTACTCGTCATGTCGGTAAGTTGGACGATGGTACAACAACGACAGGGGAGCTTTACCATCCTTTTGAAGCTCTTCCTAGTGATTACACCGACATGGCTATGAAGTTTTACACTCATACAATCAATAGAACGCCTTACGTCGAAATTAAAGCGTCTCCTTTGAAGTTGTTACAAGGTCACAATGTGTATGGCTTTGAGTCTATCGAATTAGGCTCTGACCATATGCTTGGCATGTTACTCGAAGCCTTTCCCCAGTTAGCCCCAATTTTGGACTTGGAAAATACTGAGGTCTTACATCTAGATACGACATATTTATTTAGATTGCCTCATCAGAATATGGTTCAACCAACTTTGGATTACATGGCTAACTTGGCTTCGGGTCACCGTAAAGCTAGACAGATTAAATACGAGAATTACATTACTTGGGGTAATGACGGTGCAACCGTTCGTCCTAAGGCTTATGGCAAATTTGAAGAAGTAAAAAGCCAATTACATAAGTTACAGAAGCAAGCAGACAAGGGCTGTATGCGCTCTAAATCGCTTGTTATTGCTATGAACAATGCATTGCCATTTGCTAATGCTGTTTTACGTTTAGAAGCTCGTATTTGTAAAACCTATTTAACCAAGAATGGTTATCCATCTAATTTATTTCAGCTTATTAAGCTGCAACATGAACAGCCAGAATTATTGCTACGCCTCTGGCACGTAGCTTTTGACCCGATCTTAAATACATTGAAGGGTAAACACATGAATTTTTCGAATGATGGAGAAATCCTAGATTTATTTAAGTCCAAATTAGTGACTTATACAAAGACAGGTAAACCTAGTTATACCAAAGCGAATAACGCAATGAAGTTTTATTCATTGATTCGCCAGATCGGCTTGAAAGCTACTAAAGAGCTTTATAACGAACGTACATTTTATGACGCTCTTAAAGCATTGGAATTATGTGAGATTTCTAAAGGTCATTTACAGAATCTTGCTAAGAATCCTAACGGGAAAGTTATTCCATTTGTTCGTTTGTTTGAACTCAAGATGTCTGAGCAAGCTCCACAAGATTACGTTCAACCAGTTTCACAATACACACCCAAACATGGGTTACATCTAGTTGCCTGAGGAGGCTTTGACCATGCAAGTTTCATTTAATAAACGCACAATTTTTCCAACAGTTTACCGTTCTGAGAAAGACGGTAAAGAACGCGCATTTTTATCTACGACAGTTTTGTCTCCAGTTAAATACAACTTAACTGCAATGCCTGGGATGATGCCAGTTGAACAGATTCAGGCAATCCTTGAGGAATGTGCTGACAACGCACAGGAAGTAGAAATCGAATTTACAGAGCAACAAACTAAGTTTGGTGCACAGATGCAGGTGTTTAGCGTGAAGCCTGTACCTAAGAAAACGCAATAGAATCAAAGGCTTATTAGTGAATTATACGATTGTTCGTATAATGTATATTATGTTAAATAAAAGATTTGGAAACCTGCCATATATAAAGCTCTGCCTCTCTGTGGTGTTGCTATAGCAAGCTTTGACCTTTACTGTAATCCACCACAGTTTGATTAGACTTATGTTCAGTCTTAAGTGTGCATCAGATCTTTATTTTTTGCTTCATAAGAAGTTTAAGCAATTCTCTATGGCTTGTGCTGTTAAATCTCGAATATCTGATTTGATGTTCTCTGCTAATAAATTTGCATCAAACTCACTAGTATCAGGATTAATTGCTGTCTTACTATCGTTGTTAAGCTAGCGTTGCACCCAGAATTGCATGACTTGCTAATTGTGCTGCCTTGTTCTTGTCTTCTTCATGTCCAAACTTCTCGCCAATTACATTGGCTGCAACCTGAATATCAGTTTGTCCACCAAGTGCGCTAGTAATTGCCGTAGTTACTGCATTTAAAGCGCGGCTCTGATCTCCTTGCTTGGTCACCGCTTTTTTATTGGTATTTAAAGATTCATTCTTTAAAACTATATAAGAGTGGATTTGAGTTTTTCCAAGCTGAAAATGGATTGTGGTTAGTTAAACATGTACCGATAGAATTTATTGTTTTTCAGTAGAATGAAAATTATGCTTCCACTCAAAGGTAGAAGCATTTTTCAACAATTAAAAAAATTAAAATCCAATAAGATAAGTTATCTCAATCATATTAATACTATAATTAGATTTCACTAATGACGAACTTTAACCATTCATCAAAATTCTTTTTCTCATAATGATTTTCCCTATTTCCAAGGTCGTACACTAGAACTTTAGGATCACCACTATAATCTGTTGCATCAAAACAAGCTGCCCAGTCACCATCTCTAGCAAATACAATTAAATTTTTACACCCTGTAAGACTAAAATAAATCTCCATAGTTTCATCCAAGGGTTCCACAGCATCATAAAACCACCAAGAGAAGTATGGTATTGAATGTAAAGGTTTTAAATTTTTAGATAATTCCAAATATTTTACAGGATAGTTAAAACCCTGTGGCAGTTCATCTTCACTAAATGGTTTAAAAGTATTTTGAAACATAACAATCTACCTATTTATTTACTCTTTATTACTTTAGGATCAAAAATACTTCCATAAGGAAATTGTATAGACCAATTATCAGGAGATCCCTTCTGGCTAACTTGCTTTTCTACTCTTAACTTAATTGCCTCTCCACAAGCTTTAGGTACAACATTACCTAATTTAAAACGATCTTTTTCTAAGGAAATTAAAGGCGTATTAAAATCCCTAACTTTAGTTTTAACATTTTAATTGTTTTCCAAACCATACTTAAGAATAAATGCAAACTCTTAGAATTAAGAGTTTGCATAAGTAAATATCCGAATCTCACATATTTTCAATATATAAGGCTGACTCAATAAATAATGAAAAGGTATCATTATTTCCCAAAATCATCATTTATAATTTTATTGCAGTTATTTATGTAAAAAAAGGTTAGAAATTCTTGAGTAACAATTAAGCTTCCACCTTATATTTTGGTTTTCCCCATAATTCAGGCATATGAGGAAATTCAACAAATTCCCTATCTATTCTTTCACGGTATTGAGATAAATTGGCGGGAATAAAAGGCTCATGAAACCACTCATCCCATAAAATTAATAAAAAATTAAAAAAATTCTTGTCCCAATTATCCCAACCATCCCAACTGTCCCAATATTCATTGCTAATATTGGGCTTCTGCACATGAGTTGCATCTCCATCCAAATTGTTTAAATCAATATTACCAAGTGGATATTTTTTCTTAGTAATACAATATCTTAAATCTTCCTTATGTTGCAGCATAGATTCTATAGAATGCCATTTATCTATGCTTAGCCATTTATTGATTGCATAGCGAGCATCTTCTACTTTTGAAAAATCCAAACGATAAAATTCATTCTCAAAATTATAAAATTCCACGGTATCAGGATGCCATGCTCCTTCAATTATGCGCTCTATATGTTCTGGGCTAACATCTATCATACCTATTTTCCTTAACGACGTTTTAATGGGTTAGGTTTAGATTGACCTAATTTTAAATTTGGATAGGCTGTAAAAGCTTTCCCTGTTTTAGGGTCGATATTAATGGTTGCAGTATTACTCCAACGATATTCACCTACAGGAATATTATTTCTAACATTTGTTTTAGTATTTCCTGTGAACCCTTCACCAATTGGACGATTAAACTCAATATTTACGCTAATTTGTCCCCGATCATTAGTATATTTACTTGGATTTTGCTTATATAAAGCTTCTGCTTTTCCAATTGCAGTTTGCATATCTGTTGAGTTAAAGAATTTTGAGGCATCAGCAGGTCTACCTTTTCCTCCTGTTTGTGGATTAGTTCCATTCATTGCCCGATCATATTGTTGCTCTAAAGTTGTATAAGCTCCATGTTTACTATCATAATGAGGATTATCAAGTCCACCACTAATATCTGTAGCCTTTTTCTTTCCTATAGCAAAATCAGCTGGAGCATTTGGATTACCATTCAGTACATTATCCAAGTCACCATCACGATAAATATTATTTTCTTTAACTGCTACTGTATCTATCGATACTTTCTTAGGTAATACAGAACCACCGATAAGTAAAGTATTTCCTACTACTTCTAAACCAGCAAATGCTCGATCCAAAGCTGTTATTTCTTGATTCGTAAATAATGTTCTATCTGCAAATACATCATGACCACTTTTTAAAGTATTGGCTACTATAGAAGTTAATGCACCACCTTGTACTAATGCCCTAGAACTGTTCAATTGGTTAACTGAGTACACAACTTGATAGTCCGCAGGTAGCAATTTAGCTTTCATTAACCCTTTGTCATTAACAACTAAATAACGTAATCCAGTAATATCATTTGGATTAGTTATAATTTCTCCTTCTTTGTATTTTGATTTACTAACATTCAAAATTTTCGGCACATTTTGCATTGCAGCTAATGCATTTTGTGTAATTACATTTTTCTCACATTGCGCATTCTTACATGCTTGTAATGCTTGGAAATAAGAATTATTTTTTTGTTTATCTATTTGCTTATCTGGTGTTAATACACCAAATAAATTATTCTCAACAACATTCTGTCCAACTACACCAGCAATCTGCGCACTAAATGCAGAGTCTCCGACAGTACCTCCAACAGCTACACCTATTGCTGAGGTTAGATCACGAATACTTGATTTGACATCTTCCGGCAAAAGATTTGCATCAAATTCACCTCTAGCATTTTGGTAAGCAGGATTATCTTTATACTGTTTAGTTAGGTAGTCTGCGGCTGTTTCGCTAGCAACTGCTGCACTGCCACCTGCGGCTGGATTTCCATTATTTACATAAGCTAATACCGCCCCAAGTATTGCATGTGAAGCCATTTGAGCAGCTTTATTCTTATCTTCCCCATGCCCTAAATTTTCGCCTATTAGCTTTGAAGCATACGGAGCTAAGGTATTAGTCACGACTTGTAAATCGGTTTGTCCACCAAGAGCACCCGTAATTGCTGTAGTTACCGCATTTAAAGCACGACTCTTATCACCACCCATTCCCCATGATTGAGCATCATTAAATGCTTCTGCATAGCCCATATCCTTTTTAACTAGGAAATCTTGCTTAGCTGCCTCAGTCGAAAGACTTTGATATGTTTCCCAATCTACTCCGCCTTCAGCTTGCAAGTCTTTAATTGCTTGAGCTTTCAATTGATCTCGTTCTTTTATAGCAGCTTGTGCCTGATTCTGGCTATAAGTTCTCGTGGCTGCAGCAATTGTTGACGTCGCATCTGCTACTGTCTTTTGCTTGTCTAAAATAGTTTGTAAATTCGGTAAAGTCTCAACCGCTCTATTTGCTGTCGAGGCGTCGCTATGAATACCCAATTGCTCAACCGTAGTTGATTTGCCACCAACCTTAATATTACCTGCACTTAAAGTAGCATAAGTCGTACTGCTGTCTTTGTCAGACTCATGTTGCGGTAAGCTTGGGCTAAAGCTGGTTGCATTGCGCCAATTGTCATTATTGGTTGGTGTTGCTGCTTTACTATCTCCATTTTTACCTTTGCCTAAACTTGTACCACCAGATAGGCTAACTGTAGTCGCATCGTACTGGCTTTGGTTTTCGATATTGCTAAAGGTCAAACGGTTGGTAGACAGATCATTTTTATCTTTAGTTGCAGTCGAAACAATTGCACCGCCTTTTAAATCAACACTATCTGCTTTTACATGGTAACCACCGTCTCCTGCAAATAAGCCAGATTGTTGATTAACACTATTGGAATCACCCGAAGCCTTGCTACTACTAAAATTACCAGATGCCTGCCAAGCTGTACCAAATGAAGCTTGCAAGCGACCTCCTGCTCCAGTTTGTTTCGTATTTTGCTCAACAGTGTCTTGTAAACTTTCAACTTTAAGCTGACCACCTACATTTGCATCAATACGGTCTGCTTTTGCCTGTGCTCCACGTAGAGTGGTGTCACCTTTACTGGTTAAGCTGATATTTTTTGCATCCAAAGTCGTTTGGCTATGCGTATTACTGTCTAAATGATTGCTGCCTTTACCAAAACCAGCCTCACCATAAATGTAAGCACCTGTTTGCGCACCTACAGAGACACCAACACCCACACTTAAGCCCGCATTACTGTTTTTACCGTCGGCTTTATTTTGGCTTCGACCAGACTCCAGAATAATATTTTTTGAAGAATCTAGATTGATTTTATCTTCTGCTTTTACCTGTGTATTTTGAAGATGAATATCGCCATTAGTACTGGTTAGGTTGACATTGCCACCAGCTTTTAAGTTGTTTTGTTGCGAAGTGGCATAGCTGCTATTTTGCTGATTTTTGCTGGTGCTAAAGCCGATGCCAGATTCAGCTTTAAATAGTGCGCCACCTTTTATATCACTATAGGTTTGGTAACCCTGAGCACCTGCTGCAACAGCTTGTAATGCTTGTGTACGGTCATCAGCTTTACTGTTTTTTGCTTTATCTGCAGCATTTAATAAATCAATCAGTGGTGAACTCACACGACTAAATTGTCCAATTTTTAAGTCTTTTGTATTTTCAGACGAACTACCCGTGTCATGGCCTTCTAAAACCTGAATATCTTGCGCCTTAATATTTAAATCTTTCGCAGCAACAACGTCAGCAACTTGTTGGGTATATTGACGGCCTGCCTGAATATTGACATTGCCCTCTAAACTGCCCACTTGACTGCGTTGCTGTTCAACACCTTTACTATTGCTTTGGCTCTGACCATTCATATAGCCATAGAACTGCTCCGTATCCGAAATCTGCGCACTACCAATACCTTTGTTTGAACTCTGCTCACTTTGGCTTTGGCTGTTCTGGCTCGACTTGATATTGATATCACGAGCAGCATTAATGTTCACATCACCTTTTGAAGCAACCGAACTACCGATAATATTAATATCGCCTTGCCCAGTTTGTAACGTTGTTTTTCCACCAACCGAAAGCTGAGTTCCTGTCGTTTGAGTACTACGCCCATCACCATGATTTTTGTTTTTAAATGTTCCAGCAGGTGCAGCCCAATCACGGTTATCAATACTAAAACCACTTTGTTTACGGTCAGCAGTTTGCTCTGAATGACTCTCGGCAATACCCAGATTAATATTTTCCTTAGCATGCAATAATGCATCGCCTTCGGCAGAAAGCTGCGCACCTTGGCTATTAATATTTCCTTCTGTTGCAATAATATTTAAATTGCCTTTAGCGGTAGCTTGAGTGACTACAGCTTGAGTGCTGGATGTATTACTTACCTGATTTGTTTTATTGCTACCAGCTTGGATAGTAACTGGTGTCATTGCTGCCATAGACGCTTTTCGTACAGCTTCACCTTGAGCCATCACCTGACCAACGGCGCTATCAGAGAATTGACCATTGTTCATACTGTTTTTGTAAGCAGATGCGGCAGCCATCGCTGGAGAATAGGTCACACCAACCGAAATACCAGACTGTTTACTATGAACTTCTGAATGTTGCTCATCGGTTGCATATGCTGAATTTAAATTAACATTTGCACCTTTTAGATTGAGGTCTTTTCCTGCATCTAAAATAGCTGCTTCGGTAGTCAAATCTTTACCAGCAATAATCGTTGTATCACCCGACTGACTTCGAATCACACTTTGGGTAAGTGTTGTAGATTTTCCGTCCTCTTTTGTATTCAAGCTAGATTTTGCATAACCTACACTTGCCACTCCATCAGAAAGGCTCGCTTTAAATCCTGATTTCTTAACAGTCTGCTCTTGTTGGTTGGAATATTGATTTTGTGCAGCGGTAATGTTCACATTTTCTTTGGCCTGAATCTGTGTTAACTCATTCGACACCACCTGACTACCACGAATATTGACATTATTTGCATCGAGTAGAACTTTTTTACCGCTGATCGTACTTGCTATCGCTTCACTAGATTGATCATGAGTAAATCCAGTATCTGTCTTACTGCCTAAAGTTCCTTTATGTTTCTCATACCACTGTCGATCAAACTGGCTAGTCTTACGGCCTTCTTCAATATCTAATTGATTAACAGCGGAGAGTTGAGTCGTACCTTGTACGCTATTTAAACCCGAACCTTGTACTTTAATATTTTGCCCATTTAACAATAATGAGCCGTTGCTATTCAGCTGACTACCGACATCTTGGGTTTTCTGGCTAGTCGCATGATTTTGTGCATCACGGTAAGTTGTAAGTTTATAACCCGTTTGTACAGTTCCAATGTCAACATTACCTACTGTATTGATCACCGCTGCGCCGTTGCTATTATTGAGTTCTGCAGCTTTCAGAACCGTATTTCCAGCAACATCAACGACTAGAGTTGCCTTATTTGGTTGAATTTTATTGCCACTACCTACATAAAGCCCAGCAACACGATCCACTCCTGTTGTACTTGAACCAAAGCCACCTACCTGGGTTGTCGATGTTCTTGTCGTAGTCTCAATTTTGAGATTGCCACCGACTTTTATAGCCATTGCATCTTTGGCACTGATTTGACCACCAATATTATTAAGGTCTTTTTTCGTGGTGATATCAACAGTATTGCCCTGAATACGGCCCATCAGGTTATTAATATTATTTGCAGTAATCTGAACAGCTTCTCGACCTGCAATCGTTGAACCATTCAGTAAGTCGCCGTTTAACTTAAAGTTAACACTATTACCCGTAAGTAAAGAACCGTCTCCTTTTAAGTCTCCTACACGAGCTTTTACATACACTTGCGGAACAAGCGCTCTGGTTTTCGTTCCATCTTGTAGAGTCACGTCTTTTTCAACTAACCAAACAATATCACTAGTCAATTGCGCAATTTGTGCAGCACTTAAAGCAATACCCGGACGCAAGCCATATTGTTTGGCAAAAGTCACCCCGTTATTCATTAAGGCTTTATATTGTTCCTCATCGGATGCATAACCTTCCAAGAAACGATAACCAGTTAAGTTAGCTATCTGATCTTGCACCATACGTTGCTCATAAAAGCCATCTCCTAGACGTTTTTGTTGCAATGCAGGGTCAAGGCCTAAAGCATTCAACATATAGTCCGAAGACAACCATTGGTTGTAATTAGTAAAGTTCGGGTCAGTCTCAATGAGATAACCTGCTTTACTATCAGCTCCTGTTCTATACAAGGCGTTATTGGCAACTTTAATATTGTTGTTATTAATGGTACGAATTTCGAGTTGCTCCCCAGTACCCGCTTGATCTGGTGCAGTGGCCTGATCTGAAGTGGAGACACCTGAAACTTGAGAAGCTTTTTGACCTTGTAATTGGTCCAAAACAGAGATTTGAGTGGTATTGTCTTTTTGTTGAACGTTAGATGAGTTTCCATTCAGCCCTGAAGTTTGAACATCAGTTTTTACAGAAGTTTGACCTGCTGCTTGTAAATTTTTATTTTGTGCCACATCTGCTTGCTCAACAAAAGTTGTATTAGATGTAGCTGTTAAATCATTAACATGAGTTGTTTTGATCTGTGCATTCGTGATTGGGCCACCAGCACTCTTAGAAACAGCCGTAATATCTTGATTCGTTTGGTTCAGCTCATAATGATCGGCGACCTGACCTATTGGCACATCAATTGTTGTTTCACTTGAAACTTCAAAAGGTCCCTCCCAATCACCTTCATATTCCCAATGTTTATACACTGTCCCCTGATCTACAACCTTTCTAGTCCCTTTTATGCCATTATCTGAAACAATAGCGCCTCCCAAATTAATAAGCTCTCCTCCAGCTAAAATTTGGCTCTTATCATTAAATACCTGTGCACCACTTAGATCCAGATTTCCGCCTGCTTTAATTTGACCCGGAGCGGATTCAATGGCTTTGGTTTCATAAGTAATTTCACTATAGGTGTATCTCATCCAGTCTTCAAACCAGTTACCACCATCATATTGACCGTCAAAGGTACACCAAGCATTACAGAATTTTTCTAAGCCATCTATACGTGATACTTCAACATTATCATCGGCTATGAAATGCTTATTAATATTATTAATCTGTGCGGCAGATAAGCGCATGTTACCTAAAGATTCAATGGTCGCGCTCTCATTGTTAACCACACTGGCTTGACCAGTCGCTTTACGGTTCTCATCTAAAGCACCGCCTAAATATAAATTTGCAGCACTGAATATAAGTGCCTGACTCGCATAATCTTGTGTATTTGCCAGATTATTTAACACTCCCACACCAAGGTTCATATCACCTCGTGAAGCAATAACTGGAGCCTTACCTTGAATATCTGGCAAGTTATTTAAAGTGTTAGCGCTAATCGCAAGATCTGTACCATAGATACGACCTGTACCTTGGTTATTTACAGTATTTGCTTTTAGTATGGTGTAATCACCATTGATCAGCCCAGTGTTATTAATCTGGCTTTGTGCTTCAATTTGGGTATCGTGACTTTCAATTTGAGCATTGCTATTGTTGGTTATATTGGCTGCATTTAGTTTTAAAATATTGCCTGCATTGATTTTGCCATCATTGGTAATATCCGCAGCAGTACTTAAACTAAGATTGTTATTTGCCTGTAATTGACCTTCTTGAGTCTGCTTAAAGCTTCCTTTTAGAGTAATATTCGCATCGCCCAAACTTGCAATCTGACCATCACCTGTAAGCGATTGAGCTGTAATATTTAAATTTTCACCTGATAGCAACTTGCCTTTTTGGTTATTAATAACAAGCTGATCGCCTTGTAAATTAAGCTCTTTAACGGTGCTGATTTCACCAGATTGGTTACTCAACTGCCCACTAACATTAAGTACAGCATTTTGGTTACTACGGATTGTACCAGACTTGTTATTCAAAGTTTGGGCGCTCAAGTTTAGATTACCAGCATCAATACCTTGAACAGACGTACTATCAGTAAATGTATTTTGGTTATCTAACTGCTGAGTTACAAGATCTAGCTGCCCTGTGGCCATGATATGGCTATCTGGGTCTGTTGCAACTAATTTACCTTGGTTATTGATCTGCTCAATGGTCAACTGCATATCACCCATCGACAAAATCTGGCCAGATTGGTTATTTAGCAGTTGTTTTTGACCCGTCCCTTGTAATTTCAGGTTTTGGGTTGCAAGCAATGTTCCTTTATTATTAATAACCTGATTCGCACTTAAATCTAAATTTTGCCCACTTGCAATGTAACCTTGCGTATTGTCGAGAGCACTAAGATTTTTTAAAGTGAGATTACCTTGGCTAAGTAATCCACCTTGTGTACCGCTATTGGTATTCACCAGATTCTGCCCATTGGTATCAAGCACAAGTGATGTTTTTGCCTGCACAAGACCCTGATCATTATTAAATAGACCAGATGAAATCGAAATCAGATCTGAGCTAATCGTACCTTGTTGGTTAGTGAATGCCTGTTGTTGACTATCTATATTTATCGCTTTTAATGATGTAATTTTGCCTAATTTGTTATTTACACCACCCGCTTTAAGATCAATTACGCCAGACGACTGCAATGATCCGGATTCATTATTTAAAAGTGAAGAACCTGCATTAATATTTAATGCACCGCTCACACTTCCAATTTTACCTTTGGTGTTATTTAAACCATAGCTGTTAAGCGTAAGATTCTGTCCAGCCGCTAAAACACCTGTTTCATTATTCAAAAGACCTGTGCTTTGGAGAGTAGCGCTACCTTGCGCATTAATCTGTCCTGATAATGAGTTATCAATTGAGGCAGCTATCACGGACATATCTTGTCCAGATTGAATAATACCGGCTTGGTTTTTTAATGCTTGTGTACCCGCTTGAACAGTTAAATTACCTTGGGTTGCCAGCTTCCCTTGATTATTAATCAAACCTTGACTATGGATATTGAGGTTTTGATCTGCAACAATTGAACCTTGAGTATTATTAATAGTTTTCTGGCTATTTAAATCGATTGTACCCTGAGCACTGAAGTGTCCAGCTGTATTATCTACAGATAAGGCTTTTGCCGTTAAATCAGTTTTTGCCTGTAATACGCCAGACTGATTGGTGAGAGCCTGATCCCCAGCATCAATAACTAATCCGCCTTGGATACTGCCAATCTGGCCCTGATTATTATTTAAACCTTTACTGCTCAAATTTACATTTTGGTTTGCAACCAAAGAACCAGCTTGGTTATTGATGAGTCCTGTACTAATAATATTTAGTGCATCTTGCGCACTGATTTGCCCTTGCTGGCTATTATCTAAAGTATTCACTTTCAGATTCAAACCAGCACCACTCAGTAATTGGCCTGCTTGACTATTATCTAATGCTCCATTAATTACCAGATCTAAAGCTGAACCACTACCTGACTGAATCGTTCCAGCCTGATTAGTTAAATTCTGACTTGTAATTGTGGTATGAGCATTCGATGCAATTTTCCCTGCTTTATTGCTGATGTCACCCATGCTTGTAATTGTATTATCGGTAAGCGCAAGAATAGTGCCCGAATCGTTATTCAAACCACCACTCGTGATTTTCAGACTCGTTCCTGCTTGAAGTGAACCCGAAGTATTTAATAATTTTTCTTTTTGAGCATCAATGGTTAATGAACCCTGAACACTACCAATTTGCCCCGATGTATTATCCAAGCCCTGACTTTGAATAGAAACGTTCTGATTCGCGGCCATCACCCCAGTTTGGTTATTAATTCCTTGTTGCGATAAAACAGTTAGAGCATCTGTAGCATTAATTTGGCCTTTATTACTGTTATTTATTGAGCCTGCTGTAATTTTTGTAGTGTTGCCCGTCAATTTACCTGACTGACTGTTATCTAATGCACCACTGATATTTAAAGTAAGATCAGCATTTGTCTCAATTGAACCACCTTGGTTATTCAGACTTTGTCCCGTAATTTCTATGGCATCACCACTTTGAATTTGCCCTTTAAGGTTATTTAATTTCTGAACTTTTAAGGCCAAATGTTTTTGAGCAGAGATAAGACCAGACTGATTATCTAAATTTTGAGCGCTTAAAGTCAGATCTTGAGCAGCAAGTATTTTGCCTGCTTGATTATTTAAATCGCCTAAAACTGCATCTAATGAAACATTGCCCTGAACGCTACCAATTTGTCCTGAATTATTGGTCAAACCTTGACTGTGTGTAGTCACATCTTGTTTAGCAATGATTTGTCCAGATGTATTATTAACATCTTTACGACTACTTAAACTAAGTGAGCTTTGGCTATTCATAAGACCAGATTGGTTATTAATCTGATCAGCAGTTACAGTTAAATCTTTTTCAGCTTGTAGAGTTCCAGAAGTATTATTAACTACACCAGATCCTGCATTAATCGCTACAATGCCTTGGCTACTACCAATTTGACCACTGCTATTGTCTAGGCCATTAGAAGTAAGATTCACATCTTGATTCGCCACAATTTTACCAGACTGGTTATTAATGATTCCTAAGCTGGTCAGAGTTAATGCATTTTGTGCAGAAATAAGTCCACTTAAACTATTATCAATAGAACCAGCTTGAATAACGCCATTCTGACCTGCGTAAATTTTGCCTGATTGACTATTATCGAGTAAGGCTGTCACATCAAGTTGTACATCATAATTAAGAGCAGAACTTAACTGACCACCCTGATTATTAAGCGTAGTTGTTTTTAGCTGTAAACCCGATTGGCTCTGAATAAAACCTAATTGGTTATTCAATTGATCTTTAATCGCTAAGGTAAGCGGTTTTAATGTACCGCGCTGAACCATTTGACCTTTTTGATGACTCAAACTATCCGCAGAGATATTGATCTGATTCGCCGAAGTAGTTGCACCATCTAATACAACTTGTCCACCCTTCAATAATAGCTGTCCATTACTGAGAATCTGGCCTTGTGCTCCTTGCAATTGATCGGCAGTGATATTCAGTTGCTGACTCCCTGCATGGATAATCTTTCCAGCTTCATTATTCAGAGCAGACGTGTTCAGGTTAATTGAAGATGCATTACTACTAATTTCACCTGATTTATTATTTAAACCGTTTACAAAATCCAGGGTAAATTCATTGTTCCCAATATGCTGAATTTTACCTTGACTGTTATCAAGTTGTTTGGCGTTCAGCACTATATTTTGAGCACTTAATTGCCCTTGTTGATTATTAATGAGGTTCTGGCTAACTAGGTTGAGTTGATCTTTGGCAACTATGCTTCCAGCTTGTATGGAAATGTTGCCAGTTACACTCCCTAGTTCAATATTTTGTGCCTGCAATTGCCCTTTTGCCGCATCAATATTGCTTTGTGCTTGTACTTTTAAATTACCGCCAGCTAAGGTTTGTCCATGTAAACCGACTTGATCTGAACTAATTGAAACATCACCAGCATTAGCTAATTTGCCTTCACGATCTAGGCCCGCTGCAATCAATCCACCTACACTATGTTCTAAAGTTGAACTGGTAATCTGGACATTTTCCCCAGCCGCCAAAGTACCAGCATTCTGAGTATTTTGTCCTGTAATCGTTAAATCTTGATCTGCATAAACACTACCAGTGTTTTTAAGTTGATCATGCTGTAACTTTATTGATTTAGCTTGAATCTGACCTTGAGTATTATCAAACTGCTGAGCAATACTGTTTAAATTTTGCTGAGCTGCGATAGATCCCTGATTGTTATTAACCGTCACATGTTTCTGATTAATTTGATCTGCAACAATTTGTCCTGATGTATTATTAAGTGATTGGCTATCTAAATTTAAATTGGTTTTAGCCTGAATGAGCCCCTCAGTATTATCAATCGCTTTATTCGCTTTAATATTTACAGCTTGGTTTTCTGAATACACAACACCTGACTGGTTCTTCAAATCACTTGCATTAACGTTGACAATTGCTCCACTAGCAATTTGTCCATCAACATTATTCAACTCACCACTTACAGCTAAATCAAGCTGTCCAATTGACTGGATTTTTCCGCCTTTATTGTTGGCAGACTGAGTTTGAATATTAAGAGTACTATTAGAAGCAAGCTGGCCTTGTTGGTTAGTAAAACTTGAGGTTTGGATATTGGCACTTTTAACAGTAAGCTGACCTTGGTTATTATTAAAGCTATTTCCTTTAATATTGATAGCACCTAAATTAAGTTGGCCGCCTTGGTTATCTAAACCATTTTGGCTGTCCAAATCTACACCACCATTAGCAACAATTGCACCTTGATCATTATTCAGCACATCTGACACATGGATAAAACCAGTATCGTAAGTTTTTGGAGTTGTATCTATTGGAGTTACAACACCTAAACTTCCACCATCTTTAGATGGATCTGTTGGGACCGTCGGAACACTTCCACCTGTAGATCCCCCCGTACCGCCACCAGTATTACTCTTAGCAATTCCAATTTTACCACCAAGATTTGTCATGGAGCCTGATTTTAAATCAAGCCCTTGTATGCCTGTTTGTTCGATAGAACCACTATTTTTTAGATTTTTAGAATTAATCGCTATTCGAGCAGCATTTAACGTACCACTATTGGTAACAATATTCTGGTTTTGGAGATGTAACTCATCTGCACTACTGATTAGACCAGAGTTATTTAAATTTTGGCTCTCAACTGAAATTTGTGAAGTTGCGCTACTGATATTACCTGTATTCTGAATGTTTTGAGCTTTAAGTTGCACCTGATCTTTATTTGCAATCAAATTACCACTATTGACCAGATCACCATTTGTATTCAGGGTAAGGCTGCTTTGGGTACTGTTAATAGAACCAGCATTACGAACACCTAATCCTTGCTCTGTTCCTACTAGAAAGATTTTACCAGCATACATTCCACCAAGTTGGCCCACATCTAAGGCAAAGTTCGGCTGAGGTGTAGATGTTGACCCTGTAGTTGCTTTAATTTGAGGAGTAACTTGGTCTTTGACTTGAATGTCATTTTGTCCAAGTACCGTGCCCAGTTCATTGGCATACAAGCCAGCATTGACTTTTAAGGCACGCGCATAAATATCTGTATAAGGTGTTAAGCTTCCATTTAAGCCTTTACCTTCAATCGTAACTTGCCCTTCACGGACACGGAATGATTCAAGATAACCTTGATTCATTACCGCTTGGCCGGTGGTTAAAGTAAAACGGTCAGCGTTAATCACACCACAGCCATCACAAATTAGACCTGAAGGGTTTGCGATCACGACTTGAGCCTGTTTTCCGGCAACTTCGATATAACCTTTAAGTTGACTTGGGTTACTGCTATTTACCTCGTTCAAAATAACTTTGGCTTCCCCTGTTGCAAGCCATGGGTTGCCTTGTACCCATCCACCAATCTGGGTTTGAGTGTTATTACGCGAGTTATTTAAAATGGCTCCTTCTTGACCAACATCAAACTGCGTATAGGTATTCCGCGAAACACCACCTGCACTTGGAGTCTGAATATTGACTTGAGTTGTTCCATTGGCACTATTTAAAATAGTTGGCTGCTGTGATGTCGGAGCACCTTTGTCTGCAATGATCTGCGTTCCAGCAACACTACTCATTGGTAAGCTGATCACCAATGCCCCTAAACAACCAATAACGGCAAAGTTAAGCGGATTTAGTTTTTTATAATGAATAGGTGAAACAGAAGACGTTATTGAGCCTGTTTCCATTGTTCCCTGACTTTGTCCTGCTTGCTTAGTTTTACTTTTTACAATCTCGGCAACAGCAATAAACATACCGCGAGCATGGCTAAAGATAATACGATAACGGTTCTTATTCATTTTAAAATCTCACTAAATCTTTTTTTAATACAATTAATTGCGTTCTAGACCTTTGAACTTAAATTAATAGGTCCAGTTCACGCTAAATCCAGTCGTGTAATCATCCGTTTCGAAGTGATCTGGCTTTTTCAACGGTGCTCCGACAAAAGCGTCATAATTCAAATGTAGAGGGACAATTTGTCCACGCAATCCAACAACTGCACCTAATAAACTGGTACCTGGTAAAGGGTTTGGATAATGCGCGGTTTTTCCACCCACCTCTCCATAATCAATACCGGCATACCATGAATGTGGTTTATTCATGATTGAGCCACTCAGTTCATTGCGAACTAAAAAGCCATTATCTGCCAACAACGTTTGCTCACCGTCAAAACCTCTTACGGTATAACGGTTTCCAATCGAGAAGCGGTCTTGCGGTGTTAAAGGTTTATTACTGTGCTGGGTACGCCATTCTGCAAGATATTGCAGGTTCTGTTGCCCTACTTTAAAAGGAACTTGTAAACTGGCATTGGCCTGTAAAATCCCTACATGTGTATAAGCCTCACCAAAATCTTCTTCTGGTGCTCTCATTGCATTAAGCCAGCCTGTACCACGCTTATAAGTCACATTACCGCTTAAAGTGGCATTAGAAAAATATTCGGTATGATCGAGACTTGCTTTCCATCCCGCCGTTTTTCGGCGTTGTACTTCTACTTCAACATCATTGATATAGTTTTGTGATTCACGATACCAGCCACCAAAACCTACGGCAGTTTTACGGTGTGCATCGCGATAAATAATTCGGGACAAATCTGCATTAATAAGTTTGCTTTTACCGCTATATTGATAGGTCTCACTGCTTCCGGCGACTGTTTGTAAATAGTTAGAACGGCTATAACTGGTTGAAAATAACCAATAATCAAATGGAATAGTATAACTTGCATAAAAGCCATCTGTACCATGCTTACCAGAACCACTCCCCCCTAAGTCATGGTTATAACTAACATAAAACAAATCATTTAAAGTCAACACATGATCAAGTGACAAGGTCGCTGTACCTTGGTATTTTCCAGTAGCATCAGAACCTGAATCATCAATTCCCACATGTAAGCGATAAGGTTTAGCCTGTTGCCATGCAAGAATCACATCACTATAGCCAGGTTCATTTTTTTGTTCTGCTGGCTGAATTTTAAAATCAGCCTCAACCGTAGGTACTCTTTTAAAATTTTCTAAGCCTTGCTCCATATCACGAATATTTAAAAGCTCACCCGATTGCATCGGTAAAGCGTTCCATAAATGAGCACGTCTAGAAGTACCTTCAGCAAACTTAATCTGATCAACTCGGCCAGGAATAATACGAACGCGAACCGTGCCAGATGCGATATTTTGCTGAGGAAGCAAAACTCGTGTTGTGACATAACCATCTGCAATAATTTTGTTTTGAACAAGATCAAGTGCCTGATTGAGACCATTTACACCCAAGCAACGTCCAATAATATTGTTTTTGCCAGTCGTAATCACATTAAAATCTGATATGAATTGATGAGCTAAATCACCTTCTAAAAGTATTTTTTTAATTTCAAAACAAGGAGTTTCACTATTAGAGTGTAAATATTGTAATTGTTGAGCTAAATTTTTATTTTGTTCTTGCCCCAGATTGACATTCACATTAGGCTGGATTTGTTTTTCTAGCGCTGTATCACGTTGTTGTTGACGAGTAGACTGATCAGCCTGAATTCGCTGTCGAATCGGGTCATCAGGATCTGCAGCGTAACTTAATCCTCCCATAATCGATAAACAGATAAATAAGGCACTTTTATTAAATTTGTTATAGTTCACCATAAACTAGGCAATCCGTGATAAATATCAACTTAATTTTATTTTAACAAAACCTTAACAAAGTGGAAGCATTTTTTATACAGATTTGTCTGTATATGAAGCACTATTTGACGAACGGATTAATTTTTCTAAGATTACTCAACAAGAATGTATTTCCATTCCCACAACGTTAGAACTTGTTCAAGAAACCAAGTATTAGTATTTATAATAAATAGCTATTCCGTCATATTTTTCGTTTTCTCTTGCACAATTTTCTACTTCATTAAGTAGTAACAAAGCCATCTTTTGACCTTTTCTCTTTAAATTCTTATTTAAATGTCATATCTAATCTAACCTAGATTTATAAAATAATTTTTATAATTTAAATAATGGATAATTAAATATGGATCGTTTTAAAACTATTTTACTTGTTGCAAGCACATGTTTAACAACAACTCTTTATGCCAAGCAACAAGTCGTGTGTGTGTTTGACCCCATTGGTAAATCGGGAGATGCTTTCGCTTTAGCCAAAGACTATGCACTTGAAGCCAAAAACTGGGGAGCTGATCTATCTTTAAAAGCATATGTTGATGAACGCGTTGCGGCTGAAGATTTGAAAGTTGGAAAATGTGATGGCGCTATTATTAGTGGCTTACGTGGCCGTCAGTTTAATAAATACACAGGATCTTTAGATGCTGTTGGCGCATTAACAAATATGAAAACGGCAATTAATGCCTATAAGCTGTTGTCTTCACCAATGGCCGCAAAAAACATGGTGGTAGGCCCTTACGAAATTGCAGGTTTAGGCACAATTGGTCCTGCATATTTATTTGTAAATGATAGAAGTATAAATACTCTCGCGAAGGCTGCCGGTAAAAAAATTGGGGTATTTAAATATGATGAAGCCCAACCAAAGCTTGTTCAACATGTCGGTGGTCAGGCTGTATCGGTAGACGTCACCAATGCTGGTGCGAAGTTTAATAACCATGAAATTGATATTGTGCCCGCTCCTATTGTTGCGTTTAAACCTTTTGAACTACACAAAGGTTTAGGTGAGAAAGGAGCAATCATTCGTTTTCCTTTAACTCAAATTTCGGCAAACTTCATTATTCGTAAAGATCAGTTTCCAGCAGGTTTTGGGCAAAAGTCGCGGACTTGGGTAGCCAGCCAACTCAATAGAACGTTTGGCATTATTGCTAAATATGAAAGTGATATTCCTTCAAAATATTGGATGGATATTCCTAAAAATGAACAATTGAATTATATGAAAATGATGCGTGAAGCACGCATACAGCTAACCAAGGCCGATATCTACGACCCTAAAATGATGAATTTTTTGAAAAAAGTAAGATGTAAAGAAAACCCAACTAATTTTGAATGTGCATTAAACGATGAATAAGCACTCAAAACATACGCACCTCTCATTTTAAGAGGTTCTACCCTCAGTTATTCATTTCCTCTCGGGCTTGTTGTGGCGTTTTACCCGACCACTCTTTATAAGCCCGTGTAAATGGACTGTGCTCGGCATAACCTAACAGTAAGGCTATTTCTACAATTTGTAGCCTTAGATCTTTTAAATACGATTTTGCTAATTCATAACGGACAGTATTTAATTCTTTCCGAAAATTCGTACCTGCATCGGTTAAACGGCGTTGCAAGGTTCTACGTGAATAATTTAATCTCTCTGCAAGTTGTTCAATAGTTGGTTCGCCTTGATGAAGTAAGTAAGCAATCTGTTTGCGGACTTGGTCTGTAATTTCATCAATATGTGGCAGGCTTGCCAGTAACTTGTCGGCATGCTTTTCTAGTATGGCAACTAAAGCCGCGTCGGAGTTTTTAAGCGGTAGATTTAAGATTTCCTTATCGAAACGCATCAGTGCCACGGGTTGCTCAAAAAGCACAGGACAGCCGAAATATTCTTCATAAGGCTGAACATTTTCAGGCTGTTCATGAATAAAATGTATTTCTTTAAGTCTTTCTTTTCCTCTAATGAGGCTACGGCAAAATTGAACTATAACGGTACGGCCAGTTTCATCCGATAAAGGACCTACTTGCTCACCTTTTGTATCCCATGAAAGCTCTACATATTCAGTATGAATGTGAACAGTGGCAGGATAAACATCATAGACAAGCCGCTGATATCGTTCAAATCTATCTAAAACTGCCCCCAGATTTTCACAGGCAAGGAATACAGATCCTAAAACACCTAAATGCTGAGCTGTAATGGTTTGACCCACATGCAAACCAATAAAAGGGTCATTTAAATAATCTTTAGCAATAATAAGAAGATTTTCCCAATGGTCGATATCTACGCCTTCTAAATGATTTGAATCTGCTTTAGGCCACGGTTCACCCAGCACCTTTTCTGGGTCATGACCTAGTTTTTCGAGATATTCAAATAATAACTGAACATAGATTTCAGAAATCCTTCTTCTATATAACGGCTTATTCAATCCATTCATTCCGTATAGTTCTAATTTGGCGCCAATTATCAATTAGTGTACTTAAAGCTTTTAAACAAAAGCAAATGACTAAAAATACCTGCTCAATCCAAATTTTGGCGCAAAGTATCAAGCAATATGGCAGCTTTCATCAAGCCCAATCTCATTATTTTTCAGAAGATAGCGTTATAGCCAATATTGAGAAAAATACGATGGGTAAAAGTCTAAATAATGTGCCCCAAGCGCCACTTGATGTTCAGTTTAATTCAAATGGCTTGAAATGCAGTGCCTATTTATATCGTCCAGCAACTGAGGCCACTACACCAATTATTGTGATGGCGCACGGTCTGGGTGGTACTCGTAGAATGCGTTTAACTGCTTTTGCAGAACGCTTTGTGGCAGAAGGTTATGCTTGTTTAGTGTTTGATTATCGCTATTTTGGTGATAGCGAAGGACAACCTCGACAATTACTAGACATAAAAAGTCAGCTTGAAGACTGGAAAGCCGCTATTGCCTATGCACGTAGCCTAGACAAAATTGACCCAAACCGCGTGATTATATGGGGGACTTCTTTCGGTGGAGGCCATGTATTGGCAACAGCTGCTAATGATAATCGGCTTGCTGCTGTTATATCACAATGCCCCTTCACTGATGGTTTCTCATCTAGCATGGCAATGAACCCAATAACGACCCTTAAGCTCACGGGACTCGCATTAAAAGACAAGATTGGATCAATGCTCGGCGCCAAGCCAGTCATGGTGCCTCTTGCAGCTCCAACAGGACATACAGCATTAATGAATGCACCTGATGCTTATTCAGGCTATCTCGCACTCATGCCTTCAGGATCAAATATTCCAAACTATGTCGCTGCACGTTTTGTACTCGACATCATACGCTATTACCCGGGCCGTAAGACATCACGTATTCAAGCCCCCGTGTTGTTTTGTGTCTGCGATACCGACTCTGTTGCACCCTCAAAAACAACATTGCGTCATGCGAGCCATACACCCAATCATGAAATTAAGCACTACGCCGATGGTCATTTTGAAATTTACGTTGGAGAGGCTTTTGAGCGTGTTGTTCGTGATCAGATCGACTTTCTTAAACGCATCGTTCCAGTCAAGTAACAGTAAATTTAAAACATTTGGAGAAAAACCATGAAATATGACCTTAACAAAAAAGTTGTTTTAATTACAGGCGCCGCTGGAGGAATTGGTGCAGCAACAGCCCGTGAATTTTATACATTAGGTGCAAACTTGGTACTCACCGATATGCAACAGGAAGCTGTAGATAAACTTGCATCTGAATTTGAGGCATCTCGGGTTTTACCATTAGCGCTAGACGTTACTGATGCAGTAGCCACAAAAGAGGTAGTCCAGAAAACAATAAAACACTTTGGACATCTTGATATAGCTTTTGCTAATGCAGGTATCTCATGGCGTGATGGTGCTTCGACAATTGCTAGCTGTGATGAAGCTGAGTTCGATAAGATTGTTGAGGTTGATTTACTTGGTGTCTGGCGCACAGTCCGTGCTGCATTACCTGAGGTGACTCGCAATAAAGGACAAATCCTCATAACCTCTTCTGTTTATTGCTTCGTCAATGGAATGGCAAACGCTCCATATGCGGCTTCAAAGGCGGCAGTAGAAATGCTCGGACGCTGTCTTCGTACAGAGATTGCATATACTGATGCAACCGCTAGTGTTGTCTATCCAGGCTGGACAGCAACACCAATCGCCAAGGTTGCCTTTGGGGGTAACGCAACTGTAACGAAGATGATTGAAGCAGCATTTCCGGCATGGTTACGCAAGCCTATTTCTCCGGAATATATGGCGCAAGCAATTGTAAAAGGTGTGCAGCGTCGCCAGCCACGCATTTTTGCTCCAGTGCGCTGGGTTCCGTTCTCGATATTACGCGGAATGTTTAGTGCAGCTAGTGATGCAATGGTTATCCGCCATAAGAAATTGCAGGGATTACTTCAACAACTTGAAAATGAATCTAAACCTGTTCAGAAATAATCCATTTCCTTAAAACTCATTTATAAAAATGTCTGGAAATCTGATATGTCTAAATACAAATTAAAAGATAAAGTTGTGGTAATTACAGGCTCAACAGGTGGTCTTGGTCTTGCGATTGCTCATGCATTACAGGCCAAAGGTGCAAAACTCGCATTATTAGACTTAGACCTTAACAAAGTTGAAAGTCAGGCAAAACAGCTAGGTGGAAAAAGCATTGCCGCAGGTTGGGTAGCCGATGTATGCTCTTTGGAAAGCCTAGAAACTGCTATGGCAAATGCAGCTCAACACTTCGGTAAAATTGATGTGGTGATTGCAAATGCAGGTATAGCTACAACCGAAGCATTAGAACATATGGCTCCTGAAACCTTTGAGCGAACCATTGATATTAACCTTACAGGGGTATTTCGTACTTTCCGCGCAGCTATACCGTATGTAAAACAAACTCAGGGATACTTACTGGCTGTGTCCTCAATGGCAGCTTTCGTCCACTCCCCGTTAAACACTCACTATACTTCGAGTAAAGCTGGTGTTTGGGCTTTATGTGATAGCCTTCGTCTAGAATTAAAGTATTCAAATATAGCTGTTGGTAGCCTTCATCCGACCTTCTTTAAGACCCCAATGATGGACAGTATTCAAAATGACCCAGCAGGTAACGCGGTGTGGAAAGGTAACTCGGGTATTTGGAAATATATCTCTATTGAAGAAGTTGTCTCAGGTGTAGTTGAGAGCATAGAACGGCGTAAAGATATGACGATTGTACCTAAAATAAATACTCCGATTGCCAAAGCACCAGCACTGTTTAGAAATGTGATTGAGCTTCTAGGCTTCAACCGTAAGCAGCTTAAACAGACCATGCTATTGGCAGAGAAAAAGCATAATTCATTTTAGGTCTTTTAAGACACGGATGTTGTGGAGATATCCGTGTTTATTTAATTAAGAAAGCCTTATATCTTTATAAGGCTTTTTAAGTCGACTCTAGTTTAGCAAAACAATAAAGCACTTACTGAGGTAATTCCCTCTTTTTCATAGCAATATGAAGAAGAGCTGTCATAAAGGCTGCTAAGAAAAGGATACACCCCATAATCATAAACCCACTAGTGAATGAACCCGTTGCTGTTTTTAAATAACCCATTAAATATGGGCCAACAAATCCACCAAACGCACCAATCGAGTTGATTAAAGCTATACCGCCTGCCGCTGCCTCTCCTGATAAAAATTTGCCGGGTAAAGTGTAGAAAATGGTTTTTGCGGAAATCGTACCAACCAAAGCAATACTAATCCCGATTAACGCTGGTACTAAGCCTGATAGGTTCAAGGCAATAATTAGTGCCACTCCTGCAAGCACGAGCGCAATAACTAAATTGCGAATAGGCTTACCTGTTCGGTCTACATGTTTTGCCCAAATTAACAAACCAACTGTTGAGAAGAAATAAGGAATTGCGGCAACCCAACCAATTAAACTTAATTCAACGCCTTGGGCCTTTAACATCTGTGGTAGCCAAATCCCAATTCCATAAGTTCCTAACGTGAAGCTAAAAGTAATTGATCCTAATATCCAAACTCTAACGTCTTTCAATGCATCTTTGAAATGATGGTTACCTGCTGCTTTTTTCTTTTCATTTGCTAATGCATCAGTTAAAGCATTACGCTCTTCATTAGTTAGCCAATGCGCATCTTTAGGATTATTTTTCAATACTTTATACGTGATAATACCCAAAATACACGCAGGTAATCCTTCAATTAAGAACATCCATTGCCACCCCTCTAAACCCATATGACCATGTAAACCTAGGAGCCATATTGATAGAGGGCCACCCACTAAAAATGAAATGGGAGTAGCAATAGTAAATAAAGCCAGAATATGGGTTCTATATTGTGTTGGAAACCAGATAGTTAAAAAGAAAATAACACCAGGGAAAAAACCAGCTTCCGCTATACCTAATAAGAAACGAATAAAGTAAAAACTATATGGGCCGATCACAAATGCTGTGGCAGCGGCAGCAATTCCCCATGTAATCATGATTCGGGCCATCCAGACTCGGGCACCAAACTTATACATTGCTAGGTTACTTGGAACTTCATATAAACAGTAACCTACAAACATGATTCCCGCTCCTAACCCAAATTGGGCTGCGGTTAAACCAAGCGAGTCTGTCATTTGTAATGCAGCATATCCAACACTCGTGCGATCTAAATAATTAAAAAAATATGCCAAAGCGAGTAATGGAATGAAACGCCAAGTTGCCTTTTTGATTGCACTATCACATGCTGCTTGTTGCAGATTGAAAGCATTATTTGAAGAGTTCATATATGCAGTCCTTGCATAAAACACGAATAAAAAAACTAATGCTTAAAAGCATTAGTTAGATTTAATAATTTGCGAATCAGTAAGCTCTTTAATTTTTGCTTGGTCATAACCTAAAGAAGTAAGAACCTCTATAGTATCTTCACCAACTTCCGGCACGTTTTCACGTACACCAAAGCGTTGACCATCCATCGTAAATGGTAATAAAGGAACCTTTACTTGCTTACCATTTTCTAGAACTACTTTCCCCATACCTCCTGACTCATTTAAGTGAATATCTTCAAATAAATCTTCTGGTCGTTGGATCGGAGAAAAAGGTAAACCAGCTTGTTCACATAGCTCCATTACTTTTGTTTTGTCTAATTGGCTAAGCGTCTCACGAATAATGGGATGGATTTGCTCACGTGCTTTTACACGTTGGTTATTTTGAGCGAAATCTGGATTATTTTTTAGGGCTTCTAAGCCGAAAGCATCACAGAAAGCGAGCCACTGCGAGTCCGTAACTACACCAATAAAGACTTGTTCATTATTTTTAGTGTTGAAAACATCATATACTGCCCAAGCTGAAACACGATTTGGCATTGGAGCTACAGGCTTATCTGTAACTGCTCTTTGCATCATGTGCTGTGCAACCAAAAATGCAGAGTTTTCGAATAAACCAGTTTCGACAAGTTGACCTTGGCCAGTTAATTGACGTTGGTATAAAGCTGCAACAATTGAGTAAGCGCAGAACATTCCGCCCATCACATCATTAACAGATGCTCCAGCACGTAATGGACGTCCCACAGGACCAGTCATATACGCAAGCCCAGTCATCATTTGTACGACTTCATCTAAGGCTGTCCGATGTTCATAAGGACCCGGTAAAAAACCTTTCATTGAACCATAGATAATATCGGGTTTAATTGATTTAACCCCTTCATAATCGAGTCCTAGTTTTTTCATCGCGCCGGGTCTAAAGTTTTCAATCACAACATCCGCAGTTTTAATTAGATCCTTAACAAGTGACATTCCTTTTTCACTTTTAATATCAACTGACAAACTTTTTTTATTACGGTTATAAGTCATCCAGTAGCCAGCACCCGACCCCATAAGCCTGCGTGTGTTATCACCTTGAGGTAATGGTTCAATCTTGATGACTTCAGCCCCTAAATCTGCGAGAAGTAAACCACATGCAGGACCCATAACCATATGTACGAATTCTAAAACTCGGATTCCAGCCAGTGGAAGTTTCTTTTCATCTTTCATGTTATTGGTCCTTTGCATATTTGAAGTTTTTACCTACGCCTGCATCTGGAATAAATCCATAGAGTGGCTCTCCCGGTATTCCTTGCTTTAACCACTCTCGCGCTTCAACAAGTCGATCGATATCAATACCAGTGCGTAGTCCCATGCTTTCTAACAGGTAAACTAAATCTTCAGTAACAATATTGCCTGATGCACCTGGGGCATATGGACAACCGCCAATACCGCCTTGCGATGCGTCAAAAGTCGTAACACCCACTTCAACCGCGGCTAAAACATTAGCTAGACCTTGCCCACGCGTATTATGGAAATGGGCGCTGCCTGCTAGATTCCCGACTTCCAGTTTTAATTTTTTAAATAGACTGCGGACTTGGACAGGATTTGCATATCCAACCGTATCTGCTAGGCCAATCTCATCTACGCCTAATTGGGCCATTCGTTGGGCCATCGTTAGGACTTCATTTTCTGTAACTACACCTTGAATGGTGCAGCCAAAAACTGTGGATAGACCTGCTTCTATTAATATTTCGGGATATTTTTCATTTCTAAGCTGAACAATTGAATTTACTTCTTCATAAACCTCAGCATGCGTTTTACGGATATTTGATAGTGAATGAGGTTCACTCACTGAAACAGGAATCGTAATTTTTTGAACTCCTGCTTGAAATGCATTTTCGGCACCTTTTAGGTTTGGGACTAAAGCGGTCACGAATACGTCTTTTAAAGTCAAAGTATGTTTAACCAGCTCTCCACAATCCGCCATTTGTGGCAGCAATTTTGGAGATACAAAAGATCCAACTTCTATTTCAGTTAATCCCGCTTGAGCTAAAGCTGAAATCCATTTTTTCTTCATATCGGTTGGCATGGTTTGTTTAATACTTTGCAAACCATCGCGAGGTCCAACCTCACTCACCAATATATCGATGTCCTTTGAATGGCTCATAAGCTGACATTTCCTATTGCACAAGAATATTTTTCACGTATAACGCCAGTAGCGTTCTATCTAATAGAACACAGTTCTATTTTTAATGCAAATTAAAATTTTTATAGCTCAACCACAAAATTCGAAAAATTTAAAAATACTTGACAGGACTAAAAATAAGCTAAAAAATAAATATAAATAGAACATTGTTCTGTAGAATAGAACAGTAAGGATGCTTGTATGAGTCTTTTCGTACCACCGAAAGAGTTACAAACTCAGGTTTTTAGTCAAATTCCTGAAGTTTTTTTAAAGCATGATGAATCAGACTGGGTTCGTGCTAATAAACCGGGTCAAAAAGTAACGAGCTTTTTAGAAGGACCCTCTTTCGATAAAAATGGAAATTTATTTGTTACCGACATTCCGTTTGGACGAATTTTTAAAATATCTCCAGAAGGTCAATGGGACCTTTTAGCGGAATATGACGGCTGGCCAAATGGTCTAAAAATACATAATGATGGTCGAATTTTTATTGCTGATTATAAAAATGGAATCATGCAATTAGACCCCAATACAGGTGTGGTTAGCCCGTTTTTAACGCATCGCAAAAGTGAAAGTTTTAAAGGGGTAAATGATTTATTTTTTTCTCAAGATGGAAAACTTTATTTTACAGATCAAGGCCAGACAGGAATGCATGACCCTACAGGACGTGTATTCAGCTATGACATGAATACAGAACATCTTGAATGTCTTATTAATAATGCTCCAAGTCCAAATGGTTTGGTCATGGACTATGAAGAAAAAGCTTTATTTGTCGCAATGACCCGTGGAAATTCTGTATGGCGTTTACCAATCCAAAAAGATGGCTCTACTACAAAAGTGGGCATTTTTACTACACTCGCTGGAGGTTTAAGCGGTGCTGACGGACTTGCTTTAGATGCTGATAAAAATCTATATGTTTGTGATGCTGGCCAAGCATGTGTATGGGTATTTAACCAATATGCAGAACCCCTTTATCGCATTAAATCGTGTGCTGGTAGAACGATTACCAATCTAGCCTTTGGTGGTCATGAAAATAAGCAATTATTTATGATCGATTCATCTACCGGTTCTATCTTAACTACCTATTTAGAACATTCGGGTAAGCCAATGTTTTCTCATCATTAATTTCTACTTAAAATTTATTTCTTAAGTAAATCAAGGATTGATTTATGTTAGTTTTTTTAAGTTACAGCATGATCGCTGTATTTATGTATGCGGTAATGTCGAAACGCTTATCCGCCCTTACAGCTTTAGTACTTATTCCAGTAATTTTTGCGCTTTTGACTGGTCATGTCACAGACATGAGTAGCATGATGATTGATGGAATTAAGCTACTTGCTCCCACTGGCATCATGATTACCTTTGCAATTTTGTATTTTTGCATGATGACAGATGCTGGCCTCTTTAATCCGCTGATTCAATTCATCATTAAAATTGTTAAAGGCGACCCGTTAAAAATTGTTGTAGGTACAGCTATTCTTGGAATTTGTGTCGGGCTAGATGGTGATGGCGCAACGACTTATATTATTGTCGCAACAGCCTTGTTGCCTTTGTACAAAAAAATTGGAATCCGACCACAAGTCATGGCAACTGTTCTATTACTGTCAATTGGGGTAATGAATATTTTACCTTGGGCTGGTCCATTTTCTAGAGCTGCGAGCGCACTTAAAGTCGACCCAACTGGACTTTTCTTACAAATGTTGCCCGTGATGTGTGCGGGTCTTATTTGGGTCATATTTGTCGCTTGTTACTTGGGTTTAAAAGAAAGAAAGCGCTTAGGTATTCATGAAATTAAACCTGATGACGATCTTATCCATCATGAGCAAAATACGAAAAGCTGGAAATCATGGTTTAACCTGATACTTACTATTCTTCTGGTTTTTTCAATGATTAAAGGTTATTTGCCTTTAGCGCCTCTGTTCATTTTAGCATTCTGTATCGGTTTAGTGGTTAACTTCCCAGAACTTTCTGAACAGAAAAAATTAGTCGCGAAATATGCAGATAGCGTTTTAGCAGTTTCTTCTCTGATTTTTGCTGCTGGCATTTTTGTAGGAATCATGACAGGTACAGGCATGATTGAAGCTATTGCTCAGCATCTCATCTCAATTATTCCTGCATCGTCTGGATCTTATCTGTCATCGATTACTGCTTTTATTAGCATGCCATTTACTTACATTTTGACGAATGACGCCTTTTATTTTGGAATTTTACCTATTCTTGCTGAAACTGCCTCACATTATGGGATCAGTGCAAATGAAATGGCTATCGCAAGTTTAATTGGTCAACCTATTCATTTGTTAAGCCCAATGGTTGCCTCTACCTATCTATTATGCTCTTTAACCAATGTAGATTATGGTGAAAATCAAAAGGCATCCATACTCTGGTGTACGGGAACTTGCCTAGTGATGTATGTTGCGGCTCTAGTTATCGATCTTATATAAATTAATAAAAGTGCTTTCAAAATTTGAAGGCACTTTTTATATCCTTCTATGTTTTATCTTGCCACACGCTTACATTCACTAAAAAATCTATTTCATCTTTTAAATTACAGCTATACTTATTTATTCCTAAAACACTTAAATTTAATTGAGTTTTTATATTTTTGTATGACGAAATCAACCCAAGATCCTGATAGCCAAATGGATAAGCAAAATTCAGGTGTAGCTGCCGTAGATAGAGCATTACTTATTTTAGATGCTTTTGATATCGATAGCCCCGTCTTATCTCTCGCAGAAATTTCACGCCGTACAAAGCTATATAAAAGTACTATTCTTAGATTACTAAGTTCATTAGAACGTCATGGTTATGTTGTTAGAAATGAAGATGGTCAATTTTCTTTAGGCATTACACCGTTAAAATTATCAAGAATTTATCAAAATTCTTTTAAGCTTAAAGATGTGCTTTATCCTATTTTGGAAAGAATCACCAAAGAAACAGGTGAAACTTCTTCATTTTATATTTTAGATAACGATAAGCGCGTGGTTCTGTTTCGCATTGAACCAGCTCGATCTGTAAAGGTTTCTATCTCTGAAGGAGATACTTTTCCAGTGAATGTTGGGGCTTCGGGTAAAATTCTTCGTGCATTTTCTCAAA
Organism: Acinetobacter sp. V104_13; assembly: GCF_031798995.1. Taxonomy (NCBI): domain Bacteria; kingdom Pseudomonadati; phylum Pseudomonadota; class Gammaproteobacteria; order Moraxellales; family Moraxellaceae; genus Acinetobacter; species Acinetobacter sp. V104_13. Next base: position 55,552 of record NZ_JAVQNP010000027.1, on the reverse strand, counting down.
CTGAAGTAGATGAAAATCTACAACAAATCCAAAATCAGTTTTGGGCAAGTTCATTTGGAGAACGTGACCCAGAAACGTCTTCTTTGTCTGTACCTGTATTTAGCAATGGTAGACAGTTACAAGGGGCACTTACTATTTCAGGTCCTTCTGAACGTTTAACCCAAGAGAAAATTGCCGAAAATATTTCGCTTTTACTTGAATGTAGTATTCAGGTGTCAAAGTATTTAGGAGGAGAAATTAGCCCCCTTATAAAACTCATTAATAATATAAAGTAGCAAAAATTTGCTACCATTATAAATAGAGGGATTAAATATTACATTTATTTTTATCTAAAATTCTTCTGATTACAGTACGAGTAACAGAGAAATCTTTAGCTAAACAATAGATACTTTTTCCCTTTTTATAACTTTCAAGAACTTGGTTCTTTTGGGCCTCGGAAAGCTTTTCAGGACGACCCACTCTCTTCGTGCTTCTATTTATTTCACATACATTATGGTGAACACCTAATTTTTTTTCAAAATCAGTACAAAGCTTCAAAAAGTGTATAAAAACAGTTTTCAAATCACCGTTAATTTCATTTTTTGAATAATCCATACAAACCAACCGAACTTTCTTCTGTTCAATTTTATTAATTATGTTCAGAATCTCTTCAAAAGAATTACCTAAACAATCTATGCCCTTAACAATTAAACTATCGTCTTCCTCTAATGCATAATTAACTAAATTTGAAAACTTATCTCGATATGAAATAGATTTTTCAACCAGTACTTCCTCAACAATCAATCTGCTTTTTTGAATATGATAGCCACTTCCACCAAACGTAGAAATATATTTATGAAGATCTATTGTTTCATCAGGGTTTATCCTAATATAAGCAAATATACGCATTTTAAAAAAATTCACATTGACTTTTCTAATTAAAAGTATAATTGCAATAGATTAGATAATGGATGCTAATTTAACCAACATGTAAAATAACATTAGATTAAAAAACTAATAATTTAAAAAAATTTAGTTTTATACACTACAAATAACAATATAAGTAGTTTCACAAATTTTCAATTTTATTCACACAATAATGCTAAATTGGAAGACATGTGGTTTGCTTAATACTCCTCAATGGAATCTCTGTAACAACATTTTGTATCCCTTTGATTTTTGTAAGTGTTTCCATTTGGAACCTTTGATAGTCCTCTAAATCTTTAGCAATAACTCTTAAAAGATAGTCATATGTACCTGCCATTAAATGGCACTCCAGCACTTCTGGTGCTTGCTCCATTTCTTTTGCAAAATTTTCAATAGTCACTTTATCTTGACGTTCAAGCGTAATCCGCACAAATGCTGTAAATTTCAAATCTACAGCTGATGGATTTACTAATGCAACATAACCTGTAATGACAGATTGTTCTTCTAAAAGATGAACTCGACGTAAACAAGGAGTTGCAGAAAGCCCCACTTGCTGCGCAACCTCACTATTTGTTTGATTTGAATTCTTCTGAATCACTCTCAGAATTTTTTTATCTACTGAATCAACCATAATTAAACCAAAAAACTAATTTATAAAACAATATTAGATAATATAACCAATATCAAAAGAAATTAAAGTTAAATTAGCATCCAACATCTACAGTCTAGTTACTATAATTTGAAATTATAGTTTCACCTGCCTTCCACCAGATCCTTTTTAGGAGTTACTACATGCTTGAGCTCTCTCTTTTACCTTTTATTGCAACATCTCTTTTGATCATTCTTACCCCTGGTCAAGATATGGTTCTCGTTATGTCACGCTCTTTATCTAGTGGCACTCGTGTTGGAATAACAACAGCTGCGGGTATCAGTTCAGGATTATTACTGCACACCATATTAGCAATGTTAGGAGTTGGTACTCTCCTACAAGCCTCTGAATGGCTTTTTTTCATTTTAAAACTTATTGGGGCTATTTACTTAATATACTTGGGTTTTAAACTTTTCCGATCTACAGATGACCTAATATTAGTTAACAATCATCGTGCCCCAGACTCATCGTTTAAAATCTTTTTACAAGGTGCTTTTTCTAATATTTCAAATCCTAAAATTATGCTTTTTTACTTTGCCTTCCTTCCTCAATTCATTCATCCAAACTCAACCAATCCTATGTTATCTCTATTTATATTAGGTGCAACCTTCGCTGGCCTAACCTTTTTAGTTAAAGGCCCCATCGCTTTAGTTTCTGGAGTGTTAGCTAATAAAATCCAAAAAAATCCTTACTTTTTAACGTATATGTATAAAGTCTCTGGGACCGTACTTTTTATACTCGGTATTAAACTTGCTTTAGAGGATAAATAATTTTCTTCTTAAATATCTGATTATATATAAAAGCTCCTAACTAGAGGTTAAATGAGATAAGCTATTTTAGAATTATTTAATTTCTAGTTCTTTCAATTTTTCGATAGCTTCGTCACTGCCTCTCTTAGCTGCCTTACCATACCACTTTATTGCCTTGCTCATGTTCTTATGTGTTCCAATTCCATATTCATAGCATCTAGCTAATTCATATTGACCAATTCCATACTCTAACAATGCAGCCTTCCGATAATATTCAAATGCAAGTTTTTCATCTTTTTTAACACTAATTCCTTCTTCATAAAAAGTTCCCATGTAATAAAAAGCCATGAAATCATTTTGTGCAGCAGCGCTCTTGTACCAAAAGAATGCCTTGTCTACATTCTTATCAACACCTTCTCCATTTTGATACATTAATCCTAAGTTTACTTGAGCTGATACATCACCTTGAAGTGCCGCTTGTTTAAACCACTTAAAAGCATTTGTATCACTTTTTTCTGTGCCTAAACCATCTTTATACATCAATGCCAAATTATATTGTGCTTGTAACTCTCCATTATTTGCAGCTTTAAGATTCCACTTAAAAGCTTCGGTATAGTCTTGATTTGCACCAGTTCCGGTTTGATACATATATGCAATTCGAGCATCTGCTAATGGACTTCCTTGTTTTGCAGCCACTAAAAATAGTTCTAAAGCTTTAGCATAATCTCGCTCTTTACCATTAGTGCCTTCAAAATAATCTTTACCTTCATCTAGAAGTACATCAATAGATGAATCGGCCAACACTTCATTTTTTACAAGCATTAATAAAAAGACTAGTAATATAAATTTCTTTAAAATCATTAAAATTCCTTTTTTATTTTAGTTGCTTGCAGCACAACATATTAGAAACTAAATAATCTCTTGTTTCTAAAAAAATCAATTCAACCAAGCCTTTTATAATAAATTGCTGTGCCGTCGTAGTCCCCATTTGAACTTAATGCGAAACTTGGAATGACACCCACACGAACAAATCCAATTTTGCTATATAAAAGTTCGGACACATCGCCTTCACGTGTATCTAAGACAAGTAAGCGCAGACCCTTTTCTCTTGAAAATGTTTCTAACTCATTAAGTAATAACGTTGCTATTCCTTGTTTTCTTGCAGATGTCAGAACCATGAGTTTTTCAACTTCAGCTCTATGAACACCGTTCTTTTTACTCACCAAAGACAATTGAACACTACCTACTATTTTTCTTTCTTGAATGGCAATCCATAGACGGCTATTACCTTGTGCTAATTTATAGTTGACCTCACACCAATAATTTAAGACTTCGTTCTTTTCTATGGGAGTTAAGAAACCTATTGAAGCTCCGTTATTTACAGAGTCTTCTAACAATAACGATAGGCCTTCTTCATAATCGCCAATTTCATTTATTTCTAAAATTTCGATGTCTTTCATATTTTTTCTCGAAGTTATTTAACTAAAATTTACTAATTTAGAATCTTTACTTATTAAATTTAAAAATATTGAATTTCCAATATATTATCAACGTTAGTTATTGGAAAATTAGAAAAAAATATATAAATTATAATGATAAAAATATTTTAAAAAAATTGAGGAATGTTTGTGTCTTTAGAACCAGGTGGCTTTACAGAAAAAATTGGAAATCGTTATGAATCCTCTTGGGTGGCATATCAACTCTTAAGATTATTAGATGAAAAAATTTCTTATGTACAAGTAGAGCCTATTGGTCCAGATGAAGATGCTGTAGATGTTATTATTGGTAATTTGGATGGATCTAAAGAACATCATCAATGCAAAATTGGAAATCTTTCTGATAATGCTTGGACACTTGCCACACTCCAATCCAAACAACTTTTAACAAAAGGTTTACAACACATCTTATCTGGCTCTAAATCTTACAAAGTTGTATCTAGAATTGGATTTAGGCTACTGGAAGATATTTGTGAAAGTGCTAGAAACAGTACAAACTCTAGCTCTGAATTTTTTGAATATCAAATTAAAAATATAAGCCCAGATAGGCTAAAATTATTTAATGAATTATGTAGCCGTTTAAATTTGGATTCATCAAATTTAGATGATTTGGACAAAGCTATTCAGTTTCTAAAGAGTTTTGAAATAAAGAAATATAATGAAGATGATATAGATAATGAACTATGTATATTATTAGCTGAAAAATTAGTTTATCAGCCTCCTAGTCATCTTGTTCATTTCCTTCAAACTTACCCTGTTAAATGTGGTAAGTTAAGAACACGTATTACATCTCATACTCTTAAAGCAGATTTAGAAGTCCACCACTTTTCCTTTAAAACCTATCCGGGTCATCCTCATATATCCGATGTAATAGCAACGCTAAATGATGAGTTTGATCGCTCAATCGAGCCTTATTTAATATCACAACAAAACATTCAACGTGCCGAGTTCAGTACTACATTAGATACTGTTAATAATAACCCAATCATAATAATTAAAGCTGATGCAGGGGTTGGCAAGAGTGCTTTCTTATTAAATTTGAAAAAACATTTTGTTCAATCTGGGACTATCGTTCTTCCTATTCGACTAGATAGACGAGTTCCTGAAAAAAATCTCGATCAATTTGGAAAAGATTTAGGATTTCCATATTCGCCCATTGCATGCTTAGAAAAATATGGACAGGGTCAAGAAATTATCATCTTGCTTGATCAATTAGACGCTCTTCGTTGGACTGCTCTTCACTCATCAAATGCATTAGATATATGCATTAAAATGGTTAAAGAGATTCTTTTACTACGTCAATATGCCCATACCAATATAAAAATTATTATGGCAACACGAAATTTTGAGCTCGAAGATGATGTGCGTCTAAGAAATTGGATCAGTGAAATCAATAGTGATGTCAAACAGATGGAATTAAAACTGTTTGAGCCAGATCAGATTAAGCCATATGTTAGCCAATTTGAAGACTATGATCAGTTGAGTAATGAGCAACAGAATATTTTAAAAATTCCTTTATGGCTAGGTATTTATATGGATCTAGCCAATGATTTAGGGTGCGCTCCTAAATTTACAACCAAATTAGATTTAATCAAATCTTTCATCGATGATAGATTTGAACAACTCACTGATAGTCATGGTATTTCCACAGCAAATAGTGAAAACTTCTTCAATGAAGTTATAAATTTAATGAATCAAGCTAACAAATTAAGTGTTTCATCAACTCAATTATCAATTGGTTCATCAGAAATTAAGAAAGCTATGATTTCTGTCGGATTACTCACTGAGCAAAATAGAGAAATTAGTTTTAGACATCAAGCAATCCATGATTATGCAATAGGAAAAAAGTTATATTCGCAAGGTCTTAGTTCACCTGAAGATTTCTTACATGAATTAGGTTCAAAAAATCAACAAACCCTTTTAAAACGAGAGCATCTCAGATATGCACTCGCGATGTTATATGAAGCAGATGAAAGAGCTTTCTGTAATTGTATTGAAGCAGTTCTTTTTCATTCTGAGATTCGTTTCCACTTAAAATCATTGGTATTTAGTACATTACGGCATATAGAGAACTTTAAAGCTCCCCTTAAAAAGCTTATAAATAAGATCATTTCAGATTCTGATCTAGCACCTCATTTTATAAGATTAAGTTGTAGCGGTTGCCCTACACTCGTTCAATATCTTTCTGAAAATCAATATCTAAGTGATTGGTTAGATGAAGATGATGAGATGCAATCTAAAGCTCTAGAGCTTTTAAGCTCAGTTTCTGATAAAGCTCCAAATTTGTTAATTAATGAATTTTCTAAGTTTGTGAATCGATCACCTGAGTGGAATCAAAAGATATACAACTGTTTATGTTGGAAAATGAGTGATGATTCAGAGGAATTATTTAATCTTCGCATTGAGCTAATTCAAAATGGAGTCAGCAGTCGCTATATTTTTTGGGATGACTTAACCAAAGAATATCCATTGAGAGCTTTGCATCTATTAAAGCTCATGTGTAATGAAGAATTATATACAAGATTAAGCTCAAGAGAAGAATGGTCTGATTACGACACAGAGTCTATTGAGAAACTTGCTGAAAGCCATTCACAAGATGTGCTAAGGATTTTTTTACCTTTTTTAGATCAGTATTTTTCTGAACCTCTAATTGAGGATTTTGATGCTTTTAAATGGTCTGAAGAATATGCTGTAAGAACATCGTTTGAAACTTTTATATACAAAGCCTTGTTCACTCTCCTTATTAAAGCTTCTCAGAATATGGCCTTACAATCTACTGAACTTTTTCAATTATTAATTCCATTAAAAAATAATTCCAATCTAATATTTAATCGTATATATGCTAATGCTCTTTTAGATCTTGAGATAGATCATACTGATTTTGTAATTGAATGGCTGTTAGACAACCCAAATCATAAGTTCAAATTAGGAAATGATAACGAAGAACCTGTTTGGAAATTGGCTGGGAAACTAATTGAAAAATTTTCACCTCATTGTACACTAGAGAACTTTGAACTTATTCAAAACACTATCTACTATATTCACTCTGAGTATAATTTAGATCAGATTAAATGGCGTTTAGAAGCTACTCGTAAAAATTACTACGCTCCTTATTGGGGAAAAACTCAATTCTATTTACTGCCTAAATTGGATACCTCACGTATTTCCAATAAATCTACACAATTAATTAGTGTACTCAATCGTAAATTTGCAAAATATACAGATGATGATTTTTGCCATCGAAGTAATAGTCTAGTCAATACTATTAAATCGCCAATTAAAGATGCTGGAAAATTATCCAGTAAGGCTTGGAAAAAACTAATACTGACAGATCCAAAAGAGTTTAAAGGCTTTAAATTTGATCAGGAAAGTACTGAATGTAGTATTCAGCAGTTTTCAAGTAATTTTAGAAGTGCTGTGAATGCTGAACCTAAACGTTTTGCAGAATTCGCTTTAAAATTACCTAAACATATACATCAGGATTATATTGATGCTTTGTATTCAGGTTTAAGCGAAAATAATCTTGATCAAGTCCCAGATCATCTTAAAGAACAATGGTCACCATGCCCTATTGAGTGGATTGAGCAAGTTATCGACCATTTTCCTGCCAAAAACTACTCTAGAGCACTTCAACAATTACTTTCTGGAAGAGTTAAATTATTATCTACTAAATATCTAAAGCTATTAGAAGATATTGCTTTATCAGCGGATGACCCACTACTAGATAAATTAAATATTCGCAAAGGAGGTCAACCTAATCAAATAGATGAAATTTCAAGCCATGATTTATATGGAAATACCCTTAACTGTACAAGAGGAAGCGCATATAAAGGATTGGCTAAAAAATTTTGGGATGATAAAGAATATGCTCTTTCACACAAACATATTATTGAAAATGCTTTAAACGATGAACATGCAGCCGTAAGAATGGCAACTGCTGATCTACTACTACCTATGTATAATTATGATCGTAATTATGCTTTTCAAAAGTTTGTAGAGTTGTGTAAAAAGGACTTAAGAAATACTCTAAGCAATGGCTATTACTATTATTTTAATAAAGCTTTTGATATTGAATTTAAAGAGTCATTTATAGCTCTTGTACAAATGATGGTGAGTTCTCCATATCAAGATGTTAGAAAAGAAGGTCATAAACAAGTTATTGCTCGATGGTTATTCAATGGTTTATTTGAAGAAGAGTTGAAGCAAGGACTCGAGTCCAAAAATCATGAAAGTCTTTTGGGTTATGCTTCAGTAATTAGCCAACTTCTTGGTAATGATACAAAAGGATATGATCACCAAAAAATGAAACGGATCTTTAACATCTTAGTTAATTCAGAAAATGAGGAAATTCTTAAAAATATAGGGCGTTTTTTTAATCAAAAGTTTTGGTCGAAAAGATATGCTCGAGAGTTTTTCTATATATATATTCACTCAAAAGCCTTAAATCATAATATTTATAATGTTTTACACTCAATAGAAGAAAGTTCAATGAATATGGCTCAATTTAGTGACCTTATTATTATCATGATTCAAAATATTCTTAAGTTAAACACTCAAGAATTAGTAAGCCGCATGGATGTAGATACTATCACGAGAGTCATTCAACGATTATATGATCAAGCAGAAAATGATAAAGATGATGAAACACTAGATTATTGCTTAGATATGTTGGACGAATTATTAGCTAGTAATCATTCATTTACAAGGAATATGACAGATAAGCTTGATTTCGGACTTCTAGCATAAATAGTTTAGAAAATTTGAAAATTAGAGTTGATAATATGAATAAAAAATTAAATTTAAATGAGCTTTTTCAAAAGATTGATAATGAATTAATTGAAAGAAGAGTTCCTATTGCCCATAGATTTTTGGAAGCAACTACAGAAATTAGTAATATATTCAATGTACCAATATTACTTTATCCCAAGGGTAAAATAGATGACGGTTCTTTAGAATATTATTTAAGTTCATGTTTAGATAATTGGTATACAGCTAAATATGGCGATAAGCGAAAATTAAATATGGATTTAGGAGCTTTTTATATAATAATTAAACAAGAATTATGGAAATATCGCGTACCTCGTTTCTTTGGAACTTGTAACTTTTTTATAGAAACAGATTTATCTGATAAAGGAGAAAATCATGAAACAAATATTTTAAGAATGTGTAAAGATATGACCCAGTTTTATGTCAATACTCTTGACGACAATGAACTAATTTATATATTTAATGAATATAAAAAAGCAATAAATATCTTTCAAATATTCAATGGTTGGAGAGAGGAAGATGTCGCTATGTTAGAAGCAATTTATGCAGATATGAACAATATATCTATACAATTAGATAACACTTTTCCTCATTATGGACAAGCTTTATTTTCATATTTACAAGTCGGTGAAAAAATTATTAAGTCATGGTTATTAAAGTCTGAATTAACATTAAAAGATTTAAAAGAAAAATATGGTCACAAAATAGATAAGTTAGCTCAAGCATTTAATGATAGATATGTGGAGCAATTAGAAATAAATATTATTAATGGACTTATAAACAATCCAAATTTAAGGTATGGGAAATAAAAGGATTTTAATATTAAAGATATCATTAAAGCACAAGAAGCAGTATTTCATATTATATCAAGAATAGGTTTTTCACCTAAACTCAAAAACAATAATGATTAATTCTCAAATCATATAATTCTTTCTATAAAAAGAATATATTTAAATACCGTACCACATATTAAATTTAATTATTGGTACGGCACTTCAATCAAAATGCCACCTCACCCCATCCCCCTCAAAAACACCTCAACCACTCTCCCATCAACTTCACCCACACTTAAGCCCTGAATGACGGCGCCTTCGATCATATATAAAAATAGTTTGGCATCAGTAAAAATAACATAGTAGGCCCCTAACTCTTAATTATAAAGTACACACGTCAATTTATGACGCAATACTGACCTTTCTATCTATATAAATTTTAATTTTTTTGTTTAGATAAAGACTCATTAATAAATTGGAGGTTACATATGGAGTGGTTTAAAATAATAGTAGAAGCTTTAGTAGGGCTTGGCTTTTTAGGCACAGTTATTAAATGGTTTTTTTTACCAAGATTTCGTATTGACTTGAGGAAGAAAAATTTCGAAAAAGATAAGATAGAGTTAGATAATTATTTAGATTTATGTAAAAAATTCAGCCAAAAGCTATTGCAACCTATACAGTTCCAATATGCGACTAATCATTTTTTAGGAACTACTAGGTATCACTATAGCTTGTTCAATGAGCGAATTAATAATTTATGGAACTTCAATAAGGTTTTTTCAAATTTAAATCATGGCTATTTTTTTCTAAAACAAGTAGTAGAAAATAATCAAGCACATTTAGAGTATATCTTTAAAGAAAAAACGATCAAGAAAATCAGATCAATCTCAATAACTATTCTTATTTGTGCTGCATTTATTTATTTGGGGTTAATAATATTTGAAGTATTTTTCCTTAAAGAATTAATTTCAAGTAAAAGTATAAATAAGGACACCTATGCATTTTATAAAATTCTTTCAGGCGTAATATATGTCGTTCTGGTCTTAGGAGCATCATACTTTGGTGGTAAAGCAAGTACAGCCTTATCATTGAAAGATATTTTTGATATTAGGGATAAAAATACCAAAATTGAAAAATCCAAGATTAACACTAAGCTTATATTTTTAATTAAATTATTTAATTTTAGATATTTCATTAGATTATTTCAGAAACTTAATAAATAATACTAATATTATTTATAACTTATATTAACTATTGATAAAAATTAAATTTGATCAATAGTTAATATTATAAAATCACAGAATAGAGTTTTTATAATATCCCCCTCAAAAACACCTCAACCACTCTCTCATCAACTTCACCCAAACTTAAACGCTGAATAATGGCGCCTTCGATTAGATATAAAAATAGTTTGGCATCGGTAAAAGAAACATCGGTGTTAAGTGCTCCAAGCAGGCTATATATTTCATTGGTGAGCCATGTTCTATATCGCACGGCGGTTATGTACGCTTTTGGATGGGTCAGTTTTGTTTCAAAAATGGCTTTAAATAATAAGTAGTACAGCCCGTCTAGGTCTGCATGTAAAAAATAGAGCTTTTTGAGTTTATCGGCTGCGTTTGTGCCGCGGTCATATTCAACCACTGAAACAACTTTTTCTTTTAGGCGCTCTTTTTGCACAATCAGGCAGATTTCTATCAGCCGCTCTTTAGAGTGAAAGTAGTTATAAAAAGTTGCTTTGGTAACTTCACACTCTTTCACAAGTCTATCGATGCCGACCAGATGAAACCCGTTGTAGTGAAATAACTCAATTGACTTATTTACGACTTGTACTGCACGTGTTGGGAGAACTATTTTTGGCATATGTTTACCGTTATAAAATTATTGTTGTATATAAATGAGATATAAAAAACCGCTGCCTTTTGGGAGAAAAAAGGCATAGCAAAGCCGTAAAGACTGTGCACAGCACATCTCAAGGTTTAATTGTCTAAGTTTTAAGTAATAACGAGCTAAAGCCTGAAAAGCCTTACGGCGATCAAGCTGCGTTAAATGTTTTAAGCTGTGTTGTTATAGCTTTTGGCAATGGCTGCCAAGAAATAATGGATGTGCAAAGCCAACTCCTTATATATGGAGTTCTGCCAGACATTTTAAATTATGGTGGCAGAACGAAAGGGGTTCGCAGACTGGCTTCAAGACCCAGCACACCCGAGGGTGTCCCCCTCCGTTCCGCCATAGAGGGGGCACGAGGGTATACACACTAAAAGAATAATCTTTTAATGCTCTTGAAGAACGGTCTGCGACAACCGACTGGCAATGTAGGCCAGCCCGCAAATGGTAATCTCCAATATTTGAAGTGTCAATGTGAAATTGGCTAGAAAATATTTAAATAATTATTATTTTTCATTCAATTACATAATTAAGGATATTCTTAAGTAATATTTACAATCTGCTTTTATATCATTAAGTTAAATTTTAAAGTTGAAAAAAATTTAAGGTTGGGTCTTGTTCTTATCAAACAAGAATGAATAAATAAAAAGAGACACTACTGTTATTAAGGGATGTTTTTAAGAGTCGCTATCCAGTATAAAATTATGACTTAAGCGACCAATCTCACACATTAGGCCGTGTCATATACTTAAAGTGATAAGAGCAAAAAATGACTCAAAATAAAGTTGAATTAGCCGAGAAATTGTCAAAAGAATCTCATCAAGGTCAAAAGTATGGTCCTCATGATTACTTTGATTACCATATTAAAGGTGTCGTCAATTCATTAATTGAGCACCAATTTTCAGAAATCTACATTATTACAGCCCTTCTACACGATAGCGTTGAAGACACGCCTCTTACCCTAGCCAAAATCGAAAGTTTATTTGGAAAAGAAGTCCGTGATGCCGTTGATGGATTAACTAAACGGGAAAGTGAAACACGCGAAGAATATTTAATTCGTTGTAGTTCGAATCCGATCGCTCGAGTTGTAAAACTTCATGATGCAGCCTTTAATGCGCATAACTCACATAAGGACAATAATCACTCACGTGTAGATTATTATCTTCAAACCATGCTAATTGTTTCAACGGCGCAAGATAGGTTGGAATGAAAAGACAACGAAATGAATCCGTTGTCTTTTTATTTTTAAGATTGTGCAAATGCCCAAATGTCTTTTGATGCAACTGTGTCAGATACGAGTCTAAAACTCATAGGTTCTAAGTCATCATCTACCACAACATAACCTTTCGAGTTATTTTTTAGCGCATCACACTTGTTATCGGTCAGTTGATAATTTGCAGTATTGGCTAATGCACTTTCAGTAATAACGCCTGTAAACACACAACTTGGGTCTTTCGAGACAATTTTGCCTTGTGCATTGACCTCGGCATTTACCGTTGTTCCATCTGGGAAAGATAAATCGTAATTACCCACCAATTGATTCAGAGAAATTTTCTGATCATCAATTTTTTCATAATGTGCAAATTCAACAGTCATTGATTGATTAGACTGGTTGCTCTGCCAAGCTTTGGTTTTTGCGTCATAACTCATCACAATTTTGGCACGGTTTTCGTCATCATCTAAAACCAATAATTTAAAACCATCTGCGCCAGAATAGTATTTGCCCGCCATAGGCAACTCTTGATCAGTTTCGGTACTAATAATATAAGTACCGGCATCTAAGCTCGGAGCTAAGGCAGGTTTTTCAGTCGAGACTTGGTCATCATGATCATTGTCATTACAAGCCGCCAAGCCAAGCCCAAGAAGTAAAACCAACAAACAACGTTTCATGGTCTTTCTCCCTTACTTGTTAAATAGGCTTTTTAAACGAATTTTGAGCCATTCTTGAGCTGCTGGTCGCTGATCGTAAGCAACTTGCATTGCAGTCACAGCAATTTTGCTTTGCATTACGGCGCTTTCATCCGACATTTGCGCGGCTGTTGGCGCCGAAGGAGCCGCATCTATTCCTAAACCAAATTGGTTATTGCCTTTATTGTCTTTGGTTACTTGGAACTTCAATTTATATAAGTCATACGTCCCAATTTTTGAAAAAGCAAAAGGTGTGCTGGTTGTTAAATTTTTAGGGAAATTAACATTTAGCGTGATGCCTTTTGGCAACAATTGGCCCTTACCTGCCTTAGCTTGTAATTCTTTTAATAACACTACGGTTTGTTTTGCCACAATTGCAGAGTTAGGGTTGTTTAAAGTTTTGTCATCTACCGTGTTTGTATCTGCGCTTAAGGCAATAGATGGAATGCCGCGTCCTGCTGAAAACTGTACATTACCAATCGTGCCAGAGTGCACAACGACTTTTCCGACATTTTGTCCTTCATTCGGGCCAGATAAAACTAAGTCTGGCGCCTTACCCCAACGTTTTGGTGCAACCACATCCAGTCCATAAACTGTTGCCATGACTGGTGTGCCATGCGTGTAGTTCCAGTCGCCATTGGTATAACCCGCTTTGGTAAAGATTCCAGCCGCAGGTGCGCCAATAGGTGCAGCGCCGTTGTGACAACCGTTTTCAGCCGCAATTTGCTTATCGTTATCTGCGGTAATCGTCGTTGAGCTATACATCACGATTGCGCCACCGCGACCACTTTGTGGTGAACAAGGCACAGACACAAGCACGTTATGACCATTTGCTTTTAATTCATCATAGAGTGCTTTGACATTGCTGGTTAAACCGTCATCGTTAACCAATAGAATATTTAACGCAAAAGCTGGAGTTGTACACAACGACAGAATAAGGCCGCCCAATAAACTTTTTTTCATCACTTAACTACCATGTTCTTAAATTTCGTTTTGTATAGTAGTTGTGCTATATGTACGTTTAGTGACTATGCATTAATAAAAATTAAAATAATTTTCCATTAAAAATTAAATAATTATATTATCAATTATTGCTATATTTTCTTTTATAAACTGATCTTCAACTTCCTCGCTCATATTCAAAATGACAAAACCCACTTCCGTGGGCTTCATTCAAAGTATCACTTCAAGCTTTAAATTAAATACGTCCAACCTCTAAGTATGGAATCAAGTTTTTATCAAAATGTGGTCGTGGGTCACCTTCATAACTAATAAAACCATGCATTCCTGTTAAGCGTTCGCCTTTATAAAACTGGTTTAACTGATAACGCGGGTCTTTATGTGAAAGCGTAAAGCTCACCACACCAACGCCCTGCTGTTTTGACTTGTTATAGGCATCTTCAAGCATTTTATGATGCAAAGCCAAATCTTCGGGATGGCACATAAGCGTATGTAGCACATGATACTGAATCGAGTCACCCAGTTTAGGCAAACGCATGCCTTTAGTAATTGGAGTCAACAAGTTATAAATAGGTCTAAGCACAGCTATGGCCGAGCTATAATTTAGAATCTTAGTTTGCTTAATACTGTGCTGATCCCACAAACCAAACATACCCACTAGTTTTTCACCCTTAAAGTAAAGTGAAAAGTCTGCGAGTTTTATTCCTGAAAAATACTGATGACCTTGGGCAAGTTCTTCAAAGTTATAGGCGGGAATAAAGTTATAAAACTCTGCCATGTCGCTAATAAACTGATTCATGGCTTCCACATGCTGAGCTTCAGCAACACATGTACGGATTTCTTCAATGTCACTCTGCGGAGAAGTCTGCTTTAAAAAAGCCGTGATTTTTCGTTTTGCGCCAGTACTCGTCAGACTGAGTGTCTCGATAAGCCCTTCATCATAATAATCGGGCATTCCCGTTTTGCCCGTTTGGATGGCAGCGCGCGCGGCATGGTTATCATCAAAAATAATCATTTGGCTATAGTTCGGTTCATACATGGTTTGTTTTACATGCTTCGCCAAAACCTTAACCAGGGATTTACCCCGATAGTTGTGATCTACCCGTAAATCACCCGCGTAGCGTAAGTTTTGAACATTCCGATCGACATAACATGGGCGGTAACCGTTGCTATAACAAGCGACATTTTTCTGACTCTCGGTGTCTTCAATCACCACATGTAATTTATGCCGATAGACAATGTCAGACGCTCTAAAATAACTCGGTTCGCGCTGAAAGCTAATTTGTATGCCTTTGGTGGTCATCGGTACGGCGATTAAGTCTCTTAAAGCCTCGTCATCTGCCAGAGTTGCTTCTCGGGTAATGAGAGTGCTGTCAGCAAGTGGTGGATTTATTTTATTCATTATTCACCTGTTGTGCGGTCTGCATAGGAACCAAGTTATTTAAACGCCCCATTTGGTCGAGTAGCTGATAGACAAACACCACTTCGTCTTGATCATTTACGGTTTTTTGGGTTTGTACATCGAGTAGCTTTTGCTCTGTATTGAGCAAATCAAATGTGGTTTTGGTGCCAACATCGAACTCTTTACGTGTGTAGACAAAGGCAATAGACGCAGCCTCAATGGCATTTGCCAGTGCTTCTTTATTTTGTCGAATGGTTTGAAGCTGTGCATAAGTCGTGCGTGTACGCTTATTTAAGTCCAGCTCAAGACTTCGAATTTTTTGCGCAGCCAAATCTATATCGGCCTGCGCTTTTTTAACATTGGCCCGATTTAAACCATCGTCATAGAGCGGTACATTGAGCTGCACCCCAACCATATAGTTATTACTTTCAGAGCCAATATAACTCGCTTCATCTTGCTTTCCGGCACGGCTGGTCAGCATGACCGTTGGCCAGAGTTCGCGTTTAGTTAAAGCATATTGTTTTTCGGCAGCCTGCTTTTCATATTTAGCCTGCATTAAAGCCGGATGGTTCTTGGTTTGAGCCAATATTTCATCTAGGTTAGCGGGAATAGTAGGTAATTGATTGATTGGAACAAGGTTGTCAGGCGTTATACCTGTCACTTGATAAAACTGTGCTTCGCTTACGGTCAAGTTAGATTGCGCCTGTGTAATATCGGCTTGACCTTGTGCGACTTGAGCTAAAACCTGAGCCAAGTCTGCACGGGTAATCATACCGACATCAAAACGGCGCTTTGATTCATATAAAGACCGTTGCAGATTTGCCATGGTCTTTTGTCTGAGTTCTAAAATGGCTTTCTTCTTTAATACATCGGTATAGACCATCACGGTATTTAAAATGGTTTCCGATCTTTGATCTGATAAGCCTTGGTGTTGGGCTAAAAGCTGACTTTCGGCAATATCTATCCCTAAACGGTGCCGCCCAGAGGTATAAATCGGATAATCGGCCTGCAATTGCAAACTTCGGCCTTTACGGTTTCCTTCGGTTGGAAACAAGACGTGTGAAGGCGTATTTATTCTTTCATAGTCAAGTTGCCCGACTAAATTAACTTTGAGTCCATCACGTTGCTTGGCCTGTTCAAGCATAGCGGTGGACTGGTTCACACTTAAACGGCTCACTTCAAGCTGGCTTTCATGCCTTAAACTAGCTGACAAAGCCTCATCTAAAGTCATGGCATGTGTATTCGATACTAACAACACGCCTAGAAACAAGGCGTGTCGAAGTGTTAAAAACCGAGTATTAAATGGCTTCATCCCTTTCATAGTTGTTCCAAACTATTCAGGGTGACTTTTTTGAGTGGCTCAGGCTTGATATTGCCTTCGATAATGCCATCAAACATGACTAGTTTCTTGTACGCATTCCAGCCATTATTAGCTTGACGAATTTGAGGCTGGTCGAGCTGCCCTAAGTTTCGTGCAAGTTCATAGTGGAAGTTTTGACGCAAAATACTGTCGATATATTCATTGTTAATGCTGTGATGAATTTCACCTTCAAAAAGCACGCAATAAAATGGTTTAACCTGTTGCTGAGTATCAATCGCCAGTAAAGAAATTGCTTTTGATTCCGTTTCGTTTAACTGCGACAACAACTGTTGAGCAGTTTCAGGTGCTAACTTCTCACCGACCAGATCGACCCCAAAACGGCGGCCTTGGAACTCAAAACACGGAATTTGCTCTATAAAGCCAGTCACTTTTAAGCAATCATCCAAACAGTAACGCAGTAAGCCATTACCCGAAGTAATCAGCGGGCTGACCACGTCACCTTGTTTAAGCTGCCATGAAGGAACGATTTGACCTTGTTTCTCACCTTCTAAATATTCAAATTCATAGAAGTGACTTTGGTAAGCCAATGGGTATTGGTCGTTGTAGGGAATGGTCACTACACCTTCCGTCGCCCATAGTCCTTTGCCTTCAAACTGAACACTGGGTAATTTTTCTTTTAATTTTTCGGCCCACGCTTTTGAGCCTGCGGTGTCCCAACTCGACACTAAACTTAATTTTGGCCAAAGTTTTTTAAAGTCGATCTGTTCGCCGTTTGAACTTGCAATTAAGGCTTGAGCACTTTCAGAGCTATGCGGTGCAGTGACTTCTTTTAAGGAAGCCTGACGACTGCCCCATTTACCACTTTGTAAAACCTCAACCACGTCTTGTTGCATAGACTCCAAACGTTCAAGTAATTGCAAAGCAAACGTTGGACTCCACACCGAAATCATGGCTAAGTTACGGTTTGCGACCAAATAGCAAATGGTGGCAAACAGTGCGTCATCGGCATTGGCTGCAAAAGCAACGTTACTTGGAACCGCTTGGGTAAACTTAGACAAAATGCGCTTACCTACACCAAGTAGCGCACTATCATCATTTAGGTTTTTGTCTTTTAAAACTTCACGCTGACTTTCAGGTAACCATGACACCGACCAATAATGTGTACCCGAGCTAAGCTGTGGGCATTTACGGTATAAACTCGCCATCCACGGCGCAATTGCATGGTCAAGTTCATCTAAAAACAGCTTGGTGTATGGAATAAACTTAATTTGTTCACTCGAACCACTGGTCGGCTGGAAACGAACCAATTTACTGCTAGAGAGTGAAAGCTTTTGTTCACGGTAACGCTGAATGTCTTCTCGCCATGCGCCGTAACGTGTCGCAGGAAATGCTTTTACAAACTGTTCATAGTTTTGAACCTTTTTATCTTTGGCAAAGGTAGAGGTCTGTAATATTGAATGCAAAATTTGACGTTGCGTGGTCTCTAAAGCATTAAACTGTTTTTGGAAGTTACGGTCAGATGCATCACACCATTTTTTTAAAATCAGATGCGAACCCAAAGTTAGCCATTCATTAGTTTTCATTGGATGGCCTCTCTACGTTTTGTTTTATGTGTTACGCAAGCTTCAAACTTTCCTTTACTGGTCGGTTTAGTCATCAGCTTTACGGGGAAACGGGCTATGTCTTTCCAACCAAGACGACCAATACACGGTAGTTCTGTGCCAGCTTTCCATGTTGGATTCATCTGCTCAAAGAAATGAATATTTGGGTTTTTCTCTCTCATTTCGGCAGTAATTGGTGCGACTTCACCTTTTAATGGCTGATAGTCATCACCAAAATTTAAAAGGCCTGCTTCACGGTCATAGTATTCGCCAAAGAATTTTTCACAGTAGTGCTCAACGACTTCGGAAAGATGCTGGTTTTCGTCTTTAATATTTGGGTAATAGACATAGTAGTTATTGGCGAGCAGTAAGTAGGTTTTATAACCTTTAGAAATGAGGAGCCAATAGAGTTCGTTAAATGGATATTTGATTCGAAGCTTAATCATGAGTTTTAGCATGGTACTTTGCAGACTACGCGTACCCCAAAACTTCTTCAAAATGACCGTATCACCGCTAAATAACACGGTGTAGTCTTTACCGTTTAAATAGAAATGCTGCACCACCACAGTCGAGAAACCAACAATCTCATCTGTTTCCGAATCAAAAATTAAGATCGCACCGCTTTTATTTTGGAAATCATCTACGAAAATAGAAAATCTCGTATTTTCATAATACTGTTCGTAAATGGAATACATCACTTTTAATCGCTCAGTATCGATTTGCTCTTTTTCAAAATATTGACCATAAGTCGTGTTTTTCAGGTTCAATTTTGAAATTAGTTTATACGTTGTATTAATCATAATCCTTTAACCTTCCACCTCTAATTTGTGAGTTCCCCGATCTCATCAACCGATTTTAGAAAACTCAGATCAATGTTCTTTTTCTATGAAGGGATACGTTTTGATATGCCCTATTGTTTTTCATTCTTTGAAAGCTGCCTTTATTTTTTAATATCTACATATTCATTTTCTTCCCCCGATCCATAAAGATGGTTAAAAATGCAGTCACAAACATGATGATTGCGAGCATGCGTAATAGATCATTAAAACTCGATGTCAGTGCCTGAAAATGAATGTCGCGATAGATCACACTCAGCGCGATTTGCTGAGCATTTGCACCGACTTCCTGATATTGCGCCGTGAGTTGATCTAGTCTTTCTGTAAAAATCCAGTTTTGCGGTGTCATTCCCTGATTAATCTGGGTGACATGAAGCGCAGTGAGCCAATCTAAAGATGAGTTAATGAGAGCTAGTCCAACCGCGCCGCCAATATTACGCATCAGGTTATAAATACCGCTGGCATCAGCCACTTTACTCAGCGGCAAAGTACTCATGGCTAAATGCGACACCACAATCAGGCAGATCATGAGACCAATACCACGGTAAATTTGCGGCCAAAACATAAAGTCGTAATCGCTATGAATGCTGAGGTGTGAATTAAGCCAAACACCAAAGCCAGCCAGAATCATTCCAACAAATACCGTTTTTCGGGTATCAAAATTGGGAATAAGCCACGCA
This sequence comes from Acinetobacter sp. V104_13, assembly GCF_031798995.1. Classification (NCBI taxonomy): domain Bacteria; kingdom Pseudomonadati; phylum Pseudomonadota; class Gammaproteobacteria; order Moraxellales; family Moraxellaceae; genus Acinetobacter; species Acinetobacter sp. V104_13. The sequence goes on along the minus strand of NZ_JAVQNP010000027.1, from coordinate 35,620 downwards.
AGAAACGGCGCAAAGCAGAACATGACAATACCTGTCACCATCATGACGTGACCAATTTGGCTACTGTTCATTTCACGGACTTGCCCAAGAAACACGGGAATCATGTAACCCAAGCCATAGAGTGCCATGCCAATCACAAAAGTCGTGATGGCACTTAAGGTAAAGTTTTTGTTTTTAAATACGGACAAATCGAGTAAAGGCTTAGGCTGGGTAAAACTTCTAGAGAAGAAAATCATGCCGCCCACAATGCAGATCATAAACGCAATCCGAACACCTGTGTCTGCAAGCCAGTCATGCCGTGCACCTTCATCAAGGAAATATTCAAGCCCACCCAAAAACATCGCCATACCGACTAGACTGAACCAGTCCATACTTTTGATGAGTGAGTAGTTCGCGCGGTCGATATTTGGACCTGAGTAAATGACCGTAGCAATGATAATGCCCGGAATAATATTGATCAGGAACATCCAGTGCCACGAAAAGTTATTGGTGAGCCAGCCGCCAATGGTGGGGCCAATGGCCGGACCCAAAGTACTGATCATTCCAAACATCACCAAAGGCAATGAACGTTTTGGTTCTGGAAAAAGTAAGTACAAGGCAGTCATGGAAGTCGGAATCATACCGCCGCCCATAAAACCTTGAATGCCACGGAACACTAATAAACTTTCTAAATTCCATGCCAAGGCACAAAGTAAAGAACTGATCGTAAACCCAATTGCACAGATGGTGTAATACACCCGTGTTGAAAGCACCCGCGAGACAATACTCGACATGGGAATTGCAATAATCTCGGCAATTAAATAAACCGTTTGCACCCAAGTGACTTCATAACGACTTGCACTCATACCAGCTTGAACTTCGTTTAGAGAACTCGCCACAATCTGAATATCAAGAATCGCCATGAAGTTGCCAAAAATCATGGCAGCAAAAATTGCCCATGCAGTTTTTGCTGGAAATCTCCACTCGGCCTCAAGGTGCTTATTCATTGGTTATTACCTAAAATTTTATTATTAAGTTCTTAGGTCAACGGTGGCACTCACCGACATTCCAGGTTTTATCAAATCAATATGTGGGCTTGAATCTATGGCAATACGCACAGGAATACGCTGAACAACCTTGTTAAAGTTGCCTGTGGCATTGTCTGGTGGCATAAGTGAGAAAGTCGCGCCTGAAGCTGGTGAAAAGCTCTCAATTTTTCCGCTATAGGTCAGGCTTGGGTAGGCATCAAGTTTTAATTTAACTTTCTGACCAATATGCATTTTTTCAATTTGGGTTTCTTTGAAGTTGGCTTGTACATACAAACTATTTTCAGGAATGATCGCCATTAAGCGGGTTTGCGGAGAAACACGTGAACCTTTCTGGATTGCAAGGCTACCGATCTTACCGTTTACAGGACTGACCACTTTTGATGAAGCCAAATCGACCTGATACAGGTTTAAGTTTGCATTGGCACTTTGAATATCTGCTAGAAGCTGCGCGCGACTCGCTTGTAAGCTTCCCAACTGAGCTTCTGCTGCATTTACGGCGGCTTTTGCCTTGCTTAGTTGAGCTTGCGCTGTTAAATATTGAGACTGAATCCCTTCAAAGTTTTGTCGGGTAATCACCCCATCTTTTAATAAATCTTGATAACGCTCAAACTCTTTTCTTAAACGAGTTAAATCAGCTTGTGCTGCCACTACGCCACTATGAGCTTCAATAATTGAAGACTTGGCAGACTTTTCATTTTGTTGCTGTACACCCAGTGCAGCTTCTTTCAAGCTGACTACTGAACGAGCTTGATCATAACGAGCTTGATAATCACGGTGATCTAATACTGCTAAAGTTTCTCCTTTTTTTACTACCTGATTATCGTTAATTAATAACTCCATCACTTCGCCTGAAATCTTTGGCATCACCCAAGTGACATCGGCTTGCACATAAGCATTATCCGTAGATTGATAGAATCGATATACAAAAAAATAATATAAGATACCAGCAACTAAAAATAACAGTAGGACACTAAAAACACCCCAAGTTATTTTCTTTCGACTTTGGAAATTAGTATCAGTTTCTAGCTGAGCTACGTTATCCATATTCATTCCGCTTATTTGTAATATTCGATTTTTTATTTAAGTCAATAAAACTATTGATTTCTTTTTTACGTAACTTTTCACTTGGTTTTATTCAATGAATCGTGACATCGTAAAATTTGGTGCAAATTATGGTTCTTAAGTGAATTAAATATCATTGACCTATTTGCCAGATATTTTTTCTATTTATGTCAATAAAACATATTATATAAACTATATTAAAAAATTATGTAATTCTAATTTGTAGAGATTTTTGGTTAAAAAAATCTCAAAAAAACAAAGATAAGCACCTGTTAATAAATAATTTATAAGAATAGTAACAAATAGAGGTATATGTTTGAATAGAGTGATTTATTTCACTAACATTAAGAATAAGTTTTATTGTGTAACCATTAAGTATTATTAATCAAAACAATATTTAATTTAAAAATGAGTTAACAATCAAATTTGTTATACTTATAAATATAAAATATATATAAGTTATAAATATTATATTTTTCAAAAATAACAATATCCATAAAACAAATAAACGTTATTTTTAATAAATAAGCCATTCTGATGACTAAAATAACTTATATTTTCCAGATAAAAATAGTTTCAAACCCTTTATTTAAAAGTCAAACAAACCTTTAAAAATAGTGATTTAAGTGATCTTTTACTTATATAAACCCTTAAAAATTTCTTCTAAAGTTATTCCAAATGAAAACCCACTCATTGAGTGGGCTTTTTATTACTAACCGTTTTGCCTGAGGTGATCTTGGAACTCTTGGTCGTGTATTTTGTTGTAATTAACAGGGTCGTAAACGCATCCAGTTAAAACAACAATTACAGTAAGTACAGCAACCAATTTTTTCATTGAGACAGCCTTTCCTTTAACGCAAAAGATTTGCTTTAAGTATACTCCTCGATAGCCATTTTGATTGGACATAATTAAGGCAAACAATTGTTATTTTTAAATTATCGCCGTGCTTTAGCATCTCATTTAATTTTTTAGCAAGACAAATCAACGGTTAATACAAAACTTAAGCCTCAGTCGCTAAATACCAGTTTTTCCAAGAACTGGTCCCTCTAATTTCAAGAGGCACAGTTGGAATCAATTTCTCTTTTAATATTTCTGTTTGTGCAACAGCTTTTGCAAGTCTTGCTTTGACTGAGTGAATACATTCACGGTCACCAAATTCACAGCGGTCTAAAGTTGTACCACCACAAGGGCCGTTGGCTAAACCTTTTGGACACGTTTCAGGGCAAATGTATAAAGTATCGCTTAGGCGGCACTGACCACAGCTTTCACAGCCCACTAAGTTATGTTTACTGAGCACTTCGGTTTTAATTAATACCTTAGCGACTAAAGCATTTTCCCAAAAAGATGCTTTAAAAATAAAGCGTCCAAGCCCCTTGGCAATTTTTGATCCAAACATTGCTTCATGCATAACATGTAGCTGACGATATTTAATTAATTGTTTAGAGGTTGGCTGACGTGAAAAATACGTAATTTCAGGTGAAAACTCTTTGCCTGACGTGACTTGCCAAAGTGAATTCCAAAGCTCTTCTAAGGCTTTAAGCTCCAGATGTCTGTATTGCTCAATGTAGCTTTCAAGCAACATTTGCTCTTCTGGCTTATGACAGGCAGATAAATGAATTCCTGAAAATCCTAAGTGTTTACATATCAAAATCTGTAAAGCACAGCGTAAATAAACGCGGTCTGTATGCCCTGCCTGTTTTTCTTCTGCCAAGACTTTTAACATGTGCGGGGTAATCACAATACCTGCGACTTTATGCTTCACCATAAAATTGGCTCGGCCTAAAGTCAGAGGCATCACACAAGCCAGTATTTGCTGCGAATAATCATGCTTGGTTAAAAATGATTTGGCTTGTTTTAAGGCTTCAATGTCATAACCCAATTGGGTAATGATAAAGTCAGCACCTGCTTTAATCTTCTTATGCAGTTTTAAATACTGTGCATCACGCTCAGCTTCGACATATTTAAATGGATTAAAAGCAACCCCAATGCGAAATCCGCCGTGTTGCTTGGCAGCCATTACGGCGTTTACCGACTCTAGGTATCGGCTACGCGGCTGTCCATCTCGACCATGATGATGTTCTTTGAGTTTATCGCCCGTAAGCAATAACAAGTTTTGAATATTGGCTGCTTGAGCTTGTTCTAAAAAATGCTCAAAGTCTTGTATGTCCCGAGCCTTACCTGAAAAGTGTAAGACTTTATCGATTGAGTCTGGGTAACTTTTGCTGGCTTCAAGTGGCGCAATATCATGATCTGAATGTACACGATCTGCCAATGTCATTGCAGCCGGATATCCTGCAAACTCATGTTTCACAGGATAAATTTCATGCAGTGAAGTGAGATATTCCACCAACACAAAAAACTGATTTTGTTGGAAGCAGGGAGAAACGTGTGACATAGGCAAAGTGCTGATCAAAACATGACATCAATCATAAGCGCGGCATTATAAATCAAAGTGCATCAATATGCGCTAGTCAGAAAGCTCATTGTTTTGCTTATCTTCACCCTCTTTATTTCTGGGTAATTCGAGTGAACGTGGAAATATAAAATCGAAAGAATCGAGTGCATAGCGATAAAGCTGAGCTGGTCGTTTGCCCACAATTTTACTGTGGTTGGTTTCTTCAACTGCACCCGCTTCTATCATACGGCGTCTAAACGCTTTTTTATCTAAGGATTGCCCAAGAATAATTTCATAAATAGTTTGTAGCTCAGTTAGCGTAAATAACTCAGGCATAAGACTGGCTGGCAATACGGTATAGCGAGTTTTATTGGTTAAGCGCTCTAATGCTAAGTTAAGCAATTCATTATGATCAAACGCCAATGCTAAATCTTTTGCTTGGGCGACAGATACCCATTCACTGTATTCAGCTAATGCTTGATGTTGATAGGCATTAAAATCAATTAAAGCAAAATATAAAATCGTCACGGCCCAGCCACGCGGGTCACGTTTAGCATTACCGACAGAAGCAACTTGTTCCAAGTAAGGTGAAGCAATTCCTGTTTTTTCGACCAGCTTACGATATGCCGTGGCCATCAAGTCTTGATCATGAGTTAAATCGGCAAAACCACCCGGTAAAGCCCATTGGCCTTTGGCTGGAAAGTTGGGGCGCTTAATGAGTAATACCTGCAACTGACCATTAAATACCGAGAAAATAGCCATATCGACCGTGAGTAAAGGTGCGTCATAATCTCGGCGATCATAACTGGCAAGGAATTCTTGTTCAGTTTGAATAGTCACGTTCAGCCTCTCAATAAAAATGATGAGCCGATACCCATGTAACGACTCATCTAAACTTAGTTATGCGATGGATAAACGTTCGCGAATTTGATCCAAAGTACACTCATATTGAAGTTTACCATTTTCAAAGACGGTTTTTAGTGCTCCGCCTTGTTCTTGTTCGGCTGTTTGCTCATCAAACAAGGTAAAACCATTTTCACTTTCTTCGATGCGTAAAAGACCTTTCGCAGATTTTTTTACGCCTGAGTCTGTAATTGGGTCTTTAAACAGCTCACGGCCTACACCATTCACTTGTCCCCAAGTCGCTTTTACAGCAAACCCAAAGGTATCGCGAGTTAAATAGTTATAGGTAAAACTGCCGATCCCAAACACCAAGTTGTTTGATGCAAAACCTTTGGCTTCTAGCCCTTCCAAAATACGCTGTGCACGGTCTAGGGTAATGGAGTCACCGTAAATTAAACCAACACGTTCATTAAGCACTTTATAGCCTTGCTCAGTTGTAGTACCACCAAACACTTCCCATAAACATTCAACTGCGCCTTTATAAGCTGGGCTGCCGACTTCGGCGTCTGGGTCACCACAAATAATTTTAACAGGGTCGCCAGAGTCTGGACGGAAAACCAATTTAGCCAAGCCTAAAGCATTAGGTTGTCTTGCCAGAATTTCAGGTTTTAAAGCCACCGTAAACTCGGTAATCACTCGCCAAAAATCCCATGTATCAGATACAACACTAACCACACCAGACGGATAAAGCTCGCAAATTAAACGCTTAAATGTTTCTAGCTCACTGTTTTCTGTGCCCATACACATCACACTATGTTCGGTCGCTGGTACAGATACACCAATCACACCTGTTGCATTGTAATATTCTTCAGCGTAGTCGATTGAAGCAACTGAGTCTGTTCCAATAAAACTGGTTAAGTGACCCACACCAGATTGCGCCGCATCATAAATTCCGCTCATACCACGGCTACTAAAATCGTGTCCTTGCACAGGTACAAAATCAAGCGGTGCGCCAGTTTTTACAGCATATTGAGTTAATAAGCGTTTGTACTCATAGGCAATCGTTGCAGTAGTACAGCTTTTCCAAAGCTCAGCACTTAACACCGTTTCAATATAATTCGTTAACCAAAAGAAACGCGGGTCGGTATTAATAACGGTAAGCACGGGTACACGCATATTGACGCGGCTGCCTTCTGGCAAAGCTTTAATGCGTAATGGTAAATAGCCCAAGTCGTGTAATGCTTCAATGTGATCAACAGGTACAGCACCTTCACCTAATGAACTATCCATACGGCGTTTATATGCAGCTACCACTTTGTCTTTAGGTTGTTTGAAAAAGCCTTCATTCCAAGTATCGATTAAAAAGTGTTTGATAAAACCCTGAAGACCAAAGACCACAACTTTATCGTCAAAGTCAGGCAACATTTTAGCAAGTCGAGATGAACGCGGTGTAAAGTTTGCGTACACGTACTCTGTACCTGCTGGATACTGACGTCTGTGATCAGCTTTATAAAAATCGATAGCGTTTAATGGATTAAGTTTAATAGTCATCTTTATTCTCTTTATTTTGCTGCAAAAGCAATTACTGAAATTTTGTCTGTTGCTTGTTGTGGAAAGCTGTCCGAGGTAAATAGCTGGTCAAGCAGCCCTTCAAAAACCTCTATTCCTTTACTAAAAATACCGTGGGTCACATATAGAACGACCTTATGACAATTAAGACGACGGAGTTCTTTTGCAATACCAATAAAGGTTGCACCGCCGTCACAAATATCATCGGTAATGACCGCTGTGAGGCCTGATAAATCAGTTGCATGTACGTGCGTACCTAAAATTTTGCCAGTCACAGGGTCACGTTTTTTATCACACTGAACAACAGTAATTGGTTGTTTGCGCTCAACATTAAAAGCATCTGCAACCATTTGTGTGCGTGCTTTTGCACCTTTGTCTGGGCAAATCAGTACTGTTTTTTCATCTTTTAATAATGTATTTAGCGCTTCACTCTTTGCGATGATGTCGACTGAACTGATGTTTACAACTTCACTAAAAGAAGTATTGGCAGCAAGTAATGCTGTTGTTACTTCACTATGGCAGTCCCAAACAGTCACCTTGCCTTGTTTGCCCGCTTTTTTGTCAGCATTGATGTTGAGTAACTTGGTCATCACATCGAGTGAGAACGCTTGGCCTACTGCACAAATACGGTCCTGACGGGCGTATGGAAAATATGGAATTTCTAAGTCAATGGTTAAGCCTTGATTTAGCAATATATTTTCAAGTAACAAATAGTCCATCACATCATGACTTGAGGTCATTTTGGCGCGAACCAATACGTTGCCAGATAGTGAGTTCAATGTTTTCTCATCAATTTGAACATGACGCTCGCCACCAGAAAACTGCGTGAATTTCACTGGAATTTCATTTCTTGCCGCATCTAAAAGCTGGATAGCCATATCATTCTCTTTTTGTCTGATGACCTTCGATGAATATATAGTGGCATAAAGCCACTATATATTTCAAGTCTAATTTTTAAACTTTTTCCAACGCCCTTTAAGACATAAAATTTGCAGTTTTAGAACATTTAGAGATTCGACATTTAAGAAAAATTATTCTTTAACCAATTGAAATAAAAAATTAATTCACAAAAAACATGATGAGTACAACTATTATTAAAAGTAGCGGATACAACTTTGCCCGCCATAAATCAGGTAGTTTTGAAATAAATTTTTCTGAAAAATATAGCCCGATCCATGTTCCAGCAACCAAGAATAAAGCAGCTTCAAACCAGATTAGACCGATAAATCCACTAGGTGCCCATTCAGATTGCCAAATTGACAATACACAATAGGTCAGCGTTGCAGTTAAAGATAAAGGCAACGTGAGAATATTTGCAATAGCCGCGGCCTCTGCCATAGAACTACCCCGCCGCCGTAATAAAGGAACCGTCATTACGCTTCCTCCAACACCTAGAAGTGCTGCAACCCAGCCGATAACTCCGCCTTTAATGAGTTCGCTGTTCTGCCCATAATTTTGCTGTTGCCTTGATGTCACAATAAACCCTGGTCGGTAATAACAATCAATAATCGTTATGAACACATAACCCATAAATATCCAGCGAAGCCAGCTGCCATTAAACAATGAGGCCATTACCGCACCGACAATTCCGCCAAATGCGATACCACCCCATAAAAAGCGGATCTTTTGCCAATCTATATATCCAGAACGATAGTGCCGAAAGGTTGCAAAACTTGCCGAGCACAGCATGACAAAAGCTGATGTAGCTACGGCGATTTGCATGGCATGTATGCCGACACTACTTTCACTGCTCCACTTTTGAATAATGACTGTATAAAGCAAAGGCACAGCAACAAATCCGCCGCCAAAGCCAAATAACCAAGTGGTTATGCCTGACAGTAGTCCAAATAAAAATAGCTCATATAGCATCGTTATCTTCCTCATATTTATAGAGGCATGATATAAAATAGCCTTATGGCAAACTAACGTAGAAAAGCCATCTTTTTATTTATTTCAGCCAAAAATATATGCGTAATATTCCAATTATCGATGTAGATCATCTACCGCAAGTGGTTCTAGCGTTAGGGTCAGACTATCCTGCTGATACTTTGTTAGATACGCATAGCCATCGTCGTGCTCAGTTCTTATATGCACCCGAAGGACTCATGAAAGTTGAAACTGAAGATGGTCAATGGCTCGTTTTACCATACAGCGGTGTATGGATACCCGCAGGCAAACCACATCGGGTATGGCTATCTAAAGTCAGTACTTATAGTTTGTATATAGAAGCGGGCCATGCGCCAAGACAGGCAACATATTGCGAGGTTATCCAAGTCTCGCCTTTGTTACATCAACTGCTCATTCAGGCAAATCAGCTACCTATTGACTACCAACGTGCAGGCCGTGACGGCGCTCTTATCGATTTATTGTTATATGAATTAGAAGCTGCACCAGCCCTACCTCTGTTTATTCCTCTGCCTCACAACACATTGTTATCTAAACACTGTGCTGAGTTTATGCAGCATCCTGATATTCATAGCAGCCCTAAAAATTGGGCACATGACCACAATAAAAGTGAACGGACTTTTCATCGTTGGTTTAAGTCTGAAACTGGCATGTCCTTTCAGGCTTGGCGTAATAGAGTCTGCATCATCTATGCTTTAAATGCCTTAAAAGAAAATATCTCGATTACTGAAATTGCTTTTAGTTTGGGCTATGAACACTCGGCAGCTTTTACCGCAATGTTCAGTAAAATTATGGGTTATCCGCCTACCCATTTTCAAAAAAGATTTCATACGCATGATAAAGCGCTATAAAGATTTACTCATGTGAATGGTGTCATACGTATCAATCCATTCCCGTTGAATAATCTCAAAACCTTGTAGAGTCCAAAACTCTTCAGCCGCCGGTAAAAATGGATGAGTATGCAAATAGAAACTAGTAATAGCATGGTTTTTGGCATGGCTAAACAACATGTTGCATAGTTGGGTTGCGATGCCATTACGTCGGTATTCAGGCAATACAAATAACTTAACCACCTCAACCGTATTAAGCGGCAAATCTAAATCAAAGCGATGGTCATAAGCTCGATAAGCAATCGTGCCAATAATGCGGTTTTGGTCTCTTACCGTAATAAAACAACCCAATGGATCATGGACATAAAATTGTTCAAAATTTTTTAAATCTTTGGGGACTTGCCCATGATAAATTTCTGGAAATAAGAGCTGCCTTGTATAAAGCGCAAACTCTACCGCAGGCTCATAGTCTGTTTTTCCAACCACCTGATAATTCAACATATTCATAGCCACGAATGATCAGGAATCACAATGGTTTTGTCTTGAATCATGGCTTCATGAAACTCAACATCATAAACACTTTTTAAAAACTTCGGATCAGTTATTCGTGTTTTAGACCCAGGCTTAACCACCTCATGTTGGCGCATAAAAAACAGATGATTTGCAAATAAAAAAGCTAAATTGGGATCATGCATAATCGCAATCACCGTAAAATTTTGCCGCGACAACTGACGCAATTTTTTCATTAAATAAGACTGATAATAAACATCGAGATGGTTGGTTGGTTCATCGAGCAAAATAACTTTTGGGGCTTGCACTAAAATACGGGCAATCATGACCAATTGTCTTTCGCCACCCGATAGCTCGGTATAAGGTCGGTCACGTAAATGCTCAATGTCTAAATCAAGCAAAGCTTGGTCTACACGTTCCCAGTCTGATTTTGAAGGACGATATCGGCTAAAAGCAGCACGTCCGGTAATCACTACATCTTTAACCAAAAATGGGAATACGGTTTTATGAAACTGCGGTAAAAAGCCGAGCAATGCAGCCCGATCTTTCCCTTTAAAGTCCGATAGTAGTTTTCCAGAGTAACGAATCAAGCCATCTTTTACAGGTTCTAGGCCAGCCATCAATTTAAAAAGTGTCGATTTTCCACAACCATTACGCCCTAAAATGACGGAAAACTGATTTTCAGGAAACTCCAGATGAATGTTTTTGAGAACCTGTTTGTGCCCATAGGCATAATTTAACTGATCAATTTGAATCATGCCCAATGAGTCCTCTGTGTTTTCATTAATAATAAGAAAAATGGTGCGCCAAGTAGCATGGTAAAAATACCAATCGGTATTTCAAACGTCAGTAAAACCCGAGAAAAGTTATCAATCATGAGTAGAAAACTACCGCCCAACACCATATTGGCAGGAATGCTGTAGCGGTGATCTGGCCCAACCAACATTCTCACAATATGCGGCATAAAGAGCCCATATAGACTAATAATACCTGCCGCAGCCACAGAAGTTGAGGTACATACAGTCACTAGCGCAATTAAAAGAAGTTGTTCCCACCTTGGGTTAACACCCACGGCCTGCGCTTCTTCAGCACCGAGTGCCATTAGGTTTAGGCGCCAACGCATCGCAAATAATCCAGCAAGACCAATACAAATAGGCAGCACGGCATATTGAACCTTTTGCCAAGACGCCTGATGTAAGTTGCCCATGGTCCATTGCACGATCGCTTGTAATTTAAATGGATCACTTAAATATTGAATAATCGTGAGACCTGCTAAAAACAGCCCCGAAACAATCATGCCCGATAAAATTACCATGACTAAAGACGTCTGGCTTTCGTGTTTTTGATGCGCAAATAAATATGTTAAGCCAACAGCACACACACCAAAAATAAAGGCTGATAGATTTGGCGAAAGCCAACTTAAAGAAAGTGCTAAAGCTGCACCAAACGCCGCACCAGATGAAATACCGAGTACATATGAGTCAACTAAAGGATTACGAAACAATGCCTGTAAACCATTTCCCGCAGTTGCTAACGCAGCTCCCACCATAAAGGTCAGTAAAATTCTGGGTAATCTCACATTTACGAGAATGTTTTGCATCAGTCTAAATTGCTCAGCATCAAAATATGGCGTACCAAACACCGCTTGCACACCCCACCGCAAATAATCCCATGCACTCAATGTTTGAGTTGGCCCAATAAGCAGCGAGATAAAAATCATGAGGAAAGGTAAAGGGTAAAACCAATAATATTTCAGTTTTTCCATTTTTATTGCACCAACGCTTTGGCAAGGTGTTCACCATACAACTTGGTTAAAATACGCTGTTGTAAAGCACTTACAGGTAAATCGGACTGTTCGGGATAAATACTGTGATTCAAATAAATCGCCGTAATAATAATTTTGATGGTGTGTGGGTTATATATAAATGCAGGACTCAAATTAAATACCTTTCGGTTTTGCACAGCACTTAAACCCTGTAATTCTTTTCGTTCATAAATTAGTTGGGGGTTGGTATTCCAAAGCACAATATTGTCGGGGTTCCATTCAATTAAAGTCTCGGGATTTACATTGGGTTGATTCGTATTGGTCTGAACAATGTTGTAAGCACCCGCCAGCTCAATAAAGTCATTGGTAATCGACTGACGTCCCGAGGTAGAAAAAATTCGGCCACCAGACCAAGCATAGTAAATCGATTGTTTATTTGGCTGACGTGCCGTTTTGGCTGCAACCTCCGCCACAATTTCATCAGAGAAATTTAAAATTTCCTGAGCTCGCTTTTGGGCACCGCTCAGAATAGCAATTTCAGAAAGTTCTTCTTTCACTTGCTGGTAAGTACTGGACTCCATGACATATACAGCAATGCCAAACTGCCGTAACAGCTCAATTGTTTGAGTCTGCCCGCTCCCTACAATCACCAGATCAGGTTTTAACAACACAAGACTTTCAATATTGGTTGCATTTGCTCCTTGTGAAGGCGTCGCAAGCTGCTTATTGGCAATACGCTTATCTATTTTTGAATAGGCATTAAACAATAAAGGTTGGATGTATACTTCGGCCGGTATGCCAATCACTTTATGACCTTGCCCTAGCATATATAAGCCATCTAAACCCGACTCAAACAAAGAAACAATTCTTTGGGCAGGTTTGGCTACACAGACTTTTGTATTTGTACTATCAAAGACACATATCGAATGGGCCGCTAACTTTTCTTGCGCTTTACCACTTTGTTCAGATGAAGAACATCCACATAGAATGAGTAAAGATAGTAATGAAGCTAATAACTTCATTACGGCATGCCTTGCACAAATATAGTGCAAAATAAAAAGACGTGTCTATTTGGTGCATTTTTCATGTAAAAAAACACCATAAGGGAGCAAGACGGTTTGAATTATCATTTATACAACAATCAAATAAAGTATGTTAGATAAGGTCTTAGATAGTAAGCAAAAAAAACGCCAAATTTACCAAGCAATAAAAACTATTTAATTATTGGCTTAAAAAGTGCACATCAGAGCTATTTAAATAATTTAATAATGGCTACAGCTCAATCAACATTAAAATAAATAACTCGTTATAATCCAGCCCAAAATCTGATAGACATTATCTTCCGATGCTGACCCACTCATCTTTCTGGCGTAGTCTTTACCGTTTAATTCATATTTATGCCGGTATTTTTATTGCACCATTTATCTTGTTCGCAGCAATCACTGGTTTACTCTATGCAATTACACCACAATTTGAACAAACCATTTATAAAGATGTTCTATATGTTGAGCCACTGAATCAAACACCACATAAGCTGAGCCAGCAAATTGAAGCTGCAAAGCAAGTAATGCCAAAGTCTGCACAGGTAATTGAAGTTAGGCCAGCCCCAAGCTCTGATCAGACAACACGTGTAATTTTTTCAGACCCTATCCACGATTTTACAAGTGAAGCCGTTTTTATTGATCCTTTTACACTTAAAGCTCAAGGTCATCTAGCGGTTTATGGTACGAGCGGGGTTCTACCGTTTCGAACTACGCTCGACCAGTTACATAGTAATTTATTACTAGGAAAATGGGGCCGCTTTTATAGTGAACTGGCAGCAAGCTGGTTAGCCATTTTGACTTTAACTGGACTGTATAATTGGTGGAAACGGCGTCAAAATCTTAAAATCAGGCAAACACAAAAAAATAGATTATTAAGATGGCATAGCACGTTGGGTTTAACTTTATTTCCTCTCTTATTAATAATCGCCGTTACAGGTCTTACATGGTCTGAATGGGCTGGCGATAATATTCGAGTTGCTCGTCAGTGGCTTAACTGGCAAACCCCAACTTTAGCAACTTCTCTTCAAACAGATAATTTACCTACAGTGATGCACCATGAACATCACGAGATGCCTCATAGTGAAAATCTTAATTTAAATATTGTCTCTACTGAGTACGATACTGCTCTTTCAATCGCCAGAGCACAGGGCATTGATGCAGCACAGATACAAATCAAACCACCGACTAGTGGAAATCAAGCTTGGACTATAGCCGAAATTCAGCGTAAATGGCCAACTCAAGCAGACAGTATCGCCATTGATATGGAGCAACACAAAGTTATTGATCAACTTGCTTTTAAAGATTATTCACTAGTGGCAAAACTCACTCGTTGGGGAGTTGATGCGCATATTGGGGTTTTATTTGGCTGGATAAATCAATTGGTACTGGCACTTTATGCCTTCGCACTCTGTATTATGATTATTTATGGATATAAAGCTGCGTTTAAAAACTCGAATTTAAAACTCATGACAACTCACTTCGTTGGTCAAAGCTTATTGATTTGGAATCGTGCAACTGGATCACAAAAAATATGGTTAATATTGGTAGGAATCGTGTTAGGTCTCAGCTTACCTGTTTTTGGTTTTAGTATTTTATTTACGCTGTTTATCTTTGCTATGCGTAAATATATTCCGTCTAAATCTTAAATAAAATTTCAATAACCACTAATTATTTTTCTTATTACAAAATCTAAGCATCAACCATAAAAAAAGCGGTACTTGATTATGTCTATTCATCAAGTACCGCTAAATTTAAAGCAATTTCACAATGGGTTCATTCGCTCAAGTTCACGGATTAAACCAGAATGATCAAGCTCACCGTCTCCGGCAGCCAGCATATTTTCAAATAATTGGCTGACTTGTTGGGCAACAGGTAAATTCAATTCTAGTGATTTAGCATAGCTAACGGCTGTATGAATATCTTTATGCTGGTTTCGAGCAGTGCCTCCCGGTTTAAAATTTCTACTTAGCATACGCTCGCCATGTTGCTGTAAAATTGGAGAATCTGCAAAACCTCCTGTGAGTGCTTGTTTGAGCTTAATAGGATCAGCTCCAGCTTTACTGGCAAGCAATAAGCCCTCGCTTACAGTTGCAATGGTAGTTGCTACTATCATTTGATTGACAAGTTTTGCGAGCATTCCACAGCCAGCCCCGCCCACTAAAATTGGGCGTCCCATTGCACTTAAAATAGTTTCAGCCTGTGAAAATGTTTTAGCGTCACCGCCCACCATAATAGCAAGACTTGCATTTTGGGCACCTTTTTCGCCTCCAGAGACTGGAGCATCTAAATATTTAAACCCTCGTTCTCTACATTTGTCACCTTGTACTTTTGCAACTTCAACAGGTATCGAACTCATCACTATGACCGTGCTTTCGGGTTTTAGCTGTGAGATTGCACCACGTTCTTGAAATAGAATTTTATCGCAGGTTTTTCCATCGCTAAGCATACAGATTAGAAACTCTACATCTTTCCCGACTTGTTCAAGGTCAGAGCAAACTTGGGCACCAGCTTCTTTTAAACTATCTGCTTTAGATAAAGTTCTATTCCAAACCTTAATTTGATGGCCTGCTTTGAGTAAATGCATAGCCATCGGCATGCCCATAATGCCTGTGCCCACAAATCCGATGGTCGCCATTATTTCAACTCCGTAGCAGTTCGAACTTTAAGTTGCTGCTGTTCTACTTTTAAGCTATTCGATTTTAACTTTGCTAATAACAACAAGCCCAAACCACCCATCGCTACAAAGCCAGCAATTGCAAGGAATGCCACTGTATAGGTGCCTGTGGTGGTATATAAATAGCCAGTTAAATATGGACCAGTAAAACCACTTAAATTACCTACCGAATTAATTAATCCAATTCCAGCTGCGGCACCCACACCCGTTAGAGTTTGCCCAGGAATGGTCCAGAAAATGTTAATTGCGCTAAATACACCAATTGCGAGCAGAATAAATCCGACAATAATTGCCCAAGGCTGATTCACAATAAGTGCAATCGCAATGGCTAACGCCGCCATAAGTGCAGCACAAGCACCGTGTTTATAACGTTCTTGTTTACGGTCAGAACGGCGGCTCCATAAAACCATTCCAACAGCTGCAAATGCATATGGAATTGCTGTAAGTAAACCATTTTGAATAAGGCTAATTTGCATACCAAATGTGTTACGGAATGACTCTAAAACACTTGGTAAGAAGAAGAACATTGCATTTGAACCGGAAGTAATTCCAAAATAAACAACCGCCATAATCCAAACTAAAGGATTTTTAAATACTTGTTTAATGAGTTCACCCTTAGTTAAAGCAGCATCGGCAGATTGCTCTTTTTCTCTTTCTTCACGCTCTAGTGTGGTCATTAACCATTGACGCTGCTCAGCTGTTAACCACTCTGCTTCTTTTGGGTTATTGGTTAAATATTTAAGGCAGATTAGTCCTAAAATAATGGAAGGAATCCCTTCTAGCACATACATCAAACGCCAGCCTTCATAACCAATGGTATTACCCCATTGCATAAGGCCAACTGAAATTGGTGCACCAATAATTTGAGCAATTGGCAATCCAAGATAAAACGTTGCAAAAACTCGGGCACGATATTTTGCAGGAAACCATAAGGTTAAATAAAAGATCACGCCCGGAAAGAAACCCGCTTCAGCAATACCGAGTAAAAACCGTAAAACAATAAACTGCGTGCCGCTATGAATAAAACCCATCAGTGCGGCAATGATTCCCCAAGTAATCATGATTCGGGCAATCCAGATTCGCGCTCCAAACCGATGAAGTAAAATATTACTTGGAACTTCTGCAATGAAATAACCTAGAAAAAATACCCCCGCACCTAGACCAAAAATGGTTTGAGTAATTCCAAGTGCATCATTCATATGTAACGCAGCAAAACCAATATTGGTTCTGTCTAGGAATGCCATAATGAATAGAATAATGAGAAACGGGATAATTCGGTTCGAAATACGTTTAATTGTCTGCTCTTCTAGAGCAGTTACATTCTTGATATCTTCCATAATAAATCTCACATCAACTGGCGATCACTGCCATTAATTTTGGGTATCTTCTATATGTGCCTGAATCACGCTTTCAAAATTTTCGTCTGCTTGGAAACCTAAAGATGCGGCATATTCAGCTTTCACCTGAACAGGCCAACTTTGGACAATACGTTGAATGGTCTTATCTTCTTGCCATTGCACCAATTCAGTTGCTTGTTTGCCCGCAACTTTTTCAAGGGCCTCAAGCATTTCGTTAACGGTGACTGTTAATCCCGGTAGAGGAATAATTCGGTTATCTTGAAGTACATCTGAAGAAATTGACGCAGCTTTAATCATTGATTCAACACAACGTCGCGGTGAAGTAATAAAAACTGGAGTATCTGACTGGACTGGGCAAACGGCCGTTTCACCTTTTAACGGTTCGCGAATGATTGAACTAAAAAATGTCGATGCCGCTTTATTAGGTTTACCAGGACGAACCACAATAGTCGGTAGTCTTAAAATACGGCCATCAATAAAGCCTTTTCTTGAGTAATCCGAGACCAGCAATTCTCCTACTGCTTTTTGCATGCCGTAAGAAGACTTTGGTGTAACCACTGTCTCATCTGTCACAACCTCTGGTAATTGGCCACCAAATACAGCACAACCACTGGCAAAAATGACTCGAGGCGTGGTTTGTTTCTTTCTGAGTTCTTCTAATAAATTTAAGAGCCCATACAGATTAACATCCATACCTAAATCAAAATCAGCCTCCGCTGCTGAGCTCACCACAGCAGCCAAGTGCCAAACGACATCAATATTTTCTGTAATATGAGCAACTGTAGTTTTATCGGTAATATCACCGACAATCACTTCAACTCTTGGATCTTGTGGCATATCATCGCCAGCAAATGCATCAAACAGAATAATTTTATCGATGGACTGCGGTTTATTGTCATCTAAAGTCAAACTGCCAGCCTTTAAGATCTCTTTAGCAATTTGTTTTCCAATAAAACCTGTTCCACCAGTGATTAGCACATTCATACAGAGGTCCTTTCCTAGTTTTTATTCACTTAAAAACTTTTGTAATTGTCGTGAATTAAACGATAAGGAGTCCCTGCAATAATTTCCAATGAATAATTTCTAAATATTGATAACTTTTTAATATCAGTTTTATGTTTATAAATTTACTCAATAAAGCAAGTTATCTTTCAACTTGAAAACCTCAAACCGCCCCATGGCTTGAGGCTGAATACTTTATTTACGTTTCGCATTTTTAAGTAAGATATTAATAAATGCTGCTGCAATATCAGACACTGGTTCATCTTTACGCGTCAAAATTCCATAATCCTGTGCATCTAAAATTAGATCTGTTTCTAAAATCTGTAATTGCCCTTCTTTTACCTGATCGATCACCATAGCTTCGGGCAACATTCCTACCATAGGCGCACCTTTTAATATCTGCAAAAAGGTCTGCATCGACATGGTATTTACCGTATTTAAGGGGATTTTGACTTTTGCTCGGGCAAATGCGCCTTCCATCCGTTGTCGAATTGGCGTGCCTTTAGGATAGAGTACCCACGGCCAATTTAATAATTCTTCTAATGTACAAAACTTCTTCTTAGCACATGGATGAGCATTATTAACAACAATACAAAACGGCTCTGGGCCTAAAGGTTGGAAATCAAAAAACTGGCTTTGCGTCACATCGGTAAAACGACCTATGGCTAAATCTAAAGTATGCTCACTTAGCATTTCCATTAAATGGTCACTGGTTTGCTCAACAACATCGATAGAAAGTAACGGCCATTGTTTTTTGATCTCAATAATTGAGTTTGGAATCACCACTGCGGTTGCGGCAAAAATACCACCAACTTTTAAAAAACCGTGACCACCTAATCGTAAAATTTCAATATCTTCTACAAAATGCTTTGCATCATTTAACACACGCTGGGCATATCGAATGACATGTTCACCCAATGCTGTTACTGGCATATTTCGGGGTAACCGTTCAAAAACAGGAAAGCCCAGTAATCCTTCTATTTCCTTCAGCATTTTACTCACCGCTGGCTGACTTAAATTCATCTGCTCGGCGGCCAAATGCATGTTATTGGTTCTCGCCAAAGTTTCCAACAACACCAAATGTTTAAATTTCAACCAATTATTTAAGCTTGTGTAAGTCAAATCAGCCATTTTCAAAAATCCTTTTCGATAACTTTTCGTTATTAATAATTAAATTATTACGATTGGTGTTTATTAAATAAGAAACATATCATGATTTCAAATAAAAGAAGGATGCTTTAAATGAACTTTACGTTAAATTCCCAGAACTCATTACCAGACGACGCTACCCAAGGATGTTTAATTGGTCGCGCGTGGATTCCAAATCAAATTTCTGGTCCATCTCCGATTCTTTTAAAAGGTGATCAGGTTTTTGATATTTCTGAAAAGTTCCACACGATTTCCCAGTTACTTGAGAGTTCAGATCCTTTAAAAGCTTTAGCTGAAATTGAAGGAAAATTAGTTGGCTCAATTGATGAATTGTTTGCCAATACAGTCGCTGAACCAGATACAAACAAGGCATATTTTTTAGCCCCTATTGACCTGCAAGTGATTAAAGCAGCTGGTGTTACTTTTGCCGCAAGCATGCTAGAGCGTGTGATTGAAGAACAAGCGGGCGGCGATGCACAAAAAGCTCAATCGATCCGTGCAGTTGTGCAAGGCGTAATTGGTGATAATTTAAAAACAATTGAACCCGGTTCTGAAAAAGCACTTCAACTTAAAGAATATTTAATTGAACAAAAAATGTGGTCTCAATATCTTGAGGTAGGTATTGGTACCGACGCTGAAATTTTTACCAAAGCACCTGTTTTAGCAGCTGTGGGAACAGGCCAAAATATTGGTATTCACCCAAAGTCTGAGTGGAATAATCCAGAACCGGAAGTCGTATTAGTTGCAAATAGCCACGGTAAAATTTTAGGCGCTACTTTAGGTAATGACGTTAATTTACGGGACTTTGAAGGTCGTAGTGCCCTACTGTTGAGTAAAGCAAAAGATAACAACGCATCTTGTGCAATTGGTCCATTTATTCGTCTTTTTGATCATACTTTTACTTTAAATGATATCCGTACTTGTGATGTTGAACTGAAAATTGAAGGGACAGATAACTTTGTGCTTAATGGGGTGAGCTCTATGTCGCAAATTAGCCGAGACCCTGAAGATTTAATTCAACAAACCCTCAATGAAAACCACCAATATCCAGACGGTTTTGTTTTGTTCTTAGGTACTTTATTTGCACCTACTCAAGATCGAGAACAAGCTGGCGCTGGCTTTACCCATAAAGTCGGAGATGTGGTCCGTATTCATTCACCTAAACTCGGCACTTTATACAACACAGTCATGACCAGTGATAAAGCAATGCCGTGGAATTTTGGCATAAATGCTTTGATGCACAATTTAAAACAACGCGAATTACTATAATTTTCACGTATTATCGACTGGTTCAATCGTAATATTCATCACTTGAAAAATTAAATTGCTGAGCGAGATCAGTAGAAGGATCTAAAAATGAATGATCAAGATAAACGGATTTTTTTACGTAGCCAAGAATGGTTTGATGATCCTACACATGCTGACATGACTGCACTCTATGTTGAGCGTTACATGAATTATGGCCTGACCCGTGCCGAGCTACAATCAGGCCGCCCTATTATTGGTATCGCACAAACTGGTAGTGATTTGACCCCGTGTAATCGTCACCACAAAGAGCTTGCTGAACGTGTGAAAGCAGGCATTCGAGATGCGGGCGGTATTCCTATGGAATTTCCGGTTCACCCGATTGCTGAACAGTCTCGTCGACCTACTGCTGCACTCGATAGAAATTTAGCTTACTTAGGTTTAGTTGAAATCTTACATGGCTATCCACTTGATGGCGTGGTACTAACAACGGGCTGCGATAAAACGACACCTGCTTGTTTAATGGCAGCCGCAACAACAGATATACCGTCAATCGTGTTATCTGGTGGGCCAATGTTAGATGGTCATTTTAAAGGTGAGTTAATTGGCTCAGGCACGGTACTTTGGCATGCAAGAAATTTACTTGCCACAGGTGAAATCGACTATGAAGGCTTCATGGAAATGACGACTTCCGCCTCACCTTCAGTTGGGCATTGCAATACCATGGGTACTGCACTTTCAATGAATGCATTAGCAGAAGCTTTAGGTATGTCTTTACCGACATGTGCAAGCATTCCAGCGCCTTATCGCGAACGCGGGCAAATGGCCTATATGACCGGCAAAAGAATATGTGAAATGGTTTTAGAAGATTTACGTCCATCTAAAATCATGAACAAACAATCATTTGAGAATGCCATAGCAGTAGCTTCAGCATTAGGCGCGTCGAGTAACTGCCCTCCTCATTTAATTGCAATTGCTCGTCATATGGGTATTGAGCTGAGTTTAGAAGACTGGCAACGCGTTGGAGAAAATATTCCGCTCATTGTGAACTGCATGCCTGCGGGTAAATATTTGGGTGAAGGTTTTCACCGTGCTGGCGGTGTTCCTGCTGTTTTACATGAATTACAAAAAGCGGGCGTTTTACATGAAGACTGTGCATCCGTCAGTGGCAAAACAATAGGAGAAATTGCTAAAAATGCAAAAACTTCAAATGCAGATGTCATTTTCCCATATGAACAACCATTAAAACATGGTGCAGGTTTTATTGTGCTGAGTGGCAATTTCTTTGATAGTGCCATCATGAAAATGTCTGTAGTGGGCGAAGCATTTAAGAAAACCTATTTATCTGACCCAAATAGTGAAAATAGCTTTGAAGCACGTGCAATCGTTTTTGAAGGACCAGAGGATTACCACGCACGAATTAATGATCCAGCCCTAGATATTGATGAGCATTGTATTTTGGTCATTCGAGGCGCTGGAACAGTTGGCTATCCAGGTAGTGCGGAAGTGGTAAATATGGCCCCACCCGCAGAATTAATTAAAAAAGGAATTGACTCTCTGCCTTGCCTAGGCGACGGCCGTCAAAGTGGAACATCTGCTAGCCCTTCTATCTTAAATATGTCACCTGAAGCCGCGGTAGGCGGCGGCATTGCTTTATTAAAAACTAATGATCGTTTGCGCATTGATCTAAATAAACGCTCAGTAAATGTCCTCATTGCAGACGAAGAGTTAGACAAACGCCGTCAGGAATGGAAACCCACTGTCTCTACATCTCAAACGCCTTGGCAAGAAATGTATCGCAACATGGTTGGCCAATTATCAACAGGTGGCTGTTTAGAGCCTGCAACGTTATATATGCGTGTGATCAATCAAAATAACCTGCCACGGCATTCTCATTAATTTCAGGATTCTATTATGACCATTATCGGACACAACTTTATTGGCGGTTCACGTAGTGCACAAAGTTCCACTTTACTAAAAAGTGTAAATGCAACGACTGGCGAAACTTTGCCTTATGAGTTTCTCCATGCAACCGAACAAGAGGTTAATCAGGCCTGTGAAGCAGCCAGTCAAGCATTTAAAACTTACCGCCATACTTCACCTGAACAGCGTGCTACCTTTTTAGAAAATATTGCCGATGAGCTCGATGCTTTGGGTACAGACTTTCTAGAAATCGTCTCACAGGAAACCGCTTTGCCACTTGCACGCTTACAAGGTGAACGTGCCCGTACCAGTGGACAAATGCGTTTATTTGCCAAAGTGCTGCGCCGTGGCGACTTTTTAGGTGCTCGTATTGATACCGTTTTACCTGAGCGTCAGCCTTTACCTCGCCCAGACCTGCGCCAGATTAAAATCGGTGTTGGTCCTGTTGCGGTCTTTGGGGCAAGTAACTTTCCTTTAGCATTCTCAACTGCGGGTGGCGACACTGCTTCGGCACTCGCCGCAGGTTGTTCGGTGGTAGTCAAAGCGCATAGTGGGCATATGGCGACAGCGGACTTTGTCGCTCAGGCAATTGAACGTGCAGTAGAAAAATCAAATATGCCTAAAGGCGTATTTAACATGATCTATGGTAATGGTGTGGGTGAACCTTTAGTGAAGCACCCTTTAATACAGGCTGTGGGTTTTACAGGTTCATTACGTGGTGGACGAGCTTTATGTGATATGGCCGCAGCCCGTCCACAACCGATTCCTGTATTTGCAGAAATGAGCAGTATTAACCCGATGTTGATGTTGCCAGAAGCCTTAAAAAACCGTGGAGAAAAAATTGCACAGGACTTGGCAGATTCAGTAGTGCTCGGCTGTGGTCAGTTCTGTACCAATCCGGGTTTAATTTTAGGTATTAAATCAGCCGAATTTACTCAGCTCATTAGCAACCTGACTGAAATTATGGGTGCTAAGCCTGCGCAGACTATGCTGAATGCCGGCACTTTAAAAAGTTATACCGCAGGTCTTGACCATTTAACTGAGCATCAAGGCATTAAACATTTGGCAGGTCAAACCCAGCAAGGTAATCAGGCGCAGCCACAACTGTTTAAAGCGGATGTTGAGCTTTTACTGGCGGGTGACCAACTTTTACAAGAAGAAATCTTTGGGCCAACCACAGTCATCATTGAAGTTGAAGATAAAGCCCAACTCATTCAGGCCTTACAAAGCATGAATGGTCAGCTGACTGCGACTTTAATTGCCGATGAGGCAGACTTAACCGAGTTTGCAGATGTGGTTCCTGTGCTAGAGGAAAAAGCTGGTCGATTACTCATAAATGGCTACCCAACAGGTGTAGAAGTTTGTGATGCCATGGTACACGGCGGACCATACCCAGCCACTTCAGATGCAAGAGGCACCTCAGTCGGAACCTTGGCCATTGACCGTTACTTAAGACCTGTGTGTTATCAAAACTATCCGCAAAGTTTGTTGCCAGAGGCTTTAAAAGATAGCAACCCGTTGCAGATTTTAAGATTGGTGAATGGTGAGATGACCAGAGAAGCGATCTAATAAATAAAAAAGAGACCACAAACTGGTCTCTTTTTTATTTCTACATCCAGATCTTATAGATAGAATAAAATTTCCTAAATTAATTTGGTTTGTAATTGATATTTTTTAAAAACAAATCAACCGCATACTCAACCCAAGTACTAATTTCATTCTCTGATATTAAATAATCAGGATGCGTCAAACATTTTAGATGAGCATCACTTCTTAATAGCGATAAAAATATATTCGCAGCAACTTCTGAAGAAGAGCTTAATTCAATTTCGCCCTGTTTAACGGATTTTACTAGATATCCTGCAATGATATTTGCTAGACGCTGTGGACCCAACTCAAAGAATTTTTCAGATAACTCAGGGAATCTTACCGCTTCTGCAATACAAACCCTAAAAAAAGCCAAGCCTGAATGCGATAATATAAAACACAGATAGGTCTTCCCAATTTCAGTTAGAGCTGAGCGTAAATTGTCGGCTTTTGTCTCAACTAAAATAATTTGTTTTTGCATGTTGGTACATTGACGTTCGATCACCGCTGCAAACATCGCTTCTTTATTCTTATAGCAACCATACATGGTAGCTTTTGAAACCCCCGCTTCCTTTTGAATCATGTCGGTCGTTGTTCCACTAAAGCCGTGGATCAAAAAAAACTTTGTTGCTGCATCCAGAATTTTTTGATCTTTTTCATGAGCTTTCGTTAAACCAGACATATTGACCTTATAAAAATTTTAGCGATTTCGTTCTAAGTGTAACTCATCGAAAAGTTCAAAATCGAGAATTGACGGAAATTTAATTAAAGAGTAGAGTACCGATCGGTACAGTACAGTAAATATCTACTCCGTGCAATGAATTGATGTTTAAGATTTAAGGTAAAAGATGAATACAAAGCCACTCATCGGTTTAGCAGGTGCAATATTTGCTGCAATGACTGTTGAATTTAATAACCGAATTACCAGCATTACTTTAGTCGACATTCGAGGTGCAATGGGCATTAGTGTCGACTCGGGTTATTGGGTTAACAGTATTTACGCAAGTGCAATGATTATTGGAATGATCCTGTCTACGAGTTGGGCAGTCATTTTTTCTATGCGCAGAGTTCTTCTTTTTGCTATAGGACTTTGCCTTTTTTCTAGCGTTTTAATTCCTTTTAGTCCAAATATCGAAATCTTTTATCTATTACGTGGCTTACAAGGCCTCGCCAATGGTTTAACCATTCCTTTACTCATGGCCTGTGCGCTTAGATTTTTAGGACCTGATATTAGACTATGGGGATTAGCCTGCTATGCATTAACTGCGACGTTCTTTCCCAACTTAAGTGCCGCACTCTCTGCGTTTTATTTAGATGTGGTTGGTTGGAAAATGATATTTTTCCAAACCATTCCGTTTTGTGCGCTAAGCGCTGCACTGGTTTATTTTGGGATTCCCCAAGATCCATTGAATTATTCAAGAATAAAAACTTACGATTGGATGGGTGCCATTTTAGCGATTATTAGCTTAGCGAGCCTGAGCACAATGTTGTTGCATGGCAATCATTTAGATTGGTTCCATTCCCAATTAATTTGTGTACTAGCCTTAATTAGTGCGATTACTTTACCTTGGTTTTTCATACATGAGTGGCGTTATCCGTCACCACTCATTAAACCGCAAATGCTCGAAATCAGAAATTTTGCTTATGCTGTTTTTGCACTCTTTTGCTTTGTCATTATTGGTATGTCCACCAGCACATTACCACTCAATTACTTAAGTGCAGTGCATGGCTATAAACCCACTCAGACCATGTGGATTGGCTTACAAATTGCGGCATTGCAATTTATCTATATTCCTATTGTTGTGAAGCTTTTAAATCAAGCTTGGGTGGATAGCCGATACGTACACGGGTTTGGTTTACTTCTGGTCATTGCTGGTTGCCTAGGTGCAAGTCAACTTGATACCACATGGAATCAAGACCAATTTTATTTTTGGCATGCAATCTCATGTCTGGGGCAAACCTGTGTCGTGCTCTCGCTCTTAATGATGGGTACAAACAGTGTTCACCCAACCATGGCAATTTATGCATCCCCTATGATTAATACCCCGCGTGCGATTAGCGGTGTACTGTGTGTGTGTATTTTGGACTGGGTCAATCGAGTGCGCGGTGAATATCATTCAACACGACTGATTGAAAATACTGCTCAACATGTTTTCCAAAATATTCAAGGCCCTGTTATTAACCCACTTACTCCACCTGTGCTCACTGCAAATGGTGCAGATCGTGTTTCAGGTGGTTTATCTGCCCTAAATTCTGCGATTCAGGCCCAGCAATCTGTCTTAGTGATTAGCGATCAATATCTAATCTTAGCTGGCCTTACTGCTATTTTGTTCATTGTGATGTTGATTTTGCCAGTTCGAACTTATCCGCCACGTATTGCTCTCATTAAGTTAATGAATAGTCATAACTCAGGAAAATCTTTATGAGTACTCTCGAAGCCCAAGACACCCCCCATACCGAACCGCCCAAGTTAACCAAGGTGCAATTTCTCAAAAAGCATTGGGTTATGGCTATTGCGTTTATTATTGTCTTAGCATCTATTTTGTGGGTTTTAAAACTTATATTTTTACCATCTTCGATTATTGAAACAGACGATGCGCGTGTGGATGTAGAGTACTCAACCATTGCCTCTAAAGTGTCTGGCAATATTGAAGAAATTTATATTAAAGACCATCAAACCGTAAAAAAAGGCCAACTTTTAGCAAGAATCGATGCACGTGATTATCAAGCTGCTTTAGCTGAAGCTGAATCTAATTATGCAAAAGCACAAGCTGACCTGAGTGAAGCGATGCTCGCAGTTGATAGACAACCGACTGTTATTAGAGAAACTGAAGCACAGCTAAGAAAAGTAGAAGCTGGAATTAAGCTCACAAAAGACAATACGGCGCGTTATGAGCAACTACAAGCACTTGGAGCGGAATCTAGATTAATTACCCAGCAGTCTAAGACTACATTGACTGAACAATATGCTGACTTAGACAGCAGTAAAGAAAAAGTGATTGATGCACAGTATCAGCTCAACCAATACAAGATTCAGGTACAAGCCAAACAAGCTGCCCTTAAACAAGCCCAAGCGGCACTTGATAAAGCAAAACTGAATTTGAGCTATACAGAAGTACGTGCACCTATTGATGGCATGATTGGTCAAAAGTCAGCTAACGTAGGTAACTTTGTGAGCGCTGGTAATCCACTCATGGTGATTGTTCCTTTAGATCAGGTTTATGTAGAAGCTAACTTCCGTGAAATTGAGTTAAAAAAGATCAAGATCGGACAACCAGTTAATGTCTATGTAGATGCTTATAACGTTGAGCTAAAAGGTGTGGTAGACAGCTTCTCTCCATCTACTGGCGCATTTTTTTCTCCGATCTCGGCGACCAATGCAACAGGTAACTTTACCAAGATTGTTCAGCGTCTACCTTTACGAATCAAGCTTATTGAAAATCAAAAAGACGTTAAATTATTACGTCCAGGTTTATCGGTTTTAGTCTCTATTGATACGACTAAATAATTAGTCTAAACCTTGGAATATGAGAGAAAAAAGAGACCTTTTATGGTCTCTTTTTTAATTAATCTAAATTCATGGCAACCGCTCTGGTTGCTTTACGCTTTCGCGTAACGAACAACCCACAAACAACCACAAGCGAAGTTACCCCTAAAGATAATGTGGTTTCATAACTATATGCTGGCGATAAGAACATATAAGCCAACACACTTAAAATAATAATAATCACAAACCAAGTAAGCCATGGGAATAACCACATTTTAAATGGTATTTCGGCTCCAGCTGCCTCGAGCTTATGTCTTAAACGTAGTTGTGAGAACGCAATAACTAAGTACACCAGTAAAGCAATTGACCCTGTGCTTGAAAGCAATAAGCCAAATACTTTTCCAGGGAATACATAATTAATGATACAGCATACTAAACCAATAAAAGTTGAAGAAAACACAGCTATTGCAGGTACACCCGCATAATTGATTTTAGTTACAGCTTGTGGCGCTTCACTACGAGTGCCCAAACGAAATAGCATACGAGAGGACGTATAAATCGCAGCATTCATACAACTCGCAACGGCGATAAACACGACCGTATCAATCATGAGTTTAGTACCCGGTACGTTCAAGCTCATTAAAACATATTGGAATGTCCCGTATTTCTGTAAATCTGGTGAACGCCAATCGACAAGTGAAACGGCAATAAACATTGAGACCACAAAGAAAAGGATAATACGGTACAACACCAAATTGGTAGCGCGTCTGATTTTCTGTTTAGGGTTTGATGACTCTGCTGCGGCAATCGAGACAATTTCTACACCAAAGAATGAAAATGCCGTAATTAAAATGGCAGATAAAATGCCTCCCATACCGTGCGGCATAAACCCAGCGTTGTTATATAAATTGGCAACTCCACTAACATTTTTAGCTAAAGGCCAAATACCTGAAATTGCCAAAATACCAATAATAATGAAACCAATAATGGCCACTACTTTGACTAGAGAAAACCAGAACTCAAACTCACCAAAACTTTTAGTACTAAAAAAGTTGGCCAAGCTTAAAAACACAATAAAACAGAACGCATAGATAGAAACTGAAACGTTCGGAAACCACGAATGTAAAATTTCAGCGCCTGCAATGGCTTCAACCGGAATCGCAAGCACCCAAAACCACCAATATAACCAACCAATGGTAAAGCCTGCCCAAGGACCAATCGCTTTACGGGCATATGTAGAAAATGAACCAGTGTCCGGCTCTAAAACGGCCATTTCACCTAACATTCGCATCACCAGAAATACCATAATGCTGGTAATGAGGTATGCAAGAATTACTGCTGGGCCCGCCTTGGCAATTGCAGAGGATGAACCGACAAATAAACCTGCACCAATAACACCGCCAATACTAATCATTGTGATATGGCGATTTGAAAGTCCTTCGCCTAATTTTTTTGTTGTATCATTATTCATATTTCAATCCTTAAAAATATATTTATAAAAACAATCTATTACATGTTTAAAATCCTACGATAATGAAAAAGGGAAAACTTATTGTTTTCCCCTTGTTGCAATAATTAATTTAAAGTTGGCATTGAAAATTGTTTTGCTTCACGGACCTGAGCAGATGGCCAACGTTGCGTAATGGTTTTACGGCGTGTGTAAAAACGGACACCATCTGGACCATAAGCATGTAAATCACCGAATAATGAACGCTTCCAACCACCAAAGCTATGGTAAGCAACAGGTACCGGTAAAGGCACATTAATACCAACCATACCAACTTGAATATGACTGCTAAAATAACGTGCTGCTTCCCCATCACGGGTATAGATACAAGTACCGTTGCCATATTCATGGTCGTTAATGAGTTGCATGGCTTCTTGCATAGTATTCACACGCATAACTTGCAACACAGGACCAAAAATTTCTTGTTGGTAGCTGGTCATGTTCGGCGTGACTTGATCAATTAAAGTTGGACCAACAAAGAAGCCTTTTTCATAGCCTGTCGGTTTTGCATCACGACCATCTACTACAATTTTTGCGCCTTGCTGTTCTGCACTTTGAATATAGGCTTGTACCTTGTCTTTATGTGCTTGGGTAATAAGTGGCCCAAAGTCGTTGCTTGCATCTGCATAGTTGCCGAACTTCAATTTTTTCATTTCTTGAGTTAGCTTATCAATGACTACATCGGCAACTTCGTCACCAATAGCAACTGCTACCGAGAGTGCCATACAACGTTCACCTGAAGAACCAAAAGCTGCGCCTAACAATGAAGTTACTACGTTATCGATATCGGCATCAGGCATGATAATCGCGTGGTTTTTTGCCCCACCTAATGCTTGGCAACGTTTGCCCGTGGATGTTGCTGTACGGTAAATATATTCAGCAATTGGTGTTGAACCCACAAAGCTAACCGCCTGAATACGCGAATGATGCAATAAGGCATCTACCGCTTCTTTGTCACCATTCACCACGTTAAACACGCCGTCAGGTAAACCCGCTTGTTTTAATAATTCTGCAAGGTATAAAACCACAGAAGGCGCTTTTTCAGAAGGTTTTAAAATAAAGCAGTTACCGCAGACCAGTGCCATTGGGAACATCCATAAAGCCACCATGGCTGGGAAGTTAAACGGTGTAATTCCAGCCACAACACCTAAAGGTTGGAACTCGCTCCATGAGTCGATATCTGGACCGACATTTTTTGAATATTCCCCTTTTAAAAGCTCTGGTGCGCCGCACGCGTATTCAACATTTTCAATACCACGTTGTAATTCGCCTTGAGCATCATGGGAAATTTTACCGTGCTCTTGCCCAATCAAAGCACAAATCTTTTCAGCATTTTGTTCTAATAGTTGTTTGAACTTAAACATGACACGCGCACGTTTAATGACTGGTGTATCGCGCCATGCAGGAAATGCTTGCTCGGCTGCCTGAACTGCTTCATTTACCGTTTGAGTATCTGCAATTTCGACTTCTTTACTAATTTCACCCGTCGCAGGATTGTAAACTGGCTGTTTTCTTGCCGTTTTAGATACAATTCTTCCTTGAATGAAATGCCCTAGTACTTTTTTGGCTTGTTCACTATGCGTACTATTTTCAGTTGAAACTTCTTCATAGCTAAAATCTTCTAGGCCATTTGTCATTGTTGTTACTCCTTACTACAATTAGTTTTTAGATCAAACTGCTTTTTCATTTGGTTTTTAAAGAACATCTATAACGCTACCAATGCTCTTAAAATGTCTATAAGCCTTAATTCACTTGATAAAGCGCATCACCCACGGCATTCATTAAGCGGTCAATATCTGCTTCTGTACTGTTAAACATTGGGCCGAACTGAAGCGTGTCGCCTCCAAAGCGAACATAGAACCCTTCCTTCCAAAGTTTCATACCAAGCTCAAAACCTCGGATGGTGGCATCGCCATCACGCGGAGCTAACTGCAAAGCACCAATCAAACCACAATTACGAATATCTAAAATGTGCGGTGCGCCTTTTAAGCCATGCAACTTTTTTTCAAAGGTTGGTGCTAACGCCGCAGATTGAGCTAACAAGTTTTTCTTCTCTAAAACTTCAAGCGCAGCTAAAGCAGCCGCACAAGCAACCGGATGTGCCGAATAGGTATAGCCATGGGTAAATTCAATGGCATGCTCTGGTAAGTCTTGTTGCATAAAAGCTGAGTAAATTTCATGGCTTGCCACCACACCACCTAAAGGAATAGCACCATTGGTCACCTGTTTCGCAAAGTTCAAAATATCTGGTGTTACCCCAAAGTACTCTGCCCCTGTCCAAGTTCCTAAACGCCCAAAACCTGTAATTACTTCATCAAAAATTAACAAGATGTCATGCTGATCACAGATCTCTCTTAAACGTTGTAAATAGCCTGTTGGCGGTACAATACAACCTGCTGAACCAGAAACAGGCTCCACAATGACGGCTGCAATATTTGAAGCATCGTGCAGCTCAATTAACTTAAGCATTTCATTGGCAAGTTCTACTCCACCTGTTTCTGCACAGCCTTTGGTAAAAGTTAAATTCGGCTGCAAGGTATGCGGTAAATGGTCTACATCCATAAGCTGACCAAACATTTTACGGTTGCCACCAATCCCACCTAAGCTTGTTCCCGCAACGTTTACACCATGATAGCCACGTGCACGACCAATCAGTTTGGTTTTGCTCGGTTTACCTTTAATACGCCAATATGCACGTGCCATTTTGATGGCAGTATCTGCCGACTCTGAACCTGAGTTGGTAAAGAAAACATGTTGTAATTTTTCAGGCATATGCTGAACAATTTTATCTGCCAACTTAAAAGACAACGGATGACCAAACTGAAAAGCTGGCGAGTAGTCGAGCTGACCTAATTGAGCACTCACCGCTTGTTGAATTTCAGGAAGCGTATGACCAGCACCACAAGTCCATAAGCCTGAAAGTGAGTCATAAATTTCACGGCCCGAATCATCAATTAGGTATGATCCTTTTGCACCCACAATCATGCGCGGGTCTTTAGCAAAGTTTCGATTTGCTGAAAAAGGCATCCAGTGCGCCTGATAATTTATATGCATATTATTATTAGTTTGAACCGCATCCAAAGTATGCTCTGAGTCGCTGAATTTATCCGTATCAAACATAACCATTCCTGTTTATTTTCAAATTATGGTTTGAGTGTACATAGCGTGATAAGTTTGATAAATTCAAATTATCTTGAGTTTAGATTTAAAAAAACAAAACTAAATGAAACCTAAAAAATTAAATCAAGTCACTGATTTTGATATTAAATTACTTAAAATATTTAAAATGGTTTGCGACTGTCACAGCTTTACATCTGCCGAAAGTATTTTAGGTATTAGTCGTTCTGCAATTAGTTTGCATATGAGTGATTTAGAAAATCGTTTAGGCATTCGACTATGTCAGCGAGGCCGTGCTGGGTTTGCCTTGACCGATGAAGGACGGGAAATTTTAGAATATATCGAAGTACTCACAGCGGCGATTGAAGACTTTCGTTCTAAAGTCAATCAAATGCATAACCGCCTTAAGGGTGAGTTTAATATCGGGATTATTAACAATCTTGTGACTATGCCTAGAGGCTATATCACCAATACGTTGACCCAACTTGCAGAGGAACATGCCGAGGTTATTATTAACATTAGTATGAGTACTTTGTCAGATATTGAATGCCGTGTACTCGATAACCGTTTGCACGCAGGTGTTATTCCACTTGTTACACCTTTGTCTGGTCTAGACTATTTCGACTTATATAGTGAAAGTTCATTTTTGTACTGTGGCAAAAACCATCCGTTGTTTAGCCAGTGCAGCAATATGAATCTAGATGAGTTAAAAACATGGCAAGCGGTCCTTCCTAATTATGCGATCACACCAGAAGCAGCAAAGTTGCATCAGCTTTTAGACTGTAAGGCGACAGCAAGTGACCGTGAAGGCATCGCATTTCTGATTTTAACTGGAAAATTCTTGGGTTTTTTACCCGACCACTATGCAAAAAAATGGGTTGAAGATGGTTTTATGCAAGCTGTTTCAAAGGAGAAAATGCATTACAGCACACCCATTTGTTTAATTACTCACAAGGGCAAAAACCACAATATTATTTTAAAAACTTTTATGGAGATGCTTGAGAAGCGGATCGTTGGGAGTTAAAAAAAAGAGACCATTAACTGGTCTCTTTTTTAGTCTATTATTAAACAACTTAGTGAATAAAGGTATTTGAAGCTATTAAGTTCTCTAAAGTATCATGCTTACCAGTAAGCAAAATTAGTTCTTGCGAATGATACGTAGATTGACTAGACCCATCTCTATCAACTGAAATAATTAGCCCCACCTCAGTATCTTTTACAGAAATATAATCTTGAAGATTTCCATTTTCATTTATAAGCAATTGAGACAAATCAATTTTATCATTCTCTACGAGATTAAAATCCGTCCACTCACTCTTAGCATTTCCGCCTAAATTATCTGTATTATCAAGAACATTAAAAATTAACGTGTCTGTGCCCGCATTTAAAGTATATGAATAAGTTTGATCTGCTGTAATTGCCTCAAATACATCATTACCAGTTGTACCCAGTACAGTTTTGGCAATATGTTGCTCAATTTGTGCCTTATCCCAGACTGTTCCATCATCAAATACAATAGATGATAATTGTCCCTCACCAAAATGAATGGTGGCAGTTGAATCATTGAACGTAATAACTCTATCCGCGCTAGCCTGTTTTAAAATAATTTCATCAGCTGAAACTGATTTTAAATAAAGTGTATTTTGTTCATTTGTATTATCTAAGATATGAACATAACTTAACGACCCTAATAATGCTTTATCTACAATATAGGTATCATTCCCTGCTTCGCCAATTAATCCTGTATATACATTCGGGGAATTACCACCATAAATCAGTGTATCGTTCCCGGATCCACCGTATAAACTATCAGAACCTCCATTAGAAATTAACGTGTCATCTCCATTGCCACCATATAGATAATCATTCTGACCACCACCTTGTATCGTATCATTACCACCTAGACCATAAATTACGGAATAATTAGCATCTGCCTGTAAATGATCATCTCCATCTGAACCTAATAATCTACCGATAATATTGGCTTCAATTTGTGCTTTATTCCAAACTGTTCCATCGTCAAATACAATTGAGGATAATTGCCCCTCACCAAAATGAATGGTGGCAGTTGAATCATTAAATGTAATAATTCTATCTGCACTAGCTTGTTTTAAGATAATTTCATCAGCTGAAACTGATTTTAAATAAAGTGTATTTTGTTCATTTGTATTATCTAAGATATGAACATAACTTAACGACCCTAATAATGCTTTATCTACAATATAGGTATCACTCCCTGCTTCGCCAATTAATCCTGTATATACATTCGGGGAATTACCACCATAAATCAGTGTATCGTTCCCGGATCCACCGTATAAACTATCAGAACCTCCATTAGAAATTAACGAGTCATCTCCATTGCCACCATATAGATAATCATTTCCTGTAGATCCTTTAATAATTTGAGTAAATGTAGAGTCTGTTGGCTTGTAAGTTCCTGATACAGTATTAATTATAGTAGTTAGTGGTTGAGAACTATTCCCAGCTTGATCTGTAGCAGTTACCCTATATTCTACATTTAACCAATCGAATTTTTCCTCAATATTTACGTGAACCCAAGCACCATCAATTTTTTGCTCAACAGCATAACTATCACTTGGCGCATTAAAAATAATTTTATCTGTACTAACATCGTAATTAAACAAATTAGCCAATATAGGTGCCGTAGTATCAGGTGCATTTATATTAATTGAACTTTCATTACCTTTAGCATCCGCAGCAATTACTTTTAATAGTTCACCATCTTCATAAACCGTATTCAAAATTACATTGTAATACCCAGATGCATCAGCTATTGCCGAACCGATTACATCACCTGCAGCATTTTTAACAATTATTGTGGCATTTGCTTCAGTTGTACCTTGTACTGATTGCCCTTCAGCCCATCCACCTTGAATAGTTGGTTGATGCAAAATTGGTGGCGTACTATCTGGTGCAATAACCTCTTTCGCTTCAGTTTTATTATCCGATTGATCTGCTGCCGTTACGCTTAAGCTTTCGCCATTTAAGTAAGCTTTATCAAGAGTAATAGAATAATTTCCTGCCTCATCTGCATGAGCTGTGCCTACAACTTTTGTTTCGTAATGGTCTACTTCTAAAATAGTTTTTGGCACTTCTTGCGTTACATTTACATTTATAACAGGGACCATTGAACTAGAATAATTTACTGTCAAAGTATAGGTTCCAGATGCTAATACTGAACCTTGTGCTAGATCAATACTGTAATTTCCGTTTCCAGCTTGAGAGATACTACCAGTTAGACTTGTATTTAAACTCGCACCAGAAAGAGTTGAGCTATAACTACCAGAAAGTGAATTAGTCGAAGAGCTCAAATTTAAAGAAACATGTGCATTTGTACCTGTAACTTCGAAAGAATATGTTTTCGATAAATAATTTGACTGTACTGTCTCATTCAAAACAGATTGGGTTTCTAAAACAGTTACTTCTTTATAAACAGCAGTTACTTGTTCTACTGTCACTCTTGCACCTACTTCAGTCGTACCTGTAACCACTTTACCCGCAGTATCAATCGTTGCAGTTAAGCTTGAAGGTGCAGTAGTGTCTGGTGCAACAATGGTTTTTGGTGCTGTAGCATTACCTGATTTATCTGCTGCTGTAGC